>NZ_JBTHIG010000001.1:0-245000 GCF_054819945.1 Enterococcus sp. JNUCC 77
TTGACCTCAGTACAAGATCTGTGGAAGGAATTAAAAGCTAGCTACAAAGAGGACTTGAATCCTGCTAGCTATGACGCATGGATAGAAACCGCAAATCCATTGTCTTTAGATAATCAACAATTAACGATTGAAGTAACTAGCGATCTTCATAAAACCTATTGGGAGAAAAATCTAGCAGCAAAAATCGTTGAAATCGGTTATAAGATAACCGGTGAAGAAATTATGCCTATTTTTATTACACCAGATCAAGCACCACAGGTAAGTATTGCTAAAAAAGTAGAACCAGAAATACCGGCTGCCAAAAGTACTGTGAAAAAAAGCATGCTGAATCCTAAATACACGTTTGATACGTTTGTTATCGGAAAAGGCAATCAAATGGCTCATGCTGCTGCCCTAGTTGTTGCTGAATCACCAGGATCTGTTTACAATCCGCTATTTTTCTATGGTGGTGTTGGTTTAGGAAAAACCCATTTGATGCACGCCATCGGTCATCAAATGCTTGAAATCAATCCAGAGGCAAAAGTTCGCTATGTCTCCAGTGAAACTTTTACCAATGATTTCATTAAATCTATTCAAAACAAAACATCTGAGGAATTTCGGCAAGAGTATCGTAACGTTGATCTATTGTTAGTCGATGATATTCAATTTTTTGCTGATAAGGAAGGAACACAAGAAGAATTTTTCCATACCTTTGAAAATCTTTATAATGATAGTAAACAAATTGTTTTAACGAGTGATCGTTTACCTAATGAAATTCCAAAGCTGCAAGATCGGTTAGTTTCCCGTTTTGCTTGGGGCTTATCAGTGGATATTACACCACCAGATTTAGAGACTCGAACAGCCATTTTACGGAAAAAGGCCCAAGCAGAGAATTTAGAAATTCCTGACGATACTTTAAGTTATATTGCCGGTCAAATTGATTCCAATATTCGTGAACTAGAAGGTGCTTTGGTTCGTGTTCAAGCTTTTTCAGCGATGAACAAGACTGAAATTACAACAAGTGTGGCGGCAGATGCCCTGAAAAGTTTAAAAGGAACTGGAAATACACAATTGTCCATTAGTAAAATCCAAGATGAAGTGGCAAAATATTACCACGTCCATGTCAAAGATTTAAAAGGGAAAAAACGTGTCAAAACTATCGTTGTGCCACGCCAAATTGCTATGTATCTATCGAGAGAAATGACGGACAGCTCGTTGCCAAAAATTGGTGCTGAATTTGGTGGGAAAGATCACACAACTGTGATTCACGCCCATGAGAAAATTGCTCAGTTAGTAAAAAAAGACAATCAATTCCAACAAGAAATTGCTGAACTGAAAAATCTACTCTTAAATTAGCTGTGAATAAGTGTGGAAAAATTAAATTTTTATGCACAGCTTTTCCACATGTTAAAAACCCTGTAGAATATAGCATTTTTTAAGTTGTCCACATGATACACAGGACCTACTACTATTACTATTAATTTTACTAATAAATAAATATATAAGGAGTCGCAACCAAATGAAATTTACAATCAATCGTTCTCGCTTCATTCAAGAGCTACAAACAGTCCAAAGAGCTATCTCTTCTAAAACAACCATTCCGATTTTAACTGGGGTAAAAATTGTTTTAACCAGTGAAAGTTTAAATCTGACTGGGAGTAATGCTGATATTTCAATCGAAACTTTCTTAGCTGTTGATGATGAGAAAGCTCAAATGATGGTTGAATCACCTGGAGAAATTGTTTTACAGGCACGTTTTTTCAGTGAAATTATTCGTCGTTTACCAGAAGATACATTTACTTTAGAAGTTTTAGATAACTACCAAGTAGCAATTACTTCAGGTGCAGCTGAGTTTACCGTTAATGGTTTAGACGCCGATAATTATCCACACCTACCTGTTGTGGAAGAACAAAATCAATTAAAATTACCTGTCCACATGTTGACAAAGTTAATCAGCGAAACCGTTTTTGCTGTTTCTGCTCATGAAAGTCGACCAATTTTAACTGGGGTTCACTTTACTTTAGATAATGGTCAATTATTAGCGGTTGCTACTGACTCTCATCGCTTAAGTCAAAGAATCGTACCTATTGAAAATGCGACAGCTGATTTTAATATCGTGATTCCTGGTAAGGCATTAGTGGAGCTTTCTCGTTCACTACCTGATGAAGAAGCTGAAATCGAAGTTTCAATTATGGATAACCAAGTTTTATTTAAAACGCCAACTATGTATTTCTATTCTCGTTTGTTAGAAGGAAATTATCCTGATACCAATCGTTTAATTCCTAACAGTTTTAACACTGAAATTAATTTTTCTGGACCAGCTTTATTAGCAGCAATTGAACGGGCATCGCTACTTTCTCATGAAGGCCGCAATAATATTGTTCGTCTAGCCATCAATGCAGATTCAGTGGTTCTATTTGGGAACTCACCAGAAATCGGAAAAGTTGAGGAAGAATTGGTTTATGAAGAAGTCACTGGTGATCCATTAGAAATTTCATTTAATCCAGATTATATGAAAGCCGCTTTAAGAGCTTTTGGTGATATGAGTATTAAAATTCGTTTCATTTCGCCGATTCGTCCATTTACTTTAGAGCCAACTGAAGGAGAAGCGTCATTTATTCAATTAATTACTCCAGTTCGAACAAACTAAGCTAAGAAATAACTTAGTTAGAAACAAATGTTATTCATTTGTTCCACAAATTTCTTGAAAATATTCTAAAATAAGAAAAACGAGAGTAAAAGGTCTTAAATTTAATTTTAAGACCTTTTACTCTTTTCTAAGGAAAAAACCTTAAAACGATCAAAATTGCTTAAATCGAAAAATAAGCTAGCTAAATTTGTTTTATCCTTAGAAAAAGGGTATAATATAGAGGTGTTTCTGAAATGAAAATGAGGGATGAATGTGAAACAAAAAATTTTTCTAGAAACAGAGTACATGACACTTGGCCAGCTGTTAAAGGAGATTAATCTAATCTCTAGTGGTGGACAAGCGAAATGGTTTTTAGCAGAAGAAACAGTCTTTGTAGATGGTGAACCAGAAAATCGCCGCGGTCGAAAGCTCTACTCGGGAATGATGATTGAGATTCCTACAGTAGGTACTTTTTTTATGACCAGAGATAAAAAAGATGCAGCTGAATAAGCTAGAACTGACAAATTATCGAAATTACGCTTCGTTGAGTATGGAATTTCCTAACCGATTAAATATTTTCCTAGGTGAAAATGCCCAAGGAAAAACCAATTTATTGGAAAGTATCTATGTTTTGGCTTTAACACGAAGCCATCGTACCAATAGTGAGCAAGAATTGATTGGTTGGCAGGATGATTTTGCTAAAATTGTTGGCCGAATATCACGAGGAAGCTCAGAAGTTGAATTGGAGTTACAGCTAACAAAAAAAGGCCGTAAGTCAAAAGTTAATCATATCGAGCAAAAAAAACTCAGTAGTTATATCGGTCAGTTAAACGTAATTTTATTTGCGCCAGAAGACTTGTCTTTAGTCAAGGGTTCGCCGCAAGTCAGACGTCGTTTTATTGATATGGAATTAGGGCAAATCAATCCGATCTATTTGTATGATTTGGCGCAGTATCAACAAACTTTAAAACAGAGAAATCTATATTTAAAGCAATTGTCAGAAAAGAAAGCCAATGATGAGATTTATTTAGACGTTTTAAGTGAACAACTAGTCGATTTTGGCAGTAAAGTTTTGGCACAGCGTTTGAAATTCATTAAACAGTTGGAATACTGGTCAAATGAATTGCATCAAAAAATTACCAATAAAAAAGAACAGCTACGGCTGGCTTATCAAGCGAGCTTTCCGATTGACTCGGAAGATCCAACAATTATTGCGGAAGTTTTTTTAGCAGAGTTAAAGAAAAATCGCAGCCGTGAATTATTTAAAGGGAACACTTTTATTGGACCACATCGTGATGATTTGCATTTTTTTGTGAATGATTTAGATGTCCAAGTTTATGGTTCTCAAGGGCAACAACGAACGACCGCATTAAGCGTTAAGCTTGCAGAAATTGATCTAATGAAACAAGAAACGGGTGAATACCCTTTGTTATTACTTGATGATGTGATGAGTGAACTAGACGACAGCCGTCAAATTCACTTACTAGAGACGATTGAGAATAAAGTTCAGACGTTTTTAACAACGACAACTTTAAACCACGTTAAAGGCAAATTAACGGTTCATCCAGACATTTTTCAAGTATCTAATGGTCAGATTGAAAGGAAAGAGAATTAAATGGCAGAAGAAGAAAAAAGTTTACAAGAACGAGCGCTTGAATACGACGCCAGCCAGATTCAGGTTTTAGAAGGCTTAGAGGCCGTTCGTAAGCGTCCAGGTATGTATATTGGTTCTACTTCAACGGAAGGTTTACATCACCTTGTGTGGGAGATTGTCGACAATTCGATTGATGAAGCTTTAGCAGGTTTTGCCACACATATTCATGTGGTGATTGAAGCAGATAATAGTATCACTGTCAGTGATGATGGCCGAGGAATTCCGGTTGATATCCAAGCCAAAACTGGTCGACCAGCGGTTGAGACAGTTTACACTATTTTACATGCTGGCGGTAAATTCGGCGGTGGCGGATATAAAGTTTCTGGTGGTTTGCATGGTGTCGGAGCGTCAGTAGTTAATGCTTTATCTAGTAGCTTAGATGTCCGTGTTTTCAAAAACGGCAAAATTTATTTCCAAGAATATCGTCGTGGTGCAGTAGTTGACGATTTAAAAGTTATCGGTGAAACGGAAAAACATGGGACTCAAGTTCATTTTATTCCCGATACTGAAATTTTTACTGAAAGTATTGTTTTTAATTTTGATAAATTAGCAACACGGGTAAGAGAACTAGCCTTTTTAAATCGTGGTTTAAAAATTTCGATTGAAGATAAGCGTGAAGAAACACCTGTCTTGAAAGAATACCATTATGAAGGCGGAATTAAGAGCTATGTTGAGCACTTAAATGCTAGTAAATCAGTTATTTTCCCAGAACCAGTTTTTGTTGAAGGTGAACAGCAAGATATTATTGTAGAAGTAGCTATGCAATATACCGACGGTTTCCATACAAATATTTTAAGTTTTGCTAATAACATTCATACTTATGAAGGTGGGACTCATGAGTTTGGTTTCAAAACAGCCTTGACTCGGGTCATCAATGACTATGCCCGCAAACAAAAAATTATGAAAGACAATGATGAAAATCTTTCTGGTGAAGATGTTAGAGAAGGGTTAACTGCGGTTATTTCTATCAAGCATCCAGAACCACAATTTGAAGGACAAACCAAGACTAAATTAGGTAATTCTGAAGTTCGAACCGTAACCGATCGTTTGTTCTCGGAAAATTTCACGAAATTCTTGATGGAAAATCCTTCTATCGGTCGTCAAATCGTTGAAAAAGGTATGTTAGCGGCTAGAGCGCGTTTAGCTGCCAAAAGAGCCCGTGAAGTGACTCGCCGTAAAGGTGCCTTAGAAATTTCTAACTTACCTGGGAAACTGGCTGATTGTTCATCAAATGACCCAGAAAAATGTGAATTATTTATCGTCGAAGGAGATTCAGCCGGTGGATCAGCTAAACAAGGTCGTGACCGAGAATTCCAAGCAATTTTGCCAATTCGCGGAAAAATCCTAAATGTTGAAAAAGCCTCCATGGATAAAATTTTAGCCAACGAAGAGATTCGTTCTTTATTTACTGCAATGGGTACCGGTTTTGGTGCCGATTTTGATGTAGCTAAAGCTCGTTATCATAAATTAGTTATTATGACCGATGCTGATGTCGATGGTGCCCATATTCGGACCTTGTTATTAACGTTATTTTATCGTTACATGCGCCCAATTGTTGAAGCAGGTTATGTCTATATTGCACAACCACCTTTATACGGAATTAAACAAGGAAAAAATATTACGTATATTCAACCAAGCAAAAATGCTGAAACTGAATTACAAGAAAAAATCGATGCTCTACCAGCTTCACCAAAACCAAACGTCCAACGTTATAAAGGTTTGGGAGAAATGGATGATCATCAACTATGGGAAACTACGATGGATCCAGAAAATCGCTTGATGTTACGAGTGAGTGTAGAAGATGCGATTGAAGCCGATCAAGTTTTTGAAATGTTGATGGGCGATCGGGTAGAACCACGCCGGGCCTTTATTGAAGAAAATGCCCACTATGTGAAGAACTTAGATATTTAATGAGGAGGATCAATTTTGGAAGATAGAAGAGAGAATATTCAAGACGTCAATCTAACCAGTGAAATGCGAGAATCCTTCATTGATTATGCCATGAGTGTGATTGTTGCCCGTGCTTTACCAGATGTGCGGGATGGATTAAAACCAGTTCACCGTCGTATTTTATACGGTATGAATGAACTAGGAGTGACACCTGATAAGCCTCATAAAAAATCAGCTCGGATTGTCGGCGATGTAATGGGGAAATATCATCCCCATGGTGACTCAGCAATTTATGATTCAATGGTACGGATGGCGCAACCTTTTAGTTTCCGTAATATGTTGGTAGATGGCCATGGAAACTTCGGTTCAGTCGATGGTGATGGTGCAGCAGCGATGCGGTATACGGAAGCCCGTTTAAGTAAAATTGCGATGGAAATGCTACGAGACATCAATAAAGATACAGTTGATTTCCACGGTAACTACGACGATAGCGAACAAGAACCAGATGTTTTACCAGCTCGTTTTCCGAATCTTTTAGTCAATGGAGCAACTGGGATTGCCGTAGGGATGGCGACTAATATTCCACCCCACAATTTGCGAGAAGTCAGTCAAGCAGTGGGTTTATTGATGGAGAATCCGGATGCAACAACAGCTGAATTAATGGAATGCGTTCCTGGACCAGACTTTCCAACAGGTGGTTTGGTGATGGGAAAATCCGGCATTCGCCGGGCTTATGAGACAGGTCGCGGTTCGATTACAGTTCGAGCAAAAGTTGAAATTGTTGAACAAAAAAATGGTAAAGAAAGAATTTTAGTCACTGAATTACCATATATGGTCAATAAAGCGAAATTAATCGAACGAATTTCTGAATTGCATCGTGACAAACGGATTGAAGGAATTACTGATTTACGAGATGAATCTTCTCGTGAAGGTATGCGGATCGTGATAGATGTCCGCCGTGATATGAGTGCATCAGTTATTTTGAATAATTTGTATAAATTAACATCATTACAAACATCATTTAGCTTTAACATGTTGGCGATTGAAAATGGCGTACCAAAAATTTTAAACTTAAAACAAATTTTGGTGAACTATATTGAACATCAAAAAGTAGTTATTATTCGTCGGACTAATTTTGATAAACGCAAGGCTGAAGCAAGAGCACATATCTTAGAAGGATTAAGAATTGCGCTAGATCACATTGATGAAATTATTGCGATTATTCGTGGTTCTGAATCAGATGATGTAGCAAAAAGTACCTTAATAGAACGCTTCGAATTGTCTGATCGACAAGCACAAGCAATCCTAGATATGCGTTTACGCCGTTTAACAGGCTTAGAACGTGAGAAAATAGAAAATGAATACCAAGAGCTGCTGAAAACAATCAGCGACTTAGAAGACATTTTAGCCCGTCCTGAGCGAGTGATTGAAATCATCAAAACTGAATTAGGAGAAGTTTCTCAAAAATATGGTGATGATCGCCGAACTGAGTTATTAGTCGGAGAAGTATTAAGTTTAGAAGATGAAGATTTAATTGAAGAAGAAGATGTCGTGATTACATTAACCAATAATGGTTATATTAAACGAGTAGCGTCAAGCGAGTTCAGAGCCCAACGTCGTGGCGGCCGAGGTGTTCAAGGAATGGGCATTCATGATGATGACTTTGTTAAAAATCTTGTCTCATGTTCAACTCATGATACGCTGTTATTCTTCACTAATACTGGTAGAGTCTACCGCGCCAAAGGGTACGAAATCCCTGAATACGGTCGAACTGCTAAAGGGATTCCAATCATTAATTTATTAGAAGTTAATTCTAATGAGACCATTCAAGCAGTCATTGCAGTTTCTGGACAATCGGATAAAGATCATTTCTTATTCTTTGTTACTAAGAAAGGGACAGTAAAACGGACAACGGTTAATGCTTTTTCTAACATTCGCAGTAATGGTTTAATTGCGATTGGCTTGAAAGAGGAAGACGAATTAGTTAATGTTTTACAAACCAATGGGGAAGAAACAATTATTTTAGGTACCCATGCTGGTTACTCAGTGACCTTTAAAGAAGTCAATGTTCGAGATATGGGCCGAACTGCTAGTGGTGTTCGTGGTGTTCGTCTAAGAGATGACGATTACGTAATCGGCGCGGCAGTCTTGAAAGAAGATCAAGAAGTTTTAGTCATTACTGAAAATGGATATGGTAAACGTACTAAAGCTTCTGAGTATCCAATCAAAGGTCGTGGTGGTAAAGGAATTAAAACGGCTAATATTACTGCTAAAAACGGACCATTAGCTGGTTTAACTAGTGTCAGTGGTGATGAGGATATTTTATTAATTACCAATAAAGGTGTGATTATACGCTTTGATATAGCAGCTGTCTCTCAAACTGGGCGGGCAACTTTAGGTGTACGCTTAATGAAGATGGAAGACGATGCAAAAGTAGTCACCATGGCAATTGTGGAAAAAGAAGAATTGATTGAAGAAACCGATTCAACTGAAGTGATTGAAACAATTGAAGAAAATTCGGATTCACAAGAATAAAAAAATAATTTTTTCAGCTGGGAATTAAATTTTTCCAGCTGTTTTTTTGTACTTTTCAGACAAAACTTTTATTACTAGCATGAGCTTATTTATGGTCTAAAATTAATTATAGTGTGGCAAATCCGCTGTAAATTAGCCACTGAGAAATAATTATTACCAGGAAAAAAGTGAGTAGAGAGATTTATTTAAAACAAATGCTACAGAAGAATTTAAGGAGTATTTTACAGAAACAGAATGACAAAGACTAATGAAACGTTATATATTACTGGTTTTATTTTATATAATGGTTAATCAGATTGGTAAACGGCTGATTGCTTATTTTTAGAAATGTTTATTTTTACGTGATTAAATAAAAATAATTTGATTGTTTTTCGTATCTTATTTATGAAACTTGATTTTTGCAAGAGCAAAGTGTATAATGAATGATTGTGAGTATCTATATTTTTAGATAACTCTCCTTACTCTTAAGAAAGCTTAAGGGTCCAAAGTCCATAGGGAGGTGAAAATCAATGAACACGAAGTATGAAATCACATACATCATTCGTCCAAACATTGATGAAGAAGCAAAAACTGCTTTAGTAGAACGTTTTGATACGATCTTAAAAGATAACGGTGCCGAAGTTATCGATTCTAAAGATTGGGAAAAACGCCGTTTAGCGTACGAAATTAACGGCTTCAATGAAGGTATCTACCACATCATCAATGCAACTGCTCCAACTTCAGTTGATGCATTAAACGAATTTGATCGTCTTGCAAAAATCAATGACGACATTATCCGTCACATGATCGTTAAAATTGAAGAGTAATTGTTTCACGTGAAACAGTTAAAGAGAGAGGAGCTGGCTTTACTTGATTAATAATGTTGTTTTAGTAGGTCGTTTAACTAAGGATCCCGATTTACGCTATACATCTAGTGGTCAAGCTGTAGCAACTTTTACCGTAGCGGTTAATCGTAATTTTACGAACCAAAGTGGTAATCGTGAAGCAGACTTTATCAATTGTGTAATTTGGCGTAAAGCAGCTGAAAATTTTGCGAACTTTGCTCGTAAAGGTTCACTTATTGGTGTGACTGGTCGAATTCAAACGAGAAATTATGAAAATCAACAAGGACAAAAAGTTTATGTAACCGAAGTGGTTGCAGACAATTTCCAAATGTTAGAACCGCGCGGAGCGAATGAGCAACGCCAACCAAATCCTAACAATAATATTGGTAATACTGCGAATGCTGGTGGCAATAATTTCAACAACAATTTTGATCAAGGACAAGCACCACAACAGTCAGCAAATAACAGCATGCCGAATTTCGATCGTGACAGTGATCCATTTAGTGGTTCCGCGATTGATATTTCAGATGATGATTTACCATTCTAACAATTGATAGGAGGGAAACAGGATGGCACAACAAAGAAGAGGTCGCAAACGTCGTAAAGTAGACTATATTGCAGCGAACCATATTGAATATATTGATTATAAAGATACTGAATTATTAAAACGATTCATTTCAGAACGTGGTAAAATTTTACCTCGTCGTGTAACAGGCACAAGCGCTAAAAACCAACGTAAAATTACTATCGCAGTTAAACGCGCTCGTATTATGGGTCTTTTACCATTTGTTTCAGAAGAATAAATTAAAAATAATGAAGATTAGCTGAAAAGCTAATCTTTTTTCTTATATCTTTTTATTATTTATGATATAATTTATAAGAAATCAGAAAATAGAAAAGAGGAAAAATAATGAAATTTAGTGCTCGCAATCAAATTAAAGGTAAAATCACTAATATTAAAGAAGGTGCCGTAAATGGTATCGTAACAATCGAAATTGCAGATGGACAAGAGATTGTTTCATCAATTACTATGGATTCAATTAAATCTTTAGGATTAGAAGTTGGAAAAGAAGCTTATGCAATTGTCAAAGCAACATCAGTAATGGTTGGCGTTGACGAATAATATGCAGACAGGAATCGATTGGCTCGTTGCTAATCGATTCTTTTTTTTGAAAATAATTGTAAGTTTCACGTGAAACATAGAGTCTCGCCTCAAAGCATAGAATGTGGTAAAATAAGGCTTGTTAGGAGGTTTTATATGAGAAAAACTGCCAACTTAAACTGGCCTTTTTTAATCTTCTTAGTTCTATTGGTAATGCAATTTTTGGCAATTGCTTTTTTACCAATTAATCTTATTACCATAATAATTGTTGTTTTAATTGACATAATGCTATTAGGTTTTTTGTTTGTTGAGCGTAATAATGTCATGATTACTAATCAACAAAAAATTACTCAAGCGAGTCAAGTTGCTGAGGATGCTCTTACCTATGTTTCAAAAGAAATGCCTGTGGGGATTATTGTTTGGAATGAAAAACAAATGTTTACTTGGACCAATCCCTATATCACAGATAAGATTTCAGAATTAAATCAAGCTGATCAACAAGATATGGTCAATGAATTAATTCAGCGAAATGAAAAAGAGAAATATAATTACCGACTGGATGATACCATATTTCGTTTCAACTTAGATTTAGATAAGCGAATTGTTTACTTGATTGATATTACCAAAGAAGTTGATTTGGAAAAACAAGAGAAGAATTTGCAATCAGTTGTCGGTATATTATCTGTGGATAATTATGATGATGTGACAGATAAACGAGATGACAAAGAAATATCTTACGTCAACTCGTTCATTACAACTATTATATCTGACTGGATGGATTCTTATCAAATTTATTACAAACGAATCAATGCTGAACGTTTTTTCTTTTTAGCACGTTACGAAGATTTAGAGAAAATGATTGAAGACAATTTTGATCTGTTAGAACATATTCGCATTTCGGCTGAAAAAGAAGATATGGTATTAACCGTTAGTATGGGTATTAGTTATGGTAAATCATCTTTAGAGGTCATTGGTGATACGGCACAAAATAATTTAGATATTGCTCTAGTACGAGGCGGTGATCAGGTTGTTGTACAAGACACGAGCGATGGGTCTAGACCGATATTTTATGGTGGTAACTCTGCAAGTGCAACAAAAAGAACTAGAGTCAGATCGCGGGCAATGTCGACGGCTTTAAAAAATGTGTTTAAACAAACTGGGAATGTTTTTGTGATGGGACATCGTTTTCCTGACATGGATGCGATTGGTTCGGCTTTTGGTGTCGCTTGCTTAGCACGTTTCCATGATAAGAAAGTCCAAGTTGTGATTAATGAAAAAGAAACAATTCCTGATGTGGAGCGTTGTCTGGCTGAGATTCACAAAAGTGGGGAATTAGAAGGCTTATTAATTTCTCCAGAAGCAGCAAAACGCCAACGTAAAACAGGAGATTTATTAGTTATGGTTGATTACCATAGGCCATCACTATCGATTTCTCAAGAATTATATGAACAGTTTGATAATATCGTGATTATTGATCATCATCGTCGCGGTGAAGAGTTTCCAGAGAACTCTTTGTTGACTTATATTGAGTCTTCAGCTTCCTCAGCATCAGAGTTGGTGACTGAATTAATTCAATTTGAAAGTAATGATCATCAACGGATGTCTAAACTGGAAGCAACTTTATTATTAGCGGGTATTACGGTGGATACGAAGAATTTTGCTGTTCGCACGACATCAAGAACTTTTGATGTAGCAAGTTATTTGAAAACTTGTGGGGCAGATGCTTCTTTAGTACAATATTTATTAAGTACTGACATTCAATCGTATCTTGAAATTAGTAAGCTGATTGGTGAGAGTGAATATGTCAGCAAAGATATCGTCATCGCAACTGGAAGTGACACGAAACAATATGACAGTGTTACAGCTGCTAAGACGGCGGATACTTTAATGGCTATGGTGGACATCAATGCTGCTTTTGTGATCGTCAAACGTGAAGATGGTGTCACAGCTATTTCAGCTCGAAGTGCAGGCAATATCAATGTACAATTGGTGATGGAAGCATTAGGCGGAGGAGGTCATTTTACCAACGCAGCAGCTCAATTAGCTGATACCACCATTGAAGGCGCAAAAGAACAATTATTAGATGCGATTCACAAGCAATTGTCAGAAGGAGAGGAAGATTAGAATGAAAGTAATTTTTCTAGCAGATGTAAAAGGCAAAGGTAAAAAGGGCGAAGTTAAAGAAGTACCGACTGGCTACGCGCAAAATTACTTACTGAAAAATAATTTAGCTAAAGAAGCTAATAAAGGTGCAATTGCGGAATTAAGTGCTCAGAAGAAAGCACAAGATAAAAAAGATGCCGAGAACCTAGCAGCTGCTCAAAAGCAAGCTGACTTTTTAGCCCAAGAAGATACAGTTGTAGAATTAACGGCTAAAGCAGGGGAAGATGGCCGACTGTTCGGTTCGATTCCATCAAAACAAATTGCAGATGGCTTGAAAAAACAATATGATTTAAAATTGGACAAACGAAAAATTGAATTGGAAAATCCAATTCGTGCATTAGGCTATACGAATGTACCGGTAAAATTACACACTCAGGTGAGTGGTGTGATTAAAGTCCACGTCGTTCAAGAATAAAAAGAAAGACTTGAGATACCTATAAATTAGGTTTCTCAAGTCTTTTTTATTTGATTTCAGTGACTAATTTTGCAATTGCTTGTTGTTGATATTCAGCAGTTGCTTCTGCTTGAATTTGTTTTTGTTGATCAGCAGTTAAGCTAGGATTTGCCATCAAGGCGGTTTTTATCCTGTCTGTTACAAAAGCTTGTGCTTCTGTTTGCATGTTTGCTTGATTTTCTTCCACTTGTTTAGCTAGCTTTTTTGCTTGGGTAGTACTTAAAACGAGCCAGTTATCAGAAACATCAAATGTATTTATTTCTTTGATCTTTTCTTTATTTTTACTAGTTAAACCAAAGAGTGTTTTTATTGTATCATTTTGATAAACCCAACGTATTTTTTTCGTAACAATTTGATTGTTAGCAGCGTGTTCGTTCACTTTGTTGGTGACTTTATCCGTACCAGTTTGACTTAATTTTTTTTGTGATTCATTGGTTTTATACAAATAAATTTTTTCTGTACCATTACCTAAAGGCTGATATAAAAGCATGTTGACTGGTGAATTGGGACTACTAGATTTCAATGTTTTTGTGGTTGTCACAGTTTCTTTTTTCATACCGTAATGATATTGATCATTTGCGACAATTAAACCAAGACTTAAAATAAAAACTCCTGCAAAAATGACCGATAGAAATGTTTGCCAAGTTTTTTTAGCAAAAATATTAGTAAAGGCAAAGGCGACAACACTTAATACAGTAATCAATAAAATCATTTTGCTACGCCTCCTTTAACAAGAACTTCTTTTTTCTTTAAGAAGAAGGTGATAGCAAAACCAACTAATCCAAATGCTACGGCTGTATAAAAGGCTGCATGATAGCCAGACAAAGTAGCGTTAAGGGCTTGATGCTTGTATTGCAATGGTAAAGCTTTTAATAAACCATTAGAAGGTAAATTCCCTTTAGTAACATTTGTTAAAATACTAATTAAAATAGCTGTCCCGATGGAGCTGGCAATTTGGCGGAAAGTATTATTCACTGCTGTACCATGAGAAATTAAGTTCATTGGCAGAGCATTCATCCCAGAAGTTGTGACGGGCATCATGACCATTGAAATCCCAAACATCCGGATGGCGTATAAAATTACAATCATGGCAATTGGTGTTTCAGCTGTTAAAAAGGCAAAAGGTAAAGTTGCTGCCGTTAAAATAAACATGCCGCTAATGGCTAAGCGTTTGGCACCATATTTATCAAAAATAGCACCAGTAATTGGCATCATTGGTGCCATTACCAAAGCACCTGGTAATAACATTAAGCCAGAATGAAAGGCTGATTCACCGCGAATATTTTGAATATATAATGGAAGTACTAGTTCGGCTCCTACCATGGCCATATTAACTACCCCAGATAAGATAGCAGCGATTGTAAAGGTAGGGGATTTAAATACCCGTAGTTCTAAGAATGGGTGTTCAGAATGCAATTGACGCCATGCAAAAGCTATAATTACCACAACACCGACAAATAAAAAGCCTAATACTTTAGCACTGCCCCAACCATCATCTCCAACAGAAGAGAAGCCGTAAAGTAAGCTACCAAATCCAATCGTTGATAGTAAAGCAGATAAAACATCAATTGTAGGATGTGTTAATTGGATGACGCTCTTCATTAAGAAGAAAGCCAAGATTAAAACTAACACCACAATCGGAATAACCATTCCGAAAAGATCTCGCCATTGATAATTATCAATAATAAAACCAGATAAAGTTGGTCCCAAGGCAGGTGCAAGTCCGATAACGATCCCGCTCATTCCCATGGCGGAACCACGTTTTTCAGGTGGGAAAATCGACAACATAATGTTTTGTAATAAGGGCATTGAAATACCAACACCAGCTGCTTGTACTAAACGTCCAGTTAACAAAATAACAAAGCTAGGAGCGAAGAAACAAATGATTGTTCCTGCTAAAAAGATGCTCATGGCTCCTAAATAAAGTTTCTTTGATTCGAAACGATTAATTAAAAAAGCACTGATGGGGATCATAATCCCATTGACTAGTAAGAAACCAGTCGTCAACCATTGGACACTTGAGGCTGAAATGTTAAAAGCCTTCATTAAAGTTGGGAAGGCTGTTGTTAGTAAAGTTTGATTCAAAACCGTACAAAATGTTCCAATTAATAAGACCATTACTAATAAGGAACGATTGTAAGGTTTTCCATAAATATCGACCGTTTGAGATTTACTCACGATCTTCACATCCTCTCTTGTGAAAATTTTCTGAAATATTAATATCCGTTTGTTAATTTACTGCTACTTGTGATTTTTGTCAACTTACTTGACACGCTTGATAGAGAAAGTATAATTTATAAATGAAATGAGGTGCACTGAATGAAAAAATCGACGGTCAGACAATTATTGGAAAGCGATGATTTAGTAGTCGGTATCAGTGAATTAAGTAAAATGACAGAAGTCTCTCCTCGCCAATTGCGTTATTGGGAGGAAAAAGGTTATATCGAATCGATAGATACAGAAAATAAAGGCAATCGTCGTTATCGTTTGCCGGTTGTGGTAAAAGTTGAAATGATTAAAAGTTATTTAGATGAAGGTTTTACTTTGACTACTGCAGTTGAAAAAGCTCAAGAGCAGCAACGGGATATTCATCAGGCGAAAATTTTATTTCATTTAATTTATCGTGGCATCAACACTTTTAATGATCGCTATACAACTGTTCATTTGGCTGGTTTTGAAGGAGAAGAAGAGCTTTTATTGATTCGTGATCAGTTAACAGAAAAAGTATATTTTGAAGTTTTGCCGAAAAATTATTCCCTTTCTAATGATGATTTAAGCAATTTCATGAAAAATAATGAAGGTTAGATGAGGAATTTACTGGAACTTATTGACTAGTTTCTTTTCATCTGTTACTTTGATTGATAAAAATAAAATCAATCAAGGAGTGGTAACGAACAATGTCTAATTGGGAAACGAAATTTGCAAAAAAAGGATTAACCTTTGATGATGTGCTATTGATTCCAGCGGAAAGTCATGTATTGCCAAATGAAGTAGACATGAGTGTCAAATTAGCAAAGAACTTGCAATTAAATATACCGTTAATGAGTGCTAGTATGGATACTGTAACGGATAGTAAAATGGCAATTGCCATGGCGCGCCAAGGTGGTTTAGGCGTGATTCATAAAAACATGAGCATTGCAGACCAAGCAGACGAAGTTCGTAAAGTAAAACGTTCAGAGAGCGGCGTAATTATCGATCCGTTCTTCTTAACACCAGAACATAAAGTACAAGACGCTGAAAACTTAATGAGTCGTTATCGTATCAGCGGTGTGCCAATTGTTGAAACAATGGAAAATCGCAAATTAGTTGGAATCATTACCAATCGTGACATGCGTTTTGTGACAGATTACAATCAACAAATCTTCCAAGTAATGACTAAAGACAATCTAGTGACGGCACCGGTTGGGACGAAACTAGAAGATGCTGAAGTCTTATTACAACAACATAAAATTGAAAAATTACCGATTGTTGATGAAGATGGTCGTTTGAGTGGTTTAATTACAATTAAAGATATTGAAAAAGTAATTGAATTTCCTAATGCTGCCAAAGATGAACATGGTCGCTTGTTAGTAGCAGCTGCTGTTGGTGTGACGAGTGATACTTTTGAACGCTCTGAAGCATTGATTAAAGCAGGTGTTGATGCAATTGTCATCGATACTGCCCACGGTCATAGTGCTGGTGTTATTCGTAAGATTTCTGAAATCCGCAAAACTTTCCCAGAAGCGACTTTGATTGCTGGAAATATTGCGACAGCTGAAGGTGCAAAAGCTTTGTATGATGCTGGTGTAGACGTGGTAAAAGTTGGTATCGGTCCTGGTTCAATTTGTACAACTCGAGTAGTTGCGGGTGTTGGGGTTCCTCAATTAACGGCTATTTACGATGCCGCTTCAGTGGCGCGTCAATATGGTAAAGCAATTATTGCCGATGGCGGTATCAAATATTCTGGTGATATTGTAAAAGCTTTAGCTGCCGGCGGACATGCTGTAATGCTAGGTTCAATGTTAGCCGGAACGGATGAATCACCAGGTGAATTTGAAATTTATCAAGGCCGTCGCTTTAAAACATATCGTGGCATGGGTTCATTAGGTGCGATGGAAAAAGGCTCAAGTGATCGTTATTTCCAAAGTGGTGTAAATGAAGCTAATAAATTGGTTCCTGAAGGAATAGAGGGTCGTGTAGCATACAAAGGTGAAGTTTCAGACATTATTTTCCAAATGACTGGCGGATTAAAAGCTGGTATGGGTTATGTTGGAGCGGCGAATTTGAAAGATTTACGAGACAATGCCCAATTTGTTCAAATGAGTGGCAATGGCTTACGGGAATCACATCCTCACGATGTTCAAATCACAAAAGAAGCACCAAACTATTCAGTAGAACAATGATATTTTTAGAGTTAAGCTTGTGCTTAGCTCTTTTTTTATTGGAATTTTACGAAAAGGTGTATAATGGCGAAAATGTCAGGAGTGATTATCATGAAAGAAATAGTCTCTAACCAAGATACCGTTCGTTCAGGTTTTTTAGACCCTAAAGCACCACCAGCAGTTGAAATTGATTCTGGTGAAACGGTTAGTTACGTTAACACATGGACTCATTGGGGCAATGAAGCAACTTATGGGTTGGATTTTGCCTCAAGAGAGCCGTTACGTCATAAATATCCTAAAGGTCCTTATTCAATGAATGGCCCAGTAGTAGTGAAAGAAGTACAGCCAGGCGATATTTTAGAAATAAATTTGACTAAATTACGACCAATTAGTTGGGGGTGGAACT
Organism: Enterococcus sp. JNUCC 77; assembly: GCF_054819945.1. Taxonomy (NCBI): domain Bacteria; kingdom Bacillati; phylum Bacillota; class Bacilli; order Lactobacillales; family Enterococcaceae; genus Enterococcus; species Enterococcus sp. JNUCC 77. The sequence continues at coordinate 17,998 of NZ_JBTHIG010000001.1, forward strand.
CATTTCCTTTAGGTGTCGGTGCTTTACCTGAAGATTTTAAAGAACCTTATTTGCATTATTTTAAGTTCAATGAAGCCCGGACGCATACTCATTTTGTTAAAGGGGTGAGTTTTGATTTACGACCTTTTTTAGGAGTGATTGGCGTAGAGCCAGCAGGTGAAGAGGAAACCAGTGCGATTCTAGCAGGAAATTACGGAGGAAATTTAGTGTTGCCGCAATTTGCTGTGGGAGCAACACTTTTCTTGCCGGTTTTTAAACCAGGTGGACGTTTGTGGATTGGAAATATTAATGCCCGAGAAGGCGAGGGTGTGGTGGATCAAACTGGAATTGAAACAGCAGCAGAACGCTTAGATCTGAAGGTAACAATTCGTAAAGGTAGCATCAAAGTACCAGTCGTTGAAACTGAAGATGCTTGGTATACTTTTGGTTTTTCTGATGAAAGTTTAGATGATGCTTTAGTTAATGGTTTAAGAAATGTAATTGATTGGCTGTCGATTACCACTGATTTAGATGAATCAGAAGTTTATTCTTTAGCTTCAATGGTGATGGATTTCAGAGTGACACAATATGCGAACCAAATTCAGACAGCTTATGCCACTAAACCGCCAAAAGAAATTCATGTTAAAATTCCAAAAAATGTTTTCGACCAAAAATTAACTCAACAAATCAACCAATCCTTGCGAGGTGAAAAAAATGAATAATCAAGATTACATGGAAATCCATCAATTAATTACTTTGGCTGATCAATATGCCAATCAGCGAAAAGTTAAAGAATATCTTGCTTTGTTTACAGAAGATGGTGAAATTACCGGAGTTTTAGGTAGTACTACAGGTCAAGAACAATTGGCTAATTTTATTGCTCGCACTTGGGAAAAAGAGTCCGATGATCTTCACCTTACGAACTCAATCATGATTACACAGCTAACAGATCAGACCGCGGAAGCGACTTCGATTTTGTTAATTGTCGAAAAAGAAAACAAAACGATTGCTGACGTTAGCCAAATTAACCATCGTTTAGTAAAAATTGATGGTAGTTGGAAATTTACTCAACGCAAGATTGGCTAATTTTCGCCATATTTTTATGATTTATTCCTGTTTTTTTCTGAATAGTTTGCTAAAATAAGCGACAGACGAAAAAAATGATAACAATAAGGTGTCGATTAAGTGAAGAGTAAAAAAATAATGAAGTGGCTTACCACCAGTGCAGTGATTATTACCAGTATCTTTTGGTATTTTATTCAACTGCAGCCAGATAGCAGTCAAGCCAGTGATACAAAAACACTCAAAGTTACCGTAAATGATACAAGCGACTTTATAAAAAAAACACCAACAACCGAGGAAAAACAGTTTTATCAAACAATGCAAACTACGCTAGAAAATCAAGCTCAGCAAATCGATGGTGAAATTGCCGTTACATATTTGGATTTGGCAACTGGTCAAGAAACTTCTATTAATGGTGAACAAACTTTTGTAGCTGCCAGCACAACAAAAGTTCCATTAGTAATGCTGATAAGCGATCAAATAGCTGCTGGAAATCTATCTTGGGAGCAAGAAATTCCCTATCAAGAGGCTTTCTTTGAATCAGGTACGGGTACGATTCAAAATGACATTCAGCCTGCTTATACAGTCGAGGAATTAACTGAACTTGTAATTACAGTATCTGATAATATTGCCAAAAATATGCTCTATGATTTAGTTGGCGGTTATGAGACAGGCGTAAAAGATTGGTATGTTACTTATTTAAAGCGTCTAAGCAATGGCGAAAATACAATCAGTTCTGCTGATATGGCGAAGCTTCTAGCGATTTTAAATGCGCATGCAGCTGATAATCAAGGTTATCAAAATTTGATTAAGGACATGCAACAAACTATTTTCAATGAACGTTTGGCAACTGAGAATACTGTCAATCAAGTAGCCCATAAAATCGGGACCAACGATACGTATGTTCATGATGTAGGCATTTTTTATGGTGAACATCCTTATATATTAACGGTGTATACCAATCAAGTAACCGATGCCGAGATGGTGATATCAACAATTTCAGATGCAGTATGGCAAACTCAAATGAATTATCCCAAACAAAAAGATTGATTGAATCAAGTATCGATTCAATCAATCTTTTTCCTGTTATTAAGCTTCTTTGGTAATTACGCGCACATTACCCATGTAAGGAACCAACGCTTCTGGAACAGTCACAGAACCATCCGCATTTTGGTAATTTTCTAAAATGGCAGTAACTGTCCGACCAACAGCTAAACCAGAACCGTTTAGAGTGTGGGCATATTGGACTTTACCATCTGCATCGCGGTAACGAATCATTGCGCGACGGGCTTGGAAATCTTCACAGTTAGAGCAAGAGCTGATTTCGCGATAAGTATTTTGAGCAGGTACCCAAACTTCTAAGTCATAAGTTTTCGCTGCACTGAAGCCCATATCACCAGTTGATAACGTAATTACGCGGTATGGTAATTCTAGTTTTTGTAAGATGTCTTCAGCATTTTCGACCATTTTTTCCAATTCATCATAAGAAGTATCTTTGTCGGCAAATTTTACCATTTCAACTTTGTGGAATTGATGTAAACGAATTAACCCACGCGTATCGCGACCAGCACTACCAGCTTCAGAACGGAAAGAAGGAGACATTGCCGTAAAGTAAATCGGTAAGTCACGGCCTTCTAAAATTTCGTTAGCATAATAATTAGTTAATGGCACTTCAGCAGTTGGAATCAAAGTCAAATCGCGGTCTTCTACTTGGAAAACATCTTCTTTAAATTTGGGAAATTGACCAGTCCCAAACATTGCTTGGCTGTTTACCAAATAAGGCGTAATCATTTCAGTATAACCGTGTTCATAAATATGTTGATCCAACATAAAGTTATAAACAGCGCGTTCTAAGCGAGCGCCTAAACCTTTGTAATAAACAAAACGGCTACCAGCAACTTTTGCTCCCCGTTCGAAATCTAAAATATCTAAAGCTTCCGCTACTTCATAATGGGGTTTTGGTTCAAATTCAAAAGTTGTTCGTTTTCCCCAACGACGATTTTCTACATTGGCATCTTCATCTTCACCAATCGGTACATCGGCATGAGGCAAGTTAGGTAAAGTTGTTGCAATTTCAGTTAATTGTGCATCGATAGCAGCTACTTCTTCGTCAAAGTCTTTAATCTTCACACCGACTTCTTGCATTTCAGCAATTTTCTCATCGGCATTTTGTTTTTCACGTTTTAAGTTGGCAATTTCATTGGAAACGTCATTACGATATTTTTTAAGCTCTTCGGTTTTGACTAAAAGCTCGCGGCGTTTTTCATCTAGATCAATAAATCTAGTTAAAACGTCAGCTTCTACACCTCGAGTCGCTAATTTTTCTTTGACCTCTTCTACATTATTACGAATCATTTTTACGTCTAACATTTTCCTTTTCCTCCTTTAAAATAAAAAAACACCGTCTCATCCCTATTGTCTAGGGACGAAACGATGTTGAATTTCGCGGTACCACCTTAGTTCAGCTGAAATCAGCTGCTCCTCGTAGCAGATATCGGTTGCTGGCCGGCTTCTCTTTCAAAAAGCACAGAATAATGAAACTGGATTTCCTAACCTTTAACTGTTGATTTTCACCCACCATCAACTCTCTAAAAAGAAAAGGGAAGTACTTGGTTTCCTGCTTGTTATGAATTGACTACAGTATAAGCAATCAAAAATTTATTGTCAACGCTTTTCTAAATTTTTTACATTACTGACTAAAGGCAAGTGAATAATAAACGAAGTCCAATTCTCATCCGACTGAGCAAAAATATAACCACCATGAAGATTCACAATATTTTGGGCAATCGCTAAGCCTAAACCAGTGCCACTAATTTCTTGTGAGCGAGAAGTGTCTGCTCGGTAAAAACGATCAAAAAGTTGGTCTAATGATTCACGGGGTATTGGTATACCGTTATTTTTCACTGTGATAACAGCTTCTGTATTTTCTCTCTCAATCGAAATAATAATTTGATCAGCTCCGCCACCGTATTTCAAAGCATTAGAAATGAGGTTATTAAAAACCCGCACTAATTTTTCTGTGTCCCCATCCATAAAGAGTTTTTTCTCTGTAGTTTTCACTTGAATCGTGACGTTTTTTTTGGTAGCTTCTAGTTCAAATTCAGTAGCTAGTTGCTCTAATAACTGCACCATGTCAAAGGAAATAAAATTCACAGGGACGCTTGGTTGACGGACTTTCGTATATTCAAATAAATCTTCTACTAAGGATTTCATCTGTTTAGCTTTGGAATAAGCAATGCCAGTATACTTACGTAATTCCTCTTCACTTTGATATTGACCATCTTCAATTAAACCTAAATAGCCGATAATTGAAGTCAATGGAGTACGGATATCGTGGCTGACGTTTGTTATTAATTCATCCTTAGAAGTTTCAATCGCCCGCTCATCTTCGATCGCAGCAACAGTACTATCAACTAAACCATTGATACTTGAAACTACTTTACTCAAATCCCCCCGCAATTCGAAAGGAATCCGGTAATTATAATTGCCATTAGCAATAAAATGTAATTCATTGATGATGTGACGCAGCTGCATTTGACGATAACGACGAATCAAACGCCAAAAGACGACTAAGGCATCCACTACTAAGAAAAAAGGAATAATAAAATAGCGGCCGCTTAAAAAAATATCGCTGTTGTAGTTGTTAGCAAAAATATTTCTAGAACGGTAGACTGCATCTTGTAAATCTGGCGAATTATTTAATAATTGAGAAATCAGTACCATTAATGCGACATTTAATAGAAGTAAAATAATTACCGTCACGATCCCTTCAGCAATTAATTCACTGATTTCCTTTGAAGTTAAAGTGATTCGCCGCTTTTTTTCTACTCTATTTGGCATCAATCTTGTATCCTACACCCCAAACTGTTTGAATGACTTTTTCACCGTCGGTTGCGTCTTCAATTTTATCCCGCAAGTGACTTACGTGAACCATAACAGTTTTTGCTGAAACGATACTTTCTTGTTTCCACACTCGTTCAAATATTTCATCGGCTGAGAAAACCCGATTTGGATGACTAGCTAATAAATACAAAATTCCAAACTCTAAAGCTGTTAGCTGGATTTCTTTGCCATCCATTGTTTTAACTTCATGGGAATCTTTGTTAATAATCAATGATTGGATTTCTAAAATATCCGGTTGTTCTTCGGCAACTGCCATTTTTGTTCGGCGTAACAAAGATTTTACCCGTGCCATTACTTCTAAAGGATTAAATGGTTTTGTTACATAATCATCTGCACCAGCAACCAATCCTTTAATTTTATCCATGTCGGTTGTTTTGGCAGTCAACATGATAATTGGGATTTGCGATTCTTTCCGCAATTCTTTGACAACTTGCATTCCATCCATCACTGGCATCATGATGTCCAAAATTAAAAGATCAATATCCGTAGTTGTCCGTAATTTACTTAATGCTTCCTTGCCATCATAAGCTTTCACAACTTCGTAACCTTCATTGTGTAAATAGATACTCAATAGTTCAACAATTTCTTTATCATCGTCTGCAACTAAAATTCTCATCTGTCTAATTCCTCCTATATAAGGGTATGATTCCATTTTACCAAAGAATCTTTAGGAAGTGAAAAAACATCACTACAGGTTAAGGAAAAATCAATAATAGAAATAGCGAAAGATATAATTTAGGGAACGCTGATTTCCATCAATTAAAGCAAAAAAAACGAACGAAAAAACACTGATTTATATTTATACATCGGGTTTAAAAAAAGTGAATAAAAATATTTTTTTTTCGTTGACCAACGCCTTGAAAACTGTTATATTATTTTATGTTCTCGTTGAGGACATGCCAATCAGAGCCATTAAATAGAAAATCTTCAAATTATTTTTTTGAAAATTAATTCAAAAAAGTTGTTGACTTTCACTTGGCAAGGTGATAAGATATAAAAGTTGCTGATGCAACAGAAATAGACCTTTGAAAACTGAACGAATAAGACGAACCAAATGTGTAGGGCGTTCCTATTTATAGGAACAAACAATACAAAGCAAGCAATATGCTAGCAACAAGTCAATTAATACAATTGAGCTAACAGTCGCAAGACTGTGCAAACTTTTTAATGAGAGTTTGATCCTGGCTCAGGACGAACGCTGGCGGCGTGCCTAATACATGCAAGTCGAACGCTTTTTCTTTCACCGGAGCTTGCTCCACCGAAAGAAAAGGAGTGGCGAACGGGTGAGTAACACGTGGGTAACCTACCCTCCAGCGGGGGATAACACTTGGAAACAGGTGCTAATACCGCATAACAGAGAAAACCGCCTGGTTTTCTTTTGAAAGGCGCAATTGCGTCACTGGAGGATGGACCCGCGGTGCATTAGCTAGTTGGTGAGGTAACGGCTCACCAAGGCAACGATGCATAGCCGACCTGAGAGGGTGATCGGCCACATTGGGACTGAGACACGGCCCAAACTCCTACGGGAGGCAGCAGTAGGGAATCTTCGGCAATGGACGAAAGTCTGACCGAGCAACGCCGCGTGAGTGAAGAAGGTTTTCGGATCGTAAAACTCTGTTGTCAGAGAAGAACAAGGATAAGAGTGGAAAGTTTATCCCTTGACGGTATCTGACCAGAAAGCCACGGCTAACTACGTGCCAGCAGCCGCGGTAATACGTAGGTGGCAAGCGTTGTCCGGATTTATTGGGCGTAAAGCGAGCGCAGGCGGTCTCTTAAGTCTGATGTGAAAGCCCCCGGCTCAACCGGGGAGGGTCATTGGAAACTGGGAGACTTGAGTGCAGAAGAGGAGAGTGGAATTCCATGTGTAGCGGTGAAATGCGTAGATATATGGAGGAACACCAGTGGCGAAGGCGGCTCTCTGGTCTGTAACTGACGCTGAGGCTCGAAAGCGTGGGGAGCAAACAGGATTAGATACCCTGGTAGTCCACGCCGTAAACGATGAGTGCTAAGTGTTGGAGGGTTTCCGCCCTTCAGTGCTGCAGCTAACGCATTAAGCACTCCGCCTGGGGAGTACGACCGCAAGGTTGAAACTCAAAGGAATTGACGGGGGCCCGCACAAGCGGTGGAGCATGTGGTTTAATTCGAAGCAACGCGAAGAACCTTACCAGGTCTTGACATCCTTTGACCACTCTAGAGATAGAGCTTCCCCTTCGGGGGCAAAGTGACAGGTGGTGCATGGTTGTCGTCAGCTCGTGTCGTGAGATGTTGGGTTAAGTCCCGCAACGAGCGCAACCCTTATTGTTAGTTGCCATCATTTAGTTGGGCACTCTAGCGAGACTGCCGGTGACAAACCGGAGGAAGGTGGGGATGACGTCAAATCATCATGCCCCTTATGACCTGGGCTACACACGTGCTACAATGGGAAGTACAACGAGTCGCGAAGTCGCAAGGCTAAGCTAATCTCTTAAAGCTTCTCTCAGTTCGGATTGTAGGCTGCAACTCGCCTACATGAAGCCGGAATCGCTAGTAATCGCGGATCAGCACGCCGCGGTGAATACGTTCCCGGGCCTTGTACACACCGCCCGTCACACCACGAGAGTTTGTAACACCCGAAGTCGGTGAGGTAACCTTTATGGAGCCAGCCGCCTAAGGTGGGATAGATGATTGGGGTGAAGTCGTAACAAGGTAGCCGTATCGGAAGGTGCGGCTGGATCACCTCCTTTCTAAGGAAAATTACGGAGACTACACAAGTTTATCTTTATTCGTTCAGTTTTGAGAGGTCTACTCTCAAATCGTTCATTGAAAACTGGATACAAAAAACAAACCAAAAATTTTTAAAACAAACCGAGAACACCGCGTTGAATGAGTTTTTTAATAGTTCAATTGCTTATTTTTATTTATTGGAACTCTATCGCTAGAGGGAAGATAAAGACCCAACCGTAAGGTTGATAAGGTTAAGTGAATAAGGGCGCACGGTGGATGCCTTGGCACTAGGAGCCGATGAAGGACGGGACTAACACCGATATGCTTCGGGGAGCTGTAAGTAAGCTTTGATCCGGAGATTTCCGAATGGGGAAACCCAGCATCTTTAACAGGATGTTACTGTTCAGTGAATACATAGCTGAATGGAGGTAGACGCAGAGAACTGAAACATCTAAGTACCTGCAGGAAGAGAAAGAAAAATCGATTCCCTGAGTAGCGGCGAGCGAAACGGGAAAAGCCCAAACCAAGAGGCTTGCCTCTTGGGGTTGTAGGACTCCGATATGGTAGTTGATTGAAATAATCGAAGGACCTGGAAAGGTCTGCGAGACAGGGTAAAAGCCCCGTAGATGAAATTTGAATCACACCTAGGAGGATCCTGAGTACGGCGGAACACGAGGAATTCCGTCGGAATCCGGGAGGACCATCTCCCAAGGCTAAATACTCCCTAGTGACCGATAGTGAACCAGTACCGTGAGGGAAAGGTGAAAAGCACCCCGGAAGGGGAGTGAAATAGATCCTGAAACCGTGTGCCTACAACAAGTCAAAGCCCGTTAATGGGTGATGGCGTGCCTTTTGTAGAATGAACCGGCGAGTTACGATCCCATGCGAGGTTAAGTCGAAGAGACGGAGCCGTAGCGAAAGCGAGTCTGAATAGGGCGAATGAGTATGTGGTCGTAGACCCGAAACCATGTGATCTACCCATGTCCAGGTTGAAGGTGCGGTAAAACGCACTGGAGGACCGAACCCACGTACGTTGAAAAGTGCGGGGATGAGGTGTGGGTAGCGGAGAAATTCCAAACGAACTTGGAGATAGCTGGTTCTCTCCGAAATAGCTTTAGGGCTAGCCTCAGAGTAAGAATGATGGAGGTAGAGCACTGTTTGGACTAGGGGCCCATCTCGGGTTACCGAATTCAGATAAACTCCGAATGCCATACATTTATCTCTGGGAGTCAGACTGTGAGTGATAAGATCCATAGTCGAAAGGGAAACAGCCCAGACCACCAGCTAAGGTCCCAAAATATATGTTAAGTGGAAAAGGATGTGGGGTTGCACAGACAACTAGGATGTTGGCTTAGAAGCAGCCACCATTTAAAGAGTGCGTAATAGCTCACTAGTCGAGTGACCCTGCGCCGAAAATGTACCGGGGCTAAACATATTACCGAAGCTGTGGATTACACCTTAGGGTGTAATGGTAGGAGAGCGTTCTAAGGGCGTTGAAGGTAGACCGTGAGGACTGCTGGAGCGCTTAGAAGTGAGAATGCCGGTATGAGTAGCGAAAGACAGGTGAGAATCCTGTCCACCGTATGACTAAGGTTTCCTGGGGAAGGCTCGTCCGCCCAGGGTTAGTCGGGACCTAAGCCGAGGCCGAAAGGCGTAGGCGATGGATAACAGGTTGATATTCCTGTACTCGTTGTTTTTGTTTGAGCAATGGAGGGACGCAGTAGGCTAAGAAATCAGACGATTGGAAATGTCTGTCTAAGCAATGAGTCTTAAGATGAGTCAAATGCTTATCTTTATAAGGACAAGTTGTGATGGGGAGGGAAATACAAGTACCGAAGTTTCTGATGTCACACTGCCAAGAAAAGCTTCTAGTGAGAAAACAATGACCCGTACCGTAAACCGACACAGGTAGTCGAGGAGAGTATCCTAAGGTGAGCGAGCGAACTCTCGTTAAGGAACTCGGCAAAATGACCCCGTAACTTCGGGAGAAGGGGTGCTGATCTAACGATCAGCCGCAGTGAATAGGCCCAAGCGACTGTTTATCAAAAACACAGGTCTCTGCAAAATCGAAAGATGAAGTATAGGGGCTGACGCCTGCCCGGTGCTGGAAGGTTAAGAGGAGTGCTTAGCGTAAGCGAAGGTACGAATTGAAGCCCCAGTAAACGGCGGCCGTAACTATAACGGTCCTAAGGTAGCGAAATTCCTTGTCGGGTAAGTTCCGACCCGCACGAAAGGCGTAACGATTTGGGCACTGTCTCAACGAGAGACTCGGTGAAATTTTAGTACCTGTGAAGATGCAGGTTACCCGCGACAGGACGGAAAGACCCCATGGAGCTTTACTGCAGTTTGATATTGAGTGTCTGTACCACATGTACAGGATAGGTAGGAGCCGTAGAAGTCGGGACGCTAGTTTCGACGGAGGCAATGGTGGGATACTACCCTTGTGTTATGGCCACTCTAACCCGCATCACTAATCGTGATGGGAGACAGTGTCAGATGGGCAGTTTGACTGGGGCGGTCGCCTCCTAAAGAGTAACGGAGGCGCCCAAAGGTTCCCTCAGAATGGTTGGAAATCATTCGCAGAGTGTAAAGGCACAAGGGAGCTTGACTGCGAGACCTACAAGTCGAGCAGGGACGAAAGTCGGGCTTAGTGATCCGGTGGTTCCGCATGGAAGGGCCATCGCTCAACGGATAAAAGCTACCCTGGGGATAACAGGCTTATCTCCCCCAAGAGTCCACATCGACGGGGAGGTTTGGCACCTCGATGTCGGCTCGTCGCATCCTGGGGCTGTAGTCGGTCCCAAGGGTTGGGCTGTTCGCCCATTAAAGCGGCACGCGAGCTGGGTTCAGAACGTCGTGAGACAGTTCGGTCCCTATCCGTCGCGGGCGTTGGAAATTTGAGAGGATCTGTCCTTAGTACGAGAGGACCGGGATGGACTTACCGCTGGTGTACCAGTTGTCTTGCCAAAGGCATCGCTGGGTAGCTATGTAGGGAAGGGATAAACGCTGAAAGCATCTAAGTGTGAAGCCCACCTCAAGATGAGATTTCCCATTTCTTAAAGAAAGTAAGATCCCTGAGAGAAGATCAGGTAGATAGGTCAGAAGTGGAAGTGCAGTGATGTACGGAGCGGACTGATACTAATCGATCGAGGACTTAACCAAGATAAAATGGACTCGGAAGTTAAAAAAAGATGGAATGTTTTTTGATCCAGTTTTGAGTGAGCGAAGTTTACTCAACTAAATAGTGTGGTGGCGATAGCAAGAAGGATACACCTGTTCCCATGTCGAACACAGAAGTTAAGCTTTTTAGCGCCGATCGTAGTGAGGGGTTGCCCCTTGTGAGAGTAGGACGTCGCCACGCGAATTTTTTGATTTATGGAGGTTTAGCTCAGCTGGGAGAGCATCTGCCTTACAAGCAGAGGGTCAGCGGTTCGAACCCGTTAACCTCCATATGAGCCGTTAGCTCAGTTGGTAGAGCATCTGACTTTTAATCAGAGGGTCACAGGTTCGAGCCCTGTACGGCTCATAAAGATATGCGGGTGTGGCGGAATTGGCAGACGCACTAGATTTAGGATCTAGCGCCTTCGGGCGTGGGGGTTCAAGTCCCTTCACCCGCATTAAATAAAACGCCGGCTTAGCTCAGTTGGTAGAGCATCTGATTTGTAATCAGAGGGTCGAGGGTTCAAGTCCTTTAGCCGGCACTTTTTTAAGAAAAGCAACGAAAGTTTGCGGAAATAGCTCAGTGGTAGAGCACCACCTTGCCAAGGTGGGGGTCGCGGGTTCGAACCCCGTTTTCCGCTTTCTCTGAAAAGACCAGGGACATGCCGGGGTGGCGGAACTGGCAGACGCACAGGACTTAAAATCCTGCGGTGAGTGATCACCGTACCGGTTCGATTCCGGTCCTCGGCATTAGTACGAATAATGATGCGCCCATAGCTCAACTGGATAGAGTGTTTGACTACGGATCAAAAGGTTAGGGGTTCGACTCCTCTTGGGCGCGTAGTCTTTTTTTATTTTTACGGGAAGTAGCTCAGCTTGGTAGAGCACTTGGTTTGGGACCAAGGGGTCGCAGGTTCGAATCCTGTCTTCCCGATTCTTAGAAGGTGAAAACCTTCTATTTTTTTTACTCATTTTTAAACAGATAAGCTATTACTCTTTCTTTCACATGCTAAATTCGTTATAATTAAGGTCAGAAATAGTCAACAGAAATAGATAATGGGAGAGGATAATAGTGAGTCGAAATACCTCAGATTCAATCGAAGCATATTTGAAGGGTATCTTAGAAGACCATGAAATAATTGAAATCAGGCGAGCGGAAATGGCTCAATTGTTTAATTGCGTACCTTCCCAAATTAATTACGTGATCAATACTCGTTTTACTTTTCAGAGGGGATATATTGTTGAAAGTAAGCGAGGTGGCGGTGGTTATATTCGGATTAGCAAAGTACAGATTTCCGATCAACACTATTTCTTAGAACAGTTAATGAATTCTTTTGGAACGGAAATTTCGGAAGCAAATGCTTTTGGAATTATTCAAAAATTATTTGAAGAGAAAATTGTGACGGAAAATGAAGGAAATTTAATGCTGAGTGCATTGTCGAAAAACACATTGGGAATTAGTCAAATTGAAAATAGATTACGGGCGCGTGTATTACATGGATTTTTAGAACGTTTGAGTTATGAAAAAAAGGAGTGAAATAGATGGATCAATTATATACTGAAAGAGCGAAAGCAGTCTTGACGATTGCCCAACAAGAAGCGAAGTATTTTAAACATCGTTCAGTTGGTTCAGAGCATTTATTATTGGCTTTAGTTATTGAACAACAGGGAATTGCCGGAAAAACCTTGCGTCAAATGAATTCTACAGAAGCAGATATTCGTGAAGAAATTGAAAATATGACTGGTTATGGTTCAGTGACCAATTATGCAGAAGGTAGTTATTTACCTTATTCACCGCGAGCAAAACAAATTTTGATTTTTGCTGATGATGAAGCCAAACGTTTCAATGCTAAATTGGTTGGAACTGAACATATTTTATTGGGCTTACTGCGGGATGATGAGATTTTGGCTTCTCATATTTTAGTCAATCTTGGATTAAGCTTACCTAAGATGCGTCAATTGCTATTACGTAAAATGGGCGTCAACGAATCGATGACTGGTAGCAATGGTCAAAACAATCGTAGAAAACCAGCGAAACAAGCGACAACCAATTCACAAGGGACGCCAACGCTTGATAGTTTGGCTCGTGATATGACCAAACTAGCTCGGGAAAAACGTTTAGATCCAGTGGTAGGTCGCGATAGTGAAGTTCGTCGTGTTGTTCAAATTTTAAGTCGCCGAACTAAAAATAATCCAGTTTTAGTGGGTGAACCCGGTGTTGGTAAGACAGCCATTGTAGAAGGCTTAGCTCAACGAATAATTACGGATGATGTGCCAGAAGACATGCGTGGAAAACGTCTAATGATGTTAGATATGGGCGCATTAGTAGCGGGTACAAAGTATCGTGGTGAATTTGAGGATCGTTTGAAAAAAGTGATTGATGAAATCTATAACGATGGCCAAATTATTTTATTTATTGATGAACTGCATACTTTAATTGGTGCCGGTGGTGCAGAAGGTGCGATCGATGCTTCAAATATTTTGAAACCAGCTTTGGCTCGTGGTGAATTGCAAACAATTGGTGCCACGACTTTAGATGAGTATCAAAAATATATTGAAAAAGATTCTGCATTGGAACGTCGTTTTGCCCGGGTACAGGTGGAAGAACCAACTCCTGAAGAAGCAGAAGAAATCTTAAAAGGCTTACGCCCACGTTATGAAGAACATCATGGGATTAAGATTACTGACGAAGCATTACATGCGGCGGTATCTTTATCAGTTCGTTATATTAATTCTCGTCAACTACCAGATAAAGCCATTGACTTAATGGATGAAAGTGGTGCGAAAGTCCGCTTAGATACGACAGATGAAGAATCTGAATTGGTAGAATTGAAACAAGAATTAGAAAACTTATCAGCAGAAAAAGAAAAAGCGATTCAAAACCAAGACTTTGAATCAGCTGCTCGTCTACGTTTGAAAGAAAAGCAAATGGCACAGGCTGTTGAAGCAGAAGCTTTAAAAGAAGCCAAACAAGAAAAAGGCTATGCGAATGAAGTAACAGAAGAAGATGTCGCTGCAGTGGTTTCTCAGTGGACCGGTGTGCCATTGCAACAATTAGAGAAAAAAGAAAGTCAACGGTTATTGGATTTAGAAAATGTATTGCATAAACGTGTGGTAGGACAAGAAGATGCCGTTAAAGCTATTTCGCGGGCAATTCGTCGGGCTCGGAGTGGTCTGAAAGATCCAAACCGACCAATTGGCTCATTTATGTTCTTAGGTCCAACTGGTGTGGGTAAAACAGAATTGGCGAAAGCATTAGCAGAAGCGATGTTTGGTTCTGAAGAATCATTGATTCGAGTAGATATGTCTGAATATATGGAAAAATTCAGTACGAGTCGGTTGATTGGTTCACCGCCAGGATATGTTGGTTATGACGAAGGTGGTCAGCTAACTGAAAAAATCCGTCAAAAACCTTATGCTGTCATTTTGCTAGATGAAGTTGAAAAAGCCCATCCAGATGTTTTCAATATCTTATTACAAGTTTTAGATGATGGCTACTTAACCGATGCAAAGGGTCGGCGAGTAGACTTTAGAAATACAATTTTAATTATGACATCAAATATCGGCGCCAGAGAAGTCCGCGAAGAAAAGAGTGTCGGCTTTGGAGCTAAAGATATCATGCAAGATCATGTCAGCATGGAAAAACGTATTTTTGAAGAATTGAAACGGACTTATCGTCCAGAATTCTTAAACCGAATTGATGAAACACTAGTATTCCAATCCCTTAATCAAGATCAAATTCATGAAATCGTGAAAATCATGAGCCAGTCAATTGTTGAGCGGATGACCGAGCACGAAATCAAAGTTAAAATTACACCGGCAGCAATCGATGTGATTGGAAAAGTTGGTTTTGATCCGGAATATGGCGCACGACCAATTCGTCGGGCACTCCAAAAAGAAGTCGAAGACCGTCTGGCTGAAGCTTTATTGTCGGGCTTAATTCAATTAGGTGATTCAGTGACTATTGGTGCCAGCAAAGGAAAGATTACTTTGACGGTAAAAAATGCTACTGAAGAAAAAGTTCCAGCTAAAGTATAATGACGAGAACGAGACTGTCAGAAGACAGTCTTGTTTTTTTTAATTTTTTCTCAAATCTATCATTTTATTGTTCAAAAAATGCTAACTTCGGTACAATAAGGCGGAGGAGTTGAGTAAATGAAACGTGCAATTTATCCAGGGATCATTGTGTTGGTAGCAATTTTATTTATTATGCCGCATTTTATTAGTCAAAATATGGTATTAGGGGCGGACGCGCTTTTTCATTACAATCGTTTTTATGAGACTGCGATGCAGATAAAACATCATAATTTTTCACCGTTTATTTCATTGTATGGTTTTCAGCAGTCTGCCCGAGTGGTTAATGCGGTCTATGGACCGGTATTTGCTTATTTTCAAGGATTATTAGTTTTAGCGGCAGGGACTTGGTTTCGCTATCAAATCCTGTCGAATTTTATTTTATATTTAGTTTCAGGTTTCTCTATGTATGGCTTATTACGTTATGGAAAAGTTAAACGACCTTTGGCGACATTGACAGCAATTATTTTTATGACTACTTATACGGTTTTATATTGGACGATTAATCAAGGCTTTACCAGTTGGGGAACTAGCTTGATGCCTTTATGTTTGTTGCCGATTGTCGATATGAGTATGCGGCATCGTTTTCCAGTAGTAAAAGTAGCTTTGAGTGTAGCAGTATTGACCCAGATTCATATGTTGTCGGCTATTATGTTAGGTTGGATTTATATACCTTTTTTCATTAGCTATTTAATAAAGTCAGATATTAAAAAAACACTATGGCAACTTGTAAAAGCAATCGGGCTGTATGTATTATTAACAGTCAATGTCTGGGCTAGTCTATTAATGATGAATTTAGGTAATCATTTGCAGTTTCCGTTTGTTAATTATCATATGAGTGACAAGGCAATTAATTTAAAAGGAAGTTATTGGTTGGATTATCCGCAAATACTAGTACCTTTAGTAATTGTGATGCTACTGATCTTTATTGTGACCCATAAAAAAATTCAAGGCTTTACCAAACAGTTGCTAGGCACGAGCTTGTTCTTTTTATTGTTGTCGACTAGTTTGATTCCGTGGACTTTTTTAGTCCAGCATCATGTACCTTTTGTGTCTTTGATTCAATTTCCGTTCCGTTTCTTTGAGCCTTTTACGATGTTGTTCTTATTTTTTGCAGCTAGTATGTTGGAGCAATTGATGTTCAAACGCTGGTGGCATGGAGTGATGGCAGTCATTTGTTTGCTGAGTGTCCTCGGATCGATTTCAACAATTAATTTGCGCTTGGCTCGATGGGATAATATTTCTTTAAATAAACCTCATACTTATCGGATGAAAAACGTTGAGGAAACCAAAAAGGATTTTTACAGTAAAGATTTACAGCTGGCTTTAGAAGATATGCAAAAATCTAGTCCAGACTATTTGCCAACCTATGACAGCGATCAGAAAAATAGTTACCAATTATATGGAGAACAAATAATTTTAAACGATAAGAATTTTGAAAAAACCGCTAAAAATGGTGAATTGACGGTCACTTGGGAGAGTAAAACAGCTGGCATGGCTCGTTTGCCGGTAATTGTCTATCGCCGCACGCAATTAAGTCAAAACGGCCAACCATTAAAATATACGGATTTATCAGAAATTGGTAGTCCGACAGTAACTGAAAAGGTTGGAAAAAATCAATTGACAGTGAAATATTTGGTACCGTGGTATATTTATTTGAGTTTTGCGGTGAGTGTGGTGAGTTGGTTCGGTTGTTTGATCTTTAGTTTGCGAGAAGTTCGTCGCTTCCAAAAATTTAGAAAATAAAAAGCAAATCCAACGAGGATTTGCTTTTTTTATTGGATGCTGCTTAAACTAATTTCTCCAGAAGACAAGGTCATTTGTTCACCATCGACATCCACCACTAGTTCGCCGGTATTAGTAATGGCAATAGCTGTGCCGTAATGAGTTTCTTTTTGACGAATGAAGCTGACTTTTTTTCCTAAGACAAAAGATTTTTTACGATAAGTTTCTAAGTATTCAGCGGGGTCGGCCGCTAATAGTTTGAAGAAACGTTGCCAAATTTCAATGATTAATTGATTGCGGGTAATTGTTGGCTGGCCATCAGGAAAAATTGAGCTCGCTTTGTCTTGAAGTTCTGTTGGAAAACTATTTTGGGGAATCGAAAAATTAATGCCCATGCCGATAATGATGTATTTGAGTGAATTTGTCTCCACATCGGTCATCGCTTCAGATAAGATACCGACGATTTTTCTACCGTTTAGATAAATATCGTTGACCCATTTGATTTGGCTGTCTTGTTGTGTTAATGCATCGATGACTTCAGCAACTGCAGCTGCCATTAGCACTGTATATTGTGGTAACTCAGCTAATTGTTCTTTTGGTTCTAATAACATGCTCATATAGATACCAGCTTTTTCTTTTGCGAAAAAGGGACGATTGAAGCGTCCACGAGGTGCTTCTTGCATGTCGGCTATGACAAGTAAAGGAGTCGGCGTGCCTTCTAAGACAGAGAGCTGAGCGTCTTTCATAGTAGAAGTAGAAGTCGCCAATACTTTTACAGCCACTCGGTTGTCTAAGCCTTGCTGGATTTCTTTTTGCTCTAAAATATCAGAAGGCTGATAGCGATAGCCATTAGCAGTATGTTGGATTAAATAGCCCTTTTTTTCCAGTTCTTTGATTGCTTTCCAGATGGCTGTACGGGAAACACCAATTTCTTTGGCTAATGTTTCGCCAGATAAGACATGATCAGCAGTCTTTAAGCGTTGTAATACGATTTCTTTGGTTGACACAGGCTCGTCTCCTTTTTAATTAGGAACTGTTTTATTCCTAGTCTATTTTTTCTCAGTGTATCAAAAAAAGGACGAGAAGAAAAATCTTCCCGTCCTAAAGAAGGATGAACCAGTTCTAGGCTAATAATAAAGCGTCGTCTTTTAATTCCACACCGGAATTTTTTTGGAAAAGCGTCATTAATTTTGGCACCGTCAAATCTTGTTTTTCTTCCTGTTTTAAATCTAAGGCAATTTGTCCTTGATGTAGCATAATCAGACGATTGCCATAACGAATCGCATCTTCCATATTGTGAGTCACCATGAAAGCTGTCAAATGGTGCTCGGTGATTAATTTTTGCGTTAATTCCATTACCGTAATGGAAGTCTTTGGATCTAATGCAGCGGTATGCTCATCTAGTAAAATTAAATCTGGTCGTTGTAAGGTAGCCATTAATAATGTGATGGCTTGGCGTTGACCACCTGATAATAAGCCGATTTCAGCATCTAAGCGATTTTCTAAATTCAAGTTTAAAGTCGCTAACTGTTCTTTGAAGAAGTTGCGGTTTTTACTTTTTACACCACGGCTGAATCCGCGTTTGTGACCACGTTTCATAGCTAAAGCAAGATTTTCTTCAACTGTTAAACGGACAGCTGTACCCATTTTAGGATCTTGGAAAACCCGGCTGATATATTTTGAGCGTTTAGTGACTGATTGTTTGGTAATCTCAGTATCATTTAGGAATAGTTGACCATCTTCCACAGGCAAAGTTCCTGCCACGCTATTTAATAAAGTCGATTTACCAGCACCATTTCCACCGATAATTGTAACGAAATCACCAGGTGAGAGAGCTAAGTCAATGCCGCGCAATACATGGTTCTCGTTGACAGTACCTTTTTCAAAAGTTTGATGTAAGTTACTAATTTTTAAGACTGGCTGCATTGCTTTTCTCTCCTTTTTTATTTTCTCGTTTCGAGCTTTTTCCGATGTTTAAGTTTAATTTTTCTCGAATTTGCGGTAATGATAGACAAATGACTAAGACTATCGCAGACGCTAATTTAGAATCTGACGGTTCGACATTCATTTCGAAAACCAAAGCTAAAATGAAACGGTATAAAATAGCGCCGACTACGATAGTTCCTAAACGAATCGCAATTGGTTTGTTACGTAATAATACTTCAGCGATGATGATTGAAGCCAAGCCGATAACGATGGTTCCAACACCAGAGTTTAAATCAGCAAAGCCATTGTTTTGGGCTAATAAAGCACCAGATAAAGCAATACAACCATTTGAAATCATGTAACCTAATAATTTCATGTTTTCAATCTTGATACCATTAGCTTCACTCATATCAGGATTGTCGCCAGTCGCACGAACTGCTAAACCAATCTCTGTCCGGAAGAATAAAATCAATAAGATGATAGCAATTAATGCAATCAGCAAACCAATTAAAATGACTGAGTTGTTACGGGAAAGCCCTAAAGTTTGAACCCCGCTAAACAAAGTATCTTCTCCTAATAAAGCAATGTTTGGTGCCCCCATCACACGAGATGTGATTGAGTATAAACCGGTCATGGTGATGATCCCTGCCAATAAAGGAGGTATTTTAAATTTTGTGTTTAAAATACCGGTTACTAAGCCAGCAGCCATCCCGCCGACAAATGCCAATAAAGTAGCAGCAACTGGATTTAGACCATTAACGATTCCGACTGCTGCAATCCCCCCGCCTAATGGGAAACTACCTTCAGCTGTTAAATCGGCAATGTCTAAAATTCTAAAAGTAAACCAGACCCCAATCGCCAACAGCGACCATAATAATCCTTGCGATGTGGCTGATAATAATAATCCTAAAATATTACTCATGATTCATCCTTCTTTCTGGTTCTTCTTTTTAAGGTTCTTTGATTGTTTCAGGGTCGATGCCTAATGCTTCGGCCATATCTTTATTCACGACTAATTCTAAATTATCTGATTCTTCAACAGGCATATCAGCAGGTGTTGCATCGCCATCTAAGATTTTAGCAGCCATCTTACCAGTTTGTTCACCTAATGATTCATAGTTAATGCCGACTGTTGCTAAACCACCAGTATCGATTTGTTCAGTAGAACCAGCAACTAGCGGAATTTTATGTTCTTTTACGACTTCGCCGATGACTGAGGCAGCAGAGGCAAAGGTATTATCAGTTGGAACGTAAATGCCATCAGTTGATGTTGCTAATGATTCTGTTACTTGCTGGACATCATTAGTGGTGTTGGCTGTTTTGACTTCGACCTTAACGCCAGCTTTTTTTAACGCTTCTTCAGCTAAATCTGCTTGGATTTTTGAATTGGCTTCACCTGCGTTATACATAATGCCAATGGTTTCAGCGTCAGGTACGATTGAAAGTAGTAAAGCAATTTGTTTGTCGATAGGCACCATGTCAGTTGTTCCAGTGATATTGCCGCCAGGTTTCTTGTCGCTTTTAACTAATTTTGCTTCTTTTAAATCGGTGACTGCTGTTACGGTAATTGGAATTTCGGTTGTCGCAGTTGCTAAACTTTGTGCTGCTGGTGTAGCAATCGCCAAAAGTAAGTCTGGATCTTCTTTGACTAATTTTTCGCTCATACTTTTTAGATTGTCTTGGTTGTTTTGGGCATTTTGATAATCAATTTCCAAGTTTTCGCCTTCGGTATAACCACCAGCCTCAAGCCCTTTTTTGAATCCTTCATAAGCATTGTCTAATGAAGCATGTTCAACTAATTGTAAAACACCGACCCGTTTTGTTTCGCTGTCTCCGTCCGTATTGTTTGAACCACATGCTCCTAATACCAATAAACTAATTAATCCCATGCCTGCTAATATTTTTTTCATAATTATTCTCTCCTTTTTTAAATAAAAATCACCCACCTAGAAAGACTAAGTGGGTGATGAATCTACCAAGAGTTTATAATTCCCCTTAGCCACTTAGTACGTCTACGTGGCTGGGTATTGCAAAAAGCTCTAGCCATCATAGATAAACACAAACCTTGACTGTTTGCATCCATCTTGATGAATACAAACACTATCTAAAATAGCTAAAGTAATAGCGGTTATTCAGTTGTGAATGGCACTTATTTAATTGCTGATTCATAAAAAATAACCTCCAACTGTTTGATGTATATGAGTATACGATAAGAAATATTAGAAGTCAATAATAAAATATCAAAATTCTGACAATTTAGTTTACGATGAACCATCTTATATAGTAAGAAAAAATTAAAAAATTATTTTTCAAGCAAATTATTACCGTATCTGTTGGAATCTGATTATAGTGTAGAAAAAGGGGGAGAATAATATGGCAGAAGAAAAAGCAATATTTGCCGGTGGCTGTTTCTGGTGTATGGTAAAACCATTTGATAGTCAACCTGGTATTAAGAAAGTTGTCTCAGGGTACACCGGTGGACATACTGTAAACCCGACTTATCAAGAAGTTTCCAGTGGTCTAACTGGTCATACGGAAGCAGTTGAGATTACTTATGATCCCGATGTGATTGGTTATGATCAATTAGTCGAAACCTATTGGCAACAAACCGACCCAACGGATGCCTTTGGTCAATTTGCTGACCGAGGAGATTCTTATCGTCCAGTTATCTTTTATCAAAATGAAGACCAACGAGAAATCGCCGAAGCTTCAAAAGAAAAACTGCAAAATAGTGGGCGTTTTAAAGAGCCGATCGTTACTAAAATTGAACCTGCTCAAACCTTCTATCCAGCAGAAGACTATCATCAAGATTATTACCGTACCAACTCAGCCCACTATAATGCCTATTCTGAAGGATCTGGCCGTGCCGGCTTTATTCGTCAAAACTGGAAAAAATAGCGTCTGACAAAAATAAATAATAATCCAATAAATAAAAAAGGCAGAAAAGGTAACACTTTCTGTCTTTTTTTATGATAGACAGCATAAATAATTCCAGTCAAAGAAGCAATAAAAAGTAAGAGCAATAATTCAAAGCCACTTAAAAATAAGCTCCAAAATCCTACCACCCACAAATCCCCTAACCCGATACTTTTTGGCAAGACAATTTGTAAAAAGAGAAAACAAACTACAATGACCAATGGATGGGCCCAGTAAATTTGAATATTTAAAGGAATAGCAGCTAATAAAATAACCCCGCTAGTCAAAATAAACCAGCGCATTTCCACAATCAAATAACGATAATCAATGACTGCTAAAACGAGTACAGATAGAATAAAAAATAAATACCAGCAATTTTCAAACGTATACTCTGTTAGAAAAAACCAACAAGCCCCGCCACAAAAAAGTTCGAACAAGAAGGTTTCCAAAGGAATTTTACTGCCACAATGACGACAGCGGAATTTTTGACGTAAAATTGAGACAATCGGAATCATTTCGAGTGGTTTCAAAGGAGTCTGACAGTCAAAACAATAAGAAGCAGGGCGAGCAACGGAAATTTTTTGTGGTAACCGTTGACTAACTAAACATAGAAAAGACCCAATGATTGTCCCAAAAATAAAACGCAGCATGACGATTTGCCCCCTTTAGATAAAGGTACGCGAAATACTGAGATTACTGAAAATTTACTTTTGTTTTTCGGCGGTTATTTTTAGCATGGTCTGCTTTTATCATATGGCATAGCGCATCAATCGTTTTAATTTCACCATGACTTCGATAAAGAAAATTCCGCAATTCCTTAAGATCTTCATCAATATATGCATCATCTAAAAATTCTTTGACAAATTTTGTGCGTTTATTTTTTCTAGTGGTGGTGATATAGTCAGCTTCTTCTTTCATTGAAAAGAAGACCGATTTGAGTTTTGCTTCAATTTGGCAAGCCAATTCAATCGATATCTGTGGTGCTTGCTGATCAAGCTGACCCATCCATTCTTGCAAGACAATGCCGCCTAGCTTAAATTCTGTTGGATGAATGATTCGATATAAAAACCATTTATTTTCAACATTACAAAGATAATCTACTTTTATCGGTAAATTAAAGTCAAATGCTTCCACGGCCTGATTATATTCAGAGATATTTTTAGTTAAAATTTCTAAATAAATTTTTGGAATTGCTTGCTGATGATTTTGTGTGACATAGACTTCACGTGGTTTAACAAAATATTGTATTTTATAAATGAATTCTTGTTTGTGTAATAAGCGAGAAAGATCATAAATACTTTTTACTCGGATGGCTTGATTAAGAATATCCGTTTGCAGATGAATTTCGATCGTAGTGATACCTATGCGATCTAGATGATTTTGTGTTTTAGTGATTTTTTTTGACCAGTTGTCCATAGTTCGTCTCAGTCCCTTCTCAAAAAATATACGCAAAAAAATCCCAACGGTAAAAAACCGCTGGGAAATAAAATTATAATTCTTTTTTTGCTAAGTCAATTTGAGCTTTGACCTGATCAAAACCTGTTCCGCCAAAAGAATGACGACGGATGACCGCTGTTTTAGACGCTAAAGTATCATAAATATCAACTTCGATTAACGGCGTAATCGCTTGGTATTCTTCCAACGGCACATCTTGTAGATAAATGCCTTTTTGCGTGCAATCTAAGACTAATTTGCCGACAATTTCATGGGCTTGACGGAATGGAATCCCACGAGTAGCTAAATAATCAGCTAATTCAGTCGCATTTGAGAAATCTTTTTCTGTTGATTCGGCCATGTGAATAGTATTGACAGACATAGTTGCAATCATTCCAGTCATGATTTCTAAACTGGTTGCCACAGTATGGACGGTATCAAACATGCCTTCTTTATCTTCTTGCAAATCTTTGTTATAAGCTAGCGGCAAACCTTTCATGACAGTCAATAAACCAATCAAATCACCAAAGACCCGGCCGCTTTTTCCTCGAATTAATTCAGCCATATCAGGATTTTTTTTCTGAGGCATAATCGAGCTTCCAGTAGAAAAAGTATCGGTTAATTCTACAAATTTAAACTCATTACTACACCATAAAATGATTTCCTCACAAAACCGCGAAAGATGCATCATTAAAATCGAGCTGTTACTTAAAAATTCCAAGATAAAATCTCGGTCGCTTACACCATCTAAACTATTGTTATATGGTGCCGCGAAACCCAATTCCTCTGTTGTCATAAAGCGATCAATCGGAAAAGTTGTTCCGGCTAAAGCTGCTGAACCTAAAGGAGACAGATCAATCCGCTTCAAGCTTTCTTCTAGACGAGCTTGGTCGCGACTAAGCATTCCGTAATAAGCCATCAAATGATGACCAAAAGAAATCGGCTGGGCATGTTGCAGGTGGGTATAACCAGGCATGATGGTTTCCACATGTTCCTCGGCTTTTTCCACTAAAACTCTTCGGAAATCAGTCATTTTTTCGATGATGTCTTGTACGTGTTCCTTCAAATATAAATGCATATCAGTTGCTACTTGGTCATTACGTGAACGGGCAGTATGAAGTTTCCCCGCGACAAGGCCAATTTCGTCAGTTAACATTTTTTCTAAGTTTAAATGAATGTCTTCGTTTTCGATGGTAAAAGTGACTTCGTTATTCGCTACTTTTTCAGCTAAGATATTTAACCCTTTGGTAATTTCAGATGCTTCTTCAGTGGTAATGATACCAGTTGCGCCTAGCATTTTTACGTGGGCTAGACTGCCGATAATATCTTGTTTGGCTAATTTTTGATCAAAAGGAATCGATGCGCCAAATGCATCAATCCAAGCTTCGTTTTTGCCGTCGAAACGACCGCCCCAAAGTTTTGCCATAATTCACCTCGTCATTTTTTTAGCAAAAAAGACCGTCTCAGCGGCCTTTTTCTTGATTTTATCATAAATTCTCTTCATTTTTTAGGGAGGAGGCATCATAAAGATACCTCAGGATGAAAAAAACATTGCTGGTTTCCTTATTTCCTTACAGGGAAAAGAAACTCGCCTAGAGCAATGGCGATGTGTACCGGATAGCATTATTTACCGGCAAGTAAAAGCTACCTCACATCAAGTACACCCGCATTTTTCAAATTTTAAACAGTTGGTTGTTTGCTTTCAGCTTGCACTTCAGCATTCACTTTTGTTGGCAGACCCCATAATTTAATGAAACCAATCGCTGCTTCTTGATCGAATGTGTCAGCAGAAGTATAAGTTGCCAAGTTTTCATTGTATAAGCTGTTTGGAGATTTCCGTCCTTCAACAATCACGTTGCCTTTAAACAATTTCACTCTCAAAGTACCATTTACAACTTCTTGTGATTTTTTCAAGAAAGCAATCAATGAATCCATAATCGGGTTGAACCACAAACCATCATAAATCATTTGTGATAATTGTTGCTCAATCACTGGTTTGAAGTGAGCCATTTCCCGTACAAAAGTTAAATCTTCTAATTCTTTATGAGCCTTCAATAAAACTTCCGCTCCAGGACATTCGTAAACTTCCCGTGATTTGATGCCGACTAACCGGTTTTCGATATGATCAATCCGACCAATGCCGTGTTTACCAGCTTCTGCATTTAATTCCATGATTAAATCAGACAACAACATTTTTTGACCATTTAATTCAGTTGGCACACCTTTTTCAAAAGTAATCTCTACTATAGAAGGAACATCTGGTGTGTCTTCTAATTCAGCAGTGATATCGTAAGCACCTTTTGGCGGCGTTGCCCAAGGATCTTCTAGCACACCACATTCACAAGCCCGCCCCCATAAGTTTTGGTCGATTGAATAAGGATTGTCTAAGTCAGCAGGAATTGGCACACCTTTTTCAGCGGCATAATTAATTTCTTCTTCCCGAGACCATTTCCATTCCCGAACAGGTGCGATAATTTTTAAATTAGGATCTAACGCTTGGATTGATACTTCAAACCGTACTTGGTCATTTCCTTTACCCGTACAACCATGAGCAATTGTTGTTGCGCCAGTCTCATGAGCTAATTCTACTAATTTTTTAGAAATTAGCGGCCGTGATAAAGCTGAAACCAATGGGTAAGAGTTTTCGTAATAAGTATTGCCTTGTAAAGCAATCAAAACAAAATCTTGTGAGAATTCTTCTCTAGCGTCAATCGCATAAGAGGCAGACGCGCCAACTTGTAAAGCCTTTTGTTTAATAAATTCAGTATCCCGACCTTCACCGATGTCTAGGCAACAAGCCACCACATCATAACCTTCGTCGACTAACCATTTAATTGATACGGAGGTGTCTAATCCACCTGAGTAAGCTAAAATTACTTTTTCTTTCATCCTGCATTTCTCCCTTGTTAATAAATTTCATGCAATTTTCATCTTTGCGATGTAGTTATATTAGCACCATAAAATACAAAACGCAAGCACTTTTTAAATATTTATGCAAAAAAGTTTTGTTTTTGTGTTTGTTTATTCATTTTCGTCGAACAAGAAATTTTTTATACAATAGAAGAGATGGGAAATGAATGAGAATATTTATTTTTATTTAGCTGAGAAAAAGATTGACATGGCGCACTTTCGCAAGTATTATGGTAAATGGTATTGTTTGCCCCATGAGAGCCCCGGAAACTCAAGTGTTTGTCAAACATTCGAAACTGAAATTGGAGGAAGAAATCGTGCGTACAACATATATGGCTAAGCCAGGCGAAGTAGAACGTAAATGGTACGTAGTAGACGCAACAGATGTTCCTATGGGACGTCTATCAACAGTAGTTGCATCAATGCTACGTGGAAAAAATAAACCAACATTCACACCACACATTGACACAGGTGACTTTATAATTGTCATCAATGCAGACAAAGTAAAATTAACAGGTAATAAAGCAAATGATAAAGTTTATTACCGTCACTCAATGTATCCAGGCGGATTAAAATCTGTTACAGCTGGAGAATTGCGTGCTAAAAATTCTCGTCGTTTGATCGAAACTTCTGTAAAAGGCATGTTACCTAAAAACACTTTAGGCCGTGCTCAAGGCATGAAGCTTCATGTATACGGTGGCGCAGAACACCCACATGCAGCGCAACAACCAGAAGTATTAGACATTACAAACTTAATTTAAGGAGGGAATTTCATTGGCACAAGTACAATATAGCGGCACAGGCCGTCGTAAAAATGCAGTTGCTCGCGTACGTTTAGTACCAGGAACTGGCAAAATTACTGTAAACAAAAAAGACGTTGAAGAATACATCCCACATGCTGACCTACGTTTAGTAATCAACCAACCATTTGGCATTACTGAAACAACTGGTTCATACGATGTTTTCGTAAACGTAAACGGTGGAGGCTACGGAGGCCAAGCCGGAGCAATCCGTCACGGTATCTCTCGTGCTTTATTAGAAGTAGATCCTGATTTCCGTACACCTTTAAAACGCGCTGGCTTACTTACACGTGACTCACGTATGGTTGAACGTAAAAAACCAGGTCTTAAAAAAGCCCGTAAAGCAAGTCAGTTTTCAAAACGTTAATATATTTTATATATCGACAATTTCAGGCGTTTCGCAATTCATTTTGCGAAGCGTCTTTTTTTGCTTAAATTAATTTTGATTATTCTTGCATGTAAATAATGTTTATATATATATTGACTGAGATAAATTTACGAAATATATATATATGAAAAAATTGATTATTATTGATATATGATAATAAAGATGTATAATAAGTTGTATTGTGAAATAACTTACAAATAAGAAAAGGAGAGTTTGTATGAAGAATTTAGAAAATAAAATTGCAGTTATTACAGGAGGGGCATCGGGAATAGGTTATGGAAGTGCACGAATGATGGCTGAAGATGGCGCAACAGTGATTCTTTTAGACATTAATGAGAACGTTTTCTCCAGTGCTGAAAAAATCATGAAGGATGGATACAAAGCTGAAGGTATGATTGTTGATGTTAGAAATAAGAGTAACGTTGAGGAGACTATCGAAAGAATAATTAAGAAATATAAGAAAATAGATATATTGCACAATAATGCCGGAGTAAACAAAAGAGCCAAGTTTGAAGATCAAACAGAAGATGTTACAGATTTTATATTCGGTGTGAATATCTATGGTGTTTGGAACATGACACAAGCCGTTTATAAATATATGAAAGAACAAAAATATGGACGTATTATAAATACTTCATCAGTAACAGGTCCAATCGTTTGCGATGAAGGAATGTGTGCGTATTCTCTAACAAAATCAGGAATTTTAGGTTTTACAAGAGCGTTAGCTGTGGAAGCTGCTAAATATCAAATAACTGTTAATGCAATCATGCCTGGATACGTAAGAACACCAATGGCTGAAAGATCTGCAAAGATTAGTAGACCAGATGATCCAGAAAGTGCTTTGAAAGATATGGCTGAACCAGTGCCATTAAAGAGACTTGCGACGATTGATGACATCGGGAATCTAGCAGCATTTCTTGCATCAGATAAATCATCATATATAACAGGAGAGGGTATTGTAATTGATGGTGGTAGTACTATACCTGAAACTTTTGGCATTTTAAATGCAGGATCATAATTAATCTAAAATTTAAATTCTAAGAGTTAGAAGGTGGAAATTATAAAAAAACCGTTTGGATTCTATGTATGTTCTTTAGGTTTCTCTTTTGAAAGAATATCATTTTATACAGTTAAATATATGTTAGCGATATGGATTGCTGTAAAAGTCAGTGCTGGAGGGTTAGGATTGACTACGGCAGAAGGCGCTGCTGTTTCCGGCGCTTTCGTAGCGATGACTTATATAACTCCGATGCTAGGTGGTTGGTTAGCCGATTATTGGATAAGCCCTCGATTGTGTGTAGCTATAGGAATGATTTTAATGGGTGTCGGATATTTATTTACATGGCAAGCTAACTCTTTGTCGATGGTTTGGTTAATGATTGCGTTTGTTTCTGTAGGCACAGGACTATTTAAAGGGAATTTATCTGGAGTTAATGCTTTGTTGTTTAATGATGAAAAAGAGCTGAACGAAGCTTTTTCAATTCAATATTCATTCGTAAACATAGGTATGTTTATTGGAACAACATTTTTAGTATTATTAATTCCAGTAATCGGATATAATCTAGTATTTTTAGTCTGTGCCATCATTCTTTTTATTGATGCGCTATGGTTTATTTTAAATATGAAATCATTAGGTGATGCAGGTAAATACCCATTTAAAATAGATCAAAGAAAATATGATTCTGCAGGAAAAAATAATAATGATCAAGCCTCTTTGTCTTATGGGGATAAGAAAAGAATATTAGCAATTGTTTTAGTGACATTACTATCGATCGTTTTTTGGGCAGTTTGGTATATGGCTTTTATGCCTGTATATTACTATTTCGGTTATGGAGATGGGCCAGGATTTTTGGAGCGAGCAAATTGGATTATTTTAGGTTTCCAAGTCCCAACATCTTATGTTGACTCCATAAATGCATTAGGATGTATAATCATGGGTCCCATAATAGGACGGTTTTGGACGAAGATGGCAAATCGTCCAAAAGGTGATATAAGTATGTTCAAAAAAACTGCATTAGGTTTAATTTTTGCAGGTTTAATTTACGTAGTCATGGTTGTTGCAGATTTAATTGGAAATGGGAATGCTTCTTTTGGTTGGTTTGTGATAATTGGATTGTTATTCTCAATCAGTGAAATGGTTTTTTCTCCTTTAGGGAACGCCTTTATAACCAAATTGGCCCCAGCAAAACTGATGGGATTTTTATTAGGTTTTTGGCCAGTAGCAGTTTTCTTCTCTACGATGATATATCCTAAAATATATTCATTAATAGAGACGAATAATCCAATTTTATTCCAAAGAAACTACGGAATAGTAGGAGTTGTAGTGATTTTATTTGGAATTATTTTATGGTTTGGCAGTAAAAAACTAGATAGATTAGAATCTGGTGACTAGGAATTAGGAAGGGTTTAGGTTGCATTTCACGAAACTGCTGATTGATCAAAAATAAAACAGTTTTTATATGATCATTGTATTATGGGTATCAACTACTGACACTTAGCTTATAAGCTAGGTGTTTTTTGATTTATTGATGTAGTAAAATAGTATTAATCGAAGAACCTATTTTGATTGGAAGAAAACACCTACATAAACGTAATTAATTTGAATTCAGTATTCTCATGCTTAAATGAAATCGGATTTATTGATATCGAAGATGAGGAAGGCGAGCTTTTTGAAATTGGCATTTTACTATTAGAAATTTGGGAAGAGTTATTTGATGAATATGATGCTAAAAATATCCCAGAAATAAGCAACTGGTTCAAAGCACAAATGAAACATTCTGAGAGACACTGTTTTAAATCAAATGTTGAAGAAATTGTTCAATGCTATTTTTAAACTAATTGGAAAATTTTTTTCCAGATGATCGTTATTATTGAATGACTAGTAAAGGAGATCACCTAATGAACTCAAAAAAACCAAACGATGCTTTAATAAAAAGGAATATATCTCCTTTCCTCCCATCTGAAATAATCCAACTTCTTCCACCCGAACTCACCACCCGTTTCGCCCTCTATCCAGAGAACGCTCGTCGTCCCGTCAACAAGACATTATTTAAAAATGATTATTTTCAACTGACTTGTAATGTGCGGGAAAACAGTTTGGCTATTTCTTCAAGGGGGGATTTGGTGTATTCGGCGATTCCTTATGATACAGCGAGAAATTATATTCAGCGAGGAGCGATTCAGTATTTGCTTTATCCGGAGGAAGTGCGGAAATATGTTGTGTCTCACAAGAAAAATTTGGAGAAATATTTATCGTTGAGTATTTTTCAAGTGACGGGAAAAAGAGTTGAGGCTGATTCGCCTGAAGTGATTGAGGCGTATCAGGCTATTTTGGATAATCCTTTGTTGGAGATTCAGATTCTGGGGCGTTTGTTGCAGCATGATGAGACGGGCCCGCTGTCGGCGAACTTGGCTGGGAAGTTTTTATTTAGTGAGAATGTGAAGACGGGGATTGCTGGTTATTTGGCAGAGTATTTGAATTTTGTGGTTCAGTTGACCCAGTCGTTACCATTGATGACCGATGGGAAAAGTGTCCAGTTGTTGGCTACCGAAGCGCAAAGTGAAGGGAAGCAGCAGCAATTATTGACTTTTGATTCGGACATTTCTTCTGCATTGGCTTTATTGCCGCAGGAACTGCAACGGTCAATTGTTGGTGAAAATCAAGTACCAAAGGTTAACACCAAACCATTGTTACGCTCAGAATATGGTGCTGAACTAGCTAGAGTGCGGGAAAACTATATTGCTCATGGTGTTCATCCAGATGAATTAACCACTCATTTTGAAAATGTTCATGAGACTGAAAATACCAATCTGATAAATGTTGTTTCTGATATTCACGCAACAGATGGCAAATTGCCTTTTAGTAATCAGCATTTTAATATTTTAGTTGGTGATAGTTCTGATTCACAAGTGACAGATAGAGCGATCCGCGGGATTTATCTGATTGGACATCATGATATTGTCGATGTTTTAAATGAAGATCCAACGGCTGAAAAGTGGCAGCCATTTAAAAATTATATGTGGTTCAAACAGCTTTTAATTGATCCTGATGAAGCGTGGTATTTATTGCCGACGGGAAATCATGCGTTTTATCAGGTAGTAAAAACTGAGCTTGAAAATAGATTTCCGCAAATGGCGGTGTTACATAATAGCAGCGTGATTCATGAAGGGACACGTTATATTGGTTTAACGATTCCAGTTTCGTTGGTTGATCGCAAGAAGGAGCAGCAGAAGTTTATTCTGGAAACATTGCAGCAATTATTGGCAGAAGATCATCAAATTCCGACGGTGATTGTTTCTCATGCGCCGTTGTTTAATGAGTTGAGTATGCTTTCAGCGACTAGTGAGGCTTACAATCAAGATTATACTTGCTCGGATCCGGCGATTGAACAATTATTTGCCGATTATCAGATTATCGGTGCAATTCATGGACATCATCATATTCCCGCTTCTTCTGGGCGTTATAAGATTGTAAAATTTGCTGACAAGGATTTATTTGTAGTGTGTTCAATTTATTCGAAGATGAATACTGGCTTTGAGTTGAAAAATCTATTGGCTTCAAAATTATTTAAATAAAATATACAATCAGAAATTCTATACCATAAAAAAAAGTGATAAAGTGCCTAACCACAATCTTTCGGTTTGTGATTAGGTATTTTTTCTTTTTTCAAAAAGTTCTTTTAGAGCAGTAAAACAAACAATATTGATGAAAACTGCTATAATTTTAATCAAATGATAAATTTTTAAGGAGTTCGAAAAAAATGAAAAAAATAATCGTGGTTGGTGCAGGAGTAGCGGGGCTTAGTGCAGCGGTTCGTTTGCAAAAATTAGGCTATCAAGTGGAATTGTTTGAAAAAGATAGTCAACCTGGCGGCAAAATGAATCAAATTAAAAAAGATGGCTTTACTTTTGACGTAGGTCCGACGATTGTTATGATGCCGGACATTTATCAAGAGGTCTTTACTTTTGCTGGCGTCAATCCAGATGATTATATTCCGATGGAAAAAGTGGAGCCGATGTTGAAACTATATTTTTCCCAAGAAGAACCGTTGACTTTATCCAATGATTTGGTGGAATTGACGAAGACGTTGGAAAGTATTTCAGAAGAAGATGCGCAAGGTTATTTTGCCTTTTTAGCAGATATATATAAACGTTATATTATTGCCAAAGATGCTTTTATTAATAAATCATTTCGTAGTGTTTGGGATTTTTATAATCCGAAATCTTTATGGTCGGGTTTGAAATTACGGACTTTTAACGATGCATATAGTTCAATTTCTAAGTTTGTAAAAGATGAACGGCTACGAAAGTCATTGGCTTTTCAAACGTTATATATTGGTGTTTCGCCGTATCAAGGTCCGTCACTTTATACCATTATTCCCATGATTGAATTATTTTATGGCGTTTATTTTATTAAAGGTGGCATGTTCACTTTAGCGACCTCATTGGCAAAATTATTGACGGAATTAGGCGGCACGATTCATTACAATACTCCGATAGAAGAAATTGTAATCGAAGATAAAAAAACGACTGGGGTAAAAGTAAATGGTGAAAAAATTTCAGCGGATGCGGTAGTTTGTGGAGCTGATTTTCCTTATGCGATGGAGAAATTGATTCCTGACGAGAAAAAACGCGGTAAATATACTGATAAAAAAATTCAGCAAATGGAATATTCTTGTTCTTGTTTCTTGTTGTATTTAGGTTTGGATAAAGAATATGCAGGCAAAAATCTCCACAGTATTTATTTTGCTGATGATTTTAAACAAAATGTTGATGATTTATTTGAGCTAGGTCATTTACCAGAAGATCCTTCGTTTTATTTATACCGACCTTCTAAAATGGATAAGAGTTTAGCACCTGAAAATCAAGAGGGTTTGTATGTCTTGGTTCCGGTACCAGAATTGTCGAAATATGATGATTGGTCAGATGAAGCCGTGGCGAAATATCGAGACAAAGTTATTGCGAAAATCAAAACTAAAACCGATTTTACCGATATTGATCAACATATTATTTCAGAATCGTATTACACGCCTGATGATTTTAAGGAAAATTTCAATGCGTATAATGGCGCCACTTTTGGCTTGAAACCAACTTTGAAGCAAAGTAATTATTATCGTCCCCATAATAAATTTGCCTACGCGGAAAACTTATATTTCTGTGGTAGTAGTACCCATCCTGGTGCTGGCGTGCCGATTGTGATGCAAAGTGCCAAATTAGCAGTAGAGGAGTTGTTAAAGGATGAAGAATAATTCAACCGATTTTAGCGCCCACAAACAAGATTTTACCTATTGCGAGACAGTTATCAAAAAACATTCGAAAACTTTTTACACAGCTTTTTCCCAATTACCTAAAGAAAAAGCCCAAAGTGTTTATGCGGTTTACGCATTTTGTCGACGGGCCGATGATTTGATTGATTTGGCGCAAGATGAAGTCCAATTGCAAGTATTAGCTGATCAATTAGTTGATTTTGAAAATGGGATAGTAGCTGATGACCCCATTTGGCGGGCTTTAGCGGTTGTTTTTGCGACTTTTCCGATGGATATTCAACCCTTTTATGACATGATTGCTGGTCAAAGAAGAGACATTGATTTTAAGCAACCGAAAGATTTAGCTGAGCTAACAGAATATTGTTATTATGTTGCCGGTAGCGTAGGTTTGATGCTGTTGCCAATTCTTTCTAGTCATGCAGCTGAGATTCAAGAACCAGCGAAAAAATTAGGTGAAGCTATGCAGATTACCAATATTTTACGAGATATTGGTGAGGATTATCAGATGGGCCGAATTTATTTACCGCAAGATCAGTTAGCGGCTTTTGGCGTAACGGAAAAGATGTTTAACAATAGCAAACCAACGCAAGCTTTAGTAACTGTCTGGGAAGAATTGGCTAATTATGCCGAAACTCTATATGATGATTCTCTAGTGATGATGCCGTTAATCGATGCTGATTGTCGACCAGCTTTATTGGCCGCAGCAATGATTTATCGCGAACAATTGTCAGTAATTCGCGAAAAAGATTATGCCATGTTAAAGCAACGACAAGCTGTTAGCAAAATCCGAAAATTACAGTTGCTAGGTGAAGTCAAAGAGACTTTGCAGCAAATGGATCAAGTTATTTAAGTCAAAACCTTCTCAAGAGCGAGAAGGTTTTTATTTTTTTGTAAAAGGACTATCTACTGGAATAAAAATCCGATAAAATAAGCGGATAATTAATGATACGAGGAAAAAAATGAAAATATTATTATGTGAAGATCAAGATCAGATGCGTCAGCTCATTAGTCGTATTTTACTACATCAAGGTTATCAAGTGGTGGAAGCACGGGATGGTGAAGAGGCATTGGATTATTTTTATCAAACAAAATTTGATTTGGTCATCATGGATTGGATGATGCCAAAAATCAGCGGTTTGACGGCAGCAAAACAAATGAAACAAGAAACAACCATC
This sequence comes from Enterococcus sp. JNUCC 77, assembly GCF_054819945.1. Lineage (NCBI taxonomy): Bacteria > Bacillati > Bacillota > Bacilli > Lactobacillales > Enterococcaceae > Enterococcus > Enterococcus sp. JNUCC 77. The sequence goes on from NZ_JBTHIG010000001.1 coordinate 52,418, forward strand.
AAAATTTTGATGCTGACGGCTAAAAATTTACCCAATGATGAAGTTGAAGCCCTAGTATCGGGTGTAGACGACTATTTAGCCAAACCTTTTCATGCAGAAGTTTTATTAGCGCGGGTTGCAAAATTACTAGGTATTTTAGGTCAAGCTCCTAACCAGAAATTGGTTGTGGTTCCTGATAAGCAGCAAGTTTTATTTGAAGATCAAGAAATAAAGTTGAGTAAAAAAGAATATGAATTGCTTTACTATTTTTATCAAAATCAAGCGCTAGTCTTATCACGAGAACAAATTCTATTAGCGGTCTGGGGCATGGATAATGAAAATGACGTAAGAACGGTTGATAGTTTTGTGCGGATTTTGCGGGACAAGTTCGGTAAAGACCTGATTCAAACAGTTTACGGCAGGGGGTATCGTTTTGAAATTCCCGAAAAATAGTTTGACGGTGGCATTGATGAAGCGCATTTTAGTAGTCTTTGTTTTGATGTTGGCAGTTTTTGGTTTATTCTATCGCTATCTTTTCCCTACCTATTATTATTGGAAGATGGAACAGCCGGTAAAAACAGCCGAAAAAATGATTCAAAATAATCAAGAGGCTCAGCTGGATTCCGCTGTCATAATTGTCAAAATACCGGAATATCAATCTTTTTCAGAGACGGATTTGAATGATGCGATCAGCTTTAAATTACAGCGACAAGGTATTTCTTTAAATAAATTTTGGGTGGATCAAGCTTCTTTAGCGAAGTTGACCCAACAAGAAGCGGTGCAACGATTGTATAATCAAAGCCGCCAAGGAACCGATTTTTATACTCGTTATTTCCACAAAGGGCAAACCTTGTATTTGGTGGGGACAAGTATTCCCAATTTCCGTCAGGCATTGAGTATTATGTTACCGTTGGTTTTATTGGCTGTCGTATTGTTTTTATTGATTTTAAGTGGTTTATTGTACTTGATTGTCCGCAAACAAATCATTCAACCGGTTAATCGGTTGGTTCAGCGGACGAGTCAAATCTCGCAACTAGATTTTGCGGAAACCCCAGTGGAAGAAACCAATGAGTTAAAATTGTTAAGTCAGTCAATTAATCAAATGAATCAATCACTGCAACAACATGAAACCAGCCTACTAAAACGCAATCAGCAATTAAAAAATTTTGCCGGTAATTTAGCTCATGAAATTAAAACTCCCATGTCGGTAATGCAGCTACTGGTGGATAGTGAAAAAATGGGTATCACTAGTCCAACTTTTTTAGCTGATTTAGATCAGCAGATTCACCAAATGAATCAACTGGTTGGCCAAATACTTAACTTTAGTCAACAGGAGAAAGAAGCCTTAACGATGACTGAAGTAGCGATTCAGCCAGTAATCCTGCAAGAAATCCAACAAGCCCAGAAAATTGATCCGAAATTTCAATTTACGGTAAAGATTGCAGATTGTCAGTTAACAACGAATCTAGAATTGTTGCGAATTATTTTATTGAATTTGATTACGAATGGTATGAAATATAGTTTAGATAAAAGATTGGAAATTAGTGGCAAAGAAAAAAACGGGGCTTACTATGTAACCTTCAAGAATAATGCCAATAATCTTGAAGCTGAGCTGTTGGCGCATTTAGCAGATCCTTTTGTGGTAGGAGAAACTTCTCGTAATCAGCATCTAGCTGGAACAGGTTTAGGTTTGTCGATTGTCCAAGAAGCTTTGGTCGCTTTAGGTGGACAGTTGGAATTAAGGCAAGCAGACAATCAATTTATTGCAGTAATAAAACTACCTTTGAAGTAATGTTTTTGACATTGCTTCTTTTTTTGCACAAGTTTTGCACATTTCTTCTTTATTCTTTTTAAAGAGGAGATGACAACATGACCAACAAACAAAAAAGACAATTAATTATTAAAATACTAGCGATCGCTTTAACTGTGACTATCGGATTATCAATTGTGATCCTTTATCAAAAATTAGCTGAAAACATTGGGACGATCGTGCCAGTCGGGAGAAATAAATGAAGACAAGAAAAATAATCAAAAAAATCCTACTGTTACTTTTTTTAATCGTCGTATTCATTCCGATTTACGCTTTTAAAATTGAACCTCGGTTATCAGTGGTTCATCATATTCCTTTGTCTTACGGGGAAGCGAAGACTGAATTAAAAGTTCTGCAGTTATCAGATATTCAAGTTTCAGAAAGTTATCAAGCCAATCGTTTAACCAAAATTGTCGATAAAGTAAATCAAAAAAAGCCAGATATCATTGTTTTTACCGGTGATTTATTTGATAATTACAGTCAATATGCCAATGAAACAGAAATTATTCAACAGCTGAAAAATATGCAAGCAACAATTGGTAAGTATGCTGTCTGGGGCAATCATGATTATGGCGGAGGGGCTGCCAATATTTATCGTTATGTGATGAATAGTGCCGATTTTACTGTCTTGCAAAATGATGGCGAAACGATTGATGTGAATGGGAAGCAAGTTTTTATTGGCGGATTGGATGATTCGTTGTTAGGAAATCCATCAGTCGATGCTACATTAAGTTATCGTTCGCAAGTCGATTATTCGATTTTATTGACTCACGAACCAGACGTGGCGGATGATTTTATTGGAACGGATACCCAGTTAGTTTTAGCTGGACACAGTCATGGTGGACAAGTTTGGTTACCTTTTTATCAAGTTACCAATGTGTTAGCCAAAAAGTATACTCGTGGTTTGTATACTTTAGCTGACGGCACCAAACTGTATGTTAACACTGGAATTGGTACGACCTCAGTGCATGCCCGTTTTGGTGTGATACCAGAAATTTCGGTGTTTGAGATTACTTTTTAGAGAGAGCATTTTGTTAAAATGTTTTCTCTGAATTTGACATTTGGCCAGAACTGCTGTTATGATTTAGTCATCAAAAAAATTTGGAGGTGGTAAAATCATGAGTAGTGACTCCCCCGACGGTGAGCAGAAAATCTTAGTAGCTTTAACTTATTTTTTACGTGAATAAACAGGCTTTGGCGCGTTAATCGGCACTTTTATCAAGTGTGGTTTAAGGGGCTTATTTTGTTTGTTTGAATTTAAAAAATAGGATGGAGAGACACATGAATAAAAAAGATTTTCAATTAACTGTAGAAGAAACTTTAGAAAAATATCAGATTAATGAGTTAACAGAAGGTTTGTCAGAACAACAAGTCAAAGAACAATTGGCCAAATATGGTCCCAACAAAATTGAAAGTAAAAAAACACCAAAATGGCGTTTGTTTTTACGACAGTTTAACAATATGATTATTTATATTTTGATGATTTCAGCGTTGTTAACGTTAATCATGGGGCACCGTTCTGATGCGATGATTATTGCTATTGTAGTCATCGTCAATGCTTTGATTGGTTATTTCCAAGAAGCCAACGCCTCTGACGCATTAGAACGAATTAAGGAAATGATGTCAGCAGAGGCAACGGTTTATCGTGAAGGCATTCGAACCGATGTGCCAGCAGAAGACATTGTTGTAGGCGATGTTGTCTTCTTAGAAGCTGGGGACAATGTGCCGGCAGATTTGAGAATTGTTGAGGCTGATAATCTACGCATTCAGGAATCAGCGTTGACAGGTGAACCCGATTCCGTTGAAAAAGAAATCGAAGCGTTGGAAAATAGTGAAACTCCCTTAGCTGAGCAAAATAATTTGGCGTTTGCTTCGACTTCAGTCACTTCTGGTAGTGGTGAGGGTGTTGTAGTTGCTGTCGGCGCTCAAACGGAGATCGGGAAAATTTCCACTGAAGTCAATAATGCTGATGATCGTAAAACGCCATTGATGCAAGAAATTGATGATTTAGGAAAAGGGATTACCTATGTGATTATGGGTGTTGCGATTGTATTGTTTATTGTGAGTTTGTTTTTGAAAACTTATTCACTTTCCGTTTTATCATTAGCGGTAGTGACAATGATTGTTGGTTCAATTCCAGAAGGATTACCAGCAACAACCTCAGTGGTTTTAGCAATGGGTGTTAGTGACATGGCAAAAAATAAACACACAATTGTTAAAACTTTACCGGCAGTTGAAACATTAGGTTCAGTTGACGTAGTAGCTACTGATAAGACTGGTACGCTGACAAAAAATGAAATGACTGTTAAAGATATTATTTTCCGCGATTGTCATTATCAAGTATCTGGTGATGGTTATCAGCCAACCGGTGAAATTTTGCAAGAAGGTCAAAAAGCGACAATCAGCCAACAACTAAAACTTTTTCTTGAGGCTGGTTATGAAGCCAATGATACAGTTTTGGTAGAAGAAGACGGACGCTGGCAAATCAATGGTGAACCAACTGATGGCTCATTTTTAACTTTATATTATAAAGCATTAGGCTGTGACGCACCTGAATATCAAGAGATTGACATGCTGCCATTTGATTCCGATTATCGTTACATGGCAAAATTAGTCGAAAATCCTGCAGGTGAAAAAATCTTATTTATCAAAGGCTCGCCAGATAAATTATTTGTGATGGCGGAAGAATCAGAAAGTGATTTTGATAAGAATTATTGGCAAAAACATGTCACTGATTTATCGGCAGAAGGCAAACGGGTAGTGGCGGTTGGCTACCAAAAAATGCCAGCCAGTGTGACGGAAATTACCCATGAATTATTAGAAGCAGGGATTTGTCTAATCGGTGTCGCTGGAATTATCGATCCGCCACGAGAAGAAGTTATTCCAGCTTTGAAAGAAATGAACGATGCTGGTGTTGCAGTCAAAATGATTACCGGTGACCATCCTTTAACTGCTAAGGCAATCGGTGAAAAATTAGGATTGGCGCCTAAAATTAAAGTCATTACTGGCGGCGAATTAGATGAATTAACCGGTGAAGATTTTAAACAAGCGGTTTTAAATAATCAAGTTTTTGCCCGCACCACGCCAAAAAATAAAATGGATATCGTTGAAGCCCTCCAAGATAGCGGCAAGGTAACTGCCATGACTGGTGACGGAGTCAACGATGCGCCAGCTTTAAAACGGGCGGACATCGGTGTAGCAATGGGGATGAAAGGGACTGACGTAGCCAAAGATTCCGCCGATATGATTTTGACTGATGATAATTTTGGGACAATGTCGGTGGCGATTCGTGAAGGGCGACGGATTTATGACAATATTAAGAAAAGTATTTTATTTTTATTGCCTACTTCCTTTGCTGAAGGGTTGATTATTGCTTTTACAATTTTGATGCAAAAAGAGATGCCTTTACAACCCACTCAATTATTATGGATTAACATGGTATCGGCAATCACTATTCAGTTTGCCTTTATTTTCGAACCGGCAGAAGCTGGCTTAATGAAACGTAAACCACGAAAAACCGGTAGTAGTTTGTTGAATCGTCATGATATTTGGCAGATGGCTTATGTCTCAGTGATTATGGCTTTAATCAGTATAGTCGCTCATGATTGGCTATTGGATCAAGGAGTCAGTCAAGTCGTGGCTAGCACGATGATGGTAAATATTGTTGTCTTGAGTAAAATTTTCTATCTATTTAATATTCGTACCAGTCAACCAGTGATATCGAAGTCCTTTTTTAGTAATCCGAAAGCATTTTTGATTATTGGGATTATGCTGATCTTGCAGCTGTTGTTAACCTACGTGCCATTTATGCAGCAGGCTTTCCATACAGCAAGTATGTCATGGACTGCTTGGGGGATTGCGATTGCTTCTGGTGTGATTATTTTAGTTATCACTGAAATTGATAAAATGATTCGTTTAAAAAGAAAATAACAGATAGGACTATCCGAATTTTTGGATAGTCTTTTTTGCGAACAAAAATGTAAGACGGTTGTTAGCTGTCTCGATGGTCGTAAAAAAGAATTTCATTTAAGATAGAAAAAAAGATAAAAGGGGATTTATATGAAGACAAAAGTAAATGGGTTTCAAATTAAAGTCATCGGTGTTATTACGATGGTCTTCGATCATTTGGGACAGTTTTTCTCATTTTTAGGCATTCCATTGTGGTTTCATTGGATTGGTCGAATCGCAGCACCGCTTTTCTTATTTGAAAGCTCAGAAGGATTTATCCATACTAGTAATCGAAAAAAATATATGTTTCGTTTGTTAATCGGCTTCTGGATTATGAGTGTTGGTGATTGGATTTTAAATACATATTTTGCAATAGGTAATGCGATTGTGATTAATAATATTTTTGGCACCTTGTTAGTCGGTACAATTTATATGCAAAGTATTGAATTTTTGAAATCAGGTGTTAAAAATAAAGCCAGTAAAGATATTTTAAGTGGCATTGGTTTATTTTTATTACCAATTTTAACTAGTGTGTTACCGTTATTAGGAGCTTTTACTGGTGGAAGTTCAGCGATCGTCAACTGGATTGCACTACTTTCAGGATTTCTTTTACCAAGCTTATTATTAGCTGAAGGCGGCTTTTTATTTGTTTTATTAGCAGTATTGTTTTATTTATTCCACGGTAAGAAAATCTGGCAAGTCTTGAGTTTAGTTGTGATTGCGGCGATTTCATATTTTGCTGGCGGGGGCAATCCTTTTACGGATAATTATCAATGGATGATGCTACTTTCTGCAATTCCGATTATTTTATATGACGGAACAAAAGGTAAAAGTATGCGGAATTTCTTTTACATTTTCTATCCTGCCCACATTTTCATTTTTGCTTTGATCAGTTACTTTATTCAAAGATAAAAAACAGCTTGAGGTGTTGTCCTCAAGCTGTTTTTGCTTACCAAATATCTTTGGCAATTTCTTGTAATAGTTGAATTTTAGCCCATTGTTCTTCATTTGTTAAATGGTTGCCTTCTTCAGTCGAAGCAAAGCCGCATTGGGGGCTGATACTTAAATTTTCCAATGGAATAAATTCAGTTGCTTCATTAATTCGGGCTTCAATCGCTTGTCGGTCTTCTAGTTCAGGGAATTTTGAAGTCACCAAGCCTAAAACCACTTTACTGTCGGGATTGTGCCAATGGCGTAAAGGTGAAAAATCACCAGAGCGATCGCTATCGTATTCTAAAAAGAAGCCATCATAATTTGTAGCAAATAAAGCTTCCGCAATTGGTTCGTAACCACCAGAAAACAGCCAAGAGGAAGCGTGATTGCCGCGACAAATATGAGTGGTGATTGTTAAATCTTCCGGTTTATTCGCCAATGCTTGATTAATAATATCACGACAAATATCAGCAATTTCATCGGGATTGATGCCTTTTTCCGTTAACTCATTCCGCTTATTAGCATCAGCTAAAAAGGCCCAGTTAGTATCATCAAATTGTAAATAACGACAACCTAAAGCATAAAAAGCTTGGATAGCTGATTGGTAAGTTGTGGCTAAATCAGTGTAAAAATCGGTTAAATTCGGATAGATTTCATGGATTTTACCGGAACCATCATTGGCTAATAATTCTTGGCGTAGAATCATTGTCGGACTAGGGATGGTCGCTTTTGCCAAATGTTCACCATCTGTTTCTACTGCTTTTTTTAAGAAAACAAAATCTGCTAAAAATGGATGCTCTTGGTTAAAGGAAATCGGTCCAGTGACCCGAATATTGTAAGAAGGGGCTGCTTTGCCTTTAAAAGTTTGATTGTAGCCAGTTTCTGGCACGTAACCAGTCACACCATTTAAATTTTCTAGAAAATCAATGTGCCAAAAACCACGACGAAATTCACCATCAGTAATCCCTTTTATGCCAGCGGCTTTTTGTTGCGCGACTAATTCTAAAATGGCAGCATCTTCAATTTCTCGTAGCTCTTCTTTTGATAAGGCGCCAGCTTTTACTTGTCGACGGGCCGCGTGAATTGCTTGGGGACGTAAAAAACTACCTACATGGTCAACGGTGAATGGAATAGTTTGTTTTGTCATATAAATTCCTCTTTTCTGTTTTTAAAATAAAAAAAGTCCTCTTACTATTTCTAGTAAAAGGACGAAAATATCGTGTTACCACCTTTGTTCGGGAAAAATCCCCTCTGCCTGATCAATCAATCAGCGGTCTGTTAGCGCAGACCAGACGTTTTTGACTACTTATCGCCAAAAAAACTTCAGAGGCCATTTTCAATCTTTTTTTTGCTGACTCTTTGCACCAACCAGAGCTTCTCTTAAGCAAGTCAAAAATTTACTTTCCTCGTCATCAGTTATAAATTTTAATGTTTTTATCATTCTACTCTTAAATAAAAAATTGTCAATTCCGATTTTTCGTCGAATAAACTTTCTATTTTTTACCTATTTTATTCATCACTTCGTCACATTTTCCGACTATTATAAATGCATACCAACAAACAACCCTATATTTTTTCATTTTTAACTCCTAGCCCGCCAGTTCCCCGACTGGCGGGCATCCTTTTGTCTTAATTGACTTGCTTACCTTTTCTTAAACAATCATTCATATAATCCCCTATCTTTGATTAAAAATTATTCTTGAAGTTCGTGTTTAATAGAATACAACAAAGAAAGGTGATGTATATGACATATAAATATAAAGTAGCTGTGATTCAGCAAACCAATTTACCCTTGACGATCCAATTTATTAGTGAAGATTTTTCACCAGCCTTAAATCAAAAATTAGATCAAGCAGTTCTGGCGATGCAAGATTTTTTAAATCAAGAGACTAAAGAGCTACCACTATTTAATATTTCTAGTCACCGTCAAGGTAGTCAATCGAGTGTCGGTGTGACAAAAAATTCACCCCTAGAAGAAGCTTTTAATCATTATCTGCACCCATTCGTTGAAAGAGGTGAAATTATATCAGCGGCAGTCAATGGCGGCGGTACACCACAAAATAGTGGACAACAAATTTTCAGCTGGCATATGGAAGTGGTTCCGCAACAAGCAGGAACTTATCTTTATAAATAAACCCCAAGATTTCCTAGTTTTATTCATAAGATATTCACAATTTGTGATTAATATATAAGCATACCAACAAACAAACCCTAACACTTTTTTTCATTTTTAACTCCTAGCCCACCAGTTCCCCGACTGGCGGGCATCCTTTTTTTATTCGTGTAATTCCAGCGGTAAGCCATCAGGATCAAAAAAGAAAGTCATCTTCTCTTCAGTAAAATCATCCACTCTCAAAGGCTCACAACGAACATCTTTTTCCTCTAAATATGCAACGGCAGCTTCGATATTTTCAGTTTTAAATGCCAAATGCCGTAAACCACTAGCTTCAGGAAAACTAGGACGTTTTGGCGGATTTTCGACTACAAATATTTCTAATTCTGCACCGTTGTCTAGTTGATAATCCAATTTGTAGTCGTTGCGGTCTTTTCGATAATGTTCTCTAATCAGTGGCAACGATAATATTTCGCCGTAAAATTGTTTGGTTTTTTTGTAATCAGAAGCAATAATTGCCACATGGTGAATTGTCGTAAAATTTTTCATGAAATTCCTCTTTTCTAAATGAAATAAAAAGACGCAAACGATTAAGATCGTCTACGTCTAGTGTACCGCTATTTAGCCTTCAATCAAATCTCCGGCGTGTGGACCAGCATCTAACAAATAAATTTTGGTAATGTCGACAACAATCGCTGCTTTGGGTTCAGGTAAATGCCCTGAATCAGCTGCGAATTTTTTTGCGGCAGCAAAAATTTCATCATCTGTATGAATTTCTACCGGACCTTCAAAACGGAAGCCTTTAAATTTAGGATGATCAACTGTCGCAACAACTACTCGCGGATTGACTTGAACATTTTGCCAAGCTTGTTTGCCAGTGTGTTCGTTATAAATCAAATGATGGTCATCTAAAACACGTAAGGTACCTTTAGGACCAATTTGAGGATAACCTGTTGCATCAGTTGTTGCAATAAAACTTAATTGAGCGCCAATCATATCTTTCATTTCTTGTGTAAGTGTAGCCAAAAATATCGTCTCCTTTATGATGACTGTATACTAGCACTTTCATGAAATTTTTGGAAAAAATGCGGCTCGAAAATAGTTATTTTTTTTGACGCTGAAATTCTCGCCAAACAGCAACAAAAACTAACAATAATAAGACTAATAAAAAGGCTAATGCCAATTGAGAACCTAAAATAGTTCCACTGATTAAATCAGCTTGATGATTTTGGACAAAATTGATAATGGTAGCCACAATTGCTGTCGCTACAGCACCAGCAAATTGTTGTAAAGTATTAAAAATTGTATTGCCATCGCCAAAATCAGCATCATCAATTTGACTCATGCCGCTGGTCATTAAATTACTGTAAGCAAAACCTATACCAATCATATAAAATACATGTCCTGCAACTAATCCTAACAAAATCGGTGCCCGTAAAATAATTGTTAACCCCGTCCAGCCAATAGCAGCCAGCGCCAAACCAATTAAGATTGGTTTTTTTGGACCAAACTGATCGAGCATCCGTCCTGAAATAGGTGCTAATAAAGCCCCAACGGTTGCCCCAGGAAACATCATTAAACCAGCCACAAAAGCATCTTTACCTAAAACGATTTGAACAAAGTTCGGTAAAACAAAAGAAACACCTAATAGTAAAAACTGACAAACTAAAAAGGCTAATAAAAAGGTCCGAAAAGCTGAATTTTTTAAAATTTTCAAACTAACTAAAGGTTCTTTTGTGTGAGTTGCTTGGCGATAAAAGATTACTAAGCCTAAGATACCGACAGCTAAAGGAATAATGCTCAACCAGCTACCAATTTGATTTAAGAAAATTAAGCTTCCGCTAAACAATAAAGCCAAACCTAACAAGCTAACCAAATCCAATTTTCCACTTTTTTCAATTGGTAAATCAGGAATGGCAATTAAGCCTAAAACTAAAGAAAGTAACAGCACCGGCACTAGGAAAATAAAAATATAATGCCAAGATAACGCCGAAGTTAAAATACCACCATAGGTTGGGCCAATCGCTGGGGCGATCGAGGTTGTTAGTGTCCCTAAACCCATCATGGTTCCGCGCATTTTTAGCGGAGAGTATTTCAAAATAATATGAAACATTAACGGCAAAGCAATTCCCGTACTAACTCCTTGTAAAATCCGTCCCAACAATAAAATTGGAAAATTAAAGGCCAAGAAATCGGTCACGATACCTAAAATAAAAATCACATTAGCGATAAAAAATAAGCGACGCAAGGTCATGTTTTTCAATAAAAAATTCGCCAACGGCACCATAATGGCAATCACCAATAAATAAATAGTGGTTACCCATTGCACCGTCCCAGTAGAAATACCAAATTGTTTAATCAATGTGGGGAAAGTAACATTCATAGCAGTTTCAATCAAAACCCCGGCAAAAGACATTATTCCGGTTGCCAAAACCGCCATCGTTAAATGGATTTTTTTCTCTTTCATTCAATCACCTCAAAATTTCATAAAAAAAGAGAGTCGGCTTCTAAATTAATAGAAACCGCCTCTCTCTCGACACAACTTATCGCTGTGTTATCTGTACGATTTATTCACTATTTAAAGTAAAACAATTTACTAAAAGAGTCAAGACCCAAATCAGTTTTTGATTTGTTTACCCAGAGTATCAATTTTGCGGCGAATAATCTGTTCCATTTGACGCATATCCCGACTAGCCTGATGAATCGTACTTGTAGGTCGATTGACCTTTTGATAAAGCATTTGTGGTAGAAAACTAAAGGTAGCTTGGGGCGCTTTAGCAATATATTCAGCAGTAAACCATAGATCTTCTGCCAAAGCTATTTTTTCATCAAAAAGAATTTTCTCATCTAATAAAACAGCACTGCGAAATAATTTATTCCAAATATAACCACCAATTGGACTGCCAAAAGAGTTCACCGCAGCGAAGATTTCTTTTCGACTAAGTAACTGGACCTTTTCTGATGAAGCAGCATTACGATAGCCCCATTGATAACCCACCGTAGCCAAAGCAATCTCATCATTCATCTGTTCAATTAAAGCTTCAATAAACTGAGGTGCCAATAAATCGTCGCCATCAACAAAGCTGATAAACGTACCCTTTGCTTTTTTAATACCAAAATTGCGAGCACTAGAAACACCACGATGATGATCCAAGCGAAAAATCTTTACGCGATCATCTTGAGCAGCCAAATTTTCCATGACTGGAAAACTATTATCTTTTGAATGATCATCGATCAATAAAATTTCGATATTCGAATAAGTTTGTGACAGAATAGTTGCAACGCTCTTCGTTAAATACGCGTCAATATTGTAAACTGGAACAATCACACTGACTAGTTGATTCATTTCTTCACCTTCTTAATAGGAAGAAAATATACTACTCTTTTTGAAATGTCCATTATTTACAACTAATAACCATGAAATAAATGGCTTTCACGTATTTTAAATAAAAGGAGTGATTTTATGAAATTATACGGTATCAAAACTAAGTACGCTTTTAACCAAAAAACTTTTTACTCTTGGCTTAGAGACAATCAGATGATTGAAAAGAGTGAAACTGGTTATGTTGTCGGTCCCCAAAAAATGGACGGGATGCATACTATTGTTAGCGAAAGAGTACAAGATGGTAAAGTTATTTCGATTACACAAGTCGCACTGGAAGAAAATCAGATCCCACAACTAGTAAAAATGTATGAAAACAGCGGGTTACCTAATCTCTATTCCGAAAGACAGAAAGTCGAAGAGTTAGATCGGAAAATCTTTGAACTAAGTGAAAAAGTGAGTGAACTAGAAATAGAATTACAACAAATCAAATAAAAAGAAACCGCGACGATGTAAGTCAGTCAAGGGCCTTCATCAGCCCTTGACTTTTTTGTTCGTATGCTGTATCATTTGAAGTTGCAAAAACTATTTGAAATGATTAAGGCAGGAGCGAAATATTGTCCGTTCCGGCTCTATAGGGAAAACAAAAGTAGAAGCTTCAACCGAAGAACGTTCTATTTTTGGTTTTTTTTTCGCCTAAAAGCCGCAAAAAATGTCTGTTGTTACATAATTTTAATTTTTGTAATTAAAATGTAACTTAATTTTCGAGCTAGTTTTCAGACTTTTTAAGAGGGGTGAAGAACTTGGCTGGACACGTAGTAAAATACGGGAAACACCGAGAACGCAGAAGCTTCGCACGAATCAGTGAAGTGTTGGAATTACCAAATTTGATTGAAATCCAATCAGATTCATACCAATGGTTCCTAGATGAGGGTTTGCGAGAAATGTTTGAAGACATCTTGCCAATTGATGACTTTAACGGAAACTTGTCACTTGAATTTGTAGATTATGATTTGAAAGAGCCTAAATATACTGTTGCAGAAGCACGTCAACATGACGCAAACTATTCAGCGCCATTACATGTTGTTTTACGATTAATCAATCGTGAAACTGGAGAAATCAAATCCCAAGAAGTATTCTTTGGTGATTTCCCATTAATGACTGAACAAGGCACATTTATTATTAACGGAGCAGAACGGGTAATCGTATCACAATTAGTTCGTTCACCAGGTGTTTATTTCCATGGAAAAGTGGATAAAAATGGTAAAGAAGGTTTTGGTTCAACTGTCATTCCTAACCGTGGTGCATGGTTGGAAATGGAAACTGATGCAAAAGACATTTCTTATGTAAGAATTGACCGTACCCGTAAAATTCCATTAACAACTTTGGTTCGTGCTTTAGGTTTTGGTTCTGATGATACAATCATGGAAATCTTCGGCGAAAGCGAATCATTACACAATACGATTGAAAAAGATTTACACAAAAACCCTAGTGATTCAAGAACTGAAGAAGGTTTGAAAGATGTATACGAACGTTTACGTCCAGGTGAACCTAAAACAGCTGATAGCTCAAGAAGCTTGTTAACAGCCCGTTTCTTCGATCCAAAGCGTTACGACTTAGCGAATGTTGGTCGTTACAAAGTAAATAAAAAATTAGATTTAAAAACACGTTTATTAAACTTAACTTTAGCGGAAACTTTAGTAGATGCTGAAACAGGTGAAGTAATCGTTGCAAAAGATACTGTTTTAACCCACCAAGTGATGGATGAATTAGGACCACATTTGGAAAATGGTTTAAATAAAGTAACTTATTTCCCATCAGATGATGCTGTTGTAACTGACGATATGGTGGTTCAACCAATTAAAGTTTATTCTCCAAAAGATCCTGAAAGAGTCATTACAGTTATCGGAAATGGCTATCCTGATTCTTCTGTTCGGACAGTACGTCCAGCGGATATTATCGCTTCAATGAGTTATTTCTTAAACTTAATGGAAGGTATCGGCAATGTGGATGATATCGACCATTTAGGTAACCGTCGTATTCGTTCGGTTGGGGAATTATTACAAAACCAATTTCGGATTGGTTTGGCGCGGATGGAACGTGTAGTACGTGAAAGAATGTCAATTCAAGATACTGAAACTTTGACACCGCAACAATTAATTAATATTCGCCCAGTTGTCGCAAGTATCAAAGAATTCTTTGGTTCTTCTCAGTTGTCACAGTTCATGGATCAAACGAACCCATTAGGTGAGTTGACCCATAAACGTCGTCTATCAGCCTTAGGGCCTGGTGGTTTGACTCGGGACCGTGCGGGTTATGAAGTACGAGATGTTCACTATTCCCACTATGGCCGGATGTGTCCAATTGAAACACCCGAAGGTCCAAACATTGGGTTGATCAACTCACTAGCTTCATACGCTAAAGTAAATAAATTTGGTTTTATTGAAACACCATATCGTCGCGTAGATCGTTCAACTGGTCGCGTAACCGATAAAATTGATTATTTAACTGCTGACATTGAAGATCACTACGTAGTGGCTCAAGCAAACAGTAAATTAAATGATGATGGTACTTTTGTGGATGATATCGTAATGGCCCGTGCCACTTCAGAAAACTTAGAAGTAACCGTAGATAAGATCGATTACATGGATGTGTCACCAAAACAAGTAGTTGCGGTAGCGACAGCGTGTATTCCTTTCTTAGAAAACGATGACTCAAACCGTGCCTTAATGGGTGCCAACATGCAGCGGCAAGCTGTGCCATTGATTAACCCTCGTTCTCCTTGGGTTGGGACTGGTATGGAATATAAAGCAGCTCATGACTCAGGCGCTGCTTTAATTTGTAAACACGATGGTGTCGTTGAATTCGTTGATGCGAGTGAAGTTCGTGTGCGTCGCGCAAACGATGCATTAGATAAATATGACATTACTAAATTCCGTCGTTCAAACTCAGGTACTAACTATAACCAACGTGCTTTAGTTGGCCTTGGTGAAGAAGTTGAAGCTGGTGATATCTTAGCTGATGGCCCTTCAATGGAAAATGGCGAATTGGCTTTAGGTCAAAACGTTGTCGTAGCCTTCATGACTTGGGAAGGTTACAACTATGAAGATGCGATTATTATGAGCCGTCGTTTAGTAAAAGATGATGTTTATACTTCTGTCCATATTGAAGAATATGAATCAGAAGCCAGAGATACAAAATTAGGACCTGAAGAAATCACTCGCGAAATCCCGAACGTTGGGGAAGACGCATTGAAAAACTTAGACGAAATGGGCGTTATTCGCATTGGTGCTGAAGTTTATGATGGTGATTTATTAGTTGGTAAAGTGACGCCTAAAGGGGTTACGGAATTATCTGCTGAAGAACGTCTATTGCATGCAATCTTCGGTGAAAAAGCCCGTGAAGTTCGTGATACTTCATTACGTGTGCCTCATGGCGGCGGCGGGATCGTTCACGATGTGAAAATCTTTACTCGTGAAGCTGGCGATGAATTATCTCCAGGTGTAAATATGTTAGTTCGGGTTTATATCGTACAAAAACGTAAAATCCATGAAGGTGACAAAATGGCCGGACGTCATGGTAACAAAGGGGTCGTTTCTCGGATTATGCCGGAAGAAGACATGCCTTACCTACCAGATGGTACACCAGTCGATGTCATGTTAAATCCATTAGGGGTTCCTTCTCGGATGAATATCGGACAAGTATTAGAATTGCATTTAGGAATGGCTGCTCGTTCATTAGGTATCCATGTTGCGACACCAGTATTTGATGGCGCGCAGGATAAAGATGTTTGGGAAACGGTTCGTGAAGCAAGTCTAGCTGGCGATGCCAAGACTGTTTTATATGATGGTCGGACTGGTGAAGCCTTTGATAACCGAATTTCTGTCGGTGTTATGTACATGATTAAATTGGCCCATATGGTTGATGATAAATTGCATGCTCGTTCAATTGGACCTTACTCACTTGTTACCCAACAACCATTGGGTGGTAAAGCACAGTTTGGTGGACAACGTTTTGGTGAAATGGAAGTATGGGCTCTAGAAGCTTACGGTGCTGCATATACCTTGCAAGAAATCTTGACTTACAAATCAGATGATGTAGTTGGTCGGGTGAAAACATACGAAGCCATCGTCAAAGGTGAACCAATTCCAAAACCAGGTGTACCTGAATCTTTCCGCGTATTAGTGAAAGAGTTACAAGCCCTTGGTTTAGATATGCAAGTTTTAGATATCGAAGACAAAGAAATCGAACTTCGTGACATGGATGATGATGACGATGATTTAATCACTGTCGATGCTTTGACTAAATTTGCTGAGCAACAACAAACAGCAAAAGATTTAGAACAACAAGCAAAAGCACAGGTGGCTGAAGAAAAATCTGACTTAGTCCAAGAAATCGAAACTGCAGAAGACTTATAAAATAGCCGGTCAGTCGGTTTCCTTGTGAAGCCGGCTGCCACTTAACCGTTAGAACTAAACCAAAAGATTTAGTCCTGCCTTAAAATGAAATGGAGGGAAACCCTTTTGATCGATGTAAATAAATTCGAGAGTATGCAAATAGGTTTGGCTTCTCCTGAAAAAATCAGAAGCTGGTCATATGGTGAGGTTAAAAAACCTGAAACCATTAACTATCGTACTTTAAAACCTGAACGTGAAGGTTTATTCGATGAAAGAATTTTTGGGCCAACCAAAGACTGGGAATGCGCCTGTGGTAAATATAAGAGAATTCGTTATAAAGGTATTGTTTGTGACCGTTGTGGTGTAGAAGTTACGCGTTCAAAAGTTCGTCGTGAACGGATGGGTCATATCGAGTTAGCTGCACCTGTAACACACATTTGGTACTTTAAAGGAATTCCTTCAAGAATGGGTCTTATTTTAGATATGAGTCCTCGTGCTTTAGAAGAAATTATCTATTTTGCCTCATATGTAGTTATTGACGCTGGTAATACTAGTTTAGAAAAGAAACAATTACTAACTGAACGCGAATACCGCGAAAAACGTGACCAATACGGTCAAGAATTCCACGCAGCAATGGGTGCCGAAGCAATCAAACAATTGTTAGATCAAGTTGATTTAGAAGGCGAATCTGCTGAATTAAAAGAAGAGCTTAAAACAGCTCAAGGACAAAAACGGACTCGAGCAATTCGTCGTCTAGATGTGTTAGAAGCTTTCCGTTCTTCTGGTAATCGTCCAAGCTGGATGGTTATGGATGTCATTCCTGTTATCCCGCCAGATTTACGTCCAATGGTGCAATTAGAAGGGGGTCGTTTTGCGACTTCTGACTTAAATGATTTGTACCGTCGGGTAATTAACCGGAATAACCGTTTGAAACGTCTATTAGATTTAAATGCACCAAATATCATTGTTCAAAATGAAAAACGGATGCTACAAGAAGCCGTTGATGCTTTAATCGATAACGGTCGTCGTGGTCGTCCAGTTACTGGTCCAGGTAACCGCCCATTGAAATCTCTTTCTCATATGTTGAAAGGGAAACAAGGTCGTTTCCGTCAGAACTTACTGGGTAAACGGGTTGACTACTCAGCACGTTCAGTAATCGTTGTAGGACCAACTTTACAAATGTACCAATGTGGTTTACCAAAAGAAATGGCAATCGAATTGTTCAAGCCTTTCGTAATGAAAGAATTAGTCCAACGAGAAATTGCTTCAAATATCAAAAATGCAAAACGTAAAATCGAACGTCAAGAAGATGTCGTTTGGGATGTATTAGAAGAAGTAATTCAAGAACATCCAGTTTTACTTAACCGGGCACCTACGCTACACAGACTAGGTATCCAAGCATTCGAACCAATCTTGGTTGAAGGTCGCGCCATTCGCTTGCATCCACTAGTGTGTGAAGCCTACAATGCCGATTTCGATGGAGACCAAATGGCGGTGCATTTACCTTTAGGTGAAGAAGCGCAAGCCGAAGCTCGGATGTTAATGCTAGCTGCTACCCACATTCTGAATCCAAAAGATGGTAAACCAGTCGTTACACCATCTCAAGATATGGTCTTAGGGAACTACTACCTAACAATGGAAGAAGAAGGCCGTGAAGGCGAAGGCATGATCTTCCGCGACATGAATGAAGCTGTTTTAGCATGGCGCAATGGTTATGTCCATTTACACTCACGTGTAGCTGTTGATCCAAATACTTTAGGGGACAAACCATTTACAGAATGGCAAAAAGAACGGTTATTAATTACAACCGTTGGTAAAATTATCTTTAATGATATTATGCCACAAGAATTCCCTTATCTAAATGAACCAACTGATGCAAACTTAACGCAAGCAACACCAGATAAATATTTTGTTGAACGTGGTAGTGATATTCCAGCAGCAATTGCTGAACAAGAGGTCATCTTACCATTCAAGAAGAAAAATCTAGGTAATATCATTGCTGAAGTCTTCAAACGTTTCAAAGTAACCGACACTTCAATGATGCTTGACCGCATGAAAGATTTAGGCTACAAACATTCAACAATGGCTGGGATGACCGTAGGGATTGCCGATATTTCTGCCTTGGCTGAAAAACATCAAATCATTGATGATGCTCACGGACAAGTGGGTACTATCACGAAACAATTCCGTCGTGGTTTAATTACTGATGATGAGCGTTATGAACGAGTAATTGGCGTTTGGAATGCTGCAAAAGATGAAATCCAACAAAAACTGATGGAATCATTAGATGCGAAAAACCCAATCTTCATGATGTCAGATTCTGGAGCCCGTGGTAACATCTCCAACTTTACTCAGCTTGCTGGGATGCGTGGATTGATGGCCGCTCCGAATGGACAAATCATGGAATTACCAATTATCTCAAACTTCCGAGAAGGACTTTCAGTCTTGGAAATGTTTATCTCTACTCACGGGGCGCGTAAAGGGATGACCGATACTGCCTTGAAGACTGCCGATTCAGGTTACTTAACACGTCGTTTAGTTGACGTTGCCCAAGATGTAATCGTACGAGAAGAAGATTGTGGTACTGACCGTGGTCTAGAAATCTCAACAATTCGTGAAGGTAACGAAATTATCGAAGCGTTAGAAGAACGTTTAGTGGGTCGTTATACTCAAAAAACTGTTCGTCATCCAGAAACTGGCGAAGTATTGCTAGGCGCAGATGCTTTGATTAGCGAAGCAGATGCTAAGCTTGTGCTTGATGCCGGTGTTGAAACTGTGACGATTCGTTCAGTCTTTACATGTAATACGAAACACGGTGTATGTAAACATTGTTACGGTCGTAACTTGGCAACTGGTGATGATGTTGAAGTTGGTGAAGCAGTTGGTACAATCGCTGCCCAATCAATCGGTGAACCAGGTACTCAGTTAACCATGCGTACTTTCCATACCGGCGGGGTTGCCGGAGACGATATCACTCAAGGTCTTCCTCGGGTTCAAGAAATTTTTGAAGCGCGTAATCCAAAAGGTCTTGCTGTGATTACTGAAGTTACTGGTGTAGTAACTGAAATCGTTGAAGAAGCCTCAACGCGGACAAAAGAAGTTACTGTCAAAGGTGAAACTGATACTCGGACTTACACAGTTCCATATACTGCTCGTATGAAAGTGGCAGAAGGCGATATGATCCATCGTGGCGCTCGCCTAACTGAAGGTTCAATTGATCCTAAACACTTATTACAAGTGCGGGATGTTATCTCAGTTGAGACTTACTTGCTACGTGAAGTACAACGTGTATACCGGATGCAAGGGGTAGAAATCGGCGACAAACATATCGAAGTAATGGTTCGTCAAATGTTACGTAAAGTCCGGATCATGGATCCAGGTGATACTGACATCTTGCCAGGTACTTTACTAGATATTGCTGATTTCAAAGATCAAAACTACAAAACCATTATTACTGGTGGCGTACCAGCAACAAGTCGCCCAGTCTTATTAGGTATCACTAAAGCATCATTAGAAACAAACAGCTTCTTGTCAGCTGCATCATTCCAAGAAACAACTCGGGTATTAACCGATGCTGCAATTCGCGGTAAGAAAGACCCATTACTTGGATTGAAAGAAAATGTTATCATCGGTAAGATTATTCCTGCCGGTACTGGTATGGCAACATACCGTAACATGGAGCCAAAAGAAGTCGTTGTTGCTAGCGAAAATGTCTATTCAATTTCTGACATTGAAGCACAAATGGCTGCTGAAGATGCTTTAAACAATCTATAAAAAATTAACTCTTCTGAATGAAAATTCAGAAGAGTTTTTTTGTGTTATGATTTTCTTAACAGGAGGTAAAGCAAATGAAAAAAAGTACGTACATTTGGCTGATTGTCGGACTTTTTGTCTTAGGTGCAATTTTGCTACGAATAGGGATTGGAAAAATATCTTGGGTCGTACAAATCTTTTATTGGTTTATACTTATTTTTACAACACGTGCTTATAATAAAAAACAAAATCAAGACTTGGATGAGATGTGGACATTGGCTGATCGATTGGGAAAAACATCAGAGGATTTAAAAAACTATTCCGATTTAGGGTTGTTTGATCTAGAAGCTACTAGGAGAAATTCACATGGTGAACGAAGCTTTTATCCGAGTCGGCGATCGATTCGAAAGATTGTGGATAACTTGAAAAAGGAAGCTGAATAATTCCTCAACTTCCTTTTTCCACAGTGGATAACTATTTGAATTGATGATAAAGAATTTGGATGTCTGAATAAGTGCCGTCTTTCAATAAAAATCCGGCGGGAATCGTACCAATCAACTTAAAATCATTTTTGGTGTAAGTTTTTAAGGCGGCTTGATTGGAAACTACAACAGCATTAAATTGGATACCGGCAAAGCCTAATTCACGAGCTTCTTTTAAGGAGTATTTGACTAAAGGATCAGCTAATTTTTGTCCTCGAAACTCTGGTACTATACAATAACTGGCATTAGCAATATGGCTACACCGCCCGATATTATTGGGATGCAGGATATAATAGCCAGTTAATTTGTCATCAATAAATAGACAAGTGGTGGCGGTTTGTTCCAGCAAAAATTCGTGGAAATCTATTTCATAATAGAGCTCTTCACCAGGAAAAGCATCTCCTGCTAACAGTACTTCATTCCAAATATCGGTCATTTGGCTTAGATTTTTTGGGTCATAAGATTTGAATATTAATTCCGTCATTTTTAAAATCCTCCTAAACGAATAATTGCAAGTGAAACGACACCGACGATCACAATCACCAGTAGATTTTTAGAAATTACGGCGCCAATTAAGGTGGGGAGGGAGGCCAATAAGTTTTCCACATTGACTGTGGGTAAGTGGCCTAAGTTTTGAACAAATAGACTGCTAAACCACAAAGATGACATAATGACAATCGGCACAAAACTAAGGTATTCGGCAACGCCTTTAGACAAAGTAAACTTCTTTAACAAAATAAAAGGTAATACCCGTGAAAGCCAAGTGACAATGCCACAGCTGAAAATAGTGAGTAGAGTAAAGCTAAAAGTAGGCACGTTTAATCACCACCCCAAATCCGCAACCAATTAAGGTCACTACTAAGATCAATAAGCTACTAGGAATAAAAATAAAGCCAACATAGGTTAAAAATAAAGTAAAGGCAATTACAATTAGCTGTAATTTACGATTCAATGAGCGATCGGCAATGACTTGCATGTACAATAAGCCAATAAACATCCCCACAATCGCAAAATCCAAGCCCAAAGCTTCTGGATTACCAACAAAATTTCCCATAATGGCACCAACAAAACTCCAAAAACACCAAGTTAAAAATGAAATGACATTAGCTGTGTTCAACCACTGAAAACTCAAAGTATGATTGGTGAAATTTAATTTATTCATCCCCAGTGCAAAACTCTCATCAGTTAAAAAAGTTCCTAATAAAATGTTTTTCCACAGGCTGTCATTTTTAAAATATGGAGCGACAGTTACGCTAATTAAAATCATTCGAGAACTAATCAACAGTGTGGATAATACAATCGATAGCAATGGACTATGACTAATGAACATACTAACCACAACAAATTGAGCAGTTCCTGAATAAATAAACATCGACATCAATAAGACAATTAGCGGACTGAGTCCAGCTGCTTTGCCAACAATCCCAAAAGCAAGAGCAATCCCGATGTATCCAAAAACCGTAGGCATCGTCTCTTTAACACCGGTTCTTATATCTAAACTTGCATCCATCATTTCTCCCCCTAAAAAATGAGCTATTGAATAGCATTCTATCAGAAAAATGTGGAAATGAATATCAAAAAATGAATAAAAAATTAAATAATTCTGTGTTATTTGTCATTTAGAATGAAAAAAAAGACTTGCGGCGAACGCAGGTCAAATTTTATATTATTTTTTTTGTTTTTGCCAGATCGTCTGGTAAGCATCGAATAGGACAATTGTTTCTTCCATCAAGTTATTTAAACGACGATGAACCTCAGAATTGATGATGGTTCCATTAGCAAAATCTTGTTCTTCAATAAATAAATAATTTGGTAACGTATTAGCCTTCATATAGTGTAAAATCGGTTTTAATTGATTTTCAGCCATTAAAAAATGTTTTGGTGAGCCGGCACTGATAATTAGACTAACAATTTTATGAAAGAAAGCTTGTTGTGGTAATAAGTCGAAAACATTCTTCAAAGTACCAGGAATTGAAGCTTGAAATGTTGGCGTTGCAATTACGATAATATCTGCATCCATTAAATTTTTTGTTAAAATCCCCGTATCTGCAGGATAGTCAACATAATTACGACCATCGGCAAAGAGAATCGTCATTTCTTTTAAATCCAGCAAAGTAATTTCAGCAACGGGAGCGTGTTTGAGTAAATATTTTTTAGCATCTTCTAAGGCTAACCGGCTTTTACTACCGGTAATTGAGGCGGATAGTAGTGTTATTTTCATTATTTTTCCTAACTTTCTTTTGAGTAACTGACAATCAGTATAACATTTCTCATTTTATTACTAAGAGATTTTGCTTATTATCTTTTGAAACCGTTATTTTTTACGATTGTTTAAGAAACTGAAGTACGTTATAATTTATTTATTCATAAAAATGCAAATAAGAGCGCTTACGTGCATTTTTGCTAAATTTAAAGGAGGAAAAAATTTGAAGAAATTAAGTGTGTTAGTTACCGTATTATTTAGTTTGTTTGCTTTGTCAGCTTGTGGTGCTAGTGATGATTCTAGTGGTACAGATACAACCGGCTCGTCAACTGCCAAAAGTGAAAAACAATTTGAAGGTCAAACGCTAAATGTTGTAACAACTTCTGATGCTTACAAAGAATTATTTGATAAGTTTTCAGACGAAACTGGTGCCAAAGTAGAATTTTTATCGATGTCTAGTGGCGAAGTGTTGTCACGGATGCAAGCGGATCAAA
Organism: Enterococcus sp. JNUCC 77; assembly: GCF_054819945.1. NCBI lineage: Bacteria > Bacillati > Bacillota > Bacilli > Lactobacillales > Enterococcaceae > Enterococcus > Enterococcus sp. JNUCC 77. Next base: position 75,852 of record NZ_JBTHIG010000001.1, read on the forward strand.
GTAGTGAGCCAATGGCTGATTTGTGGTTTGGCGGCGGCTTAGATGCTTTCATGCAAGCGAAGACAGATGGTTTGTTGGAACAATATCAATCAGATGCTGTTGAATCAATCGATGAAAAATACCGTGATCCAGAAGGTTATTGGTTGTCTAAAGGTTTAACTGTGGGTGGATTATTGATCAATAATGATGTGTTGGAAGAAAAAGGCTTAGAGATACCAGAGACTTGGGCAGATTTAGCCGATGAAAAATATAAAGATGAAATCATTATGAGTGATCCAGCTGTTTCAGGAACAATGTATGCGATTGTTAAAGGTATCTTAGATAAAGATGGTAATGATGCTGGCTGGCAATATTGGGAAAGTGTTAATGAAAATATTCCTTATTATGGTCAGCGGGGTAAAGATCCACAAGAAAAAGTTACTGCTGGTGAATTTGGGATTGGTTTAATTCCAGTTGATAAATCTGCCTTTGATGCGGCAGAAGAAAATGATCTTTCAGTGGTTTATCCATCAGATGGTATTCCTTGGGTCCCAGAAGGTGTAGCAGTCTTCAAAGATGCCCCTGGAAAAGACATGGCTGAAGCCTTTATTGATTTCATGTTGCAACCAGAAAATATGAAAGAATTGGCTGAACTAGATGGTAAAGATACCGACCAAATTATTATGCCAGGGGTTGATGGCTATGATTTAGGATTGGAATCTAAGGATTTAATCGATGAAGATTTGACTACTTTTGGTTCTGATCGAGAAGCTATCTTAAACCAATGGGCTGAAATGGCTGCAAATAAATAATTAAAAATAGTCTGTGGCATGATTGAATGATGTCACAGACTATTTACATACTATACTAGGAGGGATGCCAGATGAAGTTGAATAAAATGATTAACCGCATCAGTGAAGGGATCATTTATCTATTGATTGTCGCGGGTGTCCTTTTATTTATTTTATATCCTTACATAAAAATTTTTGCTGAAGCTTTTACGAGTGGCTCTTTTGGAATTACTGAATATTTAAGCGAAAATATGATGTTGTTAAAAAATTCTTTGTTTGTGGCAATTTTAACAACAGTGGCGTCATTATTTTTTGTGCTAAGCTTGACGATTTGCTTTTTATTTCTGAGTGAGAAAATGCAGAAGATTTTTCGCATCGGTTTGTTGGCAACGATGGTTTCCCCGCCTTTTGTGACTTCTTTGGCTTATATTACTTTATTTGGCCGACGGGGATTTATTACACATGACTTGCTGCAATTAAGCTATAATCCTTACGGTCCTCAAGGGATTATTATGATGCAGACAATTAGTTTTGCTTCATTGAATGCCTTAGTTTTGATTGGGATGTTAAAAAATATAGATATTTCGATGATTAAAAGTGCCCGTTCGTTAGGAGCAAAATCGGATGCAGTGGTGAAGGATATGATTATTCCTTTGTTGCGACCGGGAATTATTGTAGTGGCACTAATTAGTTTTATTCGCAGTTTGGCGGATTTTCAGACACCGACAATTATCGGTGGTGGCTTTCGGGTATTGGCAAGTGAAGGGTACTTTGCTGTCATTAGCCAAGGAGATATTCATAAAGCGGCGTTGATTAACTTAACATTGTGTTTGCCAGCATTAATTGTCTTTTTTATTTATAATCATTTTGAAAAGAATGTGGCAAGTCAAAGCCATGGTCAAGAACAAGGCAGTTTGGCTTTGCCGCGCAAAGGGCTGTTTTTTTATGGGAGTAGTTTGGTTTCAGGTGTCTTTTATTTATTGCTTATTTTACAGTATGTAACGATTGTGGTGAATGCCGTAACGGTTAAACGAATGGGAAACTTTTATTGGTCTTTACAACCGATTTTAGATACGCGAATCTATATTAGTGACACGATTATTCGGACGATTGTGTATTCGCTGTTGGCGGGTTTTATTGGCAGTCTACTGAGTTTTTTGATTATTTATTATAGTCAGGTCCGCCATAGTAAACTAATGAAAGGCATTGAAATGATCGGCACTTTACCTTATTTATTGCCGGGTACTTTTTTTGGATTAGGCTATCTTTATGCTTTTTCCGGCGAACCTTTTTCATGGACGGGTTCAAGCATGATTGTCATTATTAATGTGATTTTTAAACAATTGGCTTTTGCTACAAAAGCTGCTAGTGCTAGTGTTAGCCAAGTTGATCCGACTTATTATAAAACAGTTCATGATTTAGGCGGACATACGTTAAATGAATGGAAAGATGTCTTTTTTCCAATGACTAAACAAGGGTTTGCCTTAACCTTTATCAATGGATTTATTGCCACTATGACAACGATCGGGTCGATTATTTTTTTGATTCGACCGGGGCAAAAAGTCTTAACTTTAGTGATGTTTGATGTCGTGCAAAGAGGACTGTATGGTGTGGCATCAGTGATTGCATGCCTGATTATCATTATTTGTTTAGTGGTAGCAGGTTTGATAGCTCTTATTTTTAATTTAAATGGAAGGAGGAAACGGCATGTTTCTTTCCGTACAACAACTAAATAAATCTTATGGTGATAAAAAAATTCTAAAAGATATCTCTTTTACCTTATCACAAGGGGAGATGCTGGTAGTGTTAGGTCCCAGTGGTTGTGGGAAAAGTACTTTACTTAGTTGTTTAAATGGCTTTGAAAAAGTAAATAGTGGGAAGATTTTATTAGCGGAAGAAGATATTACTGAAGTTTCACCAGAAGAACGAGACATCACAACGGTCTTCCAATCTTACAGTCTGTTTCCTCATCTAAATGTACTTGAAAACTTGATGTATGGGCTAAAATTCAAAAAAATAAAAAAAGTAGAGGCTCGAAAAAAGGCTAAAGAAATGTTGGCATTGCTACGCTTAAGTGATTATGCTGAAAGTAAGATTCAAGATTTAAGTGGCGGGCAACAACAACGGGTAGCATTAGGTCGTAGCTTAATTGTTGAACCCAAATTATTATTACTAGATGAACCCTTATCTAATTTAGATGAAAAATTACGGATATCTTTACGGGCAGAGATTCGTCGATTACAAAAGGAATTGGGCATGACAATGGTGTTTGTCACTCATGATCAACAAGAAGCTTTTGCTATTGCTGATCAAATATTGTTGATGAATCAAGGAGAAATTCAACAAATTGCTGCTGGAGAAGAATTATATAATCATCCACAAAATCCCTTTGCCTTGACCTTTATTGGAGAGAATAACTTATTGAGTCAGCAGCAATATGTGCGACCTGAACAGATTCAATTAGTAGCTGATAAAGAAGGTGAAGGGGAAATTATTCAGCAGCGTTTTCAAGGAGCAACCATTGATTACGAGGTCCTGGTTCAAGGAAATAAATTAATAGTCACTACTTTAAATAATGGCAGCTATTATTCTATTGGACAAAGGGTACGTGTGAATTATCAAAGTCAAAAAATAGCAACAGACAGGAGTAAATAAATGAAAATATTACATGTTCAAGCCCAATTGCCGGCTAAAACGGGGAGTGGCGTTTATTTTTCAAACTTGATTAAAGGGTTAAAAAAATATGATCAAGCTTGTGTATATGGCACTTTTGGTGATTTTAGCTATGATTTAATTCCACAAGAGAAACAATATACAGTCAAATTCCCTAATCAAGATCTGGCTTTTTCATTACCTGGAATGAGCGATATCATGCCGTATGAAAGTACGATTTATGGAGAGATGACAGAAGAGATGATTGCTGCTTGGCAAAAGGCTTTTCGAAAAATTGTCAAACAAGCTGTTGCTGAATTTCAACCCGATGTGATTTTTTGCCATCATTTATGGTTTTTAACATCGTTGGTACGAGCAGAATTTCCTGAATTACCAATTTTTGCTTTTTGTCATGGAACCGACATTCGCCAAGCGCGCCAACATCCCCATTTGTTAGAAAGGTACGTCACTAATTTAGATCAATTGGACCGTGTCTTTGCACTGAGTCATCTGCAAATTCAAGATATTCAAACGGTTTATCAAATACCAAAAGACAAAATTACCGTACTAGGTGGCGGATTTGATCCAGAAATTTTCTATCCAATAGAAAAGACACATAAAGAAACCATTGATTTAATATATGCTGGTAAAATTTCCGCAGCAAAAGGCACCTTTGCTTTGGCACAAGCCTTTGAAAAAATCAGTCAACAGCATTCCGAAGTTCATTTGCATTTAATTGGTCATGCGGCTGAAGATGCGCAGGAGCATTTAGCACCTTATATCGGAAATCCACAGTTGCATTTATATAATGTCGCCAACCAAAAGTTATTGGCTGACGAATTTCGTAAAGGCGATATTTTTGTCTTACCTTCTTTTTTTGAAGGTTTGGGCTTAGTAGCGATTGAAGCACTGGCTTGCGACTTGCGGGTAGTTGTGACAGAGATTCCGGCTTTGCAGGAACAATTAGGTAAAACAGTGAATGATAGCGGGATTATTAGTTATGTACCGTTACCTCAGATGCACAATCAGGATGAACCAGTAGCTGAAGATTTACCGCAATTTTATCAAGCCTTAGGTGCAGCCTTGGAGCAGCAAATCTTAGCGGTCAAAGAAAACAAAAAAATCCCGACTGAAATAGCGACGGAAATTTTAAAAAGCAGTTGGCCGCAACTAATCAGTAGGGTGGAAGAGTATTTACTTTTCTAAAACAGAGCCGACAATTTTAAAGCCTAACTTTAAATAATAAGGATCGGCATCACTAGTCACATACAAAGATTCTTCTGGAAATTCTTGCTGGAAATGTTTGATTAATTGTTGGCCGTAGCTATTACCGCGATAAGCTGGATCAACTAACAAATCTAAAATATATAAACCAAATCCATCATCATTACGTCCACGAATATAGCCGTAAATTTTTTGTTGATCTGTTAAGACAAAAGATATTGACCGGTCTAAAGCGTGGGCGTATTTTTGTTGGTTTTCTGGCGTATTGTAGGTCCATTCCGGTCCTTCACGAGTCATTAAAGCAAAAAGCTCGTCTAAATCATTGGTTTGATATTTTCTGATAATCATCATATCACCTCATAAATTTTTTGAAATGTTCTTTTAATAGCTGGCTATTTTCTTTGGAGGAACGGCCATTGATGGCGTAAGTACCTGTTTTATTAGTATAAGAAAAATTCCCACTGGTTTTTGTTGGGGCTTTGTATTGATTCTTTTTCAAAATTTTTTTGCGAAATTGCGGATCACTCTTGCCAAATTTTACGTCTAATCTAGTATGAGTCCTATCGTTTTTATTAGCATAATTGAAACTAGCCCCGTTGACTACACCATTTAAATTATTGAGATCTAAAATATTTTGAAATTTTCCAGCACGGTTGATAATAAATTCACTATGAAAATCGATTAACAACTTAAAATTCCCTCCATCATACCCACTAGGATAGGCTCCTAAACCGGCGTGAGCCTTTTTTTGATGCAAACGATCAGAGTCTGAAAGTGAGAAGTTTCGATTTTTTAAAAAATAGGCCAACTTGGTGTGATCACTAAAACCAAATTTTTGTCGGCGAATAAATTCAGTTTGTTGTAATGAAATGAGATAGCGTAATTGATGGATTTGTTTTCCTAACGAATCGGTCAACGTCAGAGGTGCAGGAAATGCAATCTGGACTTCCGATGCTAAACTATGCCAAAAAGGATTATCTGGTGCCAATTCAGAACTAAAATGGCTTAGTAAATGCTGAATGACCGAAGATTCCTGCGTTAACTCAGAGGGAAAGTCTAAGCATTTTAGTAAGACCGTTAGTTTGTTTCGAGCATTTTTCGTTTGCTGTTGCGTATTCCAGGCATTCCACATGGATAAAAAAGTTTCTGAACCAACTAACAAACTGGGATTTTCTTGGTTTGTTGTCAGATAAGCGGCTTGGCTAATAGCTGGCCATCCTAATTGTTTTAAACAAGGCAGAACACCGAGAGTCAAAAAATAATCTTCTGCGTGGAGCAAATAATTTTTAAGTGCAGGGATGTTTTCGTTAACTAAATTATTCAAGGCTGCTATTTCAGGCTGTAAAGAGAATATAGGTACCAATTTTTCTTGTTTTAAGACAGGCTTTTTTTGCTGTAGCCAAATTTTTGCTTGTATCTGTTGCTGAATTATTTTTTGCGCTTCTAATAGAAAGGATCGGTTTTTAGCAGGGTAATGTTTCAAGAAAAATGGTAATACGGCAATTTTTTCTTCCAAATCAAGTATGTATGACATAACAATCACCTCATCAATTATTTTAACATCTCTATGAAGGTTTTTAGTAATAATTGAATAGAATCATTTTTGCGAAAAAATTTACTTTTTTTGATAAATAGTTCCTGAAAGCTGATTTTATCCTTATTAAATAAGGATTATTTCTCGATAGAAATCACTTTTTTCAATCGTAAAAAAAAATGAAAGTAAACAATTTTTGTAAAGTTCTCATAACGAGACTAGGGTGAGGCATATGAGCTAGTTAAATGTGAAAAGTTCATTGAAATGAAAGGAGAGGTTGAAATGGAAAATCAAAATAGTGTTATTCCGATAGTCACTGCAGCTGATGAAAATTATGCGCCATACCTTAGTGTCATGCTTACTTCAGTTGTTGAAAATAATCCAGAAAACCGTCCGCTTTGTTTTTATGTTATCGACGATGGGCTTTCTAAAACAAGTAAGCGTCATTTGGAAACGGTGATTAGCCGTAAGACAAATCACGCAACCATTCAATTTTTAACGATTGATAGAAATATCTATCAAGACTTTTTAGTTAGTGATCACATTACAACAACAGCATATTTACGCATTTCGTTACCGAAACTTTTAGCCGGAGGACCATACGATAAAATTTTATATTTAGATGCAGATGTATTATGTTTGGCAGATGTCGCTGAATTATATGATCAGCCCTTAAATGGTAATATCGTCGGTGCAGTAATTGATGTAGGTGAAGTAAACGGTTTAAAACGTTTAATCGGCGATGTCGATGGGTACTATTTTAATTCGGGTGTTTTATTGATTGATGTTATCCAATGGAATGCTCAGGCGATTACCGAAAAGACCATTGATTTTTTAACAATTTTTAATGATCGGATTGTCTATCATGATCAAGATGCACTGAATGCTGTTTTACACGGCAATTGGCAACCGCTTCATCCTAGATGGAATGCCCAAACAGCTTTAATTTTTAACAAATTTCCTGCCCCTGATAGCCATTATCAAACTTGGTATCAAGAATGTCACCTGCAGCCGGCCATTGTTCACTTTACTGGACACGATAAGCCATGGAATACCCTGGTTGGTCATCCTTACACGCAACAATATTTAACCCAGTTGGCTGACAACCAGATAAAGAAAGTAGGAAAGGTAAATGGATAAGCATGAGCGAGTTATTGTAGCTAGTACTAATTCAGATTTTGCCCCTCACTTAGCGGCATTATTTGTTTCAATTTTAGACCAAGTTCAGTCATCGAAGGATTTTTTTCATTTTTACGTGATTGATGATGAACTTGATTTTAACAGTCGTCAGTTGCTACGACTATCTGTAAAAAATTATTGCAACCATGCAACTGTGGATTTCATGAAAATTGATCCTAAGTTTTTCGAAAACGTAGTTGTGAGTGAGCGAATACCGAAAACAGCTTATTACCGGATTGCTATTCCCGAATTATTTCGTGGAACGGGCATCGAACTTATCCTTTATCTAGATTGTGACATGATCGTTTTAGATGATATTACGAAATTATGGCAGCTAAAATTAGATGATACGATTTTAGCGGCAGTAGAGGATGCTGGATTTCATAACCGTTTGGCAAAAATGCAAATTCCAACTTTGTCAGATCGTTATTTTAATTCTGGCTTTATGTTTATTAATATCAAACAATGGTTGAAAAACGAGGTGACAAGTAAAGTCTTGAATTTCATTAGTGAAAATCCTGAAAAATTACGGTTCCACGACCAAGATGCTTTAAATGCTATCTTACATGATCAATGGTTAATCTTACATCCTAGATGGAACGCCCAAGGTTATATTATGAATCAAGACGTGGTTCATCCGTTGGCGCAAGGTGAGCGGGAATATGAAGAAACAAGAAAGCATCCATCCATCATTCATTATTCTGGACATGTAAAACCATGGGACCAAGATTTCGATTGCTTTACGCAAAAATACTATAAAAAATACGCTAAAGAAACAGCTTTTCAATATTTAGAAACCCAAAGGAGCTTACCAAATGACTGAACCAAATTTAATTGATCCAAGAAAACGATATTATACTGATAAATTTACCGATCAAGAACAAGATACACCCGCTTTAGGTGAAAAGATGCAACCAAAACCAGATTGTGGTGAAGAAAGCTATCAAGGCAATCATGAATTAGAAAATCGACGGGTATTAATTACTGGTGGCGATTCTGGTATCGGTAGGGCAGCAGCGATTGCTTTTGCAAGAGAAGGTGCAGATATTGCTTTACAATTTTTACCAGGTGAAGAAAAAGATGCTGCAGAAGTAGCACAATATGTTGAAGCTGCCGGTCGTAAAATGGTTTTATTACCTGCAGACTTAAGAAATGAACAAGCGCCAGAAGAAATCGTCAGTCAAGCTGTTAATGAGCTAGGCGGATTAGATACTTTAGTGCTAAACGCTGGCCAACAAATTTCTCGGATGGAAATAAAAGACCTACCAATGCAACAGGTCAAAGATACTTATCAAGTTAATATTATTGCGATGTTTGCGATTGTTAAAGCGGCGGAAGCCTATATTCCAGCGGGTGGTGCAATTGTGACAACGACTTCTGTTCAAGCTTTTAATCCTAGTGAAAACCTATTGGATTATGCTTCAACTAAAGGTGCGATTGCTAACTTTACGGTTGGTTTAGCCAAACAATTGGCACCTAAAGGAATTCGCGTGAACGGCGTTGCTCCCGGTCCAATTTGGACACCATTACAATTAGATCAAGGACAACCAGCAGGCGCCTTGCCTGAGTTCGGTCAATCTAGTTTATTAGAACGCGCAGGACAACCAGTTGAGCTGGCTCCCGTATATGTATTTTTAGCTTCCAATAAAGCCAGCTATGTCACCGCTCAGATTTACGGTGTAACTGGTGGCGAGGCGATTAATTTATAGTAAAAAAGAAGCTGTCTCATCTATTTTTCAGATGGACAGCCTTTTTTATTTTAAAGCAGTTTTAATTAACTTTGCTTCTTTGACAGGGTTTTCTGCATTTAAGATGCCACTGCCGACAATGACGATATCTGGTTTTAAAGCAACATATTCAGCAATGGTTTGACTATTAATCCCACCAGCGACAGCAATTTTTGTATGTTTAGTATATTTTTTCATTTCGATTAAATCTTCTAATGGTGTTCGACCAGCGTGTTGTTGATCTGCACCGGTGTGAACGGCAATGATATCGACGCCGATTTTTTCTAATGTTGGAATTCGTTTGGCAAAACCAGTGACGCAAATCATATCTACCATGACTTTCCGTTTTTGTTTCTTAGCTTGCTCCACACAACCTTGGATAGTTAAATCATCAGTAATACCTAGCACAGTGACATATTCAGCCCCGGCATCATAAGCCAGTTCGGCTTCATAAGCGCCGGCATCCATAATTTTTGCATCACATAAAACTTCTAATTGCGGAAATTTTTGTTTGATTTGACGAACGGCTTCACGACCTGCATCAATTAAGAAGGGCGTACCTACCTCAACAATATCAATATATGGGGCTAACGATTCTAGTTGTTCCAAGGTTTCGTTTAAGTTTAATTCATCAATCGCAAGTTGTAATTTCATTTTTTTCTCCTATTCTAAATTGGCATGATTGGCAAAAGCTTTTGAAGTGTCGACGTGCTGCTCGCTAGCAAGTTCAACAATGAGGGCATCTCCTAAAAGCAAAACGGCTTCTTCAAACATACTGCCACCAGGTAAAATACCCATTTTGTTTTCTGCCGAAGATGGTAATTTATCAGTATATGCCGGAATTTTTACTAATATATCAGCTGTTTCCCCCAAACTAGATTCAGGGAAAATCGAGAAGACAGCAACCTGCCCTTGATATTCTTTGGCTTTTCGAGCTGTCTGTAAAATAGACTTGGTTTCGCCGGAAGCACTTGCTGCGATTAATAAATCTCCTGCTAAAAAGGCGGGTGTAGTAACTTCCCCAACAATATAAACTTGAAATCCGATATGCATTAAACGCATAGCAAAGGCTTGTAACATCAAGCGAGAACGACCTGCTCCAGTTAAAAAGATACGCTTACTGTGGCGAATGGCTTGCACTAGTTTAGTAACTTCAGTTTTATCAACCTTACTTAAAGTTTCGCTTAATTCTTTGGCTGCTTGTACAGCTATTTGAAAGCTTTCCATTTTTTATTCCCTCGTTTCCGTTAAATTTTTATAACTAGCAATAAACATATCTAATGAACCAGTAAGTTTTAACTGTGAAATACCATCTGGAATCAAGACGGTTTCACCTTTTATCACTGGTGTATTGTTAATTGTTCCTTCACCGTCAACAACAGTAATAAAAGCAAAACGAGCTAGATCATAAAAACCAAAATCTTTTACTTTTACACGACTTAAACCATATAAACCAGGTTCATCCCAATAATCAGTCACTTCACAATTAGATTTTAAATAAGGTTCATACCAAACAAAACCTTTTGATGTATCAGGAACTAAGACATTGTCTACAACTTTATCGATGTGTAATTCACGATGTTCTTTTGTATTAGGATCAATCCGATCATAATCAAATAAACGATAAGTTAAATCAGCATTGCGGGAAATATTGTAAGTTAGTACATCTCGACCAATAGCGTGTAATGTCCCAGCTGGAATATCAATAAAATAATCTTTTTTAGCTGGAAGATATTTTAATAATTTACCCCAATCATGAGCATCTGCTAAAGTTTTAAATTCTTCTCTAGTATGAGCGTGGTGACCAAATTCTATTTTTCCATCTTCTGGCGTATCTAAAATGACCCAAGCTTCTGGTTTGCCACGAGAATGATCATGAATCAATGCGTAAGCATCATCAGGATGCAGCTGAACAGATAAGTCAGCCAGTGGATCCAATAAATTTACGCGAATCGGCAATTGTTCAGTATCGCATTTGAACCAATCTGGATAAGCTCGATAAAGCTCTGACAAAGTGAGATCTGTTCCTTCAACTTTACAATCGGCCTCACCAGGAAGAGCCACCACATTATAAACTTCACCAATAGGATATAAATCCGTTTGATAATTGAAGTTTTTTAAGATGCGATCGCCACCCCAAATTCTTGGTTCGAAGAATGGTGAGATTTTATAAATTTGTTTTTCCAATTAAAACCAACTCCTTTAGTTTGTTTTATGTGATTAAACAAATTATAAACGCTGACAAGAAAAAATTCAAGCAAAAATTTGGTTTTATCGATAAATACCAATTGATAAGTTGGATATGCTATAATAAACAAAATGATTTCAAGGAGAAAACAAATGAAGTTAACCAGTGAAGAGCGTAAAAATAAAATTTTACATGAAGTAATTACCAAAGGAGAAATTAGTATCAATCAGCTAGCGGATGAATTGGGGGTAACGACGGAGACCATTCGTAAAGATGTTAGTTTTTTAGATGAAAAAAATTTAATTGAGAAGAAGCACGGTTTAGTAACAAAGGCCAATACTTTTTTTGAAAATGAATTTTCTGTTAAAGAAAATACCCAACTGCCAGAAAAAATTAAAGTGGCCGAAATGGCTTTAAATTTTATTCCAGAGAATGCGGCAATATTACTAGATACCAGCACCACCGTATTACAGCTGGCTAAATTATTAGTGATGAGAGATGATTTGACAATCGTTACTAACTCACTTCAAATCAGTCAAGTACTAGCGAATTCTGACAATCAAATTTTACTAACTGGCGGATTGTATCGAAAGAAAAGCAATTCGTATGTAGGAGATTGGGCAATCCAAGCTATTAAAGAAATGAATTTAGATGTGGCTTTTCTTGGCTGTGATGGATTCTCAGCGACAGGTCCAACCATTCGTTCTTATCAAGAATTGGAAATCAAAAAAATAATGGTGGAGCAAAGCAAAAAAAATATCGTTTTAGCAGATTCAGCAAAACTAAAGAATACTGGATTATATTCTTATGTCGATTATCAGAATTTAGATGTTGTCATTGTGGAAAGAAACTTGACTGAAGTAGAAAGACAGGCATTTCCTGAGGAATTATTTTTTTATACGAATTAAGATAAAAATAGACCAGCTGGAATAATCAAGTGTTGTTGATTGTTCCAGCTGATCTTAATCATTATTTAGTGAGTAAAAAATTGGAAAAATAAAATAACAACGGCTGGTATAAATGAAAATGCTGCATTGTAAATAAAATGCGCCATCAAACTAAACCAAATATTTTTCTTCCAATAGTAGAAAAGGGCAAACAAGAAACCGCCAGCCATTAAAGGTAAAGTATAAATAAGCTGACCTTGAAAGTTGTTAAAGTGCGCTAGTCCAAATAAAATGGAAGAAACAAACAACATGAGAATCGTCATAGTTTTTGAAGTTGTCCATTTGAAAAACAAGATGTGGCGAAAGACCAATTCTTCAGTAAAAGGTGCCATCATAGGGATTAATGCACCAATCAAAGTTGGCAAAACAGTCATGGTGAGTAAGTTGCCATGGATACTTGCTGGCTGCACTAGTCCTCGATCGACTTGCTGAATCACACCAAAAATAACTGCAAATAAGACACTCAACATAAAATTCTTGAATAGTTTTTCTTTGTATTGCTGCCAGCTGCTTTTCAAAAACGTCCGATTCAATAAAATCGCGGCTAAAAAGCCTAAAAAGAATATACCAAAAACAAAAAGTGGACCAGCTACTGGTAGTTTGATCAAGTCGGTTAAACTAAGTAACCAGCCAATAAATAACTCTAGTGGAATAATTAGTAGTGTCGCTAATTCTCTTTTTGATAAGGGCCTGTTCATCTGAAAGTCTCCTAGTTTTTCCTTCATTTTAACACTATCAGCTGATTATATTAAAAAATCTGATTGGTAGTTTTAACTGCTCTTTGATAAAATTTAAAGGAAATAATAGGCGAAGGAGGGGTAAAGTTGTTTAGAATTGGTGAGTTCTCTAAATTAACGCAAGTATCGATTCGAATGTTACGTTATTATGATGAGGTGGGATTATTAAAACCTGCCGCAATTGATCCAATAAATAACTATCGCTTATATGCTACTGAGCAAATACCCATGCTGAATCAAATTATATTTTTGCGGGATTTAGGGTTTAATGTAAAAGAAATTAGTACAGCCGTAAAAAAATGGCAGCCGGAAAATATTGCTAAACTTCTCGATCAAAAACAACTAATGCTTGAAAAACAACTATCACTAGAGCAAAAACGACTAACTAAACTAGCCATCGCCAAACAAGACTTAGTGAAAGAAAAAATCGAGCTTCATTCCAATATTACAATTAAATCTGTTCCTAGCTATCAAGTCTTGTCTTTAAGGAAAATAGTCAAAGATTATTTTCAGGAAGGATTACTCTGGAAAGAATTGGGTATGTTTGTCGAAGAACAAAAAATTTCACTGTCTAGCGGTGAGGAATCGTTAACGATTTATCATGACCCGGAATATAAAAATCAAGATGTTGATATGGAAATTTGTCTCGTTACTGATCAACTAATCGCATGCCCCGCACCGTTTAGTTGTCACCAAATAAAAGCAGTCCCTTTAATGGCTTCCTCAATGGTGTATGGTTCTTTCGAAAAAATAAATGATCTTTATTTGGCTTTTGCCGGTTGGCTGACGGAGCATCAACAATATCAAATGGGAAATCATAGCCGTCAAATCGTTCATCGCGGTCCTTGGAATGAAGAAAACCCCGACAATTATTTAATTGAAATTCAAATACCGATTCTAGAAAAATCCAGCAATTAAAATTGTTGGATTTATTATTGACCCTCACATGGTGTCAGACCCTAAACTGAAATTAATAAGAAGGGGGAATTTGAATGAAGAATTTTTCAGTAAAATCAATTGGTCAGGTGGTTAACGATCAAGAAGAGATAGCCATTCAATTGTCGGCAGAATATGCAGCAGGATTAAGTGGATTAAACGGCTTTAGTCATTTAGTGGTACTTTGGTGGCCCAATCAGATGGATTCTGACGAGGCGCGTAGCATGTTAGAAGTTCCTAAACCATATAAGAATGCACCAGATACGATGGGGATTTTTGCTACACGTTCACCAGTTCGTCCGAATCCGATTGCGATGACGGTTGTCGATATTTTATCTATCGATGAAACAACTGGACGGATTATCGTGCCCTATATTGATGCGTTTGATGGTACGCCAGTTTTAGATTTAAAGCCTTATACGCCAAGTGCCGATAAAGTGGAGCAGCCTGGTGTCCCAAAATGGAGTGCTCACTGGCCAGAAAATTATGAAAGCTCAGGCGATTTTGATTGGGAAAATGAATTCATGTTTTAGCAAAAAAACTGCTGACTCGTTTAAAATAGCGAGTCAGCAGTTTTTTTGGAAGGTTGCATAAAAAATTAGCGATAAGAATTGCCTAATTTGTACCCTTTACCCCAAGAAGTAGTGATTTGATATTCAAAAAATCCAGCTTCAACCAATTTTTTATTTACGTTTTTAATGATTCCTGATAACCGACTTTCCTTAGATTTTGTTAACTCACCACCCCAAATACTTTGAGCAAGTTCTTCCCGAGTCACGTATTCATCTTTTGATTGCCATAAAATATTGAAGACCGTTCGCTCTTGCGAAGACAAACTCGTATAAGTAAATTCTAGAAATTTATTTGGGTCATCATCTTGTAATGTTGCTGACGATTCTTGTTGAAAAGAACCCATTATTAAATTGTTTTTTTCTTTTAAAAATAATAAATCACGAATCGTTTCAAATGAGGTATCCTTAGAAATAAAGCCAAAAATACCAATGTGTTTCCATAACTGTTGCTCTTCGTCGTTCAGGGTTTGACTTGTCTTTCTAAAAACTAGTGCATCCTTAAATATTTCTTTCTGCTCCGATAGAATACTACGGACCTCTTCATTTGAGACTGTTTCGCTAAAAATAATCGCATCAAAGTAATCAAAAATACTTTTGACTGGCCAACTTTCTTCTAGACTCTTTAACAATTGGTTACTACTAAAAACTTCATGGCCCATGAAATTAAGCTGTTGGGAGAAAGATTGTTCAAACGACACGCTTTTTGTAAGTAATAAAATATTCATAAAAAATTTCCTTTCGTAAGTACAATCAACCATAATAGTCGAGTTTTGTAACTTTATTATTAGATTATACTGTATTTTAGCATTTATTATAAATGATTAGTATTGATTTTTGGTTTCAATAACCATCGTTATTGGTTATTGGGATTCAAAATAAACATTTTTTTATTAGAATGAGATTTTTTTGGGGCTTCTATATGCTATATGGAAAGAATAAAATTGGCAAACCATATCAGTGAATAATACCGGAGTATAAGAATTAATTAATATTTCTCTAATGGATACCGTAAAAATATTTTACCATCAATGCTAAATGACGTGATTGAACGTTTATCAATCTTTGTTCATATATTTTTATATTTAATTAATTAATATTTTTATTACATGATGTATTTTTTCGTCTAATTATTATGTTGCAGGAAGATAGGAGTGAAATAGTAGAAGAGAAAATGATTAAAACAATAAAATTAAAGGACAAAAAAACACTTCAACAAAGAGCGTTGAAGTGTTTTTTAGAATTCTAATGAATACAAAGGTTGTTAAAGCGTTTATTATTCTGCGATACCGTAGAAACCAACAGCTTCATCAGCCCAGCCTTCACGGACAAGACCATTCTTTTCAGATTCAGATTTTGTATAATGGTGAGAACCTGGTCCGGTAGCATTTGGATTGAATACACGGTAGATAGAGTATTTAGCATCTTTTTCTGTACTAGAGTAGAAGCCGATTCCTTCATCGTTCCAACCTGCAGCAACAACTCCTGCAAATTCAGTAGCGTCTTTCGTATAGAAATGTTCGCCAGAGTTAGGGTTGTAAGCACGGTAAACTGTATCACCTTGAGAAGGAGATACCCAAGCAATACCTTCATCGTTCCATCCAGCAGCGATTACGCCATCAAACTCGCCTTTATCTATGGTGTATAAATGTTCACCAGAGTTAGGGTTGTAAGCACGGTATAATGGTACTTTAGTAATTTTAGTACCAGGCATTGTTGCTGTAGCAGCATCGCTGATGTTACCAGCTTTATCTGTTGCTTTTACTGTTAATACACTACCTGCATCAACTTTTAAGTCTTTGAATGAAACGCGACCAGTTGTTTTACCGTCAACAGTTCCAGGAACAGCGCTTGAAGTTGCAACAGTTTTATTATCTTTATCAGTAACTGTAACGATTGAACCAGATTCAGCAGTTACGTCAAATGAATAGCCAGCTTTTTCAGTACCAGTAACAGTGCCAACGATTGGTGCATTTGGAGCAACAATATCAGCGAAAGTAATTGGCACAGTGTTATTGCCTTGTTTTTCAAAGATATCAAATGAAATAATTTCTGGTTCGTCAACAGCACCAGTGAAATCAACAGTTAAACCATTAGGAGCGTTTGTTTTAAACCAATTTTCATCAGTATTCATTGCAACTGGGAAAGTTACGCTTGATGATTTCAAGACTGCTGCATCACCAATCAATTTAACGAAATCAGCAACTGCGTTAGCACCAGTAGGTAATAAACCTAACACACCATTTGCAAGTTTCTTAATTGGTTCAAAGATAGTGTTAATAATAATTGTCATAATTGGGAAACTAGGATTGTTCACTTGGAATGCATTAATTGCATTTTGTAATGCAGTAACAAGATCATTGATTTTGTTTGCAATAAAGCGAACTGTTGCATCATCAAATTGTGCAGATAATACTCTGCCATCTTGAGAAACACCAATAGCTGATGATGTTGCAGCAACATCAAGGTTACGTAATTGACCAATTGCGTCCATTGCATTGTAAACTTCTTCAGCATTTACACTCCAACCAAGAATACTTTGATCGTCAATTAATTGCATAAGGGCTCTTAATTTTTCATCAGTTGTATTCAAGAATTGGTCGATTAACGGGATATTTTCAGACAAATCCAGCCCCATTTGTACTGTAACTCCTGCATCACCTGTTGCACTTACTAAACCTGCTAATTGAGAAGGAACTTGAATTTTTGCTGTTTTGTTCCCTTTCAAAATTAATTGGAACTCTGCTAATGATGAGTTTTGCACTGTGAAGTTACCAGTGTGTGAACCAAAACTAGCAATGGTTGGGAAATCAGTTGAGAAATCTGTTTTCTCGTTAATGTTCCCATTAATTACTGCTGCCTCTGCCATAATTGTATGGGTACTCAAGACAGGCACGGCAGTAGCAACGCCGAAAGTTAAACTGGCAACCGCCACTACACCTAACTTAAACGCCTTTTTTTCTTTGATATTCATTCTATACCTCCGTAATCTTTAATGTGCAAGCTGTTATTCGTTAACTTAGTTTAAGCAAAATACAGCCAATAAGATAACTCAATATAATCTTTAAAGATATATTAAATTAATCTTTGCAAATATATGTTAACATTAAGGAGTTTTTTTGTCTATATTTTTTATGAAAAAAGAAAAAAAACTAGAAATGTATGAATTATGAATATATTAAACAGTGTAAAAAAATAATTTTTAGTAGATAACTATACGAATTTGAAAGGATAGAGTTATAAAAATTATAAATACATAATTTGTGATATTAATATGTAAAGAGAACTGTCTGGAGGGTTTATTGAGAAACCATAATTATTCACTAAATTAAAGAGGAATAAATTATTATTAATGCTTCTTTATCAAATCGAAATTATCTTATCTTGAAAAAATATCAAAAAAAAGGAAACTAACTAATATATTTTTTTCGATAATATTTATTGAAATTTGTTAATAAATATGATTAATATATATTATGATAATACATTTATAAAATAGGAGAGAAAATGATGGCTAATATTTTGATTTTAAGTAAAAATTTTGAGACTGAGAGACCGATGGAGCAAGCATTACAATTGTTGGGGCATGAGGTTTTTTGTTCTGTTTCATTAACATTGAACAATTATGAAAAGTTTCTAGAACAATCAGGTAGTGATTTTTTAAAATATTTTCCAATAGTTATTTTTAGTGAAACTTTATCAGATGATGAAGTGGCTTATGCGATTCAAAAAACAGCTTTCCAACGTAAGTATTTTATGCGTAAATCCGACCAAATGATTAAGCAACAAATTCATGGTAGAGAAATTTTAAATATTCAAACTAACTTTACATTGGAAGGACTCCGACTATTGTTAGAAGAAGTTGTTAAATCAAAAGAAATGAGTAGTGAAGTGAGCACTGATATTATTTCTGACTTGAATTTAAGCAAAACGGAAAGAAAAACACTAGACTATTTAATCGAAAATGAAGGAGTAGTAGTAGAAAGAAAATTACTATGTACAGTCTTGTGGAATGAAGTCAGTGCTTCTCGTTTGTCCGAATTATCAAATATTACAACTCGAATTAAATATAAATTAAAAAATAAGTTTGGTGAGAATATACACTTGCAAACTGTATGGGGAAAAGGTTATTTATGGAAGAATTCTGATGATTAATTATGTTATTTATATAAAATGACGAAGAAAAAAAGCAATTAGTATCGAAAAGGTACTAATTGCTTTTTTTAATTAGACAGCACTACCGGCGTAGAAGCCTGCACGAATCGCATCACCGATTTTTCCGATTTTTTGACTGTCACCAACCACGCGAGTTTTCGTGTGGTATTTTTCTTTGATACCATTAACGGTATTTAACAAAGGTCTCATCCCGAAAGCATTTAAGACGGTGTCGGCATAAATTTTTTCAGTTGAGCCATCTGCTTTTTCAACAATGACACCATCTTCTTCAATTGATTGAACGACAGTTTTTGTTAGCATGGTAACATTGTTAGCATTTAAAGCGTTCAGCAATGAAATGCGGTTGATAAACATCGCATCTTGAGTGACTTCATCTTTCATTTCGATGATGGTAACATTTTTACCCATTTCATTTGCCATTTCCAATGCGCCGTCACAACCAGTTGAACCACCACCACAAACGATAATATTATCACCTTTGATTAATGATTCGTCACGATGAGCCGCAACCATAGTTTCAACGATGGGTAAATCAATTCCAGGAATGTTTGGCACGATTGGTTCGGCACCACAACCAACAAAAATTTGATCGCATTCAGCTAAAATAGCATCGTCTGATGAAACAAAAGTATTTAATTGCACATCGACGCCTAATTTAGTTAATTGTGTTTCATACCAATCACTTAATAATTGGATATTATTTTTAAATTTCGCAGTAGCAACATCCCGCATAATACCCCCAAGGCGATGACTTGCTTCATATAAAGTCACTTTATGACCACGAGTGGCAGCCACACGAGCTGCTTCCATACCAGAAGCCCCGCCACCGATAACCACGATATTTTTGACTTCATTGGCTTGTTCTAGTTTGAAACGTCTTTCTTCCATCGCTTGAATATTCACAGAACAACTTAATTTCGTATGGTTGTTCCAAATTCTTCCGATGCAATTTTCGTTACAACGAATACACGGTCGAACATCTTCTCTATGTCCAGCTAATAATTTATTAGGTAAATCTGGATCAGCAATCAAGCCACGACCAATCATAGCAAAATCAATATTTCCTGATTCAATGATTTCAACTGCTGATTCAGGATTATGAGTACCGGCATTTAATAGTGGAACATTAACGGCTTGGCGTGTTGCTTCGTTAACATAAGACATACAAGATTCCCCTAGATAAGATGGTGGGAAAATATAATCTAGTGTTTCATAGCAACCAGCATCAATGTCAAACGCATCAACGCCTTCTTCTTCTAAAAGTTGAATCAATGGAATCGAATCTTCCAACGTCCGGCCACCTTCAAAACGATGGTCCAGTGAAATACGGAATAAAATCGGTAGTTGATTACCCACAGCTTTACGAATCGCTTGCACAATTTCTCTTGGGAAACGGGCAAAGTTTTCTGGTGAACCACCATATTCATCGGTTCGTTTGTTCCAAACAGGTGACATGAATTGATCAACTAAATAACCAGCATGGGCATGAATTTCAATCGCATCAAAACCAGCATCTTTTGCTAAACCAGCCGCAAAAGTAAAACCGTCCATCACATCTTGAATATCCTGTTTTGTCATCGCGCGACAAGGAACATTCGGGTCAAAAGCAGAGGGAATTGCTGAAGCGGACATTGGCGGGCGACCTAAAGTATCAGGAAAGGCATTCCGTCCAGTTCCACAAGTAATTTGACAGACCACTTTGGTTCCATAGCGATGAACTGAATCAACTAAAGATGTTAAAGCCGGTAACACGCTAAAAGAATCCAGCGTTCCTTCCATTGAACCTTGGGCAATTTCTTCATTCAAAGGCTGGCAACCTAAAATAATCATGCCGGCGCCACCTTTTGCTCTTTCTACAAAGTAATCAATTTCTTGTTCATCTTTTCGTCCGTTAATAAATGCGGAGTTGGTTCCCATCGGTGACATGACAATGCGATTTTTAACTTCCATATTTCCAATTTTAAATGGGGTAAATAATGCATCATAGTTCATTTTTTTCATCCTTTCAAACTAATTTTCAGCAAATGGTGTTGCATAGTAACGGTAAACATCATATTGAATCACAATCGGGTCATTCGTGAAATCTACCCGACCGATGCCAAAACAAGCATAATGATTACACCAATCATAGCGTTCATCATCAGTATCTAAAACCGGCATCGGTTGTGTGCCCATCACAGCAGGGAATTTTCCGTTAGCATAATCTGCCGCTGCTTCTTCTGACCCTAAATCAATCCGTCCTTTGTAAAACATGTTGATATGGGCACCATCATCTGTTTCAATCATGGTGCGACAATCTACATCAACAATGCCATTGGGATAAACGGTTGACCAATCTGCACCGACTGGTAAAATTTTCCCTTGGATTTTCGGTCCCCAAACTTTTCCACCAGCGATTGTTCCAGTGACACGGGTACCGCCTGTTGGCAATTTTTGGATAAACATGTCTGCATTTACATCAATTGATTAAGTGAATAAATGCTCAATCTTAAATTTGTTTAATTCAAAGTTTTCCATAAGTGTCGACTCCTTTTATTTAATTATTGTGAAAATGATAACATGCAGACGAACTAAAACCATCGGCAAAATAAATGATTTTTCCGGTACTTTATCGTCAAAAATGCCAATAGATGATAAAATTAATTAAATAAAATTTCAGGAGAGAGCAAGATGGCGCGATACAGTGAAAAAAGTTTAACGCAGTATACCAATCAAATGATTGAAAATATTGCCAAAGGTTCGACAATTGAAGAATTGATTGATTATACGTATCAAACTTTTCGCCTGCCGTTGATTGTTGCGGATCCAGGCTATCGTTGGATTACTTCAGCAGGAGACCAAAAAGTCACAGATCCTTTTTGGCAACAAATTATTGAGCATGGAGAACCTACCGACCACACTATTATGGCTTATTATATTGAAGAGGGTTTGATGCAAGCGATTACTGGTTCGCGACAGGCAATCAATATTAATTGGGGTGTCTGTAAAGACTATCCGCAAACTAGCGGACCAATTTATATTGATGACAACTTAGAAGGTTTTGTTAGTGTGTTGTTTATGGAAGAAAAATTGCTAAGATTTTCTTTGCGATTGAATGATTTATTGTGTCGGTTTTGTACGATTTTGATGCGTTCTAAAAACTTTCGTCTAAAACATGCTATCAATCCTGTGAAAGAATTATTGGCGCAAAAATTTTTTGATACAGCCAATTATCCGCAAATTAACAAACTAACAGAATATGTCGATACGTTACGCTTAACACCGCAATATTGTATTGTAGTTTTAGCAGAAAAAAATCAGGAAGAACAGATTCTGTCTCATATTAAAAGCAGGATTGTCAAAGACGGTAGCAATGTTTTATTTTTAGTGAAAAAACATCGTTTATATATACTTTTTCACCATTTGCAACTAGTAGAATTTGAAGAAAATTTATTGAGTATTGTCCACCAGTACAATCTTTATTGCGGGACCAGTGATGTTTTCACAGATTTGAATCAACGGAGGAAATATATTCAACAAGCGGAATTGGCTTTTGAAACGGCAGCAATTTTAAACAGGAATCGAGAATGTACTTATTTTTCAAAATCATTGCCAGAAATTTTATTATTACAGCCTTTGGAGAAATATTCCTGGGAAGGTATCGTTCCCACTTCGTTAAGGAAGCTTTTTTCTTATGATCATGCCCATGAAACAGAATTAGTTAAAACACTAGAAATTTATTTATACCAGCGAAATGATATTAATCAAACTGCTAAAGAGCTACATATTCATCGTAATACATTAATTTATCGTTTAAATAAAATTCGTGACATTACGCAAACTGAAATTGATGATTCAGAAATGGCTTGGGTTTTTCAATTAGTATTGCAAGCCCAGAAAATGTTTCAGACTAAAAAATAAAGGAGCCTTAAAAATGAAAAAAACGATCAGATTGAAGATTCCTCAATGGCAAGGTGGCAACAAGCCTACTTATGCTTTCGGTTCACAATTACTTGCTTGGTTGGCACCGAAAAATTTAGAGCAGGAAGAATTCACAATTGCAATCCCGACCGCTAGTGACGATACTGAATTAGAAAAAAAGAATGGTGTTGTAGCACAACCTACTTTATTGAAAAATTTAGCGACTGTTACTGAAAAAATCATAACTGAAAAACCTGATAAAATTATTACTCTAGGCGGTGATTGCTTAGTTTCGCAGGCACCTTTTGATTATTTGCATGGAAAACATGGAGAAAAATTAGGTATTATTTGGATAGATTCTCATCCAGATATTTCGACACCAGAAATTTATTATCACGAACATGCGATGGTTTTAGGAAATTTATTAGGTCATGGAGATCAGTTGTTCGCGGAAAAAGTTCAACATCCATATGGAATAAAAGATATTTTATTTGTTGGTTTACAAGAACCGACAGCGGATGAAAAAGTCATTTTGGCAGAATTGAATTTGCCTTATCAGGTTCAAAAAGAGCAGTGTCTACAGCCTGAAAAAATTCGCGAATGGATTAAACAGAATAATTTCACCAAAACAGTGGTCCACTTTGATTTAGATGTGTTGGATCCAGCAATCTTTAAATCATTGTATTTTACTGAGCCGGGTGTTAGTGAATTTCCTTCTGAGTCAGGAAAAATGAGTTTAAAAGAAGTTGGCGAGACGATGGCAGCCATCCAACAAGAAAGCGAGATTGTCGGATTAACTATTGCAGAATATTTGCCATGGGATGCGGAGAACTTAAAAAAACTTTTACAAAGCTTTGACATTTTTTCGTAAATAATTATAAATAAGTCGCAACTATCTATAAATGTTAGTCGCGGCTTTTTTGCTCATGTATTATAATAAAATAGAAGACTATTGATTGGAGAAAGCGAATGAAAGAACGGGACAGTTATTTTGATAATGCAAAGTTTATGTTAATGGTACTAGTTGTCTTTGGGCATTTGATTCAACCGTTTATTGGAGACGACGGATTTGTTCACGACATGTACTATACAATGTTTACTTTTCATATGCCGGCTTTTATTTTGATCTCTGGTTTCTTTTCGAAAAATTATCGCCGCCCAGGTTATTTATGGAAAAGCTTTAAAACTTTTATTGTCACTTATTTGGTTTTTCAAATAATTTACTCGTTATATTACTGGCTCTTTGGCAATGCCGGTTCCTTTAATGTTAATTTCACCGTTCCTCACTGGTCATTGTGGTTTTTAGTTTCGATGTTCTTTTGGAATGCTTTATTATTTTTATTTGGTCGTTTAAAACCGCCGATTGGACTTAGTTTGAGCTTTTTAATCGCATTGATTGCTGGTTACTTGCCATTTATTAACCGCGAGTTAACTATGCAGCGGACATTGGTATTTTTTCCTTTCTTTTTATTAGGCTATTATCTTTCACCAAAAGCCTTTAAGAAGGTACAAAATAACTCAGCCAGGATAAAAGCTGCGATTGGGCTTGTCTTCGTTTTTTGCTTTATTTATGTTAATGAAAGTATCAATAAATATTGGCTCTTCGGTTCAAAACCTTATGAAGATTTTCTTTCTTTTCCAGAGTTAGGCGCGCTTGTTCGCGGAATAGTTTTACTGCTGGGAGTGATTGGCATTTTTAGTTTTCTAAGTTTTGTTCCAACGAAAAAAACATTTTTCACAGATTTAGGACGTCATACCTTTAATGTTTATTTATTACATGGTTTTATCGTTAGAATTTTTCGTTCTTTTGATTTTGGAGGGCTGCAAATTAATTTTATTGGCTTGTTGTTTATTTTAATTTTTAGTTTTGGCATTACCTTGTTGCTGGGAAGTCAGCCAGTTGCTGAAGGAATGGATTATATTCGTCAAGTGCCGCGAAATGTTTATCAGAGATATCAAAGGGGAAGAGGGAATTAAATGGAGTTGACAGCATTAAATAATATTGGGAAAGAAATGTCTCGTAAGTTGCAACAAATCGGTGTTCAAACAGCCGAAGATCTACAACAGATGGGTAGTAAAGAAGCCTTTGTCCGACTGAAGATGGCCTTTCCAGAAGTTTGTTTAGTTCATTTATATACTTTGCAAGGTGCGATTGACGGGACCGACTACAATCAATTGTCAGAAGAGCTGAAAGCGGAATTGAAAGGTTTTAGTGATGGCTTGAAATAAATTTAACAATACTAGCCAATCTATCAAGAGTGGAGCAATCCACTCTTTTTTTGTTATCAATTTTTCTTAAATTGGTTTGAGAGGTGTTCAGTAAGGTTCAATAATAATGTTGCATCATTCTGTCATATCCGATTTTAAAAAGAAATGCTAGGATACAAATATAGAGAAAACGCTTACTCCGGGAGGCTAATCATGCATGGATTAACACAACGCCAAAGTAAGTTTTTAAACTTATTATTAAAAAATGAATCATTTGTACCAATTAAAGATTATGCGGCGATTCTTGGTATTTCCGAACGAACCGCCCATAAAGATTTAAAGCAACTAGAAATTTTTGTCCTTTCAAAAAAGGCAGTAATTGAAAAAGTTCCCCGTAAAGGAATTTTTTTGACTAATAAAGACTATTTGGAAGAGGCAGTCAGCAATCAATCGGAATATCAAATCAATGAGTGGAATCATTCACCTTTTGAACGACAAATATTGATTGCTAAAGATTTATTGATTCACAGCGAAACTTTGTCTTACCAATTACTTTCAGAAAAATTTTTAGTTAGCAAGACGTCAATTGCCAATGATTTTTTACAAATTGAGCGGATGATTAAGAGTTCAGATGTGACTTTAGTTTCTGATAATTTAGGAACAAGGATTGTCGGTAAAGAATCTAATATTCAAAAAGCGATTAAAAACTTTGCCTATTCAATTATTGAACAAGCGGATCAAGCCAATGATTTTAGGCTAAAATTTCCTGAATTATGTTATCAATTTTTAGCAAGGGAAATGGTCGAAAAAATCACATTTTTATTACAACA
Organism: Enterococcus sp. JNUCC 77; assembly: GCF_054819945.1. NCBI lineage: Bacteria > Bacillati > Bacillota > Bacilli > Lactobacillales > Enterococcaceae > Enterococcus > Enterococcus sp. JNUCC 77. The sequence continues at coordinate 101,429 of NZ_JBTHIG010000001.1, forward strand.
CAACCAAAATTTTAACATTGAGAAATTATCGGATAACTATTTTCAATCCTTGATTCTATCGACAAGTATCTTATTGATTCGCATAAAAAATGGTTTCCATTTGGAAAAACAAGACTATTTTTTGTTTGAAGATGTTGAATCTCTGAAAACATATCTGCTCACTAAAGAGCTGGTGGATCAACTGCAAAGCGAAACCGATTTTAAGATGACTGAAAATGACTTTGACTATTTGAATAAACAATTAATTGCTCACGGCTTTGAACCGAAGTTAAAAGATTTTATTTTGAAGGAACAGTATGATGCCTTAGTTAAAAAAATTATTGCCGATATGAGCATTTCAGTAAAAATTGATTTAACGAACGATCAGCAGTTATACAGTAATTTAATGTACCATCTGATTTCAATGATTTATCGTTTGAAGATGAATATTCCAGTTAAAAATCCACTTTTAGTTGAAATAAAATCAGAATATTCGGTCCTTTATAGCACAACTTGGCTAATTTTAACCAAAGTCGAAACTGAATTAGCTATTCAAATCCCAGAAGATGAAATTGCTTTTATCATGATTCATTTTCAAGGAGCGATTGATCGAGCGTCAAAAAACAAAAAAATCTTGATTGTTTGCCCAACAGGTATTGGGACTTCAGAATTGATTGCTAATCGAATGAGAAGAATTCTTTTTCCGCAAGATATATTAGAAGTTGTTTCCTTAAGAACTTTTTATCAACGAGACTTATCAAATGTTGATTTAGTTATCTCACCGGTCAAAATTAATCAAAGTAGTGTGCCGGTTGTCTATGTTTCGGCTTTGATGAGTAAAGAAGATTTAAAGAAAGTTTCTTCTATGTATTTAGATTTGTTTTATGATCAAATCGAACCGCAACCTGTGAAAAAGTTTGTCTCATTAGGAAAAATAATCGATGCTCGTCTCATTTATTTAAATAAAAACTTCTCTTCAAAGGAAGAATGCATTGCGCGCATATCACACGATTTATTGAAATTTGATCTGGTGACAGCTGATTTTGAAAAATCAATTTGGGAAAGGGAAAAGTTAGGTGTGACTGATTTGCCTACGGGAGCCGCAATTCCCCATCCACCGCCAGAAGTAGTAAAAGAAAGTCGACTAGTTGTGATGACCTTAGAAAAATCAATTCGTTGGCATACCCGAATGATTAATACCATCTTGATGATCTGTATTGCTGAGGAAGATTTGAAATCAGTCAAAAGTATGTTGTCAGAACTATACAGTATCGTCGAATCTAAAAAAACGATTGAGCTGCTTTTCTTTAATAAAAGTAAAAAAGCAGTATTTATTGAATTAGGAGGAAAAATTTTTGATTGATGAAAGTTTAGTCGTGCTGGATTCGCCATTAGACAATAAGGCATCCATTATCGAGTTCTTATCTGAAAAAGCCAAGCGCTTGAATTACTTAGAAAATAAGGATAATTACCTAGAAGCTGTAAATCATCGGGAAGATGAATTTTCGACAGCAGTTGGCTTCGACGTCAGTATTCCCCATGGAAAATCAGTTGAAGTTCGGACTCCATTTGTTTGTTTTATGCGAACAAAGGACCAAATCCAGTGGGATGAAGATGGTAATTCGGTTCGCTTGGTTTTCTTACTAGGTGTTCCAGAAGAACAAAAAAGCAAATTACATTTAAAAATTTTGGCTGAAATTAGTCGAAGATTAATGGATGAACAATTTCGAGCAGAATTAATCAATGGTGACAAGCGATCTATTTTGGCATTACTAAATAATATAGAAAATAACATTATCAAATAGGAGGAAAATAAAATGAAAATTGTAGGCGTATCAGCATGTCCAACGGGAGTTGCCCACACATATATGGCACAAGAAGCTTTAGAAAAAGAAGGTAAAAAAAGAGGGTACGATATCAAAATCGAAACCCAAGGAAGTATTGGGATTGAAAATGAAGTGAGCGAAGAAGAAGTAGAAGAAGCGGATGTTATCATCTTGGCAGTTTCCGTGTTTATTGAAAATGAAGAACGTTTTGAAGACCGCTTAGTTTTAAATGCCGATGTCAACGAAGCCATTTCTCATCCAGAAAAAGTATTAGATGCAGCTGAAGCGTTAGTAAATAATCAAGTATAGACTGGAGTTAGGCAGATGAATATAAAACCAGTATTAAAAGAAATTCAGAAATCATTTTTAAGTGGTGTATCGTTTATGATGCCGGCAGTTGTAGCTGGTGGTATCATGCTGGCAATATCTTTAGCAACGGGAGAAAAAAGTGAGACTGGTGTTGTAGTAACTAGTGAATTGATGCAAAATATTAATATTCTTGGAAAAGCAGCTTTTGCCATGATGATTCCTATTTTAGGAGGATACATTGCTTATTCTATCGCTGGTAAACCCGGTCTGGCACCAGGGATGATTTTAGGATTTCTAGCCAATAATCCAGTGATGATCAATGAAGTTGAAGTGAAATCTGGTTTCTTAGGAGCGATGCTTTTAGGTGTTGCAGCCGGTTATTTTGTTAAATGGATTAAGACATGGAAAGTCAACAAAACTATTAAAACCATTTTACCAATTTTAATTATTCCTACAATCACCGTACTGGTTCTGGGTATGCTGTATATCTACGTAATTGCTAGTCCGTTAGCATTTTTAATGAACAGCTTAACAAATATTATGAGTAGTTTAAATGGTAGTAGTGCCATCTTATTAGCAGTTTTTATCGGATTGTTTGGAGAAGTAGATATGGGCGGTCCAATTACCAAATCAGTCTCGATGTTTACCCTAGCTTTAATGAATGAAGGCGTCTACGAACCAAATGGCATGTTTAGAATTGCTGTAGCTATTCCACCAATTGGCATTTTCCTAGCAACGTTATTCTTTAAAAAGAAATTTACTGAAGGCGATCGTGACGCTGCTGTGGCAGCGGGAATTATGGGTTGTATCGGAATAACTGAAGGAGCCATTCCCTTTGTAGTAAGTGACATCAAACGAATCTTACCTTCAACGATGATTGGAACAGCAGTGGGTTGTGTGATCGGTGCGATTGGTAATGTGAGATGTTTTGTTCCTCATGGTGGTTTTATTGTTTTACCAGTTGTTGAAAATAAAATCTGGTTTGTTGCAGCTATCGTAATTGGTTCATTAGTAACAGCTGGGATTTTAGGATTTTTGAAACCGAGTCTCGAAGCCGAAACTAAAGAAGTAGTTAAAAAATCTATGAAGCTCACTGGAGAGAAAGTAAAATGACAGAAAATATCATAAATGTAATTGAAGAAAATAAAATTATAGCCATTTGTAGAGGAACTTACGGTGAAGAGTTATTCCAACTTGTTTCAGCATTGGAAAAAGGAGGCGTAAAGCTAGTAGAAGTCACCTTTGATCAAGGAGATCCTGATTGTCTAAGTAAAACCAGTACAGCAATTGCTGAATTGTCTCAAAAATTTAATGATTCTATGGTGATTGGTGCAGGTACGGTGGTTACTTTAGAGCAAGTCGAAACAGCCCATCAAGCAGGAGCCAAATACATCATTTCTCCTAATACAAATCCAGCTATTATTAAAAGAACGAAAGAGTTAGGGATGGTTTCTATGCCAGGGGCAATGACGCCGACTGAAATCTTGGCTGCTCATGAAGCTGGCGCAGATTTTGTCAAAGTATTCCCTGTGGGGGCATTAGGTTTAGGTTATGTCAAAGACATTAGAGGGCCGATTAATCATGTTAAATTAATTGCTACAGCAGGAGTTACGCCGGATAATTTGAAGGACTATTTAACAGCTGGCTTTTCTGGCTCTGGAATCAGTGGCTACTTAACAAATAAGAAATTTATCCAATCTAAACAATTCGATGTTTTAACGGAACATGCCAAAGAATTGATGCAAATTGTCGCAGAATTTAAAGCTGAAAATAAATAAGAAAAGATAAACAAGCAGCTTGATTTTGCTGCTTGTTTGTCTTTTTGTATTGTAAATTAAATGATGCAAGAGTTATTTATAAATGATTAATTCATGCAAAGCTCTCGTGGCCCCGATATACATAAAAGCAGGTTGTTGTTGTTTATCAGAAACAAGTAAAATCACCGAATCAAATTCTAAACCTTTAGCAAATTGTAGCGAAGTTATGGCGATTGGTTGTGTAACGGCGGTAGATTCAGCAGAAATTGTCTGAACTTTGTAATCGACTAAAACAGATTGTAAATGCTCTATGTCGGCTGTACTCTGGCAAATGATTCCGCAAGTTTGTAGCTTACCTTTAAGAAATCTATTTAATTGGGATTTTATTTGCTGGTTAAAAGAATCGGTTCTGTTTTCAATGATTACTGATTCTCCGTGACGATGAATAGCTTCCAAAGTATCTTTTGGAACGAATTGTTGCGCGAACTGGATAATTTCAAAGGAAGAACGATAGCTTTTCTTCAAGAAAAAGGTTTTTGGTTGGGTTAACAACTGCGATAAATCAGTTAAAAAGCCAGCGTCTTTTGGAATAAGAGTCTGATAAATATCGCCGCAATAGATTTTTTTAGCTAAAAAAAGTTTTTGTAGAACCTTAAATTGTAAAAGATTGTAGTCTTGCATCTCATCAACGACTAAATAGTCTACCGAGGTATCGACGGTTAAGCCTTCAAAAAAATCTTTGATGTAGAGAATTGGATATAAATCACTAGCATTTAATTGTTCCGCAGTTTTTTGAGTGAATTTCAAATAGGTGGCTACTTCATTTTGATAAGCTAAACGTTTTGTTAAGCTTTTTTCCAGATTGGTTTGTAGCTTTTTTTGACCTTGTGTAAAGGAACGACTTATTTTTGAAATTAGTGACATTAAAGGTAGGGATTCAGCAAAAAGAGTCTCTAGTTCTTCGGCTGAAATAGCGTTAGTTCCAACTTTTAAATCTGTCTGCCAAAGTTTGGCTTTTTCGGCATTTAAAAAAGCAGTTAAATCTTTTTCAAAGTCAGTCGATTGTTTGTAATAATATGCTTGTGAAAAAGCTGAATCAGGTTCCGCTAGAACAGTCGCCAATTCTTGCTGATAACTTAGTTGGACTGGTAATTGTAGGATATTTTGCGCCAATTCTTCAAAAGTTAATTGCCGCAAATCATTTTCTCCAAGTTCAGGTAAGACATTAGCGATATAGTTAGAAAAAACTTTATTTGGAGATAAAATCAGGATATTTTCAGCTTGTAAGGTTTCTCGCTCTTGGTAGAGTAAATAAGCCAAGCGATGCAGAGCAATCGAAGTTTTTCCTGAGCCAGCCACACCTTGCATGATAATATCAACATCTTTTGGTTGACGAATAATAGTATTTTGTTCTTTTTGAATCGTTTGAATGATATTTTTCATTTGCTGACTACTGGTTTTGCTTAATGTTTCAGTCAAAAACACATCACTAATTCCTTCTGCAACATTAAATAGATTCACTAACCCACCAGACTGAATATCAAATTGTAATTTTTTTAAATTTTCACCGCTAAAATAATGCTTCCCAACTTGATAACCACTTTTGCCCAAACCAAAGTCATAATACAAAGTTGCAATAGGCGCCCGCCAATCATAAACATATTGATTTCCCAGTTCATCGGATAAACCATAACGACCAATATAAAAATCCTCAGGGACTGGATCATCGTCAAATTGAAAAACCACTTTGGCAAAGTAGGGACTATTTTCTTGGTAAGTTAATTTGCCGATTTGTTGGCTTTCTAAAATATTACGCGAATCAATGAATTTTAGGTTTTGATGATGATTATAAACCTCATATTTATCCAGTTCGTGGCTGTAATCAACCGTGTATTTTTTTACCGCCCGATATTCTTGTTCACTTTGATCTAAAGACAATTCTAGCTGCATTATTTTCTCTTGCACCGTTTGAATTACTTTATTTAAATATTTTTTCTCAGTTAATAAAGTCATACGCATCCCTCCTTTTTCATGCTATCATGACAAGAGAACTCTGGTGGTTTAGTGGAGGGTTAATTGATTTGAAAAAATATTCAACAAGTGAAGTCGCAAGAGCAGTCAAACTTCATCCTAATACAATACGGAAATATGAAGAGTGGCAACTCATTCCAGCACCGTTGCGACAAAAAAATGGTTATCGGATTTATACGGAGTATCACATTCAACTTATTCAAATTGCGCGAATTGGTTTTTCAGTAGAAATTATTCACGGCAATTTGCGAAAGAAAATTACCGAAGTGATTCACAGCTTGGCTAGCTATGATTTTCAGCAAGCTAGAAAATTATTGACAGAATATTTTCAGCTCATTGAAACAGAGCAATCTAAAGCAGAAGAAGCCATTCGACTCACCTCAGTTGATTTGCAAAAATTGAAAAATAATAAAAAGCAAACCTTTACGCGTAAACAAGCGGCCGATTATTTAGACATTACTATTGATACACTGAGAAATTGGGAATTGAATGGTTTAATCACTGTGCCCCGTCAGAAAAATCATTATCGTAGTTACGATGAACAAACCATCGCGTTGCTGAAAATCATCCGAACACTACGTAACGCAAATTACTCTTTAAGTGCCATTCTACGATTTATGCAAGCGTTAGAGCAGAAACACATGTTAACCCAACAAGAAATTCAACTGACTTTAAATCAGTTAAGTGAAAATGACTATCTTCATTCAGTTTGTGATACGCTATTAATTTCATTGGAAAATGCAGAAAACAATGCTATTTTGATAGCAGAGAAGATGAGGGTGTTGGAAAAGTTTATTGATGATAACTAATCAATTAATACAATAATAAAAAGTCAGCCGATTTGGCTGACTTTTTGTAGAAAACTTTTTATTTGATTATCTAAACCAATGGCGGTGTGCCTTCAGCATTTCCAACAATTGCATCCATCTGAATCAAAGCACCTTTTGGTAATTCACTAACACCGACTACTCGGCGAGCAGGTGTGCCTTCTGGGAAGAAGTTTTGATACACTTCATTAACAGCATCCATATCTGCAAGATTTTTTACGAAAATATTGATTTTCACAGTATCAGCTATCACGTGGTCGACGCTTTCGATGACAGCTTTAATATTTTTCAGACACTGTTCAGTTTGTGCTTTGATACCGCCAGAGACAACATCGTCTGTATTTGGTGCAATTGGCAATTGAGCAGCAATATTATTGTAATGAGAAAAAGCAACTGATTGCGTAGCCAATGGACATTTCCAAGCGTCATTTGTATTGTTGGCTTCTAAAATTAAACCATGGCGATCTTCAATTGCTTGTGGCGGTGTGCCATCACCGTAAGAAACCACCGCTTCAATTTGAACATCTGCACCCATCCGTAGATCACTGACTACAGCAACTGTCCGTGCTGGTACATAAGCAACCGTTCTAGCAATAGCAGAATCTGGGAAGAAAGTTTTATACACTTCATCAACTGCTGGCATTTGGCTTAAGTCTTTTACGAAAATTGTAATTTTAACAATATCGTCTACCGGAACATCTACGCTAGTTAAAATTGATTTAATATTTTTCAAACTTTGAGCTGTCTGAACTTTGATATCACCAGCTACTATCCGACCTGTTTCTGGATCAATTGGTAATTGTGCAGAGAGATTTGTGTAATGAGAAAAAGCAACAATTTGACTAGACAATACATCAGCTGGGGCATTTTCAGTGTGATTCGTTAATTTAATTAAATCACCTGCTTGTGGTGCGTTTGGAATAGTGCCTTCGCCATTTGAAAGTAGCGCCTCTACTTGAACTAAGGCATCTAACGGTAATGCGTCAACTGCTACAACAGTTCGAGTAGGTAAGTAATTAGCGAAATATTTTTTATAGACTGCATCAACTGCATCTAAATCTCTTAAATCTTTAACAAAAATAGTTAAACGAACGACATCGCTCATCACATGATCGATACTTTGAACAATGGCAGCAACATTTTTAAATGCTTGTTCAGCTTGTTCCGTGACACCACCAGCTACTAATTTGCCAGATTGAGGATCAATCGGTAATTGAGCGGAAAGATTGTTGTAATGAGAAAAAGCTACTGACTGTGAAGCAAATTTGTCGATTGGTGCCTCTTGAGTGTTTCTTGCTAATACTACGTTGTCTTTGGTCATAAATAATTCCTTTCTCTAGCTAAAATATTTTTTGGTATTTAAAAAAAGTTTAAGGTATATAGCCGTTAATGTCAACGCTTTCATAAAATTATTTTTATTTAAACTAAAAATAAATGTAAAATTAAAAATCTCACCCAAAATTGAGTGAGATTTATCATTGTTTAGCGCCAACCTAAATCAGGGGCGATGTCTTTTACAATAGTATTTAATAAATGAAGATTATATTCGACGCCTAATGTATTAGGAATAGTTACTAATACAGTATCAGCTTCTTTAATTGCTTCATCTTCAGCCAAATCTTTTACAATTTTTTCCGGCTCACCAGAAAATGTGCGTCCGAAAATGGATGGATTTTGATGATAAGCTAAGAAGCCAACTTGATCTTCTTGTTCACTGTCACGGCCAAATAATTTGAGATCTAAATCAGTCGTAATCGGTTGGATTGAACGAGTCACCAGAGTACGTGGTTCAAAATCATGTCCCGCTTTTTTCCAGGCCTCTTTATAAGCCCGTAATTGTTTGGCTTGTTGAATGTGGAAAGGTTCATTAGATTCATGATTGACTAAAGTAGAAGATTGCAAATTCATTCCATGCTGCGCTGCCCAAATGGCGGTTTCTTGTGAACCAGCACCCCACCAAATGCGTTTGTCTAATCCTTCTGAATAAGGTTCAATTCGTAATTTTCCCGGATCTTGGGGAAACATCGGCATCGGATTTGGTTCAGCAAAGGGTTTACCCTCAATAATTTTCAAAAAGTCTAAAGTACGTTGACGTGCAATATCTTTAATTTCCTCTTCACTGTAATCATAACCAAAATAATTCCAGCCATCTAAAACTTGCTCAGGTGACCCACGACCGACACCCAATTGTACTCTACCTTCTGTAATAATATCCGTCAAACCAGCATTTTCTGCCATGTAATAAGGATTTTCATAACGCATATCAATCAAGCCAGTACCAATTTCAATTGTACTGGTTTTAGCGCCAATTGCAGAAAGTAATGGAAAAGGTGACCCAATTTGCGGTGCAAAATGATGCACCCGGAACCAAGCACCATCCACACCAATTTTTTCAGCTTCAACTGCTAAATCAATCGATTGTAGATAAGCTTCGCTAGCCGTTTTAACCAACGAACCACGATCCATCCAATGGCCAAAACTCAAAAATCCAATTTTTTTCATATGTATTTCCTCCTTTTTATTCGAAATTTTTATTATGTATAACAATTGTTATCTTACTATGGATTGAAATTATTGGCGAATGATTGTTCTCGCAGATAATATAAACTAAAAAAACCTGCCAATTTAGACAGGTTTAACTAGTCACAAATTAAGCGAACAGCTTTACCTTGATTTTGTAAAGTATTGATGTGCATTTCTCCCCAATTACACAAATTGTCTAATACAGTGCCCAAAGTTTCGCCGTATTCACTTAATGAATATTCTACTTTTGGAGGCACTTGGTTATAGACTTTACGGTTTATGATCTCAACTTCTTCTAATTCTCTTAATTGTTGGGTCAGCATTTTTTGGCTAATGCCGGGAATTTTCTTTTTTAATTCACTCGTTCGCAAAGCACCGTGGCGCAAGTTACACAAAATAATAGGTTTCCATTTTCCACCAATGGCTTCCATAGTGGCTTCTACACCTATATTGTAAATTTTTTCGCTGGTCATCATCTATTTAAATCCTTTCATTTCACAATAGGAACTTTTTAGTGCGTATATCACTTTAAAGTGCGTACTATACAAAAATATACTCTCATTATATATTAATTCCTGTATTCAGCAAGGAGGAAATGACATGATTCAAAAATTATCAGATACAGTTGAATTAAATAATGGTATTAAAATTCCAGGATTGGGTTTAGGTGTTTTTCAAATTTCTGATCAAGAAACGGCGGAAGTAGTAAAAAACGGAATAGTAAATGGCTATCGTCTGATTGATACCGCACAAATTTATGGCAATGAAAAAGGCACAGGAGCAGGAATTAAAGCTGGACTAGCGGCCACTGGTTTAAAACGCGAAGACTTATTTGTAACTTCGAAAGTCTGGAATGCGCGTTTAACTTATGAAGAAACGAAGCAATCTTTTGTAGAGTCTTTGGAAAAATTACAGTTAGATTATTTAGATTTATTTCTGATACATTGGCCAGGAAAGGATGCATATAAAGAATCTTGGTTAGCGTTGGAAGATTTATATGCTGAAGGGGAAATTAAGGCCATTGGTGTGAGTAACTTTGAAATTTCCCATTTAAAGAATTTGTTATCTTTCGCAAAAGTTGTGCCGGTGATTAATCAAATTGAATTGCATCCTAAATTGGCACAGACAGAACTACGTGATTTTGCTGCAGAAAACAAGATTAAAATTCAAGCGTGGTCACCATTGATGCAAGGTCAGTTACTTGATCATCCGCTAATCGTTGAATTGGCTCAAAAATATGGTCAATCACCAGCACAGATTATCTTGCGTTGGGATGTACAACAGGAAATTTTACTTGTAGTGAAATCAATTCACCAAGAGCGTATGAAAAATAATGCAGCAATCTTTGATTTTAATATAGAACTTGAAGATATCGAAAAGCTAAATCAGTTAGATGAAGGATTACGTAGTGGTCCTGATCCAATGACATTTGATTTTTAATAAAAAGGAGAGAATAAAATGATGAATCAAGGTTTTTCACTGGTGAATCACATCGGGATCACCGTCAGTAATTTAGAACAATCAATTATATTTTATGAAGCTTTAACGGGGAAAAAAATTGCCAATCAAGATCAAATTGGCGGCGAGCGGATGGCTCAGTCACAAGGACTAAAAGATACGTTAATTAAGTATGCGAATTTGCAATTAGGAAATGTGAACATCGATCTTTTAGAATATGTCACACCTCAATCTAGTCGCGCCAACTATTCAAATGATCAAATTAGCGCTATGCATATGTGTTTTGAAGTAGAGGATTTACCAGCTGCAATGGCTCGCTTAAAAGAAATTGGTATTGAGCCAGAAGGTGAGCCGATTTATTTTGAAGCACATGATGGGTTGAAAGCTGGTTTTGGAACAGGAGTTGCTTATTTTACTGACCCAGATGGTACAAATTTGGAATTAATTGCACCAAAAGGGCCCTTTACAAGAGCAAAATAAAAGATACAAACCGGACTTCTATTCAAGAAACAATTTTTTTATGGTTGTATGTTTTTAACTATCAGTAAAATGAGATTTTGGAAGTGAGTAAATAAGTATTATAAGAGGGAACGGAAACTCTTTTAAAAAAGTTTCCGTTCCCTCTTAATGATGTTTTTATCGTTGTAAAGCTTAGAAATTACTCACGCTCAAAAACAATGTCTCCACCAATAATAGTCATTCTTGGTTGAATATCTTTTATTTTTTCCAGCGGAATATTGAATATATCTTCATCTAAAACCGTAAAATCTGCTAAATAGTTCTCTGCAATTCGTCCTTTTTCATCCTCTTTAAATTCCAGATAGCTGGAGCCAATAGTATATGCATCAATGGCAGTATAAAGATCAACACATTCTTTTGGATAAAATCCGTCAACGGGTTCATTATTTTTATTTTTGCGGGCGACTGCGGCATAAATATTAGGAAACGGATTTAAATCTTCAACAGGAGCATCTGTGCCATAACCAATATGGACACCAAGATTTTCCAAGGTTTTAAAAGCATAGGAAGTACTGGCCAGCTCTTGCCCAACACGATCTTCAAGAATTTGCATGTCATAATCCAAAAATATGGGTTGGAAAAAGACAGCAATATCTTGCTGGGCGATTTCATTTAACAATGCTCGATCAGTAATTTGACAATGAATCAAAGCATGGCGCAATTTATTTTTTCCATTGATAAATCCGGTTTGATAAGCTGAGATAGTTTCAGCAATGGCTCCATCACCAATAACATGTGTAACCACCTGCAATCCGCGTTGACTAGCTGCCTTAACCAAATCAACTTGTAAATCATATTCTAAAGCACAAACGCCATGATTATCCGGTTCGTCAATGTAACCGTCACGCATCATAGCGGTTTTAGCTCCAAGACTACCATCCTTAAACATTTTAATTGGACCTAATGCTAAAAATCCTCCCTGATAAATTGGCTCTAATGCTTCTTTATTTAGGATGAAATCCATTTCTTCTGGAGAATAGGCACAAATTTGATGGCGATAACGTACTTTAGTTAATTGTTGTTCATAAATAGCACGGATTGATTGAAAGTCTCCGTAAGTGTTTGGAGCAGCGACATCGTTTGATTGGACGCTGGTGAGACCAACACTGGCAGCATAATTTAATGCTTGAGCCATGAAGCTCACTTTTTCTTCAGGGGTATAATTTGGAATGACTTCTTCAATCCACTGAACAGCATTTTCAGTTAAAATACCATTTGGTTGGCCATTCTCATCTAATTCGATCGTTCCACCACGAGGTGCCGGTGTATCTTTTGTAATGTTTTTCAGAGCTAATGCTTTAGAATTAACAGCACAAATATGACCACAAACACGCTCTAGAATAACAGGGATTTCAGTTGAGATTTGATTAACGTCCTGAAGATTTAGTAATCTTTTCTCACCTGAAGTGAATAAATCTTGATTCCAACCCATAGTTCTTACACCGTGCTTAGTGAGCTCAGGATTATCAGCGATAAAAGATTTAGTCAAGGCTATGATTTCATCAATTGAATGACAATCAGATAAGTCAACTTGTAAGTAAGCTGCACCGACGCTGGAAATGTGACAATGTGAATCATTCAAACCAGGTAAAATTGTCTTTCCAGTTAAATCAATTATTTCATCATAAGGCAATGTTTTTAAATGATTGGTGGTGCCCACAGCCATAATTTTATCATTTTCAATGTATACTGCTTCAGCAAATTGATCTCTATTAATATAAAATTTGCCGCCGACTAGTAATTTACGCATAGCTTAAGCCTTCTTTCTTTTAAGTTGTCGATCGAAATACCAATAAACTAAAATCCCAATTACTTGAACAATCATGCCTAAAAGAGCATTTTGGATATCTTCTGTAAAAGTGTTGATTAATAATCCAATAAATAAAATAGCTGTGATCAAGACGGTCCATGGATAACCAGCGACTCGATAAGGTCTTTGTAACTCTGGGAATCTTTTTCTCATTACCCATACAGCAATAATTGTTAATAAGTTATATAGCATTGCTGTAAATACAACCAAAGAGGTTAATTGATCTAAATTACGTGAAAAAACTAGTACTATCGATAGGACCATTTGTGCCAACATAGCAGCAGTAGGTACTTTATATTTTGGATGTAACTTCGCAAAGGACTTGAAAAAATGTCCTTCAACAGCCATTGCATAATACATTCGAGGTTGGGCAATTGTTAAGCCATTCAAGCCACCAAACATAGCTAAAACCATCCCTAAAGATACAATAATACCGCCCCAGTTTCCTAAAACACTAATGGCAGCTTCTGTGCCTAAATATAGGTTTCCATCAGCAATATTATTGACAATCACATCGTAAGGTAACACTTTATAAATAGCAAAATTAAATAAGGTATACAAAACAGTTATGCCACCAATGCCGATAATTAATGATTTTGGCAAATTTTTCTTAGGATTTTTCATTTCTTCAGTCATGGAATTCAGATTGGTCCAACCTTCGTATGCCCATAGACTGGCAACTGTTGCAAAAGCAATCATGCCGATAATGCTAGAAAAAGAAGCATCAGGATTTGTGACAGGAGTTAGTGATAAATCTGGACTTTCTCTACCTAAGAATAAGGCAGCAAACAAAATAACCAAAATTGGAATTAATTTAGCGACCATTGAAATATTTTGTAAGAAAGCGCCTTGTTTAATTCCAAATAAATTATAAACAGTCAGTATAATGATTAGAGCGGTTGCAATCAGTTTAATTTGCATATCAGAGATAGTCCAAAAACTTCTCATGGCTGTCGGTAATGCAATTGCCATCGCCGCAATAGAACCTGGACCACCAATCAACCAATCAGTAAAACCTCTCAAAAATCCAACAGCTGGATGAAAAGCTTCTGTTAAGTAAACGGTTGAACCTCCCGCACGAGGCATACTTACGCCTAATTCTGCATAACACAAACCAGCCAATAAAGTAACTAACCCACCGACAATCCAAGCAAGCAAAGCTAGACCTAAACTCATACCTGTCCGTTGTAAAACATACGAACCCAAATAAAAAATACCGGAACCAATCATGATTCCTCCGATGATACTAACACCACCAAAAATGCCTAATTCCCGATTGAACTTAGTCTCTGTTGTAGCGAGACTTTCTAAATGCTTTTCCTTCTCCAATAAAACTTCCCCCTTTTTTAATGTCAAATAATTCTGACAAATGTATATAAATTTAAAGTAGGTCATAAAATGGCCTACTTCTTAATTTTGTAACTATTTTATTTTGTATTTTTATTTATACAATAGGAATTATATCAGATTTATTGATCAATTCAATAAGATGTTTTGAGATAATTTTACGAAGTTTAGTCAATTCAAAAAGGTTAATTCAAGAGTGGTAATTTTGTGAAAAAAATTACTAAATGAATCGTTTAGTATTGACTATGTGAGAGTCATTTTTTTGAGGGAAATTTAATAAAATTTAGCTAATGTTTTAATCATTTTTTGCAGCACTGTAAAAATATTCTCGAATTTTTTGATAGTCAGCCACATATGCGGTATTTCCTTCGCGATGGATTAACTCAAAATTAAGTCCCAAAGTTTGTAAGAATTGCTGATTGCTGGTAAAGCCATTTTTAAGATAGAACTTTTTTCTTCTAATTCGCTGTTCATTGTTTTCAGCCTTTGAATCAATTTTTTCAACAAGTAAGATAATTTTGTGCTGCTGAAAGGTTTCAAACATATAATCTAGCATGATTTTTCCATATCCGTGAGACTGGAGCTGTTGATCAATTGCAAAATAGAAAATATAAATGGTTCCTTGATACTCAGAATAATAAATCATGCCCACTAAGTTTTGCTGATCAAACAGCCCTAAAAAGTTCCCTCTACCTTCATCTGCCTTTGACTTTAGTAGTTCGAAGTCTAAACGTTCTTCTTCAGGGAAAGATTTTAAGTAAAGGTTTTGGAAGGCAAGTAGTTCTTTATTGTTGGATATTTTATGGATATTCATAGTTTGCTCCTGATATTTTTTTAAATAGGGTCTGTTTTAGTTTAGCAGATAACTTAAAAATAAGGTATATGCTAAAAAATGAAGATAATTCCCTTCTAAAAAATCGAAAAAATAAGCTTTTCCAAAATTTTAATTGACAGTAGACCGTCAGTCTATTAATATATATTTATAGACTGACGGTCTAATAAAAAACTATTTTTATTTTAACTGGTTTCTAAATCAAAAAAGATGGAATCATTTTTTTCAAAAATATTTATCTGCATTAAATGTAAGGTAATATTACTATTTCATCTAAAAAAGCAGACTTCAAACATAGCGGATAAAAGTCATATTGTTAAATGTATCAATATTCATTTTTAGATTTACAAAAGGAGAGGTATTTATGGTAACGATGGAAACTTCGAAGTATCAGACAACATTCAATTTTATTAAACTTGTAACAGGACAGGCTGTTTCTGTTTTTGGCACTTCATTATTGCGTTTTACTTTATCGCTGTATGTTTTAGATATTACTGGCCGCTCAGATATTTATGCGACATTATTTGCAGTCTCAAGCCTGCCAATCTTGTTATCTCCCATTGGAGGGGCTCTAGCAGATAGATTCAATCGCAAATCAATTATGGTTGCGCTTGATCTGGCGAATGGCTTGTTTAGTTTATTGTTACTTGCAGCTTTTCTACTAAATCAATCAGCACTAGTAATTATTGCGATTGCAATGATTCTTTTTGGATTTGTTGGCGCGATGGATACACCAGTTATCACAGCGATTATACCTAGTATTGCTTCAGGGGATAAATTAGAATCAGCCAACGGAATTTTGCAAGGAGTTCAATCATTATCAGGAATTGTTGCACCGGTTTTAGGTGGTTTGCTTTATGCCATGATTGGCATGGAAAATATTCTTATTATCACGACAGCCGCATTCTTTTTGACAGCATTGTTAGAGACACGTATTTTAGTGCCGAAAAATAAGTCAGATTATTCTGGAAATATTATTAAAGTGTTGATAAGTGATTTGAAAGAAGGATTTCACTATACTCTACAGCACAGTTTTATTCGCAAAACGATGTTCATAAGCGTGGGCTTAAATTTTGCCCTTACACCATTATTTATTGTGGGTGTTCCTTATATTTTGAGAATAACAATGAATTTGAATACCAGTTTATATGGAATCGGTGTGGGGGTCATTGAATTTGCGACAATTTTAGGGGCCTTGATTGTTGGTCTTGTATCAAAAAAATTAAAAGTATCTAATTTTTATCTTTGGATTTTATTTATTTCACTATTACTTATTCCAATTATTTTTGCCTGCACGCCGTTTATGCTGCAGTACGGAACTTTACCGTCATTTCTGATCTTTTTGCTTAGTGGCGTTCCGCTTTCAGCTTGCTTATCAATTATTTCGATTTTTGCGATCAGTAAAGTTCAGAAGATCACGCCAACCAAAAATTTAGGAAAAGTGATGTCTATTATTATGGCTACTGCTCAATGTGCTGCGCCTATCGGTCAAATTTTATATGGCATCGGCTTTGAAATTTTTCAAACAACTGTTTATGTTCCGATTATCATTACGTTGATTGCGACGCTATTACTATCTGTTATAAGCAAGCTGCTTTACCGCAATGAAGTGGACATTTAATAAATGTAGGATTTTTATGATTGAAATGAATAAAATTTTGGGGGCTTTACTAGTTCATTTTTTAGCTGCAGAAACAGCACGGAAGAAATGATTTAGTTTTGCAGTATAACAATAAAAAAAGGGGAAATGTGTATGATACGCCGACTAATAAAGAAAGATTTTAAAAAGAATAAAGTTATTACTTTTACTCTCTTCATGTTTATCTTGTTGTCTGCAATGTTGGTATCCAGTACGTTGATCATTGTGACAGAATTAAATGGTTCTTTGAATCACTTATTTAAAGAAGCAAAAGTACCTAGCTATGTTCAAATGTATGCTGGTGATCTGCAACAAAAAGAAATCGATACATTTAGTGAAAAAAATGACCTAGTAAAAAATCAACAAACAGTAACTTTGTTAAATATTTCGGGGGAGAATTTATTCTTACAAAAAAATGATGAATCTGAGGTTAACAGCATTATTGAAAACAGTTTTGTAAAACAAAATGATACCTTTGATTTTTTATTAGACACAAGTAATCAGGTTGCACAAATTGCGGATGGTGAGATCGGCGTTCCCGTCTATCATCAACAGCAATACAATTTAAAATTAGGTTCTAAAGTACAAGTCCAGATCGGTGATTTCAAAAAAACGTATACCATCACATCATTTATCCGTGACGCACAGATGAATCCTTCCTTAGTAACTTCAAAACGTTTTTTAGTAAGTGATCATGATTGGCAAGAGCTAGAAAATAAAATCAGCAATCAAGAGTATTTGATTGAATTTGCATTAAAAGACGACCGCACAATTTCTGAATTTGAGAAACAATATGCAGCATCTAATCTGCCCCAAAGTGGAACGGCGCTTACACGTTCTTTGTATCAAGTATTAAATTCATTAACTGATGGCATTGTAATTGCGATCATTACGTTAATCAGTCTGTTGCTATTATTAATTGCTTCTCTATGTTTAAGATTTACCATTCTTACAGCAATTGAAGAAGACTATCGAGAAATTGGTATTATGAAGGCTATTGGCATCAGCAATAAAAATACCAGAAAAATGTATTTAACCAAATACGTTGTGATTGCTGCCACGGCTTGTGTAGGTGGTTATCTGGCCTCACTATTTGTCACACAAATATTTACCCAGTCGATGTCGGCTTATATGGGAACGGTGCCTAAGACAATTCTTAGTTACTTACTGCCACTTTTGGGTTCGATGATTGTTTTCTTATTTGTTTATCTGTTTTGTAAAATTGTTTTCCGTCGTTTTAAGAAAATATCCGCCTATCAAGCCTTGCAAGTAGGAGAAGTATCAGGAAATCGCAAAATTGCACATCGCATGCGCTTAAGTGGCAAGAAACATTGGATTCGAAACCAAAGTATTTTTATAGGTATTCGCGAAGTATTGACCCAAATAAGAGTGTATCTATTGTTAATGTTAGTTTTTTCTATCAGCTTATTCTTAATGAGTGTGCCGCTAAACTTTTTGCAAACGATTGAAGATCCTAGTTTTATTTCTTATATGGGGGCTGGAAAAAGTGATTTACGGATTGATATTCATCAACTGGATAAATATCAAGAAGAGTCTCAGCAAGTCTCCAACTACTTAAAAAAAAATACTGCCAGTAAAGAACTGGGTATAAATAATGTCGTTCGCTATGAAACCAGTGCGTACCAAGTAAAAAATGCTGATAATGAATTTGTAACGATTAAAATCGAAAATACGGATGATTACGATTCATTTCCACTGAGTTATACAACTGGAAAAGCACCACAAAATGAAAAAGAAATTGCTTTGTCCAATATGAATTCACAAGAATTAGGAGCAGCCGTTGGCGATCAACTTACGATCATGCTACAAGGCCAAGAAGAGGCGGTTACAGTTAGTGGAATCTATCAAGATGTGACCAACGGAGGGAAAACAGCTAAAGGTATGTTGGCAAGTGAGGATGTTTTGTGGGCTACGTATAATTTTAATTTAGCAGATTCCTCAAAAATTAATCAAGTCAAAGCAAATTTAGAAAAAAGATTTAAGCATATCAAAGTAACCGATACGGATGAATATATTAAACAAACTTTAGGTGGAATTATTAATCAAGTATCTAGTATCAGTCTTGTAGCTTTTGGACTAGCATTATTCATTGCAATCTTAATTACCACCATGTTTTTCAAAATGATTCTAGCGAAAGAAGCAAAAAGTATTGCCATCATGAAGAGCATTGGTATTTCCTCAAAAACATTGCAATACCAATATATTACCCGTGCCATCTTTACCTTAGTAATCGGTGTCGTGATCGGAGTAGTTGCAACTAATTTAATCGGAACCAAAGTTGCTAGCCTACTGCTTTCTGGTGTGTCGAATCTAACTTTTATCACCAATCCACTAATCAATTATCTAGTGATTCCTTTATCCTTAGCACTGGTGGTGAGTGTAAGTGTCTATATAGTTAGCCTATCCATAAAAAAAATAAAATTAATCTTAGTCGCTGAATAAGGAGGAAATAAAATGATTTTAAAAGCAACCGATCTATCAAAAAGTTTTCCGATTGAAAATATGGAACCGCAACAAGTACTAAAAAATATTCAACTAACTATTAATAAAGGCGAATTCGTTTCAATTATGGGGGCCAGTGGTTCGGGAAAATCTACGCTCCTTTATACTATCAGTGGCATGACACAACCAACTTCAGGAACGATAGAATTTTCTGGAGAAAAACTCGCCAATTTATCTGAAGAACAATTAACCAATCTACGACTAACCAAAATGGGTTTTGTTTTCCAACAAGCCAACTTACTAAAGAATTTCAACCTGAGAGATAACATCGTACTCTCCGCCTATTTAGGCAAAAAAGAACCCCAGCAACAAATTGATGAACGTGCAGACAAGCTGATGCAACAGACGGGTGTTAATCAACTAGCCTTAAAAGATATTACGCAAGCTTCCGGTGGACAATTACAAAGAGTTGCCATCTGTCGAGCGCTCATTAACAATCCAGAAATTATTTTTGGCGATGAGCCTACCGGTGCCCTGAATTCAAAGTCTGCTGCTGAAATTATGAACTTGTTTAATGAAATCAATCAAACCGGCACGACGATTTTATTAGTAACCCATGACGCAAAAGTTGCTTCAAAAACAGAACAGATCTTCTTTATGTCTGATGGCGAAATCATCTCTGAAAAATATTTAGGAAAAATGGCTGCTGAATCTGAACTAAAAGATCGCGAAGAGCAAGTCGCCGAATGGTTGAATGAGTTAGGGTTTTAGATTGGATGAGTTGGGTGTTTTTTCGGGGGAGGGTGATTATAAAGAATAATCATGCTGAAATATCTGTATTAGTTTTCAGTATGATCAAAATTTTAAGGAAGCTTAAGACAGGTACTTTGAGTGGTATAATGATGTTAATAATTTTTTGTAAAGGAGTTTTTTTGATGAGTTATGATTCATTCAAAAAATGGTATACAGATGTAAAAATTATGACAAGTATTCCGGTTACTCAATATTTAGATGTATTGAGCCAAGTAAAGTTTTCTGATGATAAAAAAACAATTGATGAGATAGTTGATCCAAAAGATTTTTCTCAACGAGTGAGATCACTACTAAATTTGGATAGAATCTCTGAAGAGGATGCTAGAAATATATTTATCGTTAAAGAAGATAATCTCCAATTCGATAATCTTAAGGGAGGTTTACACTATTATTTAGAATTTCTTTACTCAACTCAAAATGATTCTGATAAAAATGATTACTATAAATTTAAGAAATTACTTGAGTATTTTGTGCACATAATGTTAGCGAACAACAACAATAATGAAGAAAAATTTTATGATAGTGAACCAAAATCGGGACAAGGTTATGCAGGACAGCGTATTCAAGGTAGCTATATAGAATGGCGAAATTATTCTCCTGAGGTTCCGATGGATGTAAATATTACCACGGGATATCAATTGTTTACTAAATCATGTTATATAAATTGGAATTCTACAGGGATGAACGTGCGTGTTAAATGGAACGAAGAAAAAAATAACATAGATGCTCTGCAACTATTTAATAACGAAATTGACAAAGGGATATGGGTTGGTAATCCAGTGCCGCTAGATCAATTTAATCTGAATGATAGGAAGAAACCAAATCAAACGATTATAGAATTTTATAAGAATTATGTTCAGTTGCTGAAGGAAAGTAATTTTATCAAAGGTGATGGAGGTAAAGAAAAAATGAAGGTACACGAAATGTCAAAAAAATTAGAAAAGTCATATAACATAATTCTCCGTGGGGCACCCGGAACAGGTAAAACATATCTTGCTAAAGAACTTGCAGCAGAGTTAATTGATATTTCTAGGGATGAGTTAGCTGATAGCGAACAATTTGAATTTGTTCAGTTCCATCCTAGCTATGATTATACTGATTTTGTAGAAGGCTTACGTCCTATTCAAATAAATAATCAGATTGGTTTTGAACCAAAAAATGGAATATTTAAAGAATTCTGTAATAAAGCAAAAATGCAGCAAGAGCCTAGCTTTAAAATATTTGAAGATATTTGGGGGAAATTTATTGAGAATGTCCGAGAAAATGAAACGGTAGCTGTTCCTAGGGTGAAAAAAAATGAATCTGCTATTATTTATTCAGTTAATAGTAATGGAAATCTTAAAGATGAATCTACGTCTAGTCAAAACTATAGCCTTACGAAGGAAAATATTTTTAGAGTATGGCAAGGTAATAGAGGACGAAAGAGTGGTAGCCATCAACCAAGAATGAGAGCGGTTCTTAAATATTTAAAAGATGATTACAACTTGCCTGAATATGAAAAATCAACTATTGAAGAGAAGAAGTATGTATTTGTCATTGATGAAATCAATCGTGGAGAAATAAGTAAAATATTTGGGGAGCTCTTTTTCTCGATTGATCCAGAATATCGTGGTACAGATGGTGCAGTATCTACTCAATATGCTAATCTTTTTGAAAATGAAGAAAAATTCTATATTCCTGAAAATGTTTATATTATAGGAACGATGAATGATATCGACCGTTCAGTGGATACTTTTGATTTTGCAATGCGTCGCAGATTTATGTTCGAAGAAGTTACTGCAAAAGAATCGCAAGGTATGTTATCCAGTTCGTCAGTAATTAAATTAATGGATAAAGTTAACGATATGATTATCTCTAGTGAAATAGGCTTGACTGTTGATTATCAAATCGGTGGAAGTTATTTCAAAGCTCTAGATAAGGGAGAAATTGATGGAAATGAGCTGTGGAATAGCAAATTGAAGCCGTTGCTAAAGGATTACTTTCGTGGTGAAAGAGCGGCAAATCATAAATTGAAAATTTTAGAGAATGCTTATAAAGGTGAAATTGATGATTCAGCTGGAAGATAATAGTAAAGTAAAAGAAGAGTTTACAGATAATCCAATAATTGAAGAGTTAGTTGATAGAGATTTATCAAACTTGGAACGTGACGGTTTTATTATCTTTCCACCAACTATCAATGATTCAGTCGACCTCGAAAAAGAGAATTATTTATTTAGAAGAAGCAATCAACACATTTGGACAAGTAATTTGATTGGAGTTTTCAAAAAAGGTAGTGATGAACTTCAGATAAATTCGAGATTTTACGATTCAGAAGAAGGCAATAGAGATTTTTTTTTAAGATATCTGTTGCAAAAAGTAATGAATATTAATGTTAACCGAACAAAAATAAATATCGATAGTCAGCTTTCTTATTATGATTTACTTGCATATTTATTTCCAATGTATTTAGATGAAGCAATGCGCAAGGGAAATTACAAAGAATATGTCAGTAAAAAATACAATGACTCAAACATCAAAGGCCAAATATCTATTGCAAGACACATTAAATGCAATACACCATTTATGGGTAAAATTGCATATGATACTCGTGAATTCAGTTACGATAATAATTTGACTCAACTTATTCGTCATACTATTGAAAAATTACAATTGAAATTTAGCTTTGATAGTTTAGTAACAACTGATTTCAAAGAAAATGTTAGAGAAGTCATTAATATAACACCTAGTTACTCGAGATTAGATAGAGATGAAATTATTAAAGGAAACGTCCTTAATCCAGTAAAACATGGATATTTTGAGGAATATTCTCTTTTACAGAAATTATGTATTCAAATTCTCAATGAAGAACATATTGGCTTCGGAGATGAAGAGGATGAAGCTCACGGGATCATCATTGATGTTGCATGGCTTTGGGAAGAATATCTCGCTACATTGTTAAAACCAAAATTTACTCATGCAGAAAATAAAACTCGAAAAAATCCAATTTATTTTTATACTGATAATAAGAATCCCAGATATCCAGACTTCTATTCAGATTCTGTCATCCTTGATGCGAAATATAAACAACTTGATAAAAATAATAAAGGTATATCACGGGAAGATTTATACCAAATGACAAGCTATCTTCATGTGTTGAAAGCTAGTTCAGCAGGGGTGATTTATCCATCACAAAAAGATAATGAACGAAAATCAGTTGGTACATTGGCAGGATTTGGTGGAGAAATATTCAAAGTAGGATTTACAATTCCGCAAGTTAGTGGAAAATACGCTGATTTTGAAAAAGATATGAAAGATTCCGAAGAAAAGTTTCTTTCTGAAATTCAATGTTAGTGTCTGCTTTTGCTGTAAATATAAAAATATACGATAGAACCAGTTCGGGGTCTATCATAAAATAATATTTATGAATAAATCCTATGACATTCTTATCAAAAATATAAAAGAGAAGCTTTGGCAAAAGGGATGGTCACAAGGAACGTTAGGTGGAAAGGCAGACGTTTCTCAAGAGCGAATATCCTATGTATTAAATGGTAAAACAGAACCTACTTTATCATTGATGGATAAAATTGCTGATGCACTAGATGTTTCAACAGTTGATTTACTTTCTGATGAGAAAATTAATGAAGCAATAATTAAAGAGCCACTTGCAGATGATTATACAGCTCCTGATGAAATTGTATTTACGAAATATGGCAAGACCAGCAAAGTGAGGAATGTTAATATTAATATTCCTAGCTTAGGTAAGTTTAGAACAGATTTTACGAATTTCAATTTCGATAAAAATAAATCAAAATCAGGAAAACCGAACTCATATGCAAACTATATGGAATACTTACTTCAAAACTATTATGATAACTTTGGTGAAATTCTAAATCCTTTTAATAAAAGTACAGTTTCGAAATTGGAAGAATTACAGAAAAGTCACGACTTTATACGTTACAACTTAAATGAAAATAGGTTTCCAAATGCAGCAATTGAATCTTATAAACGATTCATGCATTCAAAATAAATATTTTATTAAAACTGCTTAATTAAATAATTTAAAAAACACCAGAAGACAGGCGTGTAATATTAATTGTCTTCTAGTGTTTTTTTATTTTCTAAACGAAGGTTTTATTTAATGTGTAGTTACCTATTTTTTGAACCCAACATAATCGGAGAAGCCCAATATATAAATAGCAAGTGCGAAAGGAATATCGTCTTTTTCAGCAATGGTGTTCAGTTCATCAAAGACAGTATCTTTTGGTACTAAATTTTCTTCCGATGTAGCTAAGACGTTTTTAATAATATTTGGTAAATGGAGGCATAATTGATAAAAAGCGTCTTTTTCACCTGTTAATAAGGCATAAAATTGATCCATACTGACTCGTCTAATCAATTTATGTTGAACTTTTTGTTTATCGACAGTAGTAGCCCATTTGATATTTTGTGATTTTTTGGCAATCGCTTCTACCAAAAAGCAGGCACTATCATCATCATTAAGAACTTGATTTTGCATTTTAATGTAAGTTTTTGCGGATGAAGCTGAGTTCATTGTGTTATGCTTATTCTTCATTTCTACATAGATAGTGTGGACAATGCTCCCCTCAGTTATAGAAATTCCATCAGGATTTTTATAAATCACATCCCAACCTTCTTTGGGAACAGTACAGTTTTTAAAATATTGGAAGATATTCTGATGGAAATAACCAATATCATTGCTACTTGATTTATCACGTTGACGAAAAATTTCGTTCTTTATGATTTCATCCCAAGTTGTTTGATAGACATTTTTATCGAAAATCAGTTTGATAGGATCGACAATATTACTGTTAAATTTTTTTAAGTCATAAGGTTTTAATTTTTCACCATATTTTTTGATAGTCTCTTTGATATGCTTAGTCAATTGTTCTTCCGTGATAAATGACAGATTCCACACATGAATAACCTCCATAATTAATCAAATTGATTTAAGTAATGAACTACTGCTTTGCCAATATATTCGGCAAGATTAACTGGTACGGCATTACCGATTTGCTTGTATTGATTTCCCATGCTACCAGCAAATTGCCAATCATCAGGAAAACTTTGAATACGTGCATATTCCCTGACTGTAAATGGGCGTGTTTCAGATGGATGACAACGTTCAGTTTGTTTCTGCGCGGGAGAGGTGGTTAAAGTCAATGAAGGTTCATCCCAAGATAATCGTCGTGCCATTCCACGACGACCACCGCCTGAATGATAAGATGCACCCATATATTCTTTAGCTACATTATCAGGTAAATTAATCCAGCATCCACCTGGTGGAACCAAATCTAAAACTTTGACTTTGCTCTCAGGATAGGTAGCTCCTGAACTTTCAGGAACATCTTTTAATACATCTTTTAACACAGGTTTGTATTGACGAGCTTGTGGAAATTTAAAAGAATATGATTGTTTTTTATACAAATCATGTCTTATACCAACAATCACTATACGTTCTCTTTTTTGTGCAACGTTATAATCCCAAGCATTTAATACATTCCAGACAACCTGATAACCGGCTTCTTCAAAGACTTGGATCATGGTTTCTAGAGTTCTGCCATTGTCATGATTTACCAAACCCTTAACATTTTCAGCGATGAACATTTTGGGCTTTAATTCTTTAAGTAACTGTGAATAAGGATAAAATAATGTTCCACGAATATCATCTAAACCATGACGTAGACCAGCGTAACTGAAACTTTGACATGGGTAGCCACCGGAAAGAACATCCAAATCACCAGTAAAATCAAATTGTTTATGCTGCTTAATACCAGCATGTGCTAGTTCAGTAATATCTGCTTCAATTACATTCCAACTTGGACGATTTTTGCGGAGCGTTGTACAAGCTGTGGCGTCTATTTCGACATCAGCAATTGAATGTAGTCCGGATTTTTCTAATCCTAAAGACAAACCTCCTGCTCCCGCAAAAGTTTCAACTAATGAATAATTTTTTTCAGGGCTAATTTGTTCGACATCAACAAATTCATCTAAACGATAAGAAAAACGATCAATTGCAGAACTAGGGAAAAGGGATAATTGTACGCTGGGGTCTTCGATAATCATAGCATTTCCTTGCATTGTATCACCATCTTTTTCAAAAAGTATTTGGTTATATGGAAGTTCTAACTCTGCCATCATTTTAATGACATTCGTTTTAAGAGGACAAAAATCATCAGAAAGCATTTGAGATAGCTGACTTTTATTCATGCCCAATCTTTCAGCTAACTCTGTTTGCGTAGCAATATTTTTTCGCCTCATAGCAGCTAAGACAGCTGGTTTATTAATTAGCATAGTACCGCCTCATTTTAGTTTAAAATATTTTTAACTACCCCATGCAGTATATCTTTAATTAACTAAGTGGTCAATAATTTTTTCTTCTAAACTTAACTAACTTATCACGTTCATATTTCTGCCATTCCAGATGGGGTTACATATGATTCAACATTAGGAATCTGACTTAAACCTACCTAATGTGGATTAATAAAGAAAAAGGATATCGTGTATTTACTGGTGAATTTTCTCATTTGCTTATATCTATTTTTAGGTCAGTCTGAAAATAGAAAAAAATTTGTAGAGGGAACGGAAACAAGAATGAAAACATGTGATAAGAAGGAAGAAATATATGTAGAACTTATCGTTTAGTTCATGGAAGTTAAATTTTGTTGTTGATGAGAAGTATATGGAGTCAAAATTATTTTTAGAACTGATTTATTAGTGGTGATGATTCTTATATATTAACCATAAATGGATATAGTCTTTTTCGGCAACGAAGAGTTGGATGAAATTCGAAATTCAATTGAAAAAGGAATTGTGCAACAAATTCTTCAAAAAATCCAAGTACAATTGATGAACACAAAAAAAGCCGAAACGTCTAAGCATTCCGACTTTCTTGTATTGGTGGGGAACGTACTTTATTTCCCTTTGTTTTATCCATTTTACAACAATACAAATGCTGTTAAATCAACGTTATGGCGTCAACTTCACTTACTCTTTTATTCCCACTCTGTTTTCAACGTAAAGTGTATAAAACAGAATGCGATACTATCAAGGGAGTTAAAACAATATACAGAACAGTAAAACACTATAAATAAAAATAAAAGTGCAATTTTTGCACCTAATCATACTCTGTTTATATATGAAAACTAGATTCTGAATCCAATATTTGGTTAACGAGAGGCGTTCGAATTTGAACGTCTTTTATATATTACTTTCAAATAAATATGAGGTAGAATACTATCTATTTTCTTTTTAACCCAATTGTTATAATGAGAACTTTTACTAACATAATTTATGATAAACTTACTATATAATCATATTAATTAAATAGTTAGGAGATCTGCTTATGTTTATATCTACTCTTCAAATTCGAAATTTTAGAAATTATGAATCCGAAATCTTTCGATTCGATAATGAGACAAATACTATTATAGGTGAGAATGATTCAGGGAAAACCAATGCTCTTACTGCATTGAGAATCTTATTAGATGATAGTTATTACTATAGTAGTAAAACACTGAAAGAATCAGATTTTTTTCATGGAATTCAAAATGGGTGGCAAGGGCATTGGATTATTATCTCTGCGACATTTGAAGGAATCAGCGAAGAAGAATTTGACAATGAGATTTGTGCTTCCATTTCTTTAAATTCTGAAAGTCAAACAATCTTAGAAGAATTGATTTCAAATGCAGATAAAGGTGTAGGTAGTATTTCTCTATTTATTAGACCTAACAAAGCTATTAGAAAGCAATTATTTGATATTTCCACTGAATTAGACTCTCATCAATTTAACGAATTTAGAAATTCTATTCGTCTATCCGACTATGAATTTTACTACACATCTAAATCAAATCTAAATTTCTGTATCAATGAAAATTATGATAAATTGGTAGGAAGACTCAATGACAATATAGCTAGTAATCCTGAAGAAGACGATGAAGCTCTTTTGGGCTCAAGAATTGACATGTCAGATATTTTCAAGCATATTTCGGTTGTTTATGTTGACGCTCTTCGAGATGTTCTTAGAGAAATGAAAAACAATCGAAACCCTGTCAAAAGAATCATGGAAACAATTGAATCAAAAATATCATCAGATAATGTTGAGTCATTAAAAACAATTATACAGCAATTAAATGAGACTATTACCAGTGTTCCTGAAATTAGGAAAATTGGCGAAAATATTAATCGGCAACTAAATAGCATAATTGGTTCAGTGTATTCTCCTAATCTTCTTCTTTCCTCAACTATGTCAGATGATATGGGTTCTTTAGCAAAATTTCTTTCAATGAAGCCAGAACAAAATATCGACTTAGACTTACTAGGGTTAGGACATCTAAATATGATTTATTTAGCTTTGAAAATAGTCGAATTTGAAGCGTGTCGTTCAAGAGAACTACTTAATATTATGTTGATTGAAGAACCAGAAGCTCATATTCATCATCATATTCAAAAAACTCTGTTCGAAGGATTAAATCTTCAAAAAAACTATACTCAGATTCTCATGACCACACATTCTGTACATTTAGCTGAAGTGTCTGAAATATCTCGGATGAATGTATTAAAATCGTTTAATGGCAAATCTATCGTTATGAATCCAGCAAATAATCTGAACTCATTTGCTAAAGAAAAGTTAAAAAAGAACAATCTAAATCTAATAAACGCAGTAGAGAGATATTTAGATGTTAAAAGAAATGGATTGCTTTTTTCTAAAGGTGTTATCTTAGTTGAAGGAGATGCTGAAGAAATACTTATTCCTCAAATAGTAAAAAAATTATTTGGTATAAACTTAGACGAACTTGGAATAGGTTTGATTAATGTTGGTAGTACTTCGTTTGAATATATCGCTAGCTTGTTTGACGATGATAGAATACAGAGAAAGTGTGCTATTGTAACTGATTTAGATGAACAGGCAATCCCATCAGAACATCGATTGTATAAAAGCACTGCACAAGAGAAAGGTCAAGCAAGAAAAGAAAAATTATCCTCCCTTTTTAATGAAAACAATTGGGTTAATTGTTTTTATGCTAATACAACATTTGAAATTGAGTTTTTAGATGTGAATAAAGAAAATATTCTAACTTATGTCAGTCCAATTATAGATGACGCATTCAAAGATAAAAAAACAATAACTGCTTATAAAGAAGAAATACAAAGTGAACAATATTTAGAAAGAAATTTAGCGATGTTAAAACTAGCCAATCATGTTGGTAAGGGGTGGTTTGCAATTGAGTTAGGTGAAAAAATTGACTTTTTAATCAAAATTCCTAAGTATATTCTTAATGCTATTGCTTTTGCATGTCAGGAAATAGTAGATCTCTCAATTTATAAAAAAATTCTACTCCATACAATCGACTTGTACGAGGAAACTACAGAATTGTCAGCTTTATCAGCTAGTTTAAAAACAAGTGATACAGCTGATTTGAATATAGCAATAATTTCTTTATTAGAGTACTTTGGTAAAGATGAGGATGTTGTGTATCTAATCAATCAGATAGAAAATTACACAAAAATACTTTATGCTGAGGTTTCAAAATGACAAATATCTTCGAAAAAATCGTAAATGATTTAAATTTAGAACAAAAAGATGTTGTAGAAAGTGAAGATAACCTTTATGTAAATGCATGTCCTGGGAGTGGGAAAACAAGGGTACTTACAAGGAAAATTGCTTACCAAGCAATTAAACACGATGGATCACTAAAAAGAATAATTGCTATCACATACACTAATAGAGCTGCTGAAGAAATTAAGGAACGCCTAAGTTTACTTAGTATAGATGATGATATTAATATTTGGGTGGGGACAATACATCAGTTTTGTCTTGAATTTATTATTTATCCTTTTAAAATGAATCTCTCAAGAGTATCAAAAGGATTTACAATTATTGATGATTATACTCAAAGAGCTTACGTCAGCCAAATTAATAATATGCTGAATTTAAATCTCAAAACGTATGAACTGAACAAAATTGATTTGTCACTTTCTCATGATTTTAAAATTAATGAAGTTCAGTATACTCAAGTTTCTGAAATGTATCACACTATGTTGGAAAAAAATAAAGAAATTGATTTTGATATGATTTTACTAGTAGCGTATAAAATTTTAACTGTAAACAGTAACGTTGCACGTAATATTGCTAGTAATATAAGGGCGATTTATGTGGATGAATTTCAAGATACTAGAGAATTACAATACAATGTAATAGCTAAATTACTTCAAAACAACCCTCAAATTCAGTCAATGTTTGTTGGAGATATTGACCAAGCAATTTATGGATCATTAGATGGTATAGCTAAATCAGTTGAAGAACTAGAAATGCTAACTAGTCACACTTTTCAATCAAAGACGCTACATGGCTGTTACAGGTCTAATCAGAGATTAGTAGACTTCTACTCTAATTTTCAGAGTTGTCCTTACGAGATTGAAAGCAGAGGGAATAATAAAAACGACCGTGGTTTTATAAGTTATGATTGCAAAGTTACTAAGGAGGATTTACCCAACATAATAAAAAATATAATAAAGGAAAAGATTGAAAGCGGCATTCATGAAAAAGATATTTGTGTACTTGCTCCTCAACACTATCCTCTGTTTTCACTGGGTGAGTATTTAAAGAAAGAATTACCGTATTGCAATTTTGATGCTATAAATATATCACCAATTAAGGTAAATAATCATAGTTTATTTTTCAAGTTAGCAATTTTGTACTTTACTGAATCAGGTGAAAAGGTTCGAAGAAGAAAGCTAATTGCAAACGATATTTTAATTATATTAAAAAATGAATTTGGAATAGAAGTTAAAGATTATTTTATTGACTTAGATTTATTACAGCTAATAAACAGTGTGAAAAGAATGTATAGTGGAGACGACAACGGTGTTGATTTATACAAATTTGTTACCAAACATATATTTGTTAATCTTAATATTGACGAGAAAAATTACCCGTCTATTTTTAAGCACTATCTATTTTTTATTAACGAAGTAGAAGATCGGATAAAAAATAATTCATTATCTAGTAGTGTATCTAGTTTTAAGAAGATGTTTAAATCTCGAGATGGTATCACACTTACTACAGCACATAAAGTTAAAGGAAATGAGTATGATACTGTTATCGCTATTAATCTTCTAAACGGGAAAATTCCTCATTGGAATGAAATTTTTAATGTTTCTGATAAAGGAATTAGTTCAGCGAGAAAACTACTATACGTAATTTGTTCAAGAGCAAAAAATAATTTATTTCTTTTCTCAGAGGTGGGTTATTTTACGAGTAAAGGAGACTTGCTTTATCCCACTCAATTATTAGATAAAATAGAATTTGATTATAATATTTAAAATACCTAGGTAGTCGTTGTTTTAAATATAGTAGGAATCGGACGCTCAGTACGGAGCGTCTATTTTTTTACCCAATTTTGAAAGGAAGTGAACTTATGAAAATAAAAAATCAAGAATCAAAAGGTCGCTCTCCCCCCTTTAAAACCATCACACAAATAAGATTCATTCAAACATAAAAACAGAAAGGATAGGTAAAAATATGGAACTTAAATATGTCATTCCCAATATGGAAAAAACATTTGGACAATTAGAATATGCTGGTGAAGGGAACATTGAACAACGTCGAATAAATGGCAGACCAACCATTCTCTCTCGTAGTTACAATTTATACTCAACGATTCAACGAGCAGATGATATTGTTGTCATTCTTCCCTCCGAAGCTGGCGAGAAACATTTTGAATCCGACGAAAAAGTCAAACTCATCAACCCACATATTACCGCAGAAGGTTATAAAATTGGCAATCGAGGATTTACCAATTACATTATGCACGCAGACGATATGGTGAAAGCATAAGAAAGGAAAGGTGAAAAAATATGAGATTAGCAGAAGGTATTGTGATTGAAAAAGACCAGACATTTGGCACATTGAAATTTTCCGCCTTGCGTCGTGAGGTTCGTATCCAGAATGAAGATGGTACGGTTTCCGAAGAAATTAAAGAACGTACCTATGACTTAAAATCAAAAGGACAAGGACGCATGATACAAGTCAGTATCCCCGCTTCTGTTCCTTTGAAAGAATTTGACTACAACGCAGAAGTGGAATTAATCAATCCTGTGGCAGATACCGTAGCGACGGCTACTTTTCGAGGGGCAGACGTTGATTGGTACGTGAAAGCAGACGATCTTGTATTAAAAGGACAGACAAAACCTCATCAGAAATATAAAAAAGAAGCGTCCGAAAGTGAAAAATAGGTGTTGCTTATGACAAACACACCATTGATTTTGAAAGAAATTCCGAAAGATGAAGCCATTTCTTTTATTCGGCAATACCATTATTCAAAGATACTCCCTAGATTGTGTAAATACTTTCTAGGGATTTTTTCAGAAGAAAAATTATTAGGCGTTGTGGAATTAGGCTGGGGTACGCAACCCCTACAAACCATACGCAAACTCTTTCCCGACAGTTCCCTTCAAACCACAGATTATTTAGAAATTGGAAAGATGTGTTTTCTTCCAGAAATGAATCAAACCAATTATTTTGGCAGTCAAGCTCTTTCAGCTCTAATTAAGTGGTTGAAAGAACATGCGGACTGTCATTTTTTATATACACTGGCAGATGGAATTGAGGGAAAATGTGGCTATGTCTATCAAGCGTCCAACTTCTTTTACTGCGGGTATTTCAAGACAAGTGTCTATCGTGATAAGCAGTCATGGGAAAAGATACACCCTCGAAGTGCTCGCCTTTTATTAGAGGAAAATGCTCGCTTTGAACAGGTAGAGAAAAAGCATTGGCTTTCCCAGGCATTTTGCGAATACAAAGGGATTGAGAAAATCAATGGACGCATGTTTCGCTATCTCTATCCGTTGACAAAAGAAGCGAAAAAACTGTTAGGACACACTCTCTATCGACGTCATTATTATCCGAAAGAAAAAAATTTACGCTTTGAAAAGCGAATCGCTTATCAGAAATATGAAGCCATTTCTCAACCAACTTTTGATAAACAGGCTCGTATCTACAATACACAATTATTTTGATAGGTGGAAAGGAGGATTTTTATGCCATTGCTTCATGACAGAGGAGAGCGAATCAAAGCCAACGATAAGCACTTGGTCTATCATTTTGTACTAATTTCATTGCTGGTAGTTTTTCTAGTCGTCCTACTCCCTTTTCATTGGAGAGCGTTACAATCGGTGAACTGGCAAGCAGTTCAGTTAGATACATTTTTCTATCAACTTCATACGCCATACTTTTGGAGCAGTATTCTCACTGCTCTTTTTGTATGCGGACTTATCAGCTGGCTTTATTATCACTATCGTATAGATTCTATAAAACAGTTAGAGCACCGTCAAAAGTTAGCTCGTATGATTTTAGAAAATCATTGGTATGAAGCCGAAGAAACTCAATCAGAGGGATTCTTTAAAGATTTACCCAGCAAGAAAACCAAACAACGAATCCGCCATTTTCCTAAAATATATTATCGAATGAAAGATGGACTAATCCATATTCATGTAGAAATCACCTTAGGGAAATATCAAGATCAGCTTTTGCACCTAGAAAACAAACTAGAAACAGGATTGTATTGTGAATTAGTGGAAAAAACGTTGAAAGATTCTTATGTAGAGTATGTCCTACTTTATGATACTATTGGCAATCGAATTGGCATTGAAGACGTGGTAGCTCAAGATGGACGTGTCAAATTGATGGAATCGGTCTATTGGGAGTTCGATTCTCTCCCTCACATGTTAATTGCTGGGGGCACTGGTAGTGGAAAATCCTATTTTATTCTCACATTGATTGAATCTCTCCTGCATACAAATGCAAAGCTTTATATTCTTGACCCTAAAAATGCTGATTTGGCAGACTTAGGGGCGGTCATGAATAATGTCTATTACCGTAAAGAAGATATGTTGGCATGTATCAATCAATTTTACGAAGATATGATTGATCGCAGTGAAACCATGAAACAACACCCTAACTATAAAACAGGAGAAAATTATGCTTATCTTGGTTTGTCTGCCAATTTTCTTATTTTTGATGAATATGTGGCAATGATGGATATGCTAGGTCGTGAAAGTACCACCGTTATTCATAAACTCAAACAAATTGTAATGTTAGGACGACAAGCAGGCTTCTTTTTAATTCTTGCCTGTCAACGTCCAGACGCAAAATATTTTAGTGATGGGATTCGGGACAACTTTAACTTCCGTGTGGCTTTGGGTCGTATGTCTGAAATGGGCTTTGGTATGATGTTCGGAAGCGATACACAAAAACAATTTTTCTTAAAACCCATCAAGGGAAGAGGTTACGTGGATACAGGAAAAAGTGTGATTAGTGAGTTTTATACACCCCTTGTACCAAAAAGGTACGATTTCTTAGGAGAAATAGGAAAAGTCATTCAAAAAAAGCAATCTGAGCCTGTACCGCACGAAGTGAAAGGTACAGGTTCAGACTTGCTTTGATTGGTGTGGCGTTAGCCACGCCAATCCTTTAGCCCCCTCTATCTAACAGGGGGGCACAAATACAACTGAAAACAGGCAATTCTCATCAACCAATGTTGATGGTACAAAGGATTGCGGAAAATATGAAAGGTGTAAACTCAAGGGTCATAGTTTACATCTTTTTTAGATTGGAGGTTTGCGAATGGAAAACGAAAAAATTTGGATTAAGGAATTGAAAGAAAAGCGACTGGCTTATGGCGTTTCTCAAAATAAACTGGCGGTTGCTTCTCATATTACCAGACCTTACCTATCGGATATTGAAACAGGCAAGGCAGTCCCTACTCAACAGGTGAAAGAAGATTTACTGAACGCTTTGGAACGCTTCAATCCCGATAACCCATTGGAGATGTTATTCGACTATGTACGGATTCGATTCCCTACCAATGATGTGGCTCAAATTATCGGTGAGGTTTTACGTTTGAATATGGATTATATGCTACACGAAGACTTTGGCTATTATTCTTATCCCGAACACTATCGTTTCGGTGATATTGTTGTCCTAGTCTCTCATGATGTAAGTAAAGGTGTTTTATTAGAACTGAAAGGAAAAGGCTGTCGGCAATTTGAAAACTTTCTATTGGCTCAACATCGGAGCTGGTATGATTTCTTTCAAGATTGCATGGAACATAAAGGTATTTTCAAACGCTTGGATTTAGCTATCAACGATAAAACAGGGATTTTGAATATTCCAGATTTGGCAAAGAAATGTAAACAGGAAGAATGCATTTCCGTCTTTCGAAGCTTTAAAAATTATCGCAGTGGTGAATTGGTTCACCGTGATGAAAAACCATACATGGGAAACACACTTTATATTGGCTCATTAAAAAGTGAAGTCTATTTCTGTATATATGAGAAAGATTATGAGCAATACGTGAAAAATGATGTTCCCTTAGAAGACGCAGAAGTAAAGAATCGGTTTGAAATTCGGTTAAAAAATGACCGAGCCACCCAAGCCATGAAAGATTTATTGGCACATCAACAGGCGGAAAAAACAGCCTTTGAAATTATCAATCGCTATATCCGCTTTGCAGATAAAGACGACACTAAACGTCGGAGTGATTGGAAAACTAATGAACGTTGGGAATGGTTTATCGGTAAAAATCGTGGAGCATTACGCCTAACCACACAGCCAGAGCCTTATTCTTTTGAACGAACATTGAACTGGTTACATCATCAAGTCGCCCCTACATTAAAAATCGCAAGCATTTTAGATGTTCTCAACGGTACAACCATTATCTCCACCATGATTCAGGAAGCCAAACTGACAGAAAAACATGAGAAATTAATTGAACAACAACATCTAGCCATGGAGGATTTGATTACATGAGCCTTTTAACAAAAGAATTAAAGAAGTTAGGGTTTCAGTGTGGCAGTGAGTTTCAAGCGTATATACAAAATACAGGGAAATATACGTCTCTCATTATTGAGGGAAAACGGCAAGCTGGTGATACCATCTATACCTATGATTTTTACAAGGTGAGATTTTATAATAATTATACCAATCGAGTAACCGTCTATGGAGAGCATTTAACCCCTTTTCAATTATTAAGGCGTGTAAAAAGCTATATCTATTATCGAGAAAAATATCTTAAGGAAAGGAGGACAATCACATGAATTTTGGGCAGAATTTGTACAACTGGTTCTTGGATAATGCACAGTCATTGGTATTGTTAGCGATTGTTGTCATTGGACTGTTTTTAGGTTTTAAACGAGAATTTTCAAAACTCATTGGCTTCTTGATTATTGCTCTAATCGCCGTCGGACTTGTGTTCAATGCAGCTGGCGTGAAAGATGTGTTATTAAACTTATTTAACCGAATCATTGGTGCTTAACAGATATTTTTCATGATAAAATAGGAAGTATATATTTTGTTATGAAAGGATTTATGAATATGTTTACAAATGATCAATTTAAATCTCTTTTAATTAAAACATTAGAAAGAAAGAGCTCTTCAAATTATTATGAAGGAGGTAACGAGATTGTTTCTAAAATGAAAATATCAGAGGTAACTTTAGATGAGACTGACGATTTTACTTATTATAAAGGATATAAAAAGGGCTGGAATACGCTTTGCACATATCTTAAAATAAGAGTTCCTTTTGATGATTTAGACTTTTTTGAAAGTCATAAAGATTTGATTACCCAGACAGCAAGCTCCATATATGATAAACAAGGTGATAATGTATTAGTGGATACTATTTTAGTACCACTTCCAGAGAATTACGAAGTAATTAACTTTAGTCAGTTGAAAATTAGTGATGTGGTTTCACAAGCTATTGAAGACGCTGAGTCTTTTATGAGTAATGGTGAATATCAACGTGCCTTTGACAGAGTTCACACTGCTTTTCATGGATATTTAATTGAAATACTAAAAAAATATGAAATTACAGTTCCTAGAGACGAAAATCTATCTAAATTATATAGTAGGATACAACAATTAATTGAAAAAGAAATTCAACCTACTGAACTTGCTGATATAGTGAAGACAACGATAAGGTCATCAAATGGAATGATTAGCTCTCTTAATGAAGCAAGAAATAGGCATTCACTTGCACACCCTAATACAAATATTATTGGAAAGAGAGAAGCAAAACTAATAATAGGTATTTCAAGTACAGTTACAGATTATATTAGCGGATACCTTGATAAGTAGCGTCATTAACTGATTGCTACTTTTTTTATGACTATTTTTATAAAAAGGATGTGATAAGAATTGGAAATGAAAGTCTATGTGGCAAATTTAGGACGGTATAATGAAGGTGAATTAGTCGGAGCATGGTTTACTCCACCAATTGATGAGGAAGAAATGGCAGAAAGAATCGGTTTAAATGAGGACTACGAAGAATATGCAATACATGATTTTGAGCTTCCTTTTGATGTGGACGAATACACGCCGATTAGTGAAATCAACCGTCTATGTGAAGCCATTCAAGAAATCGAAGGTACACCTATTTATAATGAACTCAAAGAAATTCAAGGCATGTGGTTTAGTAGCTTGGAAGAATTACTGGAAAACAAAGAGGATATTCATTGTTATAGTGATTGTGATTCGATGGAAGATGTCGCCCGTTATTACGTGGAAGAAACAGGACAGCTTGGTGAAGTCCCTTCCAATTTACAAAATTATATTGACTACCAATCTTTGGGACGTGATATGGAAATAGAGGGTAATTACCTAGTTACCTCTCATGGGGTATTTGAATATTGTCAGTAAGTTTAACAATCCGTGTTATAATTAAATTAATAAATAGCACGGAGAGGTATAAATTATGGTAAATGTATTTGAAAATCTTAAACTATTAAAACTAGACATGAAAGATAAAGGCTGGGTGATAGATTCCTTTTACTTTCGTTACAAACAGCAAAATTATATTGTACTTGTTAAGCTATTTGAAAAAGAGGAAAAAGTTCCAGAATATGCTCTGTTAAAACTAGAATTTTTAAAGGAAAACGATTTTTCAGATATGCTAGCTGTCTATGCTAATTCGGTAAAATTATATACAGACACGAAAACAATAAGAGAATATTTTGGTATCGAATACAGTAGTAACTTGGGAGATGTTTTATTTCAATTTAGCCAAACTCTTGCTCGATTTATTCCGACAGAAGTTAGTGAGAAGAAAAATGAAGACCAAAAAGAAGCCATGTGTTTCTCATTAAGTCAAAGTGATTCAGAAGATCCCAGAAAAAAATATTGTTTTTCAGTTAGAAGAAATCCTTTAAAGGGAAATGGTGAGCTGGGAAAACGAAGTCCTTTTAATGACAATAAAACGAGATTGTATAGACCCAGCTTATATGAACGATTAGGGTCAGATACCAATTTAAGTTTCAGATATTCAATGAATCCAGATGATGAAGAAACTGATGAAGGTATTATTGCAAAATGGACAAAAAATAAAATTGAATAGTTAAAGCATTGAAAGAGCAATCACCTATTTTGATTGTTCTTTTTCTATTTTTACGGAAAGGACGTGAAGACATGAAAAAAATAAGAAGTTACACCAGTATTTGGTCAGTAGAAAAAGTGATTTATGCGATTAATGATTTACAACTCCCTTTCCCAATTACCTTTACGCAAATGACATGGTTTATTGTTTCTTTGTTTGTCGTCATACTCTTTGGCAGTTTACCACCACTTTCTCTGATTGACGGAGCACTACTCAAATACTTAGGGATTCCCATTGTTCTCACTGGGTTCATGTGCCAAAAGACCTTTGACGGAAAGAAACCCTATGGATTTCTAAAGTCTATCATTACCTATGCTCTACGCCCTAAAGTAACCTACGCTGGCAAACAAATACGATTAAAAAAAGAAACAATGAATGAATCGATTACGATTGTAAGGAGTGAACAACTAGATGGCATATCCGATTAAATATATGGAAGATAATCTCGTATTTAATCATGATGGCGAAGTATTCGCTTATTATGAATTAATTCCCTATAATTACAGTTTTTTAAGTTCCGATGAAAAAATTCAAGTTCATGATAATTTCTGTCAATTGATTGCCCAAAATCGTGATGGCAAGATTCATGCTCTGCAACTAGCAACCGAATCAAGTATTCGAGCCACACAGGAACAATCGAAAAAAGAAATCACTGGACGATTAAAAGAGATAGCTTACGAAAAAATAGATGAACAGACCGAAGCGTTAATTTCTATGATTGGTGACAATCAAGTAGACTATCGCTTTTTTATTGGTTTTAAACTCTACCTCAATGAACAGGAAGTATCCGTAAAAAATGTTGGGAAAGAAATTCAAAAAGCATTTGCGGAATTCTTTCATGGTGTGAATCACAAATTAATGGGCGATTTTGTTTCTATGCCTATGGCGGAAATCGAACGCTTTTCTAAGATGGAACAGTTGTTAGAAAGTAAATTATCCAGACGCTTTCAGATTCGTAAATTGGAGAAAGATGATTTTGGTTATATTATTGAACATCTTTACGGGCAAACAGGTGTCCCTTTTGATGACTACGACTACCATTTACCGAAACGATACGAAGATAAAAAAGTGTTGGTAAAGAAATACGATATTCTCAAACCCACTCGCTGTTTAATCGAAGAAAATCAACGCTATTTACGGATTGAACAGGAAGATACCACTACTTATGTGGCGTATTTTACAATTAATAGTATTGTTGGTGAATTGGATTTCCCTAATAGTGAAATTTTTTATTACCAGCAACAGCAGTTTACTTTCCCCGTTGATACCAGTATGAATGTTGAAATTGTCGCCAATAAAAAAGCCTTATCTACCGTTCGCAATAAAAAGAAAGAACTGAAAGATTTAGATAGCCACGCATGGGAAAGCGACAACGAAACCAGTACTAATGTGGTGGACGCTTTAGAATCTGTCGATGAATTAGAAAGTAATTTAGACCAAACCAAAGAATCTATGTACAAACTAAGCTATGTGGTACGGGTATCGGCAAAGAATTTGGACGAGCTGAAACAACGTTGTGATGAAGTAAAAGATTTTTATGATGATCTGTCTATCAAATTAGTACGACCTTTTGGCGATATGCTAGGCTTGCATAATGAATTTATTCCCTCAAGCAAGCGATATATCAATGACTATATTCAATATGTCACGTCGGATTTTTTGGCTGGTCTTGGTTTCGGTGCTACACAAATGATTGGTGAAAATTCTGGTATTTACGTCGGTTACAATCTCGATACAGGCAGAAATATTTATCTCCAACCTAGCCTTGCAAGTCAAGGAATTAAAGGCTCTGTAACAAATGCATTAGCGTCCGCTTTTATTGGTTCATTAGGTGGCGGAAAATCATTCTCTAACAATATGCTGGTCTATTATTCAGTACTCTTTGGCGGACAGGCAACCATTGTTGACCCAAAAGCTGAACGTGGTGAATGGAAAGAAACCTTACCTGATATTGCCCATGAAATCAATATTGTTAATCTCACGAGTGAGAACGACAATAAAGGGTTACTTGACCCTTATGTGATTTTAAAACTCCCGAAAGATTCAGAAAGCCTTGCCATTGATATTCTCACGTTCTTAACAGGTATTTCCAGCCGAGATAGCGAGAAGTTTCCTGTCCTGCGTAAAGCTATTCGGAGTGTAACTCAAAGCAAACAACGAGGGTTGTTATTGGTGATTGATGAATTGCGAAAAGAAGATACGCCCATCAGCAATAGTATTGCT
The DNA here is from genome assembly GCF_054819945.1 of Enterococcus sp. JNUCC 77. Classification (NCBI taxonomy): domain Bacteria; kingdom Bacillati; phylum Bacillota; class Bacilli; order Lactobacillales; family Enterococcaceae; genus Enterococcus; species Enterococcus sp. JNUCC 77. Next base: position 142,213 of record NZ_JBTHIG010000001.1, read on the forward strand.
GACCATATCGAAAGCTTTGTCGATTATGATTTTGCCCATCTGTTATTCAGTGATGGCAGTGTCACCCAATCCATTAGCTTGGAAAAACAACTCAATATTATTCAAGTGGCAGATTTGGTCTTACCCGATTCCAATAGCTCTTTTGAAGAATACACTACCATGGAATTATTAAGTGTGGCAATGCTGATTGTCATTAGTACCTTTGCTTTAGACTTTATCCACTCTGACCGTTCCATTTTTAAAATTGTTGACCTTGATGAGGCTTGGAGTTTTTTACAAGTGGCACAAGGAAAAGCTCTATCTATGCGATTGGTTCGAGCAGGACGTGCCATGAATGCAGGGGTCTATTTCGTTACTCAAAACGCGGACGATTTACTAGATGAAAAGATGAAGAATAATATTGGCTTGAAATTTGCCTTTCGTTCCACTGACCTAGTGGAAATCAAAAAGACCTTAGAATTTTTTGGTGTGGACAAGGAAGATGAAAACAATCAGAAACGCTTACGTGAATTAGAAAATGGACAATGTTTAGTTTCAGACATCTATGGTCGTGTAGGGGTTATGCAGTTTCACCCGATTTTTGAAGAGTTGCTTCATGCCTTTGATACCAGACCGCCTGTGCGAAATGAGGTGGAAGAATGACACAAAAACAAAAGAAATTTCTTCACTATAGTTGGATAACGCTCCTTTGTGTGGGCGTTATTTTACTTTTATTAGGCACGCTGGGCAATGCAGTACAAGCGACAGGCTTAGTTGATGAAACCATTGATACAAGCAATGAATACTCCAAGTATGGTTTGAATCAATATCAGCTTGATTATTATGTGGACAATAGCTGGGGCTGGCTTCCATGGAATTGGAGTGATGGCATAGGACAATCGGTGATGTATGGATTGTATGCCATTACTAATTTTATTTGGACAATTTCTCTTTATCTATCGAACGCCACAGGTTATTTGGTGAAAGAAGCCTATACCTTAGATTTCATTAGTCAAACATCCCAAGCAATTGGCGAAAACATGCAGACGATTGCAGGCATTACACCGAATGGCTTTTCCAGTTCAGGGTTTTATGTCGGTTTCCTCCTTCTTTTTATTCTCATTGTTGGAATCTATGTTGCCTATACAGGATTGGTTAAGCGAGAAACGACGAAAGTGATACGAGCTGTTTTAAACTTTGTCGTGGTGTTTATTCTATCGGCTTCCTTTATTGCGTATGCACCCGATTATATTGCGAAAATCAATGATTTTTCCAAAGATGTCAGTACCGCCAGTCTGAATATTGGGACAAAAATTGTTCTTCCTAACACGGATAGTCAAGGGAAAGACAGTGTGGACATGATACGTGACAGCTTATTCTCTGTTCAAGTAAAGCAACCATGGCTATTGCTTCAATATGGCTCCACTGATGTAGAAGCGTTAGGGGAAGAACGTGTGGAAAGTTTATTGTCTACCAGTCCAGATACAAACAATGGTGAAGATAGAGAAAATGTAGTGATTGAAGAAATTGAAGATCATGACAATACCTATTTAACCCTACCGAAGACGATTTCCAGATTAGGAACAGTCTTCTTTTTGTTTGTATTCAATATTGGTATCTCGATTTTTGTTTTCCTTCTAACAGGAATCATGATTTTTTCGCAAGTGCTATTTATTATTTTCGCTATGTTTTTGCCAATCAGTTTCCTATTAAGTATGTTGCCGAGTTTTGATGGCATGGGCAGGCATGCCATTACCAAGTTATTTAATGTGATTATGACAAGGGCTGGTATTACCTTGATTATTACCGTTGCCTTTAGTATTTCCACTATGCTTTATTCGCTGTCAGCAAGTTCTCCCTTTTTCATGATTATGTTTTTACAAATTGTGACCTTTGCAGGGATTTATTTTAAACTGGGCGATTTAATGAGCCTATTCTCTTTACAAAGCAACGACTCTCAAAACATGGGCAGACAAGTGTTTCGCAGACCTCGTCAAATGATGAATCGACAAACCAGAAGATTTCAACGCAGTATGAGTAAGATTTTTCGTGGAAAAGCAGGGTCAACGAAGCAAAAGACAATGACAACAAAGCAGAATCAAACCAATAAAGCTAACCATACTCGTCAAAATGAACGGACTACACCAAAGAAAGAAACAGCACTTTCCAATGTGAAAAAGCAACAAGGCGGTATCGGGCAACGATTAGGTGAAAAGACAGCCCATGTATTGGACACGAAAAATCGTCTAGTCAATAAAAGAAAGCAGGCTAAACAACAGATACAGGCGACACCAACCCATGTCAAATATGCCCTTCATCAAGGAAAAGAGAATGTCACTCATAATGTAACAGACTTTAAACAATCTATGGCAGATACCAAAGCTCAACGCAAACAACAGCGTATGAACCAGCAGGAGCAAAAACGAAAGAACATTGCTCAAAAGCGTTTGGAGCTGGATAAAGCAAAAGAAAAAAGACGAAAAGAAAACCCATCATCTCCTGTTCAGAATAACCAGCAGCATGTTCGCAAGCGTCAGCAAACCGTCACGCCTGTTTTGTCACAAAACACTAAACGTGAAAATCATCAGCGACCATTGAAAAAAGAGCAAAAACAAAAGACACCACCGAAGCAATTCAATCAGAGGAAGCTAAATAAAAGAACGGATAAGCGAGGACAACAAACATGAAGCTAAAAATAACAGTGATTTGTAGTGTGGTCTTCTCTCTCTTCTTTTTTCTCTTATTATTCCTAGTCATTTTCTTTGCAGATGATACGGACAGTGGCGAAAACAACAAGGATTCTTCTATTTCACAAGGCGGTGTGACCGTTTCACCAGAAGTGTTGGCACACCGTCCGTTGATTGAAAAATATGGTAAGGAATATGGGATTGAAGACTATGTTTCTTATATCTTAGCCATTATGCAAGTGGAATCGGGCGGTACAGCAGAAGATGTTATGCAAAGTTCCGAATCTTTGGGTTTACCGCCCAACAGTTTGAGTACCGAAGAGTCCATCAAACAAGGGGTTAAATATTTCAGTGAATTATTAACCAGTGCAGAACAACAAGGAGTGGATATAGATTCTGTTATCCAATCTTATAATTATGGCGGTGGCTTTTTAAATTATGTGAGGAGTCATGGGAAAAAATATACCTATGAATTAGCCGAACAGTTTTCTAAAGAGAAGTCGGGTGGTCAAAAAGCAGACTATCCCAATCCCATAGCCATACCTGTGAATGGTGGTTGGCGATATAACTATGGAAATCAGTTTTATGTTCAGTTGGTTTCACAATACCTAACCGACACTTCCCCAACAGAATTTGATGATGAAACCGTGCAAGTCATTATGGACGAAGCCTTGAAATACGAAGGGTTTCCCTATGTCTTTGGAGGGGCGTCGCCTACCACCTCTTTTGATTGTAGTGGCTTAATACAATGGGTGTATGACAAAGCTGGCATTTCTCTCCCTCGTGTCGCCCAAGATCAGTATGACGCTACGCAAGAAATCTCTATGGAAGAAGCCCAAGCAGGCGACCTTATCTTCTTTCATTCAACCTATAATGCAGGCACATATGTGACTCATGTGGCGATATATTTAGAGGGAAATCGCTTTTATCATGCAGGCGACCCAATCGGTTATGGCGACTTAAGCAGTCGTTATTGGCAAGACCATCTGATTGGGGCTAGACGTGTTATTCATAACTAAGAAAGGAATGAATCAAATGATTATAAAAATCGAGCGAAAAGAAAAGAAGGAGAAACCAAAGAAATCTAAAAAACCGAGCAAGCAAAGAAAAGTTCCGATGATTAAAGTTGGCACGCATAAGAAATTAACCTTTGTTTTATGGGTTTTATTGATTGGTAGTGTCGGATTTGGAATCTATAAAAATTTTACTGCCATTGACACTCATACTGTCCGTGAAACAGAAATCATTAAACAGCAGATTGTCGATACCAACCAAGTAGAAAGTTTTGTGAAATCCTTTGCGAAAGACTACTTTTCGTGGCAACAATCCCAAGAAGCCATTGATAAACGAAATGAAAAATTGACCCATTATTTGACGGAAGAATTGCAGGTATTAAATGAAGAAATGATTCGTAAGGATATTCCTACTAGTTCTAGTGTGAACGATATACAGGTGTGGCAGGTTTCTCAAGTGAATGAGAACACCTTTGAGGTACTGTTTTCTGTTGAACAAGTTATTACCGAAGACAAAGACAAGGAAACTATATCGTCTAGCTTTCATGTGGTTGTCCATATAGATGAATCAGATAATATGGTTATTATCAAAAATCCGACAATGAGTAAGAAACCTCAAAAATCGGACTACCAACCCAAACAGCTAGAAAGTGACCATACAGTAGATACAGAAACGATGGACGAAATCACTAGCTTTTTAGAAACGTTCTTCCAGCTCTATCCTACCGCCACAGAAAAAGAATTGACTTACTATGTAAGTAATCATGTGTTACCTATGATTAACAAGGAATATGTTTTCGAGGAATTGGTGAATCCTATCTTTACCAGAAAAGATAACCAAGTAATCGTGAATGTCGCTGTGAAATATTTAGATCAAGAAACAAAGGCAACCCAAATCTCGCAATTTGAGTTGATATTAGAAAAACAAGATAATTGGAAGATTGTAAAATAACAAATATTGGTACATGATTACAGATACTTTGTAATCATGTACTCTTTTTGATAAAAAATTGGAGATTCCTTTACAAATATGCTCTTACGTGCTATTATTTAAGTGACTATTTAAAAGGAGTTAATAAATATGCGGCAAGGTATTCTTAAATAAACTGTCAATTTGATAGCGGGAACAAATAATTAGATGTCCTTTTTTAGGAGGGCTTAGTTTTTTGTACCCAGTTTAAGAATACCTTTATCATGTGATTCTAAAGTATCCAGAGAATATCTGTATGCTTTGTATACCTATGGTTATGCATAAAAATCCCAGTGATAAAAGTATTTATCACTGGGATTTTTATGCCCTTTTGGGTTTTTGAATGGAGGAAAATCACATGAAAATTATTAATATTGGAGTTTTAGCTCATGTTGATGCAGGAAAAACTACCTTAACAGAAAGCTTATTATATAACAGTGGAGCGATTACAGAATTAGGAAGCGTGGACAAAGGTACAACGAGGACGGATAATACGCTTTTAGAACGTCAGAGAGGAATTACAATTCAGACAGGAATAACCTCTTTTCAGTGGGAAAATACGAAGGTGAACATCATAGACACGCCAGGACATATGGATTTCTTAGCAGAAGTATATCGTTCATTATCAGTTTTAGATGGGGCAATTCTACTGATTTCTGCAAAAGATGGCGTACAAGCACAAACTCGTATATTATTTCATGCACTTAGGAAAATGGGGATTCCCACAATCTTTTTTATCAATAAGATTGACCAAAATGGAATTGATTTATCAACGGTTTATCAGGATATTAAAGAGAAACTTTCTGCCGAAATTGTAATCAAACAGAAGGTAGAACTGTATCCTAATATGTGTGTGACGAACTTTACCGAATCTGAACAATGGGATACGGTAATAGAGGGAAACGATGACCTTTTAGAGAAATATATGTCCGGTAAATCATTAGAAGCATTGGAACTCGAACAAGAGGAAAGCATAAGATTTCAGAATTGTTCTCTGTTCCCTCTTTATCATGGAAGTGCAAAAAGTAATATAGGGATTGATAACCTTATAGAAGTTATTACTAATAAATTTTATTCATCAACACATCGAGGTCCGTCTGAACTTTGCGGAAATGTTTTCAAAATTGAATATACAAAAAAAAGACAACGTCTTGCATATATACGCCTTTATAGTGGAGTACTACATTTACGAGATTCGGTTAGAGTATCAGAAAAAGAAAAAATAAAAGTTACAGAAATGTATACTTCAATAAATGGTGAATTATGTAAGATTGATAGAGCTTATTCTGGAGAAATTGTTATTTTGCAAAATGAGTTTTTGAAGTTAAATAGTGTTCTTGGAGATACAAAACTATTGCCACAGAGAAAAAAGATTGAAAATCCGCACCCTCTACTACAAACAACTGTTGAACCGAGTAAACCTGAACAGAGAGAAATGTTGCTTGATGCCCTTTTGGAAATCTCAGATAGTGATCCGCTTCTACGATATTACGTGGATTCTACGACACATGAAATTATACTTTCTTTCTTAGGGAAAGTACAAATGGAAGTGATTAGTGCACTGTTGCAAGAAAAGTATCATGTGGAGATAGAACTAAAAGAGCCTACAGTCATTTATATGGAGAGACCGTTAAAAAATGCAGAATATACCATTCACATCGAAGTGCCGCCAAATCCTTTCTGGGCTTCCATTGGTTTATCTGTATCACCGCTTCCGTTGGGAAGTGGAATGCAGTATGAGAGCTCGGTTTCTCTTGGATACTTAAATCAATCATTTCAAAATGCAGTTATGGAAGGGATACGCTATGGTTGCGAACAAGGATTATATGGTTGGAATGTGACGGATTGTAAAATCTGTTTTAAGTACGGTTTATACTATAGCCCTGTTAGTACTCCAGCAGATTTTCGGATGCTTACTCCTATTGTACTGGAGCAAGCCTTTAGAAAAGCTGGAACAGAATTGTTAGAGCCATATCTTAGTTTTAAAGTTTATGCACCACAGGAATATCTTTCACGGGCATATAACGATGCTCCCAAATATTGTGCAAATATCGTAAATACTCAACTGAAAAATAATGAGGTCATTATTATTGGAGAAATTCCTGCTCGATGTATTCAAGATTATCGCAATGATTTAACTTTTTTTACAAATGGGCTTAGTGTTTGTTTAGCAGAGCTAAAAGGATATCAGGTTACCACTGGCGAACCTGTTTGCCAGACCCGTCGTCTAAATAGTCGGATAGATAAAGTAAGATATATGTTCAATAAAATAACTTAGTGCGTTTTATGTTGTTATATAAATATGGTTTCTTATTAAATAAGATGAAATATTCTTTAATATAGATTTGAATTAAAGTGGAAAGGAGGAGATTGTTATTATAAACTACAAGTGGATATTGTGTCCTATTTGTGGAAATAAAACAAGACTACGAATACGAGTGGATACTATACTTAAAAATTTCCCTTTATACTGCCCCAAATGTAAGAACGAAACTTTAATTAATGTTCAAAAAATGAATATAATAACAATCAAAGAGCCAGACGCCAAGACGCAGAGCCGATAATTTGAGAAATGAAACTCTCATCTTATCGGCTCTTTTTGTTTATCTGAATTTTACTGACTAGCCTTCAATATTTCTTGCTTCATTGATACCTTTTGCTAGTGCTTCCATTAAGGATAGTTCTTTGTCTGTAAAGCTATCCATGTATTTTTCTACCTGTAACCTTCGAGTGCTTTTAATCAAATTATCTGTAGGTAAGAAAAATTCATCAATAGATACATGGAGTAATGATACAAGATCATACAGCACTTGTGTACTTGGGTGTTGTCCTTTGTTTTCTATATTTGTTAAATAACGTGGGTCAATTTCAATCATTGTTCCCACTTGTTCACGAGTGAGACCCCGTTTCATTCGAGCCTCTTTAATCGCTAAACCAACGGCTCTAAAATCGTATTTATCTTCTTTTTTACGCATACTAAATCACCTCTATACATTTTACTGTTCCTATATAACCATAAACAGGTATAGAAAAACATGTTATATAGTTTATGAGTTCCTATAGAACACTGTGGAATTTATTAATGCGATGAATCCAATTTCAAATAGAAAGGTCGCTGATTTTATTTACCTATACAACTTTATAAAATTTAGTCATACTCCTAGAAAGTAGATAAAATTGGCGACTTAATGGAGGGAAAAGTCGCCATGAGAAAGATAATCTGTCATCTAGTTCTCTTAATTAAGTTCTTATCAAAAAAACTTATCCACCTGTACTGGATAGATATGACCATCAATGTGGTTTTGCAGATTACATAGATAGAAAAATCAAAGCATATGAACAGAGAAAACAATCTGTTTATGTGCTTTTTTGGTCACTTAATAAATATCTTTTAGGATTTCTCTTCATTTATGCAACAAATCCCCCTTTCGTGTCGGGGCTTAGTATGAAGGGAGATAAAGAAGCACATGCCACTCCCTTTCACGACAGAAAGGGGGTGAAAAGCATGAAACCATCTTCTTTTCAAGAAACCATAGAAAATCAGTTTGACTATATCTGCAAACAAGTTATTGAAGATGAACGAAAAGATTACTTCAAACATCTAGACAGACTATCAGCAAAAGAAGTCTCGTTTTCTGATATAGATAACTACCTTGTCAACTCTTTTTCTACTGTTGATACGTACGTCACTGATTTCCAACTATTTAAATTATTTGGATTAAGAATCAATGTTGAAAGTGATTTATTAAGTGAAGCCCTGCGTCATCTTTCAGAGAAAAAACGGAACATTATTTTACTTCATTACTTTATGGATATGAGTGATGTGGAGATTGCGGAGTTACTAAATTTGAATCGTTCGACTGTTTATCGTCATCGAATAAGTGGACTAGCCATGATTAAAGAATTCATGAAGGAGTGTAAAGAATGAAAACAACCTATCCAAGGGTTCCCTTCCCCCTCATTGTAAAGGCGACAGATGGCGACGTGGAAGCAATTAATCAGATTGTTAAACATTATCGAGGGTATACCTCAAAACGTTCATTACGTCGCATGACAGACGAATATGGAAATTCTCATATGGTTATTGATGAAACCCTACGTGGCAGAATGGAAACGAAACTCATCTCTAAGATTTTATCGTTCGAAATTAAATAGTCCCATTTTTTCGTGGAAGCGTGTCGAATCGTATCCACGCTTCCCAATTTGGGAGGTTTGTTATTCCATCAAAGCATATTGTGTGTTCAGTAGGTTTTGATAGGCTAACAAGCCAAACGTTCTTTGACAACCAAATAAAGGCAATCGAATACGTTTCGGTAAGAAAAGAGCTGATGAACTAACACGCCATGACCTACAAAATTAGTGAGCGATTCATGTTAGTAATTCGAAAGTAATCTTTAGCAGGATTGCTGCCATGACTTTCTTATCGTGATAATGATACTCCCGTATAGCCATAGTCCGAGCGTTAGAAGCGTCACAGGCAATGGGTACGGCTACATGAGAACCATGCAGAAGTGAAATTCCTGTGAGCTTTGCTAGAGCTGTTCGATTGCTAAGATATTCTTCTCTTGTCAGTGTATTATTATAAAACTATTTGATATAATTATAGGTGAATATTGGAGTTTTCCTAGCCTATAATTGGGAAAGGAGTAATAATGATAACGGTCACAAAAAAGGATTTAGTTGAGCTAGGATATGGAACTTCTTTTTCAGCAGACATCATAAAAAAAGCAAAAGAATTGATGATTACAAAAGGGCATATCTACTATCAATCTCGAAAGCTAGATAGAGTCCCTCGTGAAGCTGTTGAAGAAATTCTAGGAATTCGGTTTTCAAATGAAAACAGGTCTGAGTAGTTTTTGCACAGTAAGGAGTAAAAACTATGGTTAAAGACCCAATAAAAAAAGCAAAGAATGGAACCTATTATTTTCGTGCAAATCTAGGTTATGATTCTAAAGGGAAAAAAATTCAAAAATATCGTAGTGGATTCACTACTAAAAAAGAAGCAAGAGAAGAATATTCGAAACTGCTATTGATGAAACCAGAAGAATTAAGTGAGAATAAGGATAAAATGACGTTTAAACATTATATCTTTGAAATTTTCCTTCCATGGTATAAGACACAGGTAAAGCTCAGAACATATGAAAATCGCTTACCAACTATTAAGAAGCATTTCTCTTATTTTGATAAAATGGCTGTTTCCGATATTGAGCCTATTGATGTGCAAAATTGGCAACTAAAATTATCAAAGAAGTGTAAGTCTTCTTATGTAAGAGCTGTTCAAGGACTATTTTCAGTTGCTATGGATCGAGCAATTGTCCTTGGGATAACCACCACAAATCCATCTAAGATTATTGGCAATGTGAAAAAGCAAAAGTCTAAAATTGAATTTTGGACAAAAGAAGAATTTGAAAAAGTAATCTCTCTAATTTACAAAGAAGATTACTATCAACACTTTTTATTTATCTCTCTGTGGTTTTTATTTATGACTGGAATGCGAATTGGTGAAGCTACTGCCATTCAATGGGAAGATATTGATTTTGACTCAGGAGTACTAACCATCAACAAAACACTCTATTACAAGAATCAATCGAATTATAGATTTGTTGAACCAAAAACAAAGGCGAGCGTTCGTCATATTGTATTAGATAAATGCACATTAACTTATTTATCCGAATGGAAGGAAGTACAACAAAATCTAATTCAGACAGACTTTGTAATGAGCTATAACGGTATTCCTACCCAAAAACATACACTATCATATGCTATTGAACGCTATGCTAAGCTGGCTGGTATCCATCGAATCAGAATCCATGGGTTACGGCATTCTCATGCTTCCTTGTTAATCAGTATGGGAGAAAATCCACTTATCATTAAAGATCGTCTAGGACACGAAGATATTGAGACGACTTTAGGAACGTATGGACATCTTTATCCTAACAGTAATTTCGAGGTAGCTAACAAATTAAATGGAGCCATTTCCTTTAAAGAAGCAAAACAAAATTATGATACTTCACCAAAGAATCAATTTACTGTAGACTACTTGCGAAACAAAGAAATGAAAAAAGTGCAATAAAAGTGCAGTAAAAAGATAAGAAGAGCCAGAAACCCTTGGTATAAGAGGATTTCTAGCTCTCCTACAACTACTCCCACTCCACAGTAGCTGGTGGCTTACTCGTAATATCATACACAATCCGATTCACATGATCGACTTCATTAACGATGCGTACGGAAATTTTTTGTAAGACGTCCCAAGGGATTCTTGCAAAGTCAGCTGTCATCCCATCGATTGAAGTGACTGCGCGGATACCGATTGTATAATCATAAGTTCGGCCATCGCCCATAACACCTACAGAACGAATGCCTGGTAAGACAGTAAAGTACTGCCAGATGTCACGGTCAAGTCCAGCTTTAGCAATTTCTTCTCGTAAAATCCAATCTGATTCACGAACGATTTCTAGTTTTTCTTCAGTTAGATCACCGATTACTCGAATACCTAAGCCAGGGCCGGGGAAAGGTTGGCGCCAAACGATTTCGTCAGGCATGCCAAGTTGTGTTCCTAGCTCGCGGACTTCATCTTTGAACAAAGTATTTAAAGGTTCGATTAATTCAAATTGCATATCTTCTGGTAATCCACCAACGTTATGGTGAGATTTAATGGTTTGGGCAGTTTCAGTCCCAGATTCAATGACATCGGTATAAAGAGTTCCTTGTGCTAAGAAGCCAACGCCATCTTTAGCTAATTTTGTTGCTTCATCATCAAAGACATAAACAAATTCGTTACCGATAATTTTGCGTTTAGTTTCTGGATCAGAAACGCCAGCAAGTTTGTCCATAAAGCGTTTTTTCGCGTCGACTTTAATGATGTTTAAGCCGAATTTTCCGCCTAGACTTTCCATTACTTGGTCGCCTTCATTTTTACGTAATAAACCATGGTCAACGAAAATAGAAGTTAATTGATCACCAATGGCTTTTTGTAAAAGAACACCGACAACACTTGAATCAACGCCGCCAGATAAGCCTAATAAGACTTTTTTATCGCCGACTTGTTCACGGATTTTTGCGATTTGCATGTCGATAAAGTTATCCATACTCCAGTCGCCTTTACAGTGACAAACGTCAAAAGCAAAATGGCGTAATAATTCATTTCCATATTCTGAATGACGAACTTCAGCGTGGTATTGGATACCATAAAAGTTGCGTTTAGTATCTTGAATTGAAGCGATTGGGCAATCAATAGAAGTTGCGACTGTCTCAAATCCAGTTGGGACTTCTGTGACTAAATCACCGTGGCTCATCCAAACAGTTTGTTCTTTTGGTGTGCCGGCAAACAAAATAGCTTCTTGGTCTAATACTTCTAAAGTTGCTTTTCCGTATTCACGGTTTTTAGCGGGTTCAACTTTTCCACCTAATTGATAAGTAATCAGTTGCATGCCGTAACAAATACCTAAAACAGGAATGCCTAGTTCAAAGATTTCTGGATCAATTGAAAAAGCTCCTTCGTCATAAACACTATTAGGACCACCAGATAAGATGATACCTTTAGGATTCATAGCTTTGACTTCAGCTGCAGTAATCCGATGGCTTAGTAGTTCAGAAAAAACGCCAAATTCACGGATGCGGCGCGTAATCAATTGGTTATATTGGCTACCGTAATCTAGTACAATAATTTTTTCAACGTCTGTCATTTCTGCGGAAACGTTCGTCACAGTTATTACCTCTATTCTTTCATTATTTTATCTAAAAAAGCAGATGCTCTTTTGCAAAGTTTAGTACTTCCGAATAAAAATCTCATCAATATTATGATGAATCGTCTTATGGAGAATCACGTCTGCTCGACCACGTGTCGGTAGGATGTATTCCATCAGATTTTTCAAATTGACATTTTGCCAAACATTTTCAGCCATAGCTAAGGCTTCTTTGCGGTCACCAATCGCATAGTCATAATAGTAATTGGTAGGGTCTTGAAAAGCTGTATCCAACAATGATTCAAAGCGTTCCAAATACCATTTTTCAATTAATGAAGGTTTTGCGTCTACAAAAATTGAAAAATCAAAAAAGTCACTAACATAGATTTGTTGGTTAGCTGGCAATTGTAAAGTATTGATCCCTTCAACAATTAAAATATCCGGTTGGTCAATGATTTCCACTTCGTCTTCAATAATGTCATAGACGTTATGGGAATATTTCGGAATTTCGATATTCTTTTCGCCAGATTTTACTGCATTCAAGAAATCGATTAGTTTTTCCATATCATAACTTTCAGGAAATCCTTTACGATCCATGATGCCTTTTTTTTCCAGCTCTGCATTAGGATACAAGAAGCCGTCCGTTGTAATCAACTGGACAGAACTGTGGGGAAAGAGTCGGTCTAACAAAGTTTGCAGCAAGCGTGCTGTTGTACTTTTTCCGACTGCCACACTACCGGCAATCCCAATAATAAATGGTGGAACTTTTACGTAACGATGTAAAAATAAACCTTTACTTAAAGTCAACGACTCAAAATCTTTCATGTATAGATGAATCAGATGACATAAAGGAATGTACACATCCGCTACATCTTGCATAGAAATCCGGTCATTTAAACTTTTGATACTATCTAGTTCTTCTTGTGTTAAAGGCGTGTCGCCAGAATAAAAATCTTGCCATTTTTCACGGGGAATTTGATAGTAATTACCTTTTCCATTCATTTGCTTCTCCTAACTTCGAATACTGGGCTTATTTTATCATAAAACGCCGAACTTTGCCGACTGATTCAGAAAAAATACTGAGAGAGTCGACGCTTTGATTTTTTTCATTTCATGGTATCATTAAAGTAAATTTCTAGGAGGCGTAACGATGAAAAAGATTGTGTTATTCGGTGACAGTTTGGCAGCAGGCTATTATGAAGGTGCCAGTACCAGTATGCTAGACGAAATTACTATTAAAGAATTAACTGGCATGGGCTTTCCTGGCTATCAAATCGTTAATTTAGGTGTTCCAGGAGAAACTTCAGCAGAAGGTTTGAATCGAGTAGATCAAGCAGTGGCAGAAAACCCAGATTTTGTTGCTATCATGTTGGGTTCAAATGATTCATTAAATCAAAGTGCCACGCCTGAAGAATATGCTAAGACGATGAAACAAATTATTGGGAAATTTCCAGCAGAAAAAGTTATTGTACTTTCACCAAGTTATGTCGATGAGCAAGTTTGTGCCGATGGCAATAATCAGCGACAACAAGAATATGTTGCTGCGCTTAAAGAGGCTGCTGGAGAAATGGGTGTGAATATGATTGATTTATATCATCATATGACCGTTTATCCGGTGCCAACTGAATTTTTAGGGAGTGATGGCTTGCATCCATCAGAAGAAGGCTATGATTTTATCGGTGCCTTAATTGCCCGTGATATAAAAAATAAATTATTAGGATAAAAATTTTATGACAAATCATTATTATTCAGAAAATCCCGAAACAGAGCATCAATTAAAGTATTGGTCATTTCCATTATTAGGAAAAGAATTTCAATTTGTAACGGATAGTGGTGTTTTTTCCCGCGAAACTGTCGATTTTGGTTCACGTTTATTGATTGAATCTTTTGATGCTAACGAATTACCAGCAGGTACTATTTTAGATGTTGGTTGCGGTTATGGTCCAATCGGTTTAGCTTTGGTCTATGATACAAAACTTCCGGTAGAAATGATTGATGTAAATAATCGAGCAATCGAACTAGCAAAACAAAATGCTGAAAAAAATCAACTGACTGCAGATATTCATCAATCCAATATCTATGCCGATTTACACCAAAAAGAATATGCTGCAATTATTAGCAATCCACCAATTCGTGCCGGAAAAAAAGTAGTCCACGAAATTTTAAGCGGGGCCTTTGATTTATTAAAACCGCAAGGCAGCTTGACTATTGTGATTCAAAAAAAACAAGGGGCGCCTAGCGCCAAAAATAAAATGGCTGAAGTATTTGGAAATGTCGAAACAATTGCTAAAGATAAGGGTTATTTTATTTTAAAAAGTATCAAGGAATGAGGGTAGCTTAGCTGCCCTTATTTTTGTGTAAAAAAAGGCTTTCAAATCGTAGATAGCTTTGCTAAACTGATGACGAAAAGCAAAGGAGGTCCCCTATGAAAATCACAATTAAAAAAATTGCTGAATTGGCAGGCGTCTCTGTCACCACTGTTTCGCAAATTTTAAATAATAAAGGTAATCGCTTTAGCGAGAAGACACGCCGGAAAGTTTTGGATATCGTTGAAGAATATGATTACAAACCCGATTTTTTTGCGGCTAATTTAATTAACCGTCATTCTAAGACAATTGGCATGATTGTTCCAGATGTGACTGACTTTTTTTTCTCGAAAGTGATTGAAGGGGTGGAAAGTTATTTAAATCCTTTAGGCTACATGATCATTTTGTGCAATTCCCGTCATGATCGTGAACAAGAAAGATTGTTATTGAACGAATTATCTCATCGTTCGGTGGACGGTATTTTAATTGCAACGCCGCATAAATTGTCACCGGAGCAAGCTTTAGATAGTGAATTTTATCGTAATCATCCAGTGGTTTTAATTGACCGTGGTTTTAATGACCGTGATTGGGGACAACTGTTGGTGGAAGAATATGCCGGAGCACAAGAAGTGGTTCGTATGTTAGTTAAACAAGGACATCGCCATATCGGTATGCTAAAAGAAAATGAAGGCTATTACCAGCTTTCTGAACGAGAAAATGCATATAAGCAAGTAATTTTTGAAAATCAATTACCCTTCAAGAAAAGTTATGTTGCGACAGGCAATTTAACTATTGAAGGTGGTTATCACGCTGCCAGAGAAGTTTTAAAAAATAAAGAAATTACTGCTATTTTTTGCGGCAATGATGAAATGGCGATTGGTGCTTATCAAGCAATTTATGAAGCTGGTTTGAAAATTCCTGAAGATATTTCAGTGGTTGGTTTCGATGGATTAGAAATTAGTGAATATATGGTTCCACCTTTGACAACGGTTTTTCAACCAAGTTTCGAAATTGGTTTTTCAGCTGCAAAGTTTTTAGTAGACGCAATTAATTTTCCTTCACAGCGAATTCCGAATAAAATCTTTCGAACTAAATTAATTATTCGTGAGAGTGTAAAAAAATTAGATGAGGCTTGACAAATCACCTAGCCCTCTATACAATAACGTTGTTAGCGTTTTCCGAAAGCGCTTTGTTCTTTAGTAAACTGTTTTACTAAAGTGGTTTACCTTTTGCGTTTTTGTTGTATAATGTCACTAAGTTTGGAGGATTTATAAAATGAGAATGGTTGACTTGATCGAAAAAAAACGTGACGGACAGACCTTAACCAAAGAAGAAATTGATTTTATTATTTCGGGTTATACCGAGGAATCAATTCCTGATTATCAAATGAGTGCCTTGTTGATGGCAATATTTTATCAAGATATGACTGATGAAGAGATTACTTCATTAACAATGGCAATGGCAAATTCTGGAGAAATTATTGACTTGTCCTCAATTGAAGGAATCAAAGTAGATAAACATTCAACAGGTGGTGTAGGCGATACGACGACTTTAGTTTTAGCGCCACTCGTTGCTAGTGTCGGTGTCCCAGTTGCTAAGATGTCAGGTCGTGGGTTAGGTTTTACCGGAGGAACTTTAGATAAGTTTGAATCGATTCCAGGATTCAAGATTGAATTATCTGAACAAGAATTTATTGATATTGTAAATAAAAGTAAGGTAGCAGTCATTGGTCAGTCTGGGAATCTCGCACCGGCAGACAAAAAATTATATGCTTTAAGAGATGTGACTGCGACTGTGGATTCAATTCCACTTATTGCCAGCTCAATCATGAGTAAAAAAATTGCGGCGGGTGCGGATGCAATTGTCTTAGATGTGACAACTGGTGAAGGTGCCTTTATGAAAAACATTGATGATGCCAAACGCTTAGCCAAAACCATGGTAAGAATTGGTCATCTAGCTGGCCGTCAAACAATGGCGGTAATTTCTGATATGTCAGAGCCTTTGGGTGAAGCGATTGGAAATAGTCTTGAGATTGTTGAAGCAATCGATACTTTGAAAGGTCAAGGTCCAGAAGATTTAACTGAGATGTGCTACGTCTTAGGCAGTCAGATGGTCGTACTGGCCAAGCAAGCAAGCAGCTTAGAAGATGCTAGAAAAATGTTGGAAGAAGCTTTAGCGTCAGGTAAAGCTTTAGAAAAATTCCGTGAAATGGTGATAGATCAAGGTGGAGACGTAACTGTAATCGATCAACCAGAAAAACTATTAACAGCAAAATATGAAATTGCCTTGCCAGCAAAAATGTCTGGCTATGTAGAAGAGTTAGTCGCAAATGAAATTGGGATCGCAGCTATGTTACTGGGTGCTGGTCGTAAAACCAAAGAAGATGCGATTGATCATGCTGTGGGTATTAAGCTTCACAAAAAAATTGGTGACAAAGTTGCAGCAGGAGAAAGCTTGCTGACAATTTATGCAAATGAAGAAAATGTCGAGAACGTGAAAGAATTGCTATATGACAACATTAAAATTAGCGACCAGTTCACTGAGCCAACATTGATTCATGCAATTATTACAGAATAGGGGATCGTTTTTATGGAATTAAATCGCATGATTGACCACACGTTGTTAAAGGCAGATGCAACCAAAGCTGAAGTGTTAAAAATTATCGAAGAAGCAAAGAAATACCGTTTTTATTCTGTTTGTTTAAATCCAACATGGGTTGAACTAGCAGCCAAAGAATTAAAAGGTGAACCAGTGGCTGTATGTACAGTAATCGGCTTTCCTTTAGGTGCCAACACAACTGCAACAAAAGCGTTTGAAGCCAACGATGCCATTGAAAATGGCGCAGATGAAGTTGACATGGTAATCAATATCGGTGCTTTAAAAGATCAAGATTATGATAAAGTTCAAAAAGATATTGAAGCGGTGGTGGCGGTAGCTAAAGATAAAGCTTTAGTAAAAGTTATTATTGAAACTAGTTTGTTAAATCATGAAGAAAAAATCAAAGCAAGTCAATTAGCTAAAGTAGCTGGTGCTGACTTTGTTAAGACTTCAACAGGCTTCTCAACTGGTGGTGCAACAATTGATGATGTAAAATTAATGAGAGCGACTGTTGGCCCTGAAATGGGTGTGAAAGCTTCTGGTGGTATCCATAATGCAGAAGAAGCTTTGGCAATGATCGAAGCTGGTGCAACACGCTTAGGTGCTAGCTCCGGAGTTGCGATCATGAACGGATTATCTGGTTCAGGTTATTAGGAGATAAAAGATGACAGCGAAACAAGAATGGATTGACGTAGCCGTTGAAGCACTGGATAAAGCTTATGTACCTTATTCGCATTTTCCGGTAGGCGCATGTTTAGTAACAAAAGATGGCAAAATATATCAAGGGCTAAATATCGAAAATGCTTCATATGGATTGAGTAATTGTGCTGAAAGAACCGCTTTTTTCAAAGCTGTTTCTGAAGGCGAAAGAGAGTTTTCACATTTAGTAGTAGCAGGACATACACCAGAAGCGATTTCTCCTTGTGGTGCCTGTCGACAAGTGATGGCAGAATTTTGTGCACCAGAGATGCCCGTAACTTTAATCGGTGATCAGGGGGTAAAAAAAGAAATGACCGTAGAACAACTTTTACCATACATGTTTACTGAAAAGGATTTATAAACATTGTTCATTCAGTCTTTTGACTGTTGAAAAAACCATAATTTATTTAGGAGGCTTTACAGGAATGAAAAAAGCAAAATTATTTGGTCTAGGCGCTGTGGCACTAGCATCTTTATTGGTACTAGGAGCTTGTGGTGGAGGTAACGACAGTGGAACTGATTCATCAGGTGGCGGTTCAGGCAGTGCAGATGCAGAACACAGTGTGGCAATTGTTACTGATATCGGTGGTGTAGATGACAAATCATTTAACCAAAGCGCGTGGGAAGGTCTACAAGCTTGGGGTAAAGAACATGACATTAGTCGCGGTACTGGCGGATATGACTATATCCAATCAAATGATGCTTCTCAATATACAACAAATATTGATTCAGCTGTTTCAAACGGCTTCCATACAATCTTTGGTGTAGGTTATCTATTAGCAGATCCAATCACTCAAGCAGCTGACGCTAATCCAAACACAAACTTTGCGATTATCGATTCAGTTATCGAAGACAAAGACAACGTTGTTTCTGTAACATTTAAAGACAACGAAGCAGCTTACTTAGCGGGTGTTGCAGCAGCATATACAACTAAAACTGATAAACTAGGTTTTGTCGGTGGTGAAGAAGGTCAAGTAATCGACCGTTTCCAAGCTGGTTTTGAAAAAGGTGTTGCTGATGCAGCTAAAGAATTAGGTAAAGATATTTCTGTTGATGTACAATACGCAGCATCATTTGGAGATCCTTCAAAAGGTAAAGCTCTAGCTGCTAACATGTACGACAATGGCGCTGACATTATTTATCATGCTTCAGGTGGTACTGGTGCGGGTGTCTTCTCAGAAGCAAAAGCACGTAACGAAAAAGTGCCAGAAGCTGAAAAAGTTTGGGTTATCGGTGTTGATAGTGACCAACAAGATGATGGTAAATACACAGATTCAGAAGGTACAGAAAGTAACTTCACTTTAACTTCAACACTTAAAGGTGTAGGTACTTCAGTACAAGATATTTCTACTCGCGCATTAAACGATAAATTCCCTGGCGGCGAACACTTAAACTATGGTCTAAAAGACGGTGGGGTATCACTTACTGATGGTTTCTTAACTGACGATGTTAAAACTGCAGTTGACGCAGCTGAAAAACGAGTTTCTGATGGTGAAGTAAAAGTACCAGAAACACCAGGAAAATAATTTATGTACTTTTGGAAAAAGAGACAAAAGCTTTACCAGTTTTTGTCTCCTTTCCTTATTCTTTATTTAGTCAAGCAGTAAAGTAATTACTGTTTGACTAAGGGAAGAATCCCTTTAGGTAAATCTGTTTGCTCAGGTCTAAAAAGTGATAGGATGTGAAAAATAGTGACAGAAGAACAGTATGTCATTGAAATGCGCAATATCACCAAGCAATTTGGCACGTTTAAAGCCAATGACAATATCAATCTAAAAGTTCGCAAAGGCGAAATTCATGCACTGTTAGGAGAAAATGGTGCCGGGAAATCAACCTTAATGAACGTATTGTCAGGCTTATTGCAACCAACTTCAGGTGAGATTTTGATGGATGGACAAAAAGTTGATATCTCTAGTCCAACCAAGGCGAACCAGTTAGGAATTGGAATGGTTCACCAACATTTCATGTTAGTAGAAGCTTTTACAGTAACAGAAAATATTATTTTAGGTAGTGAACTGACGCATTTGGGCATTTTAGATAAGAAAAAAGCCCGTCAGGAGATTTTACGTTTATCTGAAGAGTATGGTTTACAAGTAGACCCTGATGCTTATATTCGTGATATTTCAGTTGGGATGCAGCAACGGGTTGAGATTTTGAAAACTTTATATCGGGGAGCCAATGTCTTGATTTTTGATGAACCGACAGCTGTATTAACACCGCAAGAAATTGATGAATTAATCGAGATTATGGGTAGCCTAGTAAAAGAAGGCAAATCAATTATCTTGATTACCCATAAGTTAGATGAAATCAAAAAAGTGGCAGATCGCTGTTCTGTTATCCGTCGTGGGCAATCAATCGGGACGGTAGATGTGAAAGATGTTTCTTCACAACAACTGGCTGATATGATGGTTGGTCGTTCAGTTTCCTTTAAAACAGATAAAATACCTGCAACACCAGGTGACGTTATTCTTTCGATTAAGAATTTATCAGTGAAAGAAAGTCGTGGTTTAGAAGCGGTAAAAAACCTAAGCTTAGATGTTCGTCGTGGTGAAGTGGTCGGAATCGCTGGTATCGATGGAAATGGTCAAAGCGAACTGATTCAAGCAATCACAGGATTGAGAAAAGTAGAAAGCGGCACAGTTACTTTAGGTAGCGAAGACATTACTAATAAACGTCCTCGTAAAATCACCGAAACAGGTGTAGGACACGTGCCAGAAGATCGACACAAATACGGATTAATTTTACCATTGCCATTATCTGAAAATCTTACATTGCAATCATATTATCATGCACCATTTAGTAAAATGGGTGTTTTAAATCACGGTGAAATTGACAAATATGCAAAACGGTTAATCGAAGAATACGACGTCCGTACAACAAGTGAAAAAGCGCCTGCCGGTTCATTATCAGGTGGGAATCAGCAAAAAGCGATTATCGCTCGAGAAGTTGATCGTGACCCAGATTTATTAATTGTGGCACAGCCAACTCGTGGATTAGATGTCGGAGCGATTGAATATATTCATAATCGATTAGTCGAACAACGGGATAAAAATAAAGGTGTGCTGTTAGTCAGTTTTGAACTAGATGAAATTTTAAACGTATCTGACCGTATCGCTGTAATTCATGCCGGTGAAATTGTCGGGATTGTTGATCCGAAAGAGACTTCTGAAAACGAACTTGGTTTATTAATGGCTGGTTATAGTTTAGAAGAAGCACGGAAAGAATTAAAGGCGGGTGAGTCAAATGAATGATCGCCAAGAGCGAATTAGAAATATTTTAGTACCAGTCATTTCAGTTATTTTAGGTTTTGCTTTAGGTGCAGTATTGATGTTAATCTTTGGCTTTAATCCGGTAACGGGTTATCAAGCAATGTTTAACTCTGCTTTCCAGAGCAAGATGTCCATTGGGGAAATTCTTGTTGGCGCAGGTCCCTTGATTTTTACAGCGTTAGGCTTCTCAGTAGCGAATTCAGCGGGATTCTTTAACGTCGGGCTATCAGGTCAAGCATTGTGTGGCTGGGTTGCTAGTATCTGGGTCGCTTTAAGCATGCCAGATACCTCAAAAGCTATTGTATTACCATTAGCAATTATTGCTGGTGCTTTAGCGGGTGCGCTAGCTGCAGCAATTCCTGGTGTTTTACGTGCTTTCTTTGGCACGAGTGAAGTTATCGTTACCATCATGATGAACTATGTGATTTTATATGTAGCCAATCACATTGTTAATAATGTCATGAATCCTGATATTATTTCTAATAAAGGGGTAACCAAAATTATCGGTGCCAACGGCTCGCTTCGAGCACAGTGGTTAACAAATATTTTTGGTGGTTCACGGGTAAATACAGGTTTCATTTTAGCTTTAGTATTCTTAGTATTGGTTTGGTTCTTGATGAAACGAACAACTTTAGGTTTTGAAATTCGTTCCGTTGGTTTGAACCCATTTGCTTCTGAGTATGCTGGTATGAGTAGCAAACGGACAATCGTTATTTCGATGGTTATCTCTGGTACTTTAGCTGGTTTAGGTGGCGTGGTTCAAGGGTTAGGAACCTTTATGAATTACTTTGTCCAAGGTTCTTCGATTAGTATTGGTTTTGACGGGATGGCCGTATCGCTGTTGGGTAACGGTAGCTCCATCGGAATCTTGTTATCAGCTTTACTATTCAGTGTCTTAAAACTGGGTGGTCAAGGAATGCAGTTCGCTGGTGTACCAAGTGAATTAGCAAATAGTGTTATTCCAATTATTATCTTCTTCGTTGCAATTAAATATATCGTTCAAGTAGGTTTAGCTAGAGTTTCTGGCGGTAAAAAAGAAGAAGCCGTTGTTAAGGAAATTCTAAATGAGGACGAGACCGCGAAAGAACATGAGAATAAAGAAGGGGGCGAATTATAATGAATTTACAAATGCTTAGTTCATTAATTACGCAAACATTGGTTTATTCTGCACCGTTAATTTTAACAGCCCTCGGTGGTGTTTTCTCTGAACGGAGCGGGATCGTTAACGTTGGTCTAGAGGGGATTATGGTTTTTGGTGCCTTTAGTTCGATTGTCTTTAACTTAAGTTTTGCTGGTCAGTTTGGAGCCTGGACCCCTTGGCTAGGAGTATTAGTCGGCGGTTTGGCAGGGATGTTATTCTCGCTACTACATGCAGTAGCAACCGTCTCATTCCGAGCAGATCACATCATTAGTGGGACAGTAATGAATCTATTGGCGCCACCTTTAACAATATTCTTTATTAAAGTACTTTATAATAAAGGTCAAACTGATACAATTTCACATCAATTTGGATATACAAATATTCCTGTGTTAAGTAAGATTCCAGTAATCGGAGATTTATTCTTTGCTTCAACTAGTTTACCGGCTTACTTTGCAATTGCTATTTCTGTTTTAGCTTGGTTTGTCATCTTCAAGACACGTTTTGGTTTACGCTTACGTTCAGTTGGTGAAAATCCACAAGCAGCAGATACTTTAGGGATGAATGTTTACGCCTTGCGTTATTCAGGTGTGTTAATTTCTGGTTTCTTAGGTGGTATGGGTGGTGCTGTTTTCGCTCAATCAATCGCTGGACGTTTTGCCGCAACAACGATCGCCGGCCAAGGATTCATTTCACTAGCTGCGATGATCTTCGGTAAATGGAATCCGTTAGGTGCGATGGGAGCCGCTGTTTTCTTCGGCTTTGCCCAAAACTTGAGTATTGCTGGATCAAATTTACCAGTGATTTCACAAATTCCAGATGTGTATTTACAATCAGCCCCTTATGTTTTGACGATTATCGTTTTAGTATTATTCTTAGGTAAAGCCGCTGCACCAAAAGCAGACGGTGTGAACTATATCAAATCAAAATAAGTTTTGTTTTTAAGGGTGGGACTAAGGGACAGCGTTGCTTAGTGTCGCCCTTTTTGTAAATAAAAATGAGAAAGAAGGAAGAATATGTTTAAGCGTATGCACTTAGTAGTTATGGATTCTGTTGGAATTGGTGAAGCACCAGATGCTGATAAATTTAATGATGTTGGTAGTGATACTTTAGGTCATATTGCCAAAGAAGCGGGGCTAAACATTCCTCATTTAGAACAACTTGGATTAGGTTCAATCCGACCATTAGATGGCGTAAAAAATATTACTGATCACGACGGTTATGCGACTAAATTAGAAGAAGTTTCGGTTGGTAAAGATACCATGACTGGTCACTGGGAAATTGCGGGTTTAAATATTCAAACACCATTCCGCGTATTTCCTGAAGGTTTTCCGCAAGAATTATTAGACAAGATTTCTGAGTTTTCCGGTCGAGGCATTATTATGGGCGCTAATAAGCCTTATAGTGGAACAGAAGTAATTGCTGATTATGGTGAAGAACAAATGAAAACTGGGGATTTAATTATTTATACTTCTGCTGATCCAGTGTTGCAAATAGCTGCTCATGAAGAAATTATTCCGTTAGAAGAACTGTATCGGATTTGCCAATATACTAGAGATATCACAAAGGATGATCCTTATATGATCGGTCGGATTATTGCCCGTCCTTACTTAGGTGAACCTGGTAATTTTACTCGAACAAGTAATCGTCATGATTATGCTTTAGATCCATTTGGTAAAACAGTTTTAGATTCATTGAAAGACAATGGTAAAGATGTAATTGCTGTAGGAAAAATTAATGATATCTTCAATGGTCAAGGAATCACGGATTCTGTCCGTACGAAAAGTAATATGGACGGAGTAGATCAATTATTGAAGGTCATGAAGGAAGATTTTACAGGCTTAAGTTTTACCAACTTAGTAGATTTTGATGCTCTATATGGTCATCGTCGGGATGTTGTCGGCTATGCACATGCGATTGAAGATTTTGATTTAAGAATTCCAGAAATTTTGGATGCACTAGAAGAGGATGATTTATTATTAATTACAGCTGACCATGGGAATGATCCAACCTTCCCCGGAACAGATCATACTCGTGAATATGTACCATTGTTAGTTTACAGCAAAAAAATGCAAGAAAAGGGCCAATTACCACAAGGTTATTATTCTGATATTGCAGCAACAATTGCTGAAAACTTTGATGTACCGGCAACTGAAAATGGCGAAAGCTTCTTAAAACTATTAAAATAAAAAAGGAGACTGACTTATATGACAAGTTTACAAGAAAAACTGCAGCAAACAGCCAGTTATATCCAAGAAAAAGGCGTTAATGAAATTGAATTTGGTTTAATTTTAGGTTCTGGCTTAGGGGAATTAGCTGATGAAATTGAAGATGCGGTGAAGATTGCCTATAGCGATATTCCGTATTTCCCAATTTCAACGGTTGAAGGACATGCAGGGCAGTTGGTTTATGGAACCTTAGCAGGCAGAAAAGTTTTAGCGATGCAAGGACGTTTCCATTTTTATGAAGGTTATCCAATGGAAAGTGTGACTTATCCTGTGCGAGTGATGGCAGCGTTAGGAATTCACTCATTAATCGTAACCAATGCAGCTGGCGGGGTAAATAAAAACTTTGAGCCAGGGAATTTAATGTTGATTAATGATCATATTAATTTCACCGGAACCAATCCTTTAATTGGTCCCAACGATAATGAAATGGGTCCTCGTTTCCCTGATATGAGCCATGCTTACACAGTAGAATACCAAGACGTAGCTAGAGCAGCTGCCAAAAAAGTGGGCTTAAATTTACGTGAAGGGGTTTATATGGGTTTTAGTGGGCCAACTTATGAAACACCAGCTGAAATTCATATGGCTCGCACGATGGGTGCTGATGCTGTGGGTATGTCTACCGTGGCTGAAGTGATTGTTGCAGTTCACAGTGGTTTGAAAGTTTTGGGGATTTCTTGTATTACGAACTTGGCTGCAGGAATGCAAGCTAATTTAAATCATGCAGAAGTTGTCGAAACAACTGAAAGAGTAAAAGAAGATTTCAAATTCTTAGTGAAAGAAACATTGCAGGAACTTTAAAAAATCATGTAGCTAAATCATGATTAAAAATAGTTTTAGGAGGAATACGATGAGCGTTCATATTGAGGCGAAAGCTGGAGAAGTAGCAGATAAAATTTTATTGCCGGGAGATCCATTACGAGCAAAATTTATTGCAGAGAACTTTTTAGAAGATGCAAAAATTTATAATAATGTGCGAGGGATGTTAGGTTATACTGGTACCTATAAAGGCGAACGAGTTTCTGTTCAAGGAACAGGTATGGGGATGCCTTCTGCAGGAATTTATGCACAGGAACTAATTGAATCTTATGGCGTGAAAAAATTAATTCGCGTAGGTACTTGTGGTGCTTTATCAAAAGATGTTCATGTGCGAGACTTGATTATTGCTGAAGGCGCGGTAACGAGTTCATCAATGGTAGCTAAGCATTTTCCAGGTTTCCATTTTACCCCGATTGCTGATTTTGATTTGATGGTAAGAGCTTATAATATTGCTAAAGAGCAAGGTTTTACAACTCATGTGGGAAATGTTTTATCAGAAGATACTTTCTACAAAGATGATTTGAAACCAACTTTTGATTTAGCGAATTACGGTATCAAAGGTGTGGAAATGGAAGCAGCAATTTTATATTACTTAGCTGCTAAGTTTGATGTACAAGCCTTAGCCATCATGACGGTTAGTGATCATATGCTGACTGGTGAGGAAACTACTTCAGAAGAACGCCAGAATACCTTTAAAGATATGATGCATGTTGGTTTAGAAACATTGATTGGTGAATAAAAAAAACTATACTAAGAGTAGTAGGGGACAAACCTATTACTCTTAGTATTTTTTTGTCCGCTAAAAAAATGTCCAGTGCATTGGACATTTATAAGTGAAACGCTTTCTTGAAAGTGCTTTATTATAAAGACATCGAAGGAGTAATAGTTATGAGTAAAAAAGGAAATCGCGAAAAGCAGCTATTATTGTATCTTTCTAACAAGTCAGATTTTGTGACGGGGGAAGAGATTGCCAAACATTTTAATATTTCACCTAAAACGGTCTATCGCTTAGTCAAAAAAATTAATGATGAAGTCACTGATGACATCATGATTTTTTCTGAGAAAGGTCGCGGATTTAAACTAAACTATGAAAAATATTTAGGCAATCCAGTGGCAAAAAGTGAAAAGCAAATAGACTTCACGCCGAAACAACGGAGAGAACGCGTGCTAGAAGCTTTGTTATTAGCGGCACCGCATCCGAAAAAAATTTATGAGTTATTCGATGAGTATTATGTCGGTGATTCAGTGGTGGCCAGTGATGAACAGATTTTGACGAATGAGTTGGCGCAGTATGATTTAGTTTTGGAGCGAAAAAATCGGCAGTTGGCGATCGTCGGAGAAGAGAAAAATATCCGCAAAGCGATTGGCGATGTGATTCAAAACATGAACATTGTTGATATTGAAGAATTGCGCAACAATCAAAGTTTAAACTTCAATAGTTATGATGTTTTGTATATCTTGGATCAACTGCGCAAGATGAAACTGCAAATTCCTTATCCTTATAACGTGAATATTTTTTCTCACTTGTATATTTTAGTCAGTCGTTCTCGTAAATCTTCGCAAATTGTTAAACGAGAAGTGACGGCTGAAGAAGAACAAGAGATGGTAAAAGATCCTGAGTTAAAGAAAATTGCTGAAACGGTGATTGATAACATCAGCAAATATATAAATGAGCCGTTACCGGAAAATGAAATTTATCATCTCTATCAATACTTGGTTTCTTCGAGAATTGAAGGGAATAATAAGAAAAACAATCATTTTTCTGACAAAGTGAACGACGTGACTTACTTCTATTTGGAAGAGATGACCAAACGGTTAGGAATTGCGATGGTGAATGAAATATTTTTCAATGATTTTGCTAACCATATTAAACCGATGTTGAATCGTTTAGAAAATCAAATCCGAGTGAAAAATGGTTTGTTAGACCAAATTAAAAGTGTCTACGACAATATCTTTCAGCAAGTCACAGAAGTCTCAGCGTTGGCGAGTCAGAAATTTCAACTGGCAACCATTAATGATGATGAAAATGGTTTTATCACGTTGTACTTTGCTCGAGTGTTAGAAACTGATCGGCGACCGATTCCAACTTTGATTATGTGTACTACTGGGATTGGAACTTCGGAATTATTACGAGTCAAAATTGCTAAGAAGTTTCCTGAGTTGGAAATTGTCGATGTTTTGGCCACGAGAGATTATGATCAAAGTTCGCAAGATTATGCAGGGGTGGAATTGATTTTATCCACGATTGATTTGAACCAGCAAGTGTCCATCAATAATTTATTAGTTAGTGCGATGTTTTCAAAAGAAGATGAAGAACGGCTTAAAAATAAAATTGAGGAGATTTATCATGAGCGAAAATAAATTATATCATGTCGAAATTGTTGATACGTTTAGCAATGTTCAAGAAATCTATCAGTTTTTAAGTCAGAAAGCCGTTAGCAATGCGCCTGAAAAAGTCAGCCAGCAGTTAAAAGAGCGGGTGGATTTAGGCAGTATTATGGTAGCGGAAAAAGTTGCCTTGCCTCATATTGAAAGTCCTGATATTTTAACGAGCCAAGTTTTATTAGTGAAGTTGCAGCGAACTTTTGACTGGGAGAAACAAGGAGACGTAGCATTTGTGATTGCCATCTTGCTAAAAGAAAATGAAGCGGTGGAAATCAAAAAAAGAATTGCCTTATTTATTCGAAAATTAGCTGATGATGAATTTGTCGAAAATTTGTTGGCAGCCAATACTATCAAACAAATAACTGAAATAGTTGGAGAAATTTAGGAGGAATCATTTATGAAAATCGTCGGAGTAGCAGCATGTACGGTGGGAATTGCCCATACATATATCGCACAAGAAAAATTAGAAAACGCTGGTAAAAAAGCCGGATATGATATTCAAGTAGAAACACAAGGAACCATCGGTGTGGAAAACGAATTGTCAGATGAACAAATTAAAGAAGCAGACGTCGTGATTTTAGCAGTGGATGTAAAAATTTCTGGTCGCGAACGTTTTGAAGGCAAACGCATCATCCAAGTACCAACTGAAGTAGCAGTAAAATCACCAAATAAATTAATTGAGAAAGCCGCTGAAGTTGTTGCGGGATAATTATTAGGAGGAGAACAAAATGGAAATGACCGAAATATTAAACAAAAATTTGATGAAAACTAATATGAATGCAAAATCTAAAGATGAAGTTTTACATGAATTAGCAGAACTATTGTTGGCCAATGGCAACATTACCGACATCGAAGGTTTTATCAAAGATATTTACGCACGAGAAGCAGAAGGCCAAACAGGAATCGGAAATTATGTCGCAATTCCTCATGGAAAAAGTGCTTTTGTAAAAGACGTTGGTGTTGCAATCGGTATTAACAACGAAGAAATTCCATGGGAAACTTTAGATGGCAAAGGCGTTAAAGGAATTATTTTATTTGCTGTTGGAGATGACGTTGAAGCCGCTAAAGATCACTTAAAATTATTAGCAATGTTTGCCCGCAAATTAGGTAATGATGAAGTCGTAGCAAACTTATTACAAGCCAAAGATCAAGACGCAATCGTTACGGCCTTTGTCTAAAAATTGGAGGAATCATTGATGAAAATTGTCGGAGTAGCAGCATGTACAGTGGGAATTGCCCATACTTATATTGCGCAAGAAAAATTAGAAAATGCCGGAAAAAAAGCCGGTTATGAGATTCAAGTGGAAACGCAAGGAACAATTGGTGTGGAAAATGAATTATCACCAGAACAAATCAATGAAGCAGACGTGGTTATTTTAGCGGTAGATGTAAAAATTTCTGGTCGGGAACGTTTCGAGGGCAAACGCATTATCCAAGTTCCAACAGAAATTGCCGTGAAATCACCTAACAAACTTATTGAAAAGGCGGCCGAAGTGGTGGCACAAGCATAATATACTCTAGGGGGAAACAAAAATGGAACTTATCAAACGGTTAAATTTAAAAGGACACTTGCTGACGGCGATCTCTTATTTAATCCCGATTGTCTGTGGCGCAGGTTTTCTAATTGCCATTGGGATGGCTTTTGGCGGAAGTAACCAATCAGCTTTAGTACAAGGAGAATTTTCAATCTGGGATGCTTTAGCAACGATGGGAGCAGCTGGTTTAGGATTATTACCAGTCGTGATTGCTACCGGAATTTCTTATTCGATTGCAGCGAAACCAGGGATTGCACCAGGTTTTATCATCGGTTTGACAGCAAACGCAATCAGCGCTGGATTTATCGGCGGTATCATTGGTGGTTACATGGCGGGTTGGTTAGTATTGGCCGTCTTAAAATATGTAAAATTACCAAACTGGGCAAAAGGTTTGATGCCAACTTTAGTAGTACCATTTTTAACATCAATTGTCGGCGGATTAATCATGGTATACATTATCGGGATTCCAATTGCCGCATTTACTAATTTATTAACGGACTTATTAAATGGTTTAGGTTCTTCGTCATTATTAATTTTTGGTGCAGTTGTCGGGATTTTAAGTGGTGTCGATTACGGTGGACCAATCAACAAAACAGTTTTCGCTTTTGTATTAACGATGCAAGCAGAAGGGTTGAATGGACCAATTACTGCATTACAACTAGTCAATACTGCCACACCAATCGGTTTCGGTTTAGCTTATTTTATTGCGAAATTATTTAGAAAAAATATTTATTCTTCAGTGGAAGTTGAAACTTTAAAATCTGCCGTACCGATGGGTGTAATCAATATTGTCGAAGGTGTTATTCCTTTAGTAATGAATGATATTGTTCGTAGTGTTGTCGCAACTGCAATCGGTGGTGCAGCAGGTGGTGCCGTATCAATGGTCTTAGGTGCCGATGCAACAGTTCCATTTGGTGGTGTCTTGATGATTCCAACCATGTCGCGTCCAATGGCTGGCGTGATGGCGCTCTTAGTAAATATTGTAGTGACCGCTGTAGCATTAGCGGTGATTAAGAAAAATGTACCGTTAGAAGAATTAGATACAGCGGTAGAAGTGGAAGAAGATGAAATTAGTTTAGACGATATTCAAATTTTCTAAAAAAATGAAGCGAGGTTAAGTATGAACAAAGTAGAATTTTCACCATCATTAATGACGATGGACTTAGATAAATTTAAAGAACAAATTACTTTTCTAAATGATAAGGTAGATTCTTATCACATTGATATTATGGACGGTCATTATGTGCCAAATATTACTTTATCACCGTGGTTTATTGATGAAGTACGCAAAATCAGTAGTTTACCAATGTCAGCACACTTGATGGTGACAAATCCAAGTTTTTGGGTAGATCAATTAGTTGCTCAAAAATGTGAATGGATTTGTATGCATGCTGAAGTTTTAGATGGCATGGCATTTCGTTTAATCGATCAAATTCATGATGCAGGTTTAAAAGCAGGAATTGTTTTAAATCCAGAAACACCGATTGAAACAATTTTCCCATACATCGAATTGTTGGATAAAATTACCATCATGACTATTGATCCAGGTTTTGCTGGACAACGCTTTATCGAAAGTACCTTAGATAAAATTGTTGCTTTACGGGATTTACGAGAAGAAAAAGGTTACAAATATGTTATCGAAATGGACGGTTCATCCAATCGGAAATCATTCAAACGAATTGATGCAGCCGGACCAGACATCTATATTGTTGGTCGCAGCGGTTTATTTGGACTAGATGATAAGATTGAAAAATCTTGGGAAATCATGAAAAAAGATTACGAAGATATGACTGGGAAAGCACTAATATAACCTTTAGATTGGATTGAAAGTTAAATAACTTTTGATCCAGTCTTTTTTTACTTTTAGGGGATAAAAAAGTTTATAATGAAAGCAGGAGAGTGATAGTTGTGCGTTTAGGGGAGTTGTTACAAATATATCGGACAAAAGCTGGCTTGACCCAAGTTGAATTGGCGCAGCAGCTTTTTGTGACGCCACAAGCTATTTCGAAATGGGAAAAAAATTTAGCTGTGCCTTCGATTGATAATTTAATCGCGTTAAGTGAAGTGTTTAACCTTTCGATTGATGAGCTTTTACGGGGGAGTCCCTTTTTTAAAAAGCCTTATGTCGTGGGGAAAAAATTTACTATGAAACGGTTGCGAAATTTTTTGCTTTTAGATGTATTAGTCACGGGTTTTTTGATTGGTTTCCGAATCGATTTATGGTTAGCGGGTGTGATCTACTTTATCATAATTTCTGGTATGATTCTTCCGTTTTTGATTCGAGATTATTGGGTGATTGATCAAAAGGAAATCTATCAAGTAGGTTATTCAAGCGTTCCTTTTTGGGGAATGTTTCAATTAATAATGCGTAAAGCTAAAGTAACAAGAATCATCTATACTGAGATGGCCGAAGCTAAGATACGTTATACTAAAAAAGCTCGTTTTTCCGTTGTAGATGTGAGTGCGGATCCGATGTATTTAGACGTTACAAAAAAAGATGGCAAGCTTGTTTCGTTTGATTTGTTGAATCAACCTCGAGATTATCTACCTCAATTTGTGATGTTTTTAGAGCATCGAGGCGTGAAGGTCAAGGACGATGACGAGATTGTTGAGTTATTGTTAAAAGATGTTTCTCTCTATGAAGAATTCCATAAAGCTGATTAAATCGCCAATCAACTGTCAGTTGATTGGTTTTTTTATCTAATAGGCTTATTATTTAATTGAATAAAGGAGGGGGAAATGATGCTAGGAGATTTGATTTCAAAAAGACAAGCAGTTCTACATCTCTCAACTGAGGAATTGGCGAGTGATTTACAAGTGGAAGTCGCATTTGTTGAAAAATGGATAAAAAATCAAGCTATTCCAACCAAGATGGAACTGGAAAAATTATGCACTACACTAGATGTATCTTGTGATGAACTAATTGACCAATTAAAACTACCTTATACAGTGGGTCATTTTTTTAGCGGGGTTTCTTTGTTATTTTTTCTTTTAGTTGCTGGATTTATTTCAGCTAGTTTTATGCAATTCGATTTTACGCATTTGTGGTTTGTCTGGTTAGTATTGATGTTGTTGCTTTCTATTTTTGGCTTGGCAGCCTTGATTCGAAACTATTGGGTGATAGAAGCAAAGCAAATAGTGGTTCACGAATTTTCTTACACACCTTTAGTTGTTCAATATCAAAGATTGACTAATACAGAGAAGAAAATAATTATTCCTTATGAAGAAATTGATACTGCCTGTTTGTCTTACACCAAAAGACGCCGGTTTTCAGCATTTGATATTTGGTTTTCAGACCCGATTGATTTAGTTATTACGACAAAAAATAATCAAACCTATAGTTTAAGTATCTTAAGTAAACCACGGGACTTTTTACCACAGTTGTTAGTTTT
Organism: Enterococcus sp. JNUCC 77; assembly: GCF_054819945.1. Lineage (NCBI taxonomy): Bacteria > Bacillati > Bacillota > Bacilli > Lactobacillales > Enterococcaceae > Enterococcus > Enterococcus sp. JNUCC 77. Next base: position 174,913 of record NZ_JBTHIG010000001.1, read on the forward strand.
ACTAAGCTCTTATGGTGTGAAATTAGAAGACCCACAAAATCTTCTATATTTAATGTTTAGTGGTGCTTCACTCTATGAAGAAATTCACAAAGAAAAATAGCAGATCTGGTTTATTTTAAGATCTGCCGCAAAATAAAGGAAAAACCAAACCAGCCAACAACACTAATGATAATAATGAACCACCAACCGGACAAATCATGCTCAAAGGGCAAGGGTACATTCATGCCAAAAAAACCAGTAACGATGGTGGGAATGGTCAATAATAAAGACAAGACAGTTAAGATTTTCATAGTGTCATTTAAATTATTATTCAAAATATTATTATAGGTTCCAGAGATACCGTGTAAAATTTCTGAGGCCAATTCAGTCATTTCAACTAGTTGTTTAGCTTCGATTAAAGTATCTTCTAGTTGTTCTCTTTCGATAGCATTAATCGAACGGTAAATAGGATTGGTTTTGATTTGTTCTAGTAGAACCGTATTTTGTTTAGCAGCTGAAATTAAATAAACAATCCCGGTTTCTAAATCGGATAAAGCTAGCAAATTATTTTTGCTAGTTTTTTCTTTTAAGCGATTGCTAATTAATTGGCGATCAGCATTCATTTCTTCTACCATTGGAAAATACAAATCAGAAATAATAAATAAAATCGTAAAAAGAAATTTATACAAAGACAAGTCTGGATGTTTCATCAATAAATTTTTGATAGTTTCGACCAAATAGCCATTTTCTTGATTGGAGATAGTGATTAAGTTTTGTCCTCGAACTAAAAAAGTTAGCGGAACCGTCTCATAGTGATTATAAATTTTTTGCAATTTCGGTACATTGTAGATCAAGATAAACATTTGTAGCTGATCGTCATATTCCACCCGTGCACGTTCATTTTTATCGATGGCATAATTTAAGACCTCTTCGTCAATGCCGTATTCTTGATAAACTTTTGAATCCTCACCAAATGTATCAGAATCTAAATTAATCCAGTTAAAATTTTGTGCTTTTGCGGTTGTCATTTTTTTTGTCATTTTCTCACCTCATCAAATCCTGTCCCAGTATAGCAGGAGTTTGTAATCTGCGCTAAGATTTGTCCTAATCGATATTCTTAGTTACAATTTAAAAGAAGACGAAGAGGTGAAATATAATATGAAAATTGCTGTACGCAGACGAATGGTGGGAAATATTCCTTTACTAGAAGTAGTACCAGAAGAGTATGTTCACACACCGCTGCCATTAGTGATTTATTATCATGGCTGGCAAACGGCAAAAGAATTGGTTCTGACTCAAGGACGAAAACTTGCTAAACAAAAAATGCGAGTGCTTTTACCTGATGCTCCTAATCATGGTGAACGCAGACAAGCAGTTTCTAAGATTCCATCGCTGACCTTTTTTGATAGTATTCAAGGTAATTTGTTTGAGTTTGGTTACATAGTGGATTATTTTAAAAAATTAGATTTAGTTACAGCACAGATTGGCGTTGGTGGTGTTTCGATGGGTGGGATGACTACTTGCATGTTATTAACTCAACATCCGGAGATAAATGTCGCAGCTTGCGTAATGGGCTCGCCAGCACCTTTGACATATCGTGCACGGATTGAAGAACATGCCAGTCAATTGGGTTTTTATTTACCAAAGGATTATCGAAAATTATTGGCTTGGATTGAAGAGTATGATTTGTCACAACAACCAGAAAGCTTAGCTGGTCGTCCGTTACTATTTTGGCATGGTCGAGAAGATGAAAAAATTCCTTATGAGGATGTAGCAACATTTGTATCGGGAAATCCACAAGAAAATGTGATTTTTGAAAGTGCCGATGAGCGGCATATGGTTAAAGGACAAACGATGGACCAAATTACAGATTTTTTCCACCAAAATCTATTTGGTTAATTTGTTGAAAATTTTGGATGTATGATACAATTTTAAAGAAATCAATGAATCCAGTTTTTCAATTTGAAGAGGAGGCAACAACCATGGAAAATTTTAATTTTCATGTAACAACTGATATCCGTTTTGGAAAAGATCGCTTAGACGAACTGCCAACAGTATTAAACGAATTTGGGAAAAGAGTTCTGATTGTTTATGGCGGCGGTAGTATTAAGAAAAATGGTTTGTACGATAAAGTGGCTAACGAACTAAAAGAAAACGGCAATACAGTGTTTGAATTAGCGGGTGTTGAACCTAACCCACGGGTGACAACGGTTGAAAAAGGAGCAGAAATTTGTCGTCAAGAAAAGGTTGATGTGATTTTAGCGATTGGCGGCGGTTCTGTTATTGATGCTGCTAAAGTAATCGCGGCAGCAGCTTTTTATCAAGGCAGTGCTTGGAATTTAGTGTTGGAAAGAAAAGGTTTTGCAGGTCCAGCACTTCCTTTAGTGACGATTTTGACTTTGGCGGCGACAGGTTCGGAAATGAATACCAATGCTGTAATTACTAACTGGAAAACCAAGGAAAAGTTAGGAACAGCCGGTCCATCGATGCTGCCGAAAGCTTCTTTCTTAGATCCACAAAATACCTTTACCGTAAATCAATATCAAACCGCAGCGGGTTCGGCTGATATTATGAGTCATTTAATTGAAAACTATTTTAATAAAACTGAAGGAACCGATGTGCAAGATTTTGTAGCTGAAGGAATTATGCGTGCAGTGATAAAAAATTGTCCAATCGCTTTGAAATATCCAGATGATTATGATGCGCGAGCAAATCTTATGTGGGCAAGTTCGTTAGCTTTAAATGGTCTGACTGGTAGTGGAAAACAAGGGTCTTGGTCGTGTCATGCTATTGAACATGAATTAAGTGCCTTTTACGATATTACTCATGGGATTGGTTTAGCAATTATTACCCCTCGTTGGATGGAATATGTCTTAAATGAGCAAACAGCTGGCAAATTGGCTCAGTTTGCCCGTAATGTTTTCGGTGTTGAAGAAAGCGTTGATCGGATGGCTGCAAGAATGGGTATTCAAAAGTTATATGATTATTTTAAGGCATGTAAAATTCCGATGACATTACCAGAAGTTGGTATTGATGATGAGAAATTTAGTTTGATGGCCAAACAAGCTGTAGCTCATAGTAGTATTGATAAAAATGGTTATGTACCATTAGATGAAGCTGCTGTGGAAGAAATTTTACGCCAATCTTTAGTAGAAAGAAACTTCGAATAAGCAAATAAATTTTAACAGATCTCAAATTGGGGTCTGTTTTTTTGTTATCTTTATTTTGTTGTCTGAATATTGATTATTTTTAACGAGAATGTTGTGGTAAAATAGGAAAATATTAAATATTTTTTAAGGGGAGTTTATAAATGGAAGAGTTGCAAAAACATTTAAAAAAGGTAAAAACTTGGAATATGGTTTTATTGGTAATCGAATTAATTGTAACAATTATTAGTTTGATAGGTTTACCAACAGTAATAAATCCTAATCGTGATATGTATTACAGTTTAGGTAGTGCTGGAGAAATATTGTATAAATACCTCCAAAGTCCCATGACAAAAGTGATTACGATTGTTAGTGTAATAATATCAATTGTGATTGTCATTTTATTTGTGAGAGCAAACAAAACATTGAAAGAAGGCAATGCACCAGCTAAATGGCCATATTATTTAAAGATCGGCTGGAGCATAATCAATACTGTAATCACTTATTTAACACAACCAAATGTGAATATTACTGGCGCTCAGACCTCAATTGCTTCAGTGCTTCCTAGTCTTATTTTTCAAATTATTTTATTAGTCCCAGCAGTCATTGTAATCATCCAATTGTTTAAAATTGAACCAGAGGAGTAAAACATGAAAAAAATTAAACGACCATCATTAAAAAAACCATTAACGAAAAAACAAAAAATTCGTTACAGTATCATCGGGGGAGTGGTTTTATTAGTCTTGTTGATTGGGGCTGTAATCTTCTCTCAGACCCGCAGTCAAACCACAGAAGACACTTATGATACTGTGGAGCTGAAAAAAGCAGATGATCTGACCTTTAAAGGTGTGGTGGAAGCAACCACTACTCAAGATTATTATATGGACCAAAGTTTAGGAAAAATTACTACGATTAATGTAACTGATGGACAAGAAATTGCAGAAAATACGGTTTTATTAACTTATGAAAATCAAGAATATCAAAACCAAGCAGAACAACAAAGCGAAACGATTGCTAAGTTGACCCAAGCAGTTACAAGTGCCCAAGAAAGTTTAGCTGCAGCTCAAACGCGACAAGCCCGTGTACAACAACAAGTAAACGAAGCTACTAATAATTATAATGTGACGAGTGACCCTACTCAAAAAGAAATGTACAAGCAAGAAAGAGACCAATATCAAGCATCATTGGAAACAGCACAAGATGGTGTTTTACAAGCTCGTCAAGCATTGGATCTAGCTAATGTTGATCTTAATTCTGCTAACCAAAGTGTCGCTCAAGCACAACAAAAAGTGACACAAACGGTGACTAGTAATTCAGCTGGTAAGGTCTACGTCAATGAAAAAGGAAAAAATGATGCTACGACACCAGTTGTTCAAGTGATCAGCGATGAAGTTTCAATCGAAGGAACGGCAACAGAATATGATTATTCACGTTTGCAACAAGATCAGAGTGTGATCATTCGTCCGAATGTAACCGATCAAGAAATTGCCGGGACAATCACTCGAGTTGGGCAGTTACCTGAACAGGCACCAGCTACTACAACACAAGCAAGTTCTGGTAGTAGTGTTTCAAATTATAGCTTTACCGTAAAACCAGCTGAAAATCTTCAGTATGGCTACAATGTACAAATTTCTTTACCAGTCGATGAGATTCGTCTGCCGAGAAAAGCTGTAGTAAATGCTGACGACGAACAATACGTTTATTTAGTTAAAGATGGCAAAGCGAAACGAACAAAAGTCGAAACAGAAGATAGAGACGGCTATTTAATCGTAGTCAGCGGTTTGAAAGAAAATGACCGTATTGTGTCAAATCCCGATAGTGAGATTTCTGATGGTCAAACATTGGCGGTGAACTAAAATGATTGAATTAAAACACGTTAACAAGTATTACCGCAATGATGAAGAGGAACTACATGTTTTAAAAGATATTAATATGTCGGTTGAAGCTGGTGAAATGATTGCTGTCATGGGCCCATCAGGTTCGGGTAAATCGACTTTGATTAATACTTTAGGCTTTATTGATACAAAATTTGACGGCGAATACTTGTTTGAAGGAGAAAACTTAGTGACTTCTTCTGATGATCGGCTATCAAAAGTTCGGAATCAAATTGTCGGTTTTGTCTTTCAGAATTTTAGTTTAATTGAAAATAATACCGTTTATGAGAATGTTGAATTGCCACTTTTGTATAATGGTTACGGGTTTCATGAGACTAAAGAAAAAGTTATGGATGCTTTAGCTAAAGTTGGGATTGCTGATAAAGCAGATAAACATCCCAAACAACTTTCTGGGGGGCAACAACAGCGGGTTGCAATTGCGCGGGCTTTGATAAATCAGCCTAGTTTTATTATTGCTGATGAGCCAACCGGTGCATTAGATACGCATACCTCAACTGAGATTATGGAACTTTTCCGTGAGTTGAATCGCAAAGAAAGTGCGACAATTTTTCTAGTGACCCACGATCCGGAGGTTGTTCCTTACTGTGACCGTCTGATTAGTATTCGTGACGGGGCAATTATTGAAGATCGGGCGGTGATTCATGAGTGAAACTTTATGTAAACTGGCGGTCATCTCTAGGATCGATCTTTAAAAATAAAAAAAGAAGTGCTTTAACAATGTTCGGGATTGTGATTGGGATTGCGGCGGTAATAGCAATTTTGTCAATCGGTCGTGGTTTTGAAAAAGATACCATTGAAAGTTTGACACCTAACGAGTCTGAAGAAATTGAAATTAATTTACAATTTGCACCTGATGATCCAGCCTTGTATTATTCCAATATGGATTTGATTCAAAGTTCAGATTTTTCTTTGTTGGAAACAATTGATGGTGTGGAAAAAGTTAGCTATCCTAAAACAGATTTGGAATATATCTATCAAGATATTAATGTTCGTGGAAAAACTCGTAATAAACGAATCGGTGCCATTACCAGTAATGGGAAAAGTGTCCAAAGTGGTCGTAAATTAACTAGTTATGATAATCAAGTGGGCAACAAAGTAATTACAATTGATGCCGATACGGCCAAGGATTTATTTAGCCATGCAAATTCTGCCGTTGGTCGTGGACTGGAAATTAACGGGGAGGTTTATACGATTGTTGGTGTGTATCCGACAGGTGCGGGGATGACGATGTTTTCGGCAGAGGAAGCCAGCATTGAGATGCCTAAAAAAACCTACGAAAAATTCTTCCAAAACGTTCAAGAAACTAGCGCGGTTGTTTTAACTTTGGATTCAGCAGCCAAACCTTCTCAAGTAACTGATAAAGCTGTAAAACTTTTAGAAAAAAATGGCGCCCTGCGAGATCAAGGAACCTACAGTGTTTCTGATATGGCGATGATGACGGATGGCATCAGTAGTGTTTTAAATACGATTACTTTATTCATTAGTGCCGTAGCAGGTATTTCATTATTTATTGCTGGTGTCGGTGTTATGAACATGATGTACATTTCAGTTTCTGAACGAACCAAGGAAATCGGAATTCGCCGTGCTTTAGGCGCTACACGAGGTGCGATTCGCACGCAATTCTTACTAGAAGGAGTGACCTTGACTTTAGTGGGTGGTTTTATTGGCTATCTATTAGGTATGATTGTCGCTTATGCAATTGGTAGTGCGATGGATATTTCTGTTTCAGTAGACTTCTTTACGGTTGCGTTAGCAGTTGGTGTCTCTGGTGGAATTGGGTTAATCTTCTCAGTTATGCCAGCATCAGAAGCAGCTAAGAAAGATTTGATTGATATTTTAAGATAAAAAGTAGTAGCTGATGAAAAAATTCATCAGCTACTCTTTTTTTTCGGGCATAATAAAATGTAAAATACGGGCAATCGTTTTGTTTAAGGTAACGGTTACTTTTGGTCGCGATAAAATGTATAAAATACCGGCAGAACCAGCTACGATCAAACCGAGATGGATCCAAGGATTACGGACACCCTGAGTAAATTGGACTAAGGGTGCGACGAGATAAATATGCAGCAGATAAATCGCTAAAGTTTTTTGTCCCCAAGAAGAAAAAAAGTGGGGTTTGTTATTAGCCAAGCTTAAAAAGGCAAAGATAAAGGCAAAACCAACAATATACAATAAAATATCGGCAATTAAATTTTGATACAGCGGTAAGGTAAAAAGATTATAAGCGCGATCGCCCCATAAAATTTCTGGTGGTAGATGACTTTGCACCCAGAAATAAGCAATTACAATACCAGCGATAATCACGCCGACACTGATGGGCTTATTCCATTTAATATTGCGAATACGGGCGATTTTTTCTGGAGTAGTATAATAACCGGCTAAAAAGTAAGGCAGAAAGCTCAATGTTCTTGCCATGGCCATATACGTTCCAAACTCGGTGAGGAACCCAGAAAAAATACCAACGATAAAGCTTAACAATAAAATGCGCCGCACCTTCACTAAATCTGGCAATAGCAATCGCCAGATGAACATGCAATACAAATACCAGAGGGTCCATCCAGGGCTTAGTATCATGATGGCTTGAATTTTACCCATCAGTAATAAAATAATGCTTAAAACTAAATTCAATAATAAATAAGGGATTAAAAAAGCTTCAACCGCAGTTTTTCGCCCCTTAGCTAAATTTTTTGAAAAGTAGCCAGAAATAAAAATGAAAGCTGGCATGTGAAATAGGTAAATAAAGACGTAAAAAAATTCACCAATCGGGCTATCTAAGCGAAAATATTCTAACGCGTGTCCTAAAACAACCAACGAAATTAAGACACCACGAATATTATCAAACGACAAATCCCGTCCATTTTTTTCGATAGCAGATTCTCCTTTCCCCTTTAATAGTATGGTAAAATGAAGAAACATTTTTCTTTTACTATTTTAGCACGAGCGGCTAAAAAATACTCTAGTTGATTGTCAGGAGGTATGCAATGCGTTATTCCGCTAAATTTGTTAAAGGCTTATTTAAAGTCTTAAATATGAAAAAAATTGTAGGAATCTCTATGATTGATCCACCTAAGCGCCGCAATATTATCGCCAAACAATTAAAGCGGATCGATATTCCGCAAAAGGTTCAAAGTCTTGATGGTCATCAGTTGATTACGTTATTACCGGCCCATCCGACGAAGCGCCACGTCTTTTATTTGCATGGTGGCGGTTATGCTTTAGAAGCTTCACCTTTTCATAAAAATTTACAAGAACGTTTTGTAAAAAGATATAATTTAAAGGTCAGCTATTTTGACTATCCTTTAGCACCAGAAAATACTGCTGAAAAAACTTTACCGTTGACAGAAAAAGCTTTTCGTCATTTAAATTTTCTCTATCCAGATGACAAGTTCTATTTGTTTGGTGATTCGGCTGGTGGCGGTTTAGCAATGAGTCTGGCACAATTATTACGGGACATCGATTTGGAACAGCGTCCGGAAAAAATTGCTTTGGTTTCTCCGTGGTTAGATGCAACAGTTAGTGATCCGCGATCTAATGAATTGCAAGAAAAAGATGTTTTGTTAGAAAAAGACTTGTTAACTGAAGCTGGGGAAAACTATGCTGGAACTTGGGCAGTGACTGATCCGCGGGTTTCACCAATTTATGGCAATTTTGACGATTTGGGTCGGTTGTTTGTAATTGCTGGAACGGATGAAATTTTATATCCTGATGTTTTACGTTTGCAAGAGCGAATTAAACGGAGTGAAAATACAGAGATGACATTGACGGTGGTTCCCGATATGATGCATGATTTTGTGGTTTATCCCCTAAAAGAATCATTGACTTACATCGATCAAATCGGTGAATTTTTTAGTGAGAAACAGGAGAAATAATGGATGGATTCAAGGAGTACGAAATGGTCTCAGAAGCTGATTCAAATATTGCCAGTGATTGGCTTGATCGCTTTCGTGGTAATTTTGTTATATGTTCGTAACAGCGGTATTACTACTGCGAAAGATTTACAAAATTTTATTAAACAGTTTGGCAATTTTGCGGTAGTAGTCTTTATTATTATCCAAGTGATTCAGCCGATTGTTCCATTTTTACCTGGGGGGATTGCGACCGTCGTAGGGATGTGGATGTTTGGCAATCTACCGGGAATTATTTATAGCTACATTGGACTAGTGGTGGGTGAGGTGCTGTTATTCTTACTTATCCGTCGATTTGGGCGAAGATTTGCTCGCTTTGTTTTATCGCCAAAAAATTATCAAACTTTTGAAACGGGACTTTTAAAACACGAAAAAAAAATTAAACGAACACTGATTGTTTGTTTTATTTTTCCGTTTTTACCAGATGATATTATGTGTCTGGTTGCCGGGATGACAGATTTACCACTGAAAAATTATTTGCAGATTGTTTTGACCTTTAAAATTTGGTCGGTAGCTAGTTATGGCTATTTAGTTGTTTATATCATACATAAAGCTTTTTAAAGCTTGCAATTGTTGGGCAATCTGTTAATATTAGCTTCATGCGATGAGCCGAATGAATCATTTTTGATTCGTTTACCCAGAGGCACACGAAATTTATTTCACCTGCCGGATTTGCAGGGTGTCGGAAAAAGTTTTTGTGGAGAAATCTTTTTCTATCTTTTTAGATACTGGTTTAGCCCCAACATTTAGGTGTTGGGGCTTTTTTATTTTTCTCCTGTGTGAATCATAGCAGCACCTAAAGCTAGACTTTGATGCTGTACTTTTTGATAGCCTTGTTGCAGGAATAATTTATCTAAGGCAACGGGAGTCAAAAACTTTTGTGTACTGCTTTGTAAATAATCATAAGCCGACATTTGATGAATCAAGCTGCCCATTAAAGGAATGATTTTTTCCAAATATAATTTCCACCCGAAACGAATGACAATTTTTTGCGGTTGCGAGGTTTCTAAGACAATGACTTTTCCGCCTGGTTTGACGACTCTTCGCATTTCTGCCAAAGTCAATCCAGCATCAGGAACATTTCGTAATCCAAAGCCAATCACACAAGCATCAAAGCTATCATCAGGAAAAGGCAGTTGTTGGGCATCGCCTTTTATTAATGTGACATTTTTGCATTGTTTGACTTTTATTTTTTGCTGTGCAATTTTTAACATTTCACGACTGAAATCTAAACCAGTCACTTTACCAGTAGCTCCTACCATTTCGGCTAAAGACAAGCTCCAATCACCGGTCCCGCAACATACATCTAAAACTTGTGCCCCTTCAACTAAATCAAGTTTACTATTGGCTTTTTTTCGCCAACGGTCGTGCATGCCAAGACTTATCAGGTTATTCATTTTATCGTAATTGTTAGCGATCCCATCAAAAATTTGATTGACTTCTTTTTTTGAAGTTTGATTGGTTAAAGCCATCTGCGTCACTCCTTTTTCTTTATTAAAATTATCATAATGACAGCAAAAAAAAAAGCCTTAGGAAAATCCTAAGACTACATGAATAAACTTTTATAAATGAAAATACCTAAAATAGATGCAGCAATTGGTGCAACGACTGGTACCCAAGCGTAGTCCCAATTCGAGCTACCTTTGTGCTTCAATGGTAAGATAGCATGTAAAACCCGTGGTGCAAAATCGCGGGCAGGATTTAGACCTGGTCCAGTTGGCCCGCCAAAAGAGGCAACTAAAGTCCAAACTAAGAAACCTAAAGCCAAATGAGCTGTTCCCAGATTGTCTTGGAAGAAAGGAGCTTTTGTTATTCCTAACGCGCCCAAAAATAATATAAATGAACCGACAAATTCATTGATGAAGCCAAATAATTTTGAGTCGGTATTGTCAATTGTTGAAAATGTTCCTAAAATATGACGAGGATTCGTCGTTTGATCAAAATAAGGTTTGTAAGTAATAACCACAATTAATTGTCCGATGAAAGCTCCTAAAAGTTGCGCACCAATATAAGGTAAAACTTCTGCCCAAGGGAACAATCCATTCATTGCTAAACCTAAAGTAAACGCAGGGTTAATATGATTGCCGCTAATCGCACCAAACATCATTGCTGGTAACATTACCCCGACACCATAACCGACAGCAATCAGCATCCAATCACTACCGTGTCCTTTAGTTCCTTTTAAGTCAACATTTGCTACTGCGCCATTACCTAACATTACTAAAAGCGCTGTTCCGATAAATTCGGCTGCTAAGCGCGTTGTCAGTGAATAATCCATTTTTTCCTCCTAAAATAAATCATGAAAATATTATGAAAATTCCATTTTATACTATAAGCTTTATTGACGCCAATGGCAAATAAAAATATATAAAAAAACAATTAAAAAATGATAGGTGAAGAGTAAAACAAAGAGTTAATCGGATAAAAAAACGTTTTCGTAAAAGAATAAATAATTTTGTGAAAAAATGTTCATAAATAAAACAATGAAAACTTTTGCCGATAAAAAAACTCTAGCCTATAATGGAAGAAAAAGGAGACATTCATGTATTTCAATTCACTTAAAAAAGCAGCCGTCCTTTTGTTGATTATTTTATTATTGGTCATAGGTCGCAGATTGCTGTTTCAACCTAACTTTTCTGCCAGTTTAATTGGTAATAAGGGCTTATTTTTAGTCAGTTTGTTAGGTATTTGGTTAGCATTGAGTTTTTTGTTTGGGAGTTTATACTATTTGTATCGTCGAAATCAGAAATAAGTTGGAGGAGTCTATAAATGTTTAATCAAGAAAGTTTTAAAGTTTTCGAAGTGGACGGATTAGATGAACGAATGACCGTTATTCGCAGTCAAATCCAGCCAGTTTTTCAAACACTAAATGAATATTTTAAAGTTAATTTGGAACCTGTAATTAACGAGGAGCTGTATATTCATATCGCTCAGCACCGTCGTCGTAGTGTTTATCCTCCAGAAAATACATGGTCAGCCATTAGTCGAAAAAAACGCGGTTATAAAATGGAGCCTCATTTTCAATTAGGTATTTGGCCGGAGTATGTATTTATGTGGTTATCTTTGATTGATCAGCCAAAAAACGAAAAAGTAATCGCCCAAAAAATGCTGGATCATTTAGAGTTGTTTACGAAATTACCAGCTGATTTTGTCGTTTCAAAAGACCATACTCAGCCAGAAGTATTACCGGCAACAATTGAAAATATCGAAAAGACATTGATTCGTTTTCGTGATGTTAAAAAAGGTGAGTTTCAAATTGGACGAATAATTCCGAAAGAAAGCGAGTTATGGCAGCAACCGGAGGAAGCACAAAAATATATGCTAGAAACTTATCAAGCATTATTGCCTATTTATCAATTAGTCAGCACTGAAAGTGAGTAGAAAAGCATGAAAGATCAAGTGATGGCATTATTGGCCTTTTTAGGAGATTGGTTGTTGTTCATTTTCCCGATGTACCAAGGCGTTTTAGAAATTACGGAACAAAAAAAAGCCCTCAGGCGTTTCATGAAAAAAGGGAAGAAGTACCCAGATATTTCTCTTTGGTATTGGTTGCTGCCACCATATAAAATTTTTTTGGAACGGCAACGAATAAAGCGGATATTGAGAGATAGTATTGATAGTGAAAAAAACTTTTTTGTGATGCAGCCATTTATGAACAAGGCAACTGCTTGGTTTTTTGTAGCGATAGCGGGACTATTGAATGGTATTGCCGCTACCAATGATTTGTTGGAACAGTTCAAAGTTGAGTTACCTTGGCAGCTGTTTATCTTACTTATTTTAGTATTGATTGTTTTTGGTATTTTACAAGTAATCTATCGATCTAGTAAAAGACGTCAATCGCAACAATTACAGAAATATCAAAAAGGAGCGAAATAAATTCGCTCCTTTTAACTTAGCCAAAAACGGATCAAGACTAATAGTAATAGGTGGGCTGGATAAAAAAGATAAAACCCCCATTTTACCCAAGCTGGCGAGTATCCTCGCTTACCATTATAAGAAAGTAGCAACGGAATAACTAATAAAATACCTAATCCCGAGAGGACAATATACAACGGTACTGTTGCCGGCTCAACTAAATAGGCACTGAAGTATAGAAAAACTAAACCAGCAGTCGTATAAAGGACAGGGATAATGATTTTCTTTTTAGGATCCTTGATCCGATAGAAACCGTAAATCATCAGAACGCCAATAATTGACCAATCAGATACCATTGTCGCAAAAGCAAAAAGGAAAACTAACAAACCGCGAATAGCAGAGCTCTCGATTTTTTCTGTGACCATCATCAGCAACAAGCCCATCAACAAACTAAAGAAGATATTATTCACTAAGCTGGTAACTAAAAAAGGCTGAGTTGGATGAAAAAGCAGCTGGAAAGGAACAATCGAAATTAGCCAAAAAGCCGCTAGCCGTAAAGCATATTTTTTTCGATTACGGGTATAGTGGAATCCTTCCACCAGTAGATACGCCATGATGGGAAAAGTCAGCTTACCAATTGTTTCAGTGAAAAAGTAGTCGGCTTGAGAATACTGACCCAAATGAAAACCAGTCCCGATATGGTTTAAGGTCATGGCGATGATTGCAATAATTTTTAAGTGAAACCCATTAATTTTTTTAGACATGACAACCTCCTGTAGAGTATTTTACAGGAAAAAAGCTCCCGCTACAAAAGCAGGAGCAAAATTTTATTGATAAAGCATCCGAGTGTAACTTAGTCTACGTCCAATTATTACAGCCAAATAACCAGCCGCAAAAGCTTTAATGATACTAGGGAGAATAAAAGGAATTAAGCCAGCGGCGAAAGCTCCGGTCCAAGTCATACTGCCGCTAACTTTTAACCAGGCAGCGCCAAATAGTAGCGTTATAAAAGTACCCACCAAGTTTGCCAAAATAGCGTTGAAAAAATTTAAATGCGTTTTTTCAAGAATCCAGCCAGTAGCAAAGGCACTAAAAATAAAACCAATTAAAAAGCCACCAGTCGGTCCAAATAAGACTGCAAATCCAGCATTACCTCCAGCAAATACAGGTAAGCCAATCAATCCTAGTAATAAATAAATAAGTACAGCAATGGTACCAGTTTTTTTCCCTAACAAAGTTACGGCAAAACCGACTGCAAAAGTTTGTAAAGTTAAGGGAATGGTGCCTAAAGGAATGGTAAATTGTGACAAAATACTAATTATTGCAGCAAATAATCCTGCTAATACAAGTTCCCGAGTGGATAATTTCAAATGATAACCTTCTTTCTGAAAAACGTTAACCAAATTATAAAATAAGGTTAACGATATGTAAAGAAAATTTTTTTTAATTTTTCATAACCAAAAAAAGCTCTCGCTAAAAAAATAGCGAGAGAGGATCAATTATTTTATTGCCAATAGCCTTCATGGACAGCCGCAGCTTCTCTCTCGATTTCGGGAAAGGGTCCAATGACGGTAATTTCTTTTTGTCCTTTTGCAAAAACATCGCGACAAGGCAAATCAAAGGTAGGATTTTGTTCATTACTGCCAGTTAATTCCAGTAACTTTCTTTCAGTCATCCCAAAAACAACTGTACCTACGTTAGTCCAATAAGTGGCACCAGCACACATTGCACAAGGCTCGGCAGTCGTATACATTGTACAATTCCATAAAAAATCTTTGTCATATTGTTGGGAAGCGCGTTGCATTAAACTCGTTTCCGCATGTCCAGTACAAATATGTTCCGTAATTTCAATATTTTCTTGTTCTAATAGAATATTTCCTTGGTCGTCCACCAACAGTGCACCAAAAGGCGTATTTCCATGTGCTCGTGCTTTTTTTGACAATTCAATTGCTCTTTTTAAAAACTGAAGATGTTTCACTCGTTCTTCCAAGATAAGCCTCCGTTCTAGTATAGATATTTGGAACTATAAACTTTCTCCGTTTGAATTCTTTTATTATAATATCCGATATAATAAACAGCAATATTTCAGATATTTTTAAAACAAAAAAACATCCCGAATCCTCGAGAGGATTTGGGATGTTTTGCATGAAATCTTAAAGTAATTTGTTGTAGTATTCTACGACTAGGGCTTCGTCGATTTCTGGGTTTAGTTCTTCACGTTCTGGTAAACGAGATAATGAACCTTCTAATTTTTCATCGTCAAAGCTTACGAAAGCTGGACGACCTAAAGCTGATTCAACTGCTTCTTTAATAGAAGAATTGTTTTTAGATTTTTCGCGGATACCAATAACTTGGCCAACTTCCACTTCATATGAAGGGATATCTACGCGTTTGCCATCAACAGTCACGTGACCGTGGTTTACTAATTGACGAGCTTGACGACGAGTAGTTGCTAAACCTAGACGGTAAACAACATTATCTAAACGACGTTCTAGTAAGATCATGAAGTTAACACCGTGTTTACCTTCTTTGATTTTGCTAGCGCGCATAAACATGTTACGGAATTGACGTTCATTTAAACCGTAAGTGAAACGTAATTTTTGTTTTTCAGCCATTTGCAAGCCGTATTCTGATTTTTTACCACGGCTGTTTGGTCCATGTTGACCTGGTGCATATGGGCGACGTGATAATTCTTTACCTGTGCCAGATAATGAAATGCCTAGGCGACGAGATTGTTTCCAAGATGGTCCTGTATAACGAGACATTGAAAAATTCCTCCAATAAGTTTATTTGGAGTAAAATAATCCGTTGAAAAATTCATATCCGTGCAGTTCCTTCTTCAATCTTCACCTTTGCAGCCGCGGTTACGCAATTGAACCGAGTACGGCAAGAAACTGGGGACGGGCTATTACTTTTCTGCTGCATTATTTTACACAAGTTCCAGTATAAGCGATTTTCTAGTGGAGAGTCAAGGATATTCTTTAAAAGAAACGGATTTATCGGGGGATAATAAAGATTGTTATGCAATATATTTTGCAATCTGCTTTAAAATTTCATACAATGGAAATTGCCTATCTAGGTAAATACATATAATGGGGAATAATGATGGAACGAAAATTAATCGCATTGGATATTGATGGTACGTTGTTAAATAGTCAAAAGGAACCGTTGAATAGTACATTAAAAGGAATTCGTGAATTAAGAAAAGCGGGACATTTAGTAACAATCGCAACAGGACGTTCTCGTTTATTAGCTAACGAAGTGATTCATCAACTGGCTTGTGGCAATTATGTTGTTTGCAATGGTTCGGCGGCCTTCTTAGAACATGAACAAGTCTATCAACATCTATTAGATCGTGAAGCTTTGACACGTTTGATTGATTACGCTAGTTCAAAACAAATTGATACGGTTTTATTTGGTTTAGATTCAGTGGGACGTGTGACAGATTACAACTTCCCTTTACTATCAGATGCGATGAAATCTTTTGGTGGACCGCTACCACCATTAGATCCAGATTTTTTAACTGAACATAATGTTTATCAAGGTTGTTTATACTTTGATGAATCAAGCGATGCCGAGTTTAAAGAAGCATTTCCAGAATTTAGATTCGTTCGTTGGCATAAAAATAGTGTGGATATTGTTCCTCGCGGAGGTTCTAAAGCAGAAACCATTTTAGCTTTAGCAAAAAAAGTTGGCATTGAACAAAAAAATGTGATTGCCTTTGGTGATGGTAACAATGACATTGAAATGCTACGGACAGCTGGTTTCGGTGTGGCGATGGGTAACGCTAGTGCAAACGTACAAGCGGCCGCGGATATTGTGACCGACACAAATGACCATGATGGTATTTGGAACGCATTAGTAGAGTTAGAATTAGTTTAAGTAAAGTAAGAGCAGCCGTTTGTTAATCACTCGGTTGCTTTTTTTGATTGCCTTTTATTTAAAAAGAAAAACCTTTATAATGGGGCAAGAAGTTAACTAGAGAAGAGGAAAAGATGTGCGTTTATTATTTATTGGCGATGTTGTAGGCTCTTTAGGTCGTAACACCATAACAGAATATTTACCACGGTTAAAAAAGAAATACCATCCGCAATTAACAATTGTCAATGGCGAAAATGCAGCTAGCGGTCGGGGGATTACTGAAAAAATTTATAAAAAGTTTTTACAAGATGGTGTCGACGTGGTGACTTTAGGCAATCATACTTGGGATAATCGCGATATTTTTGAATTTATTGGTGATGCAAAAAAAATGATTCGACCAGCAAACTTTCCAGCAGGAACGCCAGGTCAAGGAATTGTGTTTATTAAAATAAATGAATTAGAACTAGCGGTAATTAATTTGCAAGGTCGGGTATTCATGAACGATTTGGATGATCCTTTTAGAAAAGCCGATGAATTGGTGGCTGAAGCTCGCAAGCGGACAGAATACATTTTTATTGATTTTCATGGAGAAACGACTAGTGAGAAACAAGCGATGGGTTGGTATTTAGATGGGCAAGTTTCTGCCGTTGTTGGTACCCATACTCATGTCCAAACCAATGATGCCAGAATTTTACCAAAAGGAACGGCTTATTTAACGGATGTGGGTATGACTGGACCCTATGATGGTATTTTAGGAATGAAGCGTGGGCCGGTGATTGAGAAATTTATGACAGCTTTGCCAAAACGTTTTGAAGTAGTAGAAGAAGGCCGATTTGTTTTGTCCGGCTGTGTAATTGATTTAGATAAAGATGGTCGTGCTAAAAAAATTGAAAATATTTTAATTAATGAAGACCATTCGTTTAGGGAGTAAGCGATGAGTTTAGCAGATGAGCAAGCAGTAAATGAAGTTTTAGAACAGTTGACCAACCTTTTACAAGAAAATGAAATCATTCAAAACTACCAGCAAATAAAACAGCGAGTCGATCAAAATAAAAATTTACGAGCACTAGAAGACGCGATGGAAGCAGCTCAAAAAGAAGCGGTTCAGTTTGCTCATTATGGCAAACCAGAAGCCGAACAAGCAGCAATTAGACGAGCAGATGATTTGAAAAAACAGATTGATACGCATCCACAAGTAGTTGCTTATCGGGATGCTTTATATGAAGCCAATGATTTATTACAACATTTAACTACAATGATCCAAAAAGAAGTCAATGACGCAATGGAGGAGGAGCATTAATGCCTCAAAAAACTAAAAATACGCCGATGATGGAACAATATCTAGCCATCAAAGCCCAATATCCTGATGCCTTTTTATTTTATCGGCTGGGTGATTTTTACGAGCTTTTTTATCAAGATGCGATAGATGTGTCACAATTATTGGAATTAACTTTAACTAGTCGTAATCGTAACGCTGATGATCCAATTCCAATGTGCGGTGTTCCCCACCATTCAGCGGCAGGATACATAGATACTCTAGTCGAGCAAGGATATAAAGTCGCTATTTGCGAACAAATGGAAGATCCCAAAGAAGCCAAGGGCATGGTGAAACGGGAAGTTGTCCAATTAATAACTCCTGGAACCTTAATGGAAGGTAAAGGAATTGAAGCAAAGACCAATAATTTTCTAACGGCTTTAATTCAGAAAAAAGATAAATTTGGTTTTGCTTATGTAGACTTATCGACAGGTGAATTAAAAACTGCCCTACTAGCCGATAACGAGACAGTCATGAATGAAGCTACAGCTCTACAAACAAAAGAAATTGTCTTAGGCACTGAAATTGATGAAACCTTGAAGAAAAATTTGGCAGAACGATTGGGACTAGTTTTTTCTATTCAGGAAACGGTCGAAGATAATGCCGAGTTTAATTTTCTAACTGCAGATATTCAAGATGAATGGGAAAAAGAAGCTACGGGTATCTTACTGACTTATTTAGCCGTGACGCAAAAACGTAGCCTAGGTCACTTGCAAAAAGCTGAGGAATATCAGCCAGAACATTTCTTGAAATTGGATTATTTTTCTAAAACCAATTTGGAGTTAACACGTTCAATTCGAACTGGAAAAAAACAAGGCACTCTTTTATGGTTATTGGATGAAACCAAAACGGCTATGGGAGGACGATTATTAAAACAATGGATTGACCGTCCTTTGATTCAAAAACGTCAGATTGATGCTCGCCAAAAAATGGTGGCTTCTTTATTGAATGCATATTTTGAACGGATGGATTTATTAGAAGCCTTGACTAAAGTTTATGATTTAGAACGACTTGCAGGTCGAGTAGCTTTTGGTAGTGTTAATGGCCGCGATTTATTACAGCTAAAAACTTCTTTAGCCCAAGTTCCGCAAATTCGTGGATTATTAACAGGGATTAACCAAGGAGAATGGAATGACTTATTGGTTGATATGAATCCGATGGAAGAACTAGTGGATTTAATCAATCATGCCATTAATGAAGATGCACCACTGCAAATCACAGAAGGAAATGTGATTAAAGATGGTTTTAATCAGCAGCTAGATGAATATCGTGAAGCGATGAAAAATGGCAAAACTTGGCTGGCAGAATTAGAAGCCAAAGAGCGGGCAGAAACTGGCATTAAGAATCTAAAAGTTGGTTATAATCGTATTTTTGGTTACTATATTGAGATTACAAAATCTAATCTTGCTAATTTAGCAGAAGGTCGCTATGAGCGTAAACAAACCCTGGCCAATGCAGAACGGTTTATCACACCAGAACTAAAACGTCTGGAAACTTTGATTTTAGAAGCCGAAGAAAAATCGGTGACTTTAGAATACAATCTATTTTTAGGTGTCCGAGAAGAAGTAAAAAAAGAAATTACCCAATTACAAAAATTAGCAAAAAGTATCAGTGCCACCGATGTATTACAAAGCTTTGCGACTGTCAGTGAACGTTATCAATATGTTCAACCAGAAATGAAAGCTGCCAGTCACGAGTTGCAAATTATTGAAGGTCGTCATCCCGTCGTTGAGAAAGTCTTAGGACATCAAGAGTATATTCCTAACAGCGTTAAAATGAATAAAGACGAAATGATTTTATTAATCACTGGTCCAAATATGTCTGGGAAAAGTACGTATATGCGACAATTGGCGTTGACGGTTATTATGGCCCAAATGGGTTGTTTTGTTCCAGCGGAAAAAGCTGAACTGCCGATTTTTGATCAAATATTTACTCGGATCGGTGCCAGTGATGATTTAATTGCCGGTCAATCAACCTTTATGGTGGAAATGATGGAAGCCAATCAAGCATTACGCCATGCGACACCCAACAGCTTGATTTTATTTGATGAATTAGGTCGTGGAACAGCTACTTATGATGGGATGGCATTGGCGCAAGCAATCATCGAGTACATCCATAAAAATGTACAGGCAAAAACTTTATTTTCAACCCATTATCATGAATTAACTGTTTTAGAAGAAGCCTTGCCTCATTTAAAAAATATTCATGTAGGTGCAGTAGAACAAAATGGCGAGGTGGTCTTCCTGCATAAAATGATGGATGGTCCCGCTGATAAGAGTTATGGGATTCACGTAGCAAAAATTGCTGGAATGCCAACAGAACTATTGTCACGGGCAACCACTATTTTAACTATGCTAGAAGCTGATAGTCCGGTAGAAAAAATTGAAGAAACACCCGAAAATGAGCAATTATCTTTATTTAGCGAAGTTTCGACGGCTGAACTTAGTGTAGTGGATGCATTGAAAAAAGCAGATCTATTAAATATGACCCCTATCGATGCCTTTACTTTATTAATTGAGTTGCAAAAACGGATTTAAAAAATAGGAGGGTTTTCATGGCAAAAATTCAAGAACTCTCAGAACAACTAGCCAATCAAATCGCCGCCGGGGAAGTGGTGGAACGCCCAGCCTCAGTAGTAAAAGAATTAATTGAAAATGCGATTGATGCTGGAGCTACACAAATTGATTTGTTGTTGGAAGAAGCCGGATTGAAAAAAATTCAAATTACCGATAATGGTGAAGGTATTCCGCAAGAGGATGTAAAAAATGCCTTTAAACGTCATGCCACCAGTAAAATTCATAGTCGTGATGATTTGTTTCGAATTCGATCATTAGGTTTTCGCGGAGAAGCCTTACCTTCGATTGCTTCTGTTTCTGAATTAACCTTAGAAACAGCAACGGCAGATGAAACAGTGGGCTCGTATATCTTTTTACGAGGCGGTAAAATTGAAGAAGAACGTCCAACTGCTACGCGAACGGGTACCAAAATTACTGTGGAAAATTTGTTTTACAATACACCAGCCCGTTTGAAATACGTCAAAAGCTTACAAACAGAATTATCAAATATTGGTGATATTGTGAACCGGATGGCACTGAGTCATCCGCAAATTGCCTTTCGTTTAGTTCATGATGGTCATAAAATGTTGACGACAAGTGGTCAAGGAGATTTGAAACAGACAATTGCCGGTATTTATGGAGTAGCAACTGCAAAAAAAATGATCCCGATTAAAGCTGAAGATTTGGATTTTAAACTGAATGGTTATATTTCTTTACCAGAAGTCACGCGAGCAAGCCGCAATTATTTGTCGGTCATGATTAATGGTCGCTACATTAAAAATTTCCTATTAAATAAAGCGATTGTCAGTGGTTATCAATCTAAATTAATGGTGGGCCGTTTTCCGATTGCCGTGATTGAAATTGAGATGGATCCGCTGTTAGTGGATGTCAATGTGCACCCAACAAAACAAGAAGTTCGTTTGTCAAAAGAAACAGAACTAACAGCACTGATCATTCAAAGCATCGCGGAAGCTTTACGAGAGATTAATTTAATCCCTGATGTGGCAGAAAATGCGACCTTTAAACGAAAAGTCGAACAAATTCAAACGGAACAAATAAACTTGCCGCTGGAAAAACCGAGTGAAAAAAAGAAAAGCGATCTTAGTTTTGATCCGACTACCGGCATTTTTTATGTGGAGCAGGAACAACCGAAAGTCACTGTTGAAGAAACAACGACAATTGCACCAGAAAAAACGCCAGTCTTTGAAACAACAGATGAACCGGTACCAGTAAATGAGTCAACTGATTTTTCTGAAGCTGAGATTGAAGTGGAAGAAAATTTTGAGCATCCTGAATTTGATTTAAGTACAGCGGCTGGTGAAAAATTAGTCGAACAAGCAATGACAAAATTAGATAAAGAAGTACCAACTGAACGTTTTCCGATGTTAGAGTATTTTGGTCAGATGCATGGTACCTATTTATTTGCACAAAGTCGGGATGGGTTATACATTGTCGATCAGCATGCAGCACAAGAACGAATCAAGTATGAATACTTCCGTGAAGAAATAGGTGATGTCAGCAATGATTTACAAGAATTATTGGTTCCGTTTGTTTTAGATTATCCTAACAGTGATGCAATTAAATTAAAGGAACAGTTGGAATTATTACAAGATGTTGGAATTTATTTGGAAGAATTTGGCGCTAATAGTTTTATTGTGCGAGCACATCCCACTTGGTATCCTGCCGGACAAGAAGAAAGTATTATTCGTGAGATGATCGATATGTTGCTGATTACTGGTAGTGTCAGTGTAAAAAAATTCCGTGAAGCAACAGCGATTATGATGAGCTGTAAACGTTCAATTAAAGCCAATCACCATCTAAATCCAGAACAAGCGCGAGTTCTATTAAGAGATTTAGCAGAATGTGAAAATCCTTTTAATTGTCCCCACGGTCGTCCAGTGTTGATTCATTTTAGTAATACAGATATGGAGCATATGTTTAAACGAATTCAAGATCCCCATTAAAAAGGATGGAAAACTTATGATTATTTTAGCTTCACAGTCTCCACGTCGCCAAGAATTATTACGTTGGCTAGTTTCGGATTTTTCAGTTCAACCAGCGGATATCGATGAAGACGTTAAAGATTTATACGGACCAAAAGAATATGTCATGAAGATGGCGCAAGAAAAAGCAGCCGCAATTGCTGCTGAGCATCCCGAAGATTTAGTAATTGCTTGTGATACAGTTGTGGTGGCGGACGACATTATTTTGGGTAAGCCGAAAGATCGAATTGATACTTATAAAATGTTGAAAATGTTAAGTAATCGCAGTCATTTAGTTTATACTTCAGTAATTTTACGTCAAGGTGAACAAATGGCTGAAAAATTAACGCAAGCCGAGGTGAAGTTTTTCCCTTTAACGGATGGAGAAATATATCGTTATTTAGACACGGATGACTATATTGATAAAGCTGGGGGCTATGGCATTCAACATGAAGCTGGCGTGTTCGTTGAAAAAATTACTGGCGATTATTATGCGATTGTCGGTTTTCCGGTCGGTGAAGTAAATCAAATGTTAAAAAATTTTGAGGTCTAAGCAAATAACTCGATTTTTTTTAAAAAAGGATTATGATTGGTGTCACTAAGGAGGGATTGCAATGAATAAAGATGAATTAAAGAAAAATTTGTCAGATATCGAATACGCAGTGACTCAAGAAAGTGCGACTGAACAACCATTTACTGGTAAATACGATGATTTTTATCAAAAAGGCATTTACGTAGATGTCGTTAGTGGTGAGGCCTTGTTTTCTTCCAGTGATAAATATGATGCTGGTTGTGGCTGGCCAGCCTTTTCAAAACCAATTGAAAAACGCGGTGTCAAAGAAAAAGCTGATTTCTCTCATGGTATGCACCGAGTAGAAGTCCGCAGTAAAGATGCTGATTCGCATTTAGGGCATGTCTTCAATGATGGTCCCCAAGATCAAGGCGGATTACGTTACTGCATTAATTCCGCAGCCTTACGTTTCATTCCATTGGAGGAAATGGAAAAAGCCGGTTACGGAGAATATAAAGATATCGTCAAATAATGAAAGCTGTGGCTGCGGTCACAGCTTTTTTCTTTTCATGATTTTTTGTGCTAGAATAATGAGAACATATGTGCAGAAAGGAATAGTCATGTACGAATATATTACGGGAAAATTAACTGCAATTACACCAAGCTATGTTGTAATAGAGGTCAATGGTTTAGGCTATCTCATTTATTTAGCCAATCCTTATCGCTATACCGGTAAGCTAGAACAAGTGGTGACGATTTATTTACAACAAATTGTGCGGGAAGATGCGCAATTATTATATGGATTTGAAGATTTAGCAGAAAAACAATTATTTTTACGGTTAGTTTCCGTTTCTGGCATTGGACCGAAAAGTGCGCTAGCTATTTTAGCAAATGATGATCAGCAAGGATTAATTGGCGCTGTCGAAGCAGGGGATATTACTTATTTAACTAAATTCCCCGGCGTCGGTAAAAAAACTGCCAATCAAATTGTGTTAGATTTAAAAGGCAAATTAGCTGAATTATTAAATGATAGCCAACTGTTTATGAAAATGACTGGCAATGATTTGGAAGAAGCGATGGAAGCTCTGGCCGCTTTAGGTTATTCTGCCAAAGAAATCGGCAAAGTCCAAAAAGTCTTAGAGAAAGAAGAACTTTCTGGCACAGACGAGTACTTGCGACAAGCATTGAAATTAATGATGAAAAAATAATTGTCAGGAGGATCAGTAGTGGAAGAAGAACGGATCGTTTCCCCAGAGCTAGAAACTGGTGATAAAAGTCTGGAAAAATCTTTGCGTCCGCAGTATTTGGCGCAATATATCGGCCAAGATAAAGTCAAACAAGAATTAAGTATTTATATTGAAGCAGCTAAAAATCGTGAAGAAGCATTAGATCATGTTTTATTATATGGACCTCCTGGTTTAGGTAAAACGACTATGGCGATGGTGATTGCCAATGAGATGGGCGTACAAATCCGTTCAACTAGTGGACCTGCGATTGAGCGTCCAGGGGATTTAGTAGCGGTTTTAAATGAATTGGAACCTGGAGATGTTTTATTTATTGATGAAATTCATCGGCTACCTCGCATTGCAGAAGAAACATTATATTCAGCTATGGAAGATTATTATGTAGACATCATGGTAGGGCAAGGTCCGACGGCACATCCAGTGCATTTTCCTTTACCGCCATTCACATTAGTAGGGGCTACGACGCGAGCAGGTATGTTATCTGCACCCTTACGAGATCGTTTTGGGATTATCAGTCACATGGAATATTATCAGGAAAGTGATTTGCGGGAAATCGTTTTACGTTCAGCTGATATTTTTCAAACGGAAATTGTTGATACCGGTGCGGTGGAAATTGCCCGTCGCTCACGGGGAACTCCCCGAATTGCCAATCGTTTGTTGAAAAGAATTCGGGATTACGCAGAGGTTCAGTCAGATAGTGTTATTGATCAAGAAATTGCTGATCAGGCGTTGCAATTACTACAAGTGGATAAAGCTGGTTTAAATTTAGTTGATCAAAAATTATTGAAAACGATGATTGAACTTTATCATGGTGGTCCAGTGGGATTAAGTACGATTGCTGTAAATATTGGTGAAGAACGAGAAACGGTAGAAGATATGTACGAGCCTTTCTTAATTCAAAAGGGTTTTATCAAACGGACTCCTCGTGGTCGAGTAGCGACTGAACTTGCCTATCAGCATTTTAACTATCCTTATCCCAACTAAGCAGGTGAATGGATGATTGAAGGAAAAAAGACCAAAGATAAATTAGCACAAGCATTACTTACACTGATCGAAAAAAAAGATTTTGCAAAAATTTCGATTTCAGATATTACACAAGCGACGGGATTAAATCGACAAACCTTTTATTATCATTTCAAAGATAAAGAGGATTTATTGCATTATAGCTATTTTGTGACAGGGTTAAATTATTTACAAGCGGATGATTTATCTTTAGACAACTGGGAAGAGGCCGTTTTAAAGATGTTGCGAACAATGGAAAAGTATCAAACTTTTTATTTTAAAACTGTTACTAGTGATTCTGAGGTATTGGTTCGAGAATTTACCGCTTTGACTCAAGGATTATTTGTCCGTTTGTTTGAAGACGTCGATCATGAAGCCCAATTGAGTGCAGCTGATAAAGATTTTTATTCGCGTTTTCTAGCATACGGTTGTGGGGGCATCTTAGTTGATTGGTTATTGAAAAAGGTTCAGGCGACACCGATGGAAATTGCCGCCCAGCTTTTTCGTTTCGCCAAAGATATTGAATTTTTTGCTTATCGATTGTATCAATCAGAGACAGAAAAAAGTGATTAAGATAGTCCTAATCACTTTTTTGGCAATTATTTTACGTCATTGACGACATATTTAATGGGTTGATTATTTAAAGCACCTAGGGCATTTTGAACCACAATTTCTGCCATGGCATCACGGGCTTCAAAGCTGGCATTGCCGATGTGAGGAGTCAAAATGACATTTTTAAAATCCTTTAAAGCTTCGGTAACTTTTGGTTCAAATTCAAAAACGTCTAAGGCAGCACCGGCGATTTCATTTTGTTTAAGTGCCTCCACTAAGGCTACTTCATCAACGATGGGCCCGCGGGCTGCGTTAATCAAAAAGGCAGAATTTTTCATTTTCGCAAAAGTAGCTTGGTTGAATAAATGTTGTGTTTGATCAGTCAACGGTGCGTGGATTGAAATAATATCTGCTTGTTCAATCACTTCAGATTGACTGACGTAACGGGCGTGTAATTTTTGTTCAAGCGCATCAGTTAATGGATGGCGTTGGGTATAAATAATGTTCATGCCAAAAGCCAGCATTTTTTCAGCTAAAGCTTGTCCAATTTGTCCCATACCAATGATGCCTAAAGTTTTCCCAGCTAATTCATGACCGCGGAAAAATAAAGGTGCCCAACCAGAAAAACCTTCGTGCCGCATCAAGTCATCACCTTCGACAATTCTACGGGATAAAGCGATAATTAAACCAGCAGCTAACTCAGAAGTGGCGTTAGTAGAAACTAGCGGTGTATTGGTGACGTAAATATTTTTTGTGGCAGAATAAGCACTGTCAATATTATTAAATCCAGCCCCGTAGTTAGCAATTAGTTTTAGATGGGGTGCCGCGTCAATCACTTCTTGATCAACAGTAGTTGAAAGTGGCGTAATCAAAACTTGAATATCAGCTACATTTTCTAGTAATTCTTTTTTTGAAATTAAACCGTCACCTTGAAAAACTCGATAGTCAACTTTGGCTTGATCGAGGACTTGATAGCCGGCGACTGGGATTTCTGCAGAAATAAAAATTTGACTCATGAAAAGGACCTCGCTTTGATTGAATTGCTTTCATGATAGCACGAAATAAAAAAATGGAGGAAAGATATGCAAGAGATATTATTTGTTTGTATGGGAAATATTTGTCGTTCACCAATGGCCGAAGCGATTTTTCGTGATGCTTTTGTGAAAGAAAGACAGCAAGCTGATTTTTTAGTTGATTCTGCTGCCACCAGTTCTTGGGAAGTAGGAAATCCCCCGCATCGTGGGACACAAAAAATATTAAAACAACACAATATTTCAACTAAAGGGATTGTGGCTCGTCAGATAAAACTAACTGATTTTGATCGCTTTGATTATATTATTGCAATGGATAACGAAAATTTATCTGATTTAAAGGAAATGGCGCCAGCTGATAGTAAAGCTGAAATTTTATTATATTTAGATATTTTGCCAGAAAAACAAGGCCAAAGCATTCCAGACCCATGGTACACTGGTGATTTTGAGGAGACATACGGATTGATTACGGCAGGTTTAAAGCCTTGGTTAAGTTTTTTTAATCAGGCTTAGAAATCTTGAAAAAAAATAAGTATCCATGTTAAAATAATCGTAACTTTTTAGAGGAGGTTAACTAGATGAAAAAATCCGAAAAAGAAAATTTTTTCAAAAAACTTTCTGCCACTCCGTTGCGTTTTATTTCAGATTTTGTCAATGACACTGCGGAAAAGAAGCAGGCAGCTGAAGCAACTTCGACGATTTTTCGTCAGTTACAGTTAGCGTCTCTGCAGAAAAGCTATGTGATTTTACAAATTGAAGCACCTAAAAAGAATAAAAAATTTAGAACTGTTTCTGGCTGGCTGCCAAGCCATGTTAGAGGAGAAACTTTTATGTTAAAAACTACTGATCAGCAATTATTAATGTTGAATTTAGCAGATGTAAAAAAAGTGACAACTCGTTTAGACAGTGATGATCAAAAAACTTTTTCCCGTTAATTGTAAAAATATTGGTGAAATTTTCAACTTATGTTACAATGAATTTGTCAAAATAGAATAATACTTTCGCAAAGGGGAGCCTTCGGGCTGAGATTGAGTCTACTCTAAACCCTAGAACCTGTTTCGGTAATTCGAACGTAGGAATTGTGAAGAAGTAATAGCTGTTGCTTCTCCTTTGTGAGCTGTATGTTCAAAAAAGGAGGAGTTTTTTTATGCATGAAAGAACTAGAATTATGATGGAAGCTACAATTTTTGCCGCATTATCACTATTATTGTCGATGGTACCAACCAACATTGGTAGTAGCTTAACGGTTTCGTTAGGAATGATTCCATTAACTATTTTCGCTTTACGAAGAGGCTTGAAGGCTGGCTTAATCGCAGCATTCATTTGGGGGATTTTACATTTTCCAATGGGGAATGTTTTTTTCTTAAGCGTACCGCAAGTCTTGATTGAATATCCGATTGCCTTTACTTTTGCAGGCTTTGCGGGACTTTTTTCAGACTCTTTAAAACAGTCTTTAATTGCTGAAGATAGTCGTGGCGTAACAAGAAGTGTCATTTTAGGAAGTTTTGCTGGAAGTTTTGCCCGTTTCTTTTGGCATTTTATTGCCGGTGTTGTCTTTTGGGGCAGCTATGCTGTTTGGGGTATGGGACCAGTACTATTTTCTTTCGTCACTAACGGGATCAATTTTATTGCCACAGGAACGGTTACTAGCATCGTCATTGTCATCATTGCCAAAAAAACACCACAATTATTTTTACCAAAGTCTGCAGCTAAATTAGAAAAAACTACTAATTAATTGGAAAAACGCCATCAGATGGCGTTTTTTTGCTGCAAAAAAACAATCCAGAAATATTTTTCCAGATTGTTTTTAGTGGAATGAAAAGGCTAAATCATCATCTTCAACCTCTAAATGCCAGATTTTTTTATTTAAATCATAAGTTAATTCAGCTACTTTTTGTTCTTTCCGTAAGTTGATTTGACTACGGCGCCAGCCTTTTTCATCTGATAAGTAAATCGGAATGTGGAATTGTTGGTTTTCAACTGGCTCTTGCGGAATATTAAAAATTGCTCCTTCTTGAAAGAAAGGATAAAGTTGTTTTAAAATTTCGCCATCCAATTTTGCAACTTGTGGACCACGAGCAAAAAGTGTTCTACGAAAATTGTTTTTTTCTAAAACGATCTTACTAAGCTTGTTGGCCAAAATCCGATAGAACTCATCTAAATAGCGATAATAAACCCGCATTGTATCGTTACCAAAATTAAAATAGACAAAGTTATTTTGAAGTTTGTAAAAAAAAGGTGAATGTAAGTGGGTCTTCATATGACCAAAATACAACAACTCAGAAATCTCTAAAGGAGATAATTCTTTTAGCAATGCTGGATCAGTGAAATCAATCCATTTTGCTGCACTGGGACTATTCAATTGACGGATACTAAAAAAATTGCTGACAGCATTAGTACCGTTAATAATTTTTAACCCGGTGTGAGAATCAAATTCGCCGGCGCTTGCTGCAGGATTTAACAGTAATAGATGTTCCGGCTGGTGGACGATCCCTTCAACAAAATCTTGTGGTGAGAGCCCTTTAGAAAAAACAGCATTACTGGTTGTATCAATATATACAAATAACATTTCAGCCACACTCTTCACGCTTCCTTTTTCTTTCGTTAATTTTATTTTACCTCATGCATCAAAAAAAAGCTTGTAACTTTTATTTTAAAATTACATTACAAATATATTTAAATTAGAGAAAAAAGAGCTGAATCCGTGTGAATTAATTAGTGAAATTCTTACTTGTTTTGAAAAGATAACGATGATATTTTCATAAAACATCGCTTTCATTTTAAGTCGTAGACTATAGGACAACTTGAAAAAATATGTTATGATTAAATCGAAATGAGGTGGGAAAATGACGAAAACTAAGAAGAAAAAGCGAAATTGGCTATTAAATAGCTTTTTAGTTTTATTATTTATTGTTGGATTGGCTTTGATTTTTAATAATCAAATCAAAGATTTTTTAATTCAATTAAACGGGGATCGTTATGGTATTTCCAACCTCGATGAAGACCAACTAAGAAAAAATGAAAATGCTAATGCGTCTTTTGACTTTGATGCGGTTGAACCTGCTAGTACAGAAGCTGTTTTGCGGGCGCAGCTAAGTAATAAACGTTTGCCGGTAATTGGTGGTATCGCCGTACCCAACGTTGGAATAAGTTTGCCAATCTTCAAAGGTTTATCTAATGAAGCGCTGCTTTATGGCGCGGGAACGCTGGCCGAAGATCAAAAAATGGGAAAAGGCAATTATGTGTTAGCCAGTCACCGGGCTTCGCGGAAGGATTTATTGTTTACTCCGTTGGAAAATGTTGAAGCCGGAAATATCGTTTATATTACTGATTTAAAAAAGATTTATACATATAAGGTGAGTCTGAAAGTACGAGTTCAGCCAACTCAAGTAGAGTACATCGAGACAACACCTGGCAAGAAACAAATTACTTTGATTACTTGTGGTGAGATGAATGGTGTCACTCGAATTATTGTTCAAGGGGATTTAAAGAAAACCACTCCAATAAAAAAAGCTACCAAAAAAATGAAGCGAGCATTTGAAATGGAACAAAAAACTTTCTAAAAAAATTGGAAATTTAGCCCAACTAAATTTCTGATTTTTTTTGCTATAATTAACTAAAAAAGGAGGAGAAAAATGAAGCAGGTATTTGGTTCGCAATTAATAATGGCTGGCTTTTCTGAAGCAAAACTACTTTTACCTTTTTTTTCTTCTCATCAAAAAGGCCGGGAAGCTTTTTCAGTCGCAGTGAAACAAGAGAAGGCCTTTGCTATTAATAAAGATCTTTGGCTAGTGGTAAAACAAACTGCTCAAAGCTGGAAAATTGAAAATATTTTAATTTTAGCCAATCTCAATCTTAGTGAGGGGTTGCAACAGATTGAACAAGCTGCTCGCAGACAGTTTATTTCAAAAATTTCATTGGAACTAGCAGAAGAGATCGTTGTGACAGATTTACTGCAAAACTATAATTATACTTTTGTTAATGGGAGCTATCAAAAAGAACTGTTTGATAAAACGGCTTTAGTTTTGGGGGGCGGTGGTGCCCGAGGAGCCTATCAAATAGGTGTTTGGCAAGCGTTGTTGGAAAAAAGAATCAAGTTTGATTTTATTGTGGGAACGTCAGTTGGTGCCTTGAACGGCGCGTTGATTGCGCAAGGGGATTTTTCAGCAGCACAAAAATTATGGCAACAAATTTCTACTCAGCAAGTCCTAGAGTTAGCCTTTGAAAAAGCGGAAGAGATTGATTATGCGACTCAAAGAAAACAAATTCAGCAATTGGTGAGTGCGTCATTGGAACAACGAGGGATCTCAACAGCACCTTTAAAAGAACTGTTGGAAAAATTCTTAGCCAAGGGACCATTGAAATGTCCTGTTTATGTTGTGACAACCAAACTTCCGCAGTTTAAAGAAACAATCGTCAATTTGTTAGATAAACCACAGCAAGAAATTCAGTGGATGCTGGCTTCTTCTAGTTTTTTTCCAGTCATGGCTATAACGGAAATTGACGGCAATAAATATATTGATGGTGGCTATCGTAATAATCTTCCGCAGGATGTGGCAGTTTCTTTAGGTGCTACAAGGCTTATTAGTATCGATGTAAAAGGCCCAGGATTTAACAAACGTCCGGTTTTTTCAAAAGAGATTGTCGATGTCAGTTTGAAAAGTCATTGGAATTTAGGTGATTTTTTAATCTTCCAAAAAAATACGGCACAAAAGAATTTGCAACTAGGCTATTTAGAAGCAAAACGAAGCTTAGGTGATTTTAAAGGCCGACGTTATTGTTTTACTTTAGAAACAGACTTTGTAAAAGCTAGTCGCGACTTTTTGAAAAAAGCCAAGCAGCAATTGCCAATTGTTTCTCTGAATGAACTGCAAAAAAAAGTCAGTGATTTTTTTGGTGAGGCAACCGAGATTGAAGAAATCAGTCTGGTTATTTTAGAATATTTAGCCGCCAGATTACAAGTTGATCCAGTTAAAGTGTATGATATAGATACCTTTAAAAAAGCGATTAAAAATCAACTGGAAGTTGGCGCAAAATTAAATGATCGGGTGCGCTGGCATTTTGGCAGAGCCCAAAGAACCAATTATTTTGATTGCTATCAATTGATCGCGTTGATGATTGAAGAATTATAGAATTTTATTTGAGGAGGAATGCTCATGGCAGATTTTAGCTATGAAATTGTAGAAGAAATTGTGGTTTTATCAGAAAATCCCAAAGGCTGGCGTAAAGAGCTAAATTTAATTAGCTGGAATGGGCGACCACCGAAGTTTGATTTAAGAGATTGGGCACCAAATCATGAAAAAATGGGTAAGGGAGTTACTTTATCCAATGAAGAATTCGAAGCACTAAAAGAGCAGTTAACTAAAATGTAAGGAGCTATCTTGATGAAAAGTATGACTGGCTACGGCCAAGCAGTTGTTAGCAATGATTTTTACGAATTATCTTTAGAAATAAAAAGTGTTAACAATCGATTTTTAGATTTACAAATTCGGCTACCTAAAGAATTAAATCCTCACGAAGCGGCTTTGCGGCAAATTGCCAAAGAAAAAGTGCAGCGAGGACGAGTGGAACTATATTTAAATTTAACACCAATCAATAGCGGTGCCAAACAAGTTGCGATTGATTGGTCACTGATTACAGAATTGATTGAAAAAATGCAAGCAGGTGCGAAACATATAGGGGCCATTAATTTATCGACAGAAGATATTTTAATCAAGCTGGTGGGTCAACCAGATTATATCAAGCTGGAGGAACAAAAAACGGACTCAGATTCGTTAGCAGATTTAGTGATTGAAGCTGCAGAGCAAGCTTTTGATCAACTGATTGCCAGCCGCAGCCAAGAAGGTACTGGTATTTTGACAGTCTTAGTAGATTATCAGCAAAAGGTTTTTGAGTTAGTAGAAGAATTAAAATCTTTTGTCACCCTTTACGAAGCAGATTATCAAAAGCGTTACGAAGCCAAATTGCAGGAATATCTTGGAAATACAGTCGATCAAGATCGTTTGTTGACTGAATTGGCTATCTTATTGGAACGAGGAGATATTCACGAAGAATTGGATCGTCTAACTATTCATTTGACTAAATTAGCGGAACTTTCACAAAAAGACATCCCTGTTGGGCGTGAGTTAGACTTTTTATTACAAGAAATTAATCGTGAAGTGAATACCATCGGTTCTAAGTCGAGTCCCATTCAAATCAAAGATATTGTGGTACAATTAAAGACGATTCTAGAAAAAATACGTGAACAAATTCAAAATGTCGAGTAAGTTTTCCGAAAGGACGCTCTTTACAGCAAAATGCCACTTGAAATCTTTGAAAAAAAAGTGCACAATACAACTTAGCTAAAAAAGACTATGAAAGGGCGTTTTTATGTCTGAAAGAGGACTTTTAATTGTTTTGTCTGGACCTTCTGGTGTCGGAAAAGGCACTGTCAGAAAAGCAATTTTTGAACGAGACGACAATGATTTTCAATATTCTGTCTCCATGACGACGCGCCAAATGCGGCCGGGAGAAGTAGACGGAGTTGATTACCATTTTCGTACGAAAGAAGAATTTGAGGCACTTATTGAAGCTGGCGAAATGCTGGAATATGCAGAGTATGTCGGCAATTACTACGGTACGCCACTAAATTATGTCAATCAAACTTTAGACGAGGGCAAAGATGTTTTTTTGGAAATTGAAGTCCAAGGAGCCGGACAAGTCAAAGAAAAAGTTCCTGACGGCGTATTTATTTTTTTAACACCGCCTGATTTAGTAGAATTAAAAGCCCGTATTGTTGGACGCGGGACGGACAGCCCAGAAGTAATTGATCAACGAATGGCAGCTGCTCGTGAAGAGATTGAGATGATGTCTCTGTATGATTATGCTGTGGTCAATGATCAAGTACCCTTAGCAGTTGACCGAATCAAAGATATTATTGTCGCAGAACATTACCGAGTTGATCGGGTAATCGGAAAATATATTAAAATGTTAAAGGAGATTTAAAGCTTATGATGTTAAAACCTTCCATCGATACTTTATTAGATAAAGTAAATTCAAAGTATTCATTAGTGATTCTTGCTAGTAAAAGAGCTCATGAAATAGATTCCGGAGCACAGCCAACGGTTGAATCATTCGAATCTGTTAAAAGTGTCGGCCAGGCATTAGAAGAAATTGATGCTGGCACAGTAATCAATGATCCGCATCCAGAAATTAAACGTGAACGAATGAAATTAGAAGCAGAAGAACGCCGCTTACAAAGTGAACGGGAACAACGTGAAGTTGAAAACCGTGTAAACAACGAAAAATAATCAAAGAATGAGCTGGGATGTTGTTAAAATATTCCAGCTCCCTTTTTTATGAAAAAAAGTTTTTCACAACTTTACGAAAAATTTGTAATTATTTAGTACACTACATAAGAATGGAGGCGGAAAAATGAATTTAGCAGATGTGATAGTCGATGTCCCAGCAATGCAGACGGATCAACCTTTCAGTTACTTGATTCCGCCTCAAATGAAAGTAATACCAGGTATGCGGGTAGAAGTTGGTTTTGGTTCTAGACAACTCCAAGGATTTGTTATTGGGATTCAACCAGCCCCACAACCGTTACCAGATAACATAAAAGAAATTACCCGAGTGTTAGATTTAGCGCCAGTCTTAACTGAAGAATTATTACAATTAGCTGACTATATGAAAGAAACAACTTTCGCTTTTAAAATTACTTGTCTACAAACCATGTTGCCAAGTGTTATGAAAGCCAATTACCAAAAACGCTTATACTTATTGAATGATGCTGCTGAATTAAAGGCAAAATATTTCAATAACGGCGATTTTATTGATTTTGATGAAGCACAAAATAATGGTTGGTTAAAAGAAATGGCTCAATTACGAGAGGATGGCTTGGTTGAACTGCGGTATGAAGTTCATACCAAAAATAAAGTAAAAACTACACGTTATCTCAAACGGACTTTTGATTTATCAGCAAAAGACGAATTGGTTGCAACGATCCGCAAAGGTGCAAAAAAACAACTGGCATTGTTAGATTATTTAGCTAATTTGTCAGAAGCAGAGAAAATTGCTGTCAAAGAGGTTAAAGAAAATTTTAGTTTGAGTATTTTAAATCAAGCTGAAGAAAAAGGCTGGTTGGCTTTTGAAGAAATCGAAACCTATCGTGATCCTTTTGCTGAAAGAGATTTTCAAAAAACCACGGCGATTAAATTAAATGATGAACAGCAAACTGCTTATCAAGCGATAACTGAGAAGGTTCAAACAGAGGAACACCGGACATTTTTACTAGAAGGAGTCACCGGTAGTGGTAAAACAGAAGTTTATTTACAAGTAATTGCTGATGTTTTGAAAAAGCAACAAACAGCCATGATGTTAGTACCGGAAATTTCTTTGACACCTCAGATGGTGACCCGCTTTAAATCGCG
Organism: Enterococcus sp. JNUCC 77; assembly: GCF_054819945.1. Lineage (NCBI taxonomy): Bacteria > Bacillati > Bacillota > Bacilli > Lactobacillales > Enterococcaceae > Enterococcus > Enterococcus sp. JNUCC 77. Next base: position 210,157 of record NZ_JBTHIG010000001.1, read on the forward strand.
TTTTGGCTCAGCTGTTGCAGTTTTACATAGTGGTTTATCACAAGGTGAAAAGTATGATGAATGGCGTAAACTAGAACGGGGCGAAGCTCAAGTTGTTGTGGGCGCTCGTTCAGCAGTTTTTGCTCCGCTAACCAATCTGGGTGTAATTATTATTGATGAAGAACATGAAACAAGTTATAAACAAGATGAAACACCTCGCTATCATGCCAGAGATTTAGCTATTTGGCGAGGAAAATTTCATCATTGTCCTGTCATTTTAGGTTCAGCAACACCCTCACTAGAATCGCGGGCCCGGAGCCAAAAAGGTGTTTATCAATTATTAACGTTAACCAAAAGAGCCAATCCGCAAGCTACCTTACCGCAAACAGAAATTATTGATATGCGGGAAGAAATGAAAAATCGCTTGAATTCGGCGTTTTCAGCCAGTTTAGAAATGAAAATTCGAGATCGCTTAACTAAGGGTGAACAAAGTGTTTTACTATTAAACCGCCGTGGCTATTCTTCCTTTGTGATGTGTCGGGATTGTGGCTATGTTTTACCTTGCCCCAATTGTGATATTTCGTTAACTTTACATATGGATACGAAAACGATGCGTTGTCATTATTGTGGACATGAAGAAGGAATTCCTCATCGCTGTCCCAATTGTGGCAAAGATAAAATTCGTTATTTTGGTACAGGTACCGAAAAAGTCCAAGAAGAGTTAGAACAGCTCATTCCAGAGGCACGAATTTTACGAATGGACGTCGATACGACACGCCGTAAAGGAGCTCACGAAAAAATCTTAACTGCTTTTGAAAATAAAGAGGCTGATATTTTACTAGGGACGCAAATGATTGCGAAAGGACTGGATTATCCTAATGTAACGTTAGTAGGTGTTTTGAATGCCGATACGGCTTTAAATTTACCTGACTTTCGAGCTAGCGAGCGGACTTTCCAATTACTTACCCAAGTTAGCGGTCGTGCAGGCCGGGGTGCAAAAGCCGGTGAAGTAGTCATTCAAACCTTTAATCCGGAGCATTATACAATTCAGTTGGCAAAAGAACATGACTATGAAAAGTTCTATCAAATGGAAATGCGGATGCGCCATCAGACAGCTTATCCGCCCTATTATTTCACTGTCAAAGTAACCGTTTCTCACCAAGAAGAAATCAAAGCAGCCCAAAAGGCTTTCCAATTGGCGGAACAACTAAAAAGTTCGCTTAGTCCTCAAAGTATTGTGCTAGGACCTTCTCCGGCGGCTATTATGCGGATTAAAAATCGTTACTATTACCAAATGATTATTAAATATAAACACGAACCTAATTTACATGCGGTGCTGGAAGACATTTTACAGACGAGTCAAAAGGATCAACGACAAGGACTGTTAATTGCCTTAGACAATGAACCGATGTATTTTATTTAAAGGAGAAAATATGCGTTTACCAATTTTACTGCATCCGGATGATAAATTAAGAAAAGTTGCGGAAGAAGTCCCTTATATGACGGACGAATTGATTGATTTATTAGATAATATGTATGAAACAATGCTGGCTCATGATGGGATTGGCATCGCGGCACCACAAGTTGGACGTAACTTACGGATTGCGGTAGTTGAAATCGAAGAGGGCGACCGCTTTGATCTGATTAATCCTGAAATTATCGAAAAAAAAGGGGAAACAATTGATGTAGAAGGCTGTCTATCGATTCCAGAAACTTTTGGAACGGTCAAGCGAGCAGATGAAATTACGATCCGTTATTACGATCGTGAGGGTGATCAAATGGAAGTGACTGCTTATGGATATCTAGCTCGTTGTTTCCAACATGAGATTGATCACTTAGATGGTAAATTGTTTATCGACCAAATGATTGAAAAAATTGCGCCAGCCGATTTAGAAAAATATATGGAGGAACACGAAGATGACTAAAATAGTATTTATGGGTACACCAGCTTTTTCTGTGCCTATTTTAGAAGGTTTGTTGACTGAAGGCTATGAGGTTTTAGCCGTCGTCACGCAACCAGATCGACCAGTGGGACGTAAAAAAATAATTACTGCGACGCCTGTTAAAGAGGCTGCGTTGAAACACGATTTATTGGTTTTACAGCCAGAAAAAATTAGTGGTTCAGAAGAATTAGATCAGATTGAACAATTGCAGCCGGATGTAATCGTGACAGCTGCTTTTGGTCAATTCTTACCAGAACGACTATTGAAAGTCCCAAAAATTGGTGCAATCAACGTGCATGCTTCTTTATTACCAAAATATCGCGGTGGTGCGCCAGTTCATTACGCCATCATTAATGGCGAAAAAGAAACCGGTGTAACCATCATGGAAATGATCAAAAAAATGGATGCTGGCGGTGTTTACAGTCAAAAAAGTATTCCGATTACTGATCAAGATGATGTTGGTACGATGTTTGACAAATTAAGTAGTGTCGGAAAAGAGTTATTATTAGCTACTTTACCAAAGATTGTGGCTGGTTCTTTGCAACCTACTCCGCAAGATGAAAGCCAAGTGACTTTCTCACCAAATATTACGCGGGAAGAAGAAGTGATTGATTGGCAAAAAACAGCAACTGAAATTAATAATCAAATTCGCGGCATGCATCCTTGGCCAGTTGCTTATACGTCTTACCAAGGTACCCACTGGAAAATTCTTAAAGCCACAATCACAGCTGAAAAAACCGATCAAGCTCCTGGTACAATTATCGAACGGAGTAAAAAAGCTTTGAAAATAGCTAGTGGTGAAGGGACCGTTTTACAAATCGATGAATTACAACCAGCAGGCAAGGCGCAACAAACAATTCAAGCGTTTTTAAATGGTAGTGGACAAAAAGTTCAAGAAGGACAAAAGGTAGAATAATGGCAAAAGTTCCTAAAAAATTATTGCACTCCGTTAGATTTACCGCTTTGGAAGCTCTAGAGCGAATCAACCATGGCGGTGCCTACTCTAATTTATTATTAAATGAATTAATTAAAAAAAATCAAGTTGATAAAAGAGATGCAGCTTTGTTAACAGAGATTGTTTACGGCACTTTAAGCCGTCAAATTTCGTTGGCTTATTTTGTGGCCCCTTTCATCAAACGAGCAAAAAAAGTTGAACCTTGGGTCAATCAATTATTACAATTATCTGCTTATCAAATGATTTATTTGGATCGGGTACCAGACCACGCCATTTTAAATGAGGCCGTCGAAATTGCCAAAGCCAAGGGAAATGCTGGAATTGGTAAATTCGTTAACGGTGTATTACGTAGCATGCAGCGACGTGGCTTTCCAGAGATTGAAGCGATCAAAGATCCAATCGAGCGTTTGGCGACTGAAATCAGTATGCCTCGCTTTTTAGTCGAAAAATTCATTAAAGAAATCGGCAAAGAAGAGACTAGAGAGTTAGGTTTGTCATTATTAGAACCTAGTCATGTTAGTGCTCGAGTAGACTTAAGGGAAATTAGTCGGGAAGCGGCTTTGAATAAATTAGCGGAAGAAGGCATTGATGCTTGGGAAAGCTTGGTTTCACCTTACGGAATCGTTGCTGAAAAAGGCTTTTTGGCAGGTAGTGAATTATACCAAGCAGGCCTGATAACGGTTCAAGATGAAAGCTCAATGCTGGTTGCACCAGTAATGGAATTGGAAAAAGAGCAAAAAGTTCTAGATGCTTGTTCTGCACCTGGAGGAAAAACCACCCATATTGCAGCACTGTTAGATGGCACTGGAGAAATTACCGCTTTAGATATTCATGCCCATAAGTTAAAATTAGTAAGAGAAAATGCCGAACGTCTACACGTCTCAGAGCAAATTAAAACAATCGAGATGGATGCAAGAGAGGTGGAAAATCGGTTTCAGCGAGAATCTTTTGATCGTATTTTAATTGATGCGCCTTGTTCAGGTTTAGGCTTAATGCGTCGTAAACCCGATTTGAAATATCAAAAAAAATCGGCCGACTTTGTCCAATTACCAAAAATTCAACGGGCTATTTTAGACAGCTGTGCGCCAACTTTAAAAGTTGATGGTATTTTAGTTTACAGTACGTGTACAATTGCACCTGAAGAAAATCAACAAGTGGTTGCTGGCTTTTTGCAAGATCATCCAGAATTCGAGAAGATTGATTTAGCTGTGAATGAGACACTTGCTGAGCAAATCAAAGATCAAATGTTAACCTTGTACCCACAAGATTTTATGACTGACGGCTTTTTTATTTGCGGAATGAAAAAAAAGAGTAGAGGTGAAGTACCTGTTATGGAAATTCAATTTCAATCAGATATTGGCAAAAGACGCCACACTAATCAAGATTACGCGAATGTTTTTACTAATCAGGCAGATCTGAAATTAGCAATTTTAGCTGATGGTATGGGCGGGCATCAAGCTGGCGATGTTGCCAGTAAGATGATTGTTGATGGTTTAGGAGAAGCATGGAGCCAATCAAATATCTCTGATGATCAGACAATCAATGAATGGTTTGTAACCGAAATTCAAAAAGAGAATGAAACAATTTATCATGAAGGAAACACTAATGAAAGTCTCAAGGGAATGGGAACAACAATTGTTTCAGCTGCTTTATTTGAAGATGGCTTTACCTTGGCTCATGTGGGAGATAGTCGCGCTTATCAAATTAGCGAAGACACAATCGTTCAACTAACGGATGACCATTCCCTAGTCAATGAGTTAGTGAAGTCAGGAGAAATTACTGAAGAGATGGCGGCGGTCCATCCACAAAAGAATATTCTGACTCGTTCCATCGGTGTTTTCGGAAGTGTGGAAGTGGATGTTTCTGAGTTTACTTATCAGACAGGCGATTACTTGTTATTATGTTCAGATGGTTTGACTAATATGGTCAGTGAAGAAGACATTTTAGTGACGATTACGAGTGATTTGACAATCGAAGAAAAAACCAAGAGTCTCATTTCAGCGGCTAATGAAGCGGGCGGTTCTGATAATATTACTGTTTTGCTGATTCACTTTGAGAAGGAGGATCAGTCATGATAAACATCGGCTCGCTAGTCAATGGACGCTACAAAATTTTGGCTAGTATTGGTAGTGGAGGCATGGCGAATGTATTTTTAGCGCATGATTTAATATTAGATCGTGACGTTGCAATCAAAGTACTAAGATTTGATTTTCAAAATGACCAGACAGCTATCAGACGTTTTCAGCGGGAAGCTTTAGCTGCAACCGAATTAGTTCATCCGAATATTGTCAGTGTTTATGACGTTGATGAAGAGGGTGGCATGCAATATTTAGTTATGGAATTTGTGCAAGGAATGGATTTGAAGCGATATATTCAAACCCACAGCCCAATTCCTTATGCAAAAATTGTGGATATCATGGAGCAGATTTTATCAGCAGTTAGTTTGGCTCATGAACACGGCATTATTCATCGGGATTTAAAACCACAAAATGTGTTAATTGATGAAGAAGGCGTCGCGAAAATTGCTGATTTTGGAATCGCCATTGCATTGTCAGAGACTTCATTAACTCAGACCAATTCTTTACTGGGTTCAGTGCATTATCTATCACCAGAACAAGCCCGTGGAAGTATGGCTACCAAACAATCAGATATTTACGCATTAGGGATTATTTTATACGAATTAATTACTGGTAATGTACCTTTTGATGGGGAATCAGCGGTAACAATTGCTTTAAAACATTTTCAAGAACCGATTCCTTCAGTAAAACAATTGGACCCTAAAATTCCTCAATCTCTTGAAAATATTGTTTTACAAGCAACTGCTAAAGATCCAGCAGATCGTTATAAAACGGTGGATGAGATGGCAGCTGATTTGTCAGTAGCATTAACTAGTGCGGGGCTCAACCAAATGCCTTGGACACCGATGGCAATGATGGGGGAAACGAAAGCAATTACCCCAATTGAAGCCGAAGCTGAAGTAATGCCAGAACCTAAAGTTGAACTGGAAAAATCGACAAAACCAAAAAAGAACAATAAGCCTAAAAAGAAAAATAAACGGAAAAAAAGATTGATTATTGGTGGGATTATCGCTTTAATAGCCCTGCTAGGGATTGGTTATTTTGCTTTTGGCCGAGGAGATATTTCGGTACCGCAAGTACAGAATATGACGGTCGAGCAAGCAACCTCAACCCTAGAAAATGCTCATCTTACGGTCGACAGTGAAGTTATAGAAATCGCTGATGATACTGTCGACGAAGGCAATGTAGTTCGCACTAGTCCCGAAGCTGGAACAAGTGTCAATCGTAATTCTGAAGTTCAATTATTTGTTAGTACAGGCTCGAAAAAAATTACTTTGAAAGATTATAAGGGAGAATCTTTAACCTCTGCTCAAAGTGACTTGCAAAAACGTGGTTTTGTTTTAAGAAATATCAAAGTTAGACGTAGCGCTAGTGATACAGTTGCTGAAGGGGATATTATTAGTCAATCACCAAAAGCGGGAGAAAAGCTAGATCCTAAGGAAGATACAATAACTTTCAGAGTTTCTAGTGGACCTAAAACATATAAACTAGGCAATTATCAAGGGATGACCTACGATGAAGCTTATGCAGCATTAATCGAATTAGGTTTGAGTGATAGTCAGATTAATCGAACGGATGAAGGTAGTGAAACGGTGCCTGTTGGACAAGTAATTAGTCAATCGCCAGTAAACGGTAGTAAAGTTTCAGCTGAAGATACAGTGACTTTAAAAGTGAGCTCTGGTTCAAACTACATCACGATTAATGAACTAACTGGTTCTAGTCAGTCGGCTGCTGAAAGTTATTTACAAGGTTTGGGTCTGAACGCCTCAATCAGTGAAGAAGCTTCTGATTCTGTTGCGGCTGGTATAGTCATTCGGACGAGCCCTGGCGGTGGTGGAACTGTTCAAAAGGGCGGCACAGTAAATGTTGTCGTTTCAAGCGGTTCAGGCGAACTTACCTTAAAAGATTTGGTCGGTTCTAGTCGCGCAGCCGCTGAAAGTTATTTACAAGGTTTAGGCTTAACTGCTTCAATTAGTGAAGAAGCCTCGGACTCAGTTCCAGTAGGCAATGTTATTCGAACGAGCCCAGGTGGTGGTGCCACAATTAAATCAGGAGAAACAATTAATGTCGTTGTCTCCAGTGGAAGTAGTTCTTCAAGCAGTAGTTAATTTCTTTTAAAATACCTTTCGCCTTGATTTGGCGGAAGGTATTTTTTACTTAAATGATTAAATTCAAATAATAAATCAACAAACTATGATACAATACGAAGTGAAAAGAACGGAGGCGATATCATCGAAGGACAGATTCGCAAAGCGCTAAGTGGTTTTTATTATGTATACAGTAATGGTCAAACTTATCAAACGCGAGGTCGAGGAAATTTCCGAAAAAGAAAGCTGACACCGCTGGTTGGTGATGAAGTTGTTTTTAGTAGTGAAAAAAACAGTGAGGGATATTTGCTGGAACTTTTACCGCGAAAAAATGAATTAGTCAGACCACCAGTGGCAAATGTTGATTTGGGTGTCGTAGTTATTAGTTTAGTTGAACCGAATTTTTCTTATAATTTACTGGATCGTTTTTTAGTCACCTTAGAGGAAAAAAATATCGAACCAGTTATATATTTATCAAAAGTTGATTTGGCTAAAGATCAGCCATTAGCTAATCAAATTAAGCAACTCTATCAAGGCATTGGTTACTCTGTAATCGCGGGGCTAGATGAAAAAGATAAATTAATATCGTTATTTAAAAATAAACTGACAGTTTTTATGGGTCAATCAGGTGCTGGAAAATCAACTCTTTTAAATGAATTGGTGCCCGAGTTAGATTTGGCTACTGGAGAAATTTCGGAAGCGCTGGGACGGGGTAAACACACTACTCGACATGTTGAGTTACTAGCTATATTTAGTGGCTTAGTAGCTGACACACCGGGATTTAGCTCGATTGAGTTTTTGGATTTAACCTCTGAAACTTTACCTAAAGAATTTCCTGAATTTGTGCGAGCCTCTGTCAATTGCCGGTTTAGAGAATGTCGTCATGTGAAAGAGCCAGGTTGTGCGGTCAAAGCCGAAGTAGAGCAGGGGGAAATTGCCCAATCTCGTTATGATAATTATTTACAATTTTTACAGGACATCGAAAAACGACGTCCAGTATATAAAAAGAAAAAGGAGTAGGTATTATGAAAATTGCACCATCGATTTTAAGCGCGGATTTTGCCAAATTGGGAGAAGATGTAAAACTTGTGGAAGGTTATGGTGTGGATTATATTCATGTCGACGTAATGGACGGTCATTTTGTACCGAATATTACTTTTGGTCCTAGCGTGGTTGCAGCGTTACGCCCAATTACCAAATTACCATTGGATGTCCACCTAATGATCAGCGATCCAGAAAAATATATTGAGGATTTCGCTAAAGCAGGATCAGATATTATCATGGTGCATGCAGAAGCAACACCTCATTTACACCGCGCTGTTCAAATGATTAAACAAGCTGGTGTTAAATCAGGAGTAGTGCTGAATCCAGGTACACCAGTGGAAGATGTAAAATACGTTTTGGCTGACTGTGATCAAGTTTTAGTTATGACTGTTAACCCAGGGTTTGGTGGTCAAGGCTTTATTGAAAATCAATTAGATAAAATTGCCGAATTAGCAGCGTTGCGAAAAGAACAAGGTTATCATTATGAAATCGAAGTCGATGGTGGCATCAAAGTAGAAGAAGCAAAACTTTGTCGCCAAGCGGGCGCCGATGTTTTTGTAGCAGGTTCTTACATCTACGGCGCTAAAGATATTAAAAAAGCGATTGATGATTTAAGAGAAGTGATTCAGTAATGAATGTGTTATTAGTAGCTGGCGGAAGTCCGGAAGACTGGCCAGCTTTTTCCGTTGATGGGTTTGATTATGTTGTAGGAATTGACCGCGGAAATTTATTTTTACTAGAGCGAAATATCATTCCTGATCTAACAATTGGTGATTTCGACTCACTGACCGAAGAAGAGCAGGGGTTTGTATTTGCGCAAGCCAAAGAGATTCTTACTTCGCCGGCAGAAAAAGATGAAACGGATACGCAATTAGCTGTGAGCAAGGTTTTTGAAAAATTTCCAAACGCTAAAATTAAATTAATCGGCGCAACGGGTGGCCGCTTAGATCATCTGTTGTCGAATTTGTGGTTAGGATTGGAACCACGCTTTTTTCCGTTTCTACAACAATTAGTCATTCAAGATAAACAAAATCATTTTTCTTATTTACCGCCAGGCGAACATTTGATTCAGCAATTACCTGAAACCAAATATCTAGGTATTATTTGTTTGACTGCTGTTGATAATTTAATAATCAATGAGGCCAAATATACTTTGACTCAAACTAATTTTGCCACTCCGATCAGTTTAGGAAGCAACGAATTTATTGGAAAACCCGCAACGGTTTCATTTACTAGTGGAATTGTGGCGATCACCCAAAATAAAGACGCGTAAGATTGAGAATTTTTGCTCAATCTTTTTTTATTTTTTGAGATAATAAAATTCTTTAAAGGCGACTGTCAATCCTTTAGTTAAGCCTAATTTAGTGGTAAAATTTAATCTATATTTATAATATCTTGAGGTGCCTACGTGAAAAAGTTCAATCCAAATAAAAATATCATCATCATCTTGATCATTATCATCGTGGTGATTGCAACAGTAAGCTTGACGGCGTATTCGCGCTCGAAAAGTTCTAAAACAAATGTGCTCCAATCTGGTGTCAATGACATCGTCGGTGCGGTCGATAAAGTTATCTCTGCGCCTGGTCGTTGGATTGTTGAGGGAATCGACACAGTCTCAAACTTGACTGAAACATATACTGAAAATCAACGTTTAAAAGAAAAAATTGATGAATACGAAGAATTAGAACAGCGTAATAAGAACCAAGAAAAAGAAATTAGTCAATTACAAGATGAATTAGAATTAAACGAAACTTTGAGCGATTACGATAAAGTAACTGCCAATGTCATTACCCGCTCACCAAATTCGTGGCAAGATAATTTGGTGGTGGATAAAGGAACCACCGATGGTATTGAAAAAGATATGGCGGTAATGTCTCAAGCGGGACTAGTAGGAAGAGTAGTAGAAGCTAGTGCAAATTCTTCTAAAGTGGAGTTGTTAACGACTGACAGCAATGACGTCAATCGTTTCCCAGTTAAAATTTCAACGGATGATGGTGATAGTTATGGAGTTTTGTCTGGCTATCGTAAGAAAAAACAAGAGTTGATCGCTGATGACTTAACAGAAACTTCTGATATTAAAAAAGGGGATATCGTGCAAACGTCAGGTTTGGGAGGTAACTCGCCAGCGAACTTGCCAATTGGTGAAGTAACCGAAGTCAAAACGACTGGTTATGGTTTGGCAAAAGAAATTTATATCAAACCTTATGCCGATATGTTTGATTTTTCAGTAGTGACAATTATTCAACGATCGGTGGATGCTAGCGAATGATTCGACAAGACAAAGTAAAAATTTTAGCTCCATTCATTTTATTTCTCTCACTACTGCTAGATGCCCATATCTCATCAGTAATAGCTAGTTTTTTTGATAACCGCTATTTAGTAAGTGTTCATCTTACCTTGGTTTTTTTATTAGTTATTTCTAAATTAGTCAACGAACAATTTTTAATCATTACTATGATTGTTATCGGAATGATTATCGATATTTATTACACAGGTATGATTGGTATTTATGCGGCTGTGATGCCACTTATTGTTTGGTTAATGTATAAATTTGGCAAGATAATTCATCAAAATATTTTTACCATGTTTTTTGGTATGATTATTTTTGTGACAATTTGGAATGTGGCGTTGTTATTGCTGCAGCTAGTTTTTAGGTTGGTCTCAGTGAATCTGTTGTACTTTATTACTCAAAATTTGTGGCCAAGTTTGATTGCCAACATTGTGGTTTTTATTATTGTAATTATTCCAATCGAAGCGATTTTAAATAACCCAGACGAGGATGCCAATTTCTGATTTAGCAGTCATTGATCAAATCGTATGAAGAGAAAAAAACAAAGGGCAATCCTTTGTTTTTTTTATTGTGACAAACCCTCAACAATTTATATTTGAAATGAAACACTTTTGTAACAAAGCTATTATCTCTATGACACAAAGCTGTGGTATCCTTTGCATTGTGTTAGAAAAAAAGTCTAATAAAATTCAAAAATAAAAAACTTAAACAGTAGTCGGAGGATTTATAAAGTGAAAAAAAGTTTGTTATCAGCATTAATGCTAACTACAGTAACATTAAGTGCCCTAGCAGCTCCATATGCAGCTTCAGCCGATGAATTTGATAGTAAAATAGCCGATCAAGATTCAAAAATCTCTAGTTTACAAAACCAACAGACTGACGCTCAGTCTCAAATCAGTTCATTAGAATCAGACGTTGCAGACATTAATACAAAGGCACAAGATTTATTAGCCCAACAATCAGAATTGCAAGCAAATTCTCAAGACTTGCAAGACCAAATTACTACTTTACAAGAGCGCATTGACAAACGTTCTGCAATGATCCAAAAACAAGCACGTCAAGTCCAAGTAAGACAAAATTCTACAAATGTAGTTGACGTGGTATTAAATGCAGAATCATTCTCAGATGCTGTTGGTCGCATTCAAGCGATGACAACAATTGTTAAAGCGAACAATGATTTAGTTGAACAACAAAAAGCGGATAAAGAAGCAGTTCAACAAAAGCAAGCTGAAAACGAACAACAATTACAACAAATTCAAGCTAACCAAGCTGAATTAGAACAACAAAAAGGTAACTTAATCTCAGCGCAAGCTGATTTGAAAGTACAACAAACAACTTATGCTGCTGATCAAGCAACAGCAGAAGATGAAAAAGCAAGCCTACAAACAGAACAACAAGCAGCAGTTGCTGAGCAACAACAAGTTGCAGCAGAACAACAAGCGGCAGCAAATGCGCAAGCAGCAGCTGAAGCAGCACAACAACAAGCATCAAGTGAAAGCTCTACTTCTGTTACAACTGAAGCACCAGCAACTGAAGTAACAACACCAAGTGTAACTGAACCAACTACACCGAGTGTGACTGAACCTTCAACACCAGAAGTAAGCAATGACAATACAAATACTACAGAAACGCCTGTAGTTGAAACACCAGCAGTAGAAACACCTGTAGTTGAAACGCCAGCACCAACAACTCCTACACCAGCACCAAGTACTGGAGCAAGTGCATCACGCGCATCAATTACTTCAATTGCACAACAATATATCGGTGTTCCTTATGTATGGGGCGGAAAAACTCCTTCAGGATTTGACTGCTCAGGTTTCACTTCTTACGTATTTGCACAAGTTGGCATGAGTATCGGTGGCTGGACAGTTCCTCAAGAATCAGCTGGAACAGTTATCTCAGTAGGTGCTGCTCAACCGGGAGATTTATATTTCTGGGGTAGCCAAGGTGGTTCTTACCACGTAGCAATCGCATTAGGTGGAGGACAATATATCCATGCACCTCAACCAGGCGAAAGCGTAACAATCGGAAGCACTGCTTATTATGCACCAAGCTTTGCTGTGAATGTTTTAGGTTAATTCAAAACTATACAAACTGGGCCAAGTCTTCTTGGCTCAGTTTTTTTGTATCTTAGAAGGAGTATCAAGTGAAGGAATTATTTATAAAAAACCATCGTAATGGGCGACTTTATTTTGTTGTTGCTTTAGCAGTAATGATAATTTTATTTTATAGTTCATCGATGACTTATCAAGAACAAAGTCAAGTATCGACGATTCAGCAATTTTTAACTACGCAACCTTTTAAAACTCAACTGAGCCAAATTGCATTTCAGTATGGAGATAGCGAAGTAAGTATTCAGGCACAAGGTTATAGTAAATTTATCGAATTTTTCATTCGAAAAGGCGCGCATTTTTTCACTTATTTTGTATTAGGTGGTAGCTTATATTTAGGATTATATCCAAATTTGAAAAATTCCGCTAAGGGCTTAAGTCTGATTTTTGCTACATTGGCAGCTACTGGATATGCAGCAACAGATGAATTTCACCAAATGCTAACTGGTGGACGAACACCATTATTTCAAGATGTTATGCTGGATGCGGTGGGTGCATTAACAGCAACGGTCATTCTTACGATAATATTATCTTTCAAACAACGAAGAAAATGATTTATTCTTGACGGAAATGCTGGTTCGCGAGACAATTATTAAGATGAATAATTTAGGAGGAATGAAGTATGTCAGGACATAGCAAATGGCACAATATTCAAGGGCGAAAAAATGCACAAGATGCCAAAAGAGGGAAGATTTTCCAAAAAATATCGCGAGAAATTTATATGGCTGCCAAAGCTGGTGGTCCTGATCCGTCCGATAATCCCTCATTAAGATTGGTAATGGATAAAGCTAAAGCGGCGAACATGCCAAACGATAATGTTAATCGTGCAATAAAAAAAGCTTCTTCTGCTGGCGATAATGAAAATTATGACGAAATTACTTATGAAGGTTATGGACCTGGAGGTGTAGCCGTCTTAGTTCACACTTTGACAGATAATCGTAATCGGACCGGAACCAATGTCCGAGTAGCTTTCACCAGAAATGGTGGCAATTTAGGTGAAACGGGTTCGGTTAGTTATATGTTTGATCGAAAAGGATATATTGTGATTGAGCGTGAGGGACTAGCTATTGATGAAGATCAAATGTTTGAAGATGTGTTAGAAGCTGGTGGGGAAGATTTGGAAGTATCGCCAGAGGTTTTTGAAATTTATACAACACCTGAAGACTTTACGACTGTGCGCGATCAGTTGGAAGCTGACGGTTTAACTTTGGCACAAGCAGAATTAACAATGGTGCCGCAAACGACAGTTGCTTTAGAAACTCCGCAAAAAGAAAAACTCGAACAATTAATTGATAAACTGGAAGATGACGATGATGTGTCAGAGGTCTTTACTTCAGCAGAATAAATAAGGCAAAAGGGATTGGTCGTTGATCAGTCCTTTTATTGTGTTTTGCAGCAATAAAAAACGCCTAGTCACAATGGACTAAGCGTTTATTTTTAAAAGACTAAGACTGGTACACCGACAGAAACCATCCCGAATAATTGGCTCATTACACCTGGTGGGGTATTAATACAACCGTGAGATCCGTAAGTTAACCAACGGCTACCACCGTAAGCACTTTGCCAGTCTGAATCGTGAATACCAACACCGGTCCAATCAATCGGCATCCAATAACTTACTGGGCTGGCATATTTACTGCCATCATCATTTGTGCCTCGTAGAGTTGTATTGGTTTCCATGCTCCAAATATAATTTACACCTGCAGGAGTTGGTGTGGTTGGTTTTCCGCTGACAATATCAGTTTCAAGTTTTAATTCACCATTTTGATAGAACCACATGTGCTGATTTTCTAAATCGACTTCAACATAAGTGTTGTCAATTAATTTATGATCAGCGGTTGTTGAACCATTTGTTTTTGGTGAACGAGTGAAGCTTTCGCCTGCTAAAATTTGATCAGTTAAAGCAGTTACTTCTGCTTCTGTATCAATCGTCCAACCGTAAGTTCCAGCCGGGACTTCTACTTCGCCACGTCTAGTGCTAGTAAATTTAGTTGGGTTCGTACTAGTGTTATATTTGTTGCCTAATTCTGTGACATAGTTTGTGACTTGTTCTTGATCCAATGTTGCGTTACCAGCTTCATCAGTAGTTAACCAACTTTTAATTGATTCTGACGGTATCTGAATCGATTCTCCATTGATGCTGTAAGTTGCTTTGACATTAGCAATTTTATCAATGCTAGATAAAGTATTCTTTAACTTAGTTGAATTGCTAGTAACAGCTGGCTTGGTATAGTAATTTGAAAAATCAATAGTTGATTTTCCAGATTCAACGGCACTTTCGAAAGCTTTGGCAGCCTTATCTACATCGATCTGGGTTCCTTGTTTTTCGGCAACAATTTCAAAGTCACCACTATCGTTTTGATTGATGGTTGCATCAGTCGAGGGTGTGCGGCTTTCATTCGTTGCTTGTATATCATTTCTAACTACTGCAGCAACGGCATTTAATTGATCAGAATCTACTGTTGTATTTTCTAGATCAGTGGTACTAGCCGCTGAAACCAATTGAGTGCCCCATGAAAATGGATTTTGTTCTGATTTAATATTTTGCAAATCAGAAGTATAATCAGATTTCCAACCAACATCGTCACGGTTAATTTCTTTCCAATTTTTACCATCAATTTTGATCATGAAAGCTGTATCAGAAAGTTCTTTTTCTAATTTTTGATTGGCTTCGTCAACAGTTAAATTGCTGATATCAACGCCACTAGCTTCAGTATTAGGTAAAAATCTTTGACTATAATGGACGCTGCGAATGGAGTAACCACCAACAATCACAACGGCTACTAAACCTAATCCAATGATTAGTCCTTTTTTGCCTCTTGAATTTTTTCTTTTTTCTGCTCGGCTCATTAGAAATAACTCCTTATTCTAAAAAGATATGTACGCAATTTACTATAACATATTGATATGAAAAAGCGAGCCATCTGTCTGAATTAAATGTAAAATTTAAAAAAACTGTTGAGAATTTTCTCAACAGTTTCTAATAGCTTCATTTATTTACTTTCATTTTCTAAATCAGCGAAAGCTTTATCCATGATTTCTTTTAATTGTTTTGCCGAAGCATCCATTTTTTCTTGTTCAGAATCAGTTAATGGTACATCAATGATATTTTGGATTCCTTTGGCGTTAACAACAGCGGGAGCTCCGATAAAGATATCATTTTGTCCATATTGCCCTTCTAAATAAACAGACAATGGGAAAACTGCATTTTCATCATTTAAGATAGCGCGAGTAATTCTTGCCAAAGCTACGGCGATTCCATAAAAAGTTGCGCCTTTTTTCTCGATAATTTCGTAAGCTGCATCTCGAACACCAAAGAATAGGTTGACTAATTCTTCTTCATTAACTTCTGGATTGTCTTTAATCCATTCGTAAATTTGCAAGCCGGCAACATTTGCGTGTGACCAAACTGGGAATTCTGAATCACCATGTTCACCTAAAATGTAAGCATGGACGTTACGTGCATCCACGTCGACTAATTCAGCAATGGCTTGACGGAAACGAGCAGTATCTAATGAAGTACCAGAACCGATTACGCGTTCTTTAGGAAAACCTGAGAATTTCCAAGTGGCATAAGTTAAAATGTCGACTGGATTTGCGGCAACTAAGAAGATACCGTCAAAACCTGAAGCAACAATTTGTTCTACAATACCTTTGTTGATCCGTAAATTTTTGTTTACTAAATCCAAACGAGTTTCACCTGGTTTTTGTGGCGCGCCAGCTGTGATGACAACTAAATCGGCATCATGGGCATCAGCATAACTTGCTGAATATATTTTTTTAGGAGAAGTAAAAGCTAATGCATGTGATAAATCAATAGCATCTCCTTCTGTGCGGTTTTTATCAATATCAATAATGCCAATTTCTTGTGCGATGTTTTGGTTGACTAAAGCAAACGCATAACTTGACCCGACAGCGCCATCCCCTACTAAGATCACTTTTTGATGTGCTTTTTTAACTGTGTTGGCAGTCATTTAGACCAATCCCTTCAAATAAACTTTTCACTGGTGTGATAATAACACTAGTTTATGAAATTTGTCACGTAATAACACATCAATTAGTACAGTTTTTTTTGCTGTTTCATAAGAAACCGTTTTAGTATCGATTAAAAGGGATAGAAGAATTATAAAGTTTTTGGAAAATCTAGTAAAAAAAACCTATTTTAGCAGGAGCGTTTACCGTCAAAAAGTGGCAGTTTGTGCTATAATGAACCAGTCGACTGGATAATCATTTTGATTATCCAGCCTTTTGTCATGTTTAAGATAGTGAGGAAAAATAAATGAAAATGATTGTTGGATTAGGAAATCCTGGTAGGAAATATGAAAATACCAAACACAATGTGGGTTTTATGGTGGTAGATGAATTAGCTAAATCTCATGGTGCAACTTTTAAAAAGAATACTTTTGAAGCAGAAGTAGCTGACTTTTTTATTAATGGTGAAAAGATTTTATTGGTGAAGCCGCAAACCTTTATGAATGAATCTGGTCGTGCGGTGGGACCGTTGATGACGTACTTTGGTGTTTATCCAGAAGAGTTGGTGGTTGTATCAGATGACTTGGATTTGGCTTTAGGAAAATTACGCTTGCGTCAAAAAGGTAGTGCCGGTGGACATAATGGTTTAAAAAGTATAATTTCTCATTTAGGGACATCTGTTTTTGATCGAGTGAAAATTGGAATTGGACGGTCGAATAATAAGACAGTTGTCAATCATGTATTAAGCTCTTTTAATAATGAAGAAACAGCTATTATCACTGATACAGTTATGCGGGCTAAAGAAGCAATTGAAGATTACATAGAGACTGACGACTTCGTCCAAACGATGAATCGTTTTAACTAGGAGAGTCCTTTTATGAATATAGTAGAATTTATTAATCAAAGTTCTTTGGTTAAAGAGTGGCAACAACAATTAGCCGCAAAAGCCAAACGTCAATTAGTCACTGGATTGTCTGGTTCAGCTAAAGCTTTAGTAATGGCAGGAAGTTTTCAAACTTTCCAAAATCAAATAATAATTGTTGTGCCTAACTTGTATTACAGCGGTCAATTGGCGGAAGAATTACGCCAATTGACTGAGGATGTTCATGTTTTCCCAGTGGATGAAGTGTTGTCAGCTGAGATGGCTTTTGCTTCACCAGAAGCTCGAAGTGAAAGGGTGGCAACCCTAACGGCATTAAGTCAGCAAGAAAAGGGTATTTATATTGTGCCAGCTGCTGCCTTGCGGAAATATTTACCCACCCCAGAAACTTGGCAAGCTAGCCAGCTTAAATGGGAAATTGGTAGTGAAATTGACTTAGAAAATTTACCGCAAAAATTGGTTTTAATGGGTTACGAACGTCAAAGTATGGTTGGAAAACCCGGTGAATTCAGTATGCGGGGAAGTATTATTGATATTTACCCGTTAACTACCGAATACCCTGTTCGTGTTGAGTTATTTGATGTGGAAATAGATTCCTTGAGATATTTTGAAGCTGATACACAACGTTCAGTGGAGAATTTACAAGAAGTCTTGATTGCACCGACAACGGAATTGGTTTTTTCAGATGAAGATTTGAAGCAAGGCGCTGAAAAAGTTAATCAGTTGTTATCGAACCGCTTAGTAGTTACGAAAGATCAAAATGATAAGGATTTTTTAAGTGATTATTATGGTCAACTGATCGCTAGCTGGCAAGACGGGATTCCAACAGAAAATGCACGTTTCTATACTGACCTATTATATAGTAAGAAAAATTCATTATTGGACTATTTTAATTCAGAAAGTTTCCTTTATGTGGATGATTATACCCGCTTATTGGAAACCAATCGTGAAATCGAACGAGAAGAAGCTGAATGGCAAACCCAAAAAATTGCTGAATTGCGTGTGTTTTCAGAACAAGTTTTTGGTGAGAATTTACTTGATTTATTAAAGCAAACAAACTTGACGACCACTTTCTTCTCACTCTTTCAAAAAGGAATGGGCAATCTGCGTTTTGAAGGATTGCATCATTTTCAATATCGTTCGATGCAACAGTTTTTTGGACAAATGCACTTACTAAAAACTGAGGTAGACCGTTGGCAAAAACAAGGCCAAACGGTAATTTTCTATGTTTCCGATGATGAACGTAAAGAAAAATTAACCCAAGAATTTCATGATGTTGAAATCAAAGCCCTTCAAACGACACCAGATGATTTGTTAGTTGAACAGACTCAAATCATGCAAGGAACTGTTTTAAGTGGTTTTGAATTACCTCAAGAAAAACTGGTGGTCGTAACAGAAAGAGAAATTTTCCAAAAGGTAACAAAAAAACGGGCACGCCGTCAGACAATTTCTAATGCAGAGCGTTTGAAAAGTTATAATGAGTTAAAAGCCGGAGATTTTGTTGTTCATGCTAATCATGGGATTGGTAAGTATATCGGTATGGAGACAATTGAAATCGATGGCGTTCACCAAGATTACATGACGATTCTTTACCAAAAAGATGATAAATTGTTTATTCCAGTTACTCAGTTAAACTTGATCCAAAAATATGTTTCTTCTGAAGCAAAACCGCCAAAAGTTAATAAACTTGGTGGCAGTGAATGGGGCAAAACCAAAAGTAAGGTTTCTGCTCGAATTGAAGATATTGCCGATGATTTAATCGAATTGTATGCCAAACGTGAGGCTGAAGTTGGCTATGCTTTTGGTCCAGATGATGAATATCAAAAGGAATTCGAAGATGCTTTTCCTTATACCGAAACCGATGACCAATTACGCTCTAGTGCCGAAATTAAGCACGACATGGAGAAGAAACGACCAATGGATCGCTTGTTAGTAGGAGATGTCGGCTTTGGTAAAACTGAGGTGGCCTTGCGGGGAGCATTTAAAGCCATCAAAGAAAATAAACAGGTAGCCTTTTTAGTGCCCACAACGATTTTGGCGCAGCAACATTATGAAACCATGCTGGAACGTTTTGAGAATTTCCCAGTGAATGTTGCTGTATTAAGTCGGTTCCGCACAAAAAAACAACAAAATGAAACGATTGAAAAACTACGCACAGGTCAAATTGATATTGTGGTTGGTACCCATCGTTTGTTGTCACAAGATATCCAGTTTGCCGATTTAGGCTTACTAATCGTCGATGAGGAGCAACGTTTTGGTGTAAAACATAAAGAACGTTTAAAACAATTACGCTCTCAAGTCGATGTTTTAACTTTAACAGCTACGCCAATTCCCCGAACTTTGCATATGTCTATGCTAGGTGTGAGAGATTTATCTGTCATTGAAACGCCACCAGAAAATCGTTATCCGATCCAAACATATGTAATGGAATTTAACCCGGGGGCGATTCGAGAAGCGATTGAACGGGAGTTGGCACGTGGTGGTCAAGTATTCTATCTATATAATCGGGTGGAAACAATTGAACGAAAAGTCGAAGAGCTGCAAATGTTGGTTCCTGATGCCAGAATTAGTTTTGCCCATGGACAGATGACGGAAGTTCAGTTAGAAAATACCTTGCTTGATTTTATCGATGGCCAATATGATATTTTGGTGACGACGACGATTATTGAAACGGGTGTGGATATCCCTAATGTGAATACCTTGTTTGTTGAAAACGCCGACTATATGGGCTTATCTACTTTGTATCAATTACGTGGTCGTGTAGGACGGAGTAATCGAGTAGCTTATGCTTACTTCATGTATGAACAGCAAAAAGTCTTAAATGAAGTCAGTGAAAAACGACTACAAGCGATTAAAGACTTTACTGAGTTGGGCTCTGGTTTTAAAATCGCCATGCGGGATTTATCGATTCGTGGCGCTGGGAATTTATTAGGCGCACAACAGCATGGATTTATTGATGCCGTTGGTTTTGATATGTATTCACAAATGCTCAGTGAAGCAGTCAGTCGTAAACAAGGAAAAAATGTTCAAATTGAAAAGACTTCAGTTGAAATTAATTTGGGCATTGATGCGTATATTCCTGGTGACTATATTGAAGACGAACGACAAAAAATTGAAATCTACAAACGGATTCGTGAATTGGAAAGTAGCGATATGCTAAATGAAGTAGAAGAAGATATGATTGATCGTTTTGGAGATTATCCTGATGAGGTCGCCCACTTATTGACAATTGGTCAAATTAAGATGGACGGCGACCGGGCACTGGTGGAAAGTATCGTGAAAAATGACAATCAGATTCGGATTGCTTTGAGTAAAGCAGGTACCAAAGCTTATCAAGTTGAACAAATTTTTGAGGCTCTCTCGGCGACAAAATTAAAAGCGACTCTGGGCGTTGAAAAAGAGCAGATGGTCATTAAATTAAGTATTGATAAAAATATGGATCAAGCTGTCTGGTTACGGGAAATTGGCTTGTTTATCGCAGCTTTACGAGAACAAAAGTACAAAGAGTAGGTGGTGGTCGCCTTGGTGAATAAAGACATGAAAAATATGATGCAAGGCGCCTTTATTTTGACGTTAGCATCTTTTGTCGCCAAGATTTTAAGTGCAATTTATCGCGTACCGTACCAAAACTTAGCAGGGGATGTAGGCTTTTATGTGTATCAACAAGTCTATCCAATTTATGGTTTGGCGATGACACTAGCCTTATCTGGTTTGCCTCAATTTATTTCGAAATATGTCGCCGAAAGAAACAGCATAAAGGATGAAGCAACTGCTTTAAAAGAATTATTTCCGATTATAAGTAGTCTAGGGATTTTTTTATGGGCGATGGTCTTTTTTACGAGTCCCATGTTGGCAAGCCTAATGGGTGATCAACAATTAACGCCTTTGATTCAAGTGGTTTCATTTACTTTTCTATTAATGCCTTATTTGTCCATTACTCGTGGCGGTTTTCAAGGACGTTTGCAGATGGTACCAACAGCCATTTCTCAAGTGGTGGAACAAATCGTTCGGGTCAGTATTATTTTAGCTGCTGCTTGGTGTTTTCAAAAATATGCTTGGGATGTTTATCAGACCGGTGTTTTTGCAATGTCGGGAGCAGTTTTTGGCGGTATTTGTGGTTGTTTGATTTTAGCTTATTATCAAAGAAAATTAAATAGTCATGCGATTGGCTTTAAAAAAGCTGCGGCACCTTGGCAGTTAATAAAACGAATGACGATTGAAGGGGGATTAATGACTGTTTACAGTGGATTTTTAATCTTGTTTCAATTGATTGATTCTTTCACTGTTAAAAAAGCTTTGGTTGATCACGGTTTAACCGACTATGCTGCACAAGTTGCTAAAGGAATTTATGATCGCGGTCAGCCCTTGGTTCAATTAGGTTTAGTAGTCGCTTTAGCCTTAAGTGCTAGTTTTTTACCCTTATTAACAAAGTACTTATCTGGTGAGGAAAAAAATAAATTTAAACAAACCAGTGGTACTTTTCTACGGTTGACTTGTGGGATTGCAGCAGCAGCCTCGCTAGGCTTAGCGTTACTTTTGCCTTATGTGAATTACACATTGTTTAAAGATTATCGTGGCAATTTAACTTTAGTGATATTTGTCTTTGCCATTTTTTTTATGGCGATGATTCAAGCTTATCAAAGTATTGCCCAAGCCCAAAATTCTTATAGCAGCTCCTTTCAAGCGGCAGGAATTGGCTTAGTGATTAAATTATTAACGACTATTTGGCTGACTAAACTTTGGGGAAATGCAGGTGCTAGTTTGGCTACCTTATTAGGTTTATTGGCAGCACTGCTATTTTTGCAGAAAAAATCAGCTTTAGGTAATTTGAAGTACTTAAATCAGCAAGGCTTTTTGCGGCATCTGATTTATTGCTTATTACTAATGGCAGCTAGCCTATTTGGCTATTATGGTGTTTTACAAATATTATTTGGGCAAGTTGAATCACGGCTAGCCACCTTAATTATTTGCTTAATTGGTGTGATGCTCGGTGGAGGGACTTTTGTTTTTGCAGCGATTCGGTTACACTTGTTGAGTATTCGTGAATGGTTAATGTTGCCATTTGGTAAAAAAATATTGCGATTACGTTTAAGAAAGTAGGAAATTACATGCGTTTAGATAAATTTTTAAAAATTTCGAGAATTATTAAAAGGCGTTCTGTTGCAAAGGAAGTAGCAGACAAAGGTCGAATCTATGTAAATGGAAAACTAGCTAAGTCTTCTAGTGATGTTAAAGTTGATGATACGATTAAAATTCAATTTGGAAATAAAGTGTTAGAGGTAGCTGTGGAAGCGTTACACGAATCAACTAAAAAAGAAGATGCCGCGAAAATGTATCGCATTATTAGCGAAACACGTAGAGAAGATAACGAGAATTAGTCAACGAATGACATAGACAATGAACTTTAATGTTGTTATAATAGTTGAGAAAATTAATCGAAAGGGAGTCGTTATATGGCAGAAGAAAAGAAAAAACTTGCCACGATTAGTAATCCCTACGCAAAAAAACAATTTCAAAAGTTTCAAAAAGAACACCGTCAATTAATTTTTAAACGGCGACGTTTAGCTGTTTTCTTTGCGGTTGCTGCGGTTATTTTTATTGTGATGGGTGTTCAGATTTTTAGTGAGCGCCAAAAATTGAGTGAATTACAAGATATCAAAGTAACTACCCAGGCAGAGTCAGTTAAATTAGATGATAAAGTTGAAACATTACAACAAGAAGTCGCTTTATTAAAAAATGACGATTATGTTGCGAAATTGGCCCGTAGTCGTTACTACTACTCAAAAGATGGTGAATTGATTTTTGTTTTACCAGAAGAATCGACTGATAGTTCAAGTAACAGCTCAGCAAAATAAAACAAAAGTCTGAAACTGCAATGTTGCAGTGAATAATAAATTGGGAAATAAAGTAGGAGGAACAATCTTTTTATGTCAATCGAAGTAGGAGCAAAACTACAAGGGAAAGTATCTGGCATCACTAATTTTGGTGCATTTATTGATTTAGGTGAAGGGAAAACTGGGTTAGTCCATATTAGCGAAATCTCAAATGGTTTTGTTAAAGATATTCACGATGTATTAACTGTTGGTGATGAAGTGACGGTCAAAGTGACCTCAGTTGGTGATGACGGAAAAGTCGGTTTATCAATTCGCAAAGCGGAAGATCAACCAGAAAGACCGCAACCTGAGAAAAAAACTTTCAACCGAGAACGTCGCGATACACGACCTAGCAAACCACAAAATAAAGGTAACTTTTCAAAAGGCAATAACAAAGATTTTGGCAACAAAAAAGAAGACTTCGATACATTAATGAGTTCCTTTTTGAAAGACAGCGATGATCGCTTATTATCATTGCGCCGTAATACAGAAGGAAAACGCGGTGGCCGTGGCGGTCGTCGTAGCTAGTGAATCAATCAAGTCGGGACAAATTTGTCTCGGCTTTTTTTGTAATTGAGGGATATGATGGAAAGAAATTTAAAAAAATTAAACCCAGAATTATTTACAGCTCAAAAAATTTTAGTAGCTGTTTCAACTGGTGTGGATTCGATGGTTTTACTTGATCTATTGGAGAAACTTGCATTGCCAATAGGAGTTGCTCATGTGAATCATCAGTTGCGAGCAGAATCCGAAATAGAAGCAGTATTTTTGGCAAATTATTGTCGCGAAAAAAAACTACCTTTCTATCAAACACTGTGGCAACAACCAGTTGAAAAAGGCATGGAAGCTGCCGCCCGCAAATTTCGCTATCAGTTTTTCGCAGATGTGATGGAAAAAGAGAACTATGATCTTTTAGTGACGGCTCACCATAGTGATGACCAAGCTGAAACCATGTTGATGCGCTTAGTTCGTGGTGGTAGCTTACAAGCTCACGCGGGTATTCAGAGAATTCAACCTTTTACCAAAGGGAGATTATTACGACCTTTACTAAATGAACCTAAAGAATCGTTAATTTCCTATGGGAAAGAAAATCAACTGGTTTATTTTGAAGATGCTAGTAATCAAAGTGAACAATATTTTCGCAATCGGATTCGACAAAAGGTAGTTCCGCTTTTGAAAGCCGAAAACCCACAATTTTTACGCCACATTCAACAGTTCCAGCAACAGTTAAATGATGCTGAAACGGCTCTGAAATGGGGGCTAAAAGAAAATTTAAACAACGTTAAAAAAACTGATCAAGGTTGGAATTTTAAGTTATCAGATTTGCCTGAAATAAGTGCTTCACGTTATTATTTTTTGCAATTTTTCTTTCAAATGATTGCCGAAGATACAAATTTACTTATTTCTCAACAACAGTTACAACAAATGCTTGCCTTAATTAACGATGGACCGAGTCAATGGTCGCAAGATTTAGGCGATGATTGGCAGTTTCGTAGAAGTTATCAGCAATTTTCATTGACGCCTAAACAAATGATTGTGACAGAAAGTTTTCAAATCGGCCTCCACCAAGAAAGAAAGTTGTCAGATGGTACATGTTTTAATTTACGGAAAAAGACGCAAATAAGTGCTGAAAAGCCTAACTTTCAAGTTTTTTTACCAGCAACTACGGCTTTTCCACTAACGATTCGCAAGCGTCAAACCGGCGATCGTATTCAACTAACTAAAGATTTACGAAAAAAGGTTTCACGTTATTTTATTGATCAAAAAATTTCTGTGGATTTACGGGAGAAAGCCTGGTTGGTGGAAGATGCCAATGGAGAAATATTAGCAATTTTACCTTTTGTTAATTCTTGTTTGAGTAATAGTTTGGAAACTGATAAAATACTCTACATACTTGATTATTTTGATTAAGTTTGAGAATGAAAGGAGAACACGCATGCTAGCAAACGATATCGAAAAGGTCTTAGTTTCTAGAGATGATATTTTAAAGCGTTGTGTCGAATTAGGAAAAGAATTAACCACTGAATATGCGGATAAAAACCCTCTGGTAGTTGGCATTTTAAAAGGTGCTGTACCATTTATGGCAGATATCTGCCGGGAGATGGACATTCATATGGAAATGGATTTCATGGATGTTTCAAGTTACGGCAATCAAACGGTTTCTTCTGGCGAGGTGAAAATCGTCAAAGATTTAGATACAAATGTTGAAGGTCGCGACCTTTTAATTGTAGAAGATATTATCGATAGCGGTCGGACTTTAGGTTATTTAGTAGACTTATTTAAATATCGTAAAGCCAAATCGGTAAAAATTGTGACTTTGTTAGATAAACCAGAAGGCCGTGTAGTAGATATTACTGCCGATTTTGTTGGTTTTGATGTACCAAATGAATTCGTCGTCGGCTATGGTTTAGATTACGCTGAGGATTATCGTAATTTACCATATGTTGGAGTTTTAAAACCAGAAGTTTATCAATCAAATTAGTGACAGCTAAGAAAGACTATATGATATACTGTATTGGTCAGGATTGATAAAACAAATTTGAATCAGAACTTCGAGGAGGAACCCTATGAACAAAAATAATAAGGGGGTCAAAAACGCCCTCTATTACATCCTCGTAATCTTGGCAATGGTGATGGTTGTCTATTTCTTATTTGGAGACAATCGCTCATCTTCGTCAGATATCGAGTATTCTACCTTCACAGAACAATTAGAAGATGGAAAAGTAAAAAACTTTACGATCCAACCAGCTGGCGGTGTGTACCGGATTACTGGGGAGTATAAAGAAAGCCAAAAAGTTGAAAACAGCGGCGGTTTAAGTATTATCGGATCAACTGATTCTAATACTACTCGTTTTACAACAATTGCTTTACCAAATGACTCCACTTTAGACCAAATCACTAGTGCAGCCAGTGACCAAAATGTCAAAGCCGATGTAGCTGAAGAATCATCTAGCGGCATGTGGGTGACATTATTAGTCAGCTTCCTACCAATCTTAATCATGATTTTCTTCTTCTACATGATTATGGGTCAACAAGGTGGCGGCGGTGGCGGCAATGGCCGAGTGATGAACTTCGGTAAATCAAAAGCCAAAGAAGCCGATAAAAAAGCTAATCGCGTCCGCTTCTCTGACGTAGCCGGCGCAGAAGAAGAAAAACAAGAACTTGTAGAAGTCGTGGAATTCTTAAAAGATCCCCGTCGTTTCGTTGAATTAGGTGCCCGCATTCCTGCCGGGGTCTTACTAGAAGGACCTCCCGGAACTGGTAAAACTTTATTAGCTAAAGCAGTTGCTGGTGAAGCAGGCGTACCATTTTATTCAATCTCTGGTTCTGACTTCGTGGAAATGTTCGTTGGGGTCGGTGCCAGTCGAGTACGTGACTTATTTGAAACTGCGAAGAAAAATGCACCAGCGATTATCTTTATCGATGAAATCGATGCAGTTGGTCGTCAACGGGGCGCTGGTATGGGTGGCGGACACGATGAACGTGAACAAACCTTGAACCAATTGCTAGTTGAAATGGATGGTTTTGGTGGCAACGAAGGCGTCATCGTTATCGCTGCAACGAACCGTTCAGATGTATTGGACCCAGCCTTACTTCGTCCAGGACGTTTTGACCGTCAAATCTTAGTTGGCCGTCCAGATGTTAAAGGTCGGGAAGCCATTTTACGTGTCCATTCTCGTAACAAACCTTTAGCAGACGATGTTGATTTAAAAGTCGTTGCCCAACAAACACCAGGTTTTGCCGGTGCTGATTTGGAAAACGTCTTAAATGAAGCGGCTTTAGTAGCTGCACGTCGTAACAAGAAAAAAATTGATGCTTCTGATGTAGATGAAGCGGAAGATCGCGTAATCGCTGGACCAGCGAAGAAAGATCGTGTGATTAGTGAACGTGAACGCAAAATGGTAGCTTACCATGAAGCCGGTCATACCATCATTGGGATGGTGTTAAACCGTGCCCGTGTCGTTCATAAAGTAACAATTATTCCACGTGGTCGCGCTGGTGGTTACATGATTGCTTTACCAAAAGAAGATCAAATGTTAATGACTAAAGATGACATGTTTGAACAAATCGTTGGTTTACTTGGTGGTCGGACAGCTGAAGAAATCATCTTCAACGTACAATCAACAGGTGCTTCTAATGACTTTGAACAAGCAACTGGTTTAGCCCGCAGCATGGTGACTGAATACGGAATGAGTGATAAACTTGGTCCAGTTCAATACGAAGGCAATCATCAAGTCTTTGTTGGCCGTGATTATGGACAAACTAAAGCTTATTCAGAACAAGTTGCTTTTGAAATTGATGAAGAAGTTCGTAAGATCTTGATGGATGCTCATGATAAAGCACATGAAATCATCGAATCTCATCGCGAACAACATGCTTTAATTGCAGAAATGCTATTGAAGTACGAAACACTAGATGCCAAAGCAATCAAATCATTGTTTGAAGATGGCAAGATGCCTGAAAACGACAGCTTATATCCAAGTGAGAAAGCTGATGCAACAACTTTTGAAGAAGCTAAACGCGCCTTGGAACAAAAGGATGCTGAAAAACAAGCTTCTGATGAAAAACCAGCAGGCCCAATTGAACCAGATGATACTAGTGATGATCAACAATAATTAAAATGAGGCGGAGGAAATTTTCCTTCGTCTTTTTTTGTACTTCTATTAAGAAAGAAGTTCGTCAGTTGAAAAAAATGGCGACACCTAGTAAGATGAATGGCGAATCTTGTTTACATACAAAGGAGAATATAATGACAGATTATTTAGTAAAAGCTTTAGCATATAATGGCTATGTGAGAGCTTATGCAGTGGATGCAACTTCGACTGTAGCAGAAGCTCAACGCCGTCACGATACTTGGAATACCTCTTCAGCCGCACTGGGACGAACGATGGTAGGTGCGTTAATGTTAGGTGCAACGTTAAAAGGAGACGATAAATTAACCGTTAAAGTGCAAGGTGATGGTCCAGCGGGTCAGATTGTAGTGGATAGTAACGGCCAAGGTGATGTAAAAGGTTATATCGACAACCCCCATATTAGTTTGCCATTGAATGAAGCTGGTAAGATTGATGTTCGTGGGGCAGTAGGAACGCAAGGATTCTTCACTGTCATTAAAGATTTGGGCTTAAAAGATCCTTTTTCTGGTCAAGTACCGATTGTCTCTGGTGAAATTGGCGAAGACTTTACTTATTATTTAGCCGTCTCTGAACAAACGCCATCTGCTGTCGGTGTTTCCGTATTAGTTGATACCGATGACACGATTAAAACTGCTGGCGGTTTTATGATTCAAATGATGCCGGGTGTGACAGATGAAGTCATTGACACAATTGAAGCCCGTTTAAATGAAACAGCGCGGATTTCTAGTTTGCTGGATGAAGGTCAAACACCCGAAGAAATTTTACAAAATTTATTAGCAACCGATGACATTAATTTCTTGGAAAAAATGCCTGTTCAATTCAAATGTGATTCTTCCAAAGAAAAATTTGCGAAGGCGATCATTACTTTAGGAGCCGATGAAATTCAAGCGATGATTGATGAAGATCATGGTGCGGAAGCTGTTTGCCGTTTTTGTGGCGACAAATATGAATATAGCGAAGCTGATCTAGAAGTCTTGAAACAAGCAGCACTGGGGGAAGCGTAGTGAAACCGTTAAGTGGTACATGGAAAATCGGTAACGTAGAGATTCCTAATCGGGTCGTAGTGGCACCGATGGCTGGAATTACCAATGCGGCATTTCGAGTGACTGTCAAAGAATTTGGTGCTGGTCTAGTGGTGATGGAAATGATTAGCGACCAAGGAATTCACTTTAGAAATAAAAAAACGTTAGAGATGTTACACATTGATGAACGGGAACATCCTTTAAGTGTTCAAATTTTTGGCGGTAGTAAGGATTCTTTGGTAGAGGCAGCGGAATTTGTTCAAGCCAATACGAAAGCTGACATGATCGATATTAATATGGGCTGTCCCGTCAATAAAGTAATTAAAGCTGAAGCTGGTGCTAAATGGTTATTAGATTCCGATAAAGTCTATGAAATGGTAGAAGCTGTCTCTCAGGCAGTGGATATTCCAGTGACGGTCAAGATGCGGATTGGTTGGGATGATCAACACGTTTTTGCAGTTGAGAATGCCTTGGCAGCAGAAAAAGCCGGTGCTTCAGCTATTGCAATGCATGGCCGTACCCGTGTACAAATGTATGAAGGGAAAGCCGATTGGGAAATTTTAAAAGAAGTTGCCAACGAGATTTCCATTCCATTCATGGGAAATGGCGATATAAAAACTCCCGAAGATGCCAAACGAATGATTGAAGAAGTTGGTGTTGATGCTGTAATGATTGGACGAGCAGCACTAGGCAATCCTTGGATGATTCATCGCACCCAACATTATCTGGAGACAGGTGAATTAATCGCTGAACCAACACCAAGAGAAAAAATCGAAACAGCAAAACTACATTTAGAACGGTTAATCAATTTAAAAGGTGAAAAAATCGCTTGTCGTGAGTTTCGTCAGCATGCTAGCTATTATTTAAAAGGCATTTCTCGAGCTGCCAAAGTCAAAGCGGAAATTAATAAAACGGAAGACCGTCAAGTGATGCTGAATTTACTAGATAATTTTGCTGATGTTAGTGAAGCACGTTTAAAAATTGGCTAAATCACCAATCAAGGGTGAGAGAATCTCTCTTACGCCTTGATTTTTTTTAAATTGATTGGCATTATAGGAAAGAACAACTATTTTTAAGGAGGAATATCCGTGGCTGAGGAACATACAACTGAAATGAACGACCAGATGCTAGTGCGCCGTGAAAAAATGGAAAACTTGCAATCAGAAGGCATCGATCCATTTGGCAAACGTTTTGAACGCACAGCAAACTCAAAAGAATTACACGAAAAATATGATAAAGATACCAAAGAAGAATTAAAAGAAATGCAATTAACAGCAACTGTTGCTGGACGCATGATGACCAAACGGGGTAAAGGGAAAGTTGGCTTTGCTCACTTACAAGACCGTGAAGGCCAAATTCAAATTTATGTCCGTAAAGATGAAGTCGGTGAAGAACCCTATGCTATTTTTAAAAAAGGCGATTTAGGTGATTTCTTCGGTGTGACTGGTGAAATTATGAAAACTGATACTGGTGAAGTTTCTATTAAAGCCCAAGAAATCACACTATTAACAAAGGCTTTACGTCCATTACCAGAAAAATATCATGGTCTAACCAATGTCGAACAACGCTATCGCCAA
Organism: Enterococcus sp. JNUCC 77; assembly: GCF_054819945.1. Classification (NCBI taxonomy): domain Bacteria; kingdom Bacillati; phylum Bacillota; class Bacilli; order Lactobacillales; family Enterococcaceae; genus Enterococcus; species Enterococcus sp. JNUCC 77. The sequence continues at coordinate 240,602 of NZ_JBTHIG010000001.1, forward strand.
CGCTATTTAGACTTGATTTCAAACCGTGAAAGCTTTGACCGCTTTACAAAACGCAGTCAAATAATTAGTCAAATCCGCCGTTATTTGGATGGTTTAGGCTATATTGAAGTCGAAACACCTGTATTACACAATGAAGCTGGTGGTGCGACTGCTCGTCCATTTATTACTCATCACAATGCTTTGGATATTGATTTATATCTGCGTATTGCTTTGGAACTACATTTGAAACGATTAATCGTTGGTGGTATGGAAAAAGTTTATGAAATTGGTCGGGTCTTCCGAAATGAAGGTTTAGATACAACACACAATCCTGAATTTACTATGATGGAAGTTTATACTGCTTATTTTGATTATTTAGATGTTATGAATTTAACAGAAGGCATCATTCGTGATGTCGCAGTAAATGTCTTGGGAGAAACTACGATCAGTTATGATGGTGCTTCTATTGATTTGGGTTCAGAATTTAAACGAATCCATATGGTAGATGCAATAAAAGAACAAACTGGTGTTGATTTTTGGCCAGAAATGTCGATTGAAGAAGCTCGTGAACTAGCTAAAGCCCACGATGTAGAAATCAATAATAACATGGCAGTCGGCCACATTATCAATGAATTCTTTGAAACTTTTGTTGAAGAAACTTTGGAACAACCGACCTTTATTTTTGGGCATCCAGTAGAAGTGTCGCCGCTTGCAAAGAAAAATGCGGAAGATGGGCGTTTTACTGATCGATTTGAATTATTTATTGTTGGCCGCGAATTCGCCAATGCCTTTACTGAATTAAATGATCCAATTGACCAAAGACAACGTTTTGAAGAACAAGAAAAAGAAAAAGAACAAGGAAATGATGAAGCCCACGGTGTGGATGAAGATTTCTTAGAAGCTTTAGAATATGGTATGCCGCCAACTGGTGGACTAGGAATTGGGATTGATCGTTTAGTAATGTTGTTAACCGATGTCCAATCAATCCGTGATGTATTACTTTTCCCAACCATGCGCTAGAAAAAAACACGTTCGAATTTTCTCTAAAAAAGAAAATTCGGGCTTTTTTTTATGTTTTTCCGAACGATTTATCGAACTTTTTTATTAGTAATCGCATCTAAAAAAATATCAAAAAAAGTATAGATTTTGATTGACCCTAAGGCATTATGTTGGTATATTATCTTATGTCTTAAAAAGAGCGCGAGTCGCTCAAAAAAAGTTTAAAAAACTTGTTGACAGACGGCTGTAAATCAGCTATTCTAACAAAGTCGCATTGAAGCAATTCAAAAAAATCTTAAAAAATATTTCAAAAAAGTGTTTGACTTTAATTTTGAAATCTGATAAGATATAAAAGTTGCTGATGCAACAGAAATAGACCTTTGAAAACTGAACGAATAAGACGAACCAAATGTGTAGGGCGTTCCTATTAATAGGAACAAACAATACAAAGCAAGCAATATGCTAGCAACAAGTCAATTAATACAATTGAGCTAACAGTCGCAAGACTGTGCAAACTTTTTAATGAGAGTTTGATCCTGGCTCAGGACGAACGCTGGCGGCGTGCCTAATACATGCAAGTCGAACGCTTTTTCTTTCACCGGAGCTTGCTCCACCGAAAGAAAAGGAGTGGCGAACGGGTGAGTAACACGTGGGTAACCTACCCTCCAGCGGGGGATAACACTTGGAAACAGGTGCTAATACCGCATAACAGAGAAAACCGCCTGGTTTTCTTTTGAAAGGCGCAATTGCGTCACTGGAGGATGGACCCGCGGTGCATTAGCTAGTTGGTGAGGTAACGGCTCACCAAGGCAACGATGCATAGCCGACCTGAGAGGGTGATCGGCCACATTGGGACTGAGACACGGCCCAAACTCCTACGGGAGGCAGCAGTAGGGAATCTTCGGCAATGGACGAAAGTCTGACCGAGCAACGCCGCGTGAGTGAAGAAGGTTTTCGGATCGTAAAACTCTGTTGTCAGAGAAGAACAAGGATAAGAGTGGAAAGTTTATCCCTTGACGGTATCTGACCAGAAAGCCACGGCTAACTACGTGCCAGCAGCCGCGGTAATACGTAGGTGGCAAGCGTTGTCCGGATTTATTGGGCGTAAAGCGAGCGCAGGCGGTCTCTTAAGTCTGATGTGAAAGCCCCCGGCTCAACCGGGGAGGGTCATTGGAAACTGGGAGACTTGAGTGCAGAAGAGGAGAGTGGAATTCCATGTGTAGCGGTGAAATGCGTAGATATATGGAGGAACACCAGTGGCGAAGGCGGCTCTCTGGTCTGTAACTGACGCTGAGGCTCGAAAGCGTGGGGAGCAAACAGGATTAGATACCCTGGTAGTCCACGCCGTAAACGATGAGTGCTAAGTGTTGGAGGGTTTCCGCCCTTCAGTGCTGCAGCTAACGCATTAAGCACTCCGCCTGGGGAGTACGACCGCAAGGTTGAAACTCAAAGGAATTGACGGGGGCCCGCACAAGCGGTGGAGCATGTGGTTTAATTCGAAGCAACGCGAAGAACCTTACCAGGTCTTGACATCCTTTGACCACTCTAGAGATAGAGCTTCCCCTTCGGGGGCAAAGTGACAGGTGGTGCATGGTTGTCGTCAGCTCGTGTCGTGAGATGTTGGGTTAAGTCCCGCAACGAGCGCAACCCTTATTGTTAGTTGCCATCATTTAGTTGGGCACTCTAGCGAGACTGCCGGTGACAAACCGGAGGAAGGTGGGGATGACGTCAAATCATCATGCCCCTTATGACCTGGGCTACACACGTGCTACAATGGGAAGTACAACGAGTCGCGAAGTCGCAAGGCTAAGCTAATCTCTTAAAGCTTCTCTCAGTTCGGATTGTAGGCTGCAACTCGCCTACATGAAGCCGGAATCGCTAGTAATCGCGGATCAGCACGCCGCGGTGAATACGTTCCCGGGCCTTGTACACACCGCCCGTCACACCACGAGAGTTTGTAACACCCGAAGTCGGTGAGGTAACCTTTATGGAGCCAGCCGCCTAAGGTGGGATAGATGATTGGGGTGAAGTCGTAACAAGGTAGCCGTATCGGAAGGTGCGGCTGGATCACCTCCTTTCTAAGGAAAATTACGGAGACTACACAAGTTTATCTTTATTCGTTCAGTTTTGAGAGGTCTATTTAAAAATTAGATACTTTTAGGGGCCTTAGCTCAGCTGGGAGAGCGCCTGCTTTGCACGCAGGAGGTCAGCGGTTCGATCCCGCTAGGCTCCATTGATGACATTGGTCATCATATTCGTTCATTGAAAACTGGATACAAAAAACAAACCAAAAATTTTTAAAACAAACCGAGAACACCGCGTTGAATGAGTTTTTTAATAGTTCAATTGCTTATTTTTTATTTATTGGAACTCTATCGCTAGAGGGAAGATAAAGACCCAACCGTAAGGTTGATAAGGTTAAGTGAATAAGGGCGCACGGTGGATGCCTTGGCACTAGGAGCCGATGAAGGACGGGACTAACACCGATATGCTTCGGGGAGCTGTAAGTAAGCTTTGATCCGGAGATTTCCGAATGGGGAAACCCAGCATCTTTAACAGGATGTTACTGTTCAGTGAATACATAGCTGAATGGAGGTAGACGCAGAGAACTGAAACATCTAAGTACCTGCAGGAAGAGAAAGAAAAATCGATTCCCTGAGTAGCGGCGAGCGAAACGGGAAAAGCCCAAACCAAGAGGCTTGCCTCTTGGGGTTGTAGGACTCCGATATGGTAGTTGATTGAAATAATCGAAGGACCTGGAAAGGTCTGCGAGACAGGGTAAAAGCCCCGTAGATGAAATTTGAATCACACCTAGGAGGATCCTGAGTACGGCGGAACACGAGGAATTCCGTCGGAATCCGGGAGGACCATCTCCCAAGGCTAAATACTCCCTAGTGACCGATAGTGAACCAGTACCGTGAGGGAAAGGTGAAAAGCACCCCGGAAGGGGAGTGAAATAGATCCTGAAACCGTGTGCCTACAACAAGTCAAAGCCCGTTAATGGGTGATGGCGTGCCTTTTGTAGAATGAACCGGCGAGTTACGATCCCATGCGAGGTTAAGTCGAAGAGACGGAGCCGTAGCGAAAGCGAGTCTGAATAGGGCGAATGAGTATGTGGTCGTAGACCCGAAACCATGTGATCTACCCATGTCCAGGTTGAAGGTGCGGTAAAACGCACTGGAGGACCGAACCCACGTACGTTGAAAAGTGCGGGGATGAGGTGTGGGTAGCGGAGAAATTCCAAACGAACTTGGAGATAGCTGGTTCTCTCCGAAATAGCTTTAGGGCTAGCCTCAGAGTAAGAATGATGGAGGTAGAGCACTGTTTGGACTAGGGGCCCATCTCGGGTTACCGAATTCAGATAAACTCCGAATGCCATACATTTATCTCTGGGAGTCAGACTGTGAGTGATAAGATCCAT
>NZ_JBTHIG010000001.1:247500-1137500 GCF_054819945.1 Enterococcus sp. JNUCC 77
CACCTTGCCAAGGTGGGGGTCGCGGGTTCGAACCCCGTTTTCCGCTTTCTCTGAAAAGACCAGGGACATGCCGGGGTGGCGGAACTGGCAGACGCACAGGACTTAAAATCCTGCGGTGAGTGATCACCGTACCGGTTCGATTCCGGTCCTCGGCATTAGTACGAATAATGATGCGCCCATAGCTCAACTGGATAGAGTGTTTGACTACGGATCAAAAGGTTAGGGGTTCGACTCCTCTTGGGCGCGTATTTCGGGAAGTAGCTCAGCTTGGTAGAGCACTTGGTTTGGGACCAAGGGGTCGCAGGTTCGAATCCTGTCTTCCCGATTAATAGAAATACCATTGTCATGGGGCCTTAGCTCAGCTGGGAGAGCGCCTGCTTTGCACGCAGGAGGTCAGCGGTTCGATCCCGCTAGGCTCCATTTTCATTTTATTTTCGCGGTGTAGCTCAGCTGGCTAGAGCGTCCGGTTCATACCCGGGAGGTCGGGGGTTCGATCCCCTCCGCCGCGATTGTTTTTCGAGCTTGGACCTTTAGCTCAGTTGGTTAGAGCAGACGGCTCATAACCGTCCGGTCGTAGGTTCGAGTCCTACAAGGTCCATCATGACTTTCTTATGGAGGATTACCCAAGTCCGGCTGAAGGGAACGGTCTTGAAAACCGTCAGGCGGGTAAAACCGTGCAAGGGTTCGAATCCCTTATCCTCCTTTTTTAATATTATCGCGGGATGGAGCAGTCTGGTAGCTCGTCGGGCTCATAACCCGAAGGTCGTAGGTTCAAATCCTGCTCCCGCAATTAAACTAAATTATACGGTTCCGTGGTGTAGGGGTTAACATGCCTGCCTGTCACGCAGGAGATCGCGGGTTCAAATCCCGTCGGGACCGCTTTTTACGGCTCGGTAGCTCAGTTGGTAGAGCAATGGATTGAAGCTCCATGTGTCGGCAGTTCGATTCTGTCCCGCGCCATAATAGCTTTGCGGGTGTAGTTTAGTGGTAAAACCACAGCCTTCCAAGCTGTTGTCGCGAGTTCGATTCTCGTCACCCGCTTTTTTAGTTTTTTGATTGGGGCCTATAGCTCAGCTGGTTAGAGCGCACGCCTGATAAGCGTGAGGTCGATGGTTCGAGTCCATTTAGGCCCATCGATATTTTTATGGCCCGTTGGTCAAGCGGTTAAGACACCGCCCTTTCACGGCGGTAACACGGGTTCGAGTCCCGTACGGGTCATTTGTTTCATAGTTATACTTGGAGGATTACCCAAGTCCGGCTGAAGGGAACGGTCTTGAAAACCGTCAGGCGGGTAAAACCGTGCAAGGGTTCGAATCCCTTATCCTCCTTTTTTAATATTATCGCGGGATGGAGCAGTCTGGTAGCTCGTCGGGCTCATAACCCGAAGGTCGTAGGTTCAAATCCTGCTCCCGCAATTTAATAAAACTAGCCTTTTGGTTCCGTGGTGTAGGGGTTAACATGCCTGCCTGTCACGCAGGAGATCGCGGGTTCAAATCCCGTCGGGACCGCCATGCGGGTGTAGTTTAGTGGTAAAACCACAGCCTTCCAAGCTGTTGTCGCGAGTTCGATTCTCGTCACCCGCTTTGCTAGTTTTATTATATGGGCCTATAGCTCAGCTGGTTAGAGCGCACGCCTGATAAGCGTGAGGTCGATGGTTCGAGTCCATTTAGGCCCATTAAAAAATCATTTCTAATGATTTTTGGGGAAGTACTCAAGTGGCTGAAGAGGCGCCCCTGCTAAGGGTGTAGGTCGGGAAACTGGCGCGAGGGTTCAAATCCCTCCTTCTCCGTTTTAAAATTTAGGCCCGTTGGTCAAGCGGTTAAGACACCGCCCTTTCACGGCGGTAACACGGGTTCGAGTCCCGTACGGGTCATTTGTTCGAAAGACGTTTAAGCGTCTTTTTTTTGTGTAATCAAAAAAGCTTTGACTTGTTAGTGCTTTCTGTTACAATAGGTTCGTTGCAAGTTCCCGATAGGCTCTGAAAAAGTTTCAGAGGTGCCTTGTAACCGAAAAAAATTAGGGGGAATGATTATTATGAAAGAACGTCGTTTATTTACTTCTGAATCTGTTTCAGAAGGACATCCAGATAAGGTTGCTGATCAAATCAGTGATGCAATTTTGGATGCTATTTTAGCAAAAGATCCGGAAGCCAGAGTTGCCTGCGAGACATCAGTGACAACTGGGCTTGTTTTAGTTTTTGGAGAAATTTCTACAACAGCTTATGTAGATATCCAAAAAGTTGTCAGAGAAACGATCAAACGAATTGGTTATACTGGTTCGAAATTTGGTTTTGATGGCGACAATGTTGCAGTCTTAGTTGCAATCGATGAACAGTCACCGGATATTGCTCAAGGGGTTGATGATGCCCTAGAGACTCGGGATAAAGATGAAGATTTAGATGACATCGGTGCTGGAGACCAAGGTTTAATGTTTGGTTTTGCAGTGGATGAAACACCTGAATTAATGCCTTTACCTATTTCATTAAGTCATCATTTAGTGAAACGATTGGCAGATTTGAGAAAATCGGGTGAGGTTTCTTATTATGGACCGGATGCGAAATCTCAAGTAACTGTTGAATACGATGAAAATGGAAAACCTAGTCGTGTCGATGCAATTGTTATTAGCACACAGCATAATGATGCGGTTGATAATGAAACGATTCGGCGTGATGTGATTGAAAAAGTGATCAATTATGTAATTCCAGCTGAATTGTTAGATGAAAAAACCAAATACTTTATTAATCCAACTGGCCGTTTTGTGATTGGTGGTCCTCAAGGGGATGCTGGTCTGACTGGGCGTAAGATTATCGTTGATACTTATGGCGGTTATTCTCGTCATGGCGGTGGTGCTTTCTCTGGAAAAGATGCTACGAAAGTAGACCGCTCAGCTTCATATGCAGCTCGTTATATTGCAAAAAATATTGTAGCTGCTGGTCTAGCTGATAAGGTTGAAGTACAATTGGCCTATGCGATTGGTGTGGCACAGCCTGTTTCTATTGCAGTGAATACTTTTGAAACGGGTAAAGTTTCTGAAGAAAAACTAACGGAAGCGATTCGGGAGAATTTTGATTTGCGTCCGGCGGGCATCATTGAAATGCTTGATCTGCAACGTCCTATTTATAGTCAAACAGCGGCTTATGGACATTTTGGTCGGACAGATATCGATTTGCCATGGGAAAAATTGGATAAAGTCGACGGATTGAAAAAAAGTTTAAATTTATAAGATTATTTAAGGGGAGTTTTCTGTTAAGATATTAACGGAGACTCTCTTTTTTTGTGGGATTTTTAGGAGGATAAAATGAAACGAGAAACAAATGTAAAAATGGTGACGATTGGGATTTTTATTGTAACTTTTTTATCGGCCATTGAAGGGACAATTGTTACGACAGCAATGCCAACGATTGTGGGAAGTTTGCACGGAATTGAAATTATGAATTGGGTGTTTACTATTTATTTGTTGACCAGTGCGACTGTTACGCCAATTTATGGGAAATTGGCAGATAAGATTGGACGTAAGCCAATTATGATTTTGGGAATTAGTTTATTTGTATTGGGCTCTGCTTTGTCGGGACTGTCTAACACGATGGAAACCTTGATTTTAGCACGTGGATTACAGGGATTTGGTGCTGGAGCGATTATGCCGGTTTCTTTGACTATGATTGCTGATATGTATGATTTTAAACAGCGGACTAAGGTTTTAGGCTTAAATAGTGCAGCTTGGGGTATTTCTAGTGTTGTGGGACCTTTGGCTGGCGGCTTGATTGTTGATACAATCGGTTGGCATTGGATTTTCTTTATCAATGTACCGATTGGAATTGTTGTGATTTTTATGATGCAGTATTATTTTGTGGAAAAACCGCGTCAGCAAACTAAGCAAAAAATGGATGTCTTAGGTAGTCTTTTTTTAATGTTGACTTTAGTGAGTTTATTGTTGGGTTTTCAATTTTTAGGCGACGATGGATTGTCTTTAAGAGTCGGTTTATTATTTATTTTGACACTGACTTTTGGTTTGATTTTTCGTAAGGTGGAAAAAACTGCCGATGATCCGGTGATTAATTTAGTTTTATTTAAAAATCGAAATTTTTTAGTGGTTAATGCAGTAGCGTCTTTAATGAGTGGTTTTATTATGAGTTTGGATGTCTATATTCCTATGTGGATGCAAGGAGTTGCTGGTAGAAGTGCGGCGATTGGCGGTTTAGTATTGGCACCTTTATCGTTAGTTTGGATGATTGGTTCTTTTCTATCAGGACGATTGTTAGCAAAATATTCGCCCCGCAAAGTTTTAACGATTGGTTTGACGATTATCTTGACTGGTGCAATCATGATGGTAATGTTTCCGCAAAATACACCTTTCTTTTTATTTTTTGTAGTTTCATCAATCTTTGGCTTAGGCTTTGGTTTGTCCATGACAACAACAACGGTGGAAGCGCAAAGTAGTGTGCCAGCCAAGGATGTTGGGGTGGCTACATCTTTTAATACTTTATCACGGACGATTGGACAGACAGTTATGATTTCAATCTTCGGTATTTTAATGAATTGGGATATTGCTCGACGATTGCCTCAAATTGGGGAACAATTGGATCCAGACATTATGAACAAATTAATCAATCCTCATACAGCGATGCAAATTGCCACTGATTTACGGGAAATTTTAAGGGGAATATTATTTGAAAGTTTACATTTTATTTATATTGGCGGGTTTGTCTTGATTATTGTGGCTTTAGCTTTGACTTTATTGATGGGCAAATCACTGAAAAGTGATAAACTATAAGAAATTGGAGGTTGTTAGATGGCTTTATTAGAAATTGGTGCCTATTCAAATGTTTTAGAAATGGAAGTCTCTTTTAATGTGTTGTTGCCACAAGCCACTAAAAAAACGGTTGGTACAGCAACCCGCGGTGTGACAGAGGATATTCCAGTGCTTTATTTATTACACGGGATGGGTCAAAATCACAGTATCTGGCTAAGAAAAAGTTCGATTGAGCGTTATGCTAGTCATCATGAAATTGCTGTGGTGATGCCCTCAACGGATTTAGGTTTTTACACGGATACCACTTACGATATGAAATATTGGCAGTATATCTCAGAGGAATTACCGAAAATCGTTCATGAATTTTTTCCTCAGATTACCTATAAACGGGAAAAAACTTTTGCAGCTGGACTATCAATGGGCGGTTATGGCGCAGTTAAATTAGGTCTATTGAAACCAGATAACTTTGCTGCTGTGGCTTCTTTATCAGGAGCAGTCTATTTTAATGATATCGAGAACTTTTTAGCAGTTCGAGATGCTGCTTATTGGGAAGGTGTTTTAGGGCCATTTGATCAGTTTATGACTTCGAAAAATAATCCTAGTCAAATGTTGAAGGATTTTATTGCCAGTGGGAAAATGAGTCCGCGCTTTTTCTTAGCTTGTGGTACCGAAGATGGTTTGCATCCAGCTAGTCAATATATGGCTCATAAAATGAGGCAGGCTGAGATGCCAGTGACTTTTGAAGATGGTCCTGGTCAACATGATTGGGTCTTTTGGGATCAATGGATTCAGCGAGTATTGGTTTGGATGCTAGAAGAAAAGCCTGGAGAAAATTAATTCTCGAGGCTTATTTTTTTTCCACACAAACTAAAATCGGGGGATTATTTTTTTGGTTGATGAATTGATAAGTTAAGACGCTGAAATCTTCTTGTGGTAGTTGGCTACAAAAATTTAGTACAGCATTTTTTTCTTGTTCTCCACCGGGGTGGCCGTAATAAATCACTAGAATCATTCGACCTGTGGGTAAAAGGCGATTTAAAACGGCTTTCATCGCAGGAATAGTTGTGTCTTCTTGAGTAATAATGGATTTATCACTTTTTGGCAGATAGCCTAAATTGAAAATCGCTGCTTTGATTTTTTCCACAGGGGATATCTTTTGATCGATTTCTTCGTGTCCGGCTAAAAATAAGCTGGCTTGGGGATAAGCTGTGCCTAACCTGTCGGCAGTATTTTCGACAGCTTGTTTTTGTACATCGAAAGCATAGACCTTGCCGGTTTTATCCACAAGTTGGGCGAGAAAAAGGGTGTCATTGCCATTACCCATAGTAGCATCAATCACCGTATCACCTTTTCCCACAATGTCGGTTAATAACTGGTGGCTGAAATGCAAAGCTGTTTTTAACATGAGAAAGCACCTCGAACAGCAAATTTTCCTTGGAAAGAATCACGACGTGTCATTTCATCATCAATCGCATTAAGAACTTCCCATTTTTTCAGACTCCACATGGGACCGACTAATGCATCCCAAGGGGCATCTCCAGTCAAACGATGAATAATAATTTCTGGCGGAATCATTTCTAATTGGTCACAGATGACCGAAACGTAATCTCTTTTACTCATCAGTTGGAGACGACCGTCTGAATAGTCTCGCAACATCCGCGTTTTTTTCATTAAATGCAATAAATGCAATTTGATGCCTTGAATGTCTGAGTCTAAAATTGTCCGGCGGACATTTTCCCGCATCATTTCTAAATTTTCGCCTGGCAATCCGTTAATTAAGTGGGTACAGACATTAATATTATGCTTACGTAGACGTTCGACAGCATCAATGTACGTGGGATAATCATGGGCACGATTGATTAAGTTGCTAGATTCCTCATAAGTTGTTTGTAATCCTAATTCCACCCATAGATAAAGTCTTTGATTTAATTCAGCTAAATATTCAACGACTTCAGGCGGCAAACAATCGGGACGAGTACCGACAGATAAACCAACAACACCCGGCAGATTCACTACCTGTTCAAAGCGTTCACGGATAACTTCTACTGGTGCATGGGTATTGGTGAAATTTTGGAAATAAACAATATATTGATCGACTTTAGGCCATTTTAAATGCATCATGTCGATTTCTTTACTAAATTGTGCTGGTAGCGGATCAGTCGGGGCGACCATCATGTCACCAGAACCAGAAACGCTACAAAATGTACAACCGCCATGGGCAACAGTGCCATCTCGATTTGGGCAATCAAAGCCTCCGTCAATCGGCACTTTAAAAATCTTTCCACCGAATTCTTGCCGTAACGCATAATTCCAAGAATGGTATCGTTTATTTGGATCATCACTATATTCAAACATTTTATTTTCTTCCAATCTGTTTCATATCATAAATCAGTTTTTTTTCACGATAATAAGGAAAGCTAAATAATAGCCAGCTAATCCCTAGTAAAAAGCCGCCAAGCACATCGCTAGGATAATGCACGCCAACGTAAATTCGACTGACGCCAATTCCCAAAATTAACAGTCCTAAAACAATTTGCGCTACTAATCGTAAAGAAGTATTTTTGAAAAATAGTGGCATGACAAAAATCAAGGTGCCAAATAAAATCATACTGGTTACCGCATGTCCGCTGGGGAAACTATAGCTGTGTTCTTCAACCAGATGGGGTAAAATAGTTGGACGTGGACGTTTGAAAAATTGTTTGATAACAGGATTTAAGATGCCGCAGATTCCAACAATATTTATTCCAAACCATAAGGCTGTTAACTTTTGTCGATTGAACCAAAATAGTCCAAGAAAGACTATAGTTAAAATCACTACTGATACTGGATTGCCAAATTTAGTTAGCCAGATAAAAAAGCTGTCGGCACCTGGGGATAAACTGTGGACAACTGAAATAATGCCACGATCAAAACCTGTCAAGGTATCTGGATAAAAACGTAGGATATAACACAAAGCCACAAAAAACAGTAAAGTAAAACTGCCGGCTAATTGATAGTACATTTTATTTTTCATAGGAACTCCTTAAAATACATCGTTTCATGATGTTTTCTTACTAAACGAGACTATTATAGCAGAAAAATGGATTTTTCTTAGGTTTTATCGATGGAATTAAATTGAATTTACTATTTGAATCTGCTAAGATTAAATTAATTTCATATAAGTGTTGACAAGGAGTAGTAGAAGGCCAACTTTTCAGAGAGTGTACGGGGCTGTGAGTGCACAGGTTTGAAATTCGAACTTACCTTAGAGCTGATTTTTCCGGGGAGACCCGTTATCGTCATTTAAGGTCTGCATTGGCAGATAAAAATAGGTGGTACCACGTTAATAACGTCCTATAGAAGTTGCTTCTATGGGGCTTTTTTTATTATAAGGAGGAACATGATGAGTTACAATCACAAAACTATTGAACGCAAGTGGCAAAAGTATTGGGCTAAACATAATACTTTTAACACAAAAGATGAAGTTGGCAGTCCAAAATTTTATGCCTTAGATATGTTTCCCTATCCATCAGGACAAGGTTTACACGTCGGACATCCAGAAGGATACACGGCAACGGATGTTGTTTCTCGCTTAAAAAGAGCACAAGGCTTTAATGTTTTACATCCGATGGGCTGGGATGCTTTTGGTTTACCAGCAGAACAATATGCCTTAGATACTGGTAATGATCCCGCAGAATTTACTAAGAAAAATATTGAAACGTTTAAACGCCAAATTAATTCACTAGGTTTTAGTTATGACTGGAATCGTGAAATTAACACGACTGATCCTGATTATTACAAATGGACCCAATGGATTTTTGAAAAAATGTATGAACATGGCTTGGCTTATGAAGCAGAAGTCGCAGTTAACTGGGTACCAGAATTAGGGACAGTTATTTCAAATGAAGAAGTCATTGATGGCAAGAGTGAACGAGGGAACTACGATGTTGTCCGTAAACCAATGCGTCAATGGATGTTAAAAATTACAGCTTATGCTGACCGTTTATTAGATGATTTAGATTTGGTAGATTGGCCAGAAAGCATTAAAGAAATGCAACGGAACTGGATTGGCCGTTCTGTAGGAGCCAATGTAGCTTTTAATATTAAAGACACGAAAGAAGAATTTACCGTATTTACGACTCGTCCAGATACTTTATTTGGGGCAACTTATGCTGTTCTAGCACCTGAATTAGATTTGGTACAACGTATTACTAGTCCTGGCCAAAAAGCAGCTGTAGATGCTTATATTGCCGAAGCAGCTAAAAAATCTGATTTGAACCGGACGGATTTAGCTAAAGAAAAAACTGGTGTCTTCACTGGTGCGTACGCAATCAATCCTGTTAATGGAAAAGAAATGCCAATTTGGATTGGGGATTACGTTTTAGCTTCTTATGGAACTGGTGCGATTATGGCGGTACCAGCCCATGATGAACGAGATTATGAATTTGCTAAAACCTTTGATTTGCCAATCGTTCCCGTTTTAGCTGGCGGCGATGTTGAAAAAGAAGCTTATACTGGTGACGGTGAGCATATTAATTCTGACTTTTTAGATGGTTTAAACAAGCAAGATGCGATTGATAAAATTGTTCCTTGGCTAGAAGAAAAAGGTGTCGGTAAAAAAGAAATTAGCTATCGCTTAAGAGATTGGCTATTTTCTCGTCAACGTTATTGGGGTGAGCCAATTCCAATTATTCATTGGGAAGATGGCACGACTACAGTAGTTCCGGAAGAAGAATTGCCATTGGAATTACCTATTGCTGAAAATATCCAACCAAGTGGCACTGGTGAATCACCTTTGGCCAACATTTCTGACTGGGTGAATGTGGTTGATCCTGAAACTGGAAAAAAAGGTCGTCGTGAAACCAATACGATGCCACAATGGGCGGGTAGTTCTTGGTACTACCTAAGATTTATTGATCCTCATAATAAAGAAATGATCGCGGATCCAGAAAAACTAAAACGCTGGATGCCAGTTGATTTGTACATTGGTGGGGCGGAGCATGCAGTCTTACATTTATTGTACGCGCGATTCTGGCATAAATTCTTATATGATATCGGTGTGGTTCAAACAAAAGAACCATTTGAAAAATTATACAACCAAGGAATGATCCTTGGAGAAAATAATGAAAAAATGTCTAAATCTCGGGGTAACGTAGTCAATCCTGATGATGTGGTCGACAAATATGGTGCCGATACTTTAAGAATGTATGAAATGTTTATGGGACCTTTGGATGCTTCGATCGCTTGGAGTGAAAATGGTTTAGAAGGCAGTCGTAAATTCTTAGATCGTGTATGGCGTTTATTAGTCGATGAAGAAGGCAAAATGCGGGATCATATTACGAACTTTAATGATGGTAGCTTAACCAAAGTCTATAATCAAACAGTTAAAAAAGTCACAGAAGATTATGAGCAATTGCATTTTAATACAGCAATCTCACAATTGATGGTCTTTGTAAATGATGCTTATAAAGCGGAAGCATTGACTTATGAATATGTGGAAGGCTTTGTACAATTATTAGCACCGATTGCACCACATATCGCAGAAGAATTATGGGAAATATTAGGTCATGAAGGTGGCATTTCTTATGTGCCATTCCCTACTTATGATGAAAGTGCGCTAGTCGAAGATGAAGTGGAAGTCATTTTACAAGTTAATGGCAAACTACGCAGTAAAATCCAAGTAGCTTTAGATACCGATAAAGTAGAATTGGAAAAAATTGCGATGGCCGATGAAGCAATTCAACGTAATATTGATGGTAAAACGATCCGCAAAGTGATTGTAGTACCGAATAAATTAGTAAATATTGTCGCAAATTAATCAAAAAACCGTTCAAAAGTAGCTTAATCGCTTACCTTTGAACGGTTTTTTTAAAAGTCAAAACGAGGTTTTTTTTGATCGACAAAAACGAATTGTGCTTCACAATCAAAATATTGTTGCAGATAAGTGACTAAATCATTCGCAGCTGCCAGCGCTTTTTCGGCGTTGATTCCTGCAAAAGCATCAATCGGGTACAAAATGTCGGTTGTTTGTTCCATAATTTTTCCTACTTCACTTTGCCGCCAAGTCCATCGACGGGTTCTGATCTGATGATCTGCGACATATAATAATTCCTCTTCATCAGGCACTTCAAATTCAGTTCCGCCAAAAGGAATAAAAGTATCTTCTGGCTGAGAAAAACGCACTTCTAAGCCTTCATTGATAGTCGCTAAATCATGGGCACCAATAGGTAAAAAATGTTTGATAGAAACGGCATTACCTAAATCAACGGCAGGGTTGATAACAGGTAGTCCTTTTTGCTTGGCGATTCGCGTTAACAAGGCTTCGATTGAGCATTTGAATTTATTAGGATTGATGCCTAATGTTCGGAAAGCCTCACGATAAGGAACAATCTCAGGTGATTCTTTTAGATTTTTATCAGTAAAATACGCTTCGCCAAGCTGAATATTTTTTGCGAGTAGCTGTTGAATATCTGCTTGCGGCTTTGCATTGTCTATGCCCCGAGCAATGACCACAGCGAAAACAGCGTTGGGTAATTGTTGAAAAACTTTTGGATCAACGGAAAAATACATAATGTGTCCTCCTCCTTGATATAAAAGCAACAGTTAAAAAAATCACGATGTTTTTATTGTTCTCTTAGAATTCTTTCAACGATCTGGTAGTCACCTTCATAGGGCTGCTTGTTACCAGCAATAGTCAAAAAGATTTCAGTTCCTTTACCAGCAATAATGACGGCATCGTCAATTTCAGCAGCTTTAACTGCTTGAACAATCGCTTGACTACGATCAAATTCATAGTTAATAGTTAAATCACGGCGATATAAAGTTTGATTAATCCCTCGAAGAATCTGATTAGCAATCGCCTTAGGATCTTCATGATCGGGGTCGTCACTCGTTAAATAAACCACATCGGCTAGTTCACCGATGGCTTTTCCGATATCTTCACGGCGAGATTCGGCTTTCCCACCAGCAGAACCGGTAACCACAATTACTTTACCGCCATGGTCTTTTTTAGCAAAAGCTAAGATTGCTTGCATGCTTAAATAATTATGAGCATAATCAATATAAATATGGGCGCCATTTGGTTTAAGTAGTAAATTCATTCGTCCAGGAACCAATGCTTTTTTCAAACCAGATTGAATTGCTGTTTGGTTGGCACCGACTAAGCTTGCTGTAATGGCAGCCGCAGCACCGTTGTTTTTATTGAAATCGCCAGCATGTTTAATTTCATAAGTACCATCAAGTTTTAATTGATCATCAGAACTAGTTAATTTAAAATGTAAAGAATCTGTCGGTGTTACTTGATAGTTGGCATCTTGACCACCATAGGTAATCAAAGGAATATTATTTTGTTTCGCCATTTCAGCAATCAAATTAAAATGATCCATCTCACGATAAACAATGACTTGTTTTGAATGATTTACCAATTGTCGTTTACAATAGAAGTAATCTTCAAAAGTGGGATGCTCAATCGGACCAATATGATCAGGTGAAATATTTAAAAAGACGCCCAAATCAAAGGTTAATCCATAAACTCGATCGACTTTGTAGGCTTGAGAAGAGACTTCCATAATCAGATGGGTCATGCCATTTTTTACGGCTTCATCCATCATCCGATATAAATCAAGTGATTCTGGTGTGGTTAGAGCTGATTTGAAATACGTTTCACCATCTAAAGTAGTATTCATCGTAGAAAGTAAAGCAGTCTTCTGCCCAGTACTTTCAGCTAAGATTTCTTTCGTAAAATAAGCGACGGTGGTCTTTCCTTTTGTACCAGTAATACCAATCAAAGTTAATTTTTCTTGGGGATAGTCATAAAATGCCATGCTTAAAACAGCCAAAGCTTTACGAATATCTGTTACGATAATAGCTAAAGGGGCAGCGACTTCGTAATCTTTTTCTGCAATATAAATTTGCAAACCATGGGCTAAAGCATCTTCTAGATAGCTTTTTTTAAAATGATTGCCTTTGCAAAAAAATAAAGTTTCCACATCGACATCTTTAGAATTGTAAGAAAGATGGCGGAAAATATGTTGCATCGGCGCTTCAAGTGTCCAAGTATCAGGGGTAATAAATTCACGTAATAAATTTTCTTTTGCCAATAGGTTTTGGACTTCTGTTAAAGTTAGTCCCATTTTGAAACCTCCATCATTTTTATTCTCAGACATTATAGCATATCCCAAAAAGACCCGTGTAAAATTGACCAGCTTAAGCTAAAATAAAAACAATGAAAAGAAAGAAGGGGAAAGATGTTAAACAATGATTCATCAAAAATCAAGATTATTCAAAATTTCACCTTAACAAGTACCCAAACCGTCTTTTCTAATTTATTTTACTTAATCGGGTTGTTTTTTTGGTATTACTGGCTAGGTGAGCGAAACCAAGTTAGTTTCAGTTTGTGGCAAGTGGTTTTAAACTGGGGACTGTTTTTTATGTTTTTAGCAAGTATTCCGGTAATTGGAATGGTTTATCGTAATTTATCTCGTTATGCTTATTTGAATCGACGTAAAATTCTATATTGGTATTTACAAATTGCTATTTTATCGGGTGTCATATTAGCAGCTGCTTTATGGTTATTGGCGCCCGTCTTGGTTCATATTTCTGGCGGGTTAGCAAATACGATTTCCGTCTTAAGAGTGATGGCTTTTAGTGTCTTGATTTATCCTAGCCTACAAGTTTTACGCAGCTATTTTCAAACGAAGGAACCAGCTTTTTATTTTTCCTTTACGACACAAGCAGTGATTACCACGATCTATTTATTAATTAGCGGCTTTACCATTAAGTTGATTTGGCAAGAAAATAATCACGCTGCTTTAGTCCAAGCTGCTTTTGCACAATTTGCTGGCTTATTAGCCGCCTGCTTTATTTTTATTTTTCTACTATTAAGAGAACGTCATCAGGTGGAAATATTGGAACCTAAAGTACATCTGGAAAAAAAGGAAGTTTTATCCTTTGATTTTAAAAAAGTCATTCCTTATGCAGTGACACTGGTAGCACTATTAAGTTATCGGTTAGTTGATCAAGTGACTTTTATGAATCAAATGAGAAGCTTTACTAATTATAGTCAAGAACAACTACTTCATTTGCAAGGTTTGTTTACTAGTCAGCCACTGCATTTGCTCAATTTCTTACCCGCACTGGCACAACTAATAGTGGTGGCTAATTTATCTCTTTTAACCAATTGGCGACCTCGTGGTGAAGCAATTAGCGTGAATTTTCAGCTGGGTTTTTATTTTTTATTGCTGCCTAGTTTGCTCGCACTGTTATTAGGTGGGCCATTGTATCAATTGTTTTATCAAAAAGAGACTTTAGCCAGTCAAGTATTTATTTTAGCTGTGATTGTTCAGTTAGTCTTTAGCTTTTTTGTATTAGTTAGTGGCGCCCTACAGGCAACCGGTGGCGAAGTACAAGTGATTGTTTTTTGGCTAATTGGTTTAATTGTAAAATTAATTCTTCAATTACCAGCCATTAATTTACTAGAAGTTTTCGGACCATTGTCTGCTTCATTAGTAGGTTGTTTAGTTAGTGTACTTTTAATGAGTGCTTATTTAATTCAATCAAATCCGGCTAATTACAAGATGTTAGGGCGACGAATCCTATTGATTCTTGTTTTGACGTTGTTTAGTTTTGGTTTGGCGACAGGCTGTGCTCATTTTTTATTGAAACGCTTAAACTTTAATGAACCCTGGCAAGCAGTAATAAATATTGTTGTAGTTATTGCGGTGGCCGCCTTCAGTTATTTCTTTATATCTTTGAAAATTCGCTTGCTGGATCAACTGTTTGGACCAGAAGTACGACAGTGGCGTAAAAAATTCCATATTAAGTAAGTAGCGGCGAATATTACAGCCGCTATTTCTTTTGGCGTAAATAAGTAAAATCGAATAATTTGTAATATTAAAATAGTGGGTATTAGCCTAAATTTAGTTTTTTTAGGTAAAGTAAAGGTTATAAGTAGGTCTTTTTTTATAGATATCATCAAAAAGCTAAAATTCTTCAATAATTATTTCCAGCATGAAAAAAACTATAAGTCGCGTTTTATAAATTTTTCTCTCGTTTTTTTACAGAAATATTGCACCGATACATTCTCGTAATCTAAGCAGAAAATGAAAATCCTGAAAAATCCGCTTTCTCCTTTATTTTACAAGCATTTTAAGAAAAATCCGCAAAAATCAATTGTGACAGAAAGAAGGTTAAAATAGTTTTTTGTTACATTGTTACATCAGACTGTAACCAAATGTCATTGTATTTTTACCCACGAAATACAAAAAGCTGTTAAAGTTACTAACGTAGTCGATAAGACAGAATTTACTCAAACAACGGAGGATATATATTCATGAATTTAGGAAAAACACTTTTATTTGGTTCAGTATTGGCAGCAGGTGCTGGTTTAGCAGTTTCAACAGAAGCACAAGCCGCTGAAAACTATACAGTACAATCAGGCGATACATTATCAAAAATTTCTCAAAAAATTGCTGGTGATAACAGCTTAGTTAATACTATTGCAGAAGCAAACAGCATTACTGATGTAAACATGATTTATGCTGGTCAAACTTTAACTATTAACTCAGGCAATACTGAAGCAACACCAGCAACTGATACTGCAGCAGCAGCGACTGAAGCAACTCCAGCGCCAGTAGTAGAAGAAGCAACTCCAGAAGCAACACCAACTCCAGCAGTAGAAGAAGCAGCTCCAGCAGTTGCTGAAACAGCAGCACCAGCTGCCACTGTATCTGGTTCGGATGCAGCAGCAAAAGAATGGATTGCACAAAAAGAATCAGGCGGTTCATATACTGCAACTAACGGTCAATACATTGGACGTTACCAATTAACTAACTCATACTTAAATGGTGACTATTCTGCAGCAAACCAAGAAGCAGTAGCTGACCAATATGTAACTTCTCGTTACGGCTCATGGACAGGCGCACAAGCTTTCTGGCAAGCAAACGGCTGGTATTAAGATAAAGATAATAAATATAGCTCTCGACAAAATTGTCGAGAGCTTTTTTTTATTATATAAAACCAGGGGCTATTGTCAGTCCATGTTAAATATCAAATTAGTAACAGTTAACCAATTAGCAAATTGATTTCTTTGCGGTACTCATTCGCAAGATTGTTCTCGAGTTGATCATCGGTGACTAAATAATCAACTTCAGCCAGCGTGCAAAAGGTTGAGGTTGAGTCTTTATCAAATTTTGTACTATCTACTAATGCAATTGAAATGCGAGACTTATCAACATTTGCTTTCTTATTTTTAACCTCCATAATATTAAATTCAGAAAAACCACTTTTGATAGAAAGACCTGATGCAGAAAAAAAATACTTATCAATATTAAACATGGTATAAATGGGGCTATTGAATTCATCATAAATAGTATTCGAGCTAGGGTGCAGCAAACCACCAATGACTAAGACAGTTAATTTGGGATTTTGTTTTAAAACTGTGCCGGTAGACAAGCCATTTGTTATGATAGTAACTTTTTTATTTGATTCAGCCAACAGTGAGGCCAATTCAAAACATGTGGAACTAGAATCCATTAATAAGGTGTCTCCGTTCTCGATCAATAGTAAAGCCCGTTTTGCGATGGTTTTTTTTAGTGAAATGTTTTCGAAAGATCGTTCACTATAACCTGTAATAACTTCTGATAAAGAATTTTCTTCTTTCGATTTGTAAATGACTCCCCCATGAATACGATCTAAGTCATCATATTTTTTTACTAACTTGTCTAAATCATTTCTAATTGTTGGACTAGTTACGTTCATTTCCTTTACTAAGTCCGCCACATAAACTATTCCATTCGTTATGATTTTTTCTCTGATTAGCGATTCACGTTCGGTAGCTAACATGAGTTATCAACTCCTTCATCGTTATTATAAATCATTTCAAAAGAAAACAAAAGAAAAACAAAAGAAAAAAATAGAAATTAATCATTGACATTTTTTGTGTTCAGTTGTATATTATTGTTGTAAAAAGAAATAAAAAGAAATAAAAAGAAAAATAAAGAATGAAAAAACAAAAAAAAGAAAGAGGTACTGTCATGTTAATTACGGGAAAACAAATGTTAGATGTTGCAAAAGAAAATCATTTTGCAGTTCCAGCTTTTAATGCAGGAAGTGGTCAATTGCTAACGGCGGTGATGGAAGCTTGTGAAGAAGCAAAATCTCCTTTTATGATGGCAATTCATCCGTTAGAATTAGAGTTTCTCAGAGACAGCTTTGTTAGTCAGGTAATCTACGAAGCAAATCACAGTAAAGTACCAGTAGCAATTCATTTAGATCATGGTGCATCTTTTGAACAAGTCATTCATGCTATTCAATTAGGTTTTACCTCCGTTATGATTGATGGTTCTCATTTACCTTTTGAAGAAAATATTGTAATGACTCAAAAAGTCGTCGAAGCTGCTCATGCAGTTGGGGTTTCAGTAGAGGCAGAATTAGGAACAATCGGTGATACGGGAAACACGGTTGAGGGTGGCGTAAGTGAAATTATTTACACCGATCCGACAAAAGCCAAAGAATTTGTTGAACGGACTGAGATTGATTCTTTAGCAATTGCGATTGGTACTGCTCACGGAATCTACCCAAAAAATGTAGAACCTAAGTTACGCTTAGATATTTTGGCAGAAATTGCTAAAATTGTTGATATTCCGTTGGTTCTTCATGGAGGATCAAGCAATCCAGATAAAGAAATAAGCCAAGCTGTTGATTTAGGTATCGCTAAAATTAACATTTCTTCTGATATTAAAATTTCTTTTGCCGATAAATTAAGAGAAGTTTTGGATAGTGGAAATGCAGAAATTCGTGAACCTAATGTGGTGTTCCCCGACTGTAATTTAGCTGCTAAAGAAACTGCTTTACACAAGATTAATTTATTCAAGTCAGACAATAAGTTAGATTTATATTACTAATTAAGCTTGTTCTTTCTACGTCAAGCGCTGTTTACCACTTGACGTAGAAGAATCTTAAAAAAGGAGGGTTCAAACGTGCAACAAGTAGATTTAAACAATATTTTAGATGAGAAAATTATAGCTGTGAATCTTACTGGTAGTACAAAAGCAGAGGCGATAACACAGATGGCACAGTTATTGTCAGATCAAAATTATATTTCGAGTATTCCCTCATTTGAGAAAGATATTTATTACAGAGAATCACTTGGTAAAACAGGTATAGGAAATGGAATAGCTATTCCTCATGGACAAAGTGAAAGCGTTATCAAAAATGGTATAGCCATTGGAATGTTCAAAAATGAAATTCCTTGGGAAAGTTTAGATGATAAACCTGTAAGAATTGTTTGTTTGTTCTGTGTAAAGGCTGGAGATGGTGGTGAAAGTGAACATCTAAGAATGTTAGCAGCATTGGCAGGAAAGTTAGGTAATGATAACGTAGTTGAACAATTGATGAGTACGACGACGGTTGAAGAAGTAAAACAAGCATTTTTATAAGATATAGGAGGAATATATTGTGAAAATAGTAGGTATAGCAGCGTGTACTGCGGGAATTGCCCATACTTATATTGCTAGAGAAAAGTTAGTAAACGCAGCTGAAAAGGCGGGACATGAAATTCATATTGAAACACAAGGGACTATTGGGACAGAAGATGCTATTCCAGAAGCAGTACTAAAAGAAGCGGATGTTGCGGTCATTGCTGCTGATGTAAAGGTGAGTGGAAAGGATCGTTTTGAAGGGATGAAAATAATTGAAGTACCAACTGAATTAGTGATTAAATCTCCTAACAAATTTATTCAAAAAGTCGAAGAAGTGGTTAAAGGAGGAGTTTAAAAAATGGCAGAAGTCAAGCAGAGTGGGAAACTCTTTACAAACGTTAAGCAACATGCACTAACGGCAATCTCATATCTGATTCCAGTAGTTGTTAGTGCAGGTTTCATGCTAGCAATTGGTAGTCTTTTGGGAGGCGTAACAATTGAAAGTATTGATAACCCTTACAATTTTTTTGACGTAATGTACACAATGGGTGGATTAGTTTTAGGCATGTTACCAGTCGTAATTGCAACTGGAATTTCATTTTCGATTGCAGACAAACCCGGAATTGCACCAGGGTTTTTAGTGGGTATGATATCAATTAATATGAATGCAGGTTTTATTGGTGGTTTTATCGGTGGTTATATTGCGGGTTATTTTACTAAATTTTTAAAAGATCGATTGAAAGTTCCTATGTGGGCAGACGGATTAAAACCGATGTTGATTATTCCTTTTATTTCCTCAATTGTGATTGGTTTTGTGATGTATTATATTCTAGGTTTTCCAATTGCTGCATTGACTGAAGCGTTAAATAATTTCTTACTGGGATTAGACACTAATCAAAAATTAATGTTTGGTTTAATCGTGGGCGTATTGTCAGCTGTGGATTATGGTGGACCAATTAATAAAGTCGTATTTGCCTTCTTATTGTCTTTACAATCCAATGGTATCAATGAACCAATGGCGGTTTTAATGTTAGCTTCGATGGTCACACCATTTGGCATGACCATGGCTTACTTCTTTCAAAAAATCGTGGGTAAAAATATCTATACAAAAACAGAGGTTGAAACACTGAAGACAGCTTTCCCAATGGGGGTCTGCATGATTACTGAAGGGTGTTACCCGATTATTTTCAATGATTTATGGCGTTGTATTGTTTCAACAGGAATTGGTGCAGGAGTGGGTGGTGCGTTGAGCATGATCTGGAATGCAGGTTCTCCCGTTCCTCATGGTGGTTTATTTGCGATGGTAACAATGACACATCCCCTTTCGTGGTTAGCAGCATTGCTAATTGGTTCTTTAGTTGATGCAATTATTCTATTTGTTCTTAAAAGACCAGTTGCTTATGAAGATGTCAAAGAGCTGACTGAAGAAGATGAAAAAGATATTGATTTTAGTGAATTAAAAATTAGCTAATATAATTGGAGGAATAGTTAATGAGTGAAGTAACTGAAGATTATAAAAAAAGAGTAAAAGATCTTTATCAAAAGTCTCAAATTGTTTTAACTGACGAGGAATTAGCATCAATTGACTATGCTGATTTTGGTTTAAATAATATCGAAAAAGAAGCCTTAAATCTGATTCTTTATGTTAATAATAAACGTTATTGTGCAAAAGAAATGGTCCTCTTACCTAATCAAACTTGCCCAGAACATTTGCATCCTAACTTAGAAAATGGACTAGAAGGAAAGCAAGAAACTTTTCGCTGTCGTTGGGGAGAAGTTTACTTATATGTTGAAGCGGAAGAAACCATAGATACTAGTAAAATTAGCGTAACTATCCCTGAATCAAGTAAAGAATATTATACAGCTAGAAAAGAAATTCGTTTATTACCTGGGGAACAATATACGATTGATCCTAAAATTAAGCATTGGTTTCAGGCTGGAAATGAGGGAGCTGTAATTAGTGAGTTTTCATCGCCTAGTTACGATGAATATGATCTTTTTACGAATCCTTCTGTTAAACGTAATGTCAGAGATCGATAAATAAACTTAGAGCGCTTTTAAAATGGACAGATAGGACATTTTATAAGGCGCTTTAATTGAATTCAGTGAGTAAAGGAGTTTGCTTTGTGAAAAAAATTATAAATACAACGGAAACATTGATTGAAGATATGTTGGCTGGTTTTTTAGCCGCTGAAAAAGGCCAAATCATCCAATCAGATGATAACCCAAGAGTACTTTATAAAAAAAATAAAACACCAGGTAAAGTAGGTGTGGTTGTGGGTGGTGGTAGTGGCCATGAACCACTTTTTTTTGGATTGATTGGTGAAAATTTTGCTGATTCTGTAGCTGTTGGAAATATTTTCACAGCCCCCACTCCTGATACAGTTCTTGAGGCAATTAAAGAGGCTGATCAAGGAGCTGGAGTTATTTGTTTGTTTGGTAATTATGCAGGGGATGTCTTAAATTTCGAAGTAGCAGCAGAACTTGCTGAACTTGAAGAAATAGAAGTATGTAATTTACCTATTATTGATGATGTGGCTTCAGCTACTTATGAGAAACGAACAGAACGTCGAGGAATCGCTGGAGACTTATTTGTTATTAAAGAAGTTGCCGCCGCTGCTAGCCAAGGTTTTTCATTAGAACGCTGCCATCAGCTTGGTCAGTTAGCAAATAAACGAACTTTTTCAATTGGTGTAGGGATTGCTCCAGGAACAAATCCAATGAATGGAAAAGCAAATTTTGAATTAGCTGAAGATGAAATCGAATTTGGTTTAGGAATACATGGGGAACCGGGACTGGAACGAATGAAACTATTACCAGCACGAGAATTAGTAGAAAAAATGTTTGTAGCTTTAGAAGGAGAACTCGCAACTTATCCAGAAAAAGAAGTTATTGTCTGTGTCAACGGCCTGGGATCTACGACGATGATGGAGTTATATATTATCAATAATGAAATTCAACAACTGTTAAGCCAAAAGGGCTTGAAAACAGTGGATACAGTAATTGGAAATATTTGTACTACACAAGAAATGGCTGGTTTTTCTATTACAATTCAAAGTTTAAATCAGGAATTGGCTGAGTTATACCAAGTGGCAGCCGATAGTCCTTGTTTCTTTAAAAGAGAGGTAAAACAATGAAGCAGTTAAACATACAACAAGTTTATGAAATGCTTTCACAAATTGCTAGTGCTTTGATTCAAAATGAAGAACAGCTAGGTGAAATTGATCAAAAGATTGGCGATGGTGATCATGGGATTGGAATGAGGAACGGTGCACAGGCCATTTTAGTAACTTTACATGAAGAACAGCAAGCAACTGTTGGTGACATATTTAAAAAAGCTGGTATGGCAATGATGGGATCGATGGGAGGTGCTTCTGGAGTAATTTTTGGCTCTTTATTTCTTGGACTGGCTAAAACGACAAAAGATAAAAAAACAATTTCAGTAGAAGATTTACATGACGGTATGGCGCAAGCAATTAAGGACATTCAAAAAAGAGGGAAAGCTGAGCTTGGAGATAAAACCATGTTAGATGCACTAATCCCTGCAACAGAAACGCTAAATAATTACAAAACAGCTGATTTCATGATTGCTTTGGAAAAAGCCAGTGAAAGTGCAACTGTCGGTGTCGAAAAAACAAAAAAATATCCTGCGAAATTTGGTCGATCAAAATTTTTAGGTGATCGAACGGTTGGTTATCAAGATGCTGGCGCTACTTCAGTTAATATTATTTTTACAGCTATGTATGATTATTTAAAAAGTGTTGAAAATACTGATATAGAAAAAAATATGGAGGGAAGACAAATGAAAATTGGTTTTGGCGCAGATAATAACGCCGTTGAATTTAAAGATGATTTAAAAAAATATGCTGAGGAATTAGGCTATGAAGTAGTTGATTTCGGTGTACCGGTAGATAGTTCAGTGGATTATCCAGCTGTAGCTTTTGATGTTTCTCATGCGATTAAAAATAAAGAAATTGACCGTGGTGTACTATGCTGTGGAACAGGTATTGGTATGGCGATTGCTGCTAATAAAGTCGCAGGTATTCGTGCTGCTCAAATTACTGATATATATTCAGCTGAACGGGCACAATTAAGTAATAATGCGCAAATAGCAACTTTTGGAGCATTTGTTCAAGGAATTGACTCAGCTAAATTATTGTTAGCAGAGTACCTATCTCACACCTTTGAACCAGGAACACGATCAGAACCAAAGATTAATCAAATCAGTCAATATGAAGCAAAAAAATAAATGTGAGGTAAATTTATGCGGAAACCTGCGATTGGCATTAGTTTTAAAATATACAAAAATAAAAAAACGGACATGGAGACATATCTGGGCGAGTTAAAAAAATCGTGTGTTGGAACTATTGAGGCGGATTTATTTGTTTTTCCAAGCATGGGAACATTAGCTGTAGTTAGTAATTATCTAGTTAATACAGAAATCCATTTTGGTGCACAAAATATTGCACCGATTGCTAATGGTGCATTGACAGGAGAATTATCAATCGAGTCTTTAATTGATTGGCAAGCCGATTTTGTTGAAGTCGGTCATGCTGAAAGACGCCAAGAGCTAGGCGAAACAGATAAGTGTATTGCTAAAAAAATTAAATTGGCTTTAGCTAATCAAGTTACACCAGTAGTATGTATTGGTGAAGACGAAACACAAAAAAAACGATTACGAGAACAACTAAATAGACAATTAAGGGCCGATTTGTCAGACATTCCTGAGGAACAGTTAAAAAAAGTTATTCTAGCTTATGAGCCAATTTGGGCGATTGGTCAAAAAGAGGCTGCTTCAGCAGATTATGTGCACCAAGCCCATCGAATTATTCGTGAAGAAATGATTGATTTGTTCAGTGATGAAGTTGCTCAAGCAGTTAGAATTATTTATGGTGGCTCGGTAAGTAAAGAGAATACTGAAGCGATCGTAAAAGATGAAAATGTTGATGGTGTTTTTGTTGGGCGTTTTGGTCATGATCCACAAAATTTTAAAGAAATTGTTGACTTAGTTTTGAAAATTAAAAATGAAGTGAAGGAATAAGCTAATTTCCAGAAACGGAGAATAAAAATGACGATTTTTCAAAAACAAATAAATGACGATTTAGTGGAATACATCTTAGACAACGGCTGGATGAGTATCTCTGTTTTAAACTATGGTGCAGTCATTACACGTATTAAGGTTCCTGATAAAAATGGCGACAAGTTTAATTGTGTACTCAATTATGCTGACTATTCAAATTATTACGAAAATCCTTTATTTCTTGGTGCGGTCATAGGCCCTGTAGCTGGCAGAATTGCAGCTGGCACTTTCGAATTAGATGGTACTAGCTATCAACTAGAAAAAAACGAAGGTGATAATCATTTGCATGGTGGCTTTAGTGGTTACCATAAACAATTTTATCAAGTAGAAACAGCAACAAATGAACAGGGGGATCAGTTGATTCTTTACTTAACTAACCATCAAACAAAAGGCTATCCTGGGAAAATTGATTTTTCAGTGACTTATTCACTAGATTGTAACAATTCTTTTAAAATTTTATATCAAGCAAAAGCCGATGCAAAAACAATTTTTAATCCGACAAATCATACCTATTTTAATCTTAATCCGAGAACCGAATCTGTCAAAAATCACAGCTTAAAAATAAATGCAGAGAAAGTTCAGGAAATTAAACAAGGAACATTACCGACAGGTCATTTATTAAATCTCACGGTTGAAGGGAATCAAAGGTTACAGTTGCAAGGTGGAAGACTTGAAGAGACATTTAATGATGAGCATGAACAATTGACACTTGGTTCTCAAGGAATTGATTTAGCCTACCTGATAAATACTGATTCTCCTGAAGGGGCAATCTTAGAAAATGAAGAAACGGGAATAATGATTAAATTAACAACTTCAGAAGAAAGTATTGTAGTCTATACGGGAAATAAGCTACCGAATCAGATATTTTTAGCAGAGAATGGTTGGCTGTCTAAACACAGCGGTGTGACCCTAGAAACACAAAACCTGCCAGATGCTATTCATCAAGCTGATCCAAAAATAATTTTAGAACCAAATAAAACATATTCTAGCAAAACTGTGTTTGAATTTTTAAATACAAATAAATAATAGGGGAGAGCACATTGACATATGTATTAGGTTTAGATCTTGGAACAAGTAGCTTGAAAGGATTATTAGTGAATCAACAGGGAGAAATGATTGTTTCAGCTAGTGCAGATTATCCTTTGAGTAATCCTCATGCTGGATATAGCGAACAAAATCCTTTAGGATGGGTTGCTGCAGCTAAAACAGTGATTCAAAAACTTATTTCTGAAAAACCGCAAGCCATGGATAAAATTAGTGCAATTAGTTTTTCAGGACAAATGCATAGCTTAGTTTTATTAGACAAAAAACAAAATATTCTAAGACCTGCTATTTTATGGAATGATGTTCGCACAACAAAGGAATGTCAATACATTATGGAGCATGCGGGGGAACTTGTTTTAGAACAAACTAAGAATCGCCCATTAGAAGGATTTACCTTACCTAAAATGTTATGGGTTAAAGAGCACGAGCCAGATATTTGGGAACAAGTAGCAACCTTTTTACTACCAAAAGATTATCTAGGTTATTGGATGACTGGCAATATTCAAACCGATTTTTCTGATGCTGCAGGTACATTGCTACTGGACGTGATTCATCAGACATGGGACTGGAAAATTGCAGATATTTTTGAGTTACCTAAAAATATTTTTCCTAAACTTGTAGATGCTACAGAAATTATTGGTACAATTCGTCAAGATTTAGCTAAAGAATTAGGATTGTCTCCTAAGATTAAAATAGTTGCAGGAGGAGCAGATAACGCTTGTGCAGCTCTTGGTGCAGGGATAGATTCTGAAGATAAAGGTCTAGTGAGTGTCGGCACATCGGGTGTATTCCTTACATTTGAAGGCGAGAATATTCGCGACTATCAAGGGAAATTACATTTTTTTAATCATGTTATACCAAACGCTTACTATTCAATGGGTGTTACTTTAGCAGCTGGTCAGAGTTTAAATTGGTTTAAACAAAACTTTGCAAAAAAAGAAATCTTCACTGATTTTTTAGCTGAAATTGAAAATGTTCCAGCAGGATCTGAGGGGTTATTGTTTGCTCCCTACATCATGGGAGAGAGAACACCTTATGTGGATAGTCAAATTCGTGGAAGTTTTATTGGATTAGATAATCGGCATCATCAGGAGCACTTTGTTCGTGCCGTTATTGAAGGGATAACATTTTCTTTGAAAGATAGTCAAATGATTATGGAAAGCATCCAACAAAAACGTTTAAAAAAAATCGTTTCAATTGGTGGTGGTGCTAAAAATAAAGTATGGCTACAAATCCAAGCGGATATTTTTGAAACAGAAATTATCACCCTGCAAACGGAACAAGGACCAGGTCTAGGTGCAGCAATGCTAGCAGCTTTGGGATGTGGCTGGTTTAATTCAGTTAATGAAATGATTCAAACTTTTGTTCAATATGGTCCAAGTTATTTTCCAACTGAAACAGCCAATGTTTATAAAAAGTATTATGTACTTTATAAAAAAATTTATCATGCCACAAAAGAATTGAGCCATGAGCTTCAAAATCTTAATACCTAAAAGAATCAAATAACTATTTGTTGAATGCATAAAATAAATTACTTGAAAGAATCTCTAAATCATGAGAAATTATAAATTAAAGATTGATGAGGAGGTATCGGCAAATGGCAGAAGTTGAAAGTTTTGGTTTGGATCATACAAAAGTTAAAGCACCTTATGTTCGTCTGATTACGGTGTCGCAAGGAAAAGAAGGAGATAAAATTTCTAATTTTGACCTACGATTGACGCAACCGAATGAAACAGCATTACCAACAGCGGCGATTCATACGATTGAACATTTATTGGCAGATTTATTACGGGAAAGATTATCAGGTGTGATCGATTGTTCACCATTTGGCTGTCGGACAGGCTTTCATCTAATTACTTGGGGAGAACCGACTGCGCAAGAAGTGGCGTTGGCATTTAAAGCAGCTTTGATTGAAATTGCCGACAAAGTGACTTGGGATGACGTGCAAGGCGTAGATATCAGAAGTTGTGGCAATTATCGGGATCATTCGCTCTTTTCGGCTAAAGAATGGTCTAAAAAAGTTTTAGCAGAAGGTATTTCTGAAGATGCTTTTGAAAGAAAAGTCATTTAAAAACAGCTGTAACGGGGACAGAAGAATCTGTTTCGTTACAGCTGTTTTATTTTAGTGGGTTAAGTAAGCATAAAATACATCAATTACAGCAATGGAACCAGTGCTAAGTAAGAGCCATTTACGTTCCTGCCATTTTTCTAGTAGTCGTTGTTTCATGTAAAACCATTCCCTTATTACTTTATTAATTTGTCATACAGAATAAAAATAATAACGGGAAGTGCCAGTTCTGTCAACCAATTAAACTGCTTTTTTCTTGTTGCCAAAGCTGATAGATAATCTGAAAAATTAAAAATAAACTAAAGGCGGTTAAACTGTCAGCAACGATAGAAAGTTCACCAAGTTGGAAATCATTTATTGGTGTATCCCAAACAAAGTGTAGCAATACGGCTGCGATTACCCAGAAAAAGCCCCATTTTTTACTAAACAGACGATTTTTACTATAGATAGTGAATACACCTAAAGAGACGAGTCCGGTATAAATCCAGTGAGAAGCTAAGGCACCAGAAAGGCGTGAAAAGGCAACGGCAAAAATTTGCGAAAAATCCTGACTAGCTTGATTAACTAAATAAGAAACATCTTCTGAAAACTGAAAGCCTAATCCGACTGCCATACCTAAAACAAAGACAGCTGCCGAACGTCTAACTTTTAACAATTTCAATAAAAGAAAGACCACTAAAAATTTAACACTTTCTTCTACTATCGGTGCAGTTAGTGCATCTTGCCAAGCTTTAATAAACTCTCCATTACCAAAAACCAGATGCAAAATTTCGACACCAGCTTGATTGCCGTAAGCTGCCAACCAACCAGGCATGAAATAGCCACAAACAAAAGCTAGTGGAAAAAAATAATAAGGTAATTTAAATTTCTTTTCTAGCCGGTAAAATAAATAAGTCGCCGGAATTAAAAAAAGTGCCACTAATAGAAAGGAGACGAGCAAAATCAAATATTGTTGATTCTTAATTGGTAAGGCAGCTAACCCTAATAATTCATAATCAAAACCGACGGCGAATAGGAACAGTGCAATCACTAAAATTAGCTTATTTTTCATGTGCTTTCCTCCGTGAAAATACCTGGTTTCGCCGTAACAGAAATTTTTTCTTGTGTAAAAGGGTGAGTCAAATGAAGTTGCCAGGCGTGTAGCATTAAACGACCAGTGGCGTCTTTACTGTATAGCGGATCCCCAACTAAAGGATGCCCG
The DNA here is from genome assembly GCF_054819945.1 of Enterococcus sp. JNUCC 77. Classification (NCBI taxonomy): domain Bacteria; kingdom Bacillati; phylum Bacillota; class Bacilli; order Lactobacillales; family Enterococcaceae; genus Enterococcus; species Enterococcus sp. JNUCC 77. Next base: position 275,040 of record NZ_JBTHIG010000001.1, read on the forward strand.
ATACTAGCCAAATGCACGCGAATTTGATGAGTGCGACCAGTTTCTAACTGGCAATAAATTGCAGTTTGTTTTTTTAAATGTTGGGCGACTGTGACGTGGGTAATGGCTGGTTGTCCATTTTTTTGATCAATTCGGCGTTTCCGACGGTCGTGACGATCACGCCCAATTTTTTGGTTGATTGTTAAATCATTGGTGATGTTTCCCCAAACAAGCGCTTGGTAGCGACGATAAATTTGTTTGCTTTCTAATAATCGCCCCAAAATTGGTAGTACGAATTGATTTTTTGCAAATAAGATAGCGCCACTAGTTTCTTTATCTAAGCGATGGACCACATGGGGCTGGAAATCTGGCGCTAAATAAGCAGCTAAATGATTCAATAAAGTATCTTGTTCTGCTGGCTGATTAGGATGAGTTTTCATACCAGCAGGTTTATTTACAATGATGAAATGTTGATTTTCATATAAAGGCTGCACTAGTTTGGCATCGCCTAATAAAATGTTACGGACAGGATAATCGCTGTCAGCAATTTCTAAATCAATTTGGTCGTGGGCTTTTACTTGGTCTTGGAAATGCACTGGTTGTCCATTGACTAAAATACTTTTTCGAGTTCGGATAAAATGACGGACTTTTCTAGGAACCAGCCATTCTTCTTCCAATAATTCTTTGACCGTCATAGTTTTAAAATCTTCTGCTAATGTCATAGTAAATTCCATTTTATTTCACCTCATATCTTGGATATTGTATCATTTAACGATTATTTAAGGAAAATATTAATTTTTTCTACTTTTCTCGTGGTAAAATCGTGTCATTATGACTCTCGGTCTTAAGACTCAGGTCAAACAAAATATAAATATGCTACACTTTTGAATAGAATTTATAGAAATGGAGATCGATTGATGGATTTTCAAACGATTTTAGACAAACTAAAAGCTTTTTTTAGCTCTATCGGACGTGGTCTAGGGATTTTTTGGCGCTGGTTGAAACCACATTTAATTACTTTTCACCACTGGCGCAAACGAATTTGGAAAAAGTTTTATATCAATAAAATCTTGCTGCTTTTAGCATTGGTAGGGATTTTGGTTACCAGTATTTACCTTTTTGTTTTAGCCAAGTCAGTTGATGTAGAAACTTTGGAGTCTAGCTTAAAACAGTCCACGGTGATTTATGATCAGGATAGTCAAAAGGCGGGGACTTTATACGGTCAAAAAGGAACCTATGTTGAAGCAGATCAAATATCTGACTCAGTAAAAAATGCGGTGGTTTCGACTGAAGACCGAAGATTTTACGAGCATCATGGATTTGATATTAAAGGGATCGCCCGAGCGGCCTTAGGAATTGTGACTAGTGGTCGGATTACCGGCGGTGGTTCCACCATTACGCAGCAGTTGGCTAAGAATGCCTATCTCAGTCAAGATCAAACTTTTCAGCGAAAAGCCAAAGAATTATTCATGGCACTGGAAATCGAAAAAAAATACAGCAAAGATGAAATTCTGACGATGTATTTAAATAATTCTTATTTTGGTAACGGAGTCTGGGGTGTCCAAGATGCAGCCCACAAATATTTTGGTGTAGATGCTAGTCAATTAACTGTGGGAGAATCCGCGACAATTGCCGGGATGTTGAAGGGACCAAGTATTTACAATCCGATCGATAATTTAGAAAATGCCACCAATCGCCGCAATACGGTCTTAAGTTTAATGGCAGAAAACGGCAAAATTAGTGCCGAAGAACAAACTCAGCAAGCTAGTGTTGATTTAGGCAGTTTGTTAAATGATACTTATTCATCGGAAGAAGCCGGATATACTTACCCATCTTATTTTGATGCGGTTATTAATGAAGCTGTTGATCGATATGGCATTAGCGAAAAAGCATTATTAAACAACGGTTATCAAGTTTATACTGCGTTGGATCAAGATTATCAAAAACAAATGGAAAGTACTTATGATAATGATTATAACTTTCCTGCCGCTGCTGATGATGGTGTTGCACCACAATCCGCTTCAGTTGCCTTAAATCCGCAAAACGGAGGCGTTCAAGCATTAGTTGGTCGTCGTGGCGAGCACGTCTTTAGAGAATTTAACTTTGCTACTCAAATGCGCCGTTCACCAGGTTCAACTTTGAAACCACTGAGTGTTTATGCGCCAGCTTTAGAATCTGGTTATACTCCTAGCAGTACTTTACAAGACTCACCATTAGATTATTATGATGTGAAAAATTATGATGGCACCTATTCTGGGGAAGCCGCTATGTATCAAGCGGTAGCTCAAAGTTTGAATATTCCAGCCGTTTGGTTGCTGCATGAAATGGGGATTGAGAAGGGCTTTAATAAAGTTGAAGAATTTGGGATTGATTTAGATGATTCCGATAAATATTATGGCTTGGCTTTAGGTGGATTAAAAACTGGTGCTTCGCCCCTTGAAATGGCTCGAGCTTATGGTGCTTTTGCGAATGAAGGAAAAATGTATGATCCTTATTTAATTACTAAAATTATTGATTCGACCGGCGCAGTGATTGTTGATAATACGAAACCGAAATATGAACAAGTGGTGTCGAAAAAAGTAGCTAATGAAATGACCAGTATGTTGTTGGGTGTCTTTAGTAACGGAACCGGCGTAGAGGCTGCACCGTATGGTTATACTGTGGCAGGAAAAACGGGTACGACAGAAACAAACTTTGATGCCACTAAAGTTAACGACCAATGGATTGTCGGTTATACACCGAATGTGGTGATTTCGACTTGGTTAGGCTATGAAAATGTTAGTGAATCCCATTACTTAACCGGTACAAGTGGACAACAAGTCGGTCAAATTTTCAAATCAGAAGCAGAAGGCATCTTACCTCATGTCGAGACAGCCAATTTTGAAGTAGCAGATGCATACGTGACTGGCGGTGAAGTAATGACACCTGATGAAGTCAATGAACAAGCCGTTGATCCAAATACTACTGATGGTGGAACGACTGATTGGGAAAACAAAATAAAAGAATTCGGCGATAAAGCTAGTGAAGGGATTGATTCGGCTGTCGACAAGGCTCGTCAAGGAATCAATAATTTTTGGCAAAGGATACAAGGAAATTAGCCGATAAAGCAGTTTCATGTTACAATCAAGTGTAAATTTCTTTAAGAAAAGGTGGATATAAGCATGGCAAACATTTATGATTCAGCAAATGGATTAGAACAAGAATTACGAGAATTAGACGAATTTAAAGCATTAGAAGCAGCTTTTGCAACATTACAAGCAGACGAAGCAGCTTTCGCTTTATTCAAAGAATTCCAAGAAATGCAACAAATTTTACAAGAAAAACAAATGAATGGTGAAACTTTCACTGATGAAGATGCAGACAAAGCGCAAGAAATCGCAATGAAAGTCCAACAAGAAGCATTAATCAACAGCTTGATGGAAAAAGAACAAGCATTCAGCGTAATTATCAACGACTTAAATCGCATCATTATGACACCGATTCGTGATCTTTACCAAGGCTAAGCAAAACTTTTGTAAGACTAGGACATTTTTGTTCTAGTCTTTTTTTGTTGCAACAAAGGAAGCATCTTTTGCAACAAACTAAAAAACAGAAGCTTCTGGTTTAGTTTAATGCTAAATTATCAATACAGAGGGGGAGCAAGATGAAAATTAATTGGTTGTGGGATAAAAATTATCCAAAAGAAGAACTGGGAGTAACGTTACATCCAGTCAATGAAAAGTTGACCAACAAACTTCAGTCATTGTTTACAAAAACGGTTGAATTAGAAGTCATTCAACCAGTAAATGAACGACGCTTTAAAATAGATTCTCAAATGATCTTTATGATTGAAGCGATGGACCAGTTATCAAAAGTTTATACAAATGATGATCAAGTGTTTTATTTGAAAGGTCGTTTGAAAGATTTTACTGATTTACAAGCAGTTCAACTTTTTCGGATTAATAACTCAGTCATTTTAAATTTGGCGCAAGTGACTAGTTTCAAAAATGGTCAGTATGCCAGGCTAGAAGTATTTACTAAAAATGGACAAACTTTTTCAGTCAGTCGCCATTACGCAAAACAAATCAAGGAGGCATTACAATGAAAAATTTAAAAAATCAGTTTATGCAAGCAGCGTTTTTAACTACGGTATGGTTATTAATCATCATCAATCTCGGCTTTGGCAATCCACAAGTACAATTTTCCTATTTTTGGCATATTATTGTTATCGCAATAATTATCGGTGGTGTTTTTGGCGTAATTTATCCTTATCTTTGGAATTTTGGGACATGGTCGGCACCGGTGAATATTGTGATTACAACTTTGATAAATTTTGCTGCTGGTTATTTAGCAGTTTATCTATTCTCAGTGGAAATGTTTCAAATTATCTTGCCATTTTGGGGATTATTTTTATTGATTAATCTAGTTTTACACGTAATTGGTTTTTATTTTTACCGTAAATTTCAAAATAAAAAGATAGTGGAAGAATTGAATCAGTTAACTAAATGATAAAAAAAGGCTTGGCAGTTCGAACAACTTCACAATTGTGCAATAAAAAGGTATAATCACATTAGTTACAATTATGCACAAACGTGAAAAGGTGGGATGTCGTTTTGAGTACGGAAGAAGATAAATTATTGGTTAGAATTGCCGAAATGTATTACCAAGAAGATAAAAATCAAAATCAAATTTCTAAAGAACTAAATATTCACCGTAGTACCATTAGCCGTTTATTAAAACGATCGAGAAATGAAGGAATCGTGAATATCTCCATCAACTATGATAAGGCTGGTTCCTATCACATTGAAAAAGAGTTACAAGAGAAATTTGGATTAAGAAAAGCGATCATTGTACCAGCGGCGAACGACTTAAGCCGCGGACAAAAGGATCTTTTATTGGCTGACGGTTTGGATTCCTATTTGAAGGAAATTATTGCTGATGATATGATTATCGGGTTTTCATGGGGCGAGACCATGTCTGCCATTCCTTCGGGGTTGACGGATCATCATGCTTCAAATATTTTATGTGTACCTATGATTGGTGGGCCCTCTGGCAGATTAAGTAGTGATTTTCACGTTAACACTATCACTTATGAAGCTTCCAAAAAATTAAATGGACGAGCATTATTAATTGATTCACCGGCTTTTCCTGAGACGGTCTCACTAAAAAAAGCGTTGATGGAAAATGAGTTTAATCAAGAGTTAATTACCTATTGGCGCAGAATTGATATTGCTATTTTAGGAATTGGCTCACCTAGTTTAAAAGCTAGCGAAAGTTGGAAACAATTTTATGGCGAAGATGTGCTAGCTTATTTGGAAGGAAAAAAAGTTATTGGTGATGTGGTATCTCGGTTTTATAATATTGCTGGTGAACATATTGAAAATGAATTAGACGAGCGTCTGATTGGCATTGATGGAACAGATTTAAAACGTGCTGCTTATCGAATTGGCGTTGCCGAATCTGTGGAAAAAGCGGACTCTATCGCTGCAGCTTTAAAGGGTGATTACATTAATGTTTTGGTGACTACCGAAGAAACAGCCAAAGAAGTTTTAAAGAGATGAGTGGTCTAAAAAACCGCTTATTTTTTTTTGCCTAAATCTGCACTTTTGTGATTTAAGAATAAAAAAAGTGAAAATAGTTATTGACAACGATTACATAAGGGATTAAACTAACTTATAACAAATGTTAAAACAAAATCACAAATGTTAAAAAGGTGGGCAAAAAAATGGATTGGTTAGAAATTAGTGGGAAAACAGCGATTGTGACAGGCGGTTCTTCAGGAATTGGTGCATCGATTGTAGAAGAATTATGCGAGTTAGGGGTTAACGTGGTAAATGCCGATATCCAAGCAGGCAAGTTTAGCCATGAAAATTTATTATTTAGCCAAACGGATGTGACTCTAGCTGATTCAGTCAATCAAACAGTTGATCTAGCCGTGGAAAAATTTGGAAGAATTGATGCCTTAGTTAACAATGCAGGCGTAAATATTCCAGCACTTTTGGTAGATGAAAAATTAACAGACGATGGCAAGTTTCAAGTGAATGAACGTATTTTTAGCAAGATGGTTGATATTAATTTAAAGGGTGTTTATTTAATGGCACAAGCGGTCGGTAAGGTTTTAGTGAAACAAGGTGATGGCGTGATTATCAATATGTCTTCTGAATCTGGTCTGGAGGGTTCTGAAGGTCAAAGTGTGTATGCTTCAACCAAAGCGGCAGTAAATAGTTTGACACGGTCATGGGCGAAAGAATTAGGAAAAAAAGGTGTACGAGTAGTCGGAATTGCTCCTGGCATTATGGAAGAAACAGGTTTAAGAACCATTGATTATGAGACGGCCTTAGCCTACACCAGAAGTATTACAGTAGAAGAATTACGAGCAGGCTATACCAATACCAAAACAATTCCTTTAGGACGAGATGGAAAATTATCTGAAGTTGCTGATTTAGTTGCTTACTTTATGTCCAATCGTTCAAGTTACATCGCTGGAGTGACCGTCAATGTAGCTGGAGGAAAAACCAGAGGATAAGGAGTTTAATTATGAATAAAGTCATTTTAGTTGCCCACGGAAAATTGGCACATGAAATGAAAAATTCAGCCGAAATGATTTTTGGTGAATTAAAAGATTTTCAGACAGTCGAGTTTCTAAATGGCGATGGTTTACAGACCTTACAAGAAAAAATTAAAGAATCAATGACGGACGCAGCCAATTATTTAATTCTATGTGATTTATTTTGTGGGACACCGTATAACGCCAGTTGTGGATTAGCGTTAGAACAGCCCGATCAAAAAATTGAAATTGTATCTGGAATGTCACTACCTTTAGTTTTAGAAGCAGCTAGTATGCTGGAAAATAGTCAGTTATCAGAAATTGTTACTCACCTGACGACTATTCCTAGTCAAACAGTTCAAGCTTTTAGTCAACAAGTAATCGAAGATGAGGAGGATTTTTAAAAATGAAAATTAAACTATCAAGAATTGATGATCGCCTGATCCACGGGCAAGTTGCCACTGTTTGGGCAAAAGAAGCGGGAGCTGGTCGCATTATTGTAGTCAGCCAGGAGGTTAGTGAAGATGATATTCGTAAAACCTTAGTGAAACAAGCAGCACCACCGGGAATTAAGGTGAACATTGTCGATCCGGAAAAAGCGGTAAAAGTATACAACAATGCTAAATATGCTGACGAGACGGTTTTCTATTTATTTACCAATCCAATGGAAGTGGTAACTATGATTGAAGCGGGAATTCCAATTCAATCAATTAATATCGGCGGAATGCAATTTAAAACAGGTAGAACACAAGTTACAAAAGCTGTTTCAGTGGATGAAACAGAAGTGGCAGCCTTTAGAAAATTAGCAGAGATGGGTGTTGAACTAGATTTACGAGTGGTGGCAACTGATCCAAAAGGAGATTTTGAAGGGAAATTAAAAGAAGCGGGGCTTTAATCAGAGGAGGAAGTGTAAATGGAAATATCAACTCTACAAATTGTACTTATTTTTATTTTTTCATGTATCTGCGGAATGGGCAGTGTGCTAGATGAATTTCAGACACATCGCCCACTGATTGCTTGTACGATAGTTGGTTTAATTTTAGGGGATGTTCAAACAGGTATTATTTTAGGCGGTACGCTGGAATTAATTGCGCTAGGTTGGATGAATATCGGAGCAGCTCAATCACCCGATTCTGCGCTGGCTAGTGTCATTTCAACGATTTTAGTAGTAGTAGGGCAGCAAGATATTCAATCCGGCATTGCGATTGCTTTACCGGTCGCAGCAGCTGGTCAAGTCTTGACGGTAATTGCCCGCACTATCACAGTTGCATTTCAACACGCAGCAGACAAAGAAGCTGAAAAAGCCAATTTTAATAAAATTATTTTCATACACTTTAGCGCCTTATTTGTACAAGCGTTACGGGTTGCAATTCCAGCTACTATCGTGGCGACCTTCGTTAATGCGCAGATGGTGACTAAAATGTTAGATATGATTCCAGATGTTATTACTGGTGGTTTGGCCGTTGCCGGTGGCTTTATCGTAGTGGTAGGTTATGCCATGGTCTTAAATATGATGAGCGTTGCTTATTTGATGCCATTCTTCTATCTAGGTTTCGTTTTAGCTGGTTATCTTGACTTTAGTTTGTTGGCATTTGGGGTTGTCGGATTAATTACAGCTTTGATTTACATTCAATTAAATCCTAACTTCAAGAAAAATGAAGTACAAGGAAATTACGTAGCAGCCGTTGTCGCAGGCGAATTAGCTGACGATGAGTTAGAAGACTAGGGGGAAGATCAGATGGAGATAACTGAAACAGTAAAAACTAAAAAAAATATTTATTCGCAATCGCAATTAACTAAAAAAGATTTAATGACGACTTTTGTTTTTTCAAACTTCCAACAAGCCTCTTTTAACTACGAACGAATTCATGCATTAGCTTTTTGTGTTGATATGATTCCAACAATCAAACGAGTTTATCATACGAAAGAAGAGCAGGCTGAAGCTTTGCAGCGACACATGACCTTCTTTAATACAACACCAGCTGTCTGTGGACCAGTAATTGGTGTGACGATGGCGATGGAAGAAGCCAAAGCAACTGGGGCAGATATTGATGCTGGTACGATTAATAGTTTGAAAGTTGGTTTGATGGGGCCTTTAGCAGGGGTAGGCGATCCACTTGTGTGGGGAACTTTACGACCGATTACAGCAGCATTGGGTGCTTCGTTAGCCTTAAGCGGAAATATTATGGGACCAATTTTATTCTTCGTGGCCTTTAACGCTGTTCGATTATCGATGAAATGGTTTGGTTTAACTTACGGTTTCAGCAAAGGAATGGACATTGTTAAAGATTTATCGGGGAATTTATTACAAAAATTAACCGAGGGTGCAACTATTTTAGGACTATTTATTATGGGTGTCTTGGTAACTAAATGGACAACAATTAATATTCCATTGGTGGTTTCTCGAACACCAGGTACCGATGGCAATACGGTAATCACAACTGTTCAAAATGTTTTAGATGATTTGGTGCCAGGTTTGCCGGCATTAGGCTTAACATTGTTAATGATGTATTTATTGAAGAAAAAAGTCAGTCCGATTGTTTTGATTTTTGCATTATTTGCTGTCGGGATTATTGGTTACTGGTTAGGTATTTTAGCATAAAAAAAATGGGGGATTTAGTCATGAAAACAAAAGCAGTTCGCTTATATGGAAAAAAGGACTTGCGTTTAGAAGAATTTGAATTACCTGAAATTAAAGAAAATGAGATTTTGGCTTCAGTTGTGACAGACAGTATTTGTATGTCCACTTGGAAACTGGCCAATCAAGGAGCAGATCATAAAAAATCACCGAACGATTTGGCTGAAAACCCCATTATTATTGGACATGAATTTTGTGGGGAAATTCTAGAAGTTGGGGGTAAATGGTCTCACAAATATAAAAAAGGTGAACGTTACGTTGTTCAGGCAAATTTACAACTGCCAGATCGACCAGATTGTCCTGGTTATTCTTATCCTTATACGGGTGGTGATGCGACGTATATTGTTATTTCAGAAGATGTGATGAATCAGGATTGTTTAATTCCATATAATGGAGAAACTTATTTTGAAGGGTCATTAATCGAACCGTTGTCTTGCGTAATCGGTGCTTTTGAAGCAAATTATCATACTAAAAATGGTAGCTATGAACACCACATGGGAATCAAACCCGATGGAAATTTGTTAATTATGGGTGGAACCGGTCCAATGGGATTATTGGCGATTGATTATGCACTAAATGGACCAGTCAAACCTAAAAAAATTGTAGTGACTGATCAACATGACGATAAATTAAATCGTGCAGCTAAATTGTATCCTAGTCAAAATGGTATTGAAGTTAGTTATGTGAATGTAAAAGACTTACCTAATCAAGCAGAAAAATTATCAGAAATTGTTGGCGGCGGCTTTGATGATATTTTTGTGATGATACCTATCGGTGAAGTGTTGACGGAAGCGACTAAAGCATTGAATCCTGACGGCTGTTTAAACTTTTTTGCCGGACCACAGGATAAAGAATTTACTGCAACGGTGAACTTTTATGATGTTCATTATTCAGCAACGCATTTTGTCGGTACATCTGGTGGAAATACAGAAGACATGCGAAAAGCGGTGGCTTTGATTGAAAATAAACAAGTAAAAGTTGCCAATGTAGTGACTCATATCTTAGGTTTAAATGCAGTGGCAGAAACTACATTAGATCAACCAGCTATCGGTGGTGGAAAAAAATTAGTTTATACCCACAAAAAAGCTGATTTAACTAATCTGGCAGAATTACCAGAAAATAGTCCATTGGCAGAAATCTTAAGTCAAACAGATGGTATTTGGAGTAAAGCGGCGGAAGAATATGTATTAGCCAAATATCCAGAAATTTAAAGTGAGCGCTCTTACTACGGTAAGAGCGTTTTTTAACGAACATTTTCGTCACTTCGATGGTTTTTGGGCTGTTAAAAATTTTTCTTGTGATAGGATAAGGAAAATAGTATAAAGAGGCTAGATTATGCGTGGGATAAAAATTTTTTTGACGACATTGACTTTGTTAGGGATGATTCTTTTAGCGGGGATGTTTTTTGCATATCATCCCAAAAAGGAAGTCACCTTAGCGAAAACTGAGCAGACGGAAGAGAAGAAGAGTGTACCTAAGTCTGAAGTGGTTGAAAAAAAAGAAAAAGACAATACGATTGCAGCAGTAGATAAAGCACCAGAGTTAAGTGATTATTTGACGCAACAACATTTTTCTGGCACCGTTTTGGTTGTGAAAAATAATCAAGTCTTGTTGAGTAAAAGTTTTGATTTGGCCAATCGTGAAACAAGAGAAGAAAATACAGTGGCAGACGGTTATTATATTGGTTCTGCGCAAAAGGCGATTGTGGCTACGGCCTTATTACAGTTAGAAGAAGCAGGCAAATTAAAAATTACTGATCCGATTGGAAAATATATTCCTGATTTTCCTAATGGAGACAAAATTACCTTAAAAAATTTGTTGAATCACACTAGTGGTATTAATGGTCGTTCTGAAGGCAGTCTAGCAGTTACTCCACAACAAGTTGTGTCAGAAATTGCAGCCAAAGGAATTAAAGAAGAACCAGGAAATTGGTCGTATACAGATAGTAATTATGCTTTGGTAGGCTATATTGTACAAGTTGTTAGTCAGATGGATTTAAAAACATATATTCAAGAACATATTTTTGATAAAGCCAAGATGCAACATGCTGGTTTTGGTGAAGCACCAAGAGGTTTACCGGCACCTGTAACTTCCTATCGGGTTAAAGATGGTCAATACGATCAACAAGTTATGCCAGATATGAGTCAATTATTTGGTGCAGGGGATATGTTTATGACGGCGACAGATTTATATTTATTCGATCAAGCTTTGATGAAGGGGACTTTAATCGATGAAAAAGAACGTACGGAAATGTTAACTTCTGGCAGCAGCTCCACTTACGGAGCAGGATTTTATGCTGAACCGACAAAATATACATCTCATGGGGTTATCGGTGGATTCAATACGATGAATAGTATCAGTCGAGATGGGAAAATTTATGTTGTGCTGTTGGGAAATACTAACCAAACTGATCTAGGTGCTGTAAACAATCATTTATTCGAATTATTGTCAGAAAACCGCTAAATTTAGCGGTTTTTTTCTCGATAAAAATACGAACAAGTTTTCGTTTTTTGTGGTAAAATATATCAGATTGGGGGGATTAGGATGAAATTTTTACACGGGGCAGATTTGCATTTAGACCGTTCATTTGAAGGGTTAACCAATGTAAAAAACGCCTTTCAACCTTATTTAATGGAAGCAAACCAAAAAATGTTGGAAAACATTGTCAACTTGGCGATTACTGAGGCAGTGGATTTTGTTTTATTGGCGGGGGATACTTTTCACCAACATCGTCCTACTTTAAAGACACAACAACATTTTTTTGCTCAAATGAATCGTTTAGCGGAAAAAAATATTCCAGTGGTGATGAACTTTGGTAATCACGATTATTATCAAAGTCAACGGTATTGGTTTGATTTTCCTGAAAATATGCAGCTGTTTACTGATGAAACAGTAGCCACTAAAAAACTACAATTAAAAGACGGACAAGAAATTGCTATTAGCAGTTTTAGTTTTGAAGGTCCCATCATTGAAGCTGAAAAAATTGATCAGTTTCCTAGAAAAACAAGTAACTTTCATATCGGTATGTATCATGGAGGTCAATTTCCTTATGCGCCTTTTACTACCTCAAAGCTAGCGGAAAAAGGTTATGATTATTGGGCACTGGGCCATATTCATGTACCACAAATGGTTTCTGAAATGCCTCCAGCTTATTATTCGGGAACACCATTAGGTCATACTAAAAAAGAGAAAAATCTAGCAGGTGTATTGTTAGTTGAGGAACTGGCGGGAAAAATCAAGTTGCAAAAAGTGCCAGTCGCACCTGTTGTGTGGCAGGAGCTGACTATTTCCTTAAAAGAAATTCGTCGTAGTAATCAATTATTACCTTATTTAGTGAGTCAAATAACGATGACGGAACCGATTTTAATTCAACTTAAATTAACCGATAATCCGACACTGGCAGAAGAAATTCAATATCAATTAGCCTCTGGCGAATTATTGGAAACCTTAAACACTTCTTTACCGGCAGAAATTTTTGTGACTGAGGTTGCATTTACCTCCACGACAAATGAGCGACATTATTTAGCAGTCGATGAGAGCTTAGTGGATCAATTGTTGACAACTTATCAGTCAGAGGCAGTTTTTACAGAACAGTTAGCGGAAGTTAATCCTAAATTACAGGGACTTTTGACAGCTGATTTCCAAACAGAAGTGTTACAAAATGTTCAAGAAAAAATCAAGCAGACCTATCGCTTCAGGAGGGAAAAAGATGTGGATTAAAAAAGCGGAAATTACTAGCTTTGGTAAATTAAAACAGCAGAGATTTCTCTTTGAAGCGAATAATCAGCTGGTTTTTGGTTTAAACGAAGCAGGGAAATCCACATTATATCAATTTATTCAAGCAATGCTTTTTGGTTTTCCAACAAAGAAGAAAAAAGGTGCTGATTATTCGCCTACTGACGGAAGTGGTTTTGGTGGTAAGCTGACGATTGTCCATAGCACTATAGGAGAAATCCAAATTGAACGTTTTAAAAATAAAAATAAAGGCAAGGCACAATTACGTTTTGCTGATGGGACGGTTGGAGATGAGGGGCGTTTAGCGCAACTATTGTATCCTTTAAACATCAATTTATTTCAAGATGTATTTACTTTTCAACAGGAACAGTTGCAACAATTAGAGCAACTGCAAGAAAATAAATTGCATGATGCGCTGATTTCTTTAGGATTATCAGGTAGCAATCAATTGTTCACTCAAAAAAATCAGCTACAGCAACAAGCCGAAACCCTTTATCGACCAAGAGGACGCAAATTACCATTAAATCTTGCCTTGGAAAAACTGGAACAACTAACAGAAAAGATCCAACAAAAAGAGCAACAGGAAAAAAATTTCCAAGAGTTGGTAGTCGCGGCTGATGAAGCTAAAAAACAAGTAACGCATTTATCAACCACTGACCAGGAGTTGCGAAAAAAACAAGTAACACTTGAGCAACAAAGACTGAACTTTGATAATTATCAAGAATTACGTCAATTACAACAAACAGATCTTTCTTTGACTAGCACTCCAGCTGAACAGACGGCTTTGCAGGAGTATTATCAAACCTACCAGCAATTAATGAAAGAGCAAGAACAACTCCATCAAGCTTTGCAAAAATTCAGTGGCAATCAAGCGTCAGCTCGCTATTATTTTTATTTAGAAAATGAGACAAAAATCAAAGAATTATTGGCGCAACAACTGCCAGTTAATCGTCTGATTGATGAACAAAGTCATAATCAGCAACAGCTGCGAGAAACAACCGATCCTTTCTGGCAGACAAATCTGCCAGAACCTTTTGAAAATGACACAGCCGTATTAAGCTTCTTAAAACCAGTAAAAGTGGTGAATCAAGAATTACAAGAATATCAAATTCGGTTAAATTTACTGACAGAACAGCAACAAACAGCGGAAGAGCAGCTAAATGCTTACGAGAAAAAACATCCTGAAGTCTTTAAACCGAAGAAAAAACAACCATGGGGATTTTTGTTAGCTGGTGTGAGTGTGTTAGCCGCGGTATTTTTACCGTCTCCTGTTCGCTTTGTGTTTATTGCAATGGCACTAGTTGCCATTATTTTTGCAATTAAGCCGAAAGTCGCTAGTGGGAATAAAGAAACTTGGCAAGATCGCTTAAATCAATTGGATTTAATCAATGAACAGCTAATGACTGTGAAAAAGCAAGTCGCTATTTTAGCTGAACAACAGAGTAATTTAGCAGCAAATGCTCAGCAGGAATTAAAGCGGCGAAATCTTTCAACAGAATTGGAAGAAGTTCGTTTATTAGCCAGTAATCAAAAAGCGCTGCAATTTTTAAGTCAACGACAAAAGCAAACCAACTTAAAAAAAAATAATCAAGAAATTAATCAGCAGCTGTTACAGCTAACTGCACAATTTCAATTTCTGACAGAGTGGTTACCGCTGCAAGATAAACCAATAGTGGCCCAATTTCAACAATTGAATGATTTTGCGCAAGAAATGGAACAAATTCGCTTTGCGGAAACGTATCAAGAAAATGCAGTCTTACAGCAACGGATTCATCAAAATCAAAAAGAGCAACAATTGTTGTTAAATCAGCACCAGCAATTGTTAAAGAGTAGCGGGTTAAGCTATCCAGCTGAGATTAATGATTATTTGGCGCAGCAACAAAAAATTATGCAGCAGCAACAACGTTTACAAGATTTAAGTCAGACAGTAGCGCCATTGTTTCCAGAAACAGTGGATTTGATACAAATAAATCAACAAATGATAGCTGTACAACGACAGTTAGAGGAAACTCAGTTGAAGTTGCAACAAGCCCAAGAAAAAGAACAACGCTTGAGAATTGAAATTCAACAGATGCAAAAGGATGGTACGCTGGATCAGTTGTACCAGCAACAAAGTCAACAACAAGCAGTCATCAGCGACTTGTTAAAAGAATATGCGATAGCAAAAATTGAAGGACAGTTGCTGCAAGATATCGCGACAGAGTTATCTCAACAGCAGTTACCAGAGTTAGTTACTAAAGCGGCGGAATACTTCCAAATTTTAACTGGTAAAAAAGCCCGTTTAGATTTTTATGAGGGAACATTGACAGTCAATCAACGTTCAGTTTATCAATTGTCGACAGGTACTAAAGATCAGCTTATTATGGCTTTTCGTTTTGCTTATTTGGCAGTCGAATCAGCAGATCCAGTGGGGCCAATTATCATTGATGACGGCTGGTTACATTATGATCACCAAAGAAAACGACAATTAGCCGAACTTTTAGCAAAATTTAGCCAAAAATATCAAGTGATTTGTTTGTCATCTGATCAAGAAATGGTAAGCTATTATCAAGAACTCCATCAGACAGTTTGGGAATTGAAGGGAGCATGACATGAAAAAAATTAAAGAGTTGACGGTAGATGAAACATTTGAGATGTATGTCTTAATTAAAAATGCCGATGTTCGATTAGCAAAAAATGGGAAAAAATTCATCGCCTTTACTTTCCAAGATACTTCTGGCAGCATTGATGGTAAATTTTGGGATGCGTCAGAAGATGAAATTACCCGCTTTAAAGCTGGTTTAGTAGTGGCTTTGAATGGTAAACGAGAAGTCTACCAAGGCAATCCTCAAGTCAAAATTTTACATTTACGGCTGACGCGTCCAGATGAACCGAGTGATCCAGGCTTATATATGGAAAAGGCACCTGTCAAACGAGAAGAAATGGAAGAAGAATTCAATCAAACCTTGTTTGAAATCACGAATGCTCATTGGAACCGAATTGTCCGCTTTTTGTTGAACAAATATCAAAAAGAATTTTTCGACTTTCCAGCGGCAAAGCGTAACCACCATGCTTTTTCTGGCGGATTAGCTTTTCATACCTTGACTATGTTGCGCTTGGGTAAATCTATTACCAAAGAATACCCACAACTTAACGCATCATTGTTATATGCGGGCATTATTTTACATGATTTAGGAAAAGTGTTGGAATTAACCGGTGCAGCAGCTACTGAATATACGGTGGCAGGAAATTTAATCGGTCATTTAGTATTGGTGGACGAAGAAATTACGAAGGCCTGTCTAGAATTAAAGATTAGCGAATTTGATGAAGATGTCGTAGTTTTACGGCATATGGTTTTAGCTCATCATGGCTTATTGGAATATGGTTCTCCGGTACGACCAAGAATTATGGAAGCAGAAATCTTACATCAAATTGATAATATTGATGCTTCAATGCAGATGATGACTAGCGCAGTCAAAAATGCGGAGCCGGGAACATATACGGAAAGAATTTTTGGTATGGATAATCGTAGTTTTTATGTTCCTAAAGATGTTTAAGAAAATGGAGACATGAAGATGGATAGTGAAAATGTAGAGAAAAAAACAGAAACAGAAGAACGTGTAAAAATCGATATTGCTTCACTGTCAGCTGATGAGGTGAAGGAAAAGACGGATGCCGGTCAGACTAACCAAGTCAAAGAAGATCTCTTGAAATCTGACCGCCAAATTATTCAAGAAAATACGATTAACGTGTTTAACCTATTGAACTTAGTCTTAGCAGCATTGGTTATTTTTGTTGGTTCTCCTAAAAATGCGCTGTTCTTTGGTGTAGTAATTATCAATACGTGTATTGGTGTCTTCCAAGAATTAAAAGCCAAACACACCATTGATAAGTTGTCAGTCTTAGCCAAAGCTCAAGCTACCGTTATTCGAGATGGCTATGAAACCTTGGTGGATCAAAATGAAATTGTTTTAGGCGATACGCTACTCCTACGAAATGGCGATCAAATTCCAGTTGATGGCAAAATTATTCAGACAGAAGGTTTAGAGGTCGATGAATCTTTACTAACTGGTGAAAGTGATCGGGTCTCAAAAAATATAGAAGACAAAGTTTTTAGTGGTAGCTTTGTGACAGCGGGAACAGCTTTTTATGAAGCGACAGCTGTCGGAAAAGATAATTTTGCCCAAAAATTAACCCAAGCAGCCAAAAGTAAAAAAAATACTTCTTCGGATTTAGTTAAAATTTTAGGCCGAATGATTGCAGTATTAACGGTTTTAATCGTACCTGTCGGTTTAGGGATGATGTATTCCCAATATTTAAGTACAGATTCTTTCAAGCAAGCGGTCTTAGGTACAGTGGCTTCATTAGTTTCCATGATTCCAGAAGGATTGATGTTGTTAACGAGTGTTGCCTTTGCCGTCGGAGCAGCCAATCTAGCGCGACGAAAAGTCTTGGTGCAATCAATGTCTTCAATTGAAACCTTGGCGCGAGTAGATACGATTTGTCTCGATAAAACTGGGACGATTACAGATGGTACCTTGAAATTTGAAAAAGCCATTTTAGAAAAAGTTAGTGGGCAACGTTTTGAACAAATTATGAATGCCTTAATGACCCAATTACCAGATACGAATGCGACAGCCAATGCTTTACGAGAACGCTTCAAGCAAAAAAGTAATTGGTACAAGAAAAAAATTATCCCCTTTTCTTCTGCTCGTAAATGGAGCGGCGTTAGTTTCGAAGATGATGGCAGTTATGTGATTGGTGCACCAGAATTTGTTTTTACTCGGGTACCGGCGATTGTCTATGAACATGCCCAGTCCTTTATGGAAGAAGGCTATCGGATTCTAGTTTTAGCGAGTTATCCGAAAACTTTAACAACTGAATTAACTGAACCAGTCGAATTATTAGCAATTTTAATTATTTCAGATAATTTACGAGAAAATGCAGCAGAAACTTTCGGCTATTTTGAACAACAAGATGTGACTTTAAAAGTTATTTCGGGAGATCATCCATTAACCGTTTCGAAAATTGCACAAAAAGCTGGCATTAAAGATGCTGATAGTTATGTTGATATGTCGAGTTTATTAGGTAGTGAAAGCTATCAAACCTTGGCACGAGAAAATACTGTCTTTGGCCGAGTATCACCAGAACAAAAACAGCGTTTGGTAGAAGCTTTACAAAAACAAAAACACACAGTTTGTATGACTGGGGATGGGGTCAATGATGTCTTGGCACTTCGCCAAGCAGATATAGGTGTGGCGATGGCGAATGGTAGTAGTGCGGCCCGAGCCGCATCAGATGTCATTTTACTAGATTCTGATTTTAAAAAGATGCAGGATGTTTTAAAAGAAGGCCGGCGCGTGATTAACAATATCGAGCGTGTGGCTTCGATGTATTTAGTCAAAACAATTTATTCCGTCATTTTGGCAGTGATTTTCATGCTAGTGACGTGGCCGTACCCATTTGAACCGATTCAATTAACGCCAATAAACGCGTTAACAGTAGGTATTCCGTCCTTCTTCTTAGCTTTGAAACCTAGCTACGAGCGAATCAAAGGCGATTTCTTAAATAATATTTTGCGGGTCTCGGTTCCTGGAGCGGTTACGGTGGTCGTAGGAATTATGCTGGCACAATTGGCTGGCTGGTCGTTTAATTTAACGACGTTGTCTACTTCAACGATTTCCGTTTTCTTTACTGGGTGCGTAGGATTATTTGTACTTTACACCGTTTCAAAACCATTTGATCAAAATAAAGTCTTGTTAATTGTAGTCATGTCAGGACTATACTTGGCTTGCTTCTTAGTATTTAGAGATTTCTTTAATTTTGACCAGTTATTGGACCGTGATTTATTCTTTGTCATTCCATTGGCATTTGGCGGATTCTGGTTCTTTAATTTCTTAACTAGCATGATGCATCACGTGGTGAATTGGCGAGGACGCTGGCAACGAAGAAAATTCCGACCTTTCACTTAAAACAAATCAAGTCAGGAGAACAGAAAATGTTTTCCTGGCTTTTTTGGTATGATATACTTAAAAAAAATGCCTAGGAGGCACGCAGATGACTTTAGCAGATTTACAAAATGGTTCAGATATTCGTGGAATTGCAATCACAACAGAGGATTTAGAAAAAAACCTGGGAGAAAATGAAGCCGCTTTAGTTGCAAACGGAATTGTTCATTGGCTAGAAAATAAAGGGGTTAAAAAACCTTTTAAAATTGGGATTGGTCATGATAGTCGTTTAACTGGACCCAGCTTAAAACAAGCAATGATAGATGTTTTTGTAGCCGCTGGTGTAGAAGTATTGGATTTTGGTTTGGCTACCACACCTGCTTTATTTATGGCGACTCAGTTTGATGAATTTGCTGTAGATGCTGGTATTATGCTAACAGCCAGTCATTTACCTTATTATTTCAATGGGATCAAAATATTTAGTCAAACGGGTGGTGCTGAAAAAGAAGATATCGCTTATATTTTAGCTCACACGGAAAGTTTACCAAGCGGCGATGGAAAAGTGAGCCAAGCTGATTTGCTATCTCGCTATGCCCAAGATTTAGTGGAAAAAATCAAAGCTGGAATTGATTCTGAGACCGATCAACCACTAAAAGATTTTAAAATTATTGTGGATGCTGGAAATGGCGCTGGAGGCTATTTTGCAGAGAAAGTCTTAGCTGTTTTAGGCGCCGACACAACTGGTTCACAATTTTTAGAACCAGATGGCAATTTCCCTAACCATATCCCAAATCCTGATAACAAAGAAGCGATGGCTAGTATCAAAGCTGCTGTTTTAGAAAATGAAGCTGATTTAGGGGTCATTTTTGATACTGATGTGGATCGTTCTGCCATCGTTTCAAAAGATGGTCAAATGATTAATCGCAATAATTTGATTGCCGTTTTAGCAGCGATTGTTTTACAAGCAGAACCGGGTGCAACAATTGTGACCAATTCTCCAACGACAGATCATTTGAAAGATTTCATTGAGGCAAAAGGCGGCAAACAATACCGCTATATTTCAGGGTACCGCAATGTAATTAATAAAGGAATGGATTTAAATGCAGCTGGTATCAATACACCATTGTCGATTGAGACAAGTGGACATGCGGCTTTTAAAGAAAATTATTTCTTAGATGATGGTGCCTATGTTATTGCCAAAATTTTGATGTTGTTACCTCAGTTACAAAAAGATGGTCAAACGTTAACGGATTTAATGGCTGAATTGGTCCAACCAGAAGAAACATTGGAAGTTCGTTTCAAGATTGCTGGAGAAGATTATAAAAATACCGGCGTAGCAATGATTGAAACCTTCAAAAATGAGTTGGCAAAAGTTGAGGGCTTTGCCGTTAATCCAGAAAATGAAGAAGGGGTACGATTTAGTGTCAGCGCACCTTTTGGTCAAGGTTGGTTATTGTTGCGGATGAGTCTCCATGAGCCGTTATTGGTTTTACAAGTTGAAAATGATCAAGCTGGACAAATTGAAAAAATCTTACCAATCTTACGAGATATTTTAGCATCAGACAAACAGATTGATTTAACTAAATTAGACGCAATCATCAAAGGCTAAAAAGCAATTTTCTTGCATTTTTTTGACTGGCGATTCATCATAAGATTTGAAAAGAGGGATTTTATGAAAATTACGCTAGATGAAGGTGCAAAAGCTAAAATTACCGCTCACTTGTCACCAGATAAATTGGTTCTATTAACCTTTGAAGATGGTGTGGGCGCTTATTCGCAACATGCGATGATTCATATGCAAACACAGTTTAGTATCAATATTATTTCTAAAGATATGGATAAAGCCGGATACGATGAAACAATTCCTACAAATATCGGTGATTTTTGGATTAAAGGTTATTCAAAGGAAGATTTGCAAGAGCTAATGACGATCAAATTAAATGAACGTTTAGACAATCTCATTTTAAGTGGAGAAGTTGGCGTAATTGATGATAATCTAGGTTTTATTGATTTTACTGAAAAATAAGGTAAGGGAGTGTTAGGCACTCCTTTTCTTTTTTGGCTTTTTTTTGATACTATGAATATGAAATAGGAGGAAAGAAAATGGCGAAAATTATGATTGTGGAAGATGAAGCCGTCATCGCTGGCTTGATTCGCGATGAATTAATAAAGTGGCGCTATGATGTTTTTCAAGTCACGCAATTCAATGATGTTTTTGCAGATTTTGAAATCGAAGAACCTCAGTTGGTTTTATTAGATATTAATTTACCGGTTTATGATGGTTATTATTGGTGTCAAAAAATTCGTGAAGTCTCAAAAGTACCGATTATTTTTATTTCTTCGCGAAATACCAATATGGATCAAATTATGGCGATGAATATGGGGGCCGATGATTATATTACGAAACCTTTTCAAGTGGATATTTTAATGGCTAAAATCAATGCCTTACTGCGTCGTTCATACAATTATGCTGAAAGCGGAGAAATCATGAGCCACAATGATATCACCTTGAATTTAGACAATAGTAGTATGGAAATTAATGGTGAAATGATTGATCTGTCAAAAAATGAATACCGGTTATTGTATATTTTAATGAAGCAACATGGAAAAATCTTGAGCCGGGATAAATTATTGCGGGCATTATGGGATGATGAGCGATTTGTAGATGATAATACGTTAACGGTAAATATCAATCGTCTCCGTCGAAAAATTGAAGATGCTGGAATCAAGGATTATATTGTGACGAAAGTAGGTCAAGGCTACATCGTGCCTTAGGAGAAAATCATGACTTTTTTGAAGTATTTGAAAGACCGCTATTTGATTTTTATTGGCTGGTTGGTGTTAAGTCTTTTGTTAGTCCTAATGGTTTGGCTGACACCAGAGGTCAATAATTTTTGGGATAATCTGTTTTATTTATTTGTGTTGCAGTTCTTTTTTTTGATGGTTTTTTTAGCAATTGATTATTATCGTAAGAAGCCATGGTATGACCAATTTCAAGCAGAGGATAGTTTGCAGCACTTTGTTGAAAAGGCGCAAACCAATGAAGAAAGATGGCTGCAAAGTTATTTGAATCAGCAAGTCAGTGAGCATCATCAAACCTTAGAACAGGTTGTCGCTCGCCAAAGTGAACAAAAGGATTATATGGATTCTTGGATTCATGAAATTAAAGTTCCGCTGGCAGCTGTTGATCTATTGTTGCAGCGTATCGAGTTTGAGATTGAGGACCAACAATTTGTTACTTTGCAAAATGAAGTACAAAAAATTGATGAATATGTCGAGCAAGTGCTTTTTTATTCTCGTTCAGATGAGTTTATCAATGATTATTTGATTCAGGAATATAGTCTGAAGAAAATGATTCAGCCAATTATTTCTAGTCAAGCCAATTACTTTATTCAAAACAGTTTACAATTGGTGATGCCGGAAAATGATGCAAAAGTCTTAACAGACAGCAAATGGCTAGGTTTTATTTTTCGTCAATTATTAAGTAACGCGATTAAATATACACCAGCTAATGGAAAGATCACTATCGAAATTGTCCCGCAAGAAAAAGGGGCCACACTCAAAATAAGTGATACTGGGATTGGTATTCCAAAAGAGGATTTAGGCCGAATTTTTGATAAGGGTTTTACCGGCGAGAATGGGCGTAGAGCACAACAGCATTCAACCGGAATTGGTTTGTATTTGGCTAAAACATTAAGTCAAAAAATAGGCGTAGAGTTGTCAGCCACTTCTCAACAAAATGTCGGAACCACCATGACATTATTTTTTCCTCAGTTAAGTTATTTTCAAGAAGAACGTTAAGGAGTAGATGAATGGCAGTATTAATTGCATTAGTGCCCATGATTGCATGGGGAAGTATTGGCTTGGTAAGCGGAAAATTAGGTGGCGACGCCAACCAACAAACATTAGGCATGACGATTGGTGCCTTTGTTTTTGCCATTGCAGTATTTTTTATTAGTGGCGTGACTGTGGGCCCATGGATATTTTTGATTGGCTTTTTATCAGGTGCTTTTTGGAGTGCTGGGCAAAATGGTCAGTTTCATGCCATGAAATATATGGGAATTTCTGTTGGACTGCCTGTATCGACTGGTTTTCAATTGATTTTAAATACGATTGCCGGTGCCGTTTTCTTTGGCGAGTGGCGGGGTAGCAGAGATTATATTTTAGGTCTTAGTGCCTTAGCATTATTAATTTTTGGCGCCTACTTAACTGCCCGTAAAGATGATGATTCAGGTGTGGCAACTAGTGACGGGATGTTAAATTTTGGTCGTGGCATTCGGGCCGTAATTTTTTCAACTATTGGTTTTGGCGCTTATACGATTGTGATTACTTGGGCTCACTTAGACCCTTTAGCAATTGTTTTACCTCAAAGTTGCGGCATGTTAATTGGTGCTGGCTTCTTTGCCTTTAAAAAAGTAAAAATCGATCGTTTTGTGGCCCGGAATATTTTAACCGGCCTTTTATGGGGTGTCGGAAATATTTGTATGTTACTGACCGTTCGTAGCATTGGTTTAGCAATTGGTTTTTCTCTGTCACAAATGGGGATTATCATCTCAACTTTGGGAGGTATCTTCTTATTGGGAGAACGAAAAACAAAAAAAGAAATGGTCTACGTCATTTGCGGTTGTCTCGCAATTATCCTCGGTGGGGTTTTATTAGGGGTTATGAAAGCTTAAAGAGAGTCAAAAGTTGAAAAACTTTTGACTCTCTTTTTAACTAGATTTCTTTTGTTGTTGCTGAATGATTTCGTCTTGTAAATCACTAATTTGACTCTTAAGAAAATTGACTTGATGGAGACAACTGATTAAATCTAGTTTGGCAATTTTATCGGTTGCTGTTTGGAACAAATTTTCGGAAATCAAAGTGGTTAACACTTGAGAAAAATCCTCATGAATAGCAAATAGTCGGTGATAGCTATGGGCTTCAATATTTTCAAACGGCAGACTTAGTTCGCGCATCACACCGATATTAGAAGTAATGCGAGTAGTCAAAAAGTTTAAGACTGCTTCGGTAACTTCTGCCAAAACGGCTAAATAAGGCAATGGCGTGTAATCCACGATTTGTTCAGCAGGAAATTTTAGCTTAATTTTTCTCACTTGATTTAATTTTTCTAAATAAATCGTTGACCAAATCGGATCTGCTTGTTTCAGTTGAATTATCGGAATAAAGGTTGTCTCGAAACGAGCATCCTGTAAGAAGTGCAAAGCTTTTTGCAATTCTGCTAAGGTCGTGGCATTCATTTCTGGTAATTTATTTACGTATATAAAAAACTGATGGAGTTTTTCAGCTAATTGCTGTTGATAAGCCAAACTAGCTAGAATTACACCTGTGGTATACAGCATTTGGCTGGCCTGATTGTGATTAACCTGATCAAGGGGGAAGTCTTGATAGGCACCTTTATTTTTACCAGCCAGCTCCAAACTGCGATTGGCTAAAATTTCATTGATATTTTGATTTAATGCTTCAGCCGTGCCTTGCTTTGTTGCCGCCACAAGGACTTCTTGATTAAATTGTCCATGTTTCATTTCTTGGCTGCTTTGTTCTAATAAAAGATAGTCTGCTGCTGCTAATTTTCCTGTTTTAAAGTTAGCAAAAGCTGCGGCTTGTTTGATTGCACCATAAACTTGAATCAGTTTTTGATCAACTGCCAATTCTTTTTTTCTACGTTGTCGATAACTAGTAATACCATAATAAGCTTCTTGATAAATCGGCATTTTTCCAAATTGGTCCTCTTCCATTCGCATCATCGAATACCACTCCTTTAATATATGTGATAAAATATCACATAAGAGTTTGGCTGACTAGTCAAATTGAGCAATTGTTTGTTTAAATCGGGATTTTAAACAAACTGCTTTGTTAAACAAAGTAAAATAAAAAAGTGAAGGTGAAGTAAATGGATCAATTAGATCAGAGAATCATGAATCTTTTGCAAGTAGATGGCCGTCTATCGATTAAAAAAATGGCAGAAAAATTATTTATCAGTGGGCCAGCAGTTTCTCAACGACTGCGTCAGCTGGAAGAGGCAGGGCTTATTCAACAATATCAAGCACAGTTAAATTATGCTAAAAATGATTTGATGATTAAGGCTTATGTTCGTTTGAATCTGGATCCGCAAGACAAAACGGAATTTTATCCTTACATTGAAAAGATTCCTAATATTTTAGAATGTGATTGTGTGACGGGATCCTATTCGATTTTGATGAAGGTTATATTTTGTAACACGGAAGAGCTGGATCATTTTGTGAATCAAATGCAACATTTCGGACCAACCAATACCCAAATTGTTTTTTCCACACCGTTAGCCTCGCGGGGTTATCAATTTGAAATATAAAACACCTGTGATTTCAATTTTGAAGTCACAGGTGTTTTTGCCAGGCTGATTTTCTTTTTTCTTCCAGTTTTTCCAAGGCAGTATGGCTGGACTCCATCAAAATTGCTAAAGCCTCATTACAGGCTTCTACAGTAGCGATCAAAGGGGGCACTAAACGAACTGTATGTTCACCGATTGCGGTGACTAATAACCGGTGATCAAAGGCGTGATGTTTTACGTCATAAGCAATCGGATCTTTAAATTCAATCCCAATCATTAAGCCGCGCCCCCGCACTTCTTTTACGCCAGGTAAATCAGTTAATTTAGCCATAAAATCTTTGCCAACTAAATGTGCATTGATAGCAAGATTTCTCTCAATAATCTCGCTAACGGCTGCTAAACTAGCGGCGCAACATAGTGGACTACCGCCAAAAGTTGAACCATGAGCGCCATGAGAAAATGCTGTTGCCACTTTTTTTGTGGCGCAAATGGCTCCGATTGGCGTTCCACCACCCATAGCTTTGGCCATCGAAACAATGTCAGGCCGAATATCATAATGCATGTAAGCCATTAATTCCCCCGTTCGCCCCCAACCAGTTTGGACCTCGTCTAATAAAAGTAAAATATTTTTTTCGTCACAAAAATTACGAACACCTTGTAAATATTCCAATTCTGCTGGGTTAACGCCGCCTTCTCCTTGAATAGGTTCTAACATAATCCCGATGACATTTTCGTTATAGCTTTCTTTAATAGCTTTCAAATCGTTGAAAGGAACATAAGAAAATCCTGGCACACCAGGCAAATAACCTAATTGGTTGGCTGAATCTGGTTGACCGGTGGCAGATAATGAGCCAAATGTACGACCGTGAAAGCTATTTGTGGCGGTAATGATTTGGAACTTATTTGG
Source organism: Enterococcus sp. JNUCC 77 (assembly GCF_054819945.1). NCBI lineage: Bacteria > Bacillati > Bacillota > Bacilli > Lactobacillales > Enterococcaceae > Enterococcus > Enterococcus sp. JNUCC 77. Next base: position 301,062 of record NZ_JBTHIG010000001.1, read on the forward strand.
TCCAAAATGATCTGTACCATATTTTCTAGCTAACTTAATCATGGCTTCATTGGCTTCAGTTCCTGAATTTTGAAAGAAAATCTTATCCATCTTGATGGCTTCGCAAATCGTTTTTGCCAATAAAGCCTGAGGAATCGTATAAGGATAGTTAAAAGTATGAGAAAGGTCTTGGGCTTGATCGATAATCGCTGAAACGACACGTTGATTAGAATTACCGACACTGTTAACAGCGACGCCGCCATAAAAATCTAAAAATGCTCGTCCAGTCTCATCGTAAAGATACATTTCACTGGCTGATTCAGCCATAAAATCAAACCGTTCATAAGTTTCCATCAAATATTTGTCTGTTAAAGCCATAATTTCTTCTGCGGTGTAAGAAGTATCCTTCAATTTCATATCATCATCCAACCTTTCATGAGAAAAATATTTTGTATGTTAAAAAAAGTAACATCTTTTAAAATGACAGTCAAGGGAATTATTTTTTATTGTATACTTTCTATTTATGCTTATATACCGCTTAATGATGCTTATTTCAAAAAAATAAAAAATGATATTAAGTAGAAGACTAAATAAAAAATGGCAAAATGATGAAAAAATTACTAGAAAAACGAATATTTCGTGTTATAATATCTAACATAAATTTAAAAAATACTTTTAAAGAGGAAAAGGGGACCTTCGATGAAAAGAATTCAAAAGATGATGAGTGGTTTTATTTTATTTAGCGCGGCATTATTTGTTACTGGTTGCAGTGCGGGAAATGCAGATAGTGAAAATAGTGGTGAAAAAATTACCAAAGAAAATGTTGAAGCATCGATGGAAGGAGAAAAGATTACGATTGGGACTTCAGGCGTCTTTGCACCTTTTTCTTATTATGAAGCAGATGGGACAACTTTGACTGGCTATGATATTGACTTGTTAAATGAACTGCAAACTTTACTAGGTTATGAAGTGAAGGGTGGAGAATATCAAGTCCAAGATTATGCACCTTTAGTTACTTCTTTGACCCAAGGGAAAATTGATGTAGCGGCAGCTGCCTTATGTGCGACTTCGGAACGACAAAAAGTGATGGATTTTACAGAACCTTATTTAAATTCTGGTCAAAAGGTCATGATAAATAATCAAGCTGATACAGGAATTACTGGGGTCGATGATTTGTCAGGAAAGACTGTGGCAGTTGAAAAAGGGACTGCTTCTCATACTTATGCACAAAAAAATCTATCTGATACTGAACTTTTAACTTATGACAAAATATCCGGAGCTTACGAAGCATTAAATCAAAATAAAGTCGATGCGGTGATTCAAGATGCACCAAATGTAACTTATTACGTAAAAACCAATCCTGATACAACATTAGCTGGTGTGGGTGATGAATTTAATAAAGAAGAAGCGCCTTATGCCGTGGCCTTAGCGCAAGATAGTCCTTATAAAGAAAATTTTGAAGTAGCATTAGAAGTATTAGCAGAAAATGGTACCTTAGCTAAACTGCAAGAAAAATGGTTAGAATAGAGGATGATTAGATGGATTTGACCTTAACAACTTTAGTACCCCTTTTATTGAATGGCTTACGTTTAACACTGTTAGTTGCAATTATTGGTATTGGAATTGGCTTTTTAATCGGTAGCCTTACCGGTATCGCATTAAATGCTAAAAATAAAATATTACGCGGCGTAGCGAGTGTCTATATCTGGATAATTCGTGGCACACCGCTGATTGTGCAAGCTTTGTATGTTTATTTTGTTATTCCCAACTTATTGAATATCGATTTAAATAATACGTCTGCAGGAATTATTGTGATTGCTTTAAATTCTGGTGCTTTTATTTCGGAAATTGTCCGAGGATCATTGGCTGGTGTCGATCCGGGACAATGGGAGGCAGGACGTTCTCTTGGAATGACAGATGGTCAGATTTTGTTTCATTTTATTATTCCGCCGGCATTTCGCTCTGCTTTACCTGCACTAGGCAATCAATTTATTACTTCAGTCAAAGATACCTCGCTATTAACCGTTATAGCAGTGGGTGAAATGACTCAGCAAGCGATGAACTATGCATCTTTGAGTTTTGATTATGTGAATACTTATAGCGTGCTAGCAGTCTTTTATTTAGCTTTAATTAGTCTGTTGATTTTAGGGCAAAAGCAATTAGAAAAACGTCTAAACTTACCCGCTCGTAAGAAAAGTATCCGTTTGAAAAAAATTCAGTTACTGGCAAAGGAGGAAAAGCGTCATGTCAATTCTTGAAATTAAACATTTAAATAAAGATTTCGGACCAGATAAAGCTGTTCTAAAAGATATTTCTGTCGCGATTGAATCTCAGACAGTGACTTGCATTTTAGGGCCATCAGGGGCTGGGAAAAGTACATTTTTAAGATGTATCAATCAGTTAGAAGCTCCTAGCGAAGGTGAAATCTTTTATAATCGGGAAAATACTATCGCTACAGAATATGATGTCAGAAAGATGCGAGAAGAAATTGGGATGGTTTTTCAATCTTTTCATTTATTTCCTTTAAAAACTGTCCTAGAAAATGTGCTGATGCCACTGGAAATTGTTAAAAAAATGTACAAACCCCTCGCCAAAAAACAAGCTTTAGCCATGCTGGAAAAAGTCGGTTTAGCAGATAAGGCGGATGATTTTCCTGATGAATTGTCAGGTGGACAAAAGCAACGGGTAGCAATCGCCCGTAGTTTAGCTATGGATCCTAAAATTATGCTATTTGACGAACCAACCTCTGCCTTAGATCCTGAATTGGTCGGAGATGTCTTAGATGTGATGCAAGATTTGGCTGAAGAAGGCAAGACCATGATTATCGTCACCCATGAAATGGGTTTTGCTAGAGAAGTCGCCAATCGGATCTTATTTATGGTAGACGGTGAAATTGTGGAAGATAGTTCGCCAGAACGATTCTTTGATTGTCCCGCAACTGAACGAGGGCAAAGTTTTATAAAACGATCTTTAAAATAAACAGAAAATCTTATTGAGTAGAGAAATACTCAATAAGATTTTTTACATAGTTGAAGGATGGCGTCTGGCAAAATCAAAGAAGCGGAATTTATCCACTTGATGGCGGCTTTCGGTATATTGAAAATGCTTGGCATCATTGGTAAAGACACGACTCTTTACCGAAACAATATTGATGTCATGCTGATTCAGATCCAATAGTTCGCGGTCTTCGTCGGTTAACGCGTCGATGGTAATTTCTTTTTCAGCAAAAGCGATATTTAAGCCTAATTGATTTTCAAAAAAGCGATAAATTGAATCCTTAGCAATTTCAGTGTCTAATTCCGGTACGAGCGTAGTTAGCAATAAATCCTTATCAAGGATTACTTTTTTCTGGTCAATCGCCCGCGTCCGAATCAATTCCCAACAAACCGCACTTTCCTCAAAACCAGTTATGCGACTGTTTTTTTCATCGATCGTGATTTTTTTTAGACTGACGACTTCAGTGTTGCTATCGTAGCCGTAAGAGTTTTGCAATTCTTTGTAGCTCGTTAAACCAGATACTGGAAAACGTAATTGTTCCCTCTTTAAGACTAGAGACCCTTTACCTTGGATTTTTTGAATATAGCCATTAGCCATTAAAAGTGACAAGGCTTTACGAATCGTATCACGGGAAACATGATAGGTTTCTCGCAATTTATTTTCACTAGGTAAAAATGTTCCCGCCTCATAATTTCCTTTTAAAATACCTCGTTCAATCGCCTGATAAATTACTTCATAACTTTTCATCCAATCCTCCTAACTTGTCCGTATATGTATGTTATTATACAAGTAAAATTTTTATATGGCAAAATAGAATTAAAAATATAAATGAGAAAATTTTTATTTTAGCGGGAACTTGTAGGGGATACTACCAACCTGTTGGTAAACTTAATACCGACAAATTGCGTAATGTTTAAAAAGATTTTCAATTAAATGAGAATTTACTAATAATTGAAAAGAAGTCGGAGCTGTAAGCGTTTTACAAATCAAGAGACAGCGTTTATATTTAATCCATAATAAAAACTTGTCCATACAAGTTAACTAAATTCGGAGGAAAAAAGATGGGGAAATATGAAAAGGATACAAAAGACTTGCTGGCAGCAATTGGTGGAAAAGAAAATGTTTCAGCAGTCACACATTGTGCTACTCGGATGCGGTTTGTTTTAAATGATCCTAAAAAAGCAAACGAAGAACAGATTGAAGAAATTCCTAGTGTGAAGGGGACTTTTACCAACGCTGGTCAATTTCAAGTCATTATCGGAAATGATGTTTCGGTTTTTTACAATGAATTTAAGGGTGTATCAGGAATCGAAGGCATCTCCAAAGAAGCTGCTAAATCTGCAGCTAAACAAAATCAAAATTTAGTCCAACGGGGAATTGCCGTATTAGCAGAAATTTTCACGCCATTATTACCTGCCATTGTTGTCGGTGGTTTGATTTTAGGTTTTCGTAATATTTTAGAAGCGGTACCGATGGGCTGGCTGAATGGTCAGACAATTGTTGAAGTTTCACAATTTTGGAGTGGTATTAATAGTTTCTTATGGTTGCCAGGAGAAGCGATTTTCCATTTCTTACCAGTGGGGATTACTTGGAGTATTGCCCGCAAAATGGGTGCTACCGAAATTCTTGGAATTGTCTTAGGGATTACGTTGGTTTCACCACAGTTATTAAATGCCTATGCGGTAAATGGTACGACTGCTGCAGAAATTGCCCGCGATTGGACTTGGAACTTTGGTTTCTTTACAGTTGATAAAATTGGGTATCAAGCGCAAGTCATTCCAGCAATGTTAGCTGGGTTCCTACTAGTTTATCTAGAGCGTTTCTTCAGAAAACATATTCCTGAAGCTGTATCAATGATTTTTGTTCCATTATTATCATTGATTCCTACTATCATGGCTGCTCATTTAGTTTTAGGACCAATTGGTTGGCAAATCGGAACTGCTATTTCTAATGTAGTGAATGCAGGGTTAACTTCTAACTTTAGTTGGTTGTTTGGTGGATTGTTCGGGGCGCTGTATTCACCGATGGTTATTACTGGATTGCATCATACGACGTTAGCGATTGATACGCAGCTGATTGCTGATTTTGGTTCAACGAATTTATGGCCGATGATTTGTTTATCCAATATTGCCCAAGGGGCCGCTGTTTTAGCTGTTGTATTTGAACACCGCGGCAACAAAAAAGAAGAACAAGTATCGATTCCTTCAGTCATTTCTGCTTGGCTAGGAGTCACTGAGCCGGCGATGTTTGGGATCAATTTAAAATATGCTTACCCATTTTTAGCTGCCATGATTGGTAGTGGGATTGCTGGTTTGTTTATTACTTTATTTAAAGTTCGGGCTTTGTCTATCGGTGTCGGCGGACTTCCTGGAATTCTAGCAATTCTACCGCAAAACTATTTAATTTTTGCAATAGGCATGGTGATTGCCATTGTCGTTCCATTTATTTTAACGATTGCTTTTCGTCGAATGGGTATCTTTAATAAAATTGACCGGATTGAAGCAGCTAATGTACCAACTTTAGATAATGAAGCACCTAAAAAAATGGGCGCTATCGTTGATTTATTTTCACCATTGGCTGGTAATTTAGCACCATTAAGTAGCGCCAAAGATCCCGTCTTCGCTGAAGGATTGATGGGACAAGGTGTGGTTATTGATCCAAGTGAAGGGAAATTATATGCGCCATTTGATGGCAACATTAGTTTATTGTTCCCGACTAAACATGCGATTGGTTTGATTAGCACAGAAGGCACCGAAGTATTGATTCACATCGGGATCGATACCGTTCAATTAGATGGAAAATATTTTACTAGTCATGTGAGTCAAGGAGACACTGTTAAAAAAGGTCAGTTATTAATGGAGTTTGATGTTGCAGCTATCAAAGCCGCTGGTTATGAAATTCAAACACCAGTCATCGTTACTAACGGAACGGATTTCCAAGTAGATTCTTTAGTAGCAGATGGACCAGTTACAACCGATGAAAAAATCTTAACGGCAACTGCCTTATAAAAACTGGAGGAAAATATGAGTTTTAAAGACAAAGTCATTTATCAAATTTATCCCAAATCCTTTTTAGATACCAATCAAGATGGTGTCGGGGATTTGTTAGGGATTCAAAAAAAATTACCTTACCTAAAAAAATTAGGGGTGGATATGTTATGGTTGAGCCCAATCTATCCTAGCCCTCAAAATGATAATGGCTATGATGTTGCAGATTATACGGCGATTAATCCGTTGTTTGGTACTATGGAAGATTTTGAAAGCTTGATGGCAGCCGCAAAAGACTTGAATATTGAAATTATGCTGGACATGGTTTTCAATCATGTCTCGACAGATCATGAGTGGTTTCAAAAAGCCTTGGCGGGTGAAAAAAAATATCAGGATTATTTTATTTTAAGAGATCAGCCAACGGATTGGGTATCAAAATTTGGTGGCAATGCTTGGGCACCATTTGGTGATACCGATCAATATTATTTACATCTATACGATGAAACGCAAGCTGATTTAGATTGGCATAATCCAGCAGTACGGGATGAACTATTCAACGTTTTACGTTTTTGGTTGGATAAAGGCGTCAAAGGATTCCGTTTTGATGTGATTAATGTGATTGGTAAAGATCAAGTCTTACAGGATTGTCCTGAAAATGATGGCAAGCCAGCCTATACCGATCGCCCGATTAATCACGAATTTATTCATATGATGAACCAAGCTACTTTTGGTCATGATCCTGAAGTGATCACTGTTGGAGAGATGAGTTCAACGACAATTGAAAATTGTATTTTGTACACAGAACCCCAACGGGAAGAATTAAATATGACCTTTAATTTCCATCACTTGAAAGTTGATTATCAAGACGGTAAGAAATGGACGCAAATGCCCTTTGACTTTGAAAAATTAAAGGAACTATTCCATAGCTGGGGCACACAAATGAGTGTTGGAAATGGTTGGAATGCACTTTTCTGGAATAATCATGATCAACCACGAGCGTTGAATCGTTTTATCGAAGTGGCAGAATATCGGGTTGCAGGCGCCAAAATGTTAGCCAGTGCCATCCATTTAAATCGTGGTACGCCATATATTTATATGGGAGAAGAAATCGGCATGCTAGATCCTGATTTTGATTCTATGGCAGAATATGTCGACGTAGAGAGCTTAAATGCTTATCAAGAATTAATCGCTGCTGGTAAAACGGAAAAAGCAGCGTTTGAAATCGTCAAAGCTAAATCCCGTGATAACTCTCGGACGCCAATGCAGTGGGATCAAACCACTTACAGTGGTTTCTCAGAGACAACACCGTGGCTACCGCTAGGTAAAACGGCAGACAGCATCAACGTAGAAAAAGAGCTGACAGAAGGATCAATCTTTAGTTATTATCAGCAACTGATTCAATTACGAAAAGAATATCCAGTTATTTCGGAAGGAACCTATCAAGCCTTCTTAGCAGAGCATCCAGCGATTTATGGGTATCTTCGTAGCTATCAAGACCAAGAATTACTGGTGTTAAATAACTTTTTTGCTGAAGCAGTCGTGATTGAACTCCCAGAAAGATTTATGAAGGGTGAAGTCCTGATTAATAATTATCCAGCGGCAGAACTGACAAAAGAATTAGTTTTAAAATCATATCAATCATTGGCGATTTATCGTTAACAAAAAGCAGGAGAATCCGTTTTCTCCTGCTTTTTTTTGTTTTTCACAATTTATTACTAGCAATAATTAGAAATTTAGCGATAATATGAAAGGGAATGAATTTGAAAGGAAGTTTTTCATGGGCACTTATCAAGAAGATACCAAAGTCCAAAAAAATCGTTGGTGGATTTTGGTATCAGTGGCGTTATTTACTTTTATGTCGACATTGGATGGAAGTATCGTTAACATTGCTTTACCTACCATGTCGAAAGATTTAAAGGTACCAATGAATCAAGCGGAATGGGTTGTCTCAATTTATTTGATGGTGGTCTGTTCTTGTCTATTATTATTTGGGAAAGTCGGCGATAGCTTCGGTAAAATTAAAGTCTATCGAGTAGGCACGATTATTTTTACGATTGGTTCATTATTATGTGGATTCAATCATTCGTTGGCCTTTTTATTGTTTGGACGGATTGTTCAAGCAGTCGGCGCTAGCATGACGATGGCGACCAATTCAGGTATTATTACTGAAATTTTTCCAATGAATGAACGAGGTCGCGCATTAGGTTCCATTGGAGCATTTGTTTCGTTAGGTTCGATTGCCGGTCCGGGACTTGGTGGTTTGATTTTATCTCAGTTACCGTGGTCATACATTTTTTGGATCAATGTTCCAGTGGGTTTGATTACTATTTTAGTTGGTAACTATTTCTTACCGAAAGATTTAACGATGTCCCGCAAAAAAATTGATTGGCTGGGCTTTATGACTTTTTCTGTAACCATCATGACCTTTTTTGGCGGAGTGTTTATCGGACAAGAAGTCGGTTATTTACACGCTTTACCAGTGAGTTTAGTGGTTGTTGCGGTGATTGCTTTTGTGGCATTCATCCAAATCGAAAAGAAAAAAGCCAATCCATTAATTGTTTTCAGTATTTTTAAAAATAAAATGTTCACCATTAGTTTGATTACAGCTGTCTTGATTTTTTCATCAAACTTCTTTATCAACGTCGTGTTGCCGTTTTATTTACAAGATGCCCGCGGTTTAAGTGCGAGTTTTGCTGGATTATTAATGATGGTCTTTCCTGGATTGATGATTATTGGTTCTCCTTTGAGTGGCTATTTGACTGATAAAATCGGTCCTAAAATGTTAATCCTAACGGGTTTGGTTTTACTGTCGGCAGCGCAATTAATGTATAACTTTATGGATGTTAAAACGGCGTTGTGGTATTTCATCATTACCACTGCGTTGATGGGTCTAGGTAACTCATTATTCCAGTCACCTAATAATACAATGGTGATGAGTAGTGTCACCAAAGAAAATCTAGGCGTAGCTGGTAGTTTGAATTCTTTTGCCCGTAATTTGGGGATGGTGATCGGGGTTTCTTTATCTACCACGATTTTGTATAGCGGCATGAGCGCAGCTTATGGTCAAAAAGTAACGACTTATCTGACCAATCGTCCCGACATTTTTATTTTTGGGATGCGCGTCACTTTCACTGCTTCCTTTGTTTTGTGTTTTGTCGCATTGATTTTATCAATTTTCAGATTTAGAAAGGGTGGAAAAGATGGCCAATGAAGTTGAAACTTATTTAATTGAAAAAAAGATTCCTTTCACAGCAATCACACTACCAGTTGAAGATGAAGAATTAACTGAAGTGCCAAAGGATGCTGAAAAAATCTTTAAAACGTTAGTCTTAAAAGGGGATAAAACCGGTGTCGTGATTGCTTTAGTACCTTGGCAAGCCCGATTAGATTATAAGAAAGCAGCTAAAGCAACGGGAAATCGCAAAATTGGTTTTCCGCCAATGGATTTTGTCTTAGAGCATACCGGCTATGTTCACGGAGCCAACACACCGATTGGTATCCAAATGCACCATCCTGAATATACGTTGTTAATTGACCAAAGTATCAAGGATTATCCGTCAGTCATTATTTCCAGTGGTGAATTAGGTCACGCTGTTGAAATTGCTGTGACTGATTTATTAGAACTGTTACAATCGTCGGTGGTTGATTTATTAAAAGTCTAAAAAGAAGTTAATCGCTACCATATCGATGGCGATTAACTTCTTTTTTTGTATTACTTCTGTTATACTATATTCGCAAAGCTGTACTATTTTCATGAAATAGAAATCAGGGGTGGATTATGGCAACAAAGCACGATTTAATCTTAGAACACATAGAAAGCTTACCAGTCGGCGAAAGAATTTCAGTCCGTGGAATAGCAAAAAATTTACAAGTCAGTGAAGGAACAGCCTACCGTGCTATTAAAGATGCGGAAAATATCGGATTGGTTTCAACCATTCAACGGGTAGGAACGATTCGGATTGAGAGAAAACTTAAAAAGAATATTGAACGTTTAACTTTTGGTGAAGTAGTTAGAATCATCGAAGGGGATGTTTTAGGCGGAGCCAGTGGTTTAGACAAAGACTTACATAAATTTGTGATTGGTGCCATGACAGAAGAAGCTATGGAACGCTACATTACGCCAGGCGCTTTACTGATTGTGGGGAACCGTCTAGGTGCGCAGCGTTTGGCTTTAAAAGATGGTGCCGCTGTTTTAATTACCGGTGGATTTGATACGTCAGCAGAGATTGCTGCTTTAGCCGATGAATTAGAATTACCCGTATTACGGACTACTTACGATAGTTTTACGGTAGCGACGATGATTAACCGGGCTTTGAGTGACCAGTTAATCAAAAAAGATATCATGCAAGTCAGTGATATTTTTATGCCATTAGAAAAAACCTCTTATTTACAATTAGGCGATACGATTGCTGATTATAATCAAACATCTGATTTAGTGGGACATTCACGTTTTCCAGTAGTGAACCGAAACTTGCGAGTGATGGGTGTCGTTACCGCAAAAGACGTGATTGGAAAACCGGAAAATCAATTAATCGATCGAGTCATGACGAGAGACCCTTTGACCGTTAAAGGAAATACCAGTGTCGCTTCAGTCAGCCATCAAATGATTTGGGATGGCTTAGAAATGATGCCAGTAGTAAAAGATGATTTAACCATCATTGGGATGGTTTCTCGGCAAGATGTCATGAAGGCGATGCAGCTAGTCCAAAGACAGCCGCAAATGTCTAATACGATTTCCGATCAAATTATTGGGGATCTACAAACAATCGATACCGACCGCGAGGGCAATTCTTTAGAAACACCTTACTTCAAATTTGATGTGACACCTCAGATGGTTAATAGTGTCGGAACGATTTCGTTTGGCGTATTAAGTGAGTTAGTCGCCAATGTAGCCCAACGTTCGATTTTTATGGACCAACGCCGCAATACTATGATTGAACAGATTAATTTACATTATTTACGCTTGATTCAGTTGGAAAGTGAGATTGAAATCCATCAGAAAATTTTAGAATTAGGACGTCGTTCGGGGCGTTTAGATGTCGAAGTGTATATTGATAAAATGATTGTAGCTAAAGCCATTGTTGTGATGCAAGTAATGGAACGGAGTTAATATTTTTTGAGACAGAATGGAGAACGTATGGAAATTTTAGAAGAGATTTTTAGCAAGATAAAAGAATATCAACGGATTATTATTCACCGTCATCAACGGCCTGATCCAGATGCTTTAGGCTCACAAGTCGGATTGGCAGAAGCGATTCGTTTTACTTTTCCGAATAAAGAAGTCTATCAAGTCGGTGGACCAGTAGAAGGCTTAGAATTTTTAGCGGAAATGCAAGAAATTCCTGATGATTATTATCAAACTGCCCTAGTGATTGTGACTGATACAGCCAATACTCCGCGGGTCAGCGACCAACGTTATCATACCGGGGATTTTTTAATAAAAATTGACCATCATCCCAATGATGAACCTTATGGAGATATCCATTGGGTTAAGACGAGTGCCAGTAGTAGTAGTGAAATGATTGCAGATTTGATTAATCAAACAGATTTAAATATGTCGGAAAATACCGCGCGATTACTTTATGCGGGAATTGTTGGTGATACCGGACGATTTTTATACCCAGCGACCACTAGTCATACTTTAAGAATAGCCGCGGAGCTTTTAGATTATGGGATTGATGCCGCAAAACTAAATCGTGAAATCGAGCAAATCTCCTTTAGTGTAGCGAGACTTTCAGGTTATCTGTATCAACATTTAACCGTTGATGAAAATGGGGCAGCTTATGTCTATTTAACCAAAGAAATCATGACGGAATATGGGATTATCGATGCCGATACTTCAGCGCTGGTACCATTACCAGGTGTGATCGATGAAGTCTTGGCTTGGGGTGTTTTTGTAGAACAGCCGGAAGGTTATTATCGTGTGCGATTACGTTCTAAAGGACCAGTGATTAACCAATTAGCCAAAAAACATCACGGTGGTGGACATCCATTAGCCAGTGGTGCCAATGCCCATGATAAAAAAGAAGCCCAAGAAATTTATCAAGAAATTCAAGCCTTGTGTCGGGACTTTAAACAAAGCAATTCTTAGGAAACAGTTCACAATAAGTTCACTAAAAAATGATAAATTAGTCGTCAGAGGATTAGTGAAGAATAGGAGAGTGACAAGTTATGTACGGTGGTTATGGATTATTTAGTCTTTTTGATCCAACCTTTATTTTAGTGATTATTGGTTTAGTCATTACCGGTGCTGCTTCCGCTTATGTAAAATCAACATATGCAAAATACGATGAAGTTCGTAGTCGCAAAGGCGTGACTGGGACAGAAGCTGCTCGCTATATTTTACAAAACCAAGGAATCAATGATGTCGGTGTGACCCAAATTTCGGGAGATTTAACCGATAATTACAATAGTGGCAATAAAATGTTGAGTTTGTCGGAATCAACCGCACAATCAACATCAGTTGCAGCGATTGGTGTAGCCGCTCACGAGTGCGGTCATGCGGTTCAGGATGCTAAACATTATATACCGATGAAGATTCGTGGTGCGATCGTTCCTGTTGCAAACTTAGGATCTACCTTGGCCTTTCCTTTGATTTTAATCGGCGTGTTTATGAGCTGGAATCAAACCTTGATCAATATCGGGATTTTTGCTTTTTCATTGGCTTTATTATTTCAAATAATCACTTTGCCAGTGGAATTTGATGCTTCAAGAAGAGCCTTGAAAATTTTAGGTCAAGGGGATTTGTTAGATAGTGAAGAACTAGCAGCAGCCAAAAAAGTACTATTTGCGGCAGCTTTGACTTATGTCGCTGGTGCGATGGCGACTTTCTTGCAGTTATTGCGGCTAGTCATATTATTTGGCGGTAACAATCGCCGAAATTAACACTGAATTTTTTTACAAATTTCAAACCTGTGGTATGATGAAAAAGAGGGGCGAAAACTATGAAAAATTCAACAAAAATCAAAATTGGTGTCAGTGCTTTAGCTGTTGTCGGTGTCGCAAGTGTTGCAGTGGTTTCTGGGAAGGTCATTGAAAAAGCCCATCATCTGTCAAACCGTTGTAAAGTGAAACGGTTCGTCAATGATAAATTCGATGGTAGCGAAAGACTTCTAGGAATCGTGGATAAATTATCAGATGAAGATTTAGAAAATCTGATGAATATCCTAGCAAAGATAAAGGTCGGCAAAAAACGTGTATCTGTTTATGGTGAATCCATCAAAGACAGTACAGAAGATTTAAAAGATCGTTTGTTCCAATTTGTTGATAAAATGATGTAAAATTTTGAACCAGTGGATAATTTCCATTGGTTTTTTTGTTATAGTAAAAGAAAATGATTATTGGAGTTTTTATGGAAAGAATCAGTTCGTTTAATCAAGCAGAAAAAGATTTTTTTATGATGGAAGCCATCAAGGAAGCAAAAAAAGCGGAAGCCATCGCCGAAGTTCCCATCGGAGCAATCGTCGTGTATCAAGGTGAGATTATCGGTCGCGGACATAATTTAAGAGAGCACAGTCAAGATGCCACCAGCCATGCTGAAATGTTTGCGATTCAAGAGGCTTGCCGAAAAATTGAAAGCTGGCGCCTAGAAGAGTGCCAACTTTTCGTGACGCTAGAACCTTGTCCCATGTGTAGTGGCGCAATGATTTTGGCACGAGTGGAGGAAGTTTATTTTGGGGCAGCCGATCCGAAAGGTGGAACTGCCGGAACCTTGATGAACTTGCTGACAGATCAGCGGTTTAACCATCGAGCATATGTAGAAGGCGATATTTTAGCTGAAGAATGTGGCACTTTATTGACCAATTTTTTTAGACAAATTAGAGCTAAGAAAAAAAAGACTGGTCAAAAAGAGTAGTTTTTGTTATACTAACTTTTGCCGAAAGGCTAGGGCAATGGCAGGCTTGTGAATTGTGTCAGATCCGGAAGGAAGCAGCACTAAGCAGGATCTGCTATGTGCCTGATTATATTGTTGATTCAGCATCTTCGTTGGAAGGTGCTTTTTTTGTTGTACAAAAATTTGAAAGCTACATGAAAGAGGCGTAGAATTAAGGGCAACTTAAGAGGAGGGTTTTGAAAATGCAAGAGAAAAAAGCTTTTCATATGAATGGATATGTTGGTTTGTTAGGCTTGGTGATATTATTTGTTGCCGGGGGCTTATTGTTTTTACGGGGAACCTTGAGTGAAAGTAGCAGCTTGGTAGTTATCGGGATTGTTTTGTGGATTATTACAGTTCTGTTTTTAAGTTCGTTAACGATTGTCGGACCGAATCAAGCCAAAGCAGTTTTATTTTTTGGAAAATATTTAGGCACGATTAAGGATAATGGCTTGTTTATCACAACTCCTTTGACCCAAAAAACCAATATTTCAATGAAGGTACGTAACTTTAATAGTTCATTGTTGAAGGTTAATGATTCTGACGGTAATCCAGTTGAGATTTCAGCAGTGGTTGTGTTTAAAGTAGTCGATACGGCGAAAGCTTTGTTTGATGTTGATTACTATTTAGATTTTGTCGAAATCCAAAGTGAAACAGCGATTCGTCATATTGCCACTCAATATCCTTACGACACCTTTGATGAAAATGATTTAACTTTGCGGGGAAATACTGAAGAAGTTTCTGAAAAATTGGCGTTAGAATTACAAGAACGTCTAGCAATTGCTGGTGTAGAAGTCGTGGAAACCCGCTTGAATCATTTGGCTTATGCTACTGAGATTGCCAACGCAATGCTTCAACGTCAGCAAGCCAAAGCAATCTTATCTGCACGACAAACAATCGTGGAAGGTGCAGTGACCATGACGCAAATGGCTTTAGAACAAATCGAAGCTGGTCAACAAATCGCTTTTAGCGACGATAAAAAAATTCAATTGATTAATAATTTACTGGTGTCTATTATTACCGATAAAGGAACTCAACCAGTGATTAATACTGGCGATGTGGACAATTAGCGAGGTGACCAATGAAAACTTTATACATTAAGCAAAAAGTCTTTAGTATTGGCGAAAAATTTACTGTCACTGATGAAAATCAGCAACCACGATTTTACGTGAATGGTAGCTTTATGAAGATTCCAAAAACTTTTGAAATTACCGATGAACAAGGCCGAGAAGTCAGTAAGATCACTAAGAAAACCATCAGCCTATTACCAAAATTCTTTGTTGAAATTGACGGTAAAGAAATGGTGGAGATTCAAAAGAAACTGACTTTTTTAAAAGCCAAGTATGAAATTAATGCTGATGGTGTCAGTGTTGATGGCAATTGGTGGGACATGGATTTTAGCGTTGAACGTAAAGGAAAAACCTTGGCAGAAATTCACAAAAAATGGGTTTCGTGGGGCGATACCTACGAAATTAAAATATTTGATGAAGACTATTTAATTATGATCTTGTCGATTGTAATTGCCATTGATCGGGTAAAAGCAGATGAATCAGCGAATAGTAGCTCAGGTTCTAGTAGTTAGAAATAGCCGGGAAAGTGATTAGCTTTCTCGGCTTTTTTCGATCTTTAATAATTGGGCTTTGATGGCTAAACCTTTTTCACCAGAACCGGAATAGCCAGTTAATTGACCATTTTTTCCTAGGACGCGGTGACAAGGGACAATGATTGCCAGGGGATTGTTGCGATTGGCTTGACCGATCGCTCGGACAGCTTTTGGTCGGTCGATATTTGTCGCTTGTTCTTGATAGCTGCGGGTTTCTCCATAAGGAATGGTTTGTAATTCCCGCCAAGCAGCTTGTTGAAAAGGCGTGCCACTTAAAAATTTTATTGGTACGCTAAAGTCAATTCGTTCGCCAGCTAAGTAGCCGATGATTTCATCTTTGGCTTGCAATAGAATCGCTTGATTAGCCTCAGCAGTTTCAGGAATTTCACTGTAGGAAACCTGCGTCAAGCTAGTTTCATCAGCATCTAACCAAATCGGACCAAGAATAGAAGAAAATTTCATGGCAATGGCTCCTTTACTTCGGGATTTTTATAACTCTATGGTACTATAAAAACAGTTTAAACTAGTGAGAAAGAGGCTTGTTATGGAAAAAATTAACATTTTACATACGAATGATTTGCACTCCCATTTAGAAAATTGGCCTAAAATTCGCCGCTTTTTATTGAGTCGTAAACAAGCGGAAACTACCGATGGTCCAATTATTACCGTGGATTTAGGTGATTTTGTGGATCGCTGGCATCCTTTAACTGAAGCAACCAATGGTCAGGCGAATGTCCAGCTAATGAATCAGATTCATTATGATGCTGCCACCATCGGTAATAATGAAGGGGTGGGCAATTCAAAAGCGGAATTAAACCATCTATATGATGAAGCAAATTTTGATGTTTTATTAGATAATTTATTTGATAAAAATACGTTACAACCGCCGGAATGGGCGCAACCAAGTAAAATAATGACGACAGAAAAAGGGACCAAAATTGGCTTAATCGCTTTTACTGCGCCTTTTCCATTGACTTATAATCCCAATGGCTGGGATATTCGCCAAGAAACGGATATTTTACCCCGCTTGGTGGCAGATATGCGTCCGAAAGTGGATGTACTAATTTTGCTGAGCCATTTAGGGATTAGTGTCGATCGCCGCATTGCGGTAGAATTTCCTCAAATCGATTTGATTTTAGGTTCTCACACCCATCATTTATTTGAAAAAGGCGAAAAAATCGGCAATGTTCAGCTGGCGGCTGCTGGAAAATTCGGTCAGTATGTCGGTGAAGTCGATCTCTACTTAGATGATGATCATAAGATTGTTAAGACCAAAGCCGATACTTTTGCGACAGCTGATATGTTGGCATTACCAGAGGATGAAGAAGAAATTGCTGGCTATTTTGCAGAAGGGCATCAGTTATTAGCAGAAAAGACCGTCGCTAAGATTCCTTTTGAGATGACCCAAAAACCTTTTGGCGATCATCCCATGATTAAATATGCTTTGAAGGCAGTGGAAGAATCCGCAAATACAGAGGCGGCTATTTTGAATACCGGTTTATTTTTAGCAGATTTACCTAAAGGGGTCGTCAACCAAGATCAGCTCCATGAAGCTTTGCCTCATCCGATGCATTTAATCAAAGTAACTTTTAGCGGCAGTGATTTGATTCGTTTGATTTTTGAAATGGAAAAGAATCGTCATTTTCTAATTCAATTTCCTGTGATGGGCATGGGCTTTCGTGGAAAGGTTTTTGGTCATTTGGTGTATGACGGTATCGAATATGACGCCGTTAATCACCAAGTCCGTTATTTAGGTGAGCTGGTGGATCCGGCTGGTACGTATAGTATTGTTACGGTGGATCATTTTATGTTTGTCCCCTTTTTCCCAACGATTGAAATTGCTGGTGATTATCAATTTTTATTTCCGGCTTTTATTCGGACAGTTCTGGGAGACTATCTCCATCGTCACTACCCAATCCAATAAAAACAAGGTATAATAACTTTCAGGTGGTGAGAAGATGTCAGAAACAAAAGAAAAAAATGTCACAGATGAAATGACATCTGTACTTGAAGAAATCGTAGAAACCCCCGTTGAAGAAAAGAAAAAAGGTGAGTTGGTAACCATGGTAGACGACAAAAATCTACTGGTAGGCGAACGCCAATATCAACTAGTAAAAAATTATCGTGACGGCTTTGATGCCGACATGTTAGGTGAACGCTTCAGCGATGTCTTGAGTCGCTATGATTATGTCGTAGGTGACTGGGGCTATGAAAAATTACGTTTAAAAGGTTTCTTTAGAAGTGATGATCGTAAAAGCAATCCCGAACAACGGATTGATACGTTAGAAGACTATTTATATGAATATTGTAACTTTGGCTGTGCTTTTTTTGTGATTGAGCGGACTGGTGGTAAAAGAAGTAATGCCAATCGTAAGAAACGTAAACGACCAAAAAATAAAAAAGTGACTAACCAAGCCTACACAGAAGAAAAAAAGGTGGCTGTTAGTAATCAATCCAAGAAAAAACCAGTGATAAAAAATCGCAAACCGAAAAAAGAAACAACTAGTAAACCAAAAGAACAAGATAACCAAGGTCGTTTTGTGATTCGACAAAGAGAAGAGTGAGTATGTGAAATATCAAGGGTATTTAATTGATTTAGATGGAACCATCTATCGCGGAACAGAGCCGATTCCAGCGGGACGCCGCTTCGTAGAAAGCTTACAAAAACAAGAAATTCCGTTTTTATTTTTAACCAATAACACAACGAAAACTCCAGCGATGGTGGCTAGTCGTTTGAAAAATGAATTTGCGATCAATGTACCGGAGGAAACGGTGTATACCGCTACTTTGGCAACGATTGATTATATGAAGGATTTACATTTAGGCAACAAGGTTTATATTATCGGTGAACCCGGTTTGGTTGAGCCGATTTTGGCAGCTGGTTTTGTTTGGGATGAAGAAACTCCAGACTATGTAGTAGTTGGCCTAGATACAGAATTAACGTATGAGAAATTTGTCAAAGCTACTTTAGCCATTCAAAAAGGCGGGAAATTTATCGGCACCAATCCAGATAAAAATATTCCGACAGAACGTGGACTTTTACCAGGAGCTGGTTCTGTGATTGCCATGGTGGAAGCTTCGACGCAACAAAAAGCGACTTACATCGGTAAGCCTGAAGCCATCATCATGGATAAAGCCATCGAAATTCTCAATTTAAAAAAATCAGAAGTCTTAATGGTAGGGGATAACTACACGACGGATATTCTAGCAGGAATCAATAATCAAGTTGATTCACTTCTTGTCTTATCAGGCTTTACTCAAAAAGCTGAAGTAGCCACTTTACCAGAAGCACCGACATATGTAGTGGATTCTTTAGATGAGTGGTCATTTGAATAGCTGGAAATGGCTGGAGCGATTAGGTTTAATTTGTTGGATTTTTACCTTGTTGACTTTAGCGATTACTTTAACGATTAATGCTCGTTGGTTATATAGCTTTTCGGTGGATCATTTAAATGTGTTGGACTATGTAACTTTTTCAAAA
Organism: Enterococcus sp. JNUCC 77; assembly: GCF_054819945.1. Lineage (NCBI taxonomy): Bacteria > Bacillati > Bacillota > Bacilli > Lactobacillales > Enterococcaceae > Enterococcus > Enterococcus sp. JNUCC 77. Next base: position 319,982 of record NZ_JBTHIG010000001.1, read on the forward strand.
AATCAACTGATGAAAAACTTCGATCAGCTGATGCATTATTTGAATTTACCTTGGGTAGATCAATTAAAGATGTCTGATTTTCCAGTCTCTGAAAGTGGTGCCGTGCATTTTGTAGATGTGAAAAAGTTATTTCTACTGAATTATGGTGTGTTAATTGTGACCATCATTCCCAGTATTTTTTATTTGCGTCATTTAGTGAAGACGAAGCGTTTATGGACCATGCAGCGACCCTTTAAAATTGCTTTTGTCATTCCTTTGGTAATTGCAGCTGTTGGTGCGTTGAATTTTAATCAGTTCTTTGTCTTATTCCATGAAACGTTTTTCAGTAATGATGACTGGATATTTAATCCGGTGACTGATCCGATTATCAATGTACTGCCAGAAGATTTCTTTATGTATTGTTTTATTTTATTTTTTGTATTACTAGAGGTATTTTTCTTGGTGCAGATTTTCATTGGCAAACGTTCTTTAAAAAGAGATGTCTTGTAAGCGACGAATTTTCGTTGCTTTTTTTTTGCAAAAAATCGGTTGACCCTCCACTTAGGGGAGATTATATCCTAGTAAATGAAAGGGGCGGTCGATGATGACAATCTGTGTCGAAGCAAAAAATCTAACCAAAAAATATGGAGGGAAAATAGTTGTAAAGGGCTTAAGCTTTTCAGTCAAGGCAGGAGAAGTTTTTGGGTTGTTGGGACCTAATGGCGCTGGGAAATCTACTACAATTGAATGTCTCCTAGGTATTCGCAAACTGGATGCTGGAGAAGCTAAAATTTTCGGTAGCAATCCTAGAAAGAATCGTCAGACTGTTTTTCAAAAGGTCGGGGTTCAGCTGCAATCATCCAGTTATCAGGACATGATTCGGGTGCAAGAATTGTGTGAAGAGATGGCTAGCTTGTACGAAGCGCCAAGAGACTATCGAGAATTGCTGACATTATTTGGTCTTGAACCATTCTTGAAACAAAAAGTAGCAGATTTATCAGGTGGACAAAGACAAAAACTTTCAATTATTTTAGCCCTCATTCCGCAACCGCAAGTGATTTTTCTAGATGAGCTAACGACTGGCTTAGATACTGAAGCGCGGCGAGAAGTTTGGCAAACGTTGTTAGATCTAAAGAAGCAAGGCTTGACGATTATTTTGACAACTCATTATATGGAAGAGGCTGAAATGTTGTGTGATCGGGTATTTTTAATAAAGGATGGGCAAAAAGTGATCACGGGTGAAGTGGAGGAAGTCATTCAACAAACAATGTACGACAATTTAGAAGAGGCGTATCTTTTTTATATGGGAGGGAACAAGCATGCATAGTTTATTAACCTTAACAAAAATTCAAGGGAAATTAGCGACGCGAACATTGGATGGCATTATTTTTGGGATTGGTATGCCTGTTTGTGTATTACTTTTGATTGAGATGATTGCTGGCAATCATTCGGCAAACGGTGCGGATTATACTTTTTTAGACAGTAGTTTTGCGTCTTTGTTGGCTGTCGGTATCTGTGCAACAGCTTTTATGGGGATTCCGCTGACGATCTGTGATTATCGGGACAAAAAGATTTTGAAACATTTTTTTGTGACGCCGGTTTCTCCGCTGGTAGTTATATTGGCGCAATTTATCGTAGCAGCCTTGACCGCGATTGCTTCAGCGGTTATCGTGATATTTGTAGGGATTGTCTTCTTGAATTATCAAATGCAGGGCAGTTGGCTAAAATTAATTGGCGGCTACTTTTTAGTGATGTTCAGTATGTATGGTTTAGGTTTATTGATTGCTAGCTTGTGTAAAAATTTGAAGATTGCTAACGTTGTTTGTACTTTTGTTTATTTTCCAATGTTGTTTTTATCGGGAGCGGTGATTCCTTTTGAATTATTTCCTAAGGTAGTTCAACAGGTCGCTACTGTTTTACCTTTAACCCAAGGTATCAAACTTTTAAAGAGTATCACTTTGGCGCAGCCGTTAGAAAATCAAGGGATGATCATTAGCTACCTAGTCCTTCTAGGTATTCTCACCTTCGTTGTGGCAATCAAAATTTTTCGTTGGGAGTAGATGAGATGGAAGAAGAAAAATTATATCGGATCGGCATGTTTTCTAAAATGAATCAAGTGACGATTAAAACATTGCGCTATTATGATGATATTGGCTTGTTGAAGCCACGTTTTATTGATCCTGATAATGGTTATCGCTATTATAGTGCAGGTCAAGTAGGACAGTTGCATCAATTATTGGCACTAAAAAAGATTGGTTTTTCGATTGAAGAAATTCAAGCCAGCACCCAGGGGAAAGCAGAGAATAATTTGCTGCAGCACAAAAAGGTCCAACTTTTACGGGAAATTGCCGAGAAGACTCAAATGTTATCGATGATTGAAAGCTATATGCAACAAGATTATTTGCAGACTTATCACATGGTGGAAAAGAGACTGCCAGAAGTGATTATTGCTTCCGTTCGCAGAACAGTCAATACTTATCAGGAACTTTTAACCGTTGTGCCAGAAATGGGGCGCTTAATGGAACAAGCTGGTTGTGAATGTCGGATTCCTGAATATTGTTTCAACATTTATCACGATCAGGAATATCGCGAAAGTGAAATTGATTACGAAATTTGTGAAGCGGTCACCGAAATGAAGGCCGATTTTGGCGAGTTGAAATTTAAGATAATCGAAGAAGTGCCACGAGCTGTTTGTACGATGCATCGAGGCGCTTATGAAAATCTACCACAAGCCTACGCAGCGATATTGAATTATATTGAAGCCCATGGTTTCGAAATAGCTGATTTGCCGCGAGAAAATTATATTGACGGTATCTGGAATAAAGAATCGACTGAAGAATGGCTGACAGAAATTCAAATACCAGTAAAATAAAAATGAGACAGCGCTAGAAAAAAATCTAGTGCTGTCTCGTTTTATTTCATTGAGCCATCTAATTTTTGTGGTTCTTCGTGGGCCAAACGACTGGCCGCCGCCGCCGCAATTGCGCCCACTAAGTCATCTAAAAAAGTATGAACATGAACACCATCATGGCTGTTTAATTTTTCTAAAATCCCTGGTTTGACTTTGTCGATATAGCCATAGTTAGTAAAACCAATAGAACCAAACACATTGACGATCGATAACGCCATGATTTCATCAATGCCATACAAGCCCTCATCTTCCTCGATGATTTCCTGCAAGGGTGAGTCTAGTTTTTTTTCTTCGGCTAATTTATCCAGTTGCACACCGGTAATAATCGCATTGTGGACTTCTCGTTTAGTCAACACTCGATCAACGCTGTAAGCACATTGTTCAAGGGTTAAATCCACCACATAATCTTTTTGTAAAAAGAAAACCAATTCGGCGATGTCGTTGATTGAAACACCTCGTTCTACCAATAAACCGCGAGCAAATTCTTCTAAATGATCTGTCTCAAAAACCATATCAATTCTCCTGTTCTTTTAGTTTTGGAAATAAGCTGGTACTGTGGACGGGTTGACGTCTTGTTTTAGGATCATTATAAAATAGCGCATTGTTAATGGCTGTCGGTGCTTCACCAAAACCAGTAGCAATTAGTTTTACCTTGCCATCATAGTCGACAATATCACCAGCAGCAAAGACGCCATTTAAGGAAGTCTCCATATTTGAAGCCACTTCAATCCCACGGCGAGAATTGTCAATTCCCCAAACTGTCAAATGATCCAATGAAGAAGTAAAACCATAATTGACCATCAAAGTATCGACGTCTAAAGTTTCAAACTCATCTGTTTTAGCTTTTTGCAAAGTAATTCCCGTTAAATTTTGTTCACCATGGAGTTCTTTAATTAAATACGAGGTATATAGCTTAACAGTTGAATTTTTTAATTTTGTCACACTGTGTTCATGCCCCCGAAATTCTGGGCGGCGATGAATTAAGGAGACTTCTGCAGCAATTGGTTCTAGCATTAAAGCCCAGTCAATCGCCGAGTCACCTCCACCAGCAATCGCAACTTTCTTGCCAGCATATTGCATCAAATCATTTATATAGTAAGCAATCCCATTATTCTCAAAGTAATCCGCTTTTTCCACTTGTAATTTTCGTGGCTGGAAAGAACCGTTTCCTAAGGCAAGGATGACCGATTTACTATAATGAACGTCTTTATTGGTGGTCAAGATAAAGTAATCTTCTTTTTTTTCTAAATGTATGACTTCTTCAGCTAAACAATAAGTATGAGAAAAAGTTTGTAGCTGTTCTTCTAAATTATGAATCAGGTCACCGGCTTTAATTGCAGGAAATCCTGGGATATCATAAATATATTTTTCGGCATAGAGTGTGGTTAACTGTCCGCCAAGCTGTGGTAAAGAGTCGATGATTTTAGTTTTTGCTTGTCGAATTCCAGCGTAAAAAGCGGCATACATACCGACTGGTCCGGCTCCGATAATTGTTACATCATATATTTCCATAGCAAACTTCCTTTCGAGCTCTTATTGTAACAAATCTTTTATGAGAAATGAATTAATGTGAAATCTGGCGAAAATCTGATAAAATGTAATCAGTAAAATTAAAGGAGGAAATTAATTTGTTTCCACAATTAAACATTGATGCTCATTTTGGTCCAAAAGCAACAATCAAAACCAATATGGGAGATATTAAAGTCGCATTATTTATCGACGAAGCACCAAGAACAGTTCAAAACTTTATTGAATTAGCTAACAAAGGTTACTACGATGGTGTAATTTTTCACCGTGTTATTCCTGATTTCATGATTCAAGGTGGCGATCCAACCGGTACTGGTATGGGTGGCGAAAGTATCTATGGTGCAAAATTTGAAGATGAATTTTCACAAAAATTATTTAACGTTCGTGGTGCATTATCGATGGCAAATGCTGGTCCAAACACTAATGGTAGCCAATTTTTCATCGTAAACAACCAAAATGTACCAGATAATATGTTAGGTCAATTGGCTGATGCTGGTTTCCCAAATGAAATTGTCGAAACTTATAAAGATGGTGGAACACCTTGGTTAGATGGTCGCCATACTGTTTTCGGTCAAGTCATTGATGGAATGGACGTTGTCGACGCCATCGGTGCAGTGAAACGTGGACCACAAGATAAACCAGTCAACGATGTAATCATCGAATCAATCGAAGTAGAATAAAAAATAATGCCCCTCAAAAGTTGGTTTTTAAGTCAGCTTTTGAGGGGCATTTTATTTAGATGAATTAATTTTTACAAACATTTCTTGATGCGCTCTAAACCTGCTTGCAATGTTTTTAGCGGACAAGCAACATTTAAACGCATATGATGGGCGCCACCAGAACCATAGCTAATCCCCGGATTTAAAACGACTTTTCCTTCATGAACCAATTTATTTTCTAATGCCTCATCAGTTAAACCATATTCAGAAAAATCTAACCACAAGAGATAGGTTCCTTCCGGCTGCATGATCTTGACTTTTGGAAGATTTTCAGCAAAGAATTCTAAAGTATAAGCAATGTTTTTCTTTAAATAAACCAGCAATTCGGCTAGCCATTCTCCACCGGTTTCATAGGCGGCTTGCATGCCCACCATTCCAAAAGTATTGACCTCGTGTTGGAAGTTCATCTGTTGATATTGTTCCAAGCGTGTCTTCAAGGCAGGATTTTTAACGATGGCTACAGCACTTTTGATGCCAGCTAAATTAAATGTTTTAGTGACTGAAGTAAATTTAATCGCAAAGTCATCGAAGGAACCGGCTGTCAGAAATGAAGTCATTTCGGCTGGTTCAAATACTAGATCTTGATGAATCTCATCTGCCAACACGATAACATGATATTTTTTACATAGTTCGCCTAATTGTGTAAGTTCCGCTTTCGACCAGACACGTCCACCGGGATTATGGGGGTTACATAGAATAAAAGCTTTGATATTTTGCTTTTTGAATTTTTCTTCCATATCAGAAAAATCCATTTTAAATTGTCCCTTTTCTTCAATTAAACGACTACGGACCAATTTTCTTTTATTTCGTTTTACAATGTCAGCAAAGGGTGGATATATGGGATCGTGAATCAAAACAGCGTCATTTGCTTGTGTGAAGGTTTGAATCGCCGTTGTAATTCCTGCTAATACACTAGTGAAAAGTAAAATATTCTCAGTGGTTAATGATAAATTATATCTTTTCTTCTCCCAATTTATCAAAGCGGAAAACAAGTCATCACTGGCTGCTGTATAACCAAAAATTCCGTGATTCAATAATTTTTGATAGCTGTCAATCACCCCTTCAGGAGCTTTAAAATCCATATCGGCAATCCACAAAGGAAGTAAGCCACTTTCATTGTGCATCTTATTAATTTCGTCCCATTTAATACTTTGTGTTCCGGTCCGATTAATTTCTTGATCAAAATTTACCATAAAAAAAATCCTCCTATTCGTAACATGACCTCTCTCATTAACAGTATACGTTTTACAAGCAAGAAATAGTAATAAAAAATGCTTTCTTCTAAAAAACTATAATAAATTAAACTTTTCAAGTATAATGAAAAAGCGAAGAGAGGGAATCAAATGAGTTATAAAATAGGACAAGTTATCAAAGGAAAAATTACCGGTATTCAGCCATACGGTGCATTTGTATCATTAGATGATCAGACACAAGGACTAATTCATGTATCCGAAATCCAATCTGGCTACACTAAAAATATTCATCAATATTTAAATGTCGGTGAGACAGTCAAGGTTCAAATCATTGATATTGACGAGTATACTGAAAAAATCAGTTTGTCTTTACGAACTTTAATGACGCATCCAGCACCGCCATCTTTGCATCGAAAAAGATACTTTACCAACCGTAACAAGCATATCGGTTTTCGTTCATTAGCAGAAAACATGCCTATCTGGACAAAAGAAACCTATGAAGCATTACAAGAAAATGCTGCTGCGAAAATAAAAGATGGAAACCAATGATATTTTTCATTTGGAAATTCCATTTTTTCAGAAAAGATGTTACAATGTTTTAACCAGTAAAACTTAGAGGTGAATATTGTGACAAAACAAATATCTGGAACGATTATGTTACATCTGGAAGATGGTTCAAAACGTTTTTTAGTTCACGAAGATGGAAGTACGAAAGAATTCGCTCGCACGGATACCCAAACTGGAAACACTGTTTTAGCAAGCTTTTTGAACTTTTTGAAGGAAAAGTTGCTAATTGATGTCAACAATATTAATTTAATGGAGCTAACAAATACGCAAAGTAGAGGACAAAGCATGCCGCTTTATGTATTTGAAATGCAAGGTACAACCACCGCTTTACCCCAAGATTATTTTTGGGAAACACCAGATAGTTTGAGAGAAATTTTAAGCAGTGTACAAATTGAAGGCGTACCATTATTTAAATAAAATACTGTGAAATCTGGAAAGAAAAATTTCTTTTCAGATTTTTTTATTTTTTCAGAAAAAAACTATTGACGGACTGTAAATGAAATGATAATCTAACTAAGCTGTCAAATGACGAAGGCAAACAATTTGAAATGATTTAAAAAGTTTCGAAAAAAATATTTCAAAAAGTTATTGACATTCATTCGGTCAGCTGTTATGATATAAAAGTTGCTGATGCAACAGAAATAGACCTTTGAAAACTGAACGAATAAGACGAACCAAATGTGTAGGGCGTTCCTATTTATAGGAACAAACAATACAAAGCAAGCAATATGCTAGCAACAAGTCAATTAATACAATTGAGCTAACAGTCGCAAGACTGTGCAAACTTTTTAATGAGAGTTTGATCCTGGCTCAGGACGAACGCTGGCGGCGTGCCTAATACATGCAAGTCGAACGCTTTTTCTTTCACCGGAGCTTGCTCCACCGAAAGAAAAGGAGTGGCGAACGGGTGAGTAACACGTGGGTAACCTACCCTCCAGCGGGGGATAACACTTGGAAACAGGTGCTAATACCGCATAACAGAGAAAACCGCCTGGTTTTCTTTTGAAAGGCGCAATTGCGTCACTGGAGGATGGACCCGCGGTGCATTAGCTAGTTGGTGAGGTAACGGCTCACCAAGGCAACGATGCATAGCCGACCTGAGAGGGTGATCGGCCACATTGGGACTGAGACACGGCCCAAACTCCTACGGGAGGCAGCAGTAGGGAATCTTCGGCAATGGACGAAAGTCTGACCGAGCAACGCCGCGTGAGTGAAGAAGGTTTTCGGATCGTAAAACTCTGTTGTCAGAGAAGAACAAGGATAAGAGTGGAAAGTTTATCCCTTGACGGTATCTGACCAGAAAGCCACGGCTAACTACGTGCCAGCAGCCGCGGTAATACGTAGGTGGCAAGCGTTGTCCGGATTTATTGGGCGTAAAGCGAGCGCAGGCGGTCTCTTAAGTCTGATGTGAAAGCCCCCGGCTCAACCGGGGAGGGTCATTGGAAACTGGGAGACTTGAGTGCAGAAGAGGAGAGTGGAATTCCATGTGTAGCGGTGAAATGCGTAGATATATGGAGGAACACCAGTGGCGAAGGCGGCTCTCTGGTCTGTAACTGACGCTGAGGCTCGAAAGCGTGGGGAGCAAACAGGATTAGATACCCTGGTAGTCCACGCCGTAAACGATGAGTGCTAAGTGTTGGAGGGTTTCCGCCCTTCAGTGCTGCAGCTAACGCATTAAGCACTCCGCCTGGGGAGTACGACCGCAAGGTTGAAACTCAAAGGAATTGACGGGGGCCCGCACAAGCGGTGGAGCATGTGGTTTAATTCGAAGCAACGCGAAGAACCTTACCAGGTCTTGACATCCTTTGACCACTCTAGAGATAGAGCTTCCCCTTCGGGGGCAAAGTGACAGGTGGTGCATGGTTGTCGTCAGCTCGTGTCGTGAGATGTTGGGTTAAGTCCCGCAACGAGCGCAACCCTTATTGTTAGTTGCCATCATTTAGTTGGGCACTCTAGCGAGACTGCCGGTGACAAACCGGAGGAAGGTGGGGATGACGTCAAATCATCATGCCCCTTATGACCTGGGCTACACACGTGCTACAATGGGAAGTACAACGAGTCGCGAAGTCGCAAGGCTAAGCTAATCTCTTAAAGCTTCTCTCAGTTCGGATTGTAGGCTGCAACTCGCCTACATGAAGCCGGAATCGCTAGTAATCGCGGATCAGCACGCCGCGGTGAATACGTTCCCGGGCCTTGTACACACCGCCCGTCACACCACGAGAGTTTGTAACACCCGAAGTCGGTGAGGTAACCTTTATGGAGCCAGCCGCCTAAGGTGGGATAGATGATTGGGGTGAAGTCGTAACAAGGTAGCCGTATCGGAAGGTGCGGCTGGATCACCTCCTTTCTAAGGAAAATTACGGAGACTACACAAGTTTATCTTTATTCGTTCAGTTTTGAGAGGTCTACTCTCAAATCGTTCATTGAAAACTGGATACAAAAAACAAACCAAAAATTTTTAAAACAAACCGAGAACACCGCGTTGAATGAGTTTTTTAATAGTTCAATTGCTTATTTTTTATTTATTGGAACTCTATCGCTAGAGGGAAGATAAAGACCCAACCGTAAGGTTGATAAGGTTAAGTGAATAAGGGCGCACGGTGGATGCCTTGGCACTAGGAGCCGATGAAGGACGGGACTAACACCGATATGCTTCGGGGAGCTGTAAGTAAGCTTTGATCCGGAGATTTCCGAATGGGGAAACCCAGCATCTTTAACAGGATGTTACTGTTCAGTGAATACATAGCTGAATGGAGGTAGACGCAGAGAACTGAAACATCTAAGTACCTGCAGGAAGAGAAAGAAAAATCGATTCCCTGAGTAGCGGCGAGCGAAACGGGAAAAGCCCAAACCAAGAGGCTTGCCTCTTGGGGTTGTAGGACTCCGATATGGTAGTTGATTGAAATAATCGAAGGACCTGGAAAGGTCTGCGAGACAGGGTAAAAGCCCCGTAGATGAAATTTGAATCACACCTAGGAGGATCCTGAGTACGGCGGAACACGAGGAATTCCGTCGGAATCCGGGAGGACCATCTCCCAAGGCTAAATACTCCCTAGTGACCGATAGTGAACCAGTACCGTGAGGGAAAGGTGAAAAGCACCCCGGAAGGGGAGTGAAATAGATCCTGAAACCGTGTGCCTACAACAAGTCAAAGCCCGTTAATGGGTGATGGCGTGCCTTTTGTAGAATGAACCGGCGAGTTACGATCCCATGCGAGGTTAAGTCGAAGAGACGGAGCCGTAGCGAAAGCGAGTCTGAATAGGGCGAATGAGTATGTGGTCGTAGACCCGAAACCATGTGATCTACCCATGTCCAGGTTGAAGGTGCGGTAAAACGCACTGGAGGACCGAACCCACGTACGTTGAAAAGTGCGGGGATGAGGTGTGGGTAGCGGAGAAATTCCAAACGAACTTGGAGATAGCTGGTTCTCTCCGAAATAGCTTTAGGGCTAGCCTCAGAGTAAGAATGATGGAGGTAGAGCACTGTTTGGACTAGGGGCCCATCTCGGGTTACCGAATTCAGATAAACTCCGAATGCCATACATTTATCTCTGGGAGTCAGACTGTGAGTGATAAGATCCATAGTCGAAAGGGAAACAGCCCAGACCACCAGCTAAGGTCCCAAAATATATGTTAAGTGGAAAAGGATGTGGGGTTGCACAGACAACTAGGATGTTGGCTTAGAAGCAGCCACCATTTAAAGAGTGCGTAATAGCTCACTAGTCGAGTGACCCTGCGCCGAAAATGTACCGGGGCTAAACATATTACCGAAGCTGTGGATTACACCTTAGGGTGTAATGGTAGGAGAGCGTTCTAAGGGCGTTGAAGGTAGACCGTGAGGACTGCTGGAGCGCTTAGAAGTGAGAATGCCGGTATGAGTAGCGAAAGACAGGTGAGAATCCTGTCCACCGTATGACTAAGGTTTCCTGGGGAAGGCTCGTCCGCCCAGGGTTAGTCGGGACCTAAGCCGAGGCCGAAAGGCGTAGGCGATGGATAACAGGTTGATATTCCTGTACTCGTTGTTTTTGTTTGAGCAATGGAGGGACGCAGTAGGCTAAGAAATCAGACGATTGGAAATGTCTGTCTAAGCAATGAGTCTTAAGATGAGTCAAATGCTTATCTTTCTAAGGACAAGTTGTGATGGGGAGGGAAATACAAGTACCGAAGTTTCTGATGTCACACTGCCAAGAAAAGCTTCTAGTGAGAAAACAATGACCCGTACCGTAAACCGACACAGGTAGTCGAGGAGAGTATCCTAAGGTGAGCGAGCGAACTCTCGTTAAGGAACTCGGCAAAATGACCCCGTAACTTCGGGAGAAGGGGTGCTGATCTAACGATCAGCCGCAGTGAATAGGCCCAAGCGACTGTTTATCAAAAACACAGGTCTCTGCAAAATCGAAAGATGAAGTATAGGGGCTGACGCCTGCCCGGTGCTGGAAGGTTAAGAGGAGTGCTTAGCGTAAGCGAAGGTACGAATTGAAGCCCCAGTAAACGGCGGCCGTAACTATAACGGTCCTAAGGTAGCGAAATTCCTTGTCGGGTAAGTTCCGACCCGCACGAAAGGCGTAACGATTTGGGCACTGTCTCAACGAGAGACTCGGTGAAATTTTAGTACCTGTGAAGATGCAGGTTACCCGCGACAGGACGGAAAGACCCCATGGAGCTTTACTGCAGTTTGATATTGAGTGTCTGTACCACATGTACAGGATAGGTAGGAGCCGTAGAAGTCGGGACGCTAGTTTCGACGGAGGCAATGGTGGGATACTACCCTTGTGTTATGGCCACTCTAACCCGCATCACTAATCGTGATGGGAGACAGTGTCAGATGGGCAGTTTGACTGGGGCGGTCGCCTCCTAAAGAGTAACGGAGGCGCCCAAAGGTTCCCTCAGAATGGTTGGAAATCATTCGCAGAGTGTAAAGGCACAAGGGAGCTTGACTGCGAGACCTACAAGTCGAGCAGGGACGAAAGTCGGGCTTAGTGATCCGGTGGTTCCGCATGGAAGGGCCATCGCTCAACGGATAAAAGCTACCCTGGGGATAACAGGCTTATCTCCCCCAAGAGTCCACATCGACGGGGAGGTTTGGCACCTCGATGTCGGCTCGTCGCATCCTGGGGCTGTAGTCGGTCCCAAGGGTTGGGCTGTTCGCCCATTAAAGCGGCACGCGAGCTGGGTTCAGAACGTCGTGAGACAGTTCGGTCCCTATCCGTCGCGGGCGTTGGAAATTTGAGAGGATCTGTCCTTAGTACGAGAGGACCGGGATGGACTTACCGCTGGTGTACCAGTTGTCTTGCCAAAGGCATCGCTGGGTAGCTATGTAGGGAAGGGATAAACGCTGAAAGCATCTAAGTGTGAAGCCCACCTCAAGATGAGATTTCCCATTTCTTAAAGAAAGTAAGATCCCTGAGAGAAGATCAGGTAGATAGGTCAGAAGTGGAAGTGCAGTGATGTACGGAGCGGACTGATACTAATCGATCGAGGACTTAACCAAGAAAAAATGGACTCGGAAGTTAAAAAAAGATGGAATGTTTTTTGATCCAGTTTTGAGTGAGCGAAGTTTACTCAACTAAATAGTGTGGTGGCGATAGCAAGAAGGATACACCTGTTCCCATGTCGAACACAGAAGTTAAGCTTTTTAGCGCCGATCGTAGTGAGGGGTTGCCCCTTGTGAGAGTAGGACGTCGCCACGCGTAATTTATTCCGGCATAGCTCAGTTGGTAGTAGCGCATGACTGTTAATCATGATGTCGTAGGTTCGAGTCCTACTGCCGGAGTCATTAAAACAATTCATAAATTGAATTGTTTTTTTTGTGAGCAAATTTCTGTGGTTTAAATTGATTTGATGTTATTCTTCTTACATAAAGGGGATGAAATTATGTACATGAAAATTTCTGAATCATTAATAGACCAGTTGAAAGATTATCAAAAAAACGGGACGATTGTTCTCGATTTAGATGATGGTGTGGGCAAATACTCTAAGTTTGGAACTTGTGCTATAAATATAAGTTTCAGATTGTTGGTATTAGGAAAAGATCAAGATCAATCTGATTATACTGAAGTAATTTCTAGTGATATTGGTGAAATGCCAATAAAAAAACACTCTGAAATGTATTTGGAAGACAATTTAATTTTAGATTATGATCCAAGAATGTCATTAATTAAGTTAAAAGGCCCAAGTGGTATGATTGATGGAAACGTACAGATTGTTGATTTGAGAGAAAAAATTAGCAACTAAATTAAATAATTATAGTAAACAACGCTTTGTCAATGCAAAGCGTTGTTTTTATATTTATTTAGGTCTTTTGATATCGATAAGATTTGAGATATGGCTATATGTTTCGCCGGCTAATCGGGCAACTGGAGATAATTTTTCAGGTAAAATGTATTCTTTGTCAGCATCGAAAACATCTTCTGAAAATGAATAGTGCAATACTTCTAAGATGAATAAGTCGCTGATAATTATTTGATTATTAGTGATAGGAATGTATTGATGGACTTTTACTTCTAGACGAATTGGTGCTTCTTGGATGCCTGGAACGGCTATTTTTTTGCTGTCGATCATAGTGACGGGTAGGTTTGATAATTCACTTTCTGTTTCTGATAAGGTCGCAGCTGTTGCATTCATCAATACTAGGACGTCATCGTTTACAATTTGAATAACTGCTTCATTTGTTTCAGATAAATTTTTGGCAGTATCTTTCATTTGTTGATTGGGTTGTCGATTAATTGACAGGCTGACCAAAGGTAGATCTTTGGCGATGACACTGAAATAACTAAAAGGGGCAGCATTTATTACCTCTTTTGCTTTATTAAATGTTGTGACCCAAGCAATCGGGCGTGGGATAATACTACCAGTTAAAAATTTATAATGCTGTTGTGTAGTTAAGTTATTTGCTTCATATTCAATCATCTTTTTCCTCCTAAAAAAAGGCTGGGCCAGTATAAATGGTCCAGCCTTTATTTTATTGACGTTTTGTATTGGCATCGGATGTATCAAATGGTCTCACATATGCTTCGATTTCTTCCCGTTCACTTTGTAAGTGTGGAGGTAATGATAAGATTTCACCTGCGTGTTCGTAAGTTTCATCTTGTAAGAAGCCAGGACCATCTGTTGCTAATTCAAATAAAACCCCAGGTGCTGCTTGGAAATATTCAGATTGGAAATAGAAACGGTCAACAAAACCTGAATTTGGGAATTCTAATTCATTGATTTTTTTAATCCAAAAACGTAAAGCTTCATCGTCAGCAACCCGTAAAGCTAGGTGATGAACGTTACCAAAGCCTTGCATTGCTGGTGGCAAATCTTCACGATGATCTACGATGATAGTAGCCCCGTTACCGCCTTCGCCAACTTCAAATAAATGCATCGTGCCGTCTGAAGCTGTTTCTTCAAAGCCTAAAACATTTTTCAAGACAAGTTTCATATGATCAAAGTTTGAAACAACTACAATGGTTGGGCCTAAGCCGATAATTGAGTGTTCAGCGGGAACATTGGAATTTTTCCAAGGAATACCTGCTGCAACCCCTTTGTTATGTTCATCGGAAACCAATTGCATTAATTGATCATCAAAATCACTGAATTCCAAATACTTTTTACCGAAACGTTCTTTAATTTCACCATGCTCAACATTTAAACGATCAAAACGTTCTACCCAATAAGCTAAACTAGCATCAGTTGCTACACGGAAGCCAGTTCGAGCAATCGTATTCGTTCCTTTTTGGCCTTTTGGTAGTCCTTGGAAGTCAAAGAAAGTCATGTCTGTACCGGCACCGCCGACATCATCAGTAAAATATAAATGATAAGCACTGATGTCATCTTGATTGACTGTTTTTTTAATCATGCGTAAACCTAGTACATCAGTGAAAAAACGATAATTTTTTTCGGCGCTGGAAGTCATTGCAGTAACGTGGTGTAATCCTCTAATTTGTGTATCCATTGAAAAATCCTCCTTGATTGTCTGATTAACTCTTACTAAAAGTAAGTATACAGGATTAATTTTTTAAAGCAAGAATTTCAACTCCGCTTGATAATTCAAGTAAAAATCGCTAGGATGAAAATAAGGAGGCGCTCTTATGAAAAATACAATATTATTTGATCTGGATGGCACCTTGGTAGACTCCAGTGAAGGAATCATTAATAGTTTAAACTATATGATTGATCGGTTAGGCTTAAAAAAATTAGATCAAGCAACTTTACGTTTGTTTATCGGACCACCTTTGAAAGATTCTTTATCAACATATTTAGAAGTGACTGATCCGCTGGAAATCGACCAAGCGATTGCCACTTATCGTGAGCATTTTGCGGTTGCTGGTTTGAAGGAATTAACGATGTACCCCAATATTGCTGAGACATTGACTAGTTTGGCAAAAGAAAATAGATTGGCTGTAGCCACTTCAAAACCTGAAAAATATGCGAAACAAATTATTAAAAACCTAGGATTAAATCAATTTGAAGGTGTTTTTGGTGCCGATATGGACGGGAAATTATCAAGTAAAACAGCAGTCATCGAGTATGCGTTGGATCAGCTGGACACGACAGAGGGAATAATGGTGGGTGATCGTGAATTTGATATCCTTGGTGGAAGGGAAAACCATTTAAAAACAATTGGTGTATTATATGGTTTTGGTGATCGTACAGAGCTAACGGCTGCCGGAGCTGATGAAATCATCGAGTCTGTCACTGAATTACCTTTTGCGATAAAAAAAATCAAATAAAAAACCAGTCATTTTTTGAAGGACTGGTTTAAGCCGAAAGATTATTTAACTAATGTGTAGTCATCAATCGTTTTACCGTTAACATCTTTTAAGATGAGCCAGCTGTTGGTACCGGCAAAATATAAGAAGTTTCCTATCTCATTGACGCTTTTGAAAATAATATCTTCGGTAGTAGTAAAATTTTTTATTTGTTTAGCATGCTCTGCTCGCAAGCTCTGAGTGAATTTGGCAGCAAAACCAAGAGAACCGTCTTTGTTTAAAGGGGGTTCTTTTTTTAATGTTGCGCCGGCTAAAAGTTTTAACTCGTTGCGCTTTTGCCAAATGGCAGTGCCTTTTGCTTCATTATAATCAATAAAAAATTCAACGGTACTGATTTCTTTACGCCAGCGATGTTGCGCCTTTGCGGGTGCTTTTTTGATTTTTTTCATAGGATAACCAAAAGCCGTTAAAATTGTTGCAACCGATTCGTAAAAGTCGTCTAATTGATTGATATAATTTTGTGGAATCTTTTTCGCTGGAAACTCGCGGGCAATCGTTAATTTTGCATCAGTTAACTGTTGATAGAAAAACTCACCATAGTCGGCTAATGGAAAATCAAAGTCACAGCTAATCGTAATCAGCGTATCAAAATCTACACTTGGCTGATGATTGTCGATACCAATTCCGTTTAATTGACGATTTTTAGTGTAAAGCAATAGATGGTTGAGAGGTATATTGCTAGGGTTTGAGCTGATGCTAATCATTATATTTTGATGAATAATGTTAATCTCGTTTTTTTCGATGGATACTTGTAAGTCCATAGGAATCTCCTGCTTTTTTTATTTCAGTATACGAGAAATGCCAGGTAGAAAAAAATAATTTGCTTGGATACAAAAAAACCAATCTGTAAAGGATTGGTTTTTGTAAAGCCACCTGACGGGCTTGAACCGTCGACCTCCACCTTACCATGGTGGCGCTCTACCAGCTGAGCTAAGGCGGCATTTGTTATCTTATTAAGCTGCACAGATAATTATATAAAAGCTTTTTTTAAAAGTCAATCAAATTTAAATTTAAAAAATTTGGTCCTAATTGGAAGTTTTCAAAGGCTTATAAATTAGTTATTTTTAGTTGACTTCAAATAGAAAGATTCATTGATAGCTGTTTTTTGTTTTGCTATACTTATAATAAGAAAAAAGCGCTTTATTTTAGATTGGGAGGGATTTTTATGAGAAAAAATTGAGTTACCATACACTTAGAGTTTCTAAGTTTTTCCACAAAAAATCCCTTTGCGAATTGTTGTAAGTATATTTGTAGTAATAGGTAGTGGATGGATGGTTTTTTTGTGGCGTTTGAAATACGTTTACAAAAGGAGAGCCTATGAAAAAGGAAACAAAAAAAAGCTTAGTTAGTAAATTGATTGTTGTTGGTGTTGTCGTTATTTTGGTACTGATCTATTTTCTTGTACCTAGTGTGAATCAAATAGTACGCCAAATTGTCGGTATGTTTGCCAGTGGAGATTTTACCGTGGTACGGCAATTTATAGCTTCTTATGGTGGCTATGCCGTGCTGATTTCATTTTTCTTAATGATTTTTCAGTCAGTGGCAGCACCTTTACCGGCATTTTTGATCACCTTTGCCAATGCCAATCTTTTTGGTTGGTGGCAAGGTGCGATCCTGTCTTGGGTGTCCTCGATGGCTGGAGCCGCTTTGTGTTTTTGGATTGCCCGCATTTTAGGTCGGGATGTGGTTGAGAAATTAACCAGTAAGGGTGGCTTGCAACAAATTGACACCTTTTTTGAAAAATACGGTCGACTGAGTATTTTGATTGCGCGACTACTACCTTTTATTTCTTTTGACATTGTTAGTTATGCAGCAGGCTTGACAGCGATGTCCTTTGGGAGCTTTTTAATTGCGACAGGACTAGGGCAGTTACCGGCGACGATTATTTATTCTTATGTGGGCGGCATGTTAACTGGCGGTGCTGGTATGTTGGTGAGTGCGTTAATGATTTTATTTGCTTTATCGGCATTAATCGTCTTATTTAGAAAAATTTACACCGACCGGCAGAAAAAGAAAGTGAAACAAGAAGAAAATTAATTGCTTTTTTTAAAGACAGTCCTTAATGGATTGTCTTTTTTTGCTTAAATGAAGAAATCTTCATCTTGTTTATTAAAAAAAAGACGGATTATTTGTGAAAATCTAGTATGCTATAAGTGAGAGGAACTAAGGAGGTTGGGTTAGTATGAAAATTTTAATCGTGGAAGACGAAGAAAGTTTGGCTAATTTTATTGAGACAGAATTAAAATTTGAGGGTTATGAAACTGTTTGGGCTAGCGATGGGCAAGAGGCGCTAACAATCTTTTTTGAAAACCCTGAAGCGATCGATTTAATTTTATTAGATTGGATGCTACCAAAAACTGATGGGATTACTGTTGCCAGAAGAATCCGCAAACAATCAGAAGTGCCGATTATTATGATGACGGCAAGAGACCAAACCACAGATATTGTCCAAGGTTTAGACACAGGATTGGATGATTACTTAACCAAACCATTTGAAATTGAAGAATTATTTGCTCGGATTCGGGTAATTGAGCGACGAGTGGAAAAGCAAAAACAAGTGGAGCAACATTTAATATATCATGGCATTACGATGGATGTGGCGAAACACCAAGTTTTATTGAATGAGCAAATAATTGATTTGACGCCCAAAGAATTTGGTATTTTATATGAATTAATGAAAGAACCCGAAGCCGTGAAAACCCGTGATGAATTATTAAATGAAGTTTGGGGCTATGATTATTTTGGTCAAACCAATGTTGTAGACGTTTATATTCGAACATTGCGAAATAAATTGAAAGCAGTCGACGATGAGAACTATTTACAGACGGTTCGTGGTGTTGGCTATGTTTTGAGGGTGGGAGAATGAAAAAGAAGAAAGAAATTACTGCTAAAAAACAATTAACCCGAAATTTAACAGGTGTGTTATTACTACTGCTAATTATTGGCAATTTACTTTTTGTCCTCCTTTCTTTTTTTTCGGCTTATGAATATTTAGAAGATCGTAGCGACAATATGATTGAAGCGATTCAAAAGGGCAGCCAAGATAATTTGCAGCAAATTTTAGATGCGACAGTTTCCAGTGACGATGAGGATGCGGTGCGGGTGATTTTAACTGATGGCACGACTTACTATTCTGACGATGCTGAAGAAATTTTTTCCGAATTGTCACGAGGCCGCTATTTGCCTTTCTTTAGTGATTTATTATCCAGCGAAGAAGGGATTTATCTTTATCAGAGTGAGAAATATAACGGTGGACAAATTGAGGTCGCTGTCAATAGTGAAACGATTTTAGATATTACCAGTAGCATGGTGATGCTAAATATTTTTCTTAATGTCGTGACGATTGTTGTTGGTGCAACCTTAATTTATTACGTGGTGGGTAAATGGAGCCAAAAATTAAGTCGTTTAGCAAATGAAATTCATTTAGTAGAAACCGAAGATTTACCCCAAGTGACCGAAATTAATGAACCAATGGAGATGCAGGCGGTGACCCAAAGTTTTAATCAGTTGTTAATCAAACAAAAAGCAGCTATGGAAAGAGAAAGTCAGTTTGTTACTGATGCTTCCCATGAATTGCGGACGCCGATTGCAGCAATTCGTGGGCATGTTAATCTAATTAAACGTCGTGGTCAAGAACATCCAGAAGTAGTGGAAAAATCATTGGCCTTTATTGACCAAGAATCAAAACGGATGGAAGTCATGAGTAATCAATTATTAACATTAGGTCGTAGCCAAAAAGACGAAGCCACCGAGACTGTTAATTTATCTCAGTTAGTTAAGGAATCAATCGAAAAAATCCAAACGATTAGTGATCACGTGATTAGTTACCAAATCGCACCGGATGTTACAGGTACCTTTGTCAAAAATGATTTAAATCAAATTTTGCAAAACTTATTGGAAAATGCTGTGAAATATTCGCCAGACAAACAACCTATAGAAGTAACTTTAAAAAATGTTGATGGGAAAATTAAATTAGCGGTGATTGATCAAGGAATTGGGATTTCAGATGATCAGAAGACTAAAATTTTTGAACGTTTTTATCGGGTAGATGATGCCCATTCTAGTGTGATTGAAGGTTCAGGAATTGGTTTATCGATTGTTGATGCGTTAGTTAAAAAGTATCAAGGGGAGATTACTGTGACGGATAATCAGCCACAGGGAACGATTTTTACGATTATTTTCTAAAATGAAGAATTCTTCATTTACCTTCACTTAAATCTTGGTTTTTATCTTTTCGGAACTTGATAAGATAAAGTCATCAAAGAGATGGAGGAATTTAAAATGATTAAACATACGAAAAAAATTATCGCAGGTGTTGCAGCAGTCGCAGTAGCAGGAATTGCAGGAGGTTTGGTTTACGCAAACAGTAATGCAAGTGAAACAAAACAAATGGCAACTGTAAATACGAGTCAAATTAAAGTAACTCAAGAAGAAGCAATTGAACAATTCAATCAACAATTTGAAGGCAAAGAATTAAATCAAGTGGAATTAGAAGTTTCTCGCGCAGGATATGTTTATACAGTGGAAGGTTTTGACGACACGACTGATTACACGTTGAAAATTGATGCACAAACAGGAAGTGTTGTAGGTCATGAAACCGATCCGAAAGATCAAGAAGATATGCTAGAAGCTGAATATACGTTGAATTTAGACGGCATTATCACCCGTGATGAAGCAAGTAAAATCGCCGAAGACCAAGCCAAGCGTGGTGAAGCAAAAGAATGGGCGCTAGATCAAACGTCTACTGACGGTACGACTTGGGAAGTCAAAGTTATTGATGGTACTTATGAAACAGAAGTAACAATTAATGCGTTGACTGGCGATGTGGTTGGTGTCGATGTTGATGATGAAGCTTATGATGATTAAAAAAGTTGTGATGTTTAAAAACATCACAGCTTTTTTTTTGCGTTATTAAAATAGAATAATGATAGCAATCGTAAAATATTTATATAATTTGCGTAGATAATTTGATAATTTTTAGACAAGATAATTATTGAAAACGTTCACGATATTTTTTGGGACTGATTTGATAGATTTTTTTAAAGCGACTGGCAAAATAACTGGGCGACGAAAAACCAACACTCATACTGATTTCCTGAATCGTTTGTTGGGTAAAACGCAATAACTCAGCAGCCTCTTTCAAACGGGCTTCTAAAATAAAATCAGTGATGGTGATGCCAGTATTTTGATGGAATTTTGTCGACAAATAATTTTTACTGACAGAAGCGTAATTAGCCAGCTCTTCAATCCGAATCGGATAATGCAAATGACCTAAAATATAATCAATCGTCATACGCGTCAGCTGGGTATATTCTGCCGGATAACGTAAGAGATTGATGCGAGAAGTGTAATCGTAAATCATACTATAGGTGATTTCAGCAATTTCTTGAGAAGTCGTCAGTAAATCCATTTTTTGAATGTATAAATCGCTCAAATTGTATGCGCTTTCGCTATCGATACCCCCTTCAATCGCCAACCGTGAAATTAATGTCACTAAAACGACAAAAGAATAGCGGGCTTGACGTAAAGGATCGGCAGACATTTTTCCTACTCGTAGTGAAGGATCTGGATTACTTAAAACTTCAGCAATTTTTTCCGTATCGCCGTTTTTGATTAATTTTAGTAAGAGATTGAAACTTTCTGAATAGTCGTGGGTGTTCAAATTTTCCCGCTGTTCAAAGAAAAACTGATCAGAAGGTTGCTTATCTAGTGTGATTGGTTGGAACTGAAAATTTTTAGCAACACGTTTTAAAGTGAGGGAAAAATCTTCCTCGTGATTGATATTCGCCATGAATTTACCTCGATTATTTTTTAAAGGAGTTTTTGTTTTGGAAAAAAAGATTAAAGACATTATCCCACAAATGAGTTTAAAAGAAAAAGCTGATTTTGTCTGTGGGCAAGATTTTTGGCATACGAAAAGTTTGCCAATAGCAGAAGTGCCTGCGGTATTGCTGGCAGATGGACCAAATGGTTTGCGGATTCAAGAAGATGCGACGGATCATCTAGGTATTAATGATAGTAAAGCGGCGACTTGTTTTCCGACTGCAGCTAGTTATAGCTGTAGTTTTGATCCAGAATTAACCGCATTATTAGGCGACACGATTGCTAATGAAGCACTGGCAGAAAAAGTCGGCTTATTATTAGGTCCCGGAATAAATATTAAACGGAATCCATTAGGCGGACGAAATTTTGAATATTTAAGTGAAGATCCTTACTTAACGAGTCAACTGACGATTCCTTTAGTTAAAGCGTTGCAAGCAAAGGGTGTTGGCGCTTGTATCAAACATTTTGCTGCCAATAGTCAAGAAACGGCACGCTTGATTAATAATTCTGTGATTGATGAGCGGGCTTTGGCAGAAATTTATTTGCCACAATTTGAAGCGGTCATCAAAGAAAGTCAACCGTGGGGTGTGATGACTAGTTACAACCGATTGAACGGGATTTATACCAGCGAAAGCCAAGAATTATTGCAAGAAAAATTACGAAAAAATTGGAATTATCAAGGCATGGTCGTTTCAGATTGGGGAGGTACCAGTGATCGAGTAGCGACTTTGTTAGCTGGCATGGATTTAGAAATGCCTTACCAAGATGAAGCCAATGCTGAAAAAATAATCACTGCAGCCGAATCTGGTGACCTACCTATCGAAAAATTAGATACAGCAGTAACCGCTATTTTAACTTTTGTCAAAAAAACGCAACAAAATATCCATCAATCAACTTTTACTGAGGGACAACAACATCAAATTGCTAGAAAAATTGCTGAAGAATCAGCAGTCTTGTTAAAAAATCAAGACAATCATTTACCACTAACTAATTTTAATCAGACCGCCGTGATCGGTGCTTTAGCAAAAACACCACGTTTTCAAGGTTCAGGTTCAAGTAAAATTAACCCAACTCGTTTAGATTGTCCGATTGATTTTATTACTGGAAATGATGTGACTTATAGTCAAGGCTATCAACTAGATTCAGAGGAATTATTTGAAGAAGAATTATTAGCTGAAGCTTTAAAAAATGCTGGAAAAGCTGACAATATAGTAATTTTTGCCGGGTTACCAGATAGTTTTGAAGGGGAAGGTTATGACCGCCAACATTTAGATTTACCGCAGAATCAAAATTATTTAATTGAAAAAATTGCGGAAGTAAATTCAAATATCACAGTAATTTTAATGGGTGGCGGACCAGTCATTTTACCGTGGGCTGAAAAAGTCAAAAGTATTTTATTAACTTACCTTGCCGGTCAAGCAGTCGGTTCAGCCGTTGCAAATTTATTGACAGGTAAAGCAAATCCCTCAGGAAAATTAGCGGAAACTTGGCCTAAAAAATATAGCGATGCGCCTAGTGCACTGACCTTTGTCAAAGATGTTAAAAATACTCAGTATCGAGAAAGCATTTATGTCGGTTATCGTTTTTATGACACGAATAAACGGGAAGTGGCGTATCCTTTTGGTTTTGGCCTTTCCTATAGTCAATTTAAAGTCGCCACACCAGAAATAGAAAAAGGAAATAACAATATTCAAGTCACCGTAGAAATTGAAAACACAAGCTCGATTGCCGGTGCAGAGGTTCTACAGGTTTATGTTGTTGGCAGCAAAAAAATTCCAACTGCCGAAAAAACCTTAAAAGCTTTCCAAAAAGTTCATTTAGATGCTGGCGAGAAAAAAATGGTTCATTTTGAATTGCAGCGAGATGATTTTGCTTATTACGATGTTTCAACGAAAAAATGGCAGGTAGTAGAAGATCAATATACGATTTATCTAGCGAATTCTAGTCGAAATATTTTAGCCGAAATGCAGTTAGCTCTTTCAGGCGTTACTGATGTAAAAATTCCCGGTGAAAAAATTCATCCTAGCAATCATTCAAATGAGCATCCTTTTGCGATTACGGAAAAAGATTTTGCGGAATTATTTCCAGCTGAAAAAATGCCAACCATGGCGGCTAGTCAAAAATTGACAGTGGATAGCACATTAGCTGATGTGAAAACAGTCGGCGGTGAAATGATTTACCAAAGTTTAATTAGTAATTTAGAACAAGCCATTGGAGGAGATCCAGCACTTTATCAGATGTTGATGGCCAGTATTGAAACCATGCCTTTACGCAGTTTTAAATTGGCAGGCGCAGTAAGTGAAGATGATCTGACGCAATTATTGAAGCAATTAAATCAGGAGGAGTGAAAAAAATGCAATTAAGTCAAAAACAAACAAAACAACCAGGGAAGATTAGTTTTCTCGAGAAACTTGCTTATGGTAGTGGGGATTTAGCCAGTAATTTGGTTTTAGTTTTAACTACTACGTATGCAACATTCTTTTATACCGATGCATTAGGTTTGAATCCCGGAATTATTGGCGGTATTTTATTAGCATCAAAACTTTTAGATGGTACCAGTGATATTTTGATGGGCTTTGTGATGGATCGCGTGCATTCCAAACACGGTAAGGCGCGCTCTTGGATTTTGTGGTTAGCGATTCCGATTGGGATTGCCACAGTTATGATGTTTGCCGTACCGAATTTGGGAACTATCGGCAAATATATCTATGTTGCGATTACTTATAACCTAGTGAGTACGTTCTTTTATACCATGATTAATGTGCCTTATGGAACGTTGAATTCATTAATGACTCGCGACCAAGACGAACGTATGGTGATTAATGTTTTTCGAATGTTTATGGCACAGATTGGTCAGTTGGTCATTTCTGGTGTTACTTTGCCATTAGTTAATTTTGTAGGTGGTTCTGGCTATCAAAAAAGCTGGATTATCGTTGGCGCCATTTATGGTGTGCTAGCAGCAGTTATTTTCCTATTTTGTTACAGTAATACCAAAGAACGCGTGACCGTTTCTGAAGAACAAAAAACGAATTTATCGTTTATCGCTTCTTTCAAAATTATTATCAAAAATAACTATTGGTTATTGTTAGTCGTTGTTTGGGTATTTTTATCTTTCTTTATTAATTTATCAATGTTGACGGCTTCATATTATGGCAAATGGATCTTAGGCGACGAAAACTTAGGTGGATTATTACTATCTGCAACTTTATTACCAGCCATTTTAGCGATGGTCTTATTACCAATCTTTGTCCGTAAAATTGGTAAAAGGAATCTTTCATTAATCGGTGGCGTTGGTTTAGTTGTCGTACAAGTTTTAATGATTATCAATCCAACCAATATCACTTGGTTACTTGTTTGTTCAGTCGTTCGTGGTCTGGCATTATCCACTTTGATGGGAACTATTTTTGCCATGGTAGCCGATACGATTGAATACGGTGAGTGGAAAACCGGTACGCGAGTTGAAGGAATGTTGTATTCTACTACTACTTTTGGTGCAAAAGTGGGCGCGGGTTTGGCGCCAGCGGTTGCTTTAGGAATTTTAGGCGCAGCTGGCTACAATGGTGTAGCAGCTGAACAGGCAACAAAAGCAATCGACGCGATTAACTTTTTATATTTATATTTACCATTGCCAGTATTGATTGTTATTCCAATCATTTATCTATTCTACAAATTAGATAAAATTTATCCACAAGTTATGTCTGACTTAGAAAAACGCGAACAAGCTTAATGAGGTGATTTTTTTGAAAAGAGAATATACAAATTTAAATTTAGCTACTTTAAAAAAAGAAACGGAAATAATCGTAGAAGACGGACTAGAAAAAATAATTAAGCCGATTCCCAATGTTTCAGCGAAAGGCGTTTTGGATCCTAAATACTACGCGGAAATTTTGCCTGGCTTTGAAAAGGACGGTGGCGCAGAAACTTTAGCATTTATGAGTCAATTAGGGCAACGCAGTGGTGAACCCGACGGTACTTTGACTCGCATGGTGAATAATGGGGTTAAGAGTCTGCCGATTACTGATGGTGTTGAGACGATTCACTTAACCACCGATAATCAGATCCCCTTACGTTTGTATCGAAAAAATACGAAACTAAATGCACCGGTTTTATATTATATTCACGGTGGTAGTTTTTCTGCGGGGCAACCAGAAGTGGTGGAAGAATTGTGTAAATTGTTCGTTGAGAAGACTGGATTTTTAGCAGTGCAAATCGATTATCGTTTGGCGCCGGAAAATCCATTTCCGACGGGTTTACAAGATTGCTTTGAAGGCTTAACTTGGGTCTATCAAAATATTCAAACATATCAAGGCGATCCCCAAAAAATTACTATTGCTGGTGACTCAGCTGGCGGAAATTTGGCAGCGGTTTGTAGCATGATGGATCGCGACCAGCAAACAAAAATGGTCCATCAACAAGTTCTGTATTATCCTAGTGTTAATATGTCCACTAAAGAAGATGAAAATCTAAATTACCAAGCTTTTGATTTTAAACCAGCTACTGAACAAAAAGATTTGATTGAAGTATCTCTGGAAGCTTTGCGTTTAACGGCATCGAACAATTTAGGTTATATGTTAAAAGCAGAAAATTTGGAAGATCCTTATTTAAGTCCTTATTTAGGCGAGCTACAAGATTTGCCGGCGACTCTTTTGATAGTCGGAGAATTTGATTATTTACGCATTGAAGATGAAGCCTTTGCTAGAAAATTAAACAAAGCCAATGTACCAGTGAAAATCATCGAATATCGTGGATTAGGTCATGGCTTTGCAGATAAAATTGGCGTTTGGGCACAAGCAGAAGACAGCGTCGATGAAATGATAGATTTTGTAGAAAATGGATTATAGAACAAATGAGACAGTTGGAAGAAACTTTTTCAACTGTTTTTTTGTGGGCATTAAAGCAAGAGTGTTAGGATTGTTTCACAAGCATTTTAGTCGTAGAATAAGAGCAAGGAGGTTTTTGACATGACAGAAATTAATCAAGAACTTACAAAAACATTTCGTGAAGAATTTTTAATGAATCGTAAACAAGTCGCGTTACAACGGGGTGTAGTTAAAAATGGGATTGTGGAGTCAGCTGAAAATGTCAGCGCTCACGTAAAAAATGCACCGGTCTTCTCCATTGATTTAA
Organism: Enterococcus sp. JNUCC 77; assembly: GCF_054819945.1. Classification (NCBI taxonomy): domain Bacteria; kingdom Bacillati; phylum Bacillota; class Bacilli; order Lactobacillales; family Enterococcaceae; genus Enterococcus; species Enterococcus sp. JNUCC 77. The sequence continues at coordinate 346,580 of NZ_JBTHIG010000001.1, forward strand.
CTACCGGAAAAGTATCTGACCAAAAACAATCAGGTCGTTGCTGGATGTTTGCCGCTTTGAATACTTTCCGCCACAAAATGATTACTAGTTATCAACTGAAGGATTTTGAATTGTCACAGAATTATACTTTCTTTTGGGACAAATATGAGAAGGCTAATTATTTCTATCAAAATATTTTAAATACTGCCAAAGAACCAACAGCAAGCAGAGAAGTTGCATTTTTGATGCAAACACCGCAACAAGATGGCGGGCAATGGGACATGATTGTTTCTATTTTCCAAAAATACGGTGTTGTACCAAAAGCTGTGATGCCAGAAAGTAAAAACAGTATCAATTCACGCAATTTAAATAATTACTTAAATAAATTATTGCGGAAACACGCTGTAATCTTACGTCAACTGGTGGCTGAAAATGCTTCTCCAGAACAAATTGAAGACAATCGCCAAGCGATGTTACAAGAAGTTTATAATTTCTTGGCCATTTCTCTAGGTACACCACCAGAGGAATTTGATTTTGAATATCGGGATGAAGAAAAAAATTACCATATTGACCAAGGCATGACGCCACAAAGTTTTTATAAGAAATATGTTGATGTGGATTTAGATGAATATGTCAGCATTATCCATGCACCAACTGACGATAAACCATTTAACCAATCTTACACTGTCGACATGCTGGGTAATGTAGTCGGTGGTAAACAAGTGAAGTATCTTAACTTGGAAATGCCTGAATTGAAAAAATTAGCCTTACAACAATTGGAACAAGGCGAAACAGTTTGGTTTGGTTGTGATGTGGGTCAGTCTTCTGTCAGCAAAGATGGTATCATGGCATTGGACATTTTTGACATGGATGATCTATTTGATACAGATTTTGCTATGACGAAAGCAGAACGCTTAGATTATGGTGAAAGTATGATGACTCATGCGATGGTTCTAACCGGTGTGGATGTAATTAACGGTGAATCAGCGAAATGGAAAGTAGAAAATAGCTGGGGCGAAAAAGTCGGTGAAAAAGGTTATTTTGTCATGAGTGATGACTGGATGAGCGAATACACCTATCAAATCGTTGTGAGAAAAGAATTCTTATCACCAGAACAACGGGCTGCTTTTGAAGCAGAGCCAAAAGTTTTAGCACCGTGGGATCCGATGGGTGCCTTAGCCTAAAAATACTAGATCGACTTCTCTAGAAGAGTCGGTCTTTTTGTTTTCACCAGCGAAAATAATTTTCTATGCTATACTTAAAGAAAATAAATTTGACCGAGGGGGAATAAAAATGGGAAAACCCTTAGCTGTAAAACATGCTGAAAATATGCGAGAACTGGGTGGCTATACCAATAAAGATGGAAAAAAAGTGGCCAGTCAAAAGTTGATTCGCTCAGCTGCGATTAATTTATTAGATGAAACTGACCAAAATTATTTAGAAAAATATGGTATTCGTAAGATTGTCGATTTTCGTTCAACGGATGAACGTTCTTCTCAACCAGACAAAGACGTTACTTTAGCGGAAAATATTTTTCTGCCAATTTTTCCAGAAAAACAAGAGAAGAAGGAAGAATCAACCGCCTCTCCGCAAGCCTTATTGAAGCGCATGGAAAACGGTGAATCAGCCTTTGGACAAATGATGGATGCCTATGAAAGTTTTGTATTAGATGACTATGTTAGAAAACAATACCACAAATTTTTTGAGATTGTGTTAGCCAATGAAAATCCTAATGAAAGTGTCTTGTTTCATTGTACTGCTGGAAAAGACCGGACAGGTTTTGCAGCGTTATTGTTATTGAGTGGCTTAGGTGTAGACCGTGTTACTGCCATGACCGATTATTTAGCTACCAATGAATTTTTAAAGGGCTTCACTGATAATATGTTGCAACATGCAAAAGAAAATGGTGTGCCTGACGCTTTATTAGCCAGCGTTAAAGATATGACAATGGCTCGCAAGGAATATTTAACAAAAAGCCTAAATTTGATTGATGAAAATTATGGTACAGTAGACAATTTCTTAATCGATGGTATTGGCTTACATGCAGCAGATCTGAAAGATTTACAGCGATTATATTTAGAATAAGAGGTGGCTTGAAATGGATCCGATTTTAAAGCAATTAGGGTTAAAAGAAAAATCGTTACCAATTGTTGGTGGTGATATTAATCAAGCCTATCGTGTTACCGATGGAAAAACCGATTATTTTTTAAAATATCATCCCCATGTTGATGCTGCCTTTTTTCAAGCGGAAGTTTTTGGTCTTGAACAGCTAGGACAAGTCGTGCGGGTTCCAAAAGTTTTTCAAGTTGGCGATTTTGAAGGGAATGCCTTTCTTTTATTGGAATGGATTGAACCTGGAAATGGTGATCAACAAGACTTGGCAAAAGATTTAATCAAAATTCACCAAGTCAAATCAGATTTGTTCGGTTTGTCAGAGGATAATTTTATTGGTTTATTACCGCAAATCAATCATCCAGAAGCAAACTGGTGGGATTTTTATTTTAAAAATCGTTTAGAAGTCCAGATTGAAATTGCTAAAAACCGTAATCATTGGACACCGGAAAGAGCGGCAGATTATGCACATTTAAAGGCAGTTGCCTATAAAAATTGGGGCGATTTAACCTTCAAACCATCCTTGTTACATGGGGATTTTTGGAGTGGCAATACTTTCTTTGATCAAGCGGGACAACCTATTTTTGTTGACCCAGCAGTATATTTTGGACATCGAGAATTAGATATCGCCATGTCGCAACTATTTGGTGGCTTTCGCAATGAATTTTTGGAAACTTATCAAGCAGGATATTTGTTGACGACAGGTTTTGAAGAACGCTTGCCATTATATCAACTGTACTATTTATTGGCTCACTTAAATATGTTTGGCGAAAGCTATGGCGGAGCTGTAGATAAAATTTTAGGAGGAAATTTAGGTGGGTAAGAAACACGAAACCATGCATCAAGTCAGTTATTATGAATGTGATCTCAACGGAGAAATGACTTTTCCAATGATGATTAGTGTAGCGATAAAAGTATCATCAGAACAAAGCGATATTCTAGGAGTAGGCTCAGATTACATCAATACGCTAGGAATTACTTGGGTGATTACCCAGACTGAAGTGATCATTCAACAATTGCCGAAAGTCGATCAAACCATCAAGATTGTGACTGAACCGACGGCTTTTAATAAATTTTTCTGTTATCGTTCTTTTTGGATCTACAATGAAGCCGGTGAAGAATTGGTGCAAATTAACATGGCTTTTGCCTTAATGGACGTGAAGGCACGGAAAATCACCAGTGTCTCCGCAGAATTGATGGCACCTTTCGAATCAGAACAAATTAAGAAAATTCATCGCTGGGAAAAGATTGAACAGGTTGAATCAGAAACCAGCCGTCCTTATCATGTTCGCTATTATGATTTGGATAGTAATCATCATGTGAATAATGCTATTTATTTTAATTGGTTAATTGATGTGTTAGGTAGAGAATTTATGGAAACATATCGTCCGACTTATGCTAATCTGAAGTTTGATAAAGAAGTTTTATACGGTGTAGATATCGATAGTTATTATGATTTACTAGAAGAAGAGGCATTGCGAAGCCGTCATGCAATTCGTTTTGGCGATCAATTAGCTTGTGAAGCGAACTTTTTATGGGAAAAAAGATAAAACCTTCTGAATTTCAGAAGGCTTTTTTCTTATTCTTCTAAATAAGCTTTTAATTCTTCAAAGTTTAAGCCAGCATTCAAAGCAATTAATAATTTGATGCGGGCTTTTTGGCCATTGATTCCAGGACAGAATATTACACCTTTTTCGGCAAGTTCCACACCGCCGCCATGATAATCATAGACTGGCTCTGCAATGCCGTTGAAACAACGAGAAACTAAAACCACCGGTAGTTTTTTTTGAATCAAGGTATCCAGTGCGCCTAAAGTTTGTGGTGGTAGATTACCAGCACCTAAAGCTTCGATTACTAAGCCGTCCACCCAATCAGTTTGGGTTAATATTTCAAAAAATTTACCTTGCATCCCAGCATAAGCTTTGATAATTGGAATCATGTTGTCGACACTTTGAATATCATAATGGGTGGTATCTGGTAATTCTTGTAAAAATAAAATGTGGGTCTTGGTGACTAAACCAATGGGTCCCAAAGTTGGTGTCCGAAATGTCGCCACATTCGTTGTGTGGGTCTTGGTTACGTGACGAGCAGAGTGAATTTCATCATTCATTACCACCATCACACCTTTGCCTTGTGCGTCGTCACTAGCAGCCACTCGAATAGCGCTAGCAAAATTATACAAACCATCTGAACCTAATTCATTAATTGAACGCATCGCACCAGTGATAATGACCGGCATTAATTTGCCGATAGTTTGATCTAAAAAGTAGCCGGTTTCTTCTAATGTATCAGTGCCATGAGTAATGACTACACTGTCAAAACCATTTTTTTTAGCTTCTTTAATTTTTTCTTTTAGCTGCAACATAATTTCTAAAGTAATGTGGGGAGAGGGTAAGTTAGAGAACTCTTCCACCACAATCTCAATATTATTAGGAACATTCATCTCATGACCGGCAGCGACTAAAGGATTCTTTTCATCTGGACGAACGGTACCATGGTCATCTTGGCTCATGGAGATTGTCCCGCCAGTATGTAAAATCAAAATCTTTTTCAATTGATCACCTTCTTATAAATTTTTCTATCTTCTAAAGATATTGTATACTAGTAAAAAAATAATTGGAGAGAGATATGATTAGAATTGGCTTAACTTCTTTTAGTGAACATGATACTTTAACTGGTAAAAAGAAAAGCAGCCTATTTGAATACGCTGGTTTTTTACCTTTGGTGGAATTAGATACCAGTTTTTATGGGATTCCCGCAGCAAAAACCGTTGAAAATTGGCTGACGCAAGTACCTCAGACTTTTCGCTTTATTATAAAATTACCTAGTCCATTAACCAAACAAAAAGATTTGGCGCCAGAAGAAAGCCTGCAAGAGATTTACCAGCAATTTTTAAAAGTGATGGCACCTATCATAAAAAATGGGCAACTTTATTGTTTTTTGGCACAATTTCCAGCGCAGTTTAAATTAACAAAAGAAAATGTGCGTTATCTGGAAGAATTGCGAGAAATGTTTCAGGAGTTACCAATAGCAGTAGAATTAAGAGACGCTAGCTGGTATGCAGAAGGCTTTCATGACAAAACTATGGCGCTCATGAAGAAATTAGAATATAGTCTAGTAATGGTGGATGAACCGAAATTATTAGATACAGTTCCGTTGGATCTGACGATTACCAATCCAGAATTTGTACTGTTTCGTTTTCATGGCAGAAATCAAACTTTTTGGAAAGATAATAGTCCTGAATGGCGTAAAAAAAGAACCCTTTATCGCTATAATCAAACAGAATTAAATGACTTGGCAAAGAAAATTCAACAAGTTGCAGCCGAAGTGGATGAAGTAGCAATTATTTTTAATAATAATTCTGGTGGCGATGCGGCCGGAAATGCTTTAACATTAAAAGAGATACTAAATTTAGATTATCAAGCCTTAAATCCTAGTCAGTTAGGCTTATTTTAGAAAAAGGGATGAACATGATTAAAGCAATTTTTTTTGATATTGATGGGACATTAGTAACAACTGAATCAAAAGCTTTGGATAGTACTAGAAAAGCGATTGCCGCAGCTCAAGCAAAAGGTATTTTATGCGGGATTGCGACTGGACGTGGACCGGTAGATATTGAAGAACGCATTGATCACTTACCGATGGATATGTTTGTGACCTATAATGGACAAATTGTATTTAGCAAAGAAAAAACAATTTTTGCCGAGCCTTTTTCCCAAGAGGTATTGGATGAAATCGTTGATTTTGCTGATCGTGAACGGCGACAGATTATTTTTGGCGGGCGCCATCATGTTGAAGGCAGTAGTATTATGAAATTCTCTCAGTCAGCTGCTGTGAAAAAAATTGCAGGTTTTATACCTTCTTGGTTTCCAGTAAGAATGACGAGGAAATTCATGCAAAAGTTCAGCTCGAATCGCAAAAAAGAACGTTTTGCCAAACTAGGAATTTTAAAGGAACCGATTTATCAATGTGTCTTGTTCGCTGCCGAATCAGAAAATCAAAAATTGGCTGAATTATTGCCTAACTGTTCCTTTCAGCGTTCCAATCCTTATTCGATAGACATTATTCCTAAGAATGGCTCAAAATATCATGGGATTGAAAAATTTTTAACCGCTTTTGATATTCAACCGGAAGAAGTGATGGCTTTTGGCGATCATTTTAATGATATAGAAATGCTCACCCATGTTGGAATCGGTGTTGCTATGGGAAATGGTCAGGCAGAAACGAAAGCTAGTGCAGATTATGTAACGGACACCAATGAAGCAGATGGTATTGCAAAAGCGTTAAAACATTTTGATATTATTTGATGAAGGAGAAAGTATGAAAACACCTTACGAAATGGCCCAAGAATTTCATCAGCAATTTGAACCTCATCCGCCTAACAAGCCGCAAGCTTATCAAAGTAGTGCTGCAAGTTTTCGGGCAGGTTTTAAAGTAGAAGAAATCGTTGAATATTTATATGGCGCGGCAGCTGGAGAGGAACAGCTTTTTTCAGCCTTAACCGAGGAGCTTCATCAAAGTATTGAGACAGCTAAAACTAAAATCTTAAACAAAGCTGAAGCCGTACCAGATCCACTGGTTGCAGAAGTGGATGCCTTAACTGATTTGTTGTATTTTACTTATGGTTCTTTTGCTTTGATGGGCGTTGACCCACAACCAATTTTTGAAATTGTTCATCGAGCAAACATGGGGAAATTATTTCCAGATGGTAAAGCACATTATCATCCAGTGACTCATAAAGTCATGAAGCCTGAAAATTGGGCTGAAGATTTTGCACCGGAGCCACTTATTTCTAAAGAATTAGACAGACAAAAAGACTTGACTAGCTAATCAGCTGCCAAGTCTTTTTTTAATCAAAAAAAGTGTAATAAATAGATCGTACAGCTTGTCTTTCCTGATCTCCCCGGATAACAAAAATGATACTCCGCTCGTCAGCGCCCTGACTGATCATTCGCAAGCTAATATTTTTTCTAGCTAAAGCAGCTGCACTTTCTGCTGTAGTACCTGGACGATCTCGCATGCCTTCACCTACTAGCGCAAGCACGGACAAGTCATGTTCTATTTCCATTAGGTCTGGCGAAATAGCATTCTCGATATTTTCTAATAATGCTTTTTCAATTTCAGGAGTCAATTGTTCTTCTCGTAAAACAATCGAAATATCATCTATTCCTGATGGCATATGCTCAAAGCTGATATCTAAATCTTCAAAAACCTGGAGGATTTTACGAACAATCCCAATTTCTCGGTTTAATAAATATTTAGCAATGGTAATACTACAAAAACCGCCATCACTAGCAACACCGACTACTTCATTATGGTGTTTCGCTTTGTTGTAAGATTCAGTAATAATTGTTCCAGTACAATTAGGATTATTGGTATTTTTAATCACAACCGGAATTTTTGCATGATAAGAAGGCATTAAGGCTTCATCGTGGAAAACTTTAAAGCCTGCATAACTTAATTCGCGCATTTCCCGGTAAGTTAAAACGTCGATTAATTCTGGGTCATGGATATACTTGGGATTTGCGGCAAATATCCCATCGACATCGGTAAAGTTTTCATAGCAATCCGCTTTTAAGCCAGCGGCAACAATCGAACCGGTAATGTCGGAACCACCTCGAGAAAAGGTGCAGATCTGACCTTCTTCGGTAAAACCAAAAAATCCGGGAATGATTAAAATATCATTACTGTCGCGCCATTGGTAGATTTTTTCATAGGATTCTTCTAATATTCTGGCATTATGAGGTTGTGCAGAAACTTGTATGCCTAATTCTTTAGGATTAATGTAGCGGGCATCTAGGCCGCTATTTTTAAAAAAGTTAGCAATTAATTGCGCATTTAAGTTTTCACCAGTTGCCAAGAAAGCATCTAGCATATAAGGATTGCTTTCATCAAAATTATTTTTCAACTCAGCTAATTCAGCTTGAAATTGTTGGCACAATTCTTCTGATATTCCCAATTCTTCCGCCATCACACCGTAGCGACGTAAGATAGCTTGGGTGATTTCAGTTGTATCTGTTTTGACTTTTACAGCTTCATAATAGGCGATTAATAAATCGGTGACTTTCTGGTCTTCATTATTTCTTTTGCCTGGTGCTGAAACAACAACGAAACGTCGCGTGACATCACTCTTCACAATAGCTAAGACTTTTTTTAATTGTGTGGCTGAAGCGACCGAGCTTCCACCAAATTTGATTACTTTCACTTTAATCACCTCTTATTTTAATGTAAGCTTAATCATAGCCGAAAAGCCCGATGACTTCAAGGTTCTTTTTAAAGGAAAAATGAAAAAATATTTGTTTATTTAATCGAATAGACTAAAAAATTTCAGAAAAGAATCGTTACCTCAAAAGATTTCACATAAAAAAATGAAGAATATTTGAAAAGTATTAGTGTAGGCTTGCAAAGTTTATGCTATAATCTAAGCTAGATGTTTTCGTCAAAAAAACATAGGAATCAATTATACTAAACAATAATCTTTTTATTATGAGTTGAAAGGAAAATCATTCATGGGAAGCAATTTGATTATTGGTATCATCATTGGTTTAGCTATCATAGCGGCCGCTTTATACTTGGTTGGGTATTTTATGCGCAAGAAAAACCAAGAACGACTGAAAAAGTTGGAGGAACGCAAAGAAGCTTGGTTTGATTTACCGATCGTGGAAGAAATTGATGAGGTCAGAAAGATGCATCTTGTAGGCCAAAGTCAAAATACCTTTCGCGAATGGAATCAAAAATGGAACGACGTTTACATCAATGATTTTGCTGAATTAGAAAGCCAAATCTTTGAAGTCGAAAGCCAAAATGAAACTTTCCGCTTATTCCAAAGTAAAGCAGCAATTGAAGCTGCTGAAAAAACAATGGATGAGATGGAAGCCAGTGCTGAAGAAGTGCAGCTGGGTTTGAAAGAACTCCGTGAAACTGAAGAGCGCAATTCATTGGCGGTCCAACAAGCCTTAGATATTTTTGAAGAATTGAAAAAAGAATTACAGGAAAACAATGATCAATTTGGTCCAGCTTTACCTGAGATTCAAAAACAAGTCAAAAATGTCGAACTTGAATTCACCCAATTTGTTACCTTAAATACATCAGGTGACCCAGTTGAAGCCCGTGAAGTACTAGACGATGCTGAGGCCAACACGTACAAAGTGCAAGCCACGATCCAAAAAATTCCTAGTATATTTGAAGAATTAAGTGCAACATTCCCAGGACAAATTGACGAACTCGAAGAAACCTATCAAACGATGATGGATGAAGATGTTGTTTTACCAGAAGAAGACTTTGAAGAACGACTTGAGCAGATTCGCAGAAGAGTCACTCATGCGTTAGAAGATTTAGAAAAAGTTGAACTGGAAACAGTGGAAACAGCCAACAAAGAAACTGCTGAAAAAATCGACGAGTTATATAGTATTCTTGAAAAAGAATTCAATGCTCGCCAATATGTTGAAAAAAATCGCAAATTAATTGCTGAATTTATCCAACATGCAGCAGCTAACAATCATCAATTGATGGTGGAACTGGATCACACTTCCCAAAGCTATACCTTAAACAACAATGAGTTAGGTCGGGCACGCGGTTTCCAAACAGAAATCGAAGAACTTGAACGTCGCAATCGTAACTTAGAACCAATGATTGATAAACATCAAATCGCTTTTTCTGAAGTGGAAGTTTTCTATCAAGATGCTTACAAAGTGTTGGAAGATATTGAAGCGAAGCAAGTTGAGATTGGTAATGACTTACAGGAGTTGCGTAAAGGGGAAAAAGTGGCACAAGACCGGATTGAGGAATATGAATTCCGTCTTCGAGGTTTTAAACGTTATGTTGAACACCAACGTTTGCCAGGGTTACCTTCAGATTATCTAGAATTTTTCTTCATTGCGACTGATCGGGTGGAAGAGTTAAGCCGTTCGCTTAACCAAATCCGTATCAACATGACAGACATCAACAAACTTGTTGCTCTGTGTGATGAAGATATGATTTCATTGGATGAAAAAACCAATGATTTGGTGGACGCAGCTGCGCTGACTGAACAAATGATGCAATATGCGAATCGTTACCGCCACACCCATGCGGATGTGAAAGAAGCGATCGAAATTAGCTACGATTTATTTAATAAGGAATTCCGCTATCAAGATGCTTTAGATGAAATTGGCACAGCTTTAGAAAGAGTTGAACCAGGTGCATTTAAACGAATTGAGGATTTCTATTTTAATAATCGTGATTTAGCTTAAAAATCAGGGAGCTGGAATGATTTCATTCCAGCTTCTTTTTTTAACAATAAAAATAATGAGGAGAAATATTGATGAAAAGTTTTAAAATTGGCGATGGCGTTACACCAGTAACCGGATCAATGAAAAATGAGTATGGGACAATTGTCAATTTCTATCAAGAGAAAAATCAAATCCTGGTACGTTTTGGTTCAGATCAGCAATTCTATTTTTCACCGGAGGAATTAATCTATTGGCAGGAACGGGAATAAACAGAATTTTTTATTTTATTTGGTTAAACTGCTTTTTTTGTCCTTAATTTATGAAGACATCTGCGCTTTACGTTGAGTGAATTACCCGTTATAATGAGAAAGAATTTTTGAAGGAAGGTAAATAAATGATTTATTTTGATAATAGTGCTACCACGCCGATTTATCCGCAAGCTTTAGATACATATGTAAAAACGAGTCAACGTATCATAGGAAATCCCTCAAGTTTACATGACTTGGGGAGTCAAGCGCATCGTTTACTGCAACAAGCTCGTAAACAAATTGCTGAATTAATTCAAGTCAAGCCACAAGAAATTTTCTTTACTAGTGGTGGGACAGAAGGGGACAACTGGGTCCTCAAAGGTACTGCGTGGGCCAAAAAAGATTTTGGTAATCATTTGATCATCTCCAGTGTTGAACATTCGGCTGTTAGAAATACGGCGGAACAATTAGCAACGCAAGGATTTGATGTCAGTGTTGTGCCGGTAGATTCATCTGGCCGCGTGGAGATTGCTGAATTGAAAAAATTGATTCGTCCAGAAACTATTCTAGTATCAGTGATGGCCGTGAATAATGAAATGGGCGCGTTACAGCCGATTCAAGAAATTAGTGAGCTATTGGCAGATTTTCCAACCATTCACTTTCATGTTGATGCTGTGCAAGCTATTGGGAAAGTTGATCAAAGCTTGTGGCTAACACCACGGGTAGATTTTGCTACTTTTTCAGCCCATAAGTTTCATGGTCCTCGTGGTGTTGGTTTTAATTATTGGAAAACTGGCCGAAAATTAATGCCTTTAATTAATGGCGGCGGACAAGAAAATGGGCAACGCAGTGGTACCGAAAATACACCGGGAATTGTTGCCATGAGTAAAGCGCTACGGATTCATTTAGAAAAAGTGTATCCAGATCATTTGAATAGCTTGCGTCAAGCTTTGAAAGCTGCATTGAAGCGCTATGATAAAGTCACCGTTTTCTCGGGAGATGAACATGCCGCGCCCCATATCTTAACTTTTGGGATTAAAGATATTCGTGGGGAAGTATTGGTTCATGCTTTGGAGGAAAAACAAATTTTTGTTTCGACTACCAGTGCTTGTTCTAGCAAGAAAAAAGCTGATAGTTCAACCTTAGGCGCCATGAAGATTCCTCATGAATTGGCGACAACAGCAATTCGCGTCAGCTTAGATGAAAGCAATACGATGGCTGAAATAGAACAATTTATGGTGGTTTTCAATCATATCTACGAAAAATTCAACAAAATTAATTAGGAGGATTCTCTTGCAATATACAGAAATTATGGTTCGTTACGGTGAACTATCAACAAAAGGAAAAAATCGCCGGAGTTTTATTATGCAATTGGCACAAAATGTTCGCGGTGCGCTTATTGAGTTTCCTGCTTTAAAAATTCATGCCGACCGTGATCGGATGCATTTAATTTTAAATGGAGAAGATTCTAACTTGGTGATTCCAAAGCTACAAAAAGTTTTTGGAATTCAAAATTTTTCTCCTAGTATCCGGGTTGAAAAAACACCGGAAGCATTAAGAGCAGTAGCAGAAGATATTATGCGAGAAATTTATACTGGTGAAGAAACTTTTAAAATCACAGCTAAAAGAAGTGATCATGGGTTTGAAATGAATACCCATGATTTACAACAATTTTTAGGTCAAGCAGTCGTAGATGTTTTTCCAGATATCAAAGCTCAAATGAAACGACCAGATATTAATTTACGTGTGGAAATTCGTCGTGATGCAGCCTTTTTATCTTTTGCAACAATTAAAGGTGCAGGCGGGTTGCCAGTAGGAACTAGCGGTCGTGGAATGTTGATGTTGTCAGGTGGAATTGATTCGCCAGTGGCAGGATATTTAGCAATGAAACGTGGTGTCGAAATTGAAGCAGTCCATTTTGCATCGCCACCGTATACCAGCGAACAAGCTTTACAAAAGGCCAAAGATTTAACAGAAAAACTAACACCATATGTTGGTAGCATCCAATTTATTGAAGTTCCTTTTACAGAAATTCAAGAAGAAATTAAAAAACATACACCCCAAGGTTACTGGATGACCATTACCCGTCGTATGATGTTGCGAATAACGGATGCCATTCGTGAAAGGCGAAAAGGTTTAGTAATTATCAACGGTGAATCGCTAGGTCAAGTAGCTTCTCAGACATTACACAGCATGTTGGCAATTAATGAAGTGACGACGACACCGATTATTCGTCCAGTGGTAACAATGGATAAAACAGAAATTATCGAATTAGCCGAAAAAATCGATACTTTTGAGTTAGCAATCCAACCTTTTGAAGATTGCTGTACGATTTTTGCACCGCCACAACCAAAAACCCGACCAAAACTTGATAAAGTCCAAGCATTAGAGACCCGCTTAGATATTGAAGGAATGATAGCTCGTGCGTTAACTGGTTTAAAAATAGAAGCCATCACACCAGAGAAGAGTCAACAAGAAATGGTTGACGCCTTTGCTGATTTATTATAAAAAGTTTTTGCCATCAAATTTTCGTAATTTGGTGGTTTTTTTATTTGAAATCTTATTTGTAACGATTCTTGATACATGTTATGATAATATGTGAAAACAATAACAAGGAGTGGATTGAAATGGAAAAAATGAAGGAAAAACCTGCAATTTCAAAAGCCACTACGAAAAGACTCTCTTTATATTTACGTTGCTTAAAGGAATTAAATGCAAAAAATATTACCCGAATAAAATCCTCTGAATTGGCAAATCTGACGCAAGTGGGCTCTGCAACAATTCGACGAGATTTTTCCCATTTTGGTGAGTTAGGTCGCAGTGGTTATGGTTATAATGTAAAAGATTTGATCACCGTTTTTAGTGGTATTTTAGATACGAAAGAAGAAAAAAAGATTGCATTGATTGGTGTGGGTAATCTTGGTCAAGCATTGCTAAAAAATAATTTCCGTAGAAATGATAATTTGAATATTGTTTGTGCATTTGATAACGACCCAAATAAAATCGGTCAAATTATTGATGGTTTTTTGGTCCATGATTTATCAGAGTTACCGGAAGTTTTTGTCAAAGAAAATATTCAAGTGGCAATTTCAACCGTGCCAAGTCGGTATGCGCAAGAAGCGATTGATATTGTTGTTAAAAACGGTGTAACAGCAATTTTAAATTTTGCTCCTGATCCTTTAAATGTGCCAGAAAATGTTAATATTCGCTATATTGATTTGACTTCGGAGCTACAGTCGTTAATTTATTTCGATGAAATGGTCAATCCCAGCTAGCTTGGTCTTTACAAGTTGTATACTTCATTGTAGAATTGGTCATACGATGATCAAGAGGAGTACGACTGTACGCTTTTCAGAGAGAAAATGCCTGGCTGAAACATTTTCAAAGACAGTTGGAAGGTAGCTTGTGAGTAAATTGGCTGAAATTAGTAGGCTGATTCGCGTCATGACCGTTAACTCATGTCAAAGAGGCAGCAAGTCTGCAAATTAGGTGGTACCGCGTAAATTACGTCCTAAAACATTTCGATGTTTTAGGGCTTTTTTGTTTGATCAGAAAAAAAGGAGCGATTAATATGACAGAAGAAAATAATTTAGCGACAAAGTTTGATCCACAAGCAGTGGAAGCGGGTCGTTATCAAAAATGGCTAGACCAAGATTTATTTAAACCATCAGAAAACCCCGATGCAAAACCTTATTCAATTGTGATTCCACCGCCAAACGTAACCGGGAAATTACATTTAGGACACGCTTGGGATACAACCTTACAAGATATGATTATTCGTCAAAAAAGAATGCAAGGCTTTGATACTTTATGGCTTCCTGGGATGGACCATGCCGGGATTGCAACCCAAGCCAAAGTAGAAGAAAAACTTAAAGAACAAGGTGTCTCTCGTTATGACTTAGGTCGGGAAAAATTTGTGGAACAAGTCTGGGATTGGAAAGAAGAATATGCCGGCCATATTCGGGAACAATGGGCCAAGCTTGGTTTATCATTGGATTATAAACGGGAACGTTTTACTCTTGATGATGGCTTATCTGACGCCGTTAAAAAAGTTTTCGTTTCACTGTACGAAAAAGATTTAATCTATCGCGGAGAATATATTATTAACTGGGACCCACAAGCGCGGACAGCTTTATCTGATATTGAAGTTATTCATAAAGATTTAGAAGGTGCGTTTTATCATGTATCGTATCCGTTAACTGACGGCAGCGGTGTATTAGAAATTGCGACAACTCGACCAGAAACAATGTTAGGGGATACTGCGATTGCAGTTCATCCTGACGATGACAGATACAAAAATTTAATTGGTAAAACAGCAATCCTACCGTTAGTAGATAAAGAAATTCCAATTATTGCCGATAGCTATGTGGATATGGATTTTGGTACTGGGGCAGTAAAAATCACTCCTGCTCATGATCCGAATGACTTTGAGATTGGTAACCGTCATGATTTACCACGAGTAAATGTAATGAATGACGATGGTAGTATGAATGATTTAGCTGGCAAATATGCTGGCATGGATCGTTTTGCTGCCCGAAAAATGATTGTTGCTGACTTGAAGGAAATGGGTCGACTAATCAAAGTTGAAAAAATGACTCATAGTGTTGGTCATTCTGAACGTAGTGGTGCGGTAGTTGAACCAAGATTATCGACACAATGGTTTGTAAAAATGGAGCCTTTAGCAAAGGAAGCCATCGACAATCAAAAAACAGAAGATGCAGTTAAATTTTTCCCTGAACGTTTCAATCAAACCTTCCTATCTTGGATGGACAATGTCCATGACTGGGTAATTTCTCGTCAGCTTTGGTGGGGACATCGGATTCCAGCTTGGTATCATAAAGAAACTGGTGAAATGTATGTTGGGATGGAAGCACCCAAAGATGCTGAAAACTGGGAACAGGATCCAGATGTATTAGATACTTGGTTTTCTTCGGCTTTATGGCCATTTTCAACAATGGGTTGGCCTGATACTGAGGCTGCTGATTTCAAACGCTATTTCCCAACCAATACATTGGTGACTGGTTACGATATTATTTTCTTCTGGGTAAGTCGCATGATTTTCCAAAGTTTGGCATTTACTGAAGAACGCCCCTTTGAAAATGTTTTGATTCATGGTTTGATTCGTGATGAACAAGGCCGCAAAATGAGTAAGTCACTAGGTAACGGAATTGATCCGATGGACGTGATTGAAAAATATGGTGCTGACGCTTTACGTTGGTTCTTATCTAATGGTTCAGCGCCTGGACAAGATGTGCGTTTTAGTTATGAAAAAATGGATGCGGCTTGGAATTTCATTAATAAAATTTGGAATGCTTCTCGTTTTGTCCTGATGAATGTAGAAGGCATGACTGTTGAAGAAATTGATTTAACCGGTGAAAAAACAGTAGCTGATCGTTGGATTTTAACTCGTTTGAACCAAACAGTTGAAAAAGTAACGAATTTGTTCGACCAATTTGAATTTGGAGAAGCAGGTCGTCAATTGTACAATTTTGTGTGGGATGATTTTTGTGATTGGTATATTGAAATGAGTAAAGAGGTTTTATATGGTGAAGATGATGCTTCTAAGAAAACCAACAAGAGCATTTTAGTTTATGTTTTAGATCAAACATTGCGTCTTTTACACCCAATTATGCCATTTGTGACAGAAGAAATTTGGGGTAAAATTCCGCATTCAGGTGAATCATTAGTAGTCGCTGAATATCCTGTGGTTCATCCAGAATACGATGATGCTGACGCGGCTAAAGGAATGGAAGTCTTAAAAGAAGTGATTCGTTCAGTGCGGAATATTCGAGCTGAAGTAAATACACCTTTATCAAAACCAATTACTTTGTTAATCAAAACTAATGACCCAGCAATTGATACATTCTTAGTGGAAAATACTAATTACATCGAACGCTTCTGTAATCCAGAAGAATTGACGATTTCGGCCGATATTATTGCGCCAGATTTGGCGATGTCTGCGGTGTTAACCGGTGCGGAAATCTATCTACCTTTAGCTGGTTTGATTAATATTGATGAAGAAATCAAACGTTTAGAAAAAGAATTGGCAAAATGGACTAGTGAAGTGAAACGGGTGCAAGGTAAACTAGCCAATGAACGCTTTGTTGCTAATGCGCCAGAAAAAGTTGTGGCTGAAGAAAAAGCCAAAGAAAAAGATTATTTAGAAAAACAAGCAGCTGTAAGTGAACGAATCGAAAGTTTACGAACAATTGGATAAATAAGCGAAGGATTTGCGTAAAGCAAATCCTTTTTCTATTGAACATTTCTGCTATACTGAAGATGAGGTGAGTCAGATTGACAATAGAAGAAGCGATTGCTTGGATTCATAATCGGGTAAAATTTGGACAACGACCTGGGTTAGAAAGAGTGCAAGCTTTATTAGATAAGGTAGGGAATCCTGAAAAAAAAGTTCCCGTGATTCATATCGCCGGTACAAATGGCAAAGGTTCTACTGTTACTTATTTACGGAATATGTTAGGGGCAACAGGGGTTACCGTGGGGAGTTTTACGTCTCCTTATATTACTAGTTTCAACGAACGGATTGCGATTGATAATCAGCCGATTGCCGATGAGGATTTGATTGCTTTAGTCGAAAAATATCAACCACTAGTCGCTGAATTGGATGTGCAGCCAGAGATCCAAGGAATCACCGAGTTTGAAGTAATTACCGCAATGATGTTGGATTATTTTTTGGAAAAACAAGTCGATGTGGCGATTGTAGAAGTCGGTTTAGGTGGTTTGTTAGATTCTACTAATGTGGTGTCTCCGATTTTAACCGCAATTACAACGATTGGTTATGACCATATGGATGTTCTAGGAAATACCTTGGAAAAGATTGCTGCCCAAAAAGCGGGAATTATTAAATCTCAGATTCCAGTCGTGACTGGAAATATTCCCGCCGAAGCGTTAACTGTGATCGAAGAGTTTGCTAAAAAGAATCAAGCCCTCCTTTATCAGTATCAAAAAGAATATCAAGTGGAATATTTACGACCAGATAACCAATGGGGTGAACAATTTAATTATCTTGATGGTGCAGGAAAAATAAACCGTTTGAAGGTTCCCTTGTTAGGTCGGCACCAAGTGGAAAATGCTGGTTTAGCGATTCAGCTTTATCATTTATATTGCCAGCTAAAGAATCTCCCTTTTATAGAAAAAAATATCCAAACTGGTTTGGCGCAAACTAGCTGGCCTGGTCGGATGGAAAAAATCAGCGATGAACCACTAGTCATCTTAGATGGTGCCCATAATAGTCACGCGATTGAACGATTAGTGGAAAATATTCAAACTGAATTTCGAGGCTTTAATATAAAAATTTTATTTTCAGCTTTAGAAACCAAAGATGTTGATGAAATGTTAAATTTACTAGCGAAAATTCCTCGTTCCAGAGTGTATCTAACTACTTTTGAATATCCAAAAGCCTTAGATTTGAGTCGTTATGCCAAATTTAACAACAAGAATTTCTCAGTCGTTTCATTGTGGCAATTTGGTTTAGCTGAATTGTTGGAGGATATGGAAGAAGGCGACTTATTGCTAGTCACTGGATCATTGTATTTTATCTCGCAAGTGCGGGAATTATTAATAAATTTAGGAGGCGCAGATGAAGAAATTTAACGGAGTAATATTTGATATGGACGGTTTATTGTTTGATACGGAGACTATTTATTATGAGACGCAACAAGTTGCTGCTGATCAATTTGGTTTGCCTTTTGATAAGAATATCTATAATCGTTATATCGGTATTAGCGATGAAGAAGTCTGGGAAGATTTGCATAAAGTCTATGCCCAACATGGCAAAGAAGTGGTCAATGCTTTCATCGAAAAAAGCTGGGGCGATGCCAAAGAACTTTTCTTTGCTGGAAAAGTTGAATTAAAGCCAGGTGTAATTGAATTGTTGGATTATTTAACAGAACAAGAAATTCCTAAGATTGTGGCTTCCAGCAATGTACGATCGGTGATTGAATCCTTGTTAGAGCATGCGCAGATTCGCGATTATTTTGTTGATATTGTGTCAGCAGATGATGTTAGTTATGCTAAACCAGATCCTGAAATTTTCTTGAATGCTTTGGGGAAATTAGGGACAGAAGCAGCTAAAACCTTGGTTTTGGAAGATTCAAAAAATGGGATTTTAGCAGCCAATAGCGCCAATATTCCAGTAATTATGGTGCCGGATTTAATTCCGCCAACGGAAGAATTAGCTGAAAAGACCTTAGAAGTCTTACCAAGTTTGCATGAAGTGATCACCTATTTGAAAAATTAAACAGTTCCTCTTCTGCGTACTTTATTAAAGACGTAGAGGAGGTTTTTTGATGGCAAAATTTTTACTGAAAGAACTACCAGAAAGCTCATGGCCGAGAGAACGTTTGATTGAAGTGGGCGAACGCTATTTAACGGATCAAGAATTATTAGCAATTATTTTGCGAAGTGGCTCAAGAGATCAAAACGTGATGGATTTGGCAGGCGAAATTTTACGAGAAATCCCAGATTTATATCAGCTGAAGCAAGCAAGTATTACGGAATTAATGAAATTTAAAGGGGTCGGCAAAGCTAAAGCGGTGGAATTAAAGGCTGTTATGGAATTTGGTTTTCGGATCAATCGCTCCTTACAGCCTAAACTAGGTAAAGCTCAATCAAGCTTTGCAATGGGGCAGCTTTTCATTAATGAGTTAAAAGATTTCCAGCAAGAACACTTAATGGCGTTGTATCTCAATACTAAAAATGAAATCATCTGCCAAAAAACTATTTTTATTGGTTCGTTGAATCAATCGATTGCCCATCCAAGAGAAATATTTCGTGAAGCAGTCAAAATAAGTGCAGCAAAAATTTGTTTGGCTCACAATCATCCCTCAGGAAATCCTGCACCATCTCAGAACGATTTGGCATTTACTAAACGGGTTCGGCAATGTGGAGAACTGATTGGAATTGAGATTTTGGATCATATTATTGTAGGAGACTTAAAATATTTTAGTTTACGTGAAGAAAATTATTGGGAATGATTGATGACAGCCCTTGCAATGTCATAATAGAAAATGTTAAACTATAAATGTAATTTTTTGTTTGGTTTGGATGAGAGTTGGTATACAGGTATTACCTCTATCGTACACGGGCAAACTTTACAATCATTAGTGCTTTAGCACGAGGAGGATATTATTCATGGAACAAGGTACAGTAAAATGGTTTAACGCAGAAAAAGGTTTTGGTTTTATCACTCGCGAAGACGGTAGCGATGTATTCGTACATTTCTCAGCTATCCAAGGCGACGGTTTCAAAACTTTAGAAGAAGGTCAAGCAGTAACATTCGACGTTGAAGATAGCGATCGCGGACCTCAAGCAACTAACGTTAACAAAGCATAATTTAATGCAATCAAAAAACCTTAGGAATTTTCCTAAGGTTTTTTTAATTGCTCAATAAAAGTTTGATCAATTCTTGGCTACGTTCGTCGCAGTTGGCATAATATCTGTCTTGGCCAGCTAAAGCAGCTTTACCAATGATATATTGCCAATATAAATCAAATGCTTGCGTGTTATCATAAGAATGCTTTAAATCTAGCTGATCAAAGTATTTTTTAGTAGCCTCTTTGATTTGAATCATTGTTTCATTATCTTGTAAAAAGAAACGTTGAAATTCCTCAGGATAATCAAGGCTGTAATCAACAATTACATTTGTCAGTTGATCTAAAGAATTTGGTAGGTGATCATCTAAAAAATCAGTGTATTTAGCTAAAACACGACTGGTTAGCACTGTTTTTAATTCGGATAAATTTTCAAACTCGCGATAAATTGGTTGTGTGGAGCAAGGAATCTGCTGAGCAATATTACGAGCATGAAACTTTTTGAAACCATCTTTGATAATTAATTTGTATGCGCCATCAATAATATGATTTCGTTGTACACGTTTGGTCCTTACCATGAACAATCATCTCCTAAACTTTTCTAGAATAATTCAAAAAAATAACAAGATTATGAAATCTATCTCATTCTTATTTTTTATTCTCTAATTTTTTTTGCAATTTGTCAATAAAGTTTTCAATGAATTAAAGATAAAAATTGCGTAGTGTAGTTAATTTAATGATTAATCAGCAGATATCCTACAATAAAATAAAGGATCGCGTAGTAGATCAGAGTTTTTTTAAAATATCAAAAAACAAATAAAAAACACTAGTGCTTGATAGCAATCAGTGTTTTTTAGAATTATTATTAATCTGGAGTCATAATCATTGGTAAAATCATCGGATGACGCTCAGTTTGTTCAAATAAGAATGGTTGAATGGCACCTACCATTGCCTCTTTTAATTTTGCTTCCGTACAATTTGGATCATTTAAAGCATCTACTAATGCGCGGAATAAAATTCTTTGACCTTCATTGATCATATCACCTGATTCACGCATATAAACAAATCCGCGAGACAAAATATCCGGTCCAGCTAAAATTTCACGTTTTTCTAAATCGATGGTCGCCACAGTTAAAACTAATCCTTCTTCAGATAAGATTCGGCGGTCACGTAAAACGACATTACCGATATCGCCAATTCCGCTACCGTCAACATAAACATCACTAGCATTAAAATGACCAGCTTTTCTAGCGGAATCAGCTGTTAATGCCAACATATCGCCGTTTTCCATCATGAAACAATTTTCTTCTGGAACACCAGTATCTTGGGCTAAGCCAGTATGAATTTTTAACATCCGGAATTCACCGTGAATTGGCATGAAGTATTTTGGTTTCATTAAACGTAACATTAATTTTTGCTCTTGCTGACTCCCATGACCAGAGGTATGAATATTGTTGACTTTTCCGTGAATCACTTCAGCGCCAGCCTCTGATAGTAAATTGATCAGATGATTGACACTTGTCGTATTTCCTGGAATCGGTGAGCTAGAAAAAATTACTGTATCATCAGGTTGAATATGAATTTGTCGGTGGGTACCGTTAGCGATTCGTGACAAAGCAGCCATCGGTTCTCCTTGTGAGCCAGTACATAAAATTAATAATTCATTGGCTGGCATCCGATTAATCTCGGAAGCATCAACGAAAGTATTTTCTGGCACTGTAATATAGCCTAAGTTTCGACCATTAACAATCGCATTTTCCATACTCCGTCCAAAGACGGCAATTTTTCTACCTGTCGCAACAGCAGCTTCAGCGGCTTGTTGCAAACGATTGATATTTGAAGCAAAAGTGGCAAATATGATTCTGCCAGGAACTTTTTCAACGATTCGCAAAATCGAATGACCAATGGTTTGTTCTGATTTTGTAAAGGTTGGCACTTCCGCGTTGGTACTATCAGACATTAAACATAAGACGCCTTCTTCACCTAAACGAGCCATTTTGTGTAAGTTGGCAGGTTGTCCAACCGGCGTGAAATCAAATTTGAAGTCACCGGTTTCGACGATGTTTCCTGAAGGTGTTTTAACAACTACGCCTAATGGATCTGGAATACTATGAGTGGTTCTAAAGAAGCTGACTGAAGTTTTACGGAAACGAATCACCGTATCTTCATCAATTTCATGTAATTCAGCATCCCGTAATAGACCATGTTCATCTAATTTATTTTTGATTAATGCTAATGCCAAAGCACCTGCGTAAATTGGAATATTTACTTGTTTTAATAAGTAAGGTACACCACCGATATGATCTTCATGTCCGTGAGTAATGACTAAAGCTTTAACTTTGTTAATATTTTGTACGACATAGCTGTAATCGGGAATGACATAATCAATTCCTAAAAGATCATCTTCCGGAAATTTTATTCCAGCATCAATGATGATAATTTCATCTTGAAATTGAACCCCATACATATTTTTCCCAATCTCGCCAAGTCCACCTAGGGCAAAAACCCCAGTTTCATTATTTTTAAGCGAGAGTTTCATTATTAAAACTCCGTTAGCTTAAAGTCGGCATTTTCTTGCTCGTAAGTTAAATGATTGCCTTCTAAAAGTTGGATGTATTCCACGTTAAATGGGGTATTTTCGCGCATTAAATCGTGCACGCGTTCTTCGTTATCAGCTTCAATATAAAGTGATAAAGTTTGTTCTCTTTTTGGATTACGATCCTTGGTTTTTTGGTAATAAACTTTGTAAATCATTTGAAAATCTCCTTTTAAATAAATTTATCCACGACAAAATGAGGGGCGTCGGCCACCTAATTTTTTATACTCAGACTTTTAGTAGACTAAAGAGTTGAGAAGAAGCCTCGTCTTTGCTTCTTATTTGTAAAAATATTTTCACCGTTGTGTTGTCTGTTTGATACAACAAGTAAGTGTATTTTAGCATAGAAGTTGTTAGATGTATAGAAACAAGGCGGGTCAAATGGAATTTAAGAAAATTTTCAGAAATAATTTCATTTGGGAAAATTGTGAGCATTCCGATATTTTTTGTGATATATTGGAAATATTGCGGTAGAAAAGATTTTTTGGCTTCAATTTTTGATTTTTCATCTCAAATAATTGGGGTATTCCCGCCTTAAAAAAGAGAATAAATCAATGGAAAAGATTTATTTGATCGAAAAAGGAGGAATTTGATGAAATTAATGTGGCGCTATACTTGGCGTTATAAGAAGTTGCTGTTGTTTGATTTTATTTGTGTGTTTGGTTTCATTTTAATTGAATTAGGTTTGCCAACAATTTTGGCGATGATGATTGATAAAGGGATCAATCAAAATGATTTTAACTATGTTCAAAAAATGGGCCTTTGGATGATCGCCATTACTATTCTTGGCGTATTAATGAATATTGGATTACGCTATTTTAGTTCTCGAATCACTTCTAATATAGTAGCGGATATTCGAGATGACCTATTTGAAAAAATTCAAACTTTTTCTCATAGTGAATTTGAAAAATTAGGTGTTTCTTCATTAATTACAAGAACGACAAATGATGCGTATCAAATTATGTTGTTTATGCAAAATATTCTAAATACAGGATTCATGACGCCGATGATGTTTGGTGCCAGCTTGTATTTAATTGTTCGAACTAGTCCGAGTCTAGGGATTTTCGTTTTAGGAGCTCTGCCAATTTTACTTTTAGCTGTAGTGCTAATTGCGAAATACTCTGAACCTTTATCAACCAAGCAACAAAAAAACCTAGATAACATTAACGGTATTTTACGGGAGAACTTGTCAGGCTTACGAGTAATTCGTGCATTTGTAAACGAAAAATTCGAAGAAAAACGTTTCAGAAAAGTAAATGATGATTATGCTAATAGCTCAAAAAGTCTCTTCCATTTAATGGCTGTGGCACAACCGGGATTTTACTTCCTATTTAATATCGTGATGGTCTTGATTATTTGGAATGGATCAATTCAAATCAATGTCGGTTCACTAGAAGTCGGAACCTTGATCGCTTTTATTGAATATATCTTCCACGCACTGTTTTCATTTATGTTGTTTGCCTCAGTATTCATGATGTACCCTCGTGCAAATGTTTCTGCCGGACGGATTCAAGAAGCTTTTGATATGATTCCAGATGTGCAAGACAATCCTGAAGGAATTACTCAGTCAACTGAAAAAGGATATTTAGAGTTTAAAAATGTTACCTTTGCTTATCCTGGACATGCAGAAAGTCCGATGATTAGAAATGTCAGCTTTACAGCCAAACCAGGGGAAACAGTAGCATTTATTGGGAGTACAGGCTCTGGGAAATCTACATTAATCCAATTGATTCCACGTTTTTATGATGTTACAGATGGTCAAGTTTTAGTAGATGGCATCGATGTGCGAGATTATAAATTAAAAGATTTACGGCAAAAAATTGGTTATATTCCACAGAAGGCCCAGTTATTTACTGGAACCATTGCAGATAATTTACGCTTTGGGAAAGACGATGCTACTAAAGCAGAGATGCAAAGAGCAGCCGATATTGCCCAAGCAACAGACTTCATCAGTAAAAAACCAAAAGGCTTTGATGAAAAATTATCTGAAGGCGGTAGCAATTTCTCTGGTGGTCAAAAGCAACGGCTAGCGATTGCCCGAGCAGTGATTCGCCAACCAGAAATTTATATCTTTGATGATAGTTTTTCTGCTTTAGATTATCAAACTGATGCGAATTTAAGAGCCCGCTTGAAAAAAGAAACCACTGAATCAACTGTTCTGATTGTGGCGCAAAGGGTCGGAACAATTATGCATTCAGATAAAATTATTGTGTTAAACGAAGGTGTTGTAGTGGGGGAAGGGACCCATCAAGAATTATTGAAATCTTGTGAAATTTATTATGACATTGCTTCTTCACAATTATCAGAGGAGGAATTGGCATGAGAAAATCAATTCATTCACTAAAACGACTCTTCAGCTATTTGAATCCTTACAAATTTACGTTTATTATCGTTTTAATTTTAACCGTGATAGCTTTAGTTTTAGGAACATTAAGTCCTTATTTATCTGGCTTGCCAACAACTGAAATTGCTAAAAATATTAGTGAAGGTGAAAGTGTTAACTTCGATTATATTTTTAGAATTATCGTTTGGATCATCGTTGTCGGTCTCATTTACAGTGGCACTCAGTTGGGTTCTAACTGGCTGATGGCAAATATTGTCCAAAGTGCGATGCGAGATTTACGGGAAGAAATTGAAGAAAAAATCAATCGCTTGCCAGTTTCTTATTTTGATCGCAATCAACAAGGAAATATTTTGTCACGGGTAACTAATGACGTAGATGCAGTAAGTAACGCGATGCAACAAGCAACTATCCGAAGTATCAATGCTGTTCTAGGAATCATTTTTGGGCTGGCGATGATGTTTTACATCAATCCGACGATGGCTCTAATCTCAATGATTATGATTCCAGCATCATTAGTAATTTCAACCTTTATTGTGAAAATTTCTCAAAAAGATTTCCAAGAAATGCAAAACTCACTTGGGGATATGAATGGCTATGTTCAAGAAAATATGACTGGATTTAATGTATTGAAGGTTTATGGTCGTGAAAAAGAAGCCTTGCAAGGTTTTAATACAGTCAATCACCGTCTGCGTAAATATGGATTCAGAGCAAACTTTGTCTCTTCTATTATGCAGCCGCTAGTTCAATTAACAGCTTACGGCACTTATATTGCCATGGCTGTCTTAGGTAGCTGGAATGTTATTAGTGGTGTGATCTTAGTAGGTCAGTTACAAGCTTTTATCCAATATATTTGGCAAGTCAGCCAACCAATGGGTGAAATTACGCAATTGTCATCAATGATCCAAGGTGCTTCCGCTTCTGCCAAACGGGTCTTTGACATTTTGGATGAACCAGAAGAAATTGAAAATGCCCATGATTTGCCGCTACCAGAAAAAATTTCTGGGAATGTTGTTTTTGATCACGTGCAATTTAGTTATGATCCGAAAAAACCATTGATTGAGGACTTGAGTTTTGAAGTAAAAGCCGGTGAAACGGTCGCGATTGTTGGTCCGACTGGTGCTGGTAAAACAACCTTAATTAATTTATTAATGCGTTTTTACGATATCGACAGTGGTCAAATATTAATTGATGGCGTGAATTCTCAAGAAATGAATCGTTCTGATGTTCGATCTATCTTTGGTATGGTGTTGCAAGATGCTTGGCTGTATGAAGGAACGATTGCTGATAATATTCGTTTTGGTCGTTTAGACGCAACTGATTATGAAGTTGTTGATGCAGCAAAAACGGCTAACGTTGACCATTTTATTCGTACAATGCCAGGTGGCTATGAAATGGA
This sequence comes from Enterococcus sp. JNUCC 77, assembly GCF_054819945.1. Lineage (NCBI taxonomy): Bacteria > Bacillati > Bacillota > Bacilli > Lactobacillales > Enterococcaceae > Enterococcus > Enterococcus sp. JNUCC 77. Next base: position 372,794 of record NZ_JBTHIG010000001.1, read on the forward strand.
AATCAATTCTGAAGGTGACAATGTTTCCTTGGGGCAAAAGCAACTATTAACGATTGCACGAGCGATTATTTCTGATCCGAAAATTTTGATTTTAGATGAGGCTACTAGTTCAGTTGATACACGACTAGAAGGTCTGATTCAAAGAGCGATGGAAAAAGTGATGCAGGGGCGGACAAGCTTCGTGATTGCCCACCGTTTATCAACGATTCGTGATGCAGACTTAATTTTAGTGATGCAAGAGGGCTCTATCATAGAACATGGGACACATGAAAGTTTATTAGCAAAGGGTGGCTTCTATGAAAAACTTTATAACAGCCAGTTTGCGGAAGATTAAAAAAATAAGCGATTCTAACCAGGAGTTTTAAAAAATAAAAATATTTTAATTATTTTTAGAGTTAATCATAAGAAAATATGGTTAACTCTTTTTTTTATGAGTATTTCGTGATAAGGTTTCATTTTTTTTTAAGTTTTCCGTTCTCTATTTCCAAAATTTTCTAAATATTTTTCGGTATTCTGAAAAGCTCATCAATTCGGGATTTTTGAAAGATTTAAAAATACCTTAAGATAGAAAAAGCGAATGATAACAAGTTCAATTTAAAGAAAACTATAATCGCTTTATTTACTTCGATTATGCTTTGCTAAAAAGTCAGCGGATAACCTTGAAAGCCCTTACAATTAAAGGGTAAAATTTATTTAGTATTAAATCAGCAATAAAATGAGTCAAATTTTTTAAAAAGGAGGATTTTATTTAAAAAGACTCATGCAATAATTATGATAATTTGGAGGGTTAATTATGTCGAATGGAACGAAAAAGAAACTGACTCTGATTTCTCTAATCTTAATGATTTTTACTTCAGTATTTGGTTTCACTAATATTACACGGGCCTTTTATTTAATGGGCTACGCATCAATTCTTTGGTACATTTTAGCGGCCATCACTTTCTTCTTGCCATTTGCTTTTATGTTGTCTGAGTATGGTGCTGCTTTTAAAGACAGTAAAGGTGGTATTTATGTTTGGATGGCAGAATCTTTTAATCCAAAATTCGCTTTCGTTGGAACATTCATGTGGTATGCATCTTATATCGTTTGGATGGTAAACGTTGGTACAGGGATTTGGATTCCATTATCTAATGCTATTTTCGGAACTGACCAAACCCAAACTTGGTCACCACTGGGTCTATCTGGGGTGCAAACATTAGGTGTTTTAGGTATTTTATGGATTATTTTAATTACAGTTGTATCCTCAAAAGGTTTGGATAGTATCAAAAAGGTAACCTCAATCGGCGGAACTGCCGTAGCATTGATTAACGTTGTATTATTTGTTGGTGGATTGGTTATCTTAGTTTTAAATGGTCAAATGGCTGAGCCTGTTTCAGCGCAAGCTTTCGTGACTTCACCAAATGCCAACTACACTAGTATGATTTCTGTCTTTAGTTTCTTGGTATTTGCTATCTTCGCCTATGGGGGACTAGAAGTTGTTGGTGGTTTAGTTGATGAAACTGAAAATGCAGAAAAGACTTTCCCTAAAGGGGTAACTATTTCGGCAATCGTTATTGCGGTAGGTTACGCAGTCGGTATTTTCATGGTTGGTACATTTACTAACTGGCAATTTACTTTTACCCAATTTCCTGGTGATACAGAAGTAACGTTAGGAAACGTAGCGTATATCATGATGAACAATATGGGTTACCAATTAGGTCACGCATTAGGCGTATCTGAAGCTGCGGCTGTACAAATTGGTCTCTGGGTATCTCGTTACATGGGTCTTTCAATGTTCCTATCTCTAACTGGTGCCTTCTTCACATTGATCTTCTCTCCATTAAAACAGTTGATCGAAGGAACACCAAAAGAAGTTTGGCCTAAATTCTTAACCAAATCTAAAAATGATATGCCAATTAACGCTATGCGAGTACAAGCAGGTATTGTAATCGCAATGATCGCATTAGTATCATTTGGGGGACGTGGCGCGCAAGCCTTCTTCCAAGTATTGGTTTCGATGACTAACGTGTCGATGACAATTCCTTATATGTTCTTATCAATTGCTTTCTTAGGATTTAAGAAGAAAACAGAAATTCATAAGCCATTTGAAATTTATAAAACGAAGAGTATGACGACGCTGGCTGTAGTAGTGGTTACTTTCGTGGTAGGTTTTGCCAATGTATTTACAATCATTCAACCAGCTACTCAAGGAATGATTTCAGATACAATCTGGTCAATTGCCGGCCCGGTAATCTTTGGTGTGATTGCCTTAGTCATGTTTAGTCGCTATGAAAAAAAACAAGCTAGCCAAAACTAGAGGTGTAAAGAATGGAAAATTTTCAAAAGAATTTAGAAAAATATGCGAATCTAATTGTTAAAACAGGGGTCAACATTCAAAAAGGTGATTTGATTCAACTGGATATTTCTGTAAATCAAGCACCACTGGCACGTTTAATTGTCAAAAAAGCTTATGAATTAGGTGCCAAAGAAGTGATTATTCGTTGGAATGATGATGTGATCTTGAAAGCCCAAGTAGAAAGTATGGACATTGAAGATTTACGAGCAGTTCCCCAATATAAGATGGATGAAATGGATCAATTAGTTGACCAAAGAATGACGCGTATCAGTGTAGTCTCACAAGACCCGGGTGTTTTTGCCGGAGTTGATACTGACAAAATTGCGGCTTATCAAGATTATGATCGTAAATTATTGTTTGGTTTGCGCCAAGTTGCAGCTGCTAATAAAATTTCTTGGACAGTCGTAGCAGCTTCTGAAGCTGGCTGGGCAAAAAAAGTTTTTCCAGATTTACCAGAAGATCAACAAGTAGATGCCTTATGGGACGCAATTTTTAAAGCGACGAAAGTTTATGAAGACGATCCAATCGCAGCTTGGGTTGCCCATGAAAAATTATTGCGGGAAAAAGCTGATATGATGAACAAAGAACAATTCAAAGCGTTACATTATACAGCACCTGGGACGGATATGACGGTTGGCTTACCAGAAGGCCATCTTTGGGATAGCGCCCGTAGTATTAATGAAAAAGGTTTTGAATTTATGGCAAATATGCCAACAGAAGAAATATTCACTGCTCCTGATGCGCGTGTGGCTGATGGTGTCGTTTCTTCAACAAAACCGTTAGCTTACGCAGGGCAAGTCATTACCGGTATTAAATTAACCTTTAAAGATGGTGAAATTGTCGATGTAAAAGCTGATCAAGGGGAAGAAGTTCTGAAAAACTTAGTGAAAATGGATGAAGGCTCAAAACATTTAGGTGAAGTAGCCTTAGTACCAGATCCGTCCCCAATTTCGCAATCAGGTATTACATTCTTTAGTACCTTATTTGATGAAAATGCTTCGAATCACTTAGCGATTGGAAATGCTTATGCCTTTAACTTACAAGGCGGCGTTGACATGACTGAAGAAGAATTAGATGCCAAAGGTTTGAATCGTTCGAAAAACCACGTAGACTTTATGATTGGTTCAGATAAGATGGATGTTGACGGTATTCGTCACGATGGAACAAAAGTACCGATTTTCCGTAACGGAAACTGGGCTTAAAGTTAATTGATAAACCACTGGCAAAATTGTAAAAGATTTTGTCGGTGGCTTTTTTGGTTAGATTGAGGAGGGGAATTTAATTTCTCCTAAAGTTTTTGGGATTAAGCTAACCGTTTTGTTTATCACTAGAAAGCTGTATGATAAGAATGAGGTGAAGACATGAAAAATTATATTTCTGAGAATGCGAGTATCTATGGTGACGTAACTATTGGCCGGGGAAGCACAGTGTGGTTTCAAAGTGTGATACGCGGTGACAGTAATAAAGTTGAAATTGGTGAAATGACAAATGTCCAAGATGGGACAGTTATTCATGTCGATCATCATGCACCGGTTAAAATTGATGATTACGTAACAATTGGCCATGGTTGCATTATTCATGGTTGTGAAATTCAATCAGGTGCGCTAATCGGCATGGGGTCGACCATTTTAAATGAGGCGGTAATTGGTGAGAATAGTTTGATTGGTGCAGGCTCTTTAGTAACGGAAGGCAAAGTGATTCCACCAAACGTCTTGGCTTTTGGTCGGCCAGCTAAAGTCATTCGTCCACTCACGCCAGAAGAAATAACCAAAAATCGAGAAAATGCCCAACATTATTATGAGGCTGGTGAAGCTTATAAAAATGGAAATTATCCAAAATATCAGAATCAATGAGTGAAATATCCTTATTTTTCTTCAGATTTTCTGAAAAAAGATTCCTAAAATTGATTCAGATTATGAGGACGTTTGTTATTCATTTTTTTTTGGGTCTGCTATAATGAAAAAAAGGAGTGAGCCTGAATGGATGCAAGTAAATTTGATCAAGAACCAGTTACAGAAGAAAGTTTGCTAGAAAATGGCTACCGTAAATATGTTGGTAAAGATGTCGACATTTATTACAATAAAGATATCTGTGCCCACATTGGTAATTGTGTACGGGGAAATCCCGAAATTTTTGAAGTAGGCCGCCGTCCTTGGATTATTGCCGACAATGGTCCAGCAGAAAATGCGGTTCAAGTAGTAAATACTTGTCCCAGTGGTGCGCTAAAATATATTAGAAAGTAGGAAACAAGATGGAAATCAAAGAAGAAAAAAATCGTTTTGCCTTAATTAATGATGATGGTATTGAAGCGGGTGAAATGACTTGGTCTGATGCAGGCCCAGAAATTATGATTATTGACCATACTTTCGTAGATCCAACTTACCGTGGTCAAAAATTAGCAGAAAAACTTGTTGCTGCTGGTGTAGAAAAAGCTCGTCGTGACAACAAAAAAATTATTCCATTATGCCCATTTGCAAAAAAAGAATTTGCTGAAAAACCTGAATACGACGACGTCTTAAGAAAATAATCAAAAAGAGTCCTCTAGCCAAACTTATTGATTTATGCTAAAGTATCATTGAGAAAGTTTGGAAAAAGGAGGTCTCTTTTTTTGTATAATATTATTTTAGGAACTATTTTGGTTTTGTCAGTTATCATTGTGATTACGATTATGATGCAACCAAGTAAACAGAATAGTGCAGCTAGTGCATTTACTGGCGGTGCAGATCAACTTTTCGGCGGCAAACAAAAAGCCCGCGGATTTGAAGCAGTCATGCAGCGATCAACAGCTATTTTAGGTGCTGTCTGGATGATTTTACTTTTTGCCCTAATGTATATTTCAAGTAACTAAGCTTCTCATGATGAGAGGCTTTTTTTTATTTTGTTTTCTAGCAAAAATCAAGTATGATTATCAATAGTATAAAGGTAAAGACGCAGAAAGGAATTGTTTTATGGCGCAAACAAGACAAGCGCTTTATTTTCCCCATGGAAATAAAGCCGTTTTATTATTACATGCTTATTCAGGCAGTCCTAATGACGTAAGAATGCTGGCACGAGCTTTAGAAAAATATGATTACACTGTTTATGCACCGCTTTTTCAAGGGCATGGAACAGCAGACCCTTTAGATATTTTGAAAAAAGATCCTGAGCAGTGGTGGCAAGAAACTCGCTTAGCGATCAGTTTTTTACAAGAAAAAGGTCACCAAGTGGCGGTCTTTGGCTTGTCGATGGGTGGCGTGTTTGCTACACGAGCTTTGACAGAATATGGTAATGATCTGGTAGGTGGCGGTTTTTTCTGTTCACCAATTACGCCGGTAAAAAATACTGTTGTCGAAAACTTCCTATTATATACCCAGAAAGTTTTGGAAAAAAATCAACAACCAACGGAACAACTATTAATCGATTATCGGCCTTTAGTTGAGAAACAATTAAGTCTGATTGAAAAGCAGGCAGAAATAACCCATGAACAATTAGAGCAAGTAAGCCAACCTTTCTTTTTAGCACAAGCAGGAAAAGATGAGATGATTGATCCTAAAGGCGCTTTAAAGACAGCTGAAAAATTAACCAATACTAAATTCACATTGAAATGGTACCCGAAAAGCGGGCATGTGATTACTGTCGGCGTAGATCGCCATCAGTTAGAAAGAGATGTTGCTGATTTTTTAGCAACACTTGAATGGAGAGAATAATGGAAAGAAAAACAATGAAACAAGAAATTTTAACTTTTTTGCAAACGGCCAATAAGAAAAGTTTTTCGATGGAAGAACTTGCGGAAGCCTTAAAGATGCAAAAAAGTGCGGACTATAAATTATTGGTCCAAACAATTGCTGCGATGGAAAGAGAAAAATCAGTCGCATTGAATCAAAAAGGGAAAATTAAATTGCCGCTGCAAGCAGTCACGATAGAGGGGATTTTCCGCAGTAACGAACGAGGCTTTGGCTTTGTTACGATTGACCCAGAAGAGCCGGATGTCTATATCGCTAAAGAAGAAACACATTACGCCATGAACGGTGATACTGTTGAAATCGAGATTATCAAGACAGCCGATCCTTTTTCAGAGCGTGGTGCTGAAGGCCGAGTCCTAAAGATTAAACAACGAGCAATCACTCAAATCGTCGGAGAGTTTGTCGCTTTTGATGTAGATGAAATGAAAGAGTCCGATCTTTATGGTTTCGTCATCCCTAAAGATAAAAAAAGCAGTCAATTTAAAGTCTATATTCCTGCTGAAGGAATTCAACCGGTGGATGGCAGTATTGTGATTGTGGAAGTTACTCATTTTCCCGAAGAAGGTTACGCAACTAGCTTAGAAGGATTAGTCACAAAAGTGATTGGTCATAAAAATGATCCCGGCATGGATATTTTATCAGTTGTTATTGCATTGGGGATTCCCACTAGCTTTCCTGACGAAGTAATGGCAGCAGCTGATGAAGTCCCAGATGAAATTAGTGAAGCTGATTTAGTTGGTCGCAGAGATTTGCGGGATCAGCAAATTGTGACGATAGATGGTGCTGATGCAAAAGATTTAGATGATGCTGTGACGGTTAGAAAATTAGACAATGGTAATTATTTTCTAGGTGTCCATATCGCTGACGTTTCTTATTATGTTGAAAAAGACAGTTTATTAGATCAAGAAGCTTTTGAACGAGGCACTAGCGTTTATTTGACGGACCGTGTAATTCCGATGATTCCGCAACGCTTATCAAACGGGATCTGCTCGTTAAATCCTAAAGTACCTCGTTTGGCAATGAGTTGTGAGATGGAGATTACACCTAACGGTCAAGTCGTAGCACATGAGATCTTCCCAAGTGTGATTCAAACGACAGAGCGGATGACTTACAGTGCTGTTAATGGCATTTTAGAGGAGCAAGATTCTGAGTTGATGACACAATATCAAGAATTAGTGCCGATGTTTGAATTAATGAAGGAATTACACCAAATTTTAGAAGCGATGCGCACCAAGCGTGGCGCCATTAATTTTGATGATCAAGAGGCGCGAATCTTAGTTGATCCTGAAGGGACACCGTTAGAAATTCAATTAAGAGAACGTGGTGTGGGTGAACGCTTAATTGAATCTTTCATGTTAGCAGCCAACGAAACGATTGCCGAACATTTTAATCGCTTGAAAGTTCCATTTATCTATCGAATCCACGAACAACCAAAAGAAGAAAAAATGCAGCGCTTTTTTGATTTTGCCTCTGCACTGGGTATTTTAGTCAAAGGAACAAAAGAAAACATTACGCCAAAAGATTTACAAAAAGTGATTGATCAAGTAGCAGATAAACCTGAGGCACCAGTGATTAACACGATGTTGTTACGTAGTATGCAACAAGCGCGCTATTCTGAAGATAATTATGGACATTATGGCTTAGCAGCAGAATACTATACTCATTTCACGTCGCCGATTCGACGTTATCCAGATTTGATTGTTCATCGTTTGATTCGGACGTATAGTCAAGATCAAAGTGAAACAACCAAAGCTGTTTGGGCTGAGGCTTTGCCAGAAATTGCCGATCATAGCTCGCAAATGGAGCGCCGAGCAGTAGAAGCTGAACGGGATGTAGATAGCCTGAAAAAAGCCGAATACATGGCAGATAAAATCGGTGAAGAATATGACGGTATTGTTAGCTCAGTGACCAAATTTGGTTTGTTCATTGAATTACCTAACACTGTTGAAGGGCTGATACACGTTAATGAGTTGAAACAAGACTATTTCCAATTTATCGAAAACCAACTGGCTTTAGTGGGGGAAAGAACCCGTCAAACCTTTAAAATTGGTCAAAAAGTTCGCATTAAAGTAACTAAAGCTGATCCTGAAACCAGAGAAATTGATTTTGAGTTGTTATCGGCAGAAGAAGTGGCAGAGGTGGAACTAAGTCACCAACCACAAAACCGCCGTCGTCGCCGTGATAAACCAACTAACAAAAAGCAATCTAATTCAAAGAAACCCAACCGAGAATCTGGTTCAGGTAAAAAGAAAAAACCGAAAAATAAAAAAGCCTTTTATCAAAGCGTAGCTAAAAAACCAAAGAAAAAAGGTCGAAAGAAGGGATAGTATGCCAAAAGGCGAAGGGAAATTAATTGCCCAAAATAAAAAAGCCCGCCATGATTACACCATCACTGACACCGTTGAAGCAGGGATGGTGTTACAAGGAACAGAAATAAAGTCGATTCGCAATAGCCGAATTAATTTAAAAGATGGCTTTGCCCGTATTAGAAATGGTGAGGCCTTCTTATACAATGTTCACATCAGCCCGTATGAGCAAGGCAATATTTTTAATCACGATCCGTTAAGAACTAGGAAACTACTGCTACACAAAAAGCAAATTGCTCGTTTAACTGGTGAAGTGAAAAGTCCTGGTGTCACATTAGTACCCCTGAAAGTTTACATGAAAAATGGCTTTGCCAAAGTACTTATCGGGGTTGCTAAGGGGAAACATCAATATGATAAGCGGGAAGCTTTAAAACGTAAAGACGTTGATCGACAAATCAGCCGAACATTAAAAAACTACAGCCGTTAACAGAATATTCTTTTTCGCATATTTGATGAAAATTTCTTTACTTCACTTTGAATTTTGATAGGATTGTTTAGAATTTAGGATGGCTGTTTTAAGTAAAATTGTAAGAAAACGCTATAAAAAAAAGATTAAATATTTCTTAGAATAATACTTTAAGATTATTTAACTATTTTCACGAAAATTCTTTGAAATTTTCCTTTTGTGGTGGTAACATAGCGTAGTATTTTGACTGATAGCCAAATGCCACATTAACTTAGACGCACGTCAATGGGAAAAGAGGTGAAATGGATTGGATGAAAAGTCTTGGGTTTTCCATATCGGTCCGGTATGGTTTGATGGTACAGTAACGACAATGTTAGCGTTGACGGTGTTAATTGTCTTTCTGATTGTTTTTATTTTTACCAGAAATTTAAAAATGAAACCCACTGGGAAACAAAACGCAATAGAATGGGTGGTTGATTTCACGGCGAACATTGTCGGAGATAACATGCCTAAAAAAGAGGTTCGCAATTTTAGCTTTTTTTCATTCACTTTATTTTTATTTATTTTTGTCTCAAATCAAATTGGTTTGGTAACAAAAATCGTTTCGCCTAGTGAGATCTCGTATTGGAAGAGTCCAACAGCTGATCCGCTAGTGACGATGGGCTTAGCTTTACTTGTCTTGGTCTTAGCCAACTTCTTAGGAGCAGATCGTTTTGGTTTTAAAGGATATGTGAAAAATTCATTTTTTGCACCGATGCCAGCACTGTTTCCAATTAAGATTTTGGAAGAATTTACCAATGTTATTACATTAGGTCTACGGCTATACGGTAATATTTATGCTGGTGAAGTTTTGCTGACAGTAATTGCCAGCATGGTAACCAGTGCAGGTTGGATTGCCTTACCATTGGCGATTCCGCTTGAAATGATTTGGATTGCATTTTCATTATTTATCGGTAGTATCCAGGCGTTTGTCTTTACTACTTTGTCAATGGTTTATATTAGTCACAAAATTGAGTTAGAAGATTAACTATTATCCAATTAGGAGGAAATTTATTATGAACTTTATCGGTGCAGGGATTGCAATTTTAGGAGCAGCTATCGGTGCTGGTATTGGTAACGGACAAGTTATCAGTAAAACAATCGAATCTATGGCACGTCAACCAGAAATGGCTGGACAATTAAGAACAACAATGTTTATCGGGGTTGGTTTAATTGAAGCTGTGCCCATTCTAGGTGTCGTTTTAGGTCTATTGATGGTATTCCAATAAAATTCAAGCAACGGGAGGTCGTTGCTGTTTTTTATGTAGGAGAAACCAAAAGAAAGGAAGACCAGTATGCTGAATCATCTAGTAGTTGCCCAAGTCAATACGACCTTAGGGAATTTGATGGCTGTCACAATTGCCTTCATCATCCTACTAATACTATTGAAAAAATTTGCTTGGGGCGCAGTCCAAAATATTCTGCAACAACGAGAAGATAAAATCGCCAATGATTTAGATTCTGCTGAACAATCACGGCTAAAAGCAACCCAGCTTGAAAAAGAACGAGAAGACCAGCTGGCAAATTCTCGCAGTGATGCAGCAGAAATTATCAAAAATGCCAAAGAAAATGGCGAATTGACCCGTCAAAGTATCTTAAATGATACTGACACTGAAGTAGCTGCTCGAAAAGCACGGGCAAAAGCGGAAATCAATGATGAACGCGAAAACGCGCTTACTTCAGTGAAAGATGATGTGGCTAGCCTTTCTTTAGAAATCGCAGAAAAAATCTTATCAAAAGAATTATCTGCTGATGCGCATGAAAACTTGATCAATCAATATCTTGATCAATTAGGAAAAACAAAACATGAAGCTTGATAAATATACAGTTGGTAAACGTTACGGCAAAGCCTTATTCGAATTGGCGGAAGAAGGCAGTGAAACCGATGCAGTCTACCAAAGCTTAATAATTCTTGATGGTGTCTTTGATGAGATTCCTGATTTAGGCAATATTTTAACTGATGTGCGCTTAACGGGAGACGAAAAAGAAGCCATTATGAATCGTTTATTGCAAAATTTTGATGGTCTAGTTAAAAACTTTTTAAAAGTTGTTTTTGACTATAATCGAATAGATGATGTGCCTTTTATGATTGAAGAATTTAATCGTCGTTACGATATCAAAAATAAAATTGCAGAAGGTACGATTACAACAGCTGTTGCAATTACACCAGAAAAAAAAGCAGAAATTGAAGCGAAAGTGGCGGAGGTTTTTGGCTATCAAAAAGCTTTGCTAAAACCGTTAATTGATGAAAGCATCTTAGGTGGTGTCGTGGTTGAAGCCAACCATCGCGTATTAGACGGCAGCTTAGCAAGTCAACTGGCAGGATTGCGGGCAGCACTAGGTAAATAAAGAAGAGGTGAAAGAAATGGCCATCAAAGCAGAAGAAATCAGTGCTTTAATCAAAGAACAGATTCAAAACTACGACAATAAACTTTCTGTTGAAGAAATCGGAACAGTCACTTATGTCGGTGATGGTATCGCCCGCGCTCACGGGTTAGAAAATGCCATGAGTGGCGAACTTTTGGAATTTACCAACGGTTCCTACGGTATGGCACAAAACTTGGAAAGCAATGATGTAGGGATTATTATCCTTGGAGAATTTGAAACCATTCGTGAAGGCGATAAAGTAAAACGAACTGGCCGGATTATGGAAGTGCCAGTCGGTGAAAAAATGATTGGTCGGGTTGTAAATCCTTTAGGACAACCAATCGATGGTTTAGGTCCAATCGAAACGACTAATACTCGTCCAGTTGAAGCAGTTGCTCCTGGCGTTATGCAAAGAAAATCAGTTTCTGAACCAATGCAAACTGGTTTAAAAGCGATTGACGCGTTGGTACCAATTGGTCGTGGCCAACGGGAATTAGTTATTGGTGACCGTAAAACAGGGAAAACATCGATTGCAATCGATACAATTATTAATCAGAAGGGCCAAGATTTAATTTGTATTTATGTGGCGATTGGTCAAAAAGAATCAACTGTCCGCTCACAAGTTGAAACTTTAAGAAGTTATGGCGCAATGGATTATACCATCGTGGTTAATGCCGGGGCGTCTCAACCAGCGCCGTTATTATACATTGCACCTTATGCTGGTACAGCGATTGGTGAAGAATTTATGTATAACGGTAAACACGTGTTAGTTGTTTTCGATGATTTATCAAAACAAGCGGTTGCTTATCGTGAACTGTCTTTACTATTACGTCGGCCACCAGGTCGTGAAGCTTATCCAGGGGATGTTTTCTATTTGCATTCTCGTTTGTTAGAACGGGCAGCTAAACTTTCTGATGAGTTAGGTGGCGGTTCATTAACAGCTTTACCATTTGTTGAAACACAAGCTGGAGATATTTCAGCTTATATTCCAACGAACGTAATCTCTATCACTGATGGACAGATTTTCTTAGAAAGTGATTTGTTCTATGCAGGGAATCGTCCAGCCGTGGATGCCGGTTTATCGGTTTCACGAGTAGGTGGCGATGCGCAAATTAAAGCCATGAAAAAAGTTGCTGGTACCTTGCGTTTAGATTTGGCAAGTTACCGTGAATTAGAAGCTTTTACTCAGTTTGGTTCAGATTTAGATGCTGCAACGCAAGCAAAATTAAATCGTGGACGTCGAACAGTTGAAGTGTTGAAACAAAAATTACATGCTCCTTTAGCTGTGGAAAAACAAGTAACAATTCTTTACGCGTTGACCCATGGATTTTTAGATAGTGTGCCAGTCAACAGTATTTTAGATTTTGAAAGTCAACTGTTTGATTACTTTGATACCAATCATGTTGATCTATTTAACATCATAAAAGAAACCAAAGACTTACCAGATACAGAAAAATTCGACGCGGCCATTCAAGAATTTAAAGATATTTTTGATACAGCCAGCCAAAATGTGCCAAAAGCATAAGTGAGGTGAAAGTAAATGGCATCCTTAAATGAAATAAAAACACGGATTGCATCGACTAAAAAAACTAGTCAAATCACCAGTGCTATGCAGATGGTTTCAGCTGCTAAACTAACTAAATCTGAAGGATATTCCGCGCGCTTTCAAATTTATGCATCAAAAGTTCGGGAAGTATTAACTCATTTGACCGCCAATGAATTGGCAGAATTAGCAAATTCTGATAGTCCCAACAGTGATATTAATTATCATAGTATGTTGCAAAGTCGACCAGTTAAAAAGACTGGCTATATCGTCATCACTTCTGATGGTGGTTTAGTCGGCGGTTATAATAGTTCGATCTTGAAACAAACAATGAGTATGTTGGAAAGCGATCATGATGCTTCCGATGAATATGTTTTATTAGCAATTGGTGGAACAGGTGCTGATTTCTTTAAGACTCGGGACATGAAAGTAGCTTATGAATTAAGAAATTTATCGGATAACCCGAGTTTTGATGAAGTTCGTAAGATTGTTTCTATGACGACTAGTATGTATGAAAACCAGGTGTTTGATGAATTGTATGTTTGTTACAACCATCATGTAAATTCATTGTCTAGTCAATATCGCGTAGAAAAAATGCTGCCGATTTCTGATTTGGATCCAACCGAAGCCAAAGAATATCAAGAAGAATATATTTTTGAACCTTCCAAAGAAGCCATTTTGGATCAGTTATTACCACAGTATGCAGAAAGTTTGATTTATGGTGCTATTATTGACGCCAAAACAGCTGAACACGCTGCTGGAATGACTGCTATGAAGACAGCAACAGATAATGCCAAAAATATTATTGGTGATTTAACAATTTCTTATAACCGCGCACGACAAGCGGCGATCACTCAAGAAATTACCGAAATTGTCGGCGGAGCTTCCGCATTAGAATAATTTCGAGATTGGAGGAAAAAATATGAGTTCAGGCAAGATTGTTCAGGTTATTGGTCCCGTTGTCGATGTGGAATTTTCTTTAGATCAATCCTTACCAGATATTAACAATGCCTTAGTTGTTTATAAAAATGATAAAACGAAAGTTGTTTTAGAAGCAGCGTTAGAACTTGGAGACGGTGTGATTCGGACGATTTCGATGGAATCCACTGACGGTTTGCAACGTGGAATGGAAGTAATTGATACGGAAAAAGCCATTTCTGTTCCTGTGGGAGAAAAAACATTAGGACGTGTGTTTAATGTTTTAGGTGAAACAATTGATACGTTGGAACCTTTCCCAGAAGATACAGAACGTTCAAGTATCCATAAAAAAGCTCCTGCCTTCGAAGATTTAAGTACCAGTAATGAAATTTTAGAAACTGGGATTAAAGTTATTGATTTATTAGCTCCTTACTTACGTGGGGGGAAAGTTGGATTGTTCGGTGGTGCCGGTGTTGGTAAAACCGTTTTGATTCAAGAATTAATTCATAATATCGCCCAAGAACATGGTGGGATTTCAGTGTTTACCGGTGTTGGTGAACGGACGCGTGAAGGAAATGACCTTTATTTTGAAATGAAAGATTCTGGCGTTATTGAAAAAACTGCGATGGTCTTCGGTCAAATGAACGAGCCACCAGGTGCGCGGATGCGGGTTGCTTTAACTGGTTTAACTTTAGCGGAATACTTCCGTGATGAAGCTGGTCAAGACGTATTATTATTTATCGATAATATTTTCCGTTTTACTCAAGCTGGTTCAGAAGTTTCTGCCTTATTAGGTCGGATGCCTTCTGCCGTTGGGTACCAACCAACCTTAGCGACTGAAATGGGTCAATTACAAGAACGGATTACTTCAACCAAAAAAGGTTCTATTACATCAATCCAAGCGATTTATGTACCAGCCGATGACTATACCGATCCGGCACCAGCAACTGCTTTTGCCCATTTGGATGCAACGACTAACTTGGAACGTAAATTAACCGAACAAGGGATTTATCCTGCGGTAGATCCGTTAGCGTCTTCTTCTAGTGCTTTGGCACCAGAAATTGTTGGAGAAGAACATTATCAAGTAGCAACCGAAGTCCAAAGAATTTTACAACGTTACCGTGAGTTACAAGATATTATCGCTATTTTAGGGATGGATGAATTATCTGACCGTGAAAAAGTGATTGTTTCGCGGGCACGTCGAATTCAATTCTTCTTATCACAAAACTTCCACGTTGCAGAACAATTTACCGGACAACCAGGTTCTTATGTTCCAGTTGAATCAACTGTCAAAGGTTTCAAAGAAATTCTTGAAGGTAAATACGATGATCTGCCAGAAGATGCTTTTAGAAGTGTCGGAACCATCGATGAAGTGATTGAAAAAGCAAAAACTTTAGGCAACTAGAAAGAGGTGCCCAATGGAAGAGAAAAAACAGGCTTTGACTGTTAACGTTGTGACGCCAGATGGTTTAATCTACGACCACAATGCACAAATAGTGGTTGCGCGAACTGTTAGTGGCGAGCTCGGAATTCTACTTAACCATGCACCGATTATTGTGCCTTTAGCCATCGATGAAGTACGAGTGCGTCGTGTAGACGATGAAACTCATGTCGATTGGATTGCTGTCAATGGTGGTATTTTAGAAGTGAGAAACAACGTAGTGACAATTATTGCCGATACAGCTGAACGGGAACGGGATATCGATGTTTCACGGGCTGAACGTGCAAAACAAAGAGCTGAAAGAACGATTGAAGAAGCCAAAGCAACGCAAGATGCCGATTCTTTACGAAGAGCGGAAGTTGCCTTGCACCGTGCGATGAATCGTTTGAAAGTATCAAAACATAATTAATATTAACAGTCAGGTTGACATTTATTGTAAACCTGACTTTTTTGTAATTTTTTCTCAAAAGATTTTTAAAAAACTTTAAACAACCTTAATAGTCTGCAAAACATACTCACCTAAAACATTTTATGCTATAATCCATTATGTTGATTTTCACGAAAGGAAGACAACAGATGCAGGTTTTTGGGATAGATGCAATGATTCGGATTGTGTCACATTTTGCTTTTATTTATTTGGCATTTTGGGCATTAAAATCATTGCGAGTTGAAAACTTATTTAAGGCTTATCACGTGCAGCAAGTACGGATGGGCATCATGATGATTGCGATTGCTTTAGGCTTTACTTGTAGTAATTTCTTTTTAGAAATTATCGCACTGTGTCGCAACATTTTTTTAACTTATCGTTAAGTACATAAAAAGGACTCGTTAGCGAGATTTTTTGGAGGGACCACAATGGAAGAGATTATTGTTCGTGGCGGCAGACAACTAAAAGGAACAGTCAAAATTGAAGGCGCGAAAAATGCAGTATTACCAATTTTAGCAGCAAGCTTATTAGCCGAAGAAGGCATAACTACTTTAAATAATGTACCAATTTTATCAGATGTATTTACAATGAACCAAGTGATTCGTCACTTAAACACTGAAGTTGCTTTTGATCAAGCTAATCGCTCAGTAACAATTGATGCGACAAAGGATTTAGCTGTTGAAGCACCTTATGAATATGTTAGTCAAATGCGGGCTTCAATCGTTGTGATGGGCCCATTATTAGCACGTAATGGTCATGCTAAAGTTGCTATGCCAGGCGGCTGTGCCATTGGTGAACGCCCGGTGGATCTTCACTTGAAAGGTTTTCAAGCTCTAGGCGCGAAAATTGTTCAAAAGAACGGCTATATTGAGGCTGTTGCAGATCAATTAATCGGCGCAAGAATTTATTTGGATTTTCCAAGTGTGGGTGCCACACAAAACATTATGATGGCAGCTGTTAAAGCCAAAGGAACAACTTACATTGAAAACGTGGCAAGAGAACCAGAAATCGTTGACTTAGCCAACTTTTTAAATAAAATGGGTGCCCACATTTATGGTGCGGGTACTGAAACTATGCGGATTGAAGGAGTGGAACAGTTACATGCTGTAACTCACTCAATCGTGCAAGACCGGATTGAAGCTGGTACCTTTATGGTTGCCGCTGCTATGACACAAGGAAACGTCTTGATCGAAGATGCAATTTCTGAGCATAATCGTCCTTTGATTTCTAAATTATCTGAAATGGGCGTTGATATCATTGATGAAAATGATGGGGTTCGGATTATTGGACCAAAACATTTGAAAGCAACAGATATTAAAACAATGCCACATCCTGGTTTCCCAACAGACATGCAAGCGCAAATGACTGCGATTCAATTAGTAGCTGAAGGAAACAGCCGAACAGTTGAAACGGTATTTGAAAATCGTTTCCAACATTTGGAAGAAATGCGTCGGATGAACGCACAAGTTAAGATTGACAATAATATTGCGATTATTTCTGGCAATACAAACTTACAAGGTGCGCAAGTTTACGCAACTGATTTAAGAGCTGCTGCCGCTTTAGTTTTAGCTGGATTACGGGCAGATGGTGTAACACAAGTCCGCAACTTAAAATATTTAGACCGTGGTTACTATCAATTCCATCTTAAATTGGCTGCTTTAGGTGCTGATATTGAACGAGTAGATGCTGAAGGAAACGTCGTTAAAGAAGTTTCTAAAGTAATGGCGTAAGGAGTTAGAAAATGAGTGCAAGTGAACATATCTTACGAAATTTAATCAAAATTGTCGCCATTTTATTAGCGGGTGTCTTGCTATTTATTATTGGTAGTATGATTGGTTTTGGTGTTGTGGGCGATGGCAATCCATTTAGTGTCCTATTACCCGGGGTATGGCGTCACATTTTAGAATTCATGCAATAAATTTTAGCTGAGACGCAATTGTCTCGGCTTTTTTGTTAGAAAGGGAAAGGCAATGAATATACTATCAAAAGCAATGGTTGGTTTGGTTAGAGGCTATCAGAAATTTATTTCACCGTTATTTGCTCCTAGCTGCCGTTATTATCCTTCCTGCTCAAGCTATATGATTAAGGCCATTCAAGTCCATGGAGCCTTCAAAGGATTATTAATGGGTATTTCGCGTATCTTAAGATGTCAGCCCTTTGCAAAAGGTGGAATCGATTATGTTCCTGTGAAATTTTCTCTTCACAAAAATAAAATTGATGAAGAGGAGCCTGATTATGGAAAAAAATAAAATTCAACTACTAGATCCGAAAGAACCTGTGCCGTGGGATTTATTATTATTAGCTGATCCTAGTAAAGAAATGATCCAAAACTATTTATCAGAGAGCCAGCTACTAGTTTATCGTTTAGAAGAAATCGTTGGGGTCTTAGTTTATCAAGGGATTAGTGAAAATGAAGTAGAGATAAAAAATTTGGCAGTCGCACCAGCCTATCAAAATAAAAAAATTGCTAGTCAACTTTTGACTGCATTTTTTAAAGAAGTGCGAGGAAACTATCAAAGTGCCATAGTAAAAACTGGTGATTATCCGCCGATACCATTGGCACTGTATCAAAAATTTGGTTTTGAAATTGTCGAAGTTCAAAAAGATTATTTTGTGCTTCATTACGAAGAACCAATTATTGAAGACGGAAAACAATTAAGAGATCAAATTATTTTACGAAAAGAGCTATAACTCAAAAAATAATGAGTTATAGCTTTTTTTGTGCAAAAATCTGCTTTTTATTCAATTTGATTGAATAATCGGAAAATTTCCGACAAATTGTAAAAAAATTCAGAAAATTCAATTGACATTACTTCTGATTTCTTATATATTTTTAATTATCTTATCCAATTATCATAATTCAATTAGGGGGAAAAAAGATGAAAAAAAGTACATTGGTAGCGGCCCTAGCAGCCGGCTTATTCTTATTCGGTGCTTGTGGCTCACCTTCAGCGACAAATGACAATTCAGGCGGCGGCAACAAGTCAGACGGCGACACAATCAAGATCGGTGGTAACTTTGAATTATCAGGTGCAGTAGCAGCCTATGGTGAAGCTGAAAATGAAGGGGTCAAGTTAGCGATTGAAGAAATTAATGACGCTGGCGGAATTGACGGTAAAAAAATCGAGTATGTTTCAAAAGATAACAAATCTGATAACAATGAAGCAGCATCAGTAGCAGCTAATTTAACTACTAATGATGGTGTGGTTGCTATCGTCGGACCAGCAACATCAGGAGCGACTAAAGCTACTTTACCTAATATTACAAAAGCACAAGTACCAGCAGTAACACCTTCTGGTACAGATGATTCAATCACAGTACAAAAGGATAAAGTACAAGACTATATCTTCCGGGCTTGTTTCCAAGATAGTTTCCAAGGGGTTGTATTAGCGAAATACGCTGAAGAAAACTTAAGTGCGACTAAAGCAGTCATCTTGGGTGATAACTCTAGTGACTATGCAATTGGTTTAACCAAAGCCTTCAAAGATACTTATAAAGGTGAAATTGTTGCTGAAGAAAACTTTACTGCTGGAGACAAAGATTTCCAAGCGATGTTAACAAAAGTAAAAGATTTAGACTACGATGTACTTTATATCCCAGCTTATTATACTGAAGCTGGCTTAATCATCAAACAAGCGCGTGAGATGGGTATCGACAAACCAATCATCGGTGCAGATGGTTTCGGTGATGAAAAATTAGTTGAAACAGCTGGTGCAGCAAATGTAAACAATGTTTATTACACTGGTCATTTCTCAGTGAATGCTCCTTCAAATGATAAAGTTCAACCATTTATTGATGCTTTCAAAGCGAAATACAGCAAAGAACCATCTGCCTTCAATGCTTTAGCTTACGATTCAGTTTACATGATTAAACAAGCTATCGAAGATCAAGGTGAAGCAAGCTCAACAGCGATTCAAGAAGGCTTGGCTAACTTGAAAGATTTCGTTGGTGTAACAGGTACTATGACTATGGATAAAGATCATAACCCTGAAAAACAAGCAGTAGTGTTAGGCTTAACAGATGGAAAAGAAAGTTCAGCAGAAACTGTGAACCCTTAGAAGAATCCTGTACGGCAAGGCAAGTTTGCTTGTCTTGCCGTTTTTTAGACAAAAATTTGGAGGAAGACAATGGAAGTTATCATACAACAACTAGTTAACGGCTTATTCCTAGGTAGTGTTTATGCTTTGATGGCATTAGGCTACACGATGGTTTACGGCATTATTAAGCTGATTAACTTTGCCCATGGGGAAATATATATGATCGGTGCCTTCATCGGTTACTTTTTAATTAATCAATTTAATATGGGCTTTTTCCCAGCGATGATTTTATCGATGATTGGTAGTGCGGCCTTAGGTGTCGTGATCGAATTTTTAGCTTATCGACCATTACGAAATTCTACGCGGATTGCCGCTTTAATTACTGCAATTGGGGTTTCATATTTGCTACAAAATACTATGATTTATTTTTTCAGCTCAAATACGCGGCCTTTCCCGCAAGTGATTGAAATGCATACCTATCGTTTAGGCTTTTTACAAGTCTCAAATATTCAATTAATGATTTTATTTGTTTCTTTATTCTTAATGATCTTATTAAATTTAATTGTTCAACGGACCAAAATGGGGAAAGCCATGCGGGCAGTTAGTGTGGATGCTTCAGCGGCTCAATTAATGGGTATTGATGTGAATCGGACGATTTCATTTACTTTTGCTTTAGGTTCAGCTTTAGCAGCTGCCGGCGGGATGATGATTGGTTTGTACTATAACTCAATCGAACCAATGATGGGTTATATTCCTGGCTTGAAATCATTTATCGCAGCCGTTTTAGGTGGTATTGGGATTATTCCAGGGGCAGCAATCGGTGGTTTCGCGATTGGCTTGATTGAAACAATTACGACTGCATTAGGTTTTTCAGATTTCAAAGATGCAGCGGTCTATGCTGTCTTGATTATTATTCTATTGATTCGTCCAGCTGGTATCTTAGGCAAAAATATTAAAGAGAAAGTGTAGGTGGCTTCTATGAAAAAGAATTTAACTTATAATATTATCTGGTTAGCCATCATTGTTCTTGGATATTTTGCTTTGTATGCAGCTTATTCAGCGGGGATGGTCAATCTATTTTTAGACAATGTCTTGGTTCAAATTGGCATTAACGTTATTTTAGCGGTGGGTTTAAACTTAATTATCGGTTTTTCTGGTCAGTTCTCACTAGGTCACGCTGGTTTTATGGCGATTGGTGCATACGCAGCAGCCTTAATTTCAATGCAACTGCCAACTTATGGTGGCTTCTTCTTAGGGATGGCAGCTGGTGTTGTGATTGCTGGTATCGTGGCTGTAGCCGTAGGAATACCAACTTTACGTTTGAGTGGAGATTATTTAGCAATTGCTACACTAGGGGTAGCCGAAATTATCCGAATTTTATTAATTAATTTTGATGAAATCACTAACGGACCTTCTGGTATCTTTGGAATCTTACCTTTTGTTAATTGGCAGATGGTCTACGGCTTTATGGCGATTACTACGTTAATCTTAGTGAACTATATTCGTTCAGGTGCTGGTCGTGCGACGATGGCTATTCGTGAAGATGAAATTGCTGCCGAGTCGATGGGGGTTAACACGACGAAATTTAAAGTGGTTGCTTTTGCTTTAGGAGCTATGACCGCAGCGATTGCTGGTTCGTTATATGCCGGCTATCTTCAATCAATTGCACCAAAAGATTTTGCCTTCACTAAATCAGTGGATGTCTTAATCATGGTAGTATTAGGTGGGATCGGTAGTGTGACTGGTAGTTTTGTTGCAGCAATTGTTTTAGGAATTATCAATATGTATTTACAAGATTTTGGTGCATTACGGATGATCATTTATGCCTTGGCCTTAATCTTATTAATGATTTTCCGTCCAGGTGGGATTCTAGGTACGAGAGAATTCTCTGTGAAGAAAATTGTCAATAAATTTAAAAAAGGAGATGACCAAAATGCCTCTGTTGGAAATTAAAGAGTTAACTAAAAATTTCGGGGGACTTGCGGCAGTCTCTAATGTCAACATGGAATTAGGCGAAAATCAATTAGTTGGTTTAATCGGACCCAATGGTGCCGGTAAAACGACATTGTTTAACTTAATCACTGGCGTATACGAACCTAGTGAAGGGGATGTATTACTAAACAATCAACGTTTAAATGGCAAGAAGCCTTATACGATTGCTGATTTAGGATTGAGCCGAACCTTTCAAAATATTCGTCTATTTAAAGATTTAACAGTGATGGAAAATGTTCTAATTGCTATGAATAGTAAAAATAAAGAAAGTTTTCTTTCAAGTGTCTTAAGATTACCAAGCTTTTATAAAAAAGAAGCGTTACTAGAAGAAGAAGCATTTCGATTATTAGCGATTTTTGGTTTAGAGAAAAAAGCTCAAAATTTGGCAAAGAACCTTCCTTATGGTGAACAACGTAGACTGGAAATCGTCCGGGCGTTAGCAACGAATCCTAAAATTTTATTTTTAGATGAGCCAGCTGCTGGGATGAATCCGCAAGAAACGGCTGATTTGACAGAATTAATTCGTAAAATCCAGGCTGAATTTAAGATTACGATTCTCTTAATCGAACACGATATGAGTTTAGTCATGGATGTCTGTGAAAGAATCTATGTACTGGAATATGGTCGTGTATTAGCGGAAGGAACACCTGAAGAAATCAAAGGTAATCCGGCAGTAATCAAAGCGTATCTAGGAGGTGACCTGTAAGATGTTAAAGGTTGAAAATTTAGCCGTCCATTATGGTGTCATCCAAGCTGTTCGCGATGTAAATTTTGAAGTCAATCAAGGGGAAATTGTTTCTTTGATCGGTGCAAATGGTGCTGGAAAAACGACGATTCTTCATACAATCTCAGGACTAATTCAGCCTTCTGCAGGTAAAATTACCTTTGAAGGTGAAGAAATCCAAAAAAGAGCTCCACGAAAAATTGTTGCCAAAGGGATTTCGCAAGTACCAGAAGGTCGTCATGTTTTTTCTGGTCTAACTGTTCAGGAAAATTTAGAGATGGGTGCCTATTTACGGAAAGAAAAAAATCTAAGTGAAGAGTACGAAACGATTTATCAGCGTTTCCCGATTTTAAAGGAACGTTTAAGTCAAGATGCTTCAACACTATCTGGTGGGGAACAACAAATGCTAGCAATGGGTCGGGCATTAATGTCTAAACCTCGTTTACTATTATTAGATGAGCCATCAATGGGTCTAGCGCCAATTTTTATCAAAGAGATTTTCAATATTATTCAAGCCATTCAAGCACAAGGAACGACGGTTTTATTGATTGAACAAAATGCCAAAATGGCTTTATCAATTGCTGATCGCGGCTACGTCTTAGAAACTGGTGAAGTTGTTTTAAGCGGAACTGGTGAAGAGTTACTGGCGAGTGATGAAGTGCGCAAAGCATATTTAGGAGGATAAAAAATGAGTGTAAAAGATTTTATGGCAGCTGAGCTAGTAACAGTTGATCCCCAAACGAAAATTTTTGATGCGGTAGATTTAATGAAAAAACACGATATTCATCGTTTACCAGTCGTTAAGGCGGATAAATTGGTTGGTTTAATTACAGAAGGAACGATTCAAGAAGCATTACCTTCAACGACAACTAGTTTAAGTGTTTATGAAACCAATTATTTATTAAATAAAACTGTGGTGGCAGATGTGATGATCGAAAAAGTAGCAACGATTGATCCAGATGCCCAATTAGAAGACGCGATTTATAAGATGCGCCAAAAAAATGTTAATGTTCTACCGGTATTAAAAGACGATCAATTGGTGGGAATTATTACCAACAACGATATTTTTGATGCCTTCTTAAAAATAACTGGTTATCACGAAGGTGGCAGTCGGATTCAGATTGCTGTAAAGGAAGACCGTAAAGGCTTATTAGCTGAAGTAGCAAAAGTTTTAGCCGACCATGACTACGATATTTTAACGGTCATTATCGATCATGCAAAAACTGGGACTGTGATGGAATTTCAAATATCTTCTAAAGATGCTGAAGCTATTTCTCAAGTCTTAACAGACGCCGGCTTCAATGTTCAACGAGCAGTTGTGACCAATCCATAATATTTGATCCGAGGCGATCTTTTGT
Source organism: Enterococcus sp. JNUCC 77 (assembly GCF_054819945.1). Taxonomy (NCBI): domain Bacteria; kingdom Bacillati; phylum Bacillota; class Bacilli; order Lactobacillales; family Enterococcaceae; genus Enterococcus; species Enterococcus sp. JNUCC 77. The sequence continues at coordinate 396,469 of NZ_JBTHIG010000001.1, forward strand.
CTCGGATTTTTTTCTTTTTGCCTACAGCTATGGTAAAATGTTTTCTGCGGAGGGATAACATGTCGAAAAAAAATAAAGATATTGAAATTAAAGGAAATGAAAAAGAAGTTATGCTAGATGGACAAAAAGTCAGTGTCACTGAGCTTTTTGCAGGCAAGAAACAAATTGGCGAAATTAGAGAAATAAAGGGATTTCAAGCCTATGCTGAAGGAACTTTATTAGGAAATTTCAAAAAAATTGATGATGCTTTTGAAGCAGTCATTGCCAACTATAATTTGCATCAATAAATTGAAAGAAAAGTCTTGCATTTTATTTTAAAGTTGGGTATTATAACTGAGTCGGGTTTTTCAGAAAACTTGATTTTTGGAGGAGTAGCGAAGTGGCTAAACGCGACGGACTGTAAATCCGTTCCTTAGGGTTCAGTGGTTCGAATCCACTCTCCTCCACCATTGGGGTATAGCCAAGCGGTAAGGCAAGGGACTTTGACTCCCTCATGCGTTGGTTCGAATCCAGCTACCCCAGTCATTTTAAGAGATGCAGGTCTTCGGATCGGCATCTCTTTTTCTTTTTGCTTGATGCCAAACCAGATTTGCGCTAAATTTAAAGGAACAAGATGGTTAAATAGGAGGGAAACAAATGAAAAAGAAAATGACTGAAATCATTAGCGATGCAGCAGAACGTGTATATGACATTGTCAAAGATGATAAATATGACGTAATGGTAGAGCTGACTAATAAGAACAAAGGCGTAAAACTAAACAAAAAGCGCCCTACTCGCCACACAATCAAATGGAAAGCTAAAAATCATTAAAGCAAAAGCCTACTGAATTTCTTCAGCAGGCTTTTTTTAATGATCAATCTCAATGCCTAAAATCGTCAAATGACCATTTCCCACCAACTTGATAACTAACTTCGCCAAGCTGTTGGCATCCATCGTTGTCTCGCTAGTAATCCACCAATGAAGTGTCCCAACGAAGATTGAGGTCATGTATTCAATAATAAAATCCATCGGAACCTCAATATCATTTTCGGTAATTTTTAGCCGTTGAAAGACATGGGCGTATTTTTCATCTAAAATGTCCGCAATTTCTTTGCGCATCATTTCATTTCCGGAAGAATCCATGACCGTTAAAAAGAATTGTTTATTGTTATGGATTTGCTTGTAGATGTTTGTTAATACCACCTCGACTTGTTTCACTTTTAGTCGATTGCCTTGGACAATCTGATCAGGATCTAAAACCGAGACGAAAGCATCGATAGCGTTATGAAAAATGAAGTCATATAAATCTTGCTTGTCTTTAAAATGAGCATAGAAAGTTGCACGATTAATCATCGCTTCGTCAGCAATCTCTTGGACGGTTAAATTATCGTAGCCTTTTTCTTCGACTAAACGAATAAATGCTTCAATTATCATTTTATGGGTACGTTTTACACGTAAATCAGTTTTTTTTGTCATTTTTTTCCCTTCTTTTGACAACATTATTAAGATAGCTGTTGTTTATCTCACACTTTTCTCACTTTTGGTTGTTGCATATTATTTAAAATCTTTCTAAAATATACGTGAGTAGTATAACAAACACACTGTCAGATAATCAACACATGTTGTAAAAAAGAAAAGGTGGGTATCAAGTATGACATTAAAAGCAGGGATCGATGTCGGCTCTACCACTGTGAAATTAGTGATTCTAAATGAGAATAACGAGAGTTTATTTTCGAAATACGAACGTCATTTTTCAGATGTGAAAGCCGCCACAAAAAGAATATTAGCAGAAGCGCAAGAAATTATTAGAGATCAAGTGATTACGATTAATATTACAGGCTCAGGAGGAATGGGCCTAGCAGACGTGTTGGAGATTCCATTTGTTCAGGAAGTGATTGCTTGTACCAAAACAGTTGAAGAAATTATTCCCGAAACCGATGTCGTGATTGAACTAGGCGGAGAAGATGCGAAAATTACTTTCTTTGAAGGTGCCTTAGAGCAACGGATGAATGGTAGTTGCGCAGGCGGAACCGGCGCCTTTATTGATCAAATGGCAGCTTTGTTGAAAACTGACGCCAATGGTGTAAACGAACTGGCGAAAGGTTATCAAACAATTTATCCTATCGCTTCTCGTTGTGGTGTGTTTGCTAAAACAGATGTGCAACCGTTAATTAATGAAGGAGCGGCCAAAGAAGATATTGCAGCCAGTGTCTTTCAGGCAGTTGTCAATCAAACGATTGCCGGTTTAGCAGCTGGTCGAAAAATTGTCGGTAAAATTGCCTTTTTAGGTGGACCATTATTTTTCATGTCAGAATTGCGGAAAAGATTTATTGAAACTCTAGATATCGCACCAGAGGATGTCGTTTTTCCAGAAAACCCGCAATTATTTGTCGCGATGGGTGCCGCTTTCTATTCAGAAAAGACTGGTGAGCATACCTTAGCAGAACTATTAAATAAATTAAATACAGCCAATAAAAATAGCTTGTCGCCTTCTGATACATTGGCGCCTTTATTTAAAGACGATCAAGAACTAGCGGATTTTCGTGACCGTCATAAACAAGCAACTGTTGAAACCAAAGATTTGGCAGATCATTCAGGACCAGCTTTTCTGGGAATCGATGCCGGCTCTACTACAACAAAAGTTGCTTTAATCGATGAAACTGGTCGTTTGATGTTCTCTTTTTACGGCAATAATCAAGGACAGCCGCTAGAAACAACCATGTCTGTATTGCGAGATTTATACGAAAAATTACCGGATGATGTCTATATCGGTAAAGCAGCAGTGACTGGTTACGGCGAACAATTAATAAAAAATGCCTTGAAAGTGGATATCGGTCAAGTAGAAACGATGGCCCATTACAAAGCTTCCAATCATTTCCTACCAGGTGTCGATTTTATCTTAGATATTGGTGGGCAAGATATGAAGGCCATGACTATAAAAGATGGCGCCCTATCTTCGATTCAGCTAAATGAAGCTTGCTCCTCTGGTTGTGGCTCATTTATTGAAACTTTTGCTAAATCATTGAAATATTCTGTGCAAGATTTTGCAGAAGCGGCAGTTCATTCTCGTCAGCCAGTTGATTTAGGTTCTCGTTGTACCGTCTTTATGAATTCGAAAGTCAAACAAGTCCAAAAAGAAGGGGCTTCAGTTGGTGATATTTCCGCTGGTTTGTCTTATTCAGTGATTAAAAATGCGATTTATAAAGTGATTAAGATTCGTCGTCCAGAAGAACTTGGCGAAAAAATTGTCTGCCAAGGGGGAACTTTCTATAATGAAGCAGTTTTACGGGCCTTTGAATTGGTTTCAGGTCGTGAAGTAGTCAGACCTTCGATTGCTGGCTTGATGGGTGCTTTTGGAGCAGCATTGATTGCCTCAGAAAACTATCAAATCGGTGAACTGACAGAGACTTTAAGTCTAGACGAATTAAACAATTTTTCTGCTGACAAAGAGTTTACCCACTGTGGCTTATGCGAAAATAATTGTATGATGACGGTGACGGTTTTCTCTGATGGACGTAAATTTGTGACCGGTAACCGCTGTGAACGAGGCGCACAAATTAAAGTCAAAAAAGAAGACCGCAAAGTCAATATGGTGGATTATAAATATCGTCGTTTATTCCATTACCGACCATTACGGAAAAAAGAAGTGGTCCATGGTGAGATTGGGATTCCACGAGTTTTAAATATGTATGAAAATTATCCTTTGTGGCATACATTGTTCACTGATTTAGGCTTTAGAGTCAAACTCTCTCCTCGGTCGAATAAAGATTTGTATGAACAAGGTATGGAAACTATTCCTAGCGATACGGCTTGTTATCCAGCAAAAATTGCTCATGGACATATTCAAGCCTTAATCGATCAAGGTGTACCGATGATTTTTTATCCTGGTGTGGTTTTTGAACGACAAGAATCAGCAGAGGCCGACAATCATTTTAATTGCCCGATTGTGCAAAGTTATCCCGATGTGATTCGTAATAATGTGGATGATATTCGTGAAGGGAAAGTCGATTATCGCAATCCTTACTTAAATCTTGCCAATGAAGCATCGGTGGCAGAAGTGTTGTACCGAACTTTTAAAGATTTAGGTATTACTAAAGAAGAAATTACTAAAGCTTTACATCATGGTTACGAAGAGTTAGAAGCCTTTAAAGAAGATATTCGACAAAAAGGCGAAGAAACCCTAATGATGTTAAATATGAAAGGTCAACGGGGCGTCGTTCTTTCTGGTCGTCCTTATCATGTTGACCCAGAAATTAATCACGGGATTGCTGACGTTATCACGCAAGAAGGCTTCCATGTATTAACAGAAGACTCGATTTCTCATCTAGGAGATGTAGGTAATTTACGAGTAGTCAATCAATGGGTTTATCATTCTCGATTATATGCAGCTGCACGAGTGGTTGCTAAATCAAAAAATCTTGAATTGGTGCAATTAAATTCCTTTGGCTGTGGTTTAGATGCGGTAACCACTGACCAAGTGGAAGAAATCATGGATCAATATGGAAAAATTTATACCGTTTTGAAAATTGATGAAGGATCAAACTTAGGAGCAGTTCGGATTCGTTTACGTTCCTTAAAAGCAGCTGTTCAAGAGCGACAAAAAGTTAATTATGTACCAACCCAAAAATTTGAAGAACCAGAAAAAATTGTTTTCACTAAAGAAATGAAAAAGACTCACACTTTATTGTTACCAATGTTGAGTCCAATTCACCAATCGGGTTTGTTCGATTTAGCTTTAGAAGCTTCTGGCTACAATGTTGTCTGCTTACCAGCGATGGATAAAGAAGCCACTAATGTTGGTTTGAAATATGTGAATAACGACTCTTGTTATCCAGCGATTATTTCAATTGGACAGCTTGTGGAAGCTTTACAAAGTGGCAAATATGATTTAAACAATGTCAGTGTTATGATGAGTCAAACTGGTGGTGGCTGTCGGGCAACCAACTATATTCCACTGTTGCGCAAAGCCTTAAATGATGCTGGCTTCCCGCAAGTTCCAGTCGTTTCAGTGTCACTGGGAAATAAAGGGGTCGAAAGTAATCCTGGGTTTAAATTTACTTTGCCAATGGTGAAACGGATTGTTGTAGCAGTTCTGTATGGTGATTTATTTGAACGTTTAGTCTATCGGACGCGACCTTATGAATTAGAAAAAGGTCAGATTGATCAAATGCACCAAGATTGGTTGGCAAAAGTTGCTAATAATGTGCGTAATGGTTCATTGACGCAATTTAATCGCAACATGAAAAAAATCGTTAAAGATTTCGATACGGTGCCATTATCTGATGAAGTCAAACCCAAAGTTGGGGTAGTAGGCGAGATTTTGGTGAAATATTCACCAACTGCCAACAATGACATCGTTCGTTTATTAGAAGAAGAAGGTGCAGAAGCTGTTGTGCCAGATTTAATCGGTTTTATGAATTATTCCTTGTATAACCAAATTTGGAAATATGATAATTTGGGGATGCCGAAGAAAAATAAAACCATGGCAGAATTTGTGATTAAACTAATCGAAATGGTTGAAAAACCGATGGATAAAGCACTACGGGCTTCTGATCGGTTTGACGGCATTCATTCAATTTATCAATTGGCTGAGGATGCCAGCAAAGTTCTTTCCATCGGTAATCATACAGGTGAAGGCTGGTTCTTAACTGGTGAAATGATTGATTTATTGAAGAGTGACGTAAACAATATTGTCTGCATGCAACCGTTTGGCTGTCTGCCAAATCACGTGGTGGGTAAAGGCGTGATCAAAGAATTACGCCATCAATATCCGAAAGCCAATATTGCAGCGATTGATTATGATCCAGGTGTTTCCATTGTCAATCAATTAAACCGAATCCGACTAATGATGGCAACAGCCAATAAAATGTTGGATGAAGAGGTAAGAACAAATTAAACAAGTAAACACAAGTAAGTAGACCATTTTTTCCGAAATGGTCTACTTTTTGATTGTCGCGGAGGTATATACCAGTTATAATGGAAAGAAAACAAGAGCTTTTTTTAGATTATAAGAAAGTAGGCATTCAAGATGGCAAATCAAGTGCCCGTGTATATTCAGATTCATGACCAAATAAAAAATCAAATCGAAACAGGCGTCTGGAAAGTGGGCGACCGCTTGCCTTCTGAAAGAGAATTAGCGGTGACCTTTGGCGTGAGTCGGATGACTTTACGACAAGCCATCCAGACTTTAGCAGATGAAGGGATTTTAGAAAGAAAAATCGGCTCAGGAACCTATGTCGCCAATGAAAAAGTCCAAGAAAAAATGACTGGAACCACCAGTTTCACTGATATTATGGAATCTTTAAACAAAGTCCCTTCCAGCAAAACTATTTCTTATTTTAATTCCCCCGCCAGCTCAAGTGAGATTGAAAATTTAAACTTGACTAAAGGAGAACGAGTCTTAAGAATGGAACGGATTCGTTATGCTGACAATGTACCTATTTGCTTTGAAGTCGCTAGTATTCCGGCAAAATTGGTAGAAGGCTTCAGTAAAGAAGAGATTACCGAATCTTTTTATCATTCTCTACAAGAGCGAGGTATGGAGATCGGTCATGCCAATCAAACGGTTTCTGCAGTGTTGGCTTCTGAACAAATTGCTGATTATTTAGAAATCAAACGTGGCGAAGCAATCTTGCGGCTACGTCAACTTTCTTATTTGGTTGACGAGCGTCCTTTTGAATATGTCCGGACTCAATACGTCGGCAGTCGTTTCGAGTTTTATTTAGAGAAATAATTATTCTTCGATTAGTTGTTCGGAATAACTGGTTTCTCCTGCAACAAAAGTCGCTTGACCGCTTAATAAATCGGTGACTTGGGCTTCGAAATTGGCGACCTGATCTTCATCAACAAAGCATATCGCAGTGACCTCATGGGTAAACAAGGTATCTTTTACTACAATTTTTTGGGTCTCCAGAAATTTTTCGAGTTTCCCCCAATGATTGTAAGGAATCGTCACTGAAATTTCTTGTTGCAGACGGCCTTCAACGATGCCAGTCTCGGCGATGCTATTAGCGACAGCTCCAGAATAAGCGCGAATCAAACCGCCGGCACCTAGTTTTGTGCCACCAAAATAGCGAGTAACAACAGCACAAACATTAATTAAAGTATTTTTTTTTAAGACTTCCAACATTGGAACACCAGCGGTTCCGCTAGGCTCACCATCATCAGAGCTGCGTTGAATCTCGTTTTGCTCGCCTAAAACGAAGGCACTGCAATTGTGATTGGCTTTCCAATGTTCCTTTTTAATTTGATTGATAAATTCTTTGGCTTCTGCTTCAGAAGTGATCCGTTTTAAATGGCAAATAAAGCGAGATTTTTTGATCTCCGTTTCATGAATACTGTCTGATTGAATCGTTCGATAAGTAGCTAACATCGTTTCACCTCATTGTTAGGATAGGAGTAGATGGCACATGGCACAAACTAAAAAATATGATGTAATCACCCATTATTTAAAAACCAACGGTGGCTCACAAGTGACCTTGACTTTTACTCAGATTGACGAGCTATTGTTTCCCAGCTCTGGCTTACCTAAGACGGCACGAACAGAAAAAGATTGGTGGGCCAATGATTATCGTCATCCCGAAAAAGGCGCCTACGGTTGGCTGAATGCCAGTTATGAAGTCGTTTCTATAAACTTAGCAAAAGAATTCATTGTTTTCAATAAATTAGTCAAATCCAGTTGGTTGATATAAACATGCATGAAAAAATATTTCGTTGATTTTAGTGACTGCGTCAAAATGACGTGGTCTTTTTTTTACGTATTTATTTAATGAGGTGAACAAAATGTGGGGTCAGTATTTAGCATTGGAAGAATGGCAAACTTTTTATCCGAAAGTCTCACTGGAACAGGCGCATCAACTGCCAGCGATGAATCAGATTTCAGTTGATTCTTATCGATGTAACCGTTGCGGCTCCATTTGTCAGAAACAAGTACCAGCGGGCTTTTTTTATTGTTATCAGTGCATAACTTTAGGGCGAATGACCAGCCAAAAAGATCTTTATTTTTTTCCTGTTCCTGAAAAAAAGCCACGAGAAATTTTTTTAAACTGGGATAAAACTCTGTCGATAAGTCAACAAGAAATAGCGGATCAATTACAAGCAGACCAAAAAAAAGGCGCATCCTTTTTACTGTGGGCAGTAACAGGAGCAGGCAAAACCGAAATGTTGTTTCAACTGATTCAAAGAAATCTAGCCGTCGGCAACCGAGTTTGTTTAACAAGTCCGCGTGTGGATGTCTGTAATGAGCTCCATCTACGAATGCTTCAGGCTTTTCCTCAAGAAGAAATTAATTTATATCATGGACAAAAAAGAATCGAAGGCGCGGGTCAATTCGTTATTTGTACCGTCCATCAATTGTTACGTTACCGAGATTATTTCGATTTGATGATAGTCGATGAAGTAGATGCTTTTCCCTATGCGAATAATCCTTTATTGCAAGCAACGGTCGAAAAAGCACAAGTTAGATCTGGCAAGCGGGTCTATTTAAGTGCCACACCGAATGCTGAATTGAAAAAAGCCGTTGATTTTTGCTATCGCTTGCCTGCGCGATTTCATCGTCGTCCATTACCGGTTCCAGAAATTTTACTTGCTGTTACTTTAGCAAAAAAAATGTATCGTGGGCGGTTGTCGCAAAAAGTTTTAAGCCGATTATTGGCGCTGTTGGGAAAAAATGATGTCTTGTTGTTTTGTCCTAGTGTCAGCAGCTTATTAGCCGTTGCACAATTCTTACAAAAGGAATTTCCAGATTGTCAAATGACCACCGTTCATGCACAAGATCAAGAGCGGGCAATGAAAGTAGACGGGATGCGCCAAGCAAAATATCAACTGCTGTTAACGACTACGATTTTAGAACGGGGAGTCACCTTTGAAAAAGTCTCCGTCGTTGTCTTAGAAGCCAGCCATCGGGTATTTAATCAAGCTGCTTTGGTGCAAATTGCTGGACGGGCAGATCGTAAAGGGGATTTTCATGAGGCAGAGGTTGTGTTTGTTACTAGCGAAATGACTCTGACGATAAAAAAAGCATTGGCAGAAATTAAAGAAAATAATCAATTGGCTTTTACACGAGGACTGTTAAATGAAATGTAGCTGCTGCCATGAGGAATATTGTGAGACTTTGACCTTAATAGATTTTTTTAGTTCATTTAGGGGACGCTGTTTTCGTTGTCAGCAATTGTTTCGACCAATTAAAAATCGTCAATGCTGCCTTGGTTGTGGTCGAGAAACTTCCGAAAAAATTTGTAAAGACTGTCAACAATGGCAAGCACAATTAGGCTTTTTAATTGGAAATCGAGCATTGTTTCATTATGATGACGGTTTTGCCCAGTGGATTGAAGATTATAAATATAAAGGTGATTATCGTTTGAAAAGTGCCTTTGCTAGAGAAATTCATTACCAGTTGAAACAGGTCAAACAGACCATCATCTGTCCTTTGCCAATCAGTCCCGAACGTTTTGAATCAAGAGGGTTTAATCAAGTGAGTGGCTGTCTCGCAGCAGCAAAAATAGACTATCAAGAATTGTTACTGCGGCCAACCAATGATTTGCCGCAAGCCAATAAAAAACGATTAGCTCGGTTAAAATTACCACAACCCTTTGTTATGAGAGTTTCCTCAGAAAAAATAAAAAACAAAAAAATTATTCTCATCGATGATGTCTATACTACCGGCAGAACCCTGTATCATGGGGCGGAATTATTACTGAAAAACGGTGCAAAAAGCGTGACAAGTTTCACTTTCGCTCGCTAGGAAAAGGGTTACATTTATTGAATTTTGTTAGCGATTCACTTTCCAAAGAGATTAGAATTAGGTATAATGAAATTAAGAAGAGATGGAAAGAGTGGTCCTTTCCGAAATCTTCAGTTGGTTAGATGAAAGGGGCAATTTGTATGTTTAGATATAACGTTCGAGGAGAAAACATCGAAGTTACTGAAGCAATCCGTGACTATGTAGAAAAAAAAGTAGGTAAATTAGAACGCTACTTTACTGATGTGCCGGATGCAACAGCGCATGTAAACTTGAAGGTTTACACTGAAAAAACTGCAAAAGTAGAAGTGACAATCCCACTTCCATACTTAGTGCTTCGTGCCGAAGAAACTTCACCAGATTTATATGCAAGTATTGATTTGGTTGTGGATAAATTAGAACGTCAAATCCGCAAGTTCAAAACAAAAATTAACCGCAAAGCACGAGAAACATCATTACCAGATCGCGAAGTTGCTGTTTTGATGGAAGAAGAAACTGACGATGCTGAATTAGAAATCGTTCGTACAAAACGACTTTCTTTAAAACCAATGGGTAGCGAAGAAGCCGTATTACAAATGAATATGTTAGGTCATAACTTCTTTATCTTTGAAGATGCTGAAACAAATGGCACTAGCATCGTATACCGTCGTAAAGATGGCAAATACGGATTAATTGAAACAGATGTAGACTAAAAAATTGGGCCTGTTAGAAAATCTTTTGATTTTTTGACAGGTCTTTTTTTATTTTCAAGAAAAAATCCTTAGTATTTCTAAAAGATAGCTGATTTTATGAATCAAAAGTTTCTTTTCAAGGGAACTAATGATAGAATATACTAGCGAGTTTATACGTATAAACGAATGAGGCTAAAGGAGTACTGTAAAAAATGGCGAACGTGCTTAAAAGATTAATCGAAAATGATAAAAAAGAATTAAAACGTTTAGATGGCATTGCAAACAAGATTGAAGAATTTTCCGAAGACATGGCAAAATTATCAGATGAACAACTGCGAGGAAAAACTGACGAATTCAAACAACGCTATCAAGCGGGAGAAACTTTAGATGAGTTATTACCCGAAGCTTTTGCGACAGTTCGTGAAGCAGCAAAACGCGTTTTAGGCTTATACCCTTACCACGTCCAATTAATGGGTGGGATCGTATTGCATGATGGCAATATCCCTGAAATGAAAACAGGTGAAGGTAAGACTTTAACAGCGACTATGCCAGTTTATTTAAATGCGATCACTGGTCAAGGGGTTCACGTAGTTACCGTGAATGAATATTTAGCAACCCGTGACTCAACTGAGATGGGTGAACTGTATAATTTCTTAGGTTTAACAGTTGGTTTAAATATTAACTCTAAGAGCAGTGATGAAAAGCGTGAAGCTTACAACTGTGATATTACTTATAGTACCAATAATGAATTAGGCTTTGACTACTTGCGGGACAACATGGTAGTTTACCGTAACCAAATGGTACAACGGCCATTAAATTATGCCATCGTTGATGAAACCGACTCAATCTTAATCGATGAAGCTCGGACACCATTGATTATTTCTGGTGCAGCTGAAAAATCAACAGCGCTATACAATCGGACAGATAACTTTGTCAAACGATTGGTAGAAGAAGATGATTATAAGATCGATGTCCAATCAAAAACAATTGGCTTAACGGAACAAGGAATTGCCAAAGCTGAAAAGAATTTTAACTTAGAAAACTTATATGATATCGAAAATACTGCCTTGACTCACCATATGGATCAGGCTTTACGGGCAAACTACATTATGTTGCGAGACATTGATTATGTGGTTCAAGAAGGCAAAGTTTTAATCGTTGACCAATTTACTGGTCGGATCATGGATGGTCGTCGTTATTCTGACGGTTTACACCAAGCGATTGAAGCCAAAGAAGGCGTGGAAATTGAAGATGAAACCAAAACGATGGCGACCATCACTTTCCAGAACTACTTCCGGATGTACAAGAAATTATCTGGGATGACCGGTACAGCGAAAACCGAAGAAGAAGAATTCCGTGAAATTTATAATATCGAAGTTATTCAAATCCCAACCAACAAACCAGTTATTCGGGAAGACCATCCAGATTTACTTTACCCAACTTTGGAAAGTAAATTTCATGCTGTGGTACAAGATATCAAAGAACGCCACCGCAAAGGTCAACCATTACTAGTCGGTACTGTTGCCGTTGAAACTTCTGAATTACTTTCTAACATGTTAAATGAAGATGGCATTCCTCATGAAGTGTTAAATGCGAAGAATCACTTTAAAGAAGCTGAAATTATTATGAATGCTGGTCAAAAAGGCGCGGTAACCATCGCTACCAATATGGCTGGTCGGGGAACCGATATTAAATTAGGCTTAGGTGTTATCGAAGTTGGCGGTTTAGCCGTTATTGGTACTGAACGTCACGAATCACGCCGGATTGATAATCAGCTACGTGGACGTTCTGGTCGTCAAGGTGACCCAGGGGTTTCACAATTTTATCTATCATTGGAAGATGACTTGATGAAACGTTTTGGTTCAGAACGAATCAAAGCTTTCTTAGATCGCTTAAATGTTGAAGATGAAGATGCAGTTATTCAAAGTAAAATGTTAACTCGTCAAGTTGAATCAGCACAAAAACGGGTAGAAGGTAATAACTACGATACACGTAAAAATGTCTTGCAATACGATGATGTAATGCGGGAACAACGGGAAGTTATTTACAAACAAAGACAAGATGTCATTATGGCGGAACAAGATTTATCGCCACAATTATTAAATATGGTTCGCCGTTCAATCTCACGGGTAGTTGATGGACATACCCAAGGGGAACAAAAAGATTGGAATCTTGAAGGAATTAAAGATTTTGCTGGTAATGCGTTAGTCCATGAAGACAAGATTGCCGTTAGTGACTTAGAAGGTAAGAAACCTCAAGAAATCAAAGATTACTTGTTGGAACGAGCAAAAGAAATTTTTGATATGAAAGTCGAACAGCTACAAAGTCCAGAACAATTATTGGAATTTCAAAAAGTAGTTATTCTACGAGTTGTAGATACTAAATGGACGGATCACATCGATGCGATGGATCAATTACGTCAATCAGTTGGTTTGCGGGCATATGGTCAAAATAATCCATTGGTTGAATATCAAACAGAAGGCTACAAAATGTTTGAAGACATGGTCGGCGCGATTGAATATGAAGTAACTCGTTTATTCATGAAAGCTGAAATCCGCCAAAATGTCCAACGGGAACAAGTCGGTGAAACCCAAGAAACGCATCCAGTTGAAGCAGACGGTGATCAAGTACCACCTGCAAACAGCCAAACGCGTGGCGTGCCACCAACAAATCTAACACCAGAAATGATTGAACAATTCAAACATGCTGGCAGAAATGATCCATGTCCTTGCGGCAGCGGTAAAAAATTCAAAAATTGCCACGGCAAAGAAGTATAAGCTAAAGAAGCTCTAGAACCCGGCGCACTGTGAATAACGGTGTTCCGGTTCTTTTTTAAAGAAAGAAGGAAACCTTTTGGAAAATGCAGAAATTCGTAACATGCTTGACCAACTGCAGGAACAAGTAGTCAGCTTTAGGGGGTCCCTTTGACCTCGATCAGCTAGAAGAAGCAATTGCTGAAGCGGAACAAAAGATGTCTGAACCAGATTTTTGGGATGATCAAGAATCAGCCCAAACCTTAATCAATCAAAATAATTCCGATAAAGCTACCTACGACCAATTCACTCATTTGAGTGAGGAAGTAGAAGAATTAAATCTAATGATGGACATGCAGCAGGAAGAATTTGATCCTTTGATGCAGACTGAATTAGAAGAACGGCTAAAAGAAATCAACAGCCAAGTGGCAAGTTTTGAATTGGCGCTCTTATTGGATGGTCCCTATGACAAAAACAATGCCATTATCGAAATTCATCCTGGCGCTGGTGGTACCGAGTCGCAAGATTGGGGTTCGATGCTACTAAGAATGTATACTCGCTGGGCAGAGCAACATCAATTTTCTGTTGAAACGATTGATTATCAAGCGGGCGATGAAGCTGGAATTAAAAGTGTGACTTTGATGATTAAAGGCACAAATGCATACGGCTACTTGCGATCTGAAAAAGGCGTGCACCGCTTGGTACGAATTTCTCCATTTGATTCGGCTAACCGTCGCCATACTTCTTTTTGTTCTTTAGATGTCATGCCAGAGCTGGATGATAATATTGATATTGAAATTAATCCAGATGATTTAAAGGTGGACGTATATCGGGCAAGTGGTGCTGGTGGTCAGCATATTAATAAGACTTCTTCGGCAGTACGGATTACTCATTTACCCACTGGAACAGTCGTGGCTAGCCAAGCCCAACGTTCCCAATTCCATAACCGTGAAACAGCTATGAATATGTTAAAGGCAAAACTGTATCAGTTAGAATTAGAGAAAAAAGAACAAGAAGCTGCGGCTTTACGTGGCGATCAAATGGACATCGGTTGGGGTTCACAAATCCGTTCTTATGTCTTCCATCCTTATTCAATGGTGAAAGATCATCGAACCAATTATGAAACCGGAAATGTTCAAGCAGTGATGGACGGAGACCTAGATCCATTCATTGATGCCTACTTAAAATGGCACTTAGCTCAAGGCAACAATTAAAAATGAAATGAAAATGTAACCTTATGAAAGCCACTTGCAATGTTAGCGTGTTATAATAGCAAAGAATTTTATAGAGAATTTGGAGAGATAACCATGATTGAAATGCAGGATGTAGTAAAGAAATATCCTAATAAAACAACCGCTGTTCGTGGTATTTCAGTAAACATCGACCGCGGTGAATTTGTTTATGTTGTCGGTCCTTCTGGTAGTGGGAAATCAACTTTTATCAAATTAATGTATCGTGAAGAAAAAGCTACTTCTGGTAATAAATTAGAAGTTGCTGGTCATAATTTATTGAAAATCAAAAACAAAGAAGTCCCTTATTTGCGCCGCGATGTCGGTGTCGTTTTCCAAGATTTTAAATTGTTGCCGCGTAAGACAGTCTACGAAAATGTCGCTTATGCTATGCAAGTTATCGGACGTAAACCGCGAGATATCAAAAAACGAGTGATGGAAGTGTTAGACTTAGTTGGCTTAAAACACAAAGTCCGAGTTTTTCCTAATCAACTATCTGGTGGGGAACAACAACGGGTGTCGATTGCCCGAGCAATTGTTAACACACCTAAAGTTTTAATCGCTGATGAACCAACTGGTAACTTAGATCCTGATACTTCTTGGGAAATTATGAAATTGTTAGATCGTATTAATCAACAAGGCACGACAATCGTTATGGCAACCCATAATAAAACCATCGTAGATACGATGCGTCATCGGGTTATTGGTATTGAAAATGGCTTGATTGTACGTGACGAAGCGGAAGGAGAATACGAGTTTGATGATTAGAAATTTTTTCCGGCATTGGTGGGAAAGTATTAAGAATATTAAACGCAATGGTTGGATGACGATTGCTTCTGTTTCAGCAGTTACCATTACTTTAACCTTAGCAGGTGTCTTTTTAGCAGTCATCTTAAATGCAGCCAAACTGGCGCAAGATGCAGAAGGCGATGTTGATGTAACAGTATTTGTTGACGTTGAAACCAGTAAGGATGATCGTGATGAGCTAGCCAGCCAATTACGTGATTTAAATCATGTAGACAAAGTAACCTTCTCTAGTAAAGAAGATCAGCTAGAAAATATCAAGAAACAATATGGTGATGCTTGGAGCCTATTCAGTGGCGATGACAACCCATTGTTTGATGTATATGTGGTACAAACGACCGATGCCGAATATGTGCGCTCAGTTGCCAATGATGCAGGTGATTTAGCCAATGTCTATCGAGCCGATTATGGCGGTGCCTCGGCAGATCAATTAATTCGTATCGCAAGAGTCGTGCGAACGTGGGGCTTAGGAGCAGCATTATTGCTGGTCTTTGTAGCAGTCTTCCTGATTTCCAACACGATTCGAATTACGATTTTATCCCGTAAACAAGAAATTCAAATTATGCGTTTAGTAGGTGCCAAAAATGGTTACATCCGTTGGCCATTCTTCTTAGAAGGTGGTTGGATTGGCTTAATCGGTGCCATTATCCCAGTTCTGATTATCACTTATGGTTACGAACAAGTCTATCAATTAGCTGCTCAATACTTGGTGCAATCTGGTTTAGATTTATTGCGACCAAGTCAGATTGTCTGGCAGTTAGATGTCGCGATGGTAGCGACAGGCTATTTGATTGGTTCATTAGGCTCAGTGATGTCAATGCGCCGTTTCTTAAAAATATAAAAGTTTTAGACTGGAATCTTTTGTTCCAGTCTTTTTTTGTAAGAAATGCTGGTGTAAATTGTAAGAATTTTTTTACAGAGCTTGCCTTTAAAAAAATCTAGGACTAAAATAGCTAAGTAAATAAAAAACTGCTACCGAGTAGTTAAGAGAGTGCCAATTTCGTTAGGTCGATGAAGAAATTGGTGGCTCTCTTTTTGTATTTTTTTAGGAGGGATTTTTGATGGCGTGGATTGAATTAATTATTGCAGGTGTGTTTGAAGTTTTTTGGGCGACGACGATGAAGTTGAGTCATGGTTTTAGTAAGTTAAGCTTTTCGGTCTTAACAATTGTCGGAATGATCGCCAGTTTTTATTTTTTGGCGAAAGCTATTAAGGTTATGCCCATGAGCTTGGCTTACCCTATTTGGACAGGGATAGGAGCCGTGGGTTCGATTTTGATTGGGATCTTTTTTTTCAAGGATCATTTATCTTTGTGGACAGAATTTTTTGTGGCTTTATTGATTATAGGCATCATCGGAATTAAGGTGACTAGCGGGCATTAATTGTTTTTTATATTTACCCAGTGGCGGCTTTTTGCTATGCTTAACTCTAAGGGGTGAGGCGTGTGGGGTTTGTGTGGAACAATATTGGGACAATTTTTTTAGTGATTAATACAATCTTATCGTTGATTATTGTGTTTCGTGAACGTAAAGATACGGTCCACACGTGGGCTTGGTTATTAATTTTGACCTTTATTCCTGTTTTGGGATTTGTTTTATATATATTTATTGGTAAGGGGATTTCCAAAGAAAAGATTTTTGATTTGCGGATGCAAAATAAATTAGGGTTAAATATTGAGATTGCTGATCAGCAACGTGCGCTAGAGCGGGGACTTTTTCCGAAGCCGAATACGAATTTGGTAGATTCTCAGCAATTGATTTATATGTTAACGATGTTTGAAAGCTCTCTTTATACGATGAATAATGATATCAAGCTGTATACGGATGGACGTGAAAAGTTTGACGCTCTGATCGCTGATATCCATCAAGCAAAATCTCATATTCATATGGAATATTATATATATCGGAGTGATGCACTGGGGATTGAAGTGCGGGATGCCTTGACTGAAGCTGCTAAACGTGGTGTGAAAGTCTTATTACTCTTAGATGCATGGGGATCCACTCAAGTAAATAATAAGTTTTTTGCGCCGCTGATTGAAGCTGGTGGTTTGGTGGAGTTTTTCTTCCCATTATTTGTCCCTTACTTAAATCCGCGGATGAATTATCGCAATCACCGCAAGATTGTTGTGATTGATGGAACGATAGGCTACACTGGCGGTTTTAACGTAGGAAATGAATATTTAGGTTTGGTTTCGACTTTTGGCTATTGGCGGGACAATCATTTGCGGATAGTCGGTGATGCGGTTTACACTTTGCAAAATCGTTTTATGATGGATTGGAACTCTCAGCATAAGCATGAAGTAGCTTATGATGTAAAATATTTCCCGGAAAACTATTCGATTGGTCATTATGCTAGTCAAGTCGTCTCTAGTGGTCCTGATAGTGAACATGAACAGATTAAGATGACTTATTTAAAAATGATTAATTTGGCAAAAAAAGAAATTTTGATTCAGACGCCGTATTATATTCCAGATGCTTCGATTCATGAGGCGCTTAAGTTGGCATTGCTGTCAGGTGTAAAAGTTCGTTTACAGATTCCTAATAAGCCAGATCATATTTTGGTCTATTGGGCGACCTATTCTTTTGCGGCAGAATTATTGGATTATGGGGCAATTATTGAGACTTATGAAGCAGGATTTATTCATGCTAAAACAATGATTATTGATGAAGGGATCGCCTCTGTTGGCTCAGCCAATATCGATGTTCGTTCTTTTAGATTGGACTTTGAAGTTAATACGATTATTTACGATAGTGGTTTTGCTAAGCAAGTTCGAGATGCATTTTTTGAGGATTCAGAGAAATCTCACTTGCTGACAAAAAAGATTTATCAAGAGCGAGGACTGTTGATAAAATTCAAAGAAGGAATCGCTCGTCTGATTTCACCATTGTTATAAAACTTTTAATTTTCAGTTTGGCTGGTTCATGTTAAAATGAACTAGCTTATTTTTTTGTCAAAGGAGAATATTATGAAAAAATGGTTACTGCCTATTTTATTAGGTACAGTCCTTATATTATCTGGTTGTGCAAAATGGATTGACCGCGGAGAATCGATTACAGCGGTGGGATCTTCGGCGTTACAACCGCTTGTAGAAACAGTTGCTGATGAATATCAAAACGATCATCCCGGCGAATTTATCAATGTTCAAGGGGGAGGAAGTGGGACTGGTCTGAGCCAAGTCCAATCTGGTGCGGTCGATATTGGGAATTCAGATTTGTTTGCTGAAGAAAAAGATGGCATCGATGCCTCTAAATTAGTTGATCATCGGGTAGCGGTAGTAGGTATCACACCCATTGTAAATAAAAAAGTTGGCGTAAAAAATATCAGTCTAGATAATTTACGTAAAATCTTTTTAGGTGAAATCACGAACTGGAAGGATGTTGGCGGCAAGGATCAAGAGATTGTCATTTTAAACCGTGCATCTGGAAGTGGAACCCGTTCGACTTTTGAAAAATGGGTATTGGATGGACAAACAGCGATTCAAGCACAAGAACAAGATTCCAGCGGCATGGTACGACAAATTGTTACAGATACACCAGGCGCAATCAGCTATACTGCTTTTTCTTATGTGACAGATGATGTGCAAACATTAAGTATTGATAATGTTGAACCAACGGATGAAAATGTGGCGAATAATGCTTGGAAAATCTGGGCGTATGAACATATGTATACTAAAGGTGAACCAACAAAATTAACCAAAGAATTTCTTGATTATATGGTTTCTGAGCATGTTCAAGAAACGATTGTTTCAAAATTAGGTTATATTCCGATTTCTCAAATGAAAGTCGAACGCAATGCCGCCGGCGATACAACTGAATTATAAAAATGATTTCCAGTGAATGAAATTTCACTGGATTTTTTATTTATTTGCATATTTACACAAAATTTACAATTGTTACAAAAACAACATAGAAGGTTAAAGAGAAATTGATTTTCGCCTTGTAAAATAGCGGTGTTAGATTATTTTTTTTGAGGGAGTAAAGAAATGAATAATGAAGATGTGAAAAAAGCACTCACAACAAAATCTAAACGTGCAAGAATTGAACAACGGGGGCGCCTGATTAGTTTTGCTTGTATTGCACTAATTGTTTTTGTGGTAGCAGCGATTTTTTATTTTGTTGCCAGCAAAGGTTTAGCAACATTTTTTGTAGATAAAATAAACGTAATGGATTTCTTATTTGGAACTGATTGGAATCCAAGTGCCACTGGTCCTGATGGCAAACCAATGGTAGGGGCTTTACCCATGATTGTCGGCTCTTTTGTCGTTACTTTCATGTCGGCGATTGTGGCAACACCATTTGCGATTGGTGCGGCTGTATTTATGACTGAGATTTCACCTAATAAAGGTCAACGCTTTTTACAACCAGTCATTGAACTATTAGTAGGAATTCCTTCAGTAGTATACGGTTTTATTGGTTTATCAGTAATTGTTCCAATGATTCGTTCAGTATTTGGTGGGACTGGTTTTGGGATTTTATCTGGAACCTTCGTCTTGTTTGTAATGATTTTACCAACAGTTACCACAATGACCGTCGATACGTTAAAATCAGTGCCACGATATTATCGTGAAGCTTCTCTAGCTTTAGGAGCGACACGTTGGCAAACCATTTATAAAGTGGTGTTGCGGGCAGCGATTCCTGGGATTTTAACAGCTGTTGTTTTCGGTATGGCGCGAGCTTTCGGTGAAGCTTTGGCTATTCAAATGGTCATCGGGAATGCCGCATTGATGCCAACAAGTTTAATTACCCCAGCTTCAACTTTAACTTCAATCTTAACTATGGGTATCGGAAATACTATTATGGGTACTGTTGAAAATAATGTCTTATGGTCATTGGCATTGATTCTATTATTCATGTCATTAGTCTTTAATATTTTGATTCGCTACATTGGGAAAAAGGGGGAAATAACAAATGGATAAAGCAAAACGCGCAGACAAAATTGCGACGGGAGTCCTTTATTTTATTTCTGGCCTAATCGTTTGTATTTTGGCTTTCCTACTATTATATATCTTAGTTCGAGGCTTACCGAATATCTCACTAAGCTTCTTGACTTCACCGTCAAAAGCTTATGAAGCCGGTGGCGGGATTGGGATTCAATTATTTAACTCAATCTATTTATTATTGGTTACCATGGTGATTAGTTTTCCAATTTCTTTAGGTGCTGGGATTTATTTATCTGAGTACGCCAAGAAAAACTGGATCACGAATGTCATTCGGACATCGATTGAAATTTTAAGTTCGTTACCTTCAGTAGTAGTTGGTTTGTTCGGTTTCTTGATTTTTGTTATTCAATTTGGCTATGGCTTCTCGATTTTATCAGGGGCTTTAGCATTAACGCTGTTCAACCTACCGTTATTAACTAGAAATATCGAAGAATCTTTGCGGGCGATTCACTATACTCAACGAGAAGCAGGTTTGGCTTTAGGTTTGTCACGTTGGGAAACCGTAACAAAGATTGTCGTACCTGATGCTTCACCAGGGATTCTAACTGGGATTATTTTAAGTTCTGGTCGGATATTTGGGGAAGCGGCGGCTTTGATTTATACTGCTGGACAAAGTGCACCAGCTTTAGACTTTTCAAACTGGAACCCATTAAGTGTTTCAAGTCCGATTAGTATTTTCCGTCAAGCGGAAACATTGGCGGTACACATTTGGAAAATTAATACAGAAGGTACAATGCCAGATGGATCAGCTGTTTCAGCCGGAGCTTCTGCCGTATTGATTATCGCTGTTTTATTATTCAACTTTGGTGCCCGCGCAATCGGCAAACGACTTCACAAAAAGATGACTTCAGCATAAGGAGCAACATAATGAAAGATTATAATTGGGATGAACGCAATATTATCAGCATGCCTGGTGAAATTGCTTTGCATACAGAAGATTTACATGTGTTTTACGGTAACAACGAAGCGATTAAAGGAATTGATCTGGAATTTGAAAAAAATAAGATTACCGCGTTAATCGGTCCTTCCGGTTGTGGGAAATCAACTTATTTACGTTCTTTAAACCGGATGAATGATGGCATCGCCGCAGCTCATGTAACTGGAAAAATTATGTACAAAGATGTCAATATCAATGCCGATAACATTGATGTTTACGAAATGCGTAAAAGAATCGGCATGGTATTTCAACGACCAAATCCATTTAGTAAATCGATCCGTGACAACATTACTTTTGCTTTGAAACAACACGGTGAAAAAGATAAGCACAAATTAGAAGAAATGGTAGAAACCAGCTTAAAACAAGCGGCACTATGGGAACAAGTCAAAGATAACTTGGATAAAAGTGCCTTAGCCTTGTCTGGCGGACAACAGCAAAGATTATGTATCGCCAGAGCAATTGCCATGAAACCCGACATCTTATTACTAGATGAACCAGCTTCGGCCTTAGACCCGATCTCGACCGGAACAGTGGAAGAAACTTTGGTACAATTAAAAGAAGATTACACCATCATTATCGTGACCCACAATATGCAACAAGCCGCACGGATCAGTGACTACACTTCTTTCTTTTACTTGGGACATGCCATCGAGTATGACAAGACGACTAAAATCTTTACCCGACCAAAAATTCAAGCCACCGAAGATTATGTATCTGGCCATTTTGGTTAGAAGAGTGTGCTGAGAAATTTAATACCTTGAAATGGAGTTACCAGTTCTACTTAGCGTTCTTTGCTTTAGTAGAATGGTAGTCGCACGGAAGATAAAACTAAATTTCTGGCAAGAAATTTAATACCTTGAAATGGAGTAGACGACAAAATATGGCTGACAAAATTATTACTTCAAAAGATTTGCACCTTTATTATGGTGAAAAAGAAGCCTTGAAAGGCATTGATTTAGCCTTTAATAAAAATGAAATTACTGCTATGATTGGTCCATCAGGTTGTGGTAAATCAACTTATCTACGTTGTTTAAATCGGATGAATGATTTAATTCCGGGTGTGACAATCACAGGAAGCGTTGATTATAAAAACCGCGATATTTATAGTCCGAAGACAGATACTGTCGAGTTACGAAAAGAAATCGGAATGGTTTTCCAACAGCCTAATCCATTTCCTTTCTCAATTTATGAAAATGTTATTTACGGATTGAAATTAAAAGGGGAAAAGGATAAACAAGTCTTAGATCAAAAAGTTGAAGAAAGTTTGCGAGCAGCATCGGTTTGGGAAGATGTGAAAGACAAACTTCATGAGAGTGCTTTGTCTTTATCTGGTGGGCAGCAACAACGGGTATGTATCGCCCGTGTTTTGGCAGTAAATCCTGAGATCATTTTATTAGATGAGCCTACTAGTGCGCTAGATCCAGTTTCGACTGGGAAAATCGAAAATATGCTGTTAGAATTAAAAGAAAACTATACAATTATTATTGTGACCCACAATATGAGTCAGGCTTCACGTATTTCTGACAAGACTGCCTTTTTCTTGCAAGGTGAGTTAATTGAATTTGATAAAACGAAAAAAATCTTTTTAGATCCAGCAAAACAAGAAACAGAGGATTATATTTCTGGTAAATTTGGCTAAAGACGAGACAGAGAGCACCTTAGTGGAGGGAAAAAAATGTTACGAACACAATTTGAAGAAGATTTATTAAACTTGCATAACCAATTTTACGAGATGGGGATGATGGTTTCTAGTGCCGTCCATAAATCGGTGCGATCTTATATTGATCATAACAAAGCATTGGCCCAAGAAGTCATTGATCATGATATTGAAATCAATGAGATGGAAGTCAAATTAGAAAAGAAAAGCTTCGAAATGATTGCCTTACAACAACCGGTTACCACGGATTTGAGAACGATTATTACGATTATGAAAGCGAGTTCTGACTTAGAAAGAATGGCTGATCACGCGGTGTCAATCGCCAAATCAACGATCCGACTAAAAGGCTTGCCACGAATTTTAGAAGTCGAAAAAGAAATCAACGAAATGTCTGATTACGTGAAAAAAATGGTAGACAACGTGCTAGTTGCTTACGTAAAAACTGACGAAAAAGATGCTCGGATGATTGCGAAGATGGACGAAACTATCAATGATTACTTCCAAAAAATCTATGACATGACCACCAATACAATGGAAAAAGATTCAGAAACGATTATTAGTGGAACAGATTATTTACACGTGGCTGGTTACTTGGAACGGGTTGGCGACTATGTGACCAATATCTGTGAGTGGATTGTTTACTTAGCAACTGGAAAAATTACTGAATTAAATTCGAATCGAAATGAAAATTTTTAATATAAAAACAGTAGTTCTTAATTAGTAATTGTTAAGAACTGCTTTTTTTTATGAAAAAAATTCATAATATATTGCTATTGACCTATAAAAAAAGGGAAAAAAACATAAAAATAATATTTTTTTGCCAAAAAGTATTGTAAACGGTTTCAAAAAAACTTCGACTGCTCATTATGAGGCTATAGTTAGCTTATTAATCAAGAAAAGAGCGGTGAGAGGTAAATGAAAAAAAGGCTATATTTATTAGGGTTTCTTTTAAGTGGTCTGTTTTTAGTAGGGTTTTCTACTCCAGTGTTTGGGACTGAGGTAAATACGATTGCGGATTTAGAAAATGCAGTCAATCAAGCTAGCAGCAATCAGACAATTACTTTAGGGGATACTTTTCCGACAGAGATTGATCAAACGATCAAATTAAAAGAGACAGCTTATCAGACAGTTATTGATGGTGGTGGAAAAACCTTACAGGCAGCAGTTGGAAAAAGTGTGCAAATTTTTTCTTATGGGGCTGGTACTGGAGATACCAATTCTGAGTTGACTTTGCAAAATCTGAAACTGGCAGGGAATGGTACGACAGATAAAAGTAAAGGTATTGATGCTGGTGGTTACACTGGAACATTGATCTTGGACAATTTATCAATTAGTCACTTTAATGGTGGGGGTCATGGTGGTGCGATGTATATCGCTAGCAATACAGCCATCAAAAACTCGAATTTCTCTGATAATGTAAATTACAATGGTGGTTATTCTGGTGGAGCGATTGGCACGGCTGATGGCTTCAGCAAAAAGTTATCAATTATGAATACACGCTTTAATAATAATAGTACAACAGATGTTACCGGTCCGGTGGTTGGCGGTGAGGGTGGCGCCATTCATTTTCATCAGCCTGCAGCAACAGCAGTCATTGAATTAAAGAACAATTATTTTGAAGGAAACTCTGCAGCAAAAAATGTCCAAGAAACGAATCAATATTCTTTATTGGCTGATGGTGGGGCACTTTCTTTTTGGAATGTTAAAAAAGGAGTCACCATTCAATTAACAGGAAATACTTTTGCCAATAATATTGCCGGTGATGATGGTGGCGCTATCTTACTGCAATCAAATGAAAGTATTCCTAGTGGTATTACTTTTAAGAATAATACTTTTTATGGCAATCAAGCTTTAGGAAATGATAAGGGTTCAAATAGCGGTGGTGCCATTCAGGTTTTTGCCGTAGGACTTCGTACGATTAACATTGACTACATTAATAATAGCTTTATTAATAATTTTGCTACTTATAGTGGTGGAGCAATTGGAAACAGCGGTTCTTGGGGCATCGGTGGTGCTGGGAAATTTTATAATAATTTATTTGTTGGTAATATTTCACAGTCAGATGCGAAGACTAACAACGTTGGTGGCGCAAAAACAATCTCTAAAAAGAATTCCAATATCGGACTTGAAGAGGATGTTACCATGGCGGATGTTTTTGGTTTAGATACGATGGATTTGTTGGAAAATTACGGAAAGATTTCCGCCGGTGCCGCAGTAGATGGTTCGACTACTATTATTCCGACTGTACCGATTGCTCCTGAAAAAGTGGCAGATGATAAAATTGACAATTATGTTGATGGTATTGATTCTGTCTTGGATCAGAGAGGGAGACCACGACCAGATGAAACGGATTTAAATACTAATGGCTTGAAGTCTGATCCTGGTTCAGTGGAAATCAATTGGCTTAAATATGATGCTAACGGAGGAACCTTTGAACTAAATAAGGCCTTAACAACATATGATGGAAAAATTTATTATGAAGGTGAAAATCCTACAGCGTATTATCAAGTTGGCTACGATCAGTTGGCAACAACAATTGTTGATGGCGCAAATACATTGAAGGCAACTAAAGCCAATGCTAAATTTTTAGGCTGGTCAGAAAATAAAGCTGCTACAAAACCAGATGTTGGTTTAGAGGTCGGAAAAGCCATCAATATTGTTAAAGGCAATCAAACTTTATACGCTATATATCAAGAAAAAGCAGCTGACGTAAAAGTTCGTTACATCGAAATTGATAGTGCAGGAAATGAAGTAAAGGAATTAGATCAGATAACTCTGACTGGCTTTGTTGGCGATTCTTTCGAAGCAGAAGTAAAAATGTTTGAAAACTATGGTCTGGTAAATGTTAAAGATGGTGCAGGAAATCCTTTAACCAGCATGAGTGGTACCTTTACTGATCAAGCACAAACCATTATTTTTGAATATAAACCAGATGTTAGTACGGTTGTAGTAAGTCACCAAGATGAAGCAGGAAATCCTTTAGCAGACACTAAGATTTTAACAGGTAAAATAAATTCAGCTTACACAACTTCTGCCGAAACAATTAGTGGTTATAGTTTAGTCGCTACACCGACAAATGCTAACGGAAATTATGCTGAAGATATTACTTACGTAAAATATATTTATAAAAAAGATACTATTGCTGGTGGTCAAGTCACTATTAAATATCAAGATGAAGAGGGCAATCCTCTGTTTAGTCCAGATATTGTAATCAATCAAGATATAGGGACCGTTTATAATACTGAAATAAAATCTTTTGAGGGTTACACGTTAAAAGCAGTTAAAGGACAACTTTCAGGGCTTGTTACAGATGAACCACAAGAAGTGGTGTTAGTTTACCAAAAAATCAAACAGGGTCAAGATCTTGGAACTGTTTTAGTGCATTATGTTGATGAAACAGGTTTGCCAATTGCATTAAGCGAAGTAAAAACAGGGGAAATTGATGAAGCTTACGACACGGAAGCTAAAAAAATTAATGGTTATACGGGACCGAAAATTCCAGATAATGCCAAAGGGACCTATAGCAAAGATTTAATAACTGTGACCTATGTTTATCAAAAGATACCAACGCCTGTCGAAACTGGTAAAGTTACCTATTATTATCAAGATGAACAAGGAAAAGAGCTAGCTGATGCCAAAGAAATAACTGGAAATGTCGGTGACGTTTATCCAGGGACAAATACTGATGTCATTAAAACAATTCCAGACTATTATTTAACAGAAGTGAAGGGTAATTTGTTTGGTATTTATCAAGCACAACCACAAACAGTTACTTTAATTTATGCAAAACAAGCAGTAAAAAATGGCTTAGTCATTACTAGATATCAAGATGAACAAGGTGAAGATATTGCCATGCCAGATTTTTCAATTGGAGCCATTAATACTGCTTATGAAACAAAACAAAAAACAATTGATGGATTTACCTTCAAAGAGACAAAAGGAAATACTAAAGGGAAATATAGTGATGAAGTAATTACTATCATCTATGTTTATAGTAAAAATGAACCGACCATCCCAACAACGGGGGGCAAAAATACTTCAAATTACATTGGTTCAGGTGGTAATGGACTAGCACCAACTAACTATGTTGCTACTAATACAGCAAAAACTTTACCAAAAACGGGAGAAAATAAAAAAATATCTAGTATTTTATCGATAGTCGGAATTATGTTACTAGTAGGTGTCGTAATGATTATCTATCGACGAAAAGCCGAAAATCACTAAACATCCTGAAAAAAACTGCTGAATTTTTTTCAGTAACTTTTTTAAATCAGACCTATGACAAGAACGGATTTCAAATCGTTCTTGTTTTTTTTAATGTATTGAATTAAATGATTCAATAGAAGAATTTTAGTTATCATATTCTGAGAATCACGAAAGCCACAATAAAAAGTCTCAGATACAAGAAAGTTTTTATCAGTTTTAAATGTTGTAGCACTAGATTTTTTTGTATCGAGAGTTTCACAATATGCTTCTACTGAAGCGACCCTCAAAAAGTTAGACCAAAGTGCTAACTTTTTGAGGGTCGCTCTATGTTTACTAAAAAAATAATAATTATAGTTTTTTTACTGTAATCATTTTGATGAACTTTTTAACATCATTAACATCGATTACGCCAACTTCGCCATGTTGCGCATTAGACATGCCACAAGCCATCGAATATTTTAAAGCATCCTCCAATTTAAAATTTTGCTCGATTGCGTGAGCAAAACCACCTACTGAAGCATCTCCTGATCCGGTTGTATTGGTAATATCGATTTTAGGAATTTCAATATCATAAAAATCGTTATTCACTTTACAAAGGGCACCCTCACTGCCACAAGAAATCATAATGTATTGAATACCAGCAAAATAAGGGTGGTTTAATTCACCTCGTGCCTGTTCTTTTGTCTCGATTTTTTTATCCAAAATTTCACTTAATTCATGAACATTGGGTTTGATAAAATTTGGCTTATAGTTTT
Organism: Enterococcus sp. JNUCC 77; assembly: GCF_054819945.1. NCBI lineage: Bacteria > Bacillati > Bacillota > Bacilli > Lactobacillales > Enterococcaceae > Enterococcus > Enterococcus sp. JNUCC 77. The sequence continues at coordinate 424,138 of NZ_JBTHIG010000001.1, forward strand.
CACTTTTCAATAAAGACGTTAGCTGAACTCCTGAAACATCCATAAAAACTGGGATATCAGCATCAATATTTTCTCGGATATAGTTTAGCATTTGTAAGTAAAGTTGTGGATTGTCTGAATTGACCGACCCAGAAATACAAACTAGATTGATTTTTTTTTGCTTATTTTTTTGCATAATTTTTTCCATTAAGATCGAAGTTTCATCATCAGAAATTTTTGGTCCACTTTCGACAATTTCTGTGTGGGTATGGTTATCATGCATGATTGTTATGGCGTTGCGTGTTTCTCCTTTAGCTTGTAGCATATCCAATTCAAACAGATTTTCTTGGAGTAAATATTTGTTCACTAAGGAGCCAAAATCGCCACCTAAAAAACCAGTTAATAAAACCTTTGAACCTGAAATTGCTGCTGTTCGCCCTGCATTAACACCTTTTCCGCCAACTGATTTTGTAGGGGATTCAAAACGATTCATTTTACCCACATTAAAGTGGTCAATAAAATAAGCAAAATCCATTGAAGGATTCATGGTAATAGTTAAAATCATTGAATTTCCTCCTTCAAAACTTTCGTGTAATCACTATAATGCGCTACTAATTCATCGGAAATACCATCATCCGTAATTAAGTAGTCGTGATCACTTAAGCGTGTGAAGGTATAAATATCTGACACACCTAGCTTTGAACTGTCAGCAACAATACAGGTTGTTTTTGCTTTTTTAAACGCAGCATTTTGGACATTTCCTTCATCAAATTGAGCGGTTGTGACATTGTTGTCAAAGATACCATTAGTAGCAGCAAAAGCTAAGTCAATATTTAAATTATCAAAGGAACGGACAGCTACTTCACCTATGAATTCCTCAGTTGTATGGGAAAATTCTCCTCCAGTTAACAAAATCCGATAATTTGTATTTTCTTTCAAATAAGTAAAGGCGATTAGGCTATTTGTAATAACGAATAAATCTTTTCGCTGAATTTCTGGTAAGGCATAGTAAATGGTTGTACCAGCACCAACAAATATAATCGAATGATCTGGGATTAAACTATTAATGATTTTTCCAATGTATTTTTTTTGCGCTACATTGGTTTGGATCTTTTCATCAGTAGACAATTCTTTATCAAGAATATCTAGCTTTTGAGCACCTCCATATAATTTAGTCAGTTTTTTCTGTTTTGCCAATTCAGTGATATCACGACGAATCGTCATTTCGGAAACATCTAAACGTGAAGCGATTTCAACTATTGAAAGATAAGTGTGTTTTTGAATTAGATCTAAGAGTTTTTCTTGTCGTTCTTGTTTTAGCATAGAACAAGTACCTCCTTTATTTGTTTTATGTTGTTTATGTTTGTTCAACATTAATGTTCAAGTTCATTATAGTCGCTATTATTATTATTTTCAAGCGTTATCACTTGTAAAATTGTTAAACTTTGTTTTAAGAAAGCGTTGACATAAGGCTTTTTTTGTAATATGATTGTTTTGCAAACAAAGTTAAACATTATATCACAAAAGATTAACAATGTTTTTCAAATTATTTCAAAATGGAGGTATTGTAATGGACTATAAAGAAATGTTTGATCCGGCTCTCATTGATTTGGAGATTTCTGCAGCATCTGAAGAAGAAGCTTTTAGTCAAGTAGCAGATCTGCTTAAAGAAAACGGAATGGTTAATGATGATTACTTAACAGGCATTACCAAACGTGAACAAAAATTTCCCACAGGTTTAATTACACAGCATTTAAATATTGGTTTACCACATGCTGATCCTGAGTATGTAAAAAAGCCTTTTGTATTTATTTGTCGATTAAATGAAGATGTTCAATGTCGTCAAATGGGAGACAGCCAAGAAATGAAGGTCAAAAATTTATTTTTCTTGGGTATCAAAGATGGCAAAAATCAAGTTGGCTTGCTTCAAGCCTTTATGAATTTATTTATGGATGAGACTTTTGTTGAAGCTTACCAAAATACAAATTGTCCAGAATCGGTTTATCAATTATTTGTAGAAAATATTTAATAATATATAGGAGGAAGAAACAATGAAGAGAAAATTAATCGTAGCATGTGGTAGTGGAGTAGCAACAAGTCAAACAATTGCTAGTAAAATTGCTAGCAAATTTGAGGATGATGGTATTGATTTCCCAGTGGAAGCAGTGGATTACAAATCGATTCAAAATGAACTACCTTCTGCCGGGATTTATGTGTATGTTGCCCAACCAGATGAAGATGTATTGACAAAAGCAGAGGAATTAGGCGTAAAAGTTTTCCCTGGTATTCCTTTCTTAACAGGTATGGGTGATGCGGATGTCTACAATGAAATACTAGCTCTAATTAAATAAAAAAATAAGGGGGTAACGAATGTGCAGATATTTCAAGATATTATTAATTACATTTTAGGATTAGGTTCGGCAATTTTTGTCCCACTGATTATTTTAGTATTAGGTTTACTGGCTGGAATGAAAATCAAAAAAGCCTTTATGTCAGCTATTACATTGGGTATCGCTTTTACTGGGATGTCGATGGTAATTGCTTTTATGTCAAATGCGGTAAGTCCTGCATCAGAAGCACTAGCTACAAATACTGGTATTAGCCTACCGGCACTTGACTTAGGTTGGACGGGAGCTGCAAGTATTACTTGGTCTTGGACTTATGCTTTTGTCTTTTTTGCAGTGACGATTGGTGTAAATTTTTTACTATTGGTGTTAAATCTTACAAAAACTTTGAACGTAGATATGTGGAACGTTTGGGGTAAAGCCTTAACTGCTTATTTAGTTTATTATGTGTCAGGAAACTTAGTAGCTGGATTTATTACAGCGATTGTTCAAGTTGTTTTAGAGTTGAAGTTAGGAGATATGTTCCAACGTCATATTCAAGATTTAACTGGTATTCCTTTAGTAACAGTGACACATTTTATGACTTCTTCAGCAGTCTTATTGTTGCCTTTTAATATGCTGATGGATAAAATTCCTTTCTTTAATAAACGTTCAGATACCAATGCTTTAAAATCTAAGTTGGGTATTTTTTCTGAGAACTCTGTTATGGGATTCATCATTGGTTTAGGTCTTGGTTTAGCGGCTGCTTACGGTGTATCTGGTTCATTAAATTTGGCGATTCAAGTCGCTACAGCAATGGCGCTATTTCCAATGATTTCAAAAATGTTTATGCAATCTTTGTCTCCTTTAGCAGATGCAATGTCGGAATTTATGAAACGTAAATTTAAAGATAGAGAAGTGTATATCGGATTGGATTGGCCAATTTTGGCAGGTCGTTCTGAAATTTGGGTAACAGCAATCTTGTTAGTTCCTGTATTTATCGGTTACGCCATCATTCTTCCTGGAAATGAAGTATTACCATTGGCAGGTATTATTAACTATGCAATTGCTGTCGGTGGTCTTTTATTAACTGGTGGTAATCTTTTACGGATGTTGGTTTTAGGTGTTATTTCATTACCGATCTATTTATATGCAGCGACGTATCTTGCACCAATACTTACTGGTTTGGCTGAATCAACTGGAGCGGTAGAAGGATTCCGTGAAGGACAATCGATTACTTGGTCATCAATAGAAGGTCCAGAGTTTAGAATCTTTTTTGCAGAAGCATTTAATTTAAATCCAATCGCTATAGCGGGTGTAATCATCTTCCTAGGATTGTTTGTACTTCTTTATAAATATATGAATAAAGTTGCCATCCCAAGTAAACGCTACGAAGAAAGTGGAAAAGATACCAAATTAAATGTCAGTACCACAACAGAATAATCAGGATTGAAGTAAGGAGAGAGAATTGTGAAGCAAATTGAAAGAGAAAAAATGAAGTGGTATGGATTGCTTTTTTTAGCAGTTGTTCTTTTCCTTACTGCAATGGCTACTAAACAAGTGCTATTAAATCTTATTGTGATTGGACTAGCAGTGTATATCTATAAATATGGGAGTCCGATTTTATTTAAAGAATACGATGAAAAACGTAAGAAAAAATTGGAAGAATCTGAAGCTGTGCGAGAAGCTGCAAAAACAGCACTTCAATCAGGTAATCTACTTAGAAAAAAATAATGGAGGAATTATAAATGTCAGATGGACGTATGTTGTTTGAAAGAGAAAGAGAAGATTTGGCAAAAATCGTTAAATTAATTTTTACTAGAAAAAATACAAATGTGGCTGGTGGAAATTTCTCTTTTTTAGCTACAGATGATAATAGAAAAGATTTTATTATTATGACACCAACAATGATGTCAGAAGCTTACTTAGGAGAATTATCAGCGGCTCAAATCTTAGTTGTGGATCCTGATACAAGAGAAGTAGTCAGTGGTGTTGGTAGCTTGACGAGAGAAATCAATATGCATCAGGCAGTTTATGACTCTAATCCAAAGATTAAAGCTGTTTTACATTCTCATGCACCAAATGCAATGTTTTGGGCAACAAGTGGCTTACCTATGCCTAATCTGACTGAAGCTACTCAAAAAGTGGGACCAGTTCCTGTAATGAAGTTTGCACCGAACTGTTCGGAAGAACTAGCTGAAATTACTAGCTCTTATATCAAAGAAAATGATTTACCAGTTCCACATATGTTGTTGTTGGACAGCCATGGTGTATTAATTAATGCGACTGGTGATACTGGAATGATGGCAATTCATAAAGCTTTATCAATATTAGACACTGTCGAGTGGAATGCGGAAATAGCTTATAAACAAGCAGTATTTCAAGCATTGGGAATTACTGATAAATTCCATTCCAAAGGCGAAGATATCGCAGATTTAGCCGACTTAAAGGAAAAAGATGCGATTTATAACCGTGCAAAAATTGCTGCCGGAGGAGACTAATTTTTTAAGTATATAATAGAAGAAACTTGAGATAATTATCTTGAGTTTCTTTTTTTTGTTTAATTTATTAAAGTCTTAGTCAAAGTTCGGCCTTAAGTCCTATGACAAAATTTGCGAAGCGTTGCATAATAAGGATGTAAACAAAATGACTTTAACATTGCTGAAGGAGGCAATTTTTATGAATGAAAGACAACGTATTTTAGACTTAGTTAAAAAAGGGATCATTACAACTGAAGAAGGTTTAGTATTATTAGAAAATATCGCAAAAGATAAAGATGAAGCACAAGTTCAAAAAGAAGCCGATCAAGTAGATTCTTATCATAAAGATCAAGTCGATGATTTGATGGATGAATTTGAAGAGGAATCTCAAGCAGATTTAGAAGCATACTACGATGAGTTAGCGACTGAAGCCAACCAAATTTCTGCCAAAATTGATGAAATCAATCAAGAAAAAGGCGAAGTAAAATCATTATTAGCTGACAAACAGGAAGCTTTATCAGAACTTCACACAAAACAGGACTTCGAAATTTTAATCGAAGGTGATGAAGGTTTGATGGCTGAATTGGAAGCTGAAATTAAAGAGTTGGAAGAACAATTAATTCTCTTGGACAATCAAGAAATAGCCCAAAAAGAAATGCTTAACAGCATTCACGAAGACCAACAAGAAAATCGTCGTTCTCGTCGTAGTCATTTTGATATTCCAGAAGATTTGAAAGAACAAGCGACTGAAACCTTTACTCAAGTCGGTGAAAAACTAGGGGATGCTGGTTTACAATTAGGTCGTTTAATGAAGAAAACTTTCAAAACGATTTCTGACACAGTAGAAGATAATGTTGACTGGAAAGATTTCAACGTCAAAGTTCCAGGTGTCGCTTCAACAAAATTTGAACATCAATTTTTATATACTGAGGTTGAACCAACCTTGATTGACGTGAAGTTAGCCAACGGTAAAGTAATCTTTAAATCATGGGACGATAATGACATCAAAATTGATGCCAAAATTAAACTATATGGTAAGATGAATGAAGCATCACCAATTCAATCATTCATGGAACGTAGTCAGATTGAAGTGGATAATGATCACATTTCATTCCAAGTACCAAACAAACGGGTCCATGCTGAATTAACTTTCTATTTACCAAATCGGACTTACGATCATGTGGCAGTCAAACTATTAAATGGGAACTTTACAGTAGAAGAATTAAATGCAAAAGATGTTTACGCAAAATCAACCAACGGGAACATCACCTTCAAACAAATCAATGCAACAATGTTGGAAATTGAAGGAGTTAACGGCAACATTGAAATTCAAAATGGTGAAATTTTAGACTCGATTATTGAAACAGTAAATGGTACGATTGTTGGGAAAGCAGATGTACAAAATTACGGCATCTCATTAATCAACGGCGATATTAAATTAACCGCTAAAAATGATTCATTGCGCAAAGTTAAAGCTAGTGCGGTGAACGGAACCATCAAAGTTTCTTTACCAACAAACATCGGTTTAGAAGGAATCGCTAAAACAAGCTTTGGGAATATCAATCAACGCTTAAGTGAAGTTGAAGTTGTGCGGGAGAAAAAAGATAAAACCAACCGCCTATTCCAATTCCGTCGCTTAGATGATGCGATGACTCAAATTGATTTAACAACGACAACTGGGAGCATTTTCTTAAAAGATTATGACGCTTAGTTTACTGATAGAAGGAGAAGATTTTTATGGATAAGAAATTACGCAAATCTCGTAATAATGTAGTATTAACCGGGACTTTAGCTGGGATTGCTGAATTTTTCGGGATTGATCCTACGATTGTGCGTGTCATTTATGTATTTTTAAGTTTAGTATTAATTGGTTCACCAATTTTATTATATATTTTATTGGCGATCATTATCCCAGCAGCACCACGCGGTGGGCAATCTTATGGTCACCAAAACCAATATTATGGTGCAAACCAAAAGAAACAACCTAAACAAGCAGAAAAAATTGATGATGATGACTGGAGCGACTTTTAATGACCTACTTGCAGCGCTTAATCGTAAACACGTTAATCTTTATTTCGCTGACGGTGTTATTTCCTAGCCACGTTTTTGTGGCTAGTTTAACCACCGCACTTATAGCGAGTTTCGTGCTATCCTTGTTAAATGCCTTAGTTAAGCCGGTGTTAGTTTTATTATCACTGCCACTAAATATTTTAACTCTTGGATTATTTAGTTTTGTGATTAGCGCTGGAATGTTACAACTGACTTCTAGTATTTTAGGAGCAGCTCGCTTCGGTTTCTCAAGTTTCTGGGCCTCGATTTTAGTCGCAGTCGTGATGGCGATTGTCAATGCGATTGTCTCAGAACGAAATATCGATAAATATACGGATGGCTAGTAATAGCTATCCGTTTTTTTAGCTAGAAATAAAAACTGACGGATATAATGATCATTAACTTTACGTTATTGATCATTATGTTATCCATCAGTTTTTTCTTTTAATAGCGATATTTTGCTAAGATTTTTTCTAAAGCTGGAAGATTCTCCATAGTTGGAACTGTTTTGTTGGCTTCGGCGGTAGTGACGATTCGAATGATTTCATCATTAAAAGGGGTTGCTATTTTTTCTTTTTTACCAAAGAATGTCACAATGCCATTGATTGCATGAATTTCAGTTGGACGGCCTTTTTCTAAGTCCTGCAACATGCTAGCTTTTAATAGCTGTGCTGGTCTGAAACCAGTCTCATAAGTATTGGCTTTTAATAACCTTTCCTGATTATCTTTAAAGCCTAAAGTGTCACGCATGTTTTCACCTTGAGCAGTTGAATATTTAGTAACTCCCCAGGCATCTCCCACACGAATACATTCATTACAAACGTACATAGCATAAACACTGGCAATCGGATCATCTAGTACATCACCAAAAGTACAACCTAAAGCAGCGGATAAGCCGCTATAAGTAGCATTAACTAACAATTTTGCCCAACGCATGCCTGCAAAGTTATCCTCCAAATGGACTTCGCACATATTTTCTAAAATTGTTTTACAGTCTAAGACTTTCTGATCAACTTCGCCATTTAAACGACCCATCGAAAAGCTTAAAGCTGATTCTGGTGTAGTTAATTCGGAAACACCTGGTTCAATCCAAGTCGCGCCCCAGCCAACTGTACACCCAATAACTCTATTTTCACCAAATACTTCAATTAACGCAGGCTCTGGAAAACCATTTTGTAAAGTTAAAATAATCGTATTTTCATTGATATGATTTTTAATAGAAGCAATTGCTGAATCATTGTATACTTGTTTCACTAAAAATATAATCAAGTCATATTCACCGGTGAGCTCTTCTGGTAAGAAAGCTTTGACAGGAACAGTAAATTCCATCGTTCCAGTGATTTTTGCACCATGCTCATTTAAAGCTTTAACATGAGCTTCGTTTACATCAATTAAGTCAACTTGTCTATGCAAAGAGATAAAGGCGCCTAAAATTGTACCTAATGACCCAGTACCCATTACTGCAATTCGTTTCACATTATTCACCTCATCTTCTTTAAATCATTTCGAAAATACCTGCAGCGCCCATGCCTCCACCGATGCACATAGAAACCAGTCCATATTTTCCATCAGTGTCTTCTAAATAACTTAATGCTTTACAGGTCAGGATTGCGCCGGTTGCTCCTAGCGGGTGACCTAAAGCAATTGCACCACCGCGAGGATTCACTTTATTTACATCTAATTCTAATTCACGAATACAGGCTAAAGATTGTGAACCAAAGGCTTCGTTTAATTCAATAATATCCATATCATCTAGAGATAAGCCAGTCCGTTCCATTACTTTAGGAATGGCATAGATTGGTCCTTCACCCATCAGTAGTGCATCTAATCCTGCAACTTGAAAACCAACGAACTTAGCAATTGGTTTAATTCCTTTTTCTTCTGCTACCGAACGTTCCATTAAGATGACAAATGCAGCACCGTCATTTAACGGCGATGAAGTACCTGCAGTCACTGTACCACCATCTTCTTGGAATGCAGGGCCCAAACCAGCTAAGTCATCCAAGGTTAAATTATACCGAATCGACTCATCATCAGAGAAAATATGTGGATTTCCTTCGATATCACCATAAGTAACAGGAATAATTTCCTTTTTGAATAGACCAGCTTCCTGTGCTTTTTGTGCTTTATGATGACTTTCTAAAGCAAACTGATCCATATCTTCGCGATTAACATCATCTTTCACGGCAACATTTTCAGCGGTTAAGCCCATAGAAGCGTACACACCAGGTTTGTTATCCATTACCCAGGGATCAATACCCGCAAATTCAAAGCCCATCGGTACTAAAGACATAGACTCTACACCACCAGCCACGATGATATCTGACTGATTGGCAATGATAGCATTGGCTCCCGTAGCAATTGTTTGTAGACCTGAAGAACAGAAACGATTGACTGTTTGAGCGGAAACGCTATCAGGAATACCAGCTCTTTGTGAAATTACTCGGGCCATATTCATTCCTTGAGATTCTTGTGGCATTGCACAGCCAACAATAATATCATCAATTTCACTAGGATCTAAATTTTCAACTTTTTTTAGTACACCATTTAAAACTTCTGCTGCATATTCAACTGGATGCTCATCAGCGAGTGTTCCTCTTACTGCTTTACCCACAGGTGAACGTCCATATCCAACGATTACTGCTTCTCTTGTCATTATTATACCCTCCTAATTAATTTGATTAATCTTCAAATCTTCAGCGACCTGATAATTTGCTTTAGTTTTTTCTTTAATTTCATCCAAGGTGGTAGTACTGGACATCTCTGTCAAAACAAGACCGGTTGGTGTGACTTCAAAAACACCTAATTCTGTAATAATTTCGCTGACACAGCCAACACCAGTTAGAGGAAATTCACATTCTTCTAAAATTTTTGGTGTCCCTTTCGCTGTATGTTCCATAGCAATGATTACTTTTTTTGCACACGTAACTAGATCCATTGCTCCACCATAGCCAACCACCATTTTTCCGGGAATCTGCCAATTGGCTAAGTTTCCTTTTGAGTCTACTTGCAAAGCACCTAAAACGGTCACATCAACTTTTCCTGAGCGTATTAATCCGAAAGATTCTGCTGAATTAATCAGTTGTCCTCCAGGAGCTACCGAAGCACTGGAACCGCCAGCATCGAAGACATTGGGTGTTGGTGGATTTGTGGCAGCAGCAATGCCGATAATGCCATTTTCAGCTTGGAAAACGACTTTTTTATCTTGACTGATAAACTTTGGTACTAAGGTTGGAATCCCGATGCCTAAGTTCACAATGTCTCCATCTTTAAGACCTTGAGCAACACGATATGCAATAAACGTTCTACTATTCATTTCTAGCACCTACCTTTACGATTGCATCAATATGAATACCTGAAATAGTAACTAATTCAGGATCAATTTCACCAACTTCAACAATACTTTCAGCTTCAACAATCGTATATTTAGCCGCAGGTGGTATCAACTGGGTGAAATTTTTAGTGGAGCCTTCTAAAAAGCAGTTACCGTCTCGGTCGACTTTAGTGGCTCGAACAAAACCAACATCAACCGGTAGCGAATACTCCATTAAATATTCTTTTCCATCAAATATTTTTGTTTCTTTTCCTTCTGCAACGATTGTTCCTACGCCAACTGGAGTATAAAAAGCTGGAATTCCAGCACCAGCACTACGGAGTCTTTCGGCAAAAGTTCCTTGGGGGACCAAGTCTAATTGCTGATGATCAAAAAATATTTCCGCAGATTGGCTGCCTCTCATAAAGGTAGTAGTCAGTTTTTTGCTTCTTTCTTTGATTAGACGCTCCAAATGACGTAAAACCATTCCATTAGGGGCATTTAAAGCGATGTGTAAATCTTTAGCATCACTTCTAGCAAAGAGAAATTTAATCAGTTGAACGGGACAACCTAAGGGACCAAATCCTCCAATGGCAACAGTGTCGCCATCTTTAACAACTTGAACAGCATCTATTGCGCGCATAATCTTACTCAATTCGTTCGACTCCTTCCATTTTGTTGTGTAATTGTTTTGTCATTGTTTTGCCAATTAAGGTGATAATTGTCATACCAGCCATCAAAAATAATACGATATACCATGCAGAACTATAGCTACCAGTCATGTCATAAAATGAAGAACCTAGGATAGGGCCCAGAGCAGCACCAAATGAGCTAGCAACATTTAACTTGCTGACAATTTGACCGTAATCGAGATTACCAAACATTTCAGCCGTTAATAAAGGGATGGTAACAGTTGGCAATGCATTTCCTAAGCCAAACACAATTGCTGACGGAATACCCATTGATGGAATATTGGAGGTTACCAAAATTAAGACAACCCCGAAAAACATGACCATTGAAGCAATGGCTGCACCCGTAAAAGCATTTGTTCGGTCGCAAATTTCGCCTAAGATAAGTTTTCCGACTAATAATGCAGCTGAAGAAAAAGAAATTAGCGAAGCTGCAAAAATTGGCGTGAAACCAATGTCTGTATAATAAGCCGCACCATTTGCATTAAAGATAGTAGAAACAGCGCTATAAAGAATAAATGCAAAGGCCATAATCCAAAATATTGAGGTATGTCTAGCTTGTTTGAAACTTAAACCATTTACAGCTGAGGTGCCTGTATTTTCAACTTGTCCAATTTGTTCAAGATTTTTTTCAGCTGGGCTGTTAGCGATGGTAAATAATATTAACGGTAGCGTAACGATTAAGTTTAAAACAGCAATTAATGCATAACCCCAACGCCAAGAAAATTCTTGAATGATGAAACCCATGACTGGATTTAAAATCATTGATCCCAAACCACTACCTAACATAGCAATTCCCATTGCACGACCTCGTAACTTTGGCCCAAACCAACTATTGATTAAAATTGAGATAGGGATACTAGTTAAACAGACACCATTAAAACCACCAATTACAGCAAAGAAATAAATTACATAAATATTTGGTGCTAAGGCATATCCGATAAAAGCGATAATTTCTAAGACGATAGCGACAGTCATGACTTTTTTAATTTTTACTTTTTGAAATAGTTTTCCTGCGACAAATAACGCGCCTAGCATAGTGACGATTGTTCCAATTGTCATCATTAAAGTTACAGCGGTTCGACTGACACCAAAACTCTCTGAAAGTGGTTGTACAAAAACGCCGACTAAATTAATTCTTGGAGCAAAAACAAAAGCCATGATAACCATACAAGTTAAAACGATGAACCATCCATGATAAATGCTTTTTTTCATTATTTTTCCTTCCTTTCCAAAATGTCAAAAATCTCCTTTCTTTTTTTAAAAATTAAAAAAAATGGACAAAATGTGCTATGATTACTGTAGGGTCTTTTCTTTTTCTTTATTCAATAGTAACGTAAGCGCTTCCAATTGCTTAGAACACTTTTCGTGCAAGTGTCCAGAAGTACACAATTTTTGTCGTTTTGTCCAGAGTGAGAAAATTTTGGGGGATCAAAAAATGAATAAAACCAAAAAGAAGATTCAATACGCTTTTATTAGTTTGTTGTATCAAAAAAATTTTTATGAGATTCGAGTGCCACAAATTATTGATATTGCTGAAATCAGTCGGTCAACATTTTATAATCATTTTGAGGATAAATTTGATGTGCTGGAGACAATCTCGAATGAATTGATTGCGGGCTTTATTGATATCATGTTGCGCCTAAGAAAACGTGGAGAAAGAGTTTTTTTTGAAGAAATAACTAATCACTATTGTGAGCCATATATTGATTACTTTATTTACTTGAATAAACATAAGTTTTATTTTACTGCTTTACTGCCGGGAACCTCAGCAACTAATTTTCAAGAACTTTTAGCAAATAAAATTAATGAAACTCGCCAAGGAACTATTAGTGCTTGGGGAGTAGAGACAAATTATGATGATTTGGAAGTCTACCGTAGAAAAATTTTAGCTAACGCTTACGTAACCATTTTTGAAGAGTGGCTTAAAAGAGGCTGTCGACAATCGCCAGAAGTGATGGGCATAATGTTGACGGATTTTTGGAGTTCGCCATTAATGGTCCCACAGTTTATGGTGACTAAATAATTTAATTTTAACTAGGGCTTTTTAAGTGTTTAACAATATAAAGATTAAAAACAGAATATCCGAATTATTTATGGTCGAAGTGCTTAAATTTACAAGTATCACTTCTTTCTAGATAATTCGGATGTTTTGTTGTTTTAAAATAAAAATTGTCCAAAAGAAAAATATAGTAGTATAACTTCAATGGAAAATATTAAAAAACAGTAGTAAAGAGTACTTATTTAGAGATTTTCACTAGAAACAGTCAAAATCTAGTAAGGAGTAAGATAAAATGATAAAATATAGCAGTAAGTCGTAGAAAAGAGGTAAACAATGTCTGAAATTGTAAAAGTAAAAGAATTGGTAGACAATTTGTCATTAGAAGTGGTCACCGGTAATGCTGCTAGTTTGGAACGAATCGTAACCAATAGTGATATTTCGCGACCCGGTCTGGAGTTGACAGGGTACTTTAGTTATTATTCTCATGATCGTCTGCAATTATTTGGAAATAAAGAAATTACTTTCGCTGAGCGAATGATTCCTGAAGAACGCTTGATGGTGATGCGTCGTCTGTGTACAGATGATACACCCGCATTTATTATTTCTCGGGATTTAACAGCATCAAAAGAAATGATTCAAGCAGCCGATGAACATAATATTCCCGTTTTAAAATCAAAAATAGGTACTTCCCGGCTACTTGGAGAAATCGCTAGCTTTTTAAGTGGTCGCTTGGCTGCTAGAACCAGTGTTCACGGCGTATTAGTCGATGTTTATGGTCTAGGTGTATTGATTCAAGGAGATAGCGGTATCGGAAAAAGTGAAACTGCCTTAGAATTAGTCAAACGTGGTCATCGTTTAATTGCTGATGATCGAGTGGATGTTTATCAACAAGATGAATTAAACTTAATCGGTGAACCACCAGGGATTTTGCAGCATTTAATCGAAATTCGTGGCATCGGCATTATTGATGTGATGGATTTGTTTGGTGCAAGTGCCGTTCGTGGTGAAATGCCGGTTCAATTAGTAGTTTATTTAGAAAATTGGTCAAAAGACAAAACTTATGATCGCTTAGGCTCAGATAATACTGAAGTTGAGATTGCTGATGTTAAAGTACCACGAATTAAAATTCCGGTAAAAACTGGACGAAATGTGGCGATTATTATTGAAGTAGCTGCGATGAATTTCCGAGCGAAAAATATGGGTTATGATGCAACCAAAACCTTTGAAGATCGTTTATCAAGATTAATTGATGAAAATTCGGGTGAGAAATAATGGACGGCTATTTAAATCGGACAGCGTTTACTATATTTGGTTTACCGATTTATTGGTATGCAATTTTAATCGTTTCGGGAATTGCGATTGCTTTATGGTTATCCACTAGAGAAGCACCGCGAGTCGGTTTGAAATCAGATGATTTTTCAAACTTTTTATTGTTTGCATTACCGATTGCGATTATTGGTGCCCGTCTTTATTATGTGTTGTTTGATTTACCGATGTATTTGGCGGATCCGATTCAGATTTTTAATACTCGCGGCGGAGGACTAGCAGTTTACGGGGGCTTATTAGCTGCGGGGATATTTTTAATCTTTTATACACGCCATCATTTTATTAACTCTTGGCTCTTTTTAGATGTGGTGGCACCTGGTGTGATTTTGGCACAGGGGATTGGCCGCTGGGGAAACTTTTTAAACCATGAAGCCTATGGTGGAGAGACCACCCGCAGTTTTTTAGAAGGTCTCCATCTGCCAGAATTTATCATTAATAATATGTACATTGATGGTGCATATCGTCAACCAACTTTTCTTTATGAATCGCTGTGGTGTTTCTTAGGGTTTATTTTAATCATTATTATCCGAAAGAAAACCAACATTTTTAAGGTTGGGGAAATCTTTTTGAGTTATGTTATCTGGTATAGTTTCGAACGTTTCTTTGTAGAAGGTTTACGCACAGATAGTCTGTATTTCTTTGATACACAACTACGAGTATCGCAAATTTTATCATTAGTTTTATTTGTTGGCGGCATTGCTTTAGTCATTTATCGTAGGAAAAAAGTGCAGCCTAAAACCTATCTCAGAAACTTAGGGACTAATCAATCTTTCATATAAAAATAGTTGATTATGTTAAAATAAGGGTAGAAAAATTATGAATGGAGGAAACTTGTGTGAAACAAAAAGTTGCCGTTTTAGGCCCTGGTTCATGGGGGACTGCCTTGGCGCAAGTATTAGCTGAGAATGGTCATGATGTGCATATTTGGGGTGACAACCAAGCACAAATGGATGAGATTAACACGTATCACACGAACCGTCATTATTTACCAGATCTAAAAATTCCTGACAGCATTGTCGCTGAGAAGAGTTTAGCTGATGCCGTCAAAGATGTGGATGCAGTTTTATTTGTAGTACCAACTAAAGCCATTCGTGTTGTTGCTCGTGAATTTAATCAAGTGGTGAAAAATCAACCAGTGATTATCCATGCCAGTAAAGGCTTGGAACAAGGCAGTCATAAACGAATTTCAGAGGTTTTAGCAGAAGAAATCGCTCCAGAAAATCGTCAAGGAATAGTTGTTTTATCTGGACCAAGTCATGCTGAAGAAGTAGCGGTTCATGATATTACGACAATTACAGCTGCGAGTGACGAGGAAAACTTAGCGAAATACGTCCAAAAATTATTTATGAATGATTATTTCCGAATTTATACTAATACAGATGTGGTTGGCGTTGAAACTGGCGCGGCATTAAAAAATATTATTGCCATCGGTGCTGGTGCTTTAGCTGGTTTAAATTATGGCGATAATGCCAAAGCCGCAATTATGACTCGTGGCTTAGCAGAAATCAGTCGTTTAGGCGTGGCAATGGGTGCTAATCCATTAACTTTTATCGGTTTAAGCGGTGTTGGTGATTTGATTGTGACTGGAACATCGGTTCACTCGAGAAACTGGCGAGCTGGTAATCTATTAGGTAAAGGCCATAAATTGGATGAAGTATTAGAAAATATGGGTATGGTGGTTGAAGGTGTTTCGACAACGAAAGCTGCCAAGGAATTATCAGAAAGCTTAGGCGTTGATATGCCTATCACTGAAACAATTTATGATGTTTTATACAATGGAAAAGAAGTGCGCCAAGCTTGTAACGATTTAATGACACGGGAGGGCACTTTCGAAAATGAATTTACACTATAATTTATCAGGAGGCCCCATTATGCAAGTAAAAAAAGCAGTTATCCCTGCTGCGGGTTTAGGAACAAGATTCTTACCAGCAACTAAAGCAATGGCTAAAGAAATGTTGCCGATTGTTGATAAACCAACGATTCAATTTATCGTAGAAGAAGCTTTAAGCTCTGGAATTGAAGACATTTTAATCGTTACAGGAAAAGCCAAACGTCCGATTGAGGATCATTTTGATGCCAACATCGAATTGGAAACCAATCTAAAATCAAAAGGCAAAACAGATCTTTTAAAATTGGTGGAAGAAACTACCGATGTGAATCTACATTTTATTCGTCAATCTCATCCTAAAGGTTTAGGTCATGCAGTCTTGCAAGCCAAAGCTTTTGTCGGCAATGAACCATTTGTTGTGATGTTAGGTGATGACTTGATGGAAAGTGAGGTTCCTTTAACCAAACAGTTGATGAATGATTATGAAACAACTCATGCTTCAACAATTGCAGTGATGCAGGTTCCTCAAGAAGAGACTTCAAAATATGGAATCATTAATCCTGAAGGACAAGTGGAAAAAGGCTTGTACAATGTTAAGAATTTTGTAGAAAAACCAAAAGCTGATGAAGCTCCAAGTAACTTAGCGATAATCGGACGTTATTTGTTAACACCAGAAATCTTTGAAGTTTTAGAAAATCAAGCACCTGGTGCTGGTGATGAAATTCAATTAACTGATGCCATTGATAATTTGAATAAAACACAACGGGTTTTTGCTAGAGAATTTACCGGCAAACGTTTTGATGTTGGTGATAAATTTGGTTTCATGACTACTAGTATCGAATATGGTTTGAAACATCCAGAAATCAAAGACAAGTTGAGAGAATACATTATTGAACTTGGTCAAGAATTAGCGCCTAACGAAAATAAAAAATCAGAGTAAAACAATTGAAGTCTCCTTTTCTAAATAATGAAAGGGGGATTTTTTGTTTATATCTTAAAGTAAATGGTATAATAATGGATAATAAGTAAGGGGTGATGTCATGAGTCTAGGAGGAATTGCAGCAATCATCGCAGCTTTGGCGTTTGTTGTATTGGTGATTTATTTAGTGAAGGTCTTAAATCAAGTAGCCGGTACCGTGTCTAAAGTTGACGACACCGTCAAGGAAGCCAATAATACGATCGACGTATTAACAAAAGATGTTGATTTGCTGATGGTTCAAGTTGAAGGGCTTTTGGTGAAAAGTAATACGTTGTTAAACGATATCAACGGTAAGGTTGAAACGATTGATCCATTATTTACCGCAGTCGCAGATTTAAGTGAGACCGTTTCTGATTTGAATTTATCTAGTCGTCATTTAGTAGATAAATTTGCAGATGTAGGAAAAACAACCGCTAAAGCAACTGTTGCTGGAAAAGTGGGTAGTGCGACTTTAAAATTTTTCAAAAAACGTAATCAAACAGTTAAATAAAAATTGGAGGGATTTACTATGGCAAAAAAAGGACATTTTTGGGCAGGTGCGATTCTTGGTGGTGCAGCCGCTGCAGCCGTTGCTCTTTTATTAGCACCAAAATCAGGGCGTGAATTAAGAGATGATTTAGCGAAAAAAGCTGATGATTTTATGGACTTAGCGAGTGATTATACAGATGATTTTGTTTTGAAAACAAATGAATTTGGTGAAGTCGTAAAAGAACAAGCCAGCAATTTAAAAGATAAAGTAAGCGATACTGCTGATGACATGCAAGATGCAGCTGATGACTTATCTGACAGCTTGAAACAACAAAGTGAAGACTTGTCAGATCGTTTTCGCAAAGCAGCTAGTGAAGCAGCAGATACCGCCGATATTGTGATTAATGCTGATGAAATGGAACGAGAAGTTGCTGAAGAAGATGAAGTATTGAGTGATGAAGATCCAGCACCGCTAGAAGATTTAAAAGAATTAAAAGAAGATTTGGAAGAAAACAATCCAGAATAATTTTTCTAAAGAAAAAGAGGTCGAGAAAAAATTTCTCAACCTCTTTTTTAGTACTTGGATTGGTAAACAAACTAGGTCTACCAATTTTTTTAAAGAATGATTAATTCTTTAGAAGTTTGGGTAAATGGAATACAACCATCTTTAGTAACATAAACGCAGTCTTCAATCCGCACGCCGACATCATCAGGTAAATAAATGCCCGGTTCTAGAGAGAAGCACATACCTTCTTTGATTTCCATATCATTGCCGCCAACAATTGATGGGAATTCATGGATCGTCGTACCAATGCCATGACCTAAACGGTGATTAAAGTATTCGCCATAACCAGCGTCTTCAATCACATCGCGGGCAATTTTATCTAATTGAGCGGCAGTAATCCCTGGTTTTACGGCAGCTTGCGCTTTTAATTGTGCTTCTAAAACAAGGTCATAAATTTTCTTAATATGATCGGTTGGTTCGCCACAAGCAACTGTTCTAGTGGCATCGCTACAATAACCGTTAACGATAGTTCCAAGATCAAATAAAACTAATTCATTTTGTTTCACTGTATTTTTACCTGGTGAACCATGAGGATTTGCAGCATTTGCTCCCGCTAAAACTTCAGTTGGAAAGGACATTTGCTTGATTCCTTGTTTTTTCAACTCGTATTCGATTTCGGCTACGATTGATTCTTCCGTTGCACCAGCCTTGACCATCTTAAAACCAATTTCAAAAGCTAAATCCGCACTGCGACCAGCTTCGACTAATTTGTCGCATTCTTCTTTAGTTTTATAAAGTTGTAATTGTTGAATCATCGGCGTTAAATCAGCTGAAAAATCAGCATTGCCAAAAGCTTCAACTAAAATTAAATACCGATCTAAAACTAGTTGGCCTTTTTCCAAAGCCACTTTTTTTACATCGCCATAGCGTTTTTTGATCTCTGCGATAATAATCTTCCAAGGGTCTTCACTGTCTAAATATCCTACTACATCAAAGGGCCAGCTACTTGCCTTAGCACTTTCAACTTCTAATCCCGGAGCAAATAAGAAAGGATCTTTTTCCAGCGGAATGAAAAGAGCAAGCACCCGTTCCATCGGATTGCTTTCAAATCCTGAGAAATAGCCAATATGGGCTGGATCTGAAATATAGGCTAAATCAACTTGATTGGCGGCCATCCATTTGCGTAATTCTGAAACTTTTTCTTGATTCATTACATATCCTTCTTTCTGTTAAGCTTAAAGCTATTGTATCACTTGTTCATTTTATTGAAAAATAAAAATGATAAAACGCTTACATTTTTAAAAAGATTCTAGTGTAAAACGGTTGCAATAATCATGACAGCGTGCTATTATCTTTTAGAAATGTAAATGATATTTTCAGAAAACACGAAACAGAACAGGAGAAATATAAATGGAAAAACAAACAATTACAATTTACGACGTTGCTCGTGAAGCCAATGTCTCAATGGCGACCGTCTCTCGGGTCGTAAATGGCAACCCAAATGTAAAACCAACCACTAGAAAAAAAGTTTTAGAGGTGATTGATCGTTTAGATTATCGACCAAATGCCGTTGCGCGTGGTTTAGCAAGTAAAAAAACAACTACAGTCGGCGTCATTATTCCTGATGTGAGCAACATGTTCTTTGCTTCATTAGCACGCGGAATCGATGATATTGCGACCATGTACAAATACAATATTATTTTAGCTAATTCAGATGGCGAAACCCAAAAAGAAGTCAATGTATTAAACAATTTATTAGCAAAACAAGTAGATGGTGTGATTTTCATGGGACACCGTATCACTGATGAAATCAGAGCTGAATTTTCTCGCTCAAAAACACCGATTGTTTTAGCTGGTTCGATTGATCCAGATGTACAAGTAGGTAGTGTTAATATTGATTATCGTCAAGCGACAAAAGAAGCCGTTGATCTTTTAGCAAGTCATGGCAATGAAAAAATCGCTTTTGTCAGTGGCGCTTTAATTGATCCAATTAACGGACAAGACCGGATGAGCGGATATAAAGAAGCTTTAGAAAACCACAAATTAAAATACAGCGAAGGTTTAATTTTTGAAGCGCCGTACAGCTTTAAAGAAGGTTTAGCTTTAACAGACCGTATTTTAAACAGTGGTGCAACAGCGGCATATTTAACCGATGATGAATTAGCGATTGGCTTATTAGATGGTTTAATCGACAAAGGTATCAAAGTACCAGAAGAATTTGAAATTGTGACTTCGAACGATTCATTATTAACTGACGTGGCTCGCCCTCGTTTAACTAGTGTGACTCAACCACTTTATGATATCGGTGCGGTTGCTATGCGTTTATTAACTAAAATGATGAATAAAGAAGATTTAGAAGAAAAAACAATTATCTTACCTCACAGTATTTATGAAAAAGGTTCAACAAAATAAAAATTTTAGACCGGTTCTTTTTGAATCGGTCTTTTTTTAGATAAGGAGAATAAAGATGGACAACATATCTATTCAAAAAAGAATTGATCATTTTCAAGCTTACGGCAATCAGCTAAAAGGAGCGAAGGTTTATTTTCGAGAAGATTGGGGTACCATTTATTTTGATTTATTAGGAAAACAGTTTGGTATGATGAGTCCTGAAGCAAGTCCTGAAGCATTGATTACCTTAAAAAACTTACCTGAAAAAAATGAAGAATTGCGGGAACTTTATCCTGGAATGATTATTCCTGGCTATTACGCTAATAAAAAACATTGGAATTCAATCAAGTTAGCTGTGGAAGAGATAAGCGATTCTGAAATCGAAGCAATGATCGCCCGTTCTTATGATTTGGTGTTAAAGAAATTAACAAAGAAACAACAAGCAGAGATTTTGGAATAAATAATTAATCTTTTTAAAACAAATATTGTATAATTATAATGGTAGCGCTTAATCAGCTACGGCTTATCTAAAATTTATAAAGGAGATGAGAGAATGAACAAGGGTTTTAAGAAGTTATTATGGTTGGTTTTACCGGTTTTTTTAGGAATATTTGCGATTAGTTTAACGAATCAAGCAGATGCTGCCAGTAGTGGACAACAAAATATTTATCGTTTGTACAATCCTAACAGTGGCGAACATTTCTATACTTCAAACACCAGTGAAAGATGGGGATTAGTTCGAGCGGGCTGGCATAATGAAGGAATCGGCTGGGTAGCACCAGAAAAAAGTGATTCCCCGGTTTACCGTTTGTATAATCAGAATGCAGGGGATCATCATTATACGTTGAGCGCCAGTGAACGAGATGGTTTAGTTAACGCAGGCTGGAAAGCTGAAGGAGTCAATTGGTATTCTGATGATGCGAAAACAGCCCCCGTTTATCGGGCTTATAATCCTAATGCAGTAGCAGGATCTCATAACTATACAACTAGCAGCAGTGAACAAAATCATATTGTCTCGGTTGGTTGGAAAGATGAAGGTCATGGTTGGTATGCAATCAGTGCCACAGGAAGTGAACCTTCTGTACCAATCACACAAGATGATGGATATGTTTCCATTGAAGCGGTTATGAATTTGTCTGGTACCGGCGGTTATCATTCTAAAGTGATGATTAATTCAAAAGGTGGCGGGACAGTAGCTTCATTTGGGATTCAAGTTGATCCAGATAATGCTCGTTTTCCCAATCAGCCAGCCTATTTGTTGGAAAATATAAAAAGTAATGCAGCTGAAGCCGGTCCTGTAGGAAAAGAATATTTATTTATTCAACAAGCAGCTTTAAATCAAGATATTAAAGTTCGTTTGTCATGGTATCCAGATCAAACTTTGAAAGGCTATGTCAATGATGTTCAAATAGTTGAAACTAAAGCCAATTTAACTGGACCATTTACCTTTGGTGCAGAAGCTAGTGTTAGAAAACGTGATGAAAGTGTTGACGCCTATTTGAAAGATGTCACAGTCAAGGCAGGTAATCCGAATGACGTTAATCATTTAGGTATTATCAAAGCAGCTAAAGACGGCTGGAACAATGATGATTTTAATTTCTTTGGTTTACGAGCTGATTTGATTAAAGAAGGGACAGTTCATAATAGTAATGACGCCTTTACGACAAATGACGCAAAATTATACAAACCAAGTTTCAGAATTCATGGAACTGCCAATATCGCACCAGGCTATGATTGGGATACTTCTTTCCAATTGCCAGGTGGACATCCATTATCAGGTTTAGCAATGGTTGCGCAGAAACAATAAAAAAAGCTGGGGAGTAAGGTTTGAAATGACCTTACTTCCCAGTTTTTTTGCTTATTTTTATTCATCATCATCTTCATCGTCAGAGGAATTGTTACCTTTATTGTCCCAATAATTTTTATAATTGGCATCGGTGCCGCCAATCCCAAATTTATAAGTATTGTCTGCGGGACCACCAGTTGCCCAAAGGGAGGTAGTGTCACCGCCGGGAACAGAAATATTTTTCCCTTCAAAGGCAACTTTACCTTCTTTCAAACCAGTAAATTCACTGACTTTCTCTTTTTTAACACTGTCATCTAATTCAAATTTTTCCTTCGGATCAAATAATGACGGCGCGACAGAGTAAATCTGGTTAGCCAGATAAGCCATATAAGTGGCTGTTCTATTTCCAGTACCATCAGCCATCGCTGAGTTATCATCTTTTCCTGTCCAGCTACCTAAAGTTAATGAAGGAGATGAAACAATTAGCCAATTATCCGCAGAATCATCTGCTGTACCGGTTTTACCCACCCAATCGACGGAAGCCAAAGTATTATTTGTACTATATAAAATAGATTTAAATGGTGTTGTTTCTTGTTCATCAATAACGGAACGCATCATGTCATTCATAATTGAAGCCGTTGCTTTTGAAAATACTTCGGTTCCTTTTGATTCATGTTCATATAAAGTTTTACCATTTGCATTGGTAATCGAATCAATCAGGTAACCTTCTTGATAAACCCCTTCATTGGCTAAGGTTTGGAAGCCGTTGACCTCGGTTAAAGTAGAAACACCGGTCGTTCCTAGGGCCGCAGATTCTAAGCCCCAGCTGCTAGCTTCTGGGAAGTTCATTTTAGATAAATACGTATCGTAGACGTAGCTAGTTGAACCTTTTTGCGTCAATATATCTTGATATAAATGATAGGCTGAAATATTTGAAGATTGTACAATAGCGTCTCGGGCTGTTAAGAAAGTTCTTGTCCCGTTGTTAGTCGCATTTTTTAATCGCTTGCCATTGTTTTTGCCTTCTTGATAAGTCGTTGGATAATCAGAAATACGACTTTCTGAACCAATTAAGCCTTGATCAATTGCTGGTCCGTAAACTAATAAAGGTTTGATGGAAGAAGCAGCTTGACGAGAAGTATCGAAAGCATGATTTAGTTGATTAGTGCTATAATCCCGACTGCCAATAAAGCCATAGATTTTTCCGGTTTTATTATCCATCAAAACTGAGCCAGTCTCGACAGTGACTCCTGAGCCATCATCTAAATAAGAACCGTAAGAAGTAACACTTTGTTGCATCGCATCATAAATATTTCGGTTAATCGTGGAATTAATGGTTAAACCTTGATTTTGAATACTTAAAGTTGCTTGTTCAACATAGCGATTGCTGACAGATTCATTTTCAAAATCAGCATCACTGACGCCATCTTTTTTAGCTGCTTCTTTTGCCAATAAGTTAATTGCTTCATTATAGACGGTGTAATATAAGAAGCCATGTTCATCAACAGTTAATTCTCCTTGTGGCAAGAAATCATTGGAGATGTCATAATTCACAGCTTTTTCATAGCGGTCTTTACTAATCGCACCTTCGCGATACATATTGAATAAGACATTTCTTTGTCGCTCGATACCCAATGAATAGTCATCTTTTAGTTCACCGGTATTGGTGTAGGGACTGTATACGATTGGACTTTGAGGCAGGCCAGCAATAAAAGCAGATTGGGCTAACGATAAATCTTTGGCATCGACACCAAAAATTCCTTGGGCAGCCTCTTCTACGCCAGCAATATTTTGTCCTTTATTATTACGACCAAATGGAGAAATGTTTAGGTAAGCCGTTAAGATTTCATCTTTGCTTAAATATTTTTCAACATCCATGGCTAATAAAATTTCATTGGCTTTTCGTTTAAAAGATGTTTCGCTGGTTAACACTTGCTGTTTTACTAACTGTTGTGTCAAAGTTGAGCCACCAGACCCTGAGCCTAGACCAGTAACTTCACCTAATAGTGCACGAATAACTGCTTTTGGAACGACTCCTTTATGCTTGTAAAAGTATTCATCTTCAGTCGCTACAATGGCTTTCTTGACCCATGGAGAAATTTCGTCTCCGTCGACTTTTTGCCGGATAGGATCAGTATTTATGGTAGCAATGTTTTGACCGTCATCATATTTTAAAAGAGAGCCTTCATTTACATTCGAGATGTCTTGTCGGACATCGGTCTTGGTTAATGAGGAGGTGCCTTCGACTAAATTAGCGAAATAACCGACGCCAATTCCCAAAGCCAGCATGCCAGCTAAGAAAAGGACGGTAGTAAAACCTAGCAGCAAAGATTTCACAACGCTTATCGATACGTTAAGAAAAAAACTGCCACCTAATCTTTGCGGATTTTTCTTTTTTATCTTTTTTGGATTTTTCTTTGAAACCAAAGATTTCACCTCGTTAAATTCATTTCAATCACCAGTGAATTATAGCAAAGTCTTTACATGTTTCACAAGCGCTTGACAGTTTTGTAACACAAACTTCAAATAAATCCAGTCAAAATGAAATTTTAAGCTTTTATTTGCGTTTTTTTTCAGTTAAGATGGGTGATATACCATATTTTAGGAGGAAAATGAGATGCATTCGGACTTTTTTCAAGAATTAAAAAACCGCGGATTAGTCTACCAAGTAACAGACGAAGAAGCTTTAGAAAAACAATTAAATGAAGAGTCTGTCAAATTATATATCGGATTTGACCCAACGGCTGACAGTTTACATATTGGACATTTGTTACCAATTCTAACGTTGCGTCGTTTCCAACAAAATGGTCATGTGCCAATTGCCTTAGTTGGTGGCGGGACAGGCATGATTGGTGATCCATCATTTAAAGATGCGGAACGTCAATTGAACACATTAGACACAGTTAAAAATTGGTCAGAAAGTATTAAAAACCAGCTTTCTGGCATTATTGATTTTGAAAATAAAGAAAACCCCGCGATTGTGGCGAACAACTATACTTGGTTGAGCGAACTTTCAATGATTGACTTTTTACGGGATATTGGTAAAAACTTTACGATTAATTACATGATGAGTAAAGAAAGTGTGAAGCGCCGGATTGAAACGGGGATTTCTTATACTGAATTTGCTTACCAATTGTTACAAGCTTATGATTTCCAACAATTATATGAACGTTACGGTTGTCTATTACAACTAGGTGGTAGCGATCAGTGGGGCAATATTACTTCAGGAATAGAATTAATCCGCCGTGAAAAAGGTGTTCAAGCTTTTGGTATTACGATGCCGTTAATTACTAAAGCAGACGGCACGAAATTTGGTAAAACAGAAGGAAACGCAGTCTGGTTGGATCCAGAAAAAACTTCTCCATATGAATTTTACCAATTTTGGATTAATACTGATGACCGTGATGCTGTGAAATTCTTAAAATATTTCACATTCTTAAGCTTAGCAGAAATTTCTGAGATTGAAGCTGAATTTGCTAAAGCACCAGAACAACGTTTGGCACAGAAACGTTTAGCTGAGGAAGTAGTTACGATCGTTCACGGAAAAGAAGCTTACCAACAAGCGGTTCGTATTTCAGAGGCATTGTTTTCTGGCGATGTGAAAAATCTAGCCGCTGAAGAAATCCAACAAGCCTTTAAAGACGTGCCAAGTTATCAAGTTAAGGGCGAAGATGATTTGAATCTAGTAGAAATCTTAATTACAGCTGGCATTGAAAACTCAAAACGTCAAGCCCGTGAAGATATTACTAATGGTGCCATCTATCTGAATGGGGAACGGATACAAGATACGGCTTACACATTATCTGATGCTGATAAATTAGCTGGTGGCTATACAGTCGTTCGTCGTGGTAAGAAAAAGTATTTTGTTTTAGAATTTTAAAAATGGGGCGAGGCAACAGTCTCGCCTTTTTTGTGTGAATTAGCGAGGAGAAGAAAATGGGTACAATTTTAATTAATTCTTTTGGATTATTTGTAATTATCTTTTTTGGTTTTTTAGTTAAAAGAGTCGGTCTGCTATCAAAAGTAGACGGAGATACTTTATCCAGAATCATCATCAATGTTACCTTACCCGCAGCTGTGCTGGTAAACTTACAAAAATTAACCGTCCATGTCAATTTATTGTTTTTGATATTGGCAGGTTTTTTACTAAATCTATTGATGGTGGTAGTTGGCAATTTATTATCGAAAAAACAAACCACTACTGAACGGGAATTTATCATGTATTGCGGCTCAGGTTACAATATTGGTAATTTTGCTTTGCCTTTTCTGCAAAGTTTTTTGCCACAAGCGATTCCGTTTCTTTCTTTTTTTGATATTGGTAATTCCATTATGCTAGCCGGAGGTACGAATGTTGCTGTTGATAATTTAGTTGGCGATGAAAGAGAAAAACCTAATTTATTTTCGATTGTTAAGCGATTAGGGACGTCGGTTCCTTTTATGTGTTACTTGGTGATGTTCATTCTGCGGAGTTTTTCCATTGATTTACCGGCGAGCTTTTTTCAAATTATGCAACCAATTGCTAACGCCAATGCCTTTTTATCGATGTTTGTGATTGGCTTGTATCTAGAATTACGTCTGCCAAAAAAAGATTTTTCGGTCGTTGTTCGTTTATTAAGTATCAAATATTTTTTCGGAATTATTATTGCGGTGATTTTTTTCTTATTACCTTTGCCTAATTTAGTAAAAGTTGTGTTGTGTCTAGTTTCTGTTGGCCCCATTCCCATGTTTGGTGTTGTGAATAGTGCGAAAGCCGGCATGCCACAAGAAGTAATTGGTTTTAGTTCTAGCTTAAGTTTTTTAATTAGTTTGCCCCTCATGACAGCTATGTTACTATTTATGTTATAAAAGAAATTGGAGGAAATTATGTTAATAGGATCTCATGTTGGAATGAAAGGCAAAGAAATGTTGTTGGGCTCTGCTAAAGAAGCGGCTAGTTATGGTGCCACAACATTTATGATTTATAGTGGCGCGCCGCAAAATACCAAAAGAAAACCAGTTGAGGAGATGAATATTCCTGCTGGTGAAGCTTATATGAAGGAACACGGTCTTAGTAATATTGTGATGCACGCTCCCTACATTATTAATTTAGGGAATACGACCAAACCAGAAATGTTTCCTTTTGCCGTACAATTTTTAAGAGAAGAAATTATGCGTGCAGAAGCCTTAGGTGCGACTCAAATAACTTTACATCCTGGTGCTCACGTAGGTGCAGGTGAAAAAGCTGCGATGGATCAAATTATAAAAGGGTTAAATGAAGTCCTAACCAAAGATCAAAAGGCTCAAATCGCTTTAGAAACAATGGCTGGTAAAGGAACCGAAGTTGGTAAAACTTTTGAAGAATTGGCTTATATGATTGATGGCGTGACATTAAATGAAAAATTGTCAGTCACTTTCGACACTTGTCATACCAATGATGCCGGCTACAATGTCAAGGAAGACTTTGATGGTGTGATGGCGGATTTTGATCGAATTATCGGTTTAGATCGTTTAAAAGTCTTACACATTAATGATTCAAAAAATCCGATTGGTGCTCACAAAGATCGTCATGCCAATATTGGTCACGGCACAATCGGTTTTGAAGCACTTAATAAAATTGTCCATGATGAACGTTTTAGCCATGTCTCAAAAATTTTGGAAACACCTTATGTTGGTCCAGATAAAAAGACTGCTTATGCACCATATGGCAAAGAGATTGCGATGTTCAGAGCAGGTACTTTTGATCCAACTGCTTTTCCTGAATTAGAAGCATAGAAGTTTTAAAAAATAAACTTTTCTTTTACAGAGAAGTCTAGTAAAATATGATGGGAATGTTACCAGAAAGGAGCGGTGAACATGAGTGTCGGGATGATCGTATTATTTATTGTGATCGGAATTGCCATTGGGGCAGTCGGCGGGTTCTTCTTAGCTCGTAAATATATGATGGATTATTTCAAAAAAAATCCACCAATTAACGAAGATATGCTACGTCAAATGATGATGTCTATGGGCCAAAAACCATCTGAGAAAAAGATTCGTCAAATGATGCAACAAATGAAAAATCAACAATAAGGATTCATGAGAGCAATCTTAAGAGGTTGCTCTTTTTTATCGTTAACTTACTAATCTTTAGTAAGCAAATTAATCGACAGAAAATGATTATGGATGTATTGTAAGAACAAACGGAGGGAAAACAAATGTATGATGTAATCGTAATCGGTGCCGGTCCTGCAGGGATGACCGCTGCCTTATATGCTTCCCGTTCTAATTTGAAAGTATTATTGTTGGAACGTGGTGCCCCTGGCGGACAAATGAATAATACAGCTGAAGTGGAAAATTATCCTGGTTTCGAATCAATCATGGGACCAGAATTATCACAAAAAATGTTTGACAGCGTCGAAAAATTTGGGACAGAAAATGCTTATGGCATTGTGCAAGATATTAAAGATTTAGGCACACATAAAGAAGTCATTACTGAAGACCAAACCTTCGAAGCGAAAACAGTTGTCATTGCAACTGGATGTAACCATCGTAAACTAGGTGTGCCAGGTGAAGAAGAATATGCTGGTCGCGGTGTCTCTTATTGTGCCGTGTGTGACGGTGCCTTTTTCCGTAACAAACGATTAATCGTTGTTGGTGGTGGTGATTCTGCAGTTGAAGAAGCGATTTATTTAACTAATTTTGCTGCTGAAGTAGTTGTTGTTCATCGTCGTGACCAATTACGGGCGCAAAAAATTATTCAAGACCGCGCTTTTGCCAATGAAAAAATGTCTTTCATTTGGGATAGTGTTGTTGAAGAAATTCATGGTAATGATATGGCTGTTACAGGAGTCCAAATTAAAAATCTAAAAACTGGCGAAGTGACTGAAGAAGCAGCTGGTGGAATCTTTATTTATGTTGGTTTAGAACCATTAACTGAACCATTTATCAATAGTGGTATTACCAATCCAGCAGGCTGGGTAGAAACCGATACTGAAATGAAAACAAGTATTCCTGGTGTCTTTGCTATTGGTGATGTGCGTAACAAAGATTTGCGTCAAATTACAACTGCTGTTGGTGAAGGCGGTATTGCTGGTCAACAAGTCTATAAATATATTGAAGAAAATGCCTAATAATCTAAAGCAAGATGAACTTTTTTGAGTTTTTCTTGCTTTTTTTTGCTGGACTTTGGCTTTGCGTAGAATAACGACAATGGTATACTTATTAAGAATAAAAATTAAAAAGAGGTGCAAGATATGTCTTGGGAAAAAGTTTACGAACAATGGGCCGATTCTGATAAATTAGATGATACCTTAAAAAAACAATTGGCAGATTTAGCGAACGATCAGGCAATGAAAAAAGACGCTTTTTATAAACCTTTAGAATTTGGAACTGCCGGAATGCGGGGAATTATTGGACCTGGTATTAATCGGATGAATATTTTTACGGTACGACAAGCAACAGAAGGCTTAGCACGTTTCATGGATACACAAGATTTGGCAACTAAAAAACGCGGGGTAGCAATCGCCTACGATTCTCGTCACATGTCACCAGAATTTGCAATGGAGGCAGCAAAAACATTAGCTAAACATGATATTCCATCTTTTGTTTTTGAAAGCTTACGGCCAACACCAGAATTGTCATACGCGGTTCGTTTTGAAGAAGCTTTTGCGGGGATTATGATTACTGCATCCCACAACCCTGCCGCTTATAACGGCTACAAAATCTACGGCGAAGATGGTGGTCAAATGCCACCTGAGCACGCGGATGCTTTAACAGCTTTTGTGCGCCAAGTAGAAAATCCTTTGGAAGTTGAAATTCTATCTGAAGAAGCAGCGAAACAGGCTGATTTAATCCATATCATCGGTGAAGAAATCGACACCGCTTATTTAAAAGAAATGAAAACTGTCACGATCAATCAAGAGCTAATCAATGAAATGGGCGAAGAACTAAAACTAGTTTATACACCATTACACGGTACTGGTGGCATGTTAGGTGAGAAAGCTTTACAACAAGCCGGCTTTAAATCTTATATGTTAGTGCCAGAACAAGCTATTGCTGATCCAGATTTCTCAACTGTGAAGTCACCAAATCCAGAAGAGCCAGGCGCTTTTGAATACGCTATGAAGTTGGGTGAAAAAGAAGATGCTGATTTATTGATTGCCACCGATCCAGATGCCGATCGATTAGGTGCAGCAGTTCGTTTACCAGATGGCAGTTATCAAGTGTTAACTGGAAATCAAATTGGTGCAATATTGATTCGCTATATATTACAAGCCCATCAAGATGCAGGAACCTTAGCTAAAAATGCCGCTGTTTTAAAATCAATTGTTTCTAGTGAGCTACCGACTGCAATCGCTAAAAGCTACGGCGCAGAAATGATTAGTGTCTTAACTGGTTTCAAATTTATCGCTGAAAAAATTCAACAATATGAAGATGATGGTTCTCATACCTTTATGTTTGGCTTTGAAGAAAGCTATGGCTATTTGATCAAACCATTCGTACGAGATAAAGATGCGATTCAAGCATTGATTTTATTAGCAGAAGTAGCAGCTTATTATAAAAAAGCTGGTAAGACTTTATATGATGGTTTACAAGATATCTTAGCTGAATATGGCTATTTTGCTGAAAAAACAATTTCTATTACTTTGGATGGGGAAGCTGGAGCTGCAAAAATTGAAGAAATTTTAGGTAATTTACGCCAAGAAGCGCCTAAAGATTTTGCTGGTATAAATGTTGTCTTAACCGAAGATTTCTTAAAAAGAGAAACAACAGACGAAAGTGGTAAAATAAGTCCGATCGAAATGCCACCATCAAATGTTTTAAAATATGTTTTAGCAGATGAAACTTGGATCGCCATCCGTCCTTCAGGGACAGAACCAAAAATTAAGTTTTATATCGGCGTGAAAGGTGAAAGCCAAGCTGATGCAGTCAATAAGCTTGAAACTTTTGAAACAGCTATTAAACAATTGACTGAATAAAGGAGCTACAAGATGAAGGAACATGAAGAAATTTTAACCGTCAGCCGCTTTTATAAAGTACTAAGTGATCCCACTCGTCTAAAAATATTGATGTTTTTGAAAGATGGCGAACGCAATGTTTCTTCTATTTCAGAAAAATTAGCCATGGAACAAAGCGCAGTCTCTCATCAACTAAAATTATTACGGGATAACCGACTAGTTAAAGCGCGCCGCGATGGTAAAGCCATGCTGTATAGTCTAGATGATCATCATGTCCTAGATATTTTAGATCAAACTTTCCAACATATTTTACATCAATAATTCAACTAGTGATTTCCGATTTTATTTGGAAAATCACTAGTTTTTTTTGTTAGATTTCGCTATACTGAAAGTTAAACATTAGAAAACGATGAAATAAAATTAACATTTTAATGATGGAGGGACATTATGGCAGAACCAATCAAGATTGGCTTACTAGGTATGGGGGTTGTCGGCACAGGCGTCTTAGAGAATTTGGCTGAAAACCAAGAGAAATTAACCAACCAAATCGGGCGCTCCTTAACGGTGACGAAAGCTTTCGTCCGCCCTTCCAAAGAAAAAGAAAGACTAGCTGAAAAATTTGATTTAACTTTGGTTTATGAGGTTGAAGAAATTTTACAAGATTCAGAAATAGCTATTGTCATTGAGACGATGGGAACCATTGAGCCTGCGAAAGCTTACATTTCGGCTAGTTTAAAAGCTGGCAAGCATGTTGTAACTGCTAATAAAGATTTATTGGCGACACATGGCACCGAATTAATTGAATTAGCAGCAGAAAATCAAGTCAATCTTTATTATGAAGCTAGTGTTGCGGGTGGGATTCCGATTTTACGTACTTTAGCCACTAGTTTTGCTGGAGACAATATTTCAAAAGTTTTAGGAATCGTCAATGGCACCACTAATTTTATGCTGACGAAAATGGTTCAAGAACAACGAACCTATCAAGATACATTGGATGAAGCAACTGCTTTAGGTTTTGCTGAAAGTGATCCTACTAATGATGTTGATGGAATAGATGCGGCTTACAAGATGGTCATTTTAAGTAAATTTGCTTTTGGCATGACGATTACGATGGATCAGATGACGATTCGTGGCATTCGTGGATTATCGGCTGAAGATGTTGCAGTTGCTGGAAAACTAGGCTATGCAGTAAAACTAATCGGTTCAGCAATTAAAATTAACGACAGCATCCATACTGAAGTCGGACCGGTTTTAGTACCGAAAAATCATCCACTGGCAGCTGTTCAAAACGAGTATAATGCTGTTTTTGTAGAAAGTTCCGGTATCGGTGAGTCAATGTATTATGGTCCCGGAGCTGGTGGACGGCCGACTGGCACAAGTATCGTAGCGGACCTTGCAGCAATTGCTCAAGAAATAGAAAACGGTACTACAGGAAGACCATTTAGTCCGTATCAGCAAGAATTAAAATTGACTCCGAAAGATCAAATCATTAATTCTTATTTCTTCTCTTTAGAAATGCCGGATCATTCAGGTCAATTTTTAAAGTTGGCTGAAATTTTTACTAAACTAGATGCTGGATTCGAACAAGTCTCTCAAGCTAAAGGTGATGGTGAAAAAGCTAGAGTAGTGATTATTACTCATCCTATATCAGAAACAACGTATGCCGAAATTCAAAATCAAATCCAATTAAAAACCAAATTCAAATTTATCTCGTCAATGAAAGTTATGGAGGAAAAATAAATGTATCAAGGCCTATTAGAACAATATAAAGCGTATCTACCAATCACTGAAAACACACCAATGATTTCTCTAGCAGAAGGAAATACACCACTGATTCCTTTACCAAATTTATCCAAAGAATTAGGCATTACCTTATATGGAAAGTATGAAGGATTAAATCCAACTGGCTCATTTAAAGATCGTGGGATGGTGATGGCAGTGGCAAAAGCGGTAGAAGATGGCGCCAAAGCAATTATTTGTGCCTCTACTGGAAATACTTCGGCAGCAGCTGCGGCTTATGCGACTAGAGCGGGAATTAAAGCCTATGTGGTGATTCCAGATGGAAAAATTGCCATGGGAAAATTAGCCCAAGCAATTATGTATGGCGCTGACATTATTTCGATTCCAGGTAATTTTGATGAGGCTTTAAAAGCTGTACGTGACATCGCCAAAACTGAAGCAGTGGCACTAGTAAACTCAGTCAATCCTTATCGTTTAGAGGGACAAAAAACTGCTGCCTTTGAAATATGTGAACAATTAGAAAAAGCACCAGATGTTTTAGCGATTCCGGTGGGAAATGCTGGAAATATTTCAGCTTACTGGAAAGGCTTTAAGGAATGGCATGAAGTTAAAGGAACAGCTCTACCAAGAATGCATGGATTTGAAGCAGAAGGTGCAGCTGCGATTGTGCGCAATGAAGTAATTGAACAACCAGAAACAGTCGCGACAGCTATCCGTATCGGAAATCCTGCCAGCTGGAAATTAGCAGAAGCAGCCCGCGACGAATCAAACGGTTTTATCGATGCGGTAACTGATGAAGAAATTTTAAATGCTTATCGAAAAATTGCTGCCCAAGATGGTGTATTTGTAGAACCAGGTTCAGCAGCTTCTTTAGCCGGTGTCATTCAACATGTTAAAAATGGACGTATTAAACCAGGCGAAACAGTTGTATCGATCTTCACTGGTAATGGCTTAAAAGATCCAGATACTGCAATTAATGAATCAAATGTGAATATTTCAAAAATGAGTGATCTAGAAGATATGCGTAATCATTTGCGGGAAGGCGTGGCAAAGCTATGAGAATTCGTGTGCCTGCAACTAGTGCTAATTTAGGACCAGGCTTCGATTCTTGTGGCTTGGCAGTCTCGCTTTATTTAGAGATTGAAGTCGGTGCAGAAAGTTTGGACTGGGAGATTGAACATAATCTTACAGCTGAAATTCCCACTAATAAAAAAAATTTATTGATTCAAACAGCATTAAGATTGGCACCAAATTTAACGCCTCATAAGATAAAAATGATTTCTAATATTCCAGTTGCTAGAGGATTAGGTTCCAGTTCTTCGGTGATTGTTGCAGGAATTGAGTTGGCGAATCGATTGGGTAATTTAGGTTTAACACAAGAAAGAAAAATAGAGATAGCAACAAAAATCGAAGGCCATCCTGACAATGTTGCGCCAGCAATTTGCGGAGGATTTGTGGTTGCTAGCTATATTGATGAAAAAGTCAGCTATGTGAAGCATCATTTTCCTGACTGTGATATAATCGCGGTGATTCCTGAAACGCAATTGCTGACTAGCAGCAGCCGCGGCGTTCTACCTGAAGAAATGCTTTATGGTGAAGCAGTAAAAGCCAGCGCTATCAGTAATGTCATGATTGCTGCAATTTTGAATGGCAATCTATCATTAGCGGGAAAAATGATGGAAAAAGATCTATTTCATGAAATTCATCGTAAAAATTTAATTCCAAATTTTGCTGAAGTTCGCAAAACTGCCAAAATAAATGATGGCTATGGTAGTTTTTTAAGTGGTGCCGGTCCAACTGTATTAATTTTAAGTCCCTATGATAAAACCAAACAAATTGTAAAACAATTAATGAAAATAAAATCAACTAGTAAAATAGAAGTTTTGGCGATTGAACAAGAAGGCGTACAAGTTTTTTAAATAAGATGTATTTCAGCTCTAATAATTAGTAGGGAGACTACTAATTATTAGAGCTTTTTTTGATAAAAATATTTATTATTCTTTTTTTAGATATAAAATAAAATTAAATAATTATAAAATAAAAAAGATGGTATAAATATCACTTGAATAAATAAAAAATATCCATTTTTAAAAATAAAAAAGCAAATATAATTATAAAATAAGTTATTTTTGGAAAAAAATTGACTTTTTATTGTTAATTAAATAGAATGATTGTAAGGATATTATAATTATTTTTGAATAAACATTTAATATAACGCTTTTTTCAAATACATATTTTTAAATATTTATTTATATAAAGTTATTTTTAACACTTGATTTTGTGTAGTTAGTAACAAGTGAAAAAGAAAAGGGGGTGTGTAATCTTTGAAGGGGCATTTTGGGAAAAGGAAAGTAAAACACACAAAAAAATTGAAACTATTGGTAACGATTTGTTTGATATCTAGTACACTCGCACCAATTTTTCCTGGACTTACTTTTATTGAGGCAAAAGCAGCTGTCGGAGAATCTTCGCTGCAAACAATCAGAAGTAACATTGTAGAAAATGAATTACCAAGCATTACAAAATCAAATGAAACAGTCAAAGAAAAAGAACCAGCAAGGGGAGTCACTTCTTTAGTACCAGAAAATGTGGAACCTGAAAAAAAAGTTGATAGTTCCGCTGATCTGACTCAGGCGGCGGAGAGTAAAATCACGATTGTTGATACAGGGATAATTTTAAAAAATGATGGGACATATATTCTAACAGATTCGCCAGAAATGTATTATGAAGATCCATCGCAATTTCCTATATCCGGAGAAATCAAAGGAGAGGGAGAATATGATGAAAACACAATTATCGAATTTACGAATAGCAACTCATACTTAGAAAATAGAATTTATTCTGAGCCACGAACAGGTGATGGAAATAATAAAGTGCAACAAATTATCAGAACTGAAGGAACACAAAGTAATTTAACTATTTGTCGAAACTCAACACTAGATGTAACGACAACTTTAGATTATGGCATTTATGTGGACCACTTAAATATTGGTGAACCAACGGAACTTGTTAGATTGCCTGTAACTTTAAACGTTAATGCTAATCAGATTGGTATATATACACCTGCAGGAATTACGAATTATACAGGGAGTGCTACAGCAAGGGCTACTAAAGCAGGAATTAGTGTTGTGGATGATCTGGCGCCTGATCGGGAAGAATATGTAGAAGTTAACACATTTGTAGAAAATATGGATTTGGGTGCATTTGGCGAGGCGCAGCCATCTTATGAGGGTCGTTTTGATACAAGTATGACTGCCACAGCAACTGATCCTGATAGTACAGGTGCATTATTAAAATTTGTGAATTTAAAAGGTGCTACTTTAAATGCCACTGGAGAAAAATACGGTCTTTTTGATGGTGGTATAACAGTTTTAGATACAGCAAATGACGATTACGCATCACCATCTCCTACTTACATTTCCAATATTTCAGGAACAAGTACTGATGGGATTGGCTTTTTTTCGTTTATGGATTTTCGGAATGATGCGGGAATAGTTACTGGAAAAACAACTAACGGAATAGGACTTGAGGCATATAATATTACTATGACGGATCAAAATGAGACAGGGAATGCTCCTGAAGTCAACGGCATGACGGGGACTGGTTTTGGTATCTTGACACGAACTTATGATTCTTATAGTGATAGTCTATCTATCGGAAGCATTAATGTGACAAGTGGAAAAATTAACGGTCATACACAGGATGGTACAGGGATTATGTCTAGTATTAGCGGACAGTTATTTAATCTTGCTGATATTGAAGTTTCTGGAACGGCCACAATAGGGCAAGGAATCATTGGTAGTCAACTCACTTTATCTAATCAAGTACAATCAGGTGCACCGAAACTTGATTTTACTGCTACTTCAAATGGTAGTTCTACAGCGACAATGTCAATGGTAAAAAAAATTTTAGCAACTCAAAGTCAAGAGTCTGGCATAAGTCTTGATAAATTTCCAAGTTCAGTAGGGGTAGTTGCTCTTGAAGGATTGGAGGTCGATTCTCAAGGGGGAATGGGCTTTGATACTAATTTTACTGCAACTGCGCCAATTAATGAAGATAATTCTTATGGTGTGTACAGTCCAGAAGGATCTGAATCGGGAGTAAACATCCAAGGAATAAAATATACCAATATTGTAATTGCTGGTGATATCGGTATGCAGACCGGAGCTTTATCTATGGGACGCTCAGATGAAACAAGTGATGCAAGTCCAGTTTTCTCGGTTGATGTAGATGGTCGTACGGCGGGTATCAATGCTCCCCGATTTATAATTTCTTTTAATGGATATAATAGCACTAGCGAAGACATGCAGATAAATATCGAAGCATCTGAAGGAAACGGCATTAACGTACCATATGGATTACAGTGGGATATAATGACATACGATCAAAAATGGCGTTTACCTGTTAATATCACAGCAACTGATACGGGGATTTCTGCACCAGATCCTGCTGCTTCTGGAAGTGCCTCCTATTATCAGTCAGGGATTAATATTTTTAATGTTGGTTTAGTGATTGACAATGCTCGTTTGGGTTTTTCTGCGATCAAACAGGAAAATTATAGTTTGCGTGATTCTACAATTAAGATTAATAGTTCTGAGGATGGGCTAGTATTTGATGAAGAAGGCGGAAGTGGTTATGGATATGGATCTATAGAAAATACAACAGTGGACATTGATAGTGGTACTTATGGGTTGAAATTAAATCAACTATATAATATTAATTTTTCTAGTTATGTAGACGGAGGCACGACAGCAACGGATAACCCAATTAAAGTTACTGCAGACCAATATCCGATTTGGGTTAGTGGTAGCGAGATGGTAAATATCAGTAACGACTCAGGTAACCATGAAGAAACGGGAGATCCTCTAGGAAATACATTTTCTTTTATTGCGACCTCGCGTAATTTAGTACCAGATAAAGCTGATTATCCAGCGCTTTATGTTGAAAACTATAATGTTGAGATGAACAATAACGAAGGGGTTCAATTCATTGAAAACTACCAAACAGCCGTCTCACAGCCTTTCAACACTACTCCGAGTTCTCCATATAAAACTACGAATCCTTTCAATGTTGAAAAATATGGAAACTATCAATGGTCTGCAACGAGAACTGATACAGGTGGAGATGTAGTAATTGATGAAAGTCAAATTGCTAATAATCAACTTTCAACTAACGATATTTCATATACGGAAGCTAAATTAACTGCAAGTCGTGAAAAATATCTTACTGACGAAAGAATCTTTAATGCGGATGTTTCTGGAGATGATAAAAAAATCCTCCATCAAATCAACATGATTGTTCGCCGTGAAGAACAATATAAAGTAACTTATGACGGTAACGGTGCAGATGGTGGAGATGTTCCAACTGATAGTAATCTTTATTCTGAAAATGATTCAGTAAATGTCGCATCACAAGGGAACTTAACGCTAACGGATCACACCTTTGTTGGCTGGCTGAATAGTGCCGATGGTCAGGTTTATCAAAATCCGCAAATTGCTAGCTCACCGACGACTTATAAAATGGGAAAATCAGATGTGACGTTCACTGCACAGTGGCGTTCGAATAGTGTTGTCGAAGAGTTATCTTTAATCGATGGAAAGATACCGAGTCATTTAAACTTTGGCACTCATGAGATTCAATACGACACGGATAAAACTTTTTATGCGACAGATGATGGAACAAATACTGAAAATGGTTCAGCCAACAATTTGACAACCGGTGAAATAGGTATGCTAGATACTCGATTGGGAACGGAAGGTTGGAGTTTAACAGTTAAGCAATTGGCTCAGTTTAAGACAAGTACTAATCAAGAATTATCTTCAGCTGAATTAGGTTTTAAAGTAGGACCATTAGATACAAGTCAAAGTACAGGAGGTATTCCGAGCGGTGTCGATGATGAAGAGATCACTCTAATTCCCGGCAATGCAACAGAATTATTGCGAGCTTCCAATGGACAGGGAAAAGGAACAGTGACACTGCCAATCGAACGCTTCACGTTAAAAATTCCAAAGACGGGTGCAAAGCATGTAGGACAAAGCACCACAGAAGTAGAGTGGTTATTGTCAAATGTGCCATAGACAGAGGAGAGGGGAAAAACAATGAAAAAGTGTTTAATTAAATTTTTTTCCAGTCTGTTCTTAAGTATCTTGATACTTTTGAGCATGGCCTCTGCTGGGTTTGGGGCACAAACGGTAGATAATGAGGGAAATGGTTCAAATGCACAAGTTGGTTTTTATGAAAAATCTGATCCCCCGCCTACTGAAAGCTCCACGTCCGAACAAAACAGATCAACTGTACCATCAACCGGTGGGACTAAACCTAATGGTCGTCTACCTCAAACCGGTATGTTGATTAAATGGTCATTGGTGGGTTTGGGAATTGGTGTAGTGATATTTTGTATGATGATTTACCTAACAAAGCTAGTAAAACATTTAATGTTTTATTATAAAAAAAATTAAGGAGAGAAGATTATGAAGAAAAAAGCATTAGGATACGTATTGAGTATTATTGGTTTATCAGCAGTATGTGTTACAGCGGGGTTACAGAGTGTAGAAGCGGTTCAAACAAAAACTACTAAAGGAGAAGTTACTTACACTGACGGGACCTTAGATTTGGATGATAGTGATGCTGCTTTGCCAGATAATTTATTGTTTGGTTCTCATGAAATTCAATATGATGCAGACAAAGTTTACTATGCCACTGATGATGGCACAGATAATGAGAATGGTTCAGCTTCTAATATCACGACTGGTAAAGTTATTGTAACGGATAATCGTAGTAGTGCAACAAATGGTTGGGTTGTAAAAGTTCAACAAGCTGAACAATTTAAATTAGGAACAGATGAGCTAAATGGTGCAGTATTATCAACTTACGGTAATCCTAGAGCATTAACTAATATCACTGGTTCCAATGATTTTGATCCAATTGAAAATAAACTAGAATTAGTACCAGGATCAGATAGAACAGTTTTAAATGCAGTGACTTCTGATAGTGCAAAAGGAACAACTGAACTAGATCTAACTCAGTTTACTTTGGAAGTTCCTAAAGAAGCATCTAAAGCTGTCGGAAAGTATGAATCTACTATCAATTGGACAGTTACAGCAGCTCCAGCTCCATAAGATTATTTAAAAGAATAGCTCAAACATTTTCTTAAAGTTAATGTTTGAGCTTTTTTATAGCAAAGTTAAATGAGAAGTGAGGGAAGAAGATGAAATTCAAAAAGTTAGTTACTGTACTATGTAGTCTTTTTTTTATAACTAGTGCCTTTTTTTTCGTGGAGCAAGTGGAAGCAGCAGGTGGACTACGATTTAGTGTGAAACCTAATATTCCAGATAATCAACATAATAAAGAGGTTACTTATTATGATTTAATGATGTCGCCAGGTCAATCACAGGAAATCACCGTTACTTTAAGAAATACTTCAGACAGTGATGTTACAGTAGTTCCTAAAATTAATTCTGCAATGACCAATTCTGGTGGGGTAGTTGAATACTCTAATTTTGAAAATAAAGAACGAATTTACGACGATAGCTTGAAATATAATATAGAAGACATAGTGAAATTAAATGAAGAGACTGTCACTTTAGCGCCAGAAGAAGAGCGAGAATTAGCGATGACGATTACGATGCCCGCGGAAGAATATGATGGTGTAATCGCCGGTGGTATTTATTTAAGTCAACAAGATGATTCTACTAATGAAGAAGCTTCCGGAACAAATATTAAAAATTTATTTGGCTATGAAATTGCCATCTTATTACGAAATAATGAAACAATAGTTACGCCAGAAGTTGTTTTTGACGGCGCTGTAGCCAACCAACAAAATGTAAGAAATGCGATTTCTTTAAAAGTTCGGAATACTTCAGCTACATACATTAATAAAGCTCATTACAAAGCTGAACTTAAGCGAGAAGGATCGGATGAAGTGATCGTTGAAACGGATCAGGAGAATATGCAGTTTGCGCCAAATACTATTTTTGATTTGTTCTTGCCGATGGATGGCCGACGTTTTGAAGCAGGAGATTATGTTTTAACTGGTTCGGTTACATCAGGAGAGAATGAATGGCCTATCGAAGAAAGCTTTACTATCACTCGCGAGGAAGCGGATAAGTTTAATGAGGCCGATCCAGATGTGGAACCAGAAGATTACACGATGGTGATTATTTTAGGGGTCTTAGTAGCAATTTTTGCTTTAGCAGCAATTTTCTTAATCCGTAAGAATAAACAACAAAAAGCCAAATTAAAAGCTTTAGAAGAAAGTCAGAATACTCCTGATAGTCTGAAACAAATCACAGAAGAACAATCAGTAGCTAGTGAATCAACTAGCGAAACAAGTAATGAAAACAATGAAGTAGAAAATAAAGTAGCTGATACATCGTCAGTTGAAAAAACCGAAGAAACTAAGACTGAGGATGAACCAAAAGATTAAACAAAAAAGCTAGTG
Source organism: Enterococcus sp. JNUCC 77 (assembly GCF_054819945.1). NCBI lineage: Bacteria > Bacillati > Bacillota > Bacilli > Lactobacillales > Enterococcaceae > Enterococcus > Enterococcus sp. JNUCC 77. Next base: position 465,352 of record NZ_JBTHIG010000001.1, read on the forward strand.
AATCGAGAAAAATATCTCAGATTCACTGGCTTTATTTTTATCAGGCTTTTTCTTCTTCGGTAAAGAAATAACTGTGATCCTCTAAATCTAGGGCACTCATGATCATTGCTGCGGTTTCTTCGATTGAAAGAGTCGCGACATTGATGATGACACAACCTAGCTTTTGATATAGGTCATTAGCGAAGTCTAGTTCGGCTTGGATCTTAGAAGCGTCTGAGTAGGCTGTCTCGGGGTTTAAACCGTAGGCCCGCATCCGTTCTTTGCGGATACCGATTAAAACTTCTGGATCATTTGTTAAACCGACAATTTTTTTCGGATCAATTTCCCAAAGTTGTTTAGGAATATGCGCTTGTGGAATCAACGGCAAATTGGCGACTTTTAAGTTTTTATTTGCTAAATACAAACTTAAAGGCGTCTTTGATGTACGAGAAACACCAAGTAAAACGACATCGGCCTCTAAAAAGCCTTTAGGATCTTTTCCATCATCATATTTTACAGCAAATTCCATTGCCTTGATCCGTTTGAAATAATTTTCATTCAAATGATGTAAGGCACCACGTTCACCAGTGGGATCAACATGTGCTCGGCGAGAAATCTCATCTACCGCAGGATGAAGGACATCTAGCTGGAAAATACCTTCACGTTCACAAAAATCACGGGCAAGCTGTGAAAGATGTGGGTCAATAATGGTATGAAAAACCATACCATCCTCGCTTTTTGCATCATTTAAAGCTTTATTTAACATTTCTTCGGTATTAATAAAAGTACGGCGGAATAAACAAAATTCAGTCGTTGGAAATTGCGCCATAGACGCTTGTGCCAATTTTGAAGCAGTTTCGCCGGCTGAATCTGACAGAATAAAAATTGAAACTAAATCGGGGTTTTGATTCTCCATGTTTGATAACTCCTTGCATTGATAGTAATTTTATTATACCATATTTTTAATCAGAATGATTACACTTTGATGGAGGGATACCTGTGGCAACACTTTTAGAAAAAGCATTGGTGACGGTAAAAGATAATGGCTTTAAATATACAAAAAAAAGAGAGACCCTAATTGATTTTTTAATTAAAAATAATCGTTATGTGGCGGCTAAAGAAGTTTATGACTATATGAATGATTTATTTCCAGGTTTAAGTTATGACACAGTCTATCGTAATCTAAGGGAGTTTTGTGAGATCGGAATTATTGAAGATACCGAACTTCATGGAGAAATGAAATTCCGTTTTAGCTGTAATGAAGATTTTGGCCATCATCATCATTTTATTTGTAATGTTTGTGGGAAAACAGAAGAAATTCATATGTGTCCGATGGATTTCTTTAAAGAACAATTAAATGGTTGTGAGATTGAAGGACACCGTTTTGAATTATATGGACGCTGTCCAGATTGTCAACGAAAATAAAAAAACGCAAGACAACTTGACTGTTATTTGACCTTTAGCTATAATATCAGATGGACAGTCTAGTTTTTGGAATTTTAATTTCAAATACAAAAACGGTTACTTTTAAAGCTCGGAGGGAGGGAATTAAATATGTCAAAAACAGTGGTTCGTAAAAATGAATCCCTTGACGATGCTCTTCGTCGCTTCAAACGTTCCGTATCAAAAGCTGGGACTTTGCAGGAATCTCGTAAACGTGAGTTTTATGAAAAACCAAGCGTGAAACGTAAGAAAAAATCAGAAGCAGCTAGAAAACGTAAAAAATTCTAGTTAGCAAATGGAGTGATTCAGATGTCACTACTTACGACTTTGAACGATGACATGAAAACAGCGATGCGAGCAAAAGATAAAGAGTCTTTGCAAGTGATTCGAATGTTGAAAGCGTCAGTTCAAAATGAGCAAATCAAACTAGGTCGTGATTTAAATGAAGACGAAGAATTAACGGTTTTATCTCGTGAGATGAAACAACGGCGTGATTCTTTAGCTGAATTTGAAAAAGCTGACCGTCAAGATTTAGTTGACAAGGTAAAAAAAGAAATGGTGATTGTCGAAAAGTATTCACCAGCACAACTTTCTAACGAAGAAATTACAGAAATTGTGAAGGCGGCAATTGCAAAAACAGGCGCAACATCAGCTAAAGAATTTGGTAAGGTGATGGGTGTGGTGATGCCGCAAGTCAAAGGCAAAGCCGATGGTAATGCAGTTAACGCCATCGTCAAAGAACTGTTACAATAAGATTAGTAAGCCATCGTTTAGTCGGTGGCTTTTTTGTTACTTTACATAGCAGCGCAAGATAAGAAATTAGCCCTGAAAATTTTGCTTTTAAGGGTGATGTGGTATGATAAGATGAACAAAAAAACGAGGAGATGAAGGATTTTTGGTAAACAACGATTTTGAGTCGTTAGAGATAAAATTAGATGCTAAAGACGATGTGAGTATGCTGTTAGGTGCTCACGATAAACATATTAAATTTTTAGAAGAAAATACTGGAACGACGATTAACACTCGCGGAGAAACGATTCAGGTCATCGGCGAGTCAGAAGAAGCCAAGTTAGTTGTGGAAATTATTCGGGCGTTGCAAGTCTTGATTGATCGTGGCATCAAGATTACGACACCTGATATTATGTCTGCTTTACGATTGGCAAGAGAACAACATCTGGATGAATTTATTCAAATGTATGAACAAGAAATTTTAAAGGATCGCAATGGTCAACCAATCCGACCAAAAAATATCGGTCAGAGTCGTTACATTGCAGCCGTCAACAAGTCTGACGTTGTCTTTGGTGTTGGACCGGCCGGAACAGGAAAAACTTATTTAGCGATCGTTATGGCGATTGCGGCTTTGAAAAAAGGTGAAGTCCAGAGAATTATTTTAACTCGTCCAGCGGTGGAAGCCGGGGAAAGCTTGGGATTTTTACCAGGTGATTTAAAGGAAAAAGTCGATCCATATTTACGACCAATGTACGATGCGTTACACCAAATTTTTGGTTTAGAACATACCAATCGTTTGATGGAACGCGGTGTGATTGAAATAGCACCGTTAGCTTACATGCGGGGGCGAACTTTAGATGATGCCTTTGTAATTTTAGACGAAGCACAAAATACAACGATTGCGCAAATGAAAATGTTTTTAACTAGACTAGGTTTTAATTCTAAAATGATTGTCAATGGTGATACTAGCCAAGTCGATCTACCTAAAGGTCAATTGAGTGGATTAATTCATGCAGAAAGAACATTAAAAGGCATAAAAAAAATTCGCTTTGTTAATTTTGAGTCTAGCGACGTTGTTCGGCACCCTGTAGTTGCTGAAATTATTGAAGCTTACGAAAAAGAAAGCTTGAAACGTACCAACGAATAGATTGGAGGAAATCTATGTTTAACCAGCCAATCAATCAATTACGCAAAAAGCTAGGAAAATACTTCATTCCATTGATTTTATTCGTCTTTGGTTTGATTTTATTTTTGACGCTCTTTAGTAGTGTGAAGCAAAAGGGCGTAAACTACCAAGAGGGTCAAGTAGCGACTGAAAGTGTTCGAGCAAATAAAACGATTGAGAACACGACTGAGACAAAACAGCGTAGAAAATTAGCGGCTGAGGCAGTTACGCCTGAATATACCTACCAAGCAGATACAGCGGATACTCAGCACGATAGAATCAGTCAGCTGATCGATTTGATTGTTAAAACAAATAATGAAATTGATAAAAGCTATCAAGATAAGGTTGCTGATGCAGATAGCGGTGAAGTCATTTCTCAGCCCACTGTGGATGAACGTGTTGCCGCCGTTAAAAAAAGCTTCGAAACTCTAGATCAAGATACTGTGAATTTTTATCAACAGTTGCCTAATGATTTTTATAGTGATGCGGTGCAATTGTCATCAAGTCAATTAGAAGCAGTGAAAACGGAAAGTTTGGCTTTAATCGATGAACAAATGGAAAAAAGGATTCGTGAAACGGATTTAAGTGATGATAAACAATTGGCGTTGGATAAGATTGATATGACCAATCACACAGAAGTCCAAGTCCAAGTCATTCGTTATTTGATTGAAGATGGCATCGTCATCAATGATGTATTAAATGAAACAAGAACAGCAGAATTAAAAAGACAGGCGCGACAATCAGTTCAACCGGTCATGATTTATCAAGGGGAAGTAGTTGTCCGCGAGGGCAGTCAGATTGATGCAACTGCTTTAAATAAATTGGATTTACTAGGAATGACCAATTCAACTGGTTCAATCTTTCCGTTAGTAGCGATGATTTGTGCTGTATTATTACAATTATTGTTGTTGTATTTTTATTCTCATCAAATCGAAGGGAATTTTCAACGAGTTCGCTTTATCTTGTTTTATGCAGCTAGTTTGAGTGTCGGTATTTTGCTGATGAAATTCCTACAGATTTTCCAAAGTAGTAATACCAGTACGCTGTCTTTATTTTTCCCAGCAGCGTTTGTGCCATTGATTCTTACAGTCTTTGTAAATCGACGAGCAGGAGCCTTGGCAGCAGTCTTTCAAACTATCTTTGCCTTGTTTGTTTTTTATAGCGCGATTGGAACCAATAATTTAACGATTATATTAATGAGTTATCTATTTGCTGGAACATTGGCGATTATGGTGAAACAAAAACGCATTGCCGATCAAGCAAAACAAGCATTGCTTTGGGTTGTGCTATTTCCGGTTTTATGGACAATTGTGTTGAATATTTATCAAGGCTTGTCGGCTTTTGACAGTCGAACATGGACCACATTAATTAGTTCGTTTGCCGGCTCAATGTTTTCGATTCTTTTGGGCATGGGATTACAGCCGTATATTGAATTATTAGTGACAGATAGCAGTGTCATTACCTTGAATGAGTTAAGTAATCCGAACAATCCTTTATTAAAAAGATTGTTAGAAGAGGCACCGGGAACGTATCATCATTCAATGATGGTCGCGAATCTAAGTGCCAACGCCGTTGCTGAAATTGGCGGCCGCAGTTTGTTAACACGAGTGGCTTGTTATTACCATGATATTGGTAAGATACGTCATGCTAATTTCTTCGTGGAAAATCTGCCGCCAGGTGCAGAAAATCCTCATAATTTCTTATTACCAGAAGACAGTAAGCAAATTATATTTGGTCATGTAACTGAAGGTGCAGAAATTTTAGAAGAATATAAGATGCCACAAATGGTGATTGATATTTGCTGGCAACATCATGGTACAACGTTAATGAAATACTTTTATGTGAAAGCCAAAGAACGTAACCCAGAAATAACAGAAGCTGATTTTCGTTATCCGGGACCAAAACCGCAAACCCGCGAAGCTGGTGTCGTTAATATTGCCGATAGCTGTGAAGCTGCCGTTCGAGCGATGGACCAGCCTAGCTTTGATAAAATTAAAATTTTTGTTCATGACTTAATTGAAGAAAGAATCTCAGATGGCCAATTAGATGAATCGGGACTAACACTACAAGAAATTCGGATTGTTGAAAAGTCGCTAGTGTCTAGTTTGAGCTCAACCTTCCATTCTCGGATTAAATATCCTAAGATGAAGTCTGAAGCAGAGAAAATGAAAGAAGAACAAGGAGCAGAATAATGGAGATTACTTTTATTGATGAAACAGGCGAAGTGACACCTGAAAAAATCAAAGAAATCGACGAATTGTTGCAATTTGCTGCTGATTTTTTGAAATTGCCTAAAGATACCGAAATGTCAGTAACTTTTATGGATAATGCGGCGATTCAAGTGATCAATCGTGACTACCGTGGAAAAGATGCGCCGACTGATGTCATAAGCTTTGCCTTGGAAGAAGAAGGCGAAGGGGAAATTGCCGTCATCATGAATGATGAAGAGTTGGCAGAGATGCCGCGAGAATTAGGCGATATCATGATTTCCACAGAAAGAGCCCGTGAGCAAGCGGAAGAATATGGTCATAGTTTTGATCGTGAAATTGGTTTTTTGGCGCTCCATGGCTTCCTACACATTAATGGATATGACCACATGACACCTGAAGACGAAAAAGAAATGTTTGGTTTACAGAAAGAGATTTTGGATGCCTATGGACTCAAAAGATAAGAACGTAAAAAAAAATAAACACTTCATTAATTCACTGGAGTTTGCGCTAGTTGGTATTCGAACTGTGTTTGAAGAAGAACGTAATATGCGTAAACATGTCCTATTTGGTGTTTTGGTTTTTATTGCCAGCTTCTTGTTTCGTTTATCCCATCAAGAATGGCTTTGGATTATATTAGCGGTTTTCATTGTTTGGATTGTAGAAATCATCAATACTATTTTTGAAAATGTCGTCGATATGGTGACTGACTTTCATTTTCATCCAATCGGAAAGAAAATTAAGGATATGGCGGCAGGCGCTGTGTTAGTTACATCATTATTTGCCGCATTGATTGGTGCGATGATCTTTATTCCCAAAATCTGGGCACTATTATTTAGTTAAGAAAGGAACAATTTATGACAGAACATAAATCAGGCTTTGTAGCGATTGTTGGTCGTCCTAATGTGGGTAAATCAACTTTACTTAATCGTTTAATTGGTCAAAAAATTGCGATTATGAGTGACAAAGCGCAAACAACAAGAAATAAAATTCAAGGGGTCTATACAACAGACGATGCCCAAATTATTTTTATCGATACACCGGGAATTCATAAACCTAAATCACGTTTAGGTGATTATATGGTGGAAGCTGCTTATAGTGCGTTACGGGAAGTGGATGCCATCATGTTTATGATTAGCGCTGATCAAAAAAGAGGTCGCGGAGATGATTTCATCTTAGAAAGATTGTCCCATCAAAACGTGCCAGTTTATTTGATCATTAATAAGATCGATAAGGTTCATCCAGACCAGTTGTTGCATATTATTGACGACTATCGAACTCAAATGGATTTTAAAGAAGTCATTCCTATTTCTGCGACAGAAGGAAACAATGTCGATCGGATGTTGTCAGTCTTAGTGGACCAAATGCCAGAAGGTCCGCAATATTTCCCTGATGATCAAATCACTGATCATCCAGAATATTTTATTGTCTCTGAATTGGTTCGTGAAAAAGTCTTAAAATTAACGCGGGATGAAGTGCCTCATTCAGTTGCGGTGGTTACCGATACGATGAAACGGGCTGATACTGGTAAAATTCATATTCAAGCGACTATTATCGTGGAACGAGATAGTCAAAAAGGCATTATTATCGGAAAAGGCGGTAAAATGCTGAAAAATATCGGTACGCAGGCCCGTAAAGATATTGAGAATCTTTTGGGCGATAGAGTCTTTTTAGAACTTTGGGTTAAGGTACAAAAAGACTGGCGTGATAAGAAAACTTATTTACAAGATTATGGTTATCGCAACGATGACTATTAAAAGACAGAGAATTTCTGTCTTTTTTTGATGGGGAGGTGAAAGGATGGCCAATCTAGCAGAAACAAAAGGAATGATTTTATTTACCCGCGACTATAAAGAAAAAGACCAGCTAGTGAAAATATTTACTGAATCGGCCGGTAAGGTGATGTTTTATGCAAAAGGATTACATCGACCCAATAATCCTTTGAGAAGTGCGACTCAGCCTTTTACGGAAGCTATTTATATTGGCAGCTTGAAACAAGAAGGCTTGTCTTTTTTAAACAGTGCGAAAGAGGTACACCCGTTTCGTCAGTTACAAGCAGATATTTTTCTAAATGCTTATGGCACTTATATCTTAGGTTTGGTGGATGCGGCAATCGACGACCATGTCTATGATCCAGCTTTGTATCATTTCACTCATTCGGCTTTGAAATTATTAGATGAGGGTTATGACGGTGAAACCATCCTTAATATTTTTGAGGTTCAAATGATGGCTCGCTTTGGTGTTGGCTTGAATTGGCGGGCGTGTGGTGTTTGCGGTAAGACGACAGGGATTTTTGATTTTTCTTCAAAATATCATGGCATCTTATGTCAGCAGCATTTTGATCATGATCTTCATCGTTATCATGCGGATCCTCGGGGTATTTATTTTTTACGGATGTTTGCCAATTTATCTTATGACAAAATCGGTGAAATCAAACTAAAAGCAGAAACAAAAAAAGAAATTCGCAAGATACTGGATCAATTATATGATGAGTATGTGGGATTGCATTTAAAGAGTAAAAAATTTATCGACCAAATGACTGAATGGGAAGATGTTTTAAAACGACCAGAGAAACCTGAAAATTAGGTTTCTTTTTTTTGGAAAAAATGCTTATTTTACTGAAAAAGATTGACCTTTTCTGCATAAATGATTAATATAGTTTAAACAAAAACTAATTATATTCTAATTTAAGGGGCGAAATAAATGGATCAATTGTGGGATATTTTACTTCCAAAAGAAAAAATTGAATTACAGCTTAGAAAGTTATACCGAGAGCATGGGTTTCGTCCATATCACTTAAATAATTTTGAAGAATATCAACTATATCAACGGAATCTGAATTTCCTAAGAAATACTGGTGTAATTACCTTTACCGGAAATGATGGGCGTACAATGGCTTTAAAACCGGATGTCACTTTATCCATCGTTAAAAATTTACCCAATAATCAACCGCAACGAGTGTATTATGTGGAAGATGTTTATCGTCATGACTCGCAAGCAGGTGAATATCAAAAAATCAATCAAATCGGGATCGAACTAATCGATAAAATCCAACCAAAAGACGAAGTAGAAGTTTTGAAATTGGCTTGGCAAAGTCTATCTTTGGTTGGCGAAGGGACATTAGATGTTTCTCACATCGGTATTTTAGCGGGCATTTGTCAGAAATTTCCTGAGTCTGAGCATGAAAAAGTAGTCGTTGCCATGCGAATGAAGAGCTCCCACGCCATGACAGAACTGGCTGAAAAGAATGGATTGACGAAAGAAGAAAGCGAAAATCTTGGAAAACTTGTCCGAGTAGCTGGTCATTTTGAAAAGAAAATTTGTCGAGCCGAAGAATTGTTGGCAAACTTTCCTGAAAGCTTAGCTAGCTTAAAAGAATTAAAAAATTTATTTGACACTTTAAGTCAGATGGATGACTTATCATCAAATATTCGGATGCGCTTGGATTTTTCAGTTGTGAATGATGCGGATTATTATAGTGGTTTATTGTTTCAAGGGTTCATTAAAGAAGCAAAAGAAACGATCCTTTACGGGGGTCGCTATGATCGCTTATTAGAAAAGGAACATAAGAATCAAGGCGCTGTTGGTTATGGCATGAATCTAAATCACGTGGGAAAAACAGCTCATGAGACCACCGAACAAACAGAGTTTTTAAATATTGCTTTGCCAAAAGGTCGAATGGGAGATGCTATTTATCAATTGCTGACCCAAGCAGGAATTGCAGCAGAGAATATTTTTGAGGACAATCGTAAACTGATATTTGAAGACCAGTTGAATCAGTTGCGCTTCTTTTTAGTGAAACCTAGTGATGTCGCGATTTATGTAGAGCATGGTGCTGCTGACATTGGTGTGGTAGGCAAAGATATCTTATTAGAATCAGAAGCCGATGTGATTGAATTTTTAGATTTAAAAATGGGTGTTTGTAAATTAGCGGTGGCAGCGCATAAAGATTATCAAGAGGATTTTTCACGACCATTGAGAGTGTCCACAAAATATCCTAAGATTACCCGAAAATATTTTGAAAGCATCGGACGTTCAGTAGAATTGATTCAATTACATGGATCAATCGAGTTAGCGCCATTGCTAAACTTATCAGATGTGATTGTCGATATTGTAGAGACAGGAACGACTTTGAAGGAAAATGATTTAGAAGTGACCGCTGATATAGCCCAATCATCTGCCCGATTAATTATCAATCAAGCTGCTTGGCGTTTTAAACAGGAACGGATTCAAAAAGTAATTGAAAATGTGAGGAAACAGCTATGAGAAAATTTGATACAAAAAAAGATGAATACAGTCGAATTTTACAAAGACAAGCAAACGAAACCGCCGATGTTTCCCAAGTTGTAACAAATATTTTGGCAGATGTTGAAAAAAACGGGGATCAAGCCTTATTTCAATTAACCAAGAAAATTGATGGGATTGAATTAACTGCCCTAAAAGTCAGTGAAGCTGAGATGGTAGAAGCGTTAGAAAAAGTACCGGAGAAATTATTGACCGTTTTAAAATTAGCCAAAGAAAAAATCACCTCATTCCATCAAAAGCAAGTTCGTCAAGGATTTGTTGCGACTGACGAGCCCGGTGTCGTGATGGGGCAAAGAATCTTACCCTTAGAAAAAGTTGGCGTCTATGTTCCTGGCGGGACAGCTAGTTATCCTAGCACGGTTTTAATGGATACGATTCCGGCAAAAATCGCTGGCGTAGCTAAAATTGTGATGGTGACACCACCAAATCAAGCAGGAAAAGTTGAACCGGCTATTTTAGCAGCGGCAAAAATTGCTGGTGTTGATGAAGTTTATAAAGTTGGTGGTGCACAAGCAGTCGCAGCTTTGGCTTATGGAACGGAAACGATTCCGCAAGTCGATAAAATAGTCGGACCGGGAAATATTTATGTTGCGACAGCTAAAAAAATGGTTTATGGCAAAGTCGATATTGATATGATCGCTGGACCAAGTGATGTCTTAATCGTAGCGGATGAAAGTGGCAAAGCTAATTGGTTAGCCGCAGATATGATTGCGCAAGCTGAACACGATACGTTGGCTCAAGCCATTTTAGTGACGACCGATGCTGATTTAGCGGAGGCTGTTGAAGCTGAGGTCAGTAAACAATTGGCTGCTTTACCCCGCCAAAAAATTGCTGAAGCTTCATTGAATCAAAATGGTAAAATTATTTTAGTTAAGGATTTAAAAGAAGCCGTGGAAATTGCTAATTTAGTTGCACCAGAGCATTTAGAATTAGCTGTTAAAGAACCTTTTGCATTATTAAGCCAAGTGAAAAATGCCGGAAGTGTCTTTTTAGGTCACCATACACCAGAAGTATTAGGAGATTATCTTGCAGGACCGAATCATACTTTACCGACAGAAGGTACTGCTCGCTTTTATTCGCCATTGTCTGTGGATGATTTTGTGAAGAAAAGTAGCTATTTGTATTATGATGAAGCTGCTTTGAAAGAAGTTGGCGCAGCGGTGGCGTATTTTGCTGAAACAGAAGATTTAGTGGGGCATGCTAGATCGATGCAGCTACGATTGGAGGCGGACTAAATGTCATTTTTAAATCGAAAATATGCCGATTTAGTGCCGTACACACCGGGAGAACAAGTCGATGATACTGAATTTATTAAATTAAACACCAACGAAAGTCCTTTTGAGCCGGCACCAGCAGTTAAACAAGCAGCGGTAACAGCAGCAGTAAATTTGAATCGTTACTGTGATACCAGTTGTCAATCAGTCATCAAACCATTGGCTAAACATTTTCAAGTAAAAGAAAATCAGATTTTTTTAGGTAATGGTTCTGATGAAGTTTTAGCTTATCTTTTTCAAGCCTTCACTGAAGATGGTGTAGCATTTCCAGATATTACTTACGGTTTTTATCAAATCTATGCCAATTATTATCAAACGCCCGCAACGATCATACCTCTTAATGAGGATTTTTCGATTGATTTAACAGCCTATGATGATTTAACTGGTGCAGTGATTATTACGAATCCCAATGCACCGACGGGTATTTTTTTAGCCACAGATGAATTAGTAGCTTTTGCACAGCGCAATCCAGAACGCTTATTGATTGTTGATGAAGCTTATGTTGATTTTGGGGCAGAATCAATGACTCAATTTGTCGATCAATTGCCGAATTTGTTGGTGATTGGTACGTTTTCTAAATCTCGTCAAATGGCTGGTGCAAGACTAGGTTATGCGGTGGGTAATTCGGATTTGATTGCGGATTTAAATAAATTAAAGTTTTCTACCAATCCCTATAATATCAATTCTATGACTCAAGCAGTGGCTGCGGCTGTCTTAAGTGAACCGGCTTATGTGGCAGAAAAAATTCAAACAATTATTGATAATCGTACAGAAACAAAAGCAGCTTTGGAAAAATTGGGCTTTGAAGTAACTGATAGCTATGGCAATTTCTTATTTGCTAAACATCCAAATATTTCGGGCGAAGTTTTATTAAACCAATTAAAAGCCCGTAAGATATTTGTCCGCTGGTTTAATCAACCTAGAACCAAAGATTATTTGAGAATTTCGATTGGAACAACCGAACAAATGGCAGCGTTAATAACAGCTTGTAAAGACATTTTAAAGGAAGTGGCCTGATGAGAACAGCAACAGTCAAACGAGATACGACCGAAACAAAAATTCAATTAAGCTTAAATCTAGATGGCAGCGGAAAACAATCGATTGAGACTGGAGTCGGTTTTTTAAATCATATGTTGGAATTGTTTGTCCGCCATGGTCGCTTTGATTTGGAATTGATTTGTAATGGCGATACTGAAGTAGATGCGCATCACACGACTGAAGATGTGGGAATTGCGATTGCTCGGGCTTTTTCAGATGCTTTAGGCGAACGACGTGGGATTAAACGCTACGGCAGTATGTTACTACCGATGGATGAAGCTTTAGTAATGACGGCAATCGATATTAGTGGTCGTGGTATGGCGGTAGTCGAACTAGAAATTCCTAGTGAAAAAATTGGTTCTCAGTTTGATACCGAATTGGTAGAAGAATTTTTTATTGCTTTTGCTAGAGAATTAGGTGCGAGTGTGCATCTCCATCAAATTGCTGGAAAAAATAGCCACCATATTGTGGAGGCGTGTTTTAAAGGTTTTGGTCGTGCGTTAGGCGAAGCAGTCGCTATCAATCAGGCAGCACCAGATGAAATTCCTTCAACTAAAGGAACAATCGTATAAAGGAGGCACTAAATGTTAGCAATTGTTGATTATGGCGTAGGTAATTTATTTAGTTTGTCTCGTTCGTTAGAATTTTTAGGAATTGAAAATAAAATCACACGAGATGTGGCTGAGTTTGCACAAGCTGACCGGATGATTTTGCCAGGCGTAGGTGCTTTTGGCGATGCAAAAAATAAATTGGATGAATTAAGTTTAGTTCAACCGATCTTAGATTTTGCTGCCAGTGGCAAACCCTTATTAGGAATTTGTCTAGGCATGCAATTATTATTTGAAACCAGCGAAGAATTTGGTGAGCATCAAGGATTGGGTTTGATTCCCGGTAAAATTGTTTCTATGCGAGAGGCTTTTAATAAAGAGAAAATTGATTTAAAAGTGCCGCATATTGGTTGGAATCAACTAGATATTCAAAAAGAATCTGCATTGTTAAAAGATTTTCAACCAGGTCAACATGTCTATTATGTCCACAGCTTTCATGCAGCAGATTGCGAAGCTTCTTTAGTCGCTTCTAGCGAATATGGGATCGAGATTCCTGGAATGGTTCAAAAGGATAATGTTTACGGCACACAATTTCATCCTGAAAAAAGTGGTGACGTCGGTCTAAATATTTTAAAAGCTTTTGCGGAGGTGTCAGCATGAAAATTTTCCCAGCGATTGATTTATTAGATAAAAAAGTGGTCCGTTTATATCAAGGGGACTACGAGCAACAGGAAATTTTCGGCGATGATCCGGTAGCTTTTGCCAAAGGTTTTGAAGCAAAGGGCGCAGAGTATTTACATTTAGTGGATTTAGATGGTGCCAAGGCCGGAAATCTCCATTACTTTGATATTGCCCAACAAATTGCTGAACAAACCAATTTATTTGTTGAAGTTGGCGGCGGTATTCGGGATGAAGAAACCATCAAAAATTGTTTAGCAGCCGGTGTGGATCGGGTGATTTTAGGTACGATTGCTCAGAAACAACCTGATTTTGCTAAAGCAATGGTGGAAAAATATCAAGAAAAAATTGCGATCGGTGTCGATGCCAAAGATGGTCAAGTTGCAGTTGAGGGTTGGCTGGAAAAAACGGATGCAGAAGCTTTTGCTTTTTGTGAAGAAGTCGTCAGTTGGGGAACAAAAACAATTATCTTTACGGAAATTTCCCGCGATGGTACTGGAGAAGGTTTGAACATTCCTTTATATCAAAAACTAAATCAATTAAATTGTGAAATTGTGGCATCTGGTGGTGTAGCAAGCTTAGCTGATATTACCGCGCTAAAAGAGATCGGTGTCAGCAGCTGTATCGTCGGTAAAGCATTATACAGTGGTAGCTTGGATTTGATCGATGTGTTAAACGCTGCAAAGGAGGACGTAAAATGATTGCTAAAAGAATTATTCCTTGCTTAGATGTGCGGGACGGTCGAGTAGTCAAAGGCGTCAATTTTGCTGGCTTAAAAGATGTGAATGATCCAGTTACTTTGGCAAAGTTTTACAATCAACAAGGCGCAGATGAGCTGGTTTTTTATGATATTACGGCGTCATTTGAAGAACGGGAATTATTTACCGATATTTTGCAAGGAGTCGCCTCTGAAGTATTTATTCCGTTGACTGTCGGTGGTGGGATTAATACGTTAGCTGATTTTGAACGAGTATTAAATTCCGGTGCAGATAAAGTTTCGGTTAATTCTGGCGCGATTAAACGACCGGAATTAATACAAGAAGGCGCTCAGCGTTATGGTAGCCAATGTGTCGTTTTGTCGATTGATATTAAGAGAGTTGGCGACAGCTGGCATGTCTTTGCTAAAGGTGGTCGTGAAGACACTGGAATGGATGCGTTAGAATGGATTAAAAAAGGAGAAGCTTTAGGCGCCGGTGAACTAGTAGTCAATAGTATTGACACTGATGGTGCGAAGAGTGGTTTTGATTTGCCATTACTGACCGCTATTAGTGAAATATCTAGTCTACCAATTGTAGCTTCTGGTGGTGCTGGCAATGCTGAAGATTTTGTGGAATTGTTTCAGTTAGACAAGATTGAAGCCGGCTTGGCCGCTTCGATTTTCCATTTTGGCGAAGTAAAGATTCCTGATTTGAAGGAATCTTTAGCTAAAAAACAAATTCCCGTACGAATTATTTAAGGAGAGACAAATATGGCAGAGTTAAAATTTAATCACCACGGTTTGATTCCCGTGGTTGTACAGGATTATTATACCCATGAAGTGTTGACTTTGGCTTATATGAATCAAGAAAGCTATCAATTAACGCTAAAAGACAAGTTGATGACTTATTACTCTCGTTCCAGAAAAGAACTATGGCGTAAAGGAGAAACTAGTGGTAACTATCAACATTTGGTTTCTTTGACTTTAGACTGTGATCAAGATGCTTTAGTGGCACAGGTTAAAAAAGATGGTCCGGCTTGTCATACTGGTGCAGAAAGTTGCTTCAATGAAAGTTTATATGGAGAAAAATCCGGTGACCAATTAGCTGATTTATTTGCTTTATTAAAAGATCGCAAAGAAAATCCTAAAGAAGGTAGTTACACAACTTATTTATTTGATAAAGGAATTGAAAAAATTCTCAAAAAAATCGGTGAAGAGTCAACTGAAGTGGTGATTGGTGCCATGAAAGCTGATACTGAAGAAACTATTTATGAAAGTGCCGATTTAATTTATCATCTACTTGTTTTGTTGGCGGAAACTGGGATAGAATTGAATCAAGTCAAAGATGAATTGGCGAATCGTCATGTTGTTGACAAAAAAAACAAACAAGAAACCATGAAATAAAAAAGGATGGTGCCGGATGTTTATTTCGAATGCCCATACTCACTGTACTTGGTGTGATGGAAAAAATACCCTCACTGAAATGGCCCAAGCAGCGATCGACTTAGGTTTTACTGATTTAGGTTTTACTTCCCACTCATATGCTCCTTTTGATCCAAGTTGTTTAGGAGTTGAAGATGAGTTCGGTTATCAAAAAGCCATCGCTGAAGTCCAGGATAAATTTGCGGGTCAGATTCAATTAAGCACAGGGATTGAACAAGATTATTATAGTCCAGCGATTTTGCAAAATTATGATTATACGATCGGTTCAGTTCATTATTTTCCGCCGCAAGATGGTATTTTTCGCAGTGTTGATGAATCACCAGAAAGCTTGGCTGAAACTTTGCAAACTTTTTATCAGGGTGATGCCTACAAAATGATTCAAGATTTTTATAACAATGTAGTGAAGCACATTAGCAAAAATCAAAATAAAATTGTGGGACATTTTGATTTAATCACTAAATTCAACGAAAAGAATCCATGGTTTGATGCAACTTCTGAGGAATATCAAAAAATTGCCAGTACTGCTTTAAATCAAGTGATTGATGTGATTCAAACCTATGATGGCTTGGTAGAGGTTAACACTGGTGCGATTTCTCGTAACTGGCGTAGTGGTCCTTATCCGCAAGATTTTCTAATGAAAATTTTACTAGATCGCAAAGTGCCGATTATTATTACGAGTGATTCTCATGCGACTGATACGTTAACTTGTTTCTTTCCAGAAACAAAGCAGATTTTAGCAGATATCGGCTTTAAAGAAAGCTATCAATTAAAAGACGGTATTTTCCAACCGATTGCTTTTTAGCGATTGACAAAAAATAGCCAAACCGCTATGATAAATACAATTAAATCGTGCGTTGAGCAAAAAAAGAATAGAGTTTAATCTTTTAAGCGAGTCTGGAAAAGTGGAAGCCAGATAAGAAAACTTTTTGTCGCAGGCATTTGTGAGCACAACTTTAAAAGCTGCCAAGATTTTTCTTGGAAGTAGGGTGGAACCGCGTTGATACGTCCCTATGTCGTCGAGACATAGGGACTTTTTGTTGTTTTAGAAGGAGGAAAAACATGAGTAAATTAACAGTACAAGAAATGATTTTAACCTTGCAAAAATTTTGGTCAGACAATGGCTGTCTATTGATGCAAGCTTACGACACTGAAAAAGGTGCGGGAACCATGAGTCCCTATACTTTTTTACGAGCAATTGGACCAGAACCTTGGAATGCCGCGTACGTAGAACCATCTCGTCGTCCAGCAGATGGACGTTACGGTGAAAATCCCAATCGTTTATACCAACATCATCAATTTCAAGTGGTGATGAAGCCTTCACCAAAAAATATTCAAGAACTTTATTTGGATAGCCTGCGTTTACTTGGGATTGATCCTTTAGAGCATGATATTCGTTTTGTTGAAGACAACTGGGAAAATCCTTCGATGGGTTGTGCCGGTGTTGGTTGGGAAGTTTGGTTAGATGGTATGGAAATTACCCAATTTACTTATTTCCAACAAGTTGGTGGACTACCTTGTCATCCAGTAACTTCAGAAATTACTTACGGTATTGAACGCTTGGCTTCATATATTCAAGAAGTTGAAAGTGTTTATGATTTGATTTGGTCAAATGATGTGAAATACGGTGAAATCTTCAAACAACCTGAATATGAACATTCAAAATATTCTTTTGAAGAAAGCAATCAAGAAATGTTGCTAGAAAACTTTGATAAATTTGAAAAAGAAGCAAAACGTTGTATTGATGAAGATTTGGTTCATCCAGCTTATGATTATATTTTAAAATGTAGCCACACTTTTAACTTATTAGATGCACGTGGCGCTGTTTCTGTAACTGAACGAGCTGGTTACTTGGCCCGTATCAGAAATATGGCGAAGTCAGTCGCTAAAATCTTCGTTGCAGAACGAGAAAAACTAGGATTCCCACTATTAAATCATCAGGAGGTCAAATAAAATGGCGAAAAACTTACTATTAGAAATTGGATTAGAAGAAATGCCGGCCCACGTTGTTTGGCCTGCTATTAAGCAATTTCAAACCAAAGTGGCAAAATTTTTAGAAGATCACAGTCTAACTTATGACACGATTGAAACTTTTTCGACGCCACGTCGTTTGGCTGTCAGAGTCACGAACATTCCTGACCGGCAAGAAGATGTGCAAGAAGAAGTGAAAGGACCCGCTAAAAAAATCGCTCAAGATTCTGAGGGTAATTGGAGTAAAGCAGCAGAAGGTTTTGTCCGCGGACAAGGTCTGACGACTGATGCGATTACTTTTAGAGAAATTAAAGGGGTAGAATATGTTTACGTGACCAAATATATTCACGGTAAAGAAAGTAAAGAAGTCTTGGCTGATTTGGTCGAAGTTATTAAAAGTTTGACTTTCCCAACGATGATGCATTGGGGAACTACTGAATTTGAATACATTCGTCCTATTCACTGGATTGTCGCTTTATTAAATGATGAAGTGATTGAGATGGAGTTACTTGATGTAACATCTGGACGCACCACTGAAGGCCATCGTTTCTTAGGTGACAGCGTGGAATTGGCTAATGCTAATGAATACGAAGAAAAATTAGCGGAACAATTTGTAATTGCTGACGGACAAAAACGGCAAGCAGTGATTGTGGCACAAATCGAAGAGTTAGCTGCAGAAAATAAATGGACATTGGATTTAGATGCTGGTTTATTAGAAGAAGTCACCAATTTGGTGGAGTATCCAACGGCTTTTGTGGGGGATTTTGAAGAGCGTTTCTTATCAATTCCCGAAGAAGTGCTGGTAACTTCTATGAAGGAACACCAACGCTATTTTGAAGTTCGTAATGAAGCCGGTCAACTATTACCACATTTTATTTCAGTTCGTAACGGTAACAATGTGAAATTAGACAATGTCATAAAAGGTAATCAAAAAGTTTTAACCGCTCGTTTAGAAGATGGTGAATTTTTCTATCAAGAAGATAAGAAATTAACGATTGATCAATTGGTAGAAAAATTAAAAAATGTGACTTTCCACGAAAAAATCGGTAGTATTTATGAAAAAATGCAACGGGTGACTGTAATTGCGCAAATTATTGGCAAACAAGTTGGTTTATCTGAAACTGAATTAACTGA
This sequence comes from Enterococcus sp. JNUCC 77, assembly GCF_054819945.1. Classification (NCBI taxonomy): domain Bacteria; kingdom Bacillati; phylum Bacillota; class Bacilli; order Lactobacillales; family Enterococcaceae; genus Enterococcus; species Enterococcus sp. JNUCC 77. The sequence continues at coordinate 483,960 of NZ_JBTHIG010000001.1, forward strand.
CTTGAAACGGGCATCTGGAATCTACAAATTTGATTTAGTGACGAATATGGTAGGTGAATTTCCCGAATTGCAAGGTATCATGGGAGAAAAATATGCTTTGTTACAAGGTGAAAATCCTGCTGTGGCACAAGCTATTCGAGAACATTATTTACCAATTTCTGCTGAGGGGGCTTTACCAGAATCAAATATTGGTGCAGTTTTAGCGATTGCTGATAAGTTAGATTCAGTTTTAAGCTTCTTTGCAGTAGGGATGATTCCAAGCGGTTCGAACGATCCTTACGCATTACGTCGTCAAACTTACGGAATTGTTCGTATCATTGAAGATAAAAGTTGGGCCTTTCCATTTGGTCAACTACAAGGCGCTGTGGTGGATGCGATTAATGCAGATGAAGGTTTATTCGGTATTCATTTTAACAAAGATCAAAAAGAATTGATCGACTTCTTTAAAGGTCGTTTACGTCAGCGTCTTCAATTGGAAAATATTCGTCATGATGTCATCGATGCCGTAGTAGACTCAAATCAAGATGATTTCACTCGAATTTTTGATATTGCCCAAATTTTTAGTCAACACACAAAAGATGAATTCTTTAAAGAAGCGATGGAAGCTTTGACCCGTGTCATTAATTTAACGAAGAAAACTGATCAGCCTTTAACAGGAAAAATTGATCCAAGTCTCTTTGAAAATGATAGTGAACGTGAGTTGTACGCAGCGATCAAAGAAGTGGAAGATGAATTTGGCAACCAAAATATGGCTGAGAATTATCAGACCTTGATTGGTTTACGACCAGTAATCGAACGTTATTTCAATGACACTATGGTAATGGTAGAAGATGAAAAAGTCCGCAATAATCGTTTGTTACAATTAAGCAAAATCGCTGATATGGCAAAAGCACTAGCTAGTATTGAAAAAATCATTACTAAATAAAATTGACTGTCAAATTGCTTTGACAATCCCTTGTTTAGTTGAAAAAGATTCTTATTAAGCTGTCAAAAAAACTTTGACAAAGCTTGATGTACAAGACTTTTGGCTGAATAGTTTGAAAATCTTGATTAAAGTATATGTAAGGAGCAAGACATGGAACTTCATGAAAAACTAAAGCAGCATCGAAAAAATATTGGCTTGACCCAAGAAGCAATTGCTGAAAAATTAAAGGTTTCCCGTCAAACTATTTCTAACTGGGAAACCGGAAAGAGTCTGCCAGATATTTATAGCCTTGTTACTTTAAGCGAAGTTTATGACTTGTCCTTAGATGAATTAATCAAGGGGGACGTTCAAGTGATGAACAGTATTAAAACAGAAAAACGTAGCAATAAGGCGCAGATGAAATTTTTATTATTTGGTATTTTAGGGGTCATCTTAATTATTGGAAACTATTTAATCGGTAGTAATTACAATAGCCATTTAGCTGATTTTTTTAATGGCATGGGTTATGGTATGACTGCCGCTGCAATAGTTTCAATGGCGGTGATTCGCATCATTGCTAAAAAAGCCAAAAATAAATAAACGAAAGGTCCGGCAAATTAAGTTTTGCCGGACCTTTATCTTTTATAAAAGTAATTTCAATAATAGTGGAATATAAGCAAGATAAAGTAACACTGAATAACCCAGTGCCGAAGCAGCATATTCTTGATCGCCACCATAAGAACGAGTCAGGATCGGTACCGAATTTTGTACCGGCATCGCCGATTGTACGATAAAAACTTGTAGCATTAAAGTAGGTACTTCAATAAACTGACCCAGTCCCCAAACAATCAAAGGAGAAAGAATAAAGCGACCGATCAAGACGCCGATAATATCTTTATTAATGGTTAAATTCTTAATACCAACATTATAAACGATGATGCCAATGATAAACATCGATAAAGGCGTAGTTAAATTCCCTAAATAAGTCAAGAAAATTTCAGCTGAAGCAGGTACTTGCCAGCTTAATAATACCCAAACCAAACCGATCCCAAAACCTAATAGCGCAGGAGAAAAAATCTTTTTTAATACCGGCAGCAAATGAAAATTGACTTTAGCCTGCTGGATGTTGGGATTATCCCGGGCGATACAATAAATGCCAATCGTCCAAAAGATGGTTGTATTCACAATATAATATATCAAAACATTCGGTACCGCTTTTTCACCAAAGATCGCTAAGTTAATCGGCAAGCCAATAAAAATTGTGTTGGAACAAGTAAACATTGTAGCAAAAGATCCTTGTCGACTAGGAGTAATTTTAAAAAGCTTGATGTAGATCCAACTGATTAAAAAGGTGATCAGCATCGAGACCAAAGGAATAATTGCGCCATGGATCAAAGCTAAAAATTGATCGTGGGTAAAATTACGGGTAATCGTTAAAAACATATTGGTAGGCAACGCAATCGTTAAAACCAATTTTGAAAAAACATCGCCAATTTGATTAGAGAACCATTGTTTGTAGGTTAAGAAATAACCTAAGAACATTAAAGCAAAAATCATTAAAATATTTATATATGCAGACAACATGTTATACACCTCAAAAATACTATACACAAAAAAACCTGCTTCATAAAGTCGAAGCAGGAATTTTTTTGCTTGTTTAATTCATTTGGTAATGTAAAAAGCCTTTTAAAGTTTCAATTTGTTCCTCAATACTTTCACCAATTGTGGTGTCACGGATCATGGTGCGGGAAATATCATGATCAATTACCCGTTTCAATGAAGTATCATCCGTTTGAGTTTCAATTAAGTCTTCAATTGAATAAAAAGGATCATGGGTCACAATTTGAAAACCATAAGAGTTATTTAATAAGGAATAGCCGGCAATCCCAGTTGTTTTTTGATAGGCTTTTGATAAACCGCCATCAATTACAAACAACATGCCTTCACCTTTAATGGGAGATTCGCCACCTTTAACTTTAACTGGCGTGTGCCCATTGATAATTCTTGAATGAGGTGAATACAAACCAAATTCCTGTAAAATCATTTCACAAGTTTTTTTTGTGTCCCGGAATTTATAGTAGCTATTTTTAATTTCCACATGAGTCTTCTTGTCAGCAATAAAGTAACGCTCAAAAGTCGTCATGGCACTCTTACCAAATTGCGGAGAAATATTTCCTGTCCAACAATACCAAGACCAATCAGCATGAGGATTATCTGATATCTGCAAGTCACAGCCTTGCCGCAATTGATCTTCAAAAAAGCGTAGTAAATCTTTTCCCCGATAATTGATCCCATTGACTTTAAGTGGCAGGAAATCACCTTTATCAGTCAACGGTAAACACCCATGGAATAATAAATGTTGGTTATAAACTAAATACATCGAGCCTTTTTCCAATAAAAGATTCATGTGCTCTTGCATCTTAGTCGATTGCTGGAAAGAGGCCATTAACATATCCACCACATATTCTTCTTGCTCCGTAAGGGCGTACAAATCTTTTTGTAGCGTCTGAAAACAGCTACCTTGTAGCGAATAGGTTTTATTTTTCAAAGTAATTGTGTCTTGATCAAAATTAATTTGGTCAAATAATAAACGATCCGTCATATCAAATTCTGGATGACGTTTAATCAACTGACCTTCTAATTTGAATTGTAAGATAGCTAAAGCTTGGTGCACTTTTTCCAGTGTGTCCAGGCTTTCAATCGAATAATTTGCATTGCTGCATTTTTCTTTCGGTGTAAAAACAGGATTTTTTTGATAATGTTCTTCAGCATACATAAATAATGGACGTAAATTCAGGGCATAAGCTTTTTCGATTTCATACAAATAATTATAACGAGCAGCAATCCGTAATAAAGTCATCAAACAAGCGCGAGAGCCAGCATAAGCCCCCATCCATAAAATATCATGGTTACCCCATTGCACATCAATCGAAGGATGCTGGCAAAGTTTGTCCATAATTTTATCAGCTTCTGGTCCACGATCATAAATATCACCAACCACATGTAAATGATCCACCACTAAGCGTTGAATACTTTGACATAAAGCTGAAATGAAAGCATCGCCTTGTTCCAATTCTAAAAGATGTGACAGAATTTCGTCATAGTAAGCCGCTTTGTCAACATAGGCGGTATTTGTATACATTAACTCTTCAATAATATAAGCAAATTGTTTTGGTAAAGCTTTCCGCACCTTTGAACGGGTGTATTTAGTAGAAGAAAAAGTTAAAAGTTCAAGCAATTGGCGAATTTTCGTGCGATACCAAGAAATATCTTTATGGGAGAAAAGCGAGTCACTAGCTAAAGATTCAACAGGATAGGCAACTAAAATAGTCAATTGATCTTTTTCTCGTTCAGTTAAGCGATCTTGAAATAAATCACTGATCTTTTCTTTAATATTGCCAGCACCAGTCCGTAAGATATGGTCAAAAGCGCCAAATTCTCCATGGATGTCACTAATATAAAGTTCCGTTCCTTTAGGTAAATTCATAATGGCTTCTAAATTAATTAATTCAGTCACAACATCTTCTTTTGAATGGAACTCTTTTTCTAACATCTGATAATACTTTTCACGAGTGGATAGCATTTCCTTCCTCCTAAATAAAGATTATTTCCGTCATATTCGTCAGTCTAGTCATCAAGTTCTTCTACTATATAGTAAATTATTCCATGTAATTATCCATGTGTTCATTAATTAAAGTCGCTGCTTCTTCGATTGATTTAGTGGTTACGTCCAATACGTAAGCACCTAATTCGTCATAAATTGAAAATGCATAGTCAACTTCTTCTTTGATCCGGCCTAAATCTGCATAACGAGAATTTTCAGCCAAGCCTAAAGAATGTAAACGACTGGTTCGAATTTTTTGTTGTACTTCAGGATCAATGATTAAGCCAATAATTTTTTCTTTCGGTACTTGGCGAATTTGTTCAGGAATTGGAACTTCCGGAATCAGTGGTAAGTTGGCTACTTTTAAGCGATGATTTGCCAAATACATACTTAAAGGTGTTTTAGAGGTACGGGAGATCCCTAATAAAACGATGTCAGCATCTAAGAATCCTTTGGCATCTTTTCCATCGTCATATTTCACAGCAAATTCAATCGCTGCTACGCGATCAAAGTATTCTTGATTTAATTTATGAACAACGCCGGCTTCTTGTAAAGGTGAGACGCCGGTTTTTTGATGAATAATTTCCATAAAAGGTGTCATGAAGTCGATGTGTTGTAGGCCGGTTTTCTTAGCGAATGCAGTCACAATGTTGGTTAAATTATCGCTAACTAAAGTCGTCACGACGATAGCGCCATCTTTTAAGGCATCTCGTAAAATTCCCTGTAACTCTTCTTCGTCTTTTGTAAAAGGAAAACGATACGTCGTGTCAAAATCGACGGAAGGAAATTGGGCGATGACGGCATTTACTAGTTTTAAAGATGTTTCTCCTACTGAATCTGAAATCATATACAATGGTACGCTCTTTTTCATGGTTTACTCTCCTATCGGTTGGTTTCAGTTTGTCGTGCTTGTTGCATGATATAGTTAAAAATTCGTGATTTCGTAATTTTTCCAACAATTTGTTTCGAATCTGTTTCATCTACTACTGGTAAAGAATCGACTTGATAGTCTAATAAAACAGCACCAGCTTCTAAAATAGTGAAATCCTTGGTGCAAGTTCTGACGTGTGGCGCCCGAGTCATAACGACTGCCACGGGTGTGCTTTGTAAATTGCTATTTAATGCCGCCCGTAATAAATCCTTGCGAGAAAGTAAACCCACTAATTTTTTATTTTCGTCAGTCACATAAATTGAGCCGACATCATACATAAACATATTGGTGATAGCATCGTGAATCGAAGTATCTTGTGGTGTTAATAAAGGAGACAACATAATCTCACCAACTTTTACTGAAAAAATCTTATCAAATAAAAATTGTTCAATTCCAACTCCCGTATACGTGTAGCCAACTTTTGGGCTAGCTTCTAAAATTCCTGCCATAGTAAGAAAAGAAAGGTCTGTCCGTAGAGTTGCATGAGAAATACCTAAATGCTCAGCAATTTTCTCCCCACTTAAAGGCTGTTCCTTTTTTACGATAGCAATAATTTTCTCTTGCCGTTCTGATAAATTCATAAAGGTCCTCCATTAAATCATTTTATACAATACATATTATACACTGGATACGCATATAAACAACATAAATAAAATATATAAACGCATAATAAGGGAACAATCTAAAAAAACTTTCTTTTGGGGAAAAATGAGATCTCAAAAAAGTAAATATCGTAGGGAAATTTTTTCTGAAGGTGTCATTTACTATCTATATATTGGTGATTTTTAGCAAAAAAAATCTTTATTTCTTTTTTTATGACGAATAATTACGTCTAAAAAATACGTTTTATTTGTTATTTAATATTGTTTTATAATTTATTTTTATATTACCGTTACTTTTCTAAAAATCCGACATCAAAGCTTATATGACAGTGTTTACATAAGTATATAATAAAAAAATTAAATCGAAAAAGAATGAAAATAGCATTGAAATAATTATTTTATATGTTATTCTATATTTTGTAAGGGATATTTTTTTCAAATTGGAAGGAGAATTTTATGAAAAAGACGATTTTATTAAGTTTGAGTGCAGTCATCGGACTTGGATTAGCTGTATACGGAGGTACTGATGCTTCAGCAGCATCAAATGAATTGTATCGTGTCTATAATCCAAATTCTGGTGAGCATTTTTATACTGAAAGTGCCAGCGAAAGAGATGGATTGATAAGCCAAGGTTGGACTGATGAAGGACTTGGTTGGAATACACCAACTTCTGGTGATACTGTTTACCGGATTTATAATTCTAATGCAGGTGATCACCACTACACTAAGAGTGTTGATGAGTATAACTGGTTAGCTAGCCAAGGTTGGACTAGAGAAGGAAGATCATTCTTCTCATCAACTAATGAAGAAGTAGCAATTCACCGTGCTTATAATCCAAATGCTGTTGTAGGTTCTCATAACTTTACAAAATCTTCATCAGAACAAAATTGGTTAGTTAATGAACAAGGTTGGACTAATGAAGGTGTTGCATTTTATGGCGTGAATGCTGATACAGTAGAAGTGAACAAAGATGCTTTAAGAGCAGCAATTACTTCAGCGTTAGCGTTAAACGAAGCTGATTACACAGCAGAAAGCTACTCACAATTAGTAATTGTTCTAAATGAAGCACAAGCTGTTTTAGAAAATGCAGATGCAACTCAAGCAGAAGTAAATGCACAAGTATCTGCAGTACAAGTTGCGGTTTCAGCTTTAGAAGCAGTAGCTCCAGCAGAAACTGATAAAACAGCTTTAGAAGCTAAAATCACTGAAGCAAAAGCAATCGAAGGCACTGATTACACTGCCGAAAGCTATCAAGCATTACAAGATGCAATTACAGCAGCAGAAACTGTTTTCAATAATGCTAATGCGACTCAAGTACAAGTAGATGCACAAGTAGCAGCTTTAGACACAGCGATTGCTGGTTTAGAAGAAAATGGAAAAGTGGAATTAAATCGTTTAGTTAACTTAGTACAAGATTATACTGCCTATGATTTTGCTGACCAAGCTGCTTTCGATACTTTCTCATCAGCATTAACTCACGCTCAAAGTGTGTTAGCAGATGCAAATGCTGAACAAGGTACAATTGATGCTGCTTTAGCTTTATTATCTAATGCAGAATCAGTAAGTGTTAAAACTGAATTACGTAAAGCGTTACAAACAGCTGCAGAAAAAGGTTATGTAGAAACTGATTTCCCAGCAAAAGCATGGGCTGATTATCAAAAATCAATTTCAGATGCTAAAACTTCCTTAACCAAACAAATGGAGGACACTGAAGTAACAGCTGAGGCAGGAAAAGTGAATACTGCTGTAGCTAACTTAGAAAGTGCTAAATTTGACAAAACAGCTTTACAAGCACTAGTTGCTCGTGTTAATGAAATTGATCCTCAAGAAGCTGATTTTGCTGCAAACTATGCTGATGGAACAAAAGACGCTTGGAAAACTTTCCAAACTGCATTAGCTACTGCTACAGAACGTGCAGATGTTAATAAAGTTGATCTTGAAAATGGACAAGGTGATGTAAGCTGGTCAGTAACTGATTTAACAAATGCATACAACAGTTTAGTTTATATTAAAGATTTAGATTCAGTTTTAAATCTTACTTCAGGAGTTTCAGCTTCATCATTTAAATCAGATGCAGATGCTAAAGAATTCAATGCTAAGTACACAGAGTATACTAATACTCTTGCAGCAGTGAAAGATGGTAGTGCATCAACTACTCAAGGTAATATTGATGGTGCTGTAAATTCTATTAAATCATTAATTACTGGCAAATTAAAAGATGGTGTTACTGAACCTGATTTCTCTTCTTTAACTGGTAAAACTCCATTAGTTGAAGCTTAATAATTATTAACTTAATTTTTAAAGTCAAACGATGAAAATCGTTTGACTTTTTTTGTGCGAAAAAATAGAACAATTGTTATTAATTATTTTTACTAAAAAAGTAAATTTTTTTGTTTGTGAATTTTTTTGGAAGAAAAACATTTGAACTGTTTTTGGTGAAAAGGTTTTGAAAATATTTTCAAAAAATACCAATAGTTATTTTGATAAAGAGGGAATTTTAGAGTGATTTAATTCAATATTTGAGGTGAAGAATATACCTGCTATTAATAGCAAATTGCTGGATTTCAATTCTTATTTTAGAGATTGCGAAATAATTATTTTTACCGTTTTTTATTACAATAAAAGAAAAAATGAAAACTTTTTCAAAATAAAGTGTTAAATAGATAACTATTGTTTGTGATAAATGCGAAAAAAATATAGAAAAAATGAAGAATTTACTTTGCTTTTTTTTTTAACTATGGTATCGTTGTTCTTGTAACGAAACAACTTTTTATTTTTTAGGAGGAGAAATTTTATGAAGAAGACTGTATTACTTAGTCTTGGAGCAGTAATTGGTTTAGGTTTAGCAGTATACGGAGGAACTGATGCATCAGCTGCATCTAACGAATTATACCGCGTGTATAACCCAAACTCAGGAGAACATTTTTATACTGAAAGTGCTAGCGAAAAAGACGGACTAGTTGCGGCTGGTTGGACAGACGAAGGAATTGGTTGGAACACACCAACTTCAGGTGATACTGTATACCGTGTTTATAACTCAAATGCAGGAGACCACCACTATACTAAGAGCGTTGACGAGTATAACTGGTTAGCAGCTCAAGGTTGGACAAAAGAAGGCACATCTTTCTACTCTTCAACTACTGAAGAAGTAGCTATCTACCGTGCTTACAATCCGAATGCTGTAGTAGGTTCTCATAACTTTACTAAGTCTTCAGATGAACAAAACTGGTTAGTACAAGACAACGGTTGGACAAACGAAGGAATCGCATTCTACGGTGTGAACCCTACTACTGATCCAGAAGATCCATCAACTGATGTTGATAAAACAGCATTACAAGAACGTTATGATTTAGTAAAAGATTATACTAATTTAGATTTCAGAGAACCATCAAAATGGACAGCATTCCAAACTGCATTAGCAAATGCTGCAGCAGTTTTAGCTGATACTAATTCTGATCAGGCAACGGTTGATGCTGCTTACTTATTATTAGCAAGCACAGATACAAGTATTAAAGCACCTTTACGTGAAGCTTTAGAAGCTGAAGCTGAAAAAGAATTAGTAAGCACTGACTACCCAGGTGAATTATGGACAGCATATCAAGATGCTTTAACAGCTGTTAAAAATGGTTTGAATGAAGTAATTGGTTCTGCTGAAATCACTGAATTAACAACTAATTTGAATGATGCATATACTGCTTTAGAAGGTAAAAAATTTGATAAAGCAGGCTTACAAGAATTAGTTGCTCGTATTGATGAAATTAATCCTCAAGCAGCTGATTTTGCAACTGATGAAGCTTGGGCTGATTTCGAAACAGCTTTAGCTACTGCTACAGAACGTGCTGATGTAAATAATGTTGAAATTACTCAAACAGATGTTAATTGGTCTGTAAATAATTTAACTGATATGTACAACGCTTTAGTTTATACTAAAGATGTAACAGCTCTTAAAGCTTATGTTGCAGGTTTAAGTACTGAAGCAACTGATGAAGTATTTGTTAATGCTAACGCATTAGCGTACTTTACGGCTTATGCAACAGATGTAGCTGATTACGATGTTACGTTGTCAAATGACAATAACGCAGCAACTATTGCAAATTGGGAACAAGTTTTTGCTGGAACATATGAAGCTCCTGCTGGTGGATCAATCACTGTGCCTGGTTCTCAAATTTTAAGAGATAACACAGATCGTGCAGCAGTAAAAGCATTATTTGATGGATTTGTTGGTAAAACTCCATTAACAGTTGCTGAATAATAATCACTAACATGATTTTAAAGTCAAACGATGTAAATCGTTTGGCTTTTTTTGTTGCTAAAAGTTCAAAATCCCCTAGAGTTTCCACTCATTATTAAGTAGTTAATTTGAATGATTTAGAATGAAATTTAGCTCAATCTTACTAGTGTATCTAATATTAGATACTTTATCTTTAATTATTATGTATAAAAGTAATTTATTTGCTATTTTTAAGCTTCGTAGCCTTTGTTTAATTTGTATTTCTAATAATTAATATTTTGACTAAAGTTTTAAGCAAGAGTATTCTGACATCACAAATGTTATCTAGCGTTTGAAAAGATAGGAGTGAGTCAGATGAAAAGAACAATTTTGATTAGTTTAGGTGTTTTATTTGGTCTAAGTATCGTTGCTTATGGCGGTCAACAAGTTTTAGCAGCTTCAAATGATAGCAATACTACGTTATATCGTGTTTATAATCCAAATAGTGGTGAACATTTTTATACAGAAAGTGCTAATGAAAGAGACAATTTGGTAAAACAAGGCTGGACAAATGAAAATGACGCATGGCAAGTGCCTGTTAAAGGTGATATAGTCTATCGCTTGTATAATTCAAATGCGGGTGATCATTTTTATACCAAAAGTGAAAGCGAGTATAACTGGTTAGGCAAAAAAGGTTGGACACAAGAAGGACAAGCATTTTTGAGTGATACAGCTAAGAAGGTTCCTGTTTATCGTGATTACAATCCCAATGCTACAAGTGGCGCCCACTTTTATACCACTTCATTATCTGAACATAATGGTTTGGATAAATTAGGCTGGGTAAATGAAGAGGTGGCTTTTTATGCGACATCCAATAGTTCATCAGAAACTGTGGTGAACAAGGATATATTAAATACTTTAATTAAAAAAGTTGAAAATACGGAATCATCAAATTATACTGCTGCTAGTTTTGCAGATTTTCAAACAGCTTTAGCGGCAGCAAAAAAAGTATCAGCTGAGGAGAAAGCAACACAAGTAGAAGTAGATGCAGCTACCACAAATTTACAAAATACTTTTAACAATTTGGAAAAAGTAGCTGTCGTTGATAAAGCTGAATTAGCGGCTAAAATTACCGCTGCGAAAGCAATTAAAGGTGATGACTATACAGAAGCAAGTTATGCTGCATTACAAGCTAAAATTGATGCTAGCGAAACTATTTTAAATAATAGTGATGCGACTCAAGCAGAAGTGAATGAACAAGTCACTGCTCTACAAACAGCGATTGATCAATTGGCAGAAAAACCGTTGGATCCTGCTGTAGTACCTGTGAATACAACCATTTCTAAACTAACTGATTTAAGCAATCAACCAAATAGCAGTTTTGTTGCTTCTAGTTATACCGTTTCGTCATGGAATAAATATAGTGCAGCCTTAACAGCAGCTCAAAATTTAATTAACGCATCAAAAACTGGTGCCGTTACTAATGATTCTGCAGAAAAAGTTAATACTGATTTACAAACAGCATTTAATCAATTGCAATTCATTAAAAACCTCAATACCATGTTTGCTTATGGTAAATCGTTAACAATCAATAGCAGCGCGATCAGTGATGAAATGAAAAAAGAAGTCAATGACAATGGTAAGGAAACCACTGTATTGGCTTACGTTCAAAATTATATACAATCAGCTTATAATGGATATTTCGTAACGAATGGTGATGGTGTTGATTTTGCCGCTTTTCTTTCTGATATCAACCCAGCAGACATTGTTAAAGTAGAAGATTTTATAAAAAATAATTTCATTGAAAATGAAACTTATACTATTACAGATGGCAAAGGTGAATCAGTTACAGTATCTGCACCATTATTAAAAGATGCTTCTGAGTTAGAAAGTAAATTAGTTACTGCTCCAACAATAGATTGGAATAAATAAATATGCGATTGTAGAAAGAGACAGCCAGAAATGGTTGTCTTTTTTTAATAAATACTGAAAATGAGACTACATGTTATGAAAAATGCACCGGAAATCAAAAAAATATGAAAAATACTCTTTGAAAGATGGCTGAATTGCAAAAAAATCGAGAATAAAGTATCTAAAAACTATTCATTTTCAGAAAAAAACACCTTCCCATTTAAGGAAAGGTGCTAAATACAATAATTTAATTATCTTTTTTGTTGTTTTCCGGCGTTTCTACCTTGGCCAGATTTGTTATTTTTCTTGTTGGTTGGTACATTTTTTTGGGACTTAATTGGTTCAGCTTTTTTGATTGGTTTTTTAGAAATTACTTGTTTTGGTGGGTTTTTGCGTAATTCTTCTTGGATTTGCGCTTTGATTCTTGGGCGCATAATCACGTTAGTAATAAAGGTTTGAATACAACTAAAGATACCACCGACCACCCAGTATAAAGCCACACCAGCTGGAGACGTGAAGGACATCACCGTGATCATCAAAGGTGAGGCAATCATCATTGATTTCATGGTTTTTTTCTGTTCTTCTGGAATGCCAATTAATGAAATGAAACTTTGTAAGAAGTAAGCTCCTGCGACAATCGCAACTAATAAATAACTTCGTTGAGACAAGAATGGTGAACTTTGGATCCCTTCAGAAAAGCGAGCTGTGAAATATAAAGCTGAGAAGATTGGCATTTGGACTAATAATGGTAGACAACCCATACCGCCCATCATACTCATATTATTTTCTTTGTAGACAGCTTGTAAATCTTGTTGTGCTTGCATTTGTTCTTCTTGTGTTGTTGCTTCTTTTAGTCTTGCTTGAGCGGCATCAAGCTGTGGCTTGATGGCTTGCATTTTTTCTGATTGGACCAGTGATTTTTTTGATTGGTAAACACCTAATGGCAAAATAATCAATCGAACAATAACAGTTAAAATGATAATGGCTAGTCCGTAACCCCAGCCAAAACTATTAACCATCCAATCTAAAAATGTTTCTAGCGGAACCACTAAAAAGCGATAGACAATTCCTGAAGTATCGGGTGAACCGTCACTTGTTGTGCGGACACAGCCGGATAAAAAGATAACGAGACCTAACATACCTGACCCTAATAGCCAGTTTTTTAATTTATTCATTTACTTCTTCCTTCACTAAATAATATCAGACAAAGATAACTATACTAAAGATTTTTGGCTATTTCAATTGTATCAGAAAATTTAGTTAAGGTTAGGAGATTCTTAATAAATCACATCAAAGGTTTTAAAATCAGGCAGTGTATCGTCGATTGTTTGTTGAATATGCTCTACTTTGGAAAAGGGATTTTTGGGATTTTTCAGTTGATCAATAAAATTGGTTATTTGTGTCTGGCTACCGACAGCTTGGATGGAGACACTGCCATCTGCTTCGTTTTTAACGGTGCCAGTCAAACCGATTTCGTTGGCAATTTGATGCGTTGTATAACGAAAGCCAACTCCTTGGACGCGACCAGTGACATTCATGCGCATTTTCATATGAATTCCTCCTAATAAAATCTATTTTTATCTATCATAACGAGTTTTTTTAGTGCTGACAAATCTCATGCTATAATGTCCAAGAGGTGATTTCGTGAAAGAAATAGGATCATTAAAAAATCCATTAATTAAAGAAATAAAAAAGTTACAGCAAAAAAAATATCGTGACAAAACCGGGAGCTATTTGTTGGAAGGCTTTCACTTGGTGCAGGAAGCTCACAAGGCTGGAATTACTTTTTCAGCAGTCTTTGTCAGTCAACGGGGCTTGCAGGAATGGGACAAATGGTTTACTGCTGAATTGCCTGAAATGACGTTGGTTTCTGATGACATCTTGAAAAGTTTGGCTAGTCAGCCAACGCCTCAAGGGATTATTGCGGTGGCAAAAACAACTGAAGAAACGACTATTGATTATCGTGGTGCCTGGCTGCTTTTAGATAATGTTCAAGATCCTGGAAATGTTGGGACCTTGATTCGAACAGCTGATGCGGCAGGTTTTTCAGGTGTGGTTTTAGGTGACGGCTCAGCAGACTTATATAATCCTAAAACTTTGCGGAGTACCCAAGGCAGTTTGTATCATTTGTCGGTAGTCAGTCAAAATATAATGACCGTGATGGCTGATTTTAAAGAGACTGGTTTAATTATCGGGACGGCGTTAGACAAACAAGCCAAGGATTATCGCACAGTGACACCACCAGAAAACTTTGCATTGGTGCTAGGAAATGAAGGACAAGGTGTTTCAGAGGAAGTGTTGGGGCAAGTAGATGTGACAACTTACATTGAAATGAAAGGCCAAGCAGAGTCATTAAATGTAGCGATTGCTGGGGGCATATTAATGTTTCATTTAATAAACCAAGCTTAAAAAGTGTAAAGAAAGATTTAAAATTAAACAACTTTTTTTTGTCAGCGCCCTACTCGTACCAAAGCCGTGTTATACTTTTTTGTAGCAGCAGAAAAGGAGCTTTTAATCAATGACGGAAAATTGGCGTGAAGATGCAGAATATCTTTCTTACATAGAAGATTTATTAGCAACTGAAGAAGTACAAAAATTAGCAAACTATACGCAACATATGAATTCCACTCGTCTGGAGCATTCAATTAGCGTTTCATACAATAGTTATAAATTAGCCAAACGTTTTAACGGAGATGCAAAAGCAACAGCTCGCGCTGGCTTATTACATGATTTATTTTATTATGATTGGCATACAACAAAATTTGACGAAGGTTCTCATGCTTACATGCATCCAAGAATCGCCGTGAAAAATGCCGAAAAAATTACTGAATTATCAACACTTGAACGTGACATTATTATTAAGCATATGTGGGGTGCAACGATCACACCACCTAAGTATAAAGAGAGCTACATTGTTACTTTGGTAGATAAATATTGTGCCATCAAAGAAGCGGCTGCACCATTAAGTGCGCGCTGGAATTCTTACAAAGAACGTCTAAAACGTATTTAAAAATAAAGCTTCGAAAAAATGACTGTCATTTTTTCGAAGCTTTATTATTTGGCTAAACGTAAGGTTGTTTGTACAAAATCTAAATGATGAGCAATTTGTTGCAGTAACTCTAACAACATTTCATGCTCGTTGTCTTCATTTTCAAATTCAAAGAAACGATTGCTCTTTTTAAAATCATCCCAAAATTTGACTTCGGAAAAAATCATTTCTGCCTCTAGTGGATCCATCGTGTGTTTCATAATACCGTATAAATCACTGATAAATTCATTGATGACGCCTTCAAGGCCGTATTGTTTGGTGAATTCAGCCGTTTTGTGTTTTGGATCTTCTAGGTTGGTAAAAGTCCACCATTTGTCTGTGACCAGCTCAATTGTGTCTAACATAAAACTCACCCCTTTGCTTATTATTTTAGAGGAAATTCAAATCAAATGCGAGATTTATTTTATGTTTATTTGATTCTAGTAAGTTTAGCTAGTCACTGCCTATGGGATTTGTTAAAATGAGGAGTCGACTAATCTTAAAGGAGAGAGATATATGATTTCAGCAAGTGATTTAAAAGCCGGTATGACTTTTGTCCAAGATGGCAAATTAATCCGTGTATTAGAAGCAAGCCACCACAAACCAGGTAAAGGAAATACTGTAATGCGGATGAAACTGAGAGATGTTCGCTCTGGTTCAACTTATGACACAACTTTCCGCCCTGAAGAAAAATTTGAACAAGCCATCATTGAAACAAAAAGTGTTCAATATTTATATAGCCAAGATGATGTGGCTGTCTTCATGGATTTAGAAACTTATGAACAATATGAATTACCATTAGACACGATCGAACAAGAAATGAAATATTTACTAGAAAATATGGAAGTAAAAATCCAATTCTTCGGCGACGAAGTTATCGGAGTTACATTACCAACAACAGTTGTTCTACGAGTGACTGAGACGCAACCTTCAATTAAAGGGGCAACAGTGACTGGTTCTGGTAAACCAGCAACAATGGAAACTGGTTTAGTAGTTAACGTGCCAGACTTTGTAGAAGCAGAAGAATTATTAGAAATCAATACTCAAGAAGGCACTTATGTAAAACGTGCTGGTAAATAAATTTTTAAAAGAGTTGGCAGAAGCTGACTCTTTTTTATTTGTTCTAGTATAATGGTGAGAGAAAAAATTTTTAGGGGAAATAAAATGACGTTCAAAAAAACCATCAGCTTACTAGGATTATTTCTAGTTATCAGCTTTATTTATACATTACCGATGTTAAGATTAACTTCGCCACATTTTCAATTGTTACAAGGAGATGATCTTGCCTTTCATTTCATGCGCACATTTAGTATGACTGATCAATTAAAGGAAATGGGTTATCCGACTGGAGTAGGGAATTTTTCACCTTTTCAATATGCCTATGGGGTAAATTTATTTTATCCATATGAAACGACGGTATTGCCATTGGCGCTTTTAACCATGGTGGTAGGAAATATTTTTAAAGGCTATTATTTATATGTATTGCTCTTAACTTTTCTGACTTTACTCAGTGCTTATTATGGGATGCGCTATTTCTTAAAACTACAGCTTTTGCCATTATCAGATAAAGGGATGAAAATAGCGCCATTTATTTTTGCGGTTGTCTATAGTTTTTCTCAGTATCGCCTAGTGAATATTTTTATGCGGACGGCTCTTGGTGAAGGTGCGGCTTTTGTCTTCTTACCATTAATTATGGCAGGATTTTTCAGTCTCTTTTTTGATCAAGGTAAGAAGAAAAGCTGGCTGATTTTTGGAATGGCAGGCTTAATTTATACTCACTTTGTTAGTTCATTGTTAGTAGTTTTATTTTTAGTGATTTGTTTATTGTTACTCATTCCGAAATGGTCAGTGACTGTCTGGAAACAATTAATTTTCAGTGGCGCGATGGCGGCTTTACTCAGTGCTTTTTGTTTGGTTCCGATGCTTGAACAGATGCAGCATCTGGATATTACCGGTGCTTATCAAGCCAGTTTAGTTGAAGGCGCCCAGATGACTGGTTCCTTGGCGTATCTCTTTTCATTCGTATCACCGGAAAAATATAGTTATTATACAGTCGGTATTTTTATATTGATTCCTTACTTAGGTAGTTTGTTGCTTTTCTTTTTACCAGGTAAGAAAAATCTTTTCCGCAATAAGTTTGGCTTTTTGCTACTGATTATGACTGGCTTGCTGATTTTTATGACGACCAATGTATTTCCCTGGGATTACTTGGAAGATAGCTTCATTCAGATTATCCAGTTTCCATTTCGTTTAAATTTATTGGCGACTTTACTAGGAGCAGTCTGTGGCAGTCTCTTTTTTGCCGAAGTGTTGACGGCCTTTAGTAAACACAGTGGCTTGTTAATTACAGTTAGTTTGCTATTATATTTAGCTACGCCGCTGCTGGTTTCTCAATATTTAACCAGTCAAAAGATTATGGAAAAATACACGACAGCGACTGATTTGCAAAAAGATGGCTATTATAATGAAGTCAGTCTCAGTATGTTTGATTATTTGCCAAAAATTGCTGATCCATATGAATATTTGAATAAACAAGGGAAAATCAATCAAGAGAAAACAACCATCGACTACACCATGACAGGGAATCGGGCCAAAGTAAATACTGAGAAGATTGTCGCAAATAGCACTGTAGAGCTGCCAATAGCTGGCTACAAAGGCGTGACGGTAAAAGATTCTGATGGAAAAGACTTGTCCTTTAAAGTAGCTAAAAATGGCAAAATAAGACTAACTAAGTTTCCTAAAGATAATTTTGTCACAGTGATCTATCAAGCGACTTTACTATACAAAGTCTCATTCTTTGTCTCGGCAGCAACCCTTATTTTCTTACCAATCATATTAAAATTCAGAAACACTAGAGGATCAAAATAAATCCTCTAGTGCTTTTTTTATTAGAATTTAAGATACCAAAATAGCTATCCCAATCAAATAACTCTAAAATTTAAGCGGATTATTATTTTTTAGCGAAATTTTTCACGAAAACACCTTTTTATCTTAGGGAAAATTGTGTAAAATAACTTGAAATGTGAAAAAATGATCATAGAGGATGTGGAAAAATGTATTCACCGCAAGAAACAGCGGACATTTGTGCGACTAAAGGTTTGGAAAAAACACAGAAAAATTTGCTTGCGAAAATGATTCTAGGCTTTATCGGTGGGGCAATGATTTCGTTGAGCTATGTGGCTTATATGAAAATTGTTGCCCAAACACCTGAAACACTGGTCTTTCTAGGAAACTTATTAGGTGCGTCGGTTTTCCCTATTGGTTTAATCGTCATTTTATTAGCCGGTGGCGAATTAGTTACCGGGAACATGGTGGCTGTCTCAAGCGCATGGATTAATAAAAAAATCAAAGCCGTAGATGTTTTGAATAATTGGGCAATTATTACTTTTGCGAATTTTTTAGGGGCCATATTTGTAGCTTATTTCTTTGGACATATCGTAGGCTTAACAAGCAGTGGTGATTTTCTCCATGAATTAACTTCTGTCGCAGATGCAAAAGTTGCGGCGACGCCTTTACAAGCTTTTATATCAGGGATTGGCTGTAACTGGTTTGTCGGTCTAGGTGTTTGGCTGTCTTATGCTGGAAAAGATGGCACATCAAAAATATTGGGTATTTGGTTTCCGATCATGATCTTTGTTTTACTAGGTTTTCAGCATAGTGTTGCGAATATGTTTGTCTTGTCGAATGCCATTATTGAAGGGCATATCGGGATTGGTGCTTTCTTCTACAATATCATCCCGGTTTATTTAGGTAATGTGGTTGGTGGCGTTTGTTTTGTCTCACTAGCTTACTATTTATCTTATCAAAAAGGACATTAATAAAAAGCTCCTCCTCAATATCTGGGGAGGAGCTTTTTTTGACTAAATCATTTACTTATTTATAATAAGTAATAGGAGGTGTCCCGATGGATACACAAGAAAAATTTGAAATGATCTTAAGTAATTTAGCCAATACTTTTTTAACTAATGCTTTAGAAACACCCCAAAGAATTTTACCGGTTGCTGAAAAAATTGCGAAAGAAGCACAAGAAATCGTCTTGAATGATGTTGATAGTGAAGCCATCACTTTTATGGCCAAAAAATTATTACAAATGATGGACCGCTCTTTGTTTTTGGTGGATACCTTTGCTAAAGGTATCGCAAAAAATGATTACAGTGCTTTAAGCGAAGAAAATCTGATTGCGCAACTAGATCAAGTCGTAGGACAATCAGAAAACGAAGACAGGTTAGTAGACTTGTTAACTGAATCGATTAGTAGCAACCATGCCAAAGGAATTAGCTTGGAAAAAATTTATTACGAAAACTATTTAGTAGAATATGTTGCCAGTCTGATGGAGATTTCTGCTATTCAACAGTTGGCAGAGAAAAAAGAATTATTAACAGAGCTAAAGCCAGTGATTGAAAATCCTGAAAACGAATTTCCTTATGATGTTTTCCATCATATAACTGGTAATTTCAAAAAAGATTTTGCAAGCAAGTATTATCCTTATGAAACGGTTGTTCAAATTATGGAAACAGAATAAGTTGAGTCTTATCACTTTGCATTTTAATAAATTAGCTGCAAAGTGACAAAAAAAATAAAGAAGATGATTTTATGTTAGATGTACGCGGTTCGTTAGAAAATTTAGCTTGGAATACAGAACATCACTTTTTGCATATTAAAGCAGGACATCCTTTTATTCGAATTTGGGCAGTTCAGTTTGAACTAGGTTATAGTGATTTTCGTACGATTCAAATGGCTCTACACTTAGCTGAAAAAATGGATTTATTGAAACGTTTCGCAACAGCATATAACGAAGTTTACAATTACGAGTACGCCTTTGTTAAAGGTGACATCGAAGGCTTCAACGAAACTTATGGAGATAAAATTGATGATTATATGACGGCTCACAAAGAATTGTTAGCTATCATCGAAGAAATCAAAACCTTTCAACCAGCAATTGATCCAACAGAAAAAAATCTAATTTAGATCAAAAAAAACCTCTTAGGACGCTTTTTGTGTCCTAAGAGGTTTTTTGTTAATAGACAATCTCATCAGGTGAGGAATGTGCCAAGACAAACTCTTTAAAATTTATGACGGCAGGGGTTAAATAAGCTTCTTTGTTAGTCACTAAGTAAAAACTGCGGGAGCGGGTAATATTTTTTAAATGGATAGTCTTCAAAGGTAAATGCTTCAGAATATACATATTTGGTACTACTGCAATGCCAAATCCTTGGCTGACTAAGCCGGCAATCACTTGATCAACAGTGACCTCATAGCCGATTTTGTAAGTGCTATTATTTTTTTGAAATAATTCATCAACAATATCCCGCAAACCGCTATTTTTACTAAAGACAATTTGTTCAAAAGGCTGCGTCTGCTCTAAGTAAATTTCATCAAATTTAGCCAGTGGATGATCTAGTGGGGCAATCACGACCAATTCTTGGCTAGCAACTGGTAGAAATTCAATCGATGGCTCGTTTGGGATATACGAACAGATGCCGATATCATATTTCATATTACGGACGCCTTCCACGATCCGCTTAGAAACACCGTCTGATGTATGAAAATCAAATTGAATTTGCTGATTTTGATTGGCTGCTAAAAAAAGTCTGGTTAAATTAGGTACATAAGTTGTCCCCAATACTGGTAAAAAGGCAAAACTAATAAAGCCGCTACCACGACTGATTTTTTCAACTGTTTCAATCCCAGTATCTAAGGTCTGCAAAGTTTTTTTGACATAATCATGAAAAATCATTCCTGGTTTTGTTAAAACAACGTTGCGTCCTTTTTTTTCAAATAACGTAATACCTAACTCACTTTCCAGTGAAGAGATGGCATTACTCAAGCTGGGTTGGGTGACATTTAAGATTTTACTAGAGCGGGTATAATGTTGTTCGTTTGCTAAAACGTCAAAGTATTTTAAATGTTGTAAATTCATTATGAAGCTCCTAATAGTCATTTTTATCATTATAACAAAAATCTATATCTTTTACCTATAGATTTTTTGGGTAAAACCAATTAGAAATTTAAAACCTCAGCGGTTAAAATGAAACCAAGAAATGATTGTGAAAAAAGTTACAATTATTTAAAGCATGAGGGAAAAAAATTTTTTGAAAAATATTTCCACTCCCGCTGATTTTTTTACTTTCTTTTGTGAATCAAGTAACTTTATTAAAAATTGACAGATAGTCGTAAAATTTAGGAGGAAATCAACATGACAAAAGTACCATTAACTATCAGCTCTTACACATTAGGCGTGGATATCGATTTTGAAGAACGGGTAAAAACAGCTAAAGCAGCTGGTTTTGACGGTATTGGTTTACGTGCCGAAACTTATATGTTGGCAGTGAAACAAGGTTATTCTGATGATAGAATGTTAGAAATCTTAGCTGAAAACGATATGAAAGTAACAGAAGTAGAATATATTACTTTATGGTGCGACCCAAATAAAACAGTTGAAACACCAGAAACGTTGTTACAACAATTTAAAGAACAAACTGTTTATCATATGGCTCGTTTATTCGGAGTTGGTCATATCAACTGTGGTTTAATGGAACATTATCCTGAAGAAGTTCACGTAAAAGCTTTCCAAGAATTATGTGAACGGGCAAAAGAATTAGTGATTGGTTTAGAATTCATGCCATATTCTGGTGTGCCAGATTTGAAAAGCGCTTGGAACATTGTGAAAAAAGCTGATTGCGACAACGGGATGTTGATTTTAGATACTTGGCATTGGGCAAGAGCTGATACTATGAAAGAAGATTTGAAAGATGTACCAGCTGAAAAAGTTGTTTCTATTCAAATCTGTGACGTATTAGAACGTCGCTACCCAGATACAATCTTACGGGATGAAAGTATGCATGATCGTCTTTGCCCAGGTACTGGTTGGGGCGATACAGTTGGTTTCCTAAAAGCCATCAAGGAACACGGAATCAAACCACGGGTTGTTGGTACTGAAGTTATTTCTGATCCAATCCTAGCTTTAGGTTATCAAAAATCTGCAAACATGAATTACGAAACAAGTATTGATGTGATTAAACAAGCTTGGCCTGAATTATTAGGCTAATTTGTAATCTGATAAACTCATGAAGGTGAGATTATAGTATAATAAGTCTCGCAGATAAAAATTCGTTGAAAAAGGAAGTAAATAAGATGCTAGAAAGTATTTCAGGAAAAACAAAAATGTATGGTTTAGTTGGCAGCCCAGTCGGTCATTCTGGCTCACCTGCAATGTACAATTATGCCTTTGAACAATTAAAAATCGATGCTGTCTACTTGGCCTATGATGTGGATGTAGAGCACGTACCAAACGCAATTGATGCTATTAAAACTTTTGACATGCCAGGCGGAAATGTGACTATGCCTTGTAAAGTTGAAATGTCTAAATACATGGATGAATTATCTCCAGCAGCACAAATGGTTGGTGCCATTAATACTTTCCAAAATAAAGATGGTAAATTAATCGGTCATATCACAGATGGTATGGGTTTTGTGAATAACTTAAAAAACAATGGCGTAGAAGTTGAAGGTAAACATCTTGTCATCATCGGTACTGGTGGCGCGGCTACAGCGATTCAAGTACAAGTAGCAATTGAAGGTGCCGCTTCAGTTTCAATCTTTAACATTAAAGATGATTTCTTTGCAAAAGGCGAAGAAACAGTTGAAAAAGTCAAAGCACAATATCCTGATTTAGATATCGCCATCTATGACTTATTAGATGCTGATTTGTTGAAATCAAAAATTGCCGCTGCTGACATTTTAGTTAATGGTACAACTGTTGGAATGGGTGAAGGCAACACGAAAACACCGATTGCTGATACAAGTGTCTTCCATGAAAACTTAACAGTGGCAGATGCCATCTACAATCCGCCAAAAACACAACTAATCCAAGATGCAGAAGCAGCTGGCTTAAAAACTGTGACTGGTGCTGGCATGTTACTAGAACAAGGAAAAGCAGCCTTTAAGATCTTTACTGGGGAAGAATTACCTGTACGACCAAAATAATCTGATTATTGCCGAGATGGCATGAAAGATGGCCATCTCTGCTACTTTTAAAAAGGAGTAACAACATGAAAGCGAAAAAATATATTGCCTCTTTAATCACGGTGTATTTGTGCTATTTTACACATGGGATGCAAGCATTAATTTTAAGTCAAAATATTCCCTACTTTTCTGAAAAATGGGGTTATGTAGATGCAACAGCCGGAGCTGCAGCAGTTTCATTAGCTATCACAGCAACTGGTTTTGGTAAATTCATCTCTGTTTGGATTGGTGGAGAAATTTCTGATAAAGTTGGTCGTAAAAAAATGGCGATCGGCGGTGCAATTTTATATGTACTATGCTTTAGTGGCTTGCTAATTACCAACAGCATGGTGATTGCCAGTATTTGTGCCTTTATCGCAGGGGTTGCTACATCAGGTTTCTGGGATGCATCATTATATCCAGCAGTTCAAGAAAGCGCACCGAAATATTCAGCTTCAGCACTTTTAGGAATTAAATTATTCGTATCTATTTCAGGTGTCGTTTATCCATTATTGGTAGTTAATTTTGCCGCTAGTGGTCAACCACAATTAAGCATTATCTTGCCGTTAGTAATGTCGGTGGTTTGTTTAATTATGGCGATCGTTTCACCATTCGTGTATGACGATCAGATGAAAGAAAGCAAAAAAGATAAAAATAGTAACGCTAGTAAAGACGTGATTAATAAAGAAATCGCCGAAGCAAAAGCAAAAATGTTAGTAAAACCGAACTTTTTAGTAAACTTCATTACTATGTTTTACGGTTTCGTTTGTATGTTCATCATGTATGGCGCACAACAATATACAAAAGCTTTCGGTTTAAACAATGCTGGCTTATCTGAAACACAAGCCGCTGGTTTAACTTCAATTTACACTTTAGGTTCAATTATTGCGGTAATCTTCTGGGCAGTAGTGATGGGTAAATTAAGATGGAATCCGTTGAAAGTATTATTAATTGATTCAATCTTCACAGCTGTTGCCTTGGCAATCGTATTGGTTTTCCGTTCACCAGCCATCGTTTATGTAAGTATTGCTTGCTTAGGATTCTTTGCTGCAGGTGGTGCCTTACAAGCTGGTTTGAGCTTACGTCAAATGTTTATTCCAGGTCCAAAAGGTCGAAATACTGGGATTTATTATACTTGGATGGGATTGGCTAGTACTTTCTTACCATTCATTGTTGCTTCAATGACTAGCTCAGTTGGTGAAACACAAGCAGTCTACATTATGATGGCACTATTATTGGTATTTGCAATTCTAGCCATTTTGATGATGGGTTACTTAGTAGTGCAACACAAACGAATTTTTGGTTACAGTGCTTTTGATAAGATGCATGATTAATTAAGAATCATGGAGGGAAAACGGTTTAATAATCGTTCCCTCCTTGTTTTTCTATGATTTAATAGTTATGATGAGAAAAGTTTGTTCATAACGAGGTAATTTAGAGGGGGTACCCATGGATATTATTATTGGGATCATTTTAATTCTTTCCTTTGTGGGAATGGTTATCTATTGTATAAAAGGCTACAACTTAATGGTTGGCTTCATTATTATGGCAACGATTTGGACAGTGCTGCCGATTATTGGTAATTTACTAAATCCAAATGCTGCTTTTGCTGGGATGAGTGTCAATGAAATGCTAATTTCTGTCTATCAAACCGGACCAGAACGCTACGGACCTAGTTTAATGAATATATTTCTAGGGGCTTTTTTTGGACGGATTTTATTAGAAACAGGTATTGCTGCAACGATTATTCGAAAAAGTGTCGAACTAGGTGGCGATAATTTAGCGATTATTTTGTTAGTGATCAATTTGATTACCGGATTGATCTTTACTTCGATGACCGGTGGTGGTTCAGTAATTGCCATCGCAATGATTATCTTACCAATCTTATTTTCAATCGGTGTGCCAAAAGTAATTGCCTTCTTCTCATTTTCAGGTTCAGTTGCGGCTGGGATATTTTTAAATCCAATTAATTTTGGTCAGTACCAAGCATTTTTTGGTAATGCAGTTGGCGGCCCTGAGTATACATATAATGATTATTTGCCTTTTGGTTTGCTGGCTTTTGTGATTATGTTAGCAATTGTTTCGATTGCTTCAATGATTTATTTAAAGATGGGGAACTTGACCTATTCTTGGGCAGCTACCAAAAGTGCTGAAGTCAAAGATGCACCAAGTATTTCTTTGATTACACCATTTATTCCGGTGGTTGGTGTGGTGGCTTTTCAACTACCAGTCATCTTGTGTTTTGTGCTAGCTAGTATTTATGGCTTAGCTATCTGTGGACGATTGAATAATGGCTTTAGAGAAGCTTGTCGGACGATATCCTATTTATTTACTGAAGGTGTGAAAGACATGTCTTCATTAGTAGCTTTTTGGATTACTTTAGCGATGTTTAATCAGTCGGCGGCTTTTGCAGCGCCATATTTCCAAACAATTATTGGCGGAATTATTCCAACATCTCCATTGATTTTATGTATTATCTTCGGGATTTTGGCACCATTAACTTGGTTCAAAGGACCGCTGTCGTTAATCGGCTCTGGTGCAGCTTTACTAGCGGTGGTAATTAATACCACTGGCTATCCGACCACATTTTTATATCCGTTGTTTGCGGCAGTCTTAATCGGGATGGCCCATTTTGATATTACGATTTCTTGGAATGCCTGGGGCTTAGGCTTTAATCGGATCAATACAGTTTCTTATATGAAAGTTGCACTGATTCCTGGAACAGTCATTGCCTTAATTTTAGAAATCTGTAACTTTCTGATGAATAATCCACTTTAAGTTGCTTGGAAAAATTAATACCTTAATATGAAAGAGGATGCCAGTTCAACTTAACTAAGTATCAAACTAGTTGAATGGTATACGGTTTGAAAATAGAACTAATTTTTGGAAAAAATTATTACTTTAGTATGAAAGAGGATGCCAGTTCAACTCAACCAAGTATCAAACTAGTTGAATGGTATACGGCTTGAAAATAAAACTAATTTTGGAAAAATTAATACCTTAATATGAAAGAGGAGAAGCTTTATGAGTCGGCGTGTACGAATTGGAATTGATGTGGGAGGCACCCATACAAAAGCCGTCGCAATTGATAATGATAGCCAAGAAATTATTGGGAAATCTTCAGTGAAAACCACTCATGATCATGAGCAAGGTGTGGCTGAAGGGGTCGTCAATTCTTTTTTAAAAGTTTTGGCTGAATACAAGATTGAACCTGAAGAAGTAGTTTTTGTTGCCCACAGTACGACGCAAGCGACTAATGCTCTTTTAGAAGGTGATGTGGCAAAAATTGGGATTATTTCGACTGCGAAAAATGGGGTGGAAGGCTTATTAGCCAAATTCCAAACCAATTTAAAAGATATAGATTTAGGAACGGGAAGAAGCATTCATATCTTATCCCGTTATTTACCTGCGAAACAATTAACTGATGAAGCGATTGGAAAAATGATCGATGAATTGGTGGCAGAAGGCGTCGAAGTAATCGTTGCTAGTTCTGCTTTTGGGGTAGATGATTTAAGTTGTGAAGAGCATATTGCTAAGATTGCTAAAGAAAAGGGTGTTCAAGTTACGCTGGCATCTGAAATGACCAAGCTTTATGGCTTGTCACGCCGCACCCGGACAGCAACTATCAATGCGTCAATTTTGCCTAAAATGTTAGAGACTGCTAATTCTACTGAATCTAGTGTGCGTTCATCTGGCGTTGATGTCCCTTTGATGATTATGCGAGGCGATGGTGGCTTAATGGACGTGGTAGAAATGAAAAAACGCCCTGTTTTAACTATGTTATCAGGACCTGCTGCAAGCGTGATGGGTGCCTTGATGTATTTGCGTACCTCAAATGGGATTTACTTTGAAGTTGGTGGAACATCGACAAATTTAGGTGTCATCAAAAATGGTCGTCCAGTAATCGATTATTCAGAAATTTCTGGTCACAAAACCTATGTTAACTCTTTAGATGTCCGCGTATTAGGAGTCGCTGGCGGATCAATGATTCGGGTCAGTCATTCAGGCGTTAAAGACGTAGGACCTCGAAGTGCCCATATTGCTGGTTTAGAATATGCTGTTTACACTCCTGAGGAAGAAATTGTTGATCCTGAATTAGAATTATTTGCACCAAAAGAAGGCGATCCTGCTGACTATGTAGCAATCAAATTAGCCTCAGGCAAACGAGTAACTATTACCAATTCCTGTGCCGCTAATGTTCTAGGCTATGTTACTGAAGAAGATTTCTCTTTTGGTTATCCAAATTCTGCTAGAAAAGCGATGTTGCCTTTAGCGGAATATTTAAACTTAACAGTTGAAGAAGTGGCGCAACAGATCTTAGATAAAGCAGTAGAAAAGATTGTTCCTGAAATTGAAAACCTAGCAAAAAAATACCATCTTGAAAAAAATCAAATGACCCTAGTTGGAGTTGGCGGCGGTGTCGCATCATTAATCAAATATGCAGCGCAAAAAATGGATCTAAGCTATAAAATTCCGGAAAATGCGGAAGTAATATCCTCGATTGGGGTGGCTTTGGCAGCGGTGCAAGATGTGGTGGAAAGAATTGTTCCTAGTCCAACTAAAGCAGATATTCAGTCGATTAAACAAGAAGTAACCAATAAAGCGATTGAAAGTGGCGCGACTGAAGCCAGTATCGAAGTCCATATCGAAATCGATCCGCAAACACAAAAAAT
Organism: Enterococcus sp. JNUCC 77; assembly: GCF_054819945.1. Lineage (NCBI taxonomy): Bacteria > Bacillati > Bacillota > Bacilli > Lactobacillales > Enterococcaceae > Enterococcus > Enterococcus sp. JNUCC 77. The sequence goes on from NZ_JBTHIG010000001.1 coordinate 511,827, forward strand.
TACCGCTCGCGCTAGTGGCGCGACTGCCGCTCAAGCAGCCGAGTTAGACGGTGCACCAAATGAAGAAGAAGCTTTTGATTTAGCAGTACAAGATTTCCGTTTGCCGAAGGAAGAAGTGAAATTAATCGATAAGACTGATTTCTTCACTATCTTTGGCGCTTCTAATAATAAAGGAAATGGCATTCGCGTAATCGATAAAAAAGGCTTTATCAGAGTACAAAGAGAACACGCCCAAGTGGTCCACACAACGATGTCTAGCTATTTAGAACAAGTCAGCAAATTATGGGACAGCATGGCCAACTATCAAAGTGATATTATTTTACGGCCTGACTATTACTTCTGTGTCGGTCCACGCTTATTAGACTTTTCCAATACAGATTTTCAACAGTTAACAATGCTGATCGATATTGAAATGAGTGAAATCATGGGTGATGAAGAAGTTATCATCATCGCTGCCAACCGATTTATTTAGGAGCTATTATGGAAGTATTTGCATCAACTATCTTAACTTTAGCAAAAGAACCGCGAAATATTTTCGCAGCATATTTGTTGCAACAAGATCATTTGTACAACAAAATACCGCTGGCGCAACGCTCTGAGTTAATTTCTCAGGCAGAGGCTTGTGGTGAAGGAATCGCTGAAAAGTTACGAGGGGAAAAATTAGCTGAATGGTTGACGGACTATCAATTACAGCTGGAAACATTTGAAGATACGACTAAGGTTAGCTTCAATCATGTCTTAGCCGAGTTTCAACAGCCGGATATGATCAGAGTCAATCAAACTTTAATTGATGTAGGAAATGAATTGCTTCAAGCAGAGCCTAATTTGGCTTTCTTAACGGGAAAAGCCAGTTTGACTGAAATTTTACAAGCCCACGAACTTTTTCATTTTCTAGAGGAACAAGATCAGTTATTCACGAAAGAAAAGCACGTGACTTATAAAACCGGACCCTTCAAACGAAAAGCGCGGATACATGCTTTAAGTGAGATTGCTGCTAATCGGTTTGCGGAAGTTTTTTTTCAGTTGGATTATCCGGTTTTACTATTAAATCCGGTGTTGTTATATCCAATCGATGAGGATTATAGCTGGCAATTTATCAGACAAATCCAGCAACTTTGAAACTATTGTCACAAGCTATCGATTAATTGAAAATACCAATTAGTATCATGGGAATAGATAAAGTATAGTGATAGTAATAACAAACTTAAAAGGAGCGTTTTTATTAATATGGAAAATTCATGGTTAAATTTAGCAGGCGACGTCGTTTTAATTACTGGTGCATTAGGTGGAATGGGTCGTAAAATTGCTAATGATTTCGCAGAACAAGGCGCAAACATGGCGTTAGTCGACTTAAATAAAGAAGCCACTGCAGCATATGCAAAAGAATTGGCAAATACTTACAATGTAAAAGCTGAAGGTTATGCATGTAACTCAACAGTTGAAGAACAAGTGGAAGCATTAATTAAAGATGTAAAAGCTGACTTTGGTCGGATTGATGTATTAGTGAATACAGCAGCCATCTTGAAATTTAGTCCATTAGAAGACCTACCATTTGATGAATGGAAACAAGTAATCGATGTCAACTTGAATGGTTACTTCTTAATCTCACAACGAGTGGGTCAAGTCATGATCGAACAACAAGGCGGAAGAATGGTTCATATCTCAACTATTGCCTCAATTTCACCAGAAACTTATTCAGGTGCTTACAGCCCATCTAAAGCTGGCGTAAACATGATGTCGAAACAAATCGCAGCTGAATGGGGACAATATGGTGTCCGCAGTAACTGTATTTTACCTTGTTTTGTTAAAACACCTCTTTCAACTAAATTCTATGAAGATGTTGAAGTAGAAGAAGGTCGTCGTCGGATGGTCGCTTCTCGTCGTATCGGTGATGTACAAGATATTGCAAACAGTGCTTTATTCTTAGCCAGCAAACGTTCTGACTATACAAATGGTCACGAATTACGCGTTGAAGGTGGCTTTGGCATTATGCTAGGTGATTTAGTACCAAAACCAGGCGGACGTCGTCAATACGCAATTGATTCTCGTAAACCAAAAGCATAATTAGATAAAAGGTCTTCGCAAATTGCTGCGAAGACCTTTTTTTTATTTACCAAATACTCACTCGTTTTTCTGGTGCTAAATACATATTGTCTGATTCTGTCACATGGAAAGTATCATAAAATTCAGGGAGATTTTTCACTTGGACGTTGGCTCTTAATTTATTTGGTGCATGAACATCGACAGCCAATAATAATTGACTATATTCTTCTCGAGCTTTCATCCGCCAAATGGTTGCCCAGTTGATAAAGAAGGCAGCTAAATCTACCTCAGCTTCTTTTTTAGTAGCTTCTAAGGCACAACTCAAACCGCCGGCATCGGCAATATTTTCTGAGACAGTTAATTTACCGTTGACTTTGCCACCAGCAATTTCTAAACCATCAAATTGGGCAATCATGTCATCTGCTAATTGTTGGAAATGGGTCGTGTCATCTTCAGTCCACCAGTTATTCATATTGCCGTATTCATCAAATAGTGCGCCATTGTTATCAAAGGCATGAGAAATTTCATGAGCAATCACGGCTCCGATACCACCAAAGTTTTGACTGGCAGATTGTTCTAGGCTGTAAAAAGGCGCCTGTAAGATCGCCGCTGGAAAAACAATGATATTTCTAAAAGGATGGTAATACGCATTCACTGTTGAAGCGCTCATTTCCCATTCGTCGCGATCGACTGGTTGATTCCATTTGCTGAAATTATCAAGCCGAACTAGTTTTGCAAAATGGAGGGCATTGGTTAATAAAGTACCGCCATCTTCTGCTGTTGTGACGCGAAATTGTTGATAAATTTCCGGAATACTATCAGGATAACCCACATGCACACCGAGGGTACTTAGTTTTAAGATGGCTTTTTCTTTAGTTGCTGGACTTAACCAAGCATTGTTGTTTAAACGGTCTTGATAGACACCAATCATGGTGGTCACCATTTTTTTGACATCTGCTTTGGCTGTGGCACCAAAATATTTTTCACCGTAATAATTACCAACGACTTGATCAAAACGACCGGAAGCTAAATAGTAAGCGGCTTTTTCTTGTGGGCGGGCTTCTTCAGCACCGGATAAAGCACGATTGTAGCTGCCACCGATTTGACGAAATTCTTCACTTAAATAGCCAGTTAAAGCATTTAAAGTCATGACTAGCATCCAGCTTTTTAATTTTTCAAAAGTTTCTTCGTTGACTATTTGATCTAGTGCCTCAAAATACTCTGGTTCAGTCACGATGATTTTTTCAGGTAGTTGACCGATCAGACCAGTTACTAATTTTTCTAAGTCAAAGTGATGAGAGTGTTTGACAAACTCAGTTCCTGTTTGCGGATTGTACATTTTACTATAGTCGGCATTTTCTTCCGAGCTTTTCAAATGAGGTGCCAACGCTTTATCAAAAGCAATGGCTTGATCGGTTATTTTCTCAGCTGTTTCTGAATCGTAGCCGGCTAATGCAAATAACTGTAAAGTCATTTCTTTAAACATTTGCAACAGTTGTTCAGCTTGAGGATGATCTTTTTCGTAATACGTTTTATCTGGTAGAATGGTACCGGTAGTTGCTGCAAACAAAGCATTGATTTGCGTATTTTTCATATCGGCATCGATTTCTAAGCCAAAGGGTAAAGGCATCCCATCTAGTACCCAAGAATCAATCTGTTTATTTAAATCAGAGAAGTTGCGTAAGTCTGTTACTCTTTTTAGTAATGGCAAAAGAGGGGTTGCTCCGTCGGCATCTCTTTTTGCAAAGTCCTTTGTTAATTGGTAATAAGCCAGATATTCTTTTAGCAAGTCATCTTGAACTGATTCTGGCTTTTCAACCATTTCTTTCGTGTCATTGATTAATAAATCATCGATTTGATCGACTAAATCAATAAAGCCGCCAGTCGCTGGTTTGTCGGCAGGGATTTCAGCGGTTTCTAACCATTCACCATTTACTGCTTGATATAAATCATCTTTTAATAAATTTTTATCCATTTTATCTGCCCCTTTCTCCTATATTATGATATATATTATGTAAATACACCATACAAAAGACTTTATCCGTTTCAGTTAAGGAGGAATTTATTTGTATCCTAAAAATCAATGGATTGAGCTTAACGCTTTTTCTTTTTATAAAAACTGGCAGACACCTAGTGGCTTCTTATGCGGAACCTATGCCAGCAGTGTTTTATTGGCTTATTATCAGGATGTTTTGGCAAAACCAACGATTCCAGTGACGACTCGTCAACCTTTTGAAAATCAGAAAAAATTGATTGATATCTTGCAACCAATTTTGCAGCCAATCGATTTGCCGACAGTACCGCTTCAAATTAGCTTTGGTTTAAATTGGTATTTTCATAAATATCAGCTACCTTTTCGAGCACGATCTACAAGCATTGGTTCTTGGCAACGGGTAACAAAACGGATTTTGGCGGGGGAACCGGTGATGATCGGTTTAGCGAAATATTTCGGTTCAACCTATGGCAATCATTGGGTAGTGGTGCATGGTTTTTACGAAAGTAATGACGGTCAGCGCTATTACAAAATCCACGACAACTGGGGTGCGACTGAAAAAATTATTCCTGCCCGCTGGGGAAATGGGACAATTTCATTACAAGAAATAAAAACTAAATGAAAATCCTAAAATATATGATAAACTGGTGGTAACAAATTAATGGAGGGACAGCATGTCTAACGAATCTATTGAGAATAAGTTTAAAATTTTCAGTCTAAATGGCAATGTACCATTGGCTGAAAAGATTGCAGAAGTATGTGGCGTGAGTTTGGGGAAATCGACAGTTAAGCACTTCAGCGATGGTGAAATCGCGATCAACATTGAAGAAACTGTCCGTGGTTATGACGTTTACTTGGTTCAATCAACCAATGATCCAGTCAACGATAACTACATGGAACTATTAATTATGATTGATGCCATGAAACGAGCGAGTGCGAAAACGGTCAATGTAGTGTTACCTTATTATGGTTATGCAAGACAAGATCGTACGGCTAAGCCCCATGAACCAATCACGGCAAAATTAATTGCCAATTTATTAACGGATGCGGGTGCCAACCGGATACTAACGTTAGACTTACACACAGTGCAAGTACAAGGATTTTTTGATATTCCAGTGGATAATTTATTTACTATGCCGCTCTTTGCTCATTATTATCGTAAACGTGGCATGGTGGGAGAAGATTATGTGGTGGTTTCACCGAAAAATAGTGGTGTGACTCGTGCCCGATCATTGGCAGAATATTTGGATACCACGATTGCTATTGTTGATGAAGAAGAAGCCGACAATCCCGAAACAGGCTATGTGATTGGTGATGTTAAAGGAAAAACTTGTATCATGGTAGACGATATTTTAAATACCGGTATCGTTTTTGTAGAAGCTTCTAAAACATTAATGAAAGAAGGCGCTAAAGAAGTAGTCGCCTGCGCTTCTCATGGATTATTGTCAACACCTGCAAAAGAATTGTTAGATCAAACTGAAATCAAAGATATTTGTGTGACTGATTCAGTCTCAGTCCCAGAAGAACGTCATCCTGATAAACTTTCTATCATCAGCTGTGGTGAATTGTTAGGTTTAGGGGTCAAACGTATTTATAATAATCAAAGTGTGAGTCCATTGTTCACGATGGAACCGAAGAATTACGAATAAGAATGTCGAAATGAGGTCTAATTGCAGACCTCATTTTTTATTAATTGATTGGCAGGTGTTTTATGGCAATTATTATTGAAGAAATGATTGAATTAAATGGACAACCTCAGTTTGTTTCCATCAGAGGAAAACAGCCAGATTTACCACTATTACTCTATCTTCATGGTGGGCCTGGGGATGCGGCTTTTCCTTTGATGAGAAAGTATAATCAGCAATTAGAAAAGCATTTTATTGTGGTGAATTGGGAGCAAAGAGGGGCGGGTAAATCCTACTATCCTTTTGATGACCAGCTGCCTGATATGGCGACTTTTGAAGCCGATTTATTGGCTTTGGTAAAAATTCTGTTAACCACATTTAAACGAAAAAAACTTTATTTAGTAGGACATTCGTGGGGCAGTGTCTTAGGTCTGAAATTTATCCAGCAACATCCTGAATTAATTGAAAAATATTTTGGTATTGGTCAAGTAGTGAATATGCAGGGAAATTTTCAGCGGCAGTGTCAATTTGTTTTGACCGAAAGCCAAGCACGCCAAGAAAAGAAAACAACTACCCAACTTCTGCAAGTCAATCAAGCGTTAAATGACGAAAATTGGTTGAAAGATTTATTGTTTGTTACGAAAAAAGTTGTGAAGTATCGCCGGTCTCTGTATGGAAAATCTAATTATAATCAACTGGTGAAAGACTTTATTTTCTCTCGCGAATATTCTTTGAAGGATTTATTGAATCGGGAAAAAGGCTCTTTACAAGCGATTCAAACCTTATGGCTAGAATTGATGACAGTTGATTTTTCTGAAGTCACGCACTTTGAAGTGCCAGTAGTATTTTTTATGGGACGTCACGATCAACATGTCTCGGCAGACTTATTGGCCCGCTATTACCAAAGAATCTCATCAGCTAAAGAGATTGAATGGTTTGAAGTTTCCAGCCATTTTCCCCAATGGGAGGAAGCCGAGAAATTTAATCAGCTATTACCACGCTATATTTAAGGCTGTCATAATTTTTGGCAGTCTATTTTCTTGTGTGTTAGAATAAAACGACTTACATAGCAGAAAGGTTCGATTTTTTTGGAAAAGATTTATTTAGATCATGCAGCGACTAGCCCAATGAATCCACAAGTCATCGCAGAAATGACTGACGTAATGAGTAATATTTATGGTAATCCTTCTAGTATTCACGGAATTGGTCGTGAAGCTGCTGAGAAACTAATGGCTGCGCGAGATATTGTAGCTAAAAGTTTGGCGGTGAAACCTCATGAAATTATTTTTAATAGTGGTGGTACCGAAGGAGATAATACGGCAATTTTAGGTGTGGCTTTTTCTCGAGCTGAGTTAGGTAAACACATTATCACAACTGCGATTGAGCACCCAGCTGTCATGAATACTATGAAGTATTTAGAAGACAATGGTTTTGAAGTTACTTATTTAGGTGTGGATAAAAAAGGCCGTATCTCTTTGGATGAATTTCAAGCTGCGTTGCGAGAGGATACGATTTTAGTTTCTGTCATGTATGGCAATAATGAAATTGGTAATCTGATGCCAATAAAAGAAATTGGCGAAATATTAGCGGATCATCCAGCTTATTTCCACAGTGACGCAGTTCAAGCTTATGGGATCGAAACCATTCGTCCTCATGAATTAGGGATCGATTTATTAAATATTTCAGCCCATAAAATTAACGGACCAAAAGGCGTGGGCTTTTTATTTAAAAATGATGCCATCAAATTGCCAGCTTTACTACGAGGTGGCGAACAAGAAGAAAAGCGTCGGGCTGGAACAGAAAATATCGCCGGCATTGCTGGTTTAGCCAAAGCAGTGGAAATTTTGACGCCAGCAGAACGCGAGAAACGGACAGAAATGTACCAAAGCTTTAGCCAAATGATTTTATCTGCCTTAGATGTTGCTGAAATTCCTTACGCGATTAATGGCGATCTTGATCATAAATTACCGCAAATCTTGAATCTACGTTTTAAGGGTGTAGTTAATGATTTACTGTTGATGAAACTAGACTTAAAAGGTGTCGCTGTTTCCACTGGTTCTGCTTGTACAGCTGGAACCGTTGATCCTTCTCACGTACTAGAAGCAATCTATGGCAAAAATGCACCTGAAATCAAAGAATCGGTTCGTTTTAGTTTTGGTCAAGGAAATACAGAAGCGCAAATGAGCGATTTAACCAAAATTTTGGTGACTAGTTTGCAAGAGCTGGCAAAGTAGATTGAAATGCCAGATAAACATCTCTATAATAAGAATGAAAGAATATAAATGAGGTGAAATGATGGGATACAGTCAAATGGATACTGTTGAAGGCGCAAAATTTGAATATAAGTTGGCTCCCGAAGCCAAACGCTATACTTTGCGAGACAATGGATTTAAAGAAACCAAAGCTGGCAATTTTCAATTGGTTATGCCGCTGAATGCAACACCCCAAAGTAAAGAAGGATTCAAATTAAAAATCACAGTCGACAAAGAATTGAACGGCTTTAAAATGTCAGTGACGACTGCCAACGGTTTAAAAACCTTCAATATTTTTAAAGATGAAAAAAATCAATTGGTGCAAGAGAAATTTTATTTTTTAATGGATGGCATGATTGATCGGGGTTTATTTACTAAAAGTGAAAAATAAGAGAAATAAATTTTATTCTTACGGGGATAAAATTTATTTCTTTTTGTTTATCAGAAGGCAAGGCAAGATAAATATGGTACACTCTTAATAACAAAATCGTTTTCAAGTTGTTATTTAGATACGTACTTTTGTATCTTAGGAGAAGGTGAGAATTTGGTACATAAGATTAAGACAGTCCCCCATCATAAAATTATTTCTGAATATCGCCTGTTAACAGGCTTGAGTATTTCAATAGAAGATTGTGCCAGCTTAGCAAAACAACTGCAAAGCTATGGCGTGGATGATTATCGAGTTGGAAAATATCAAGGAAATAGTTATTTAACTCGTTACCTAGATTATTTCGTTGATTTTTTACCGATGTGGCAATATAAGAAGAAATATTTGATTCCTTTGTTATTTAGGTGTACAAAAGACACAGAGAAAATGTTTGATAACCCAAATCGTTGGCCAGCTTTTTTTGTTTTATTGGATTGGTATTTAACTTTTCATCCTCAAAAAGTATTAATTCACCATGGAACAAGCGATGAAAAGCAGCCGATTGTTGATACAGCATTTGTTATCTTTAGATTGTCTGAGATTTGGGATGGGATGGCTTTTCCGATTGGTAATTTAAACACATTAGCGGAATTTGAAGAATGGAATAAAAAAAGTCACGTGTTAGACACTGGTAGCGGCTTTCAACGAACTTCAGACTTTGATGAACATAATATCGAGGATTTATCGCAGGTAGCGGTCTTGATTGAAATTGTGAAGTTAAAATACCAAGATAAATTAAAAAAACAAGGGTATAACTTACCTAAGTCATAAAATGTAGGTGAGAGAGATGAAGTACTTTATTTCCGATACGCATTTTTTCCATGAAAATCTATTGGGGGACAATGATTTTGCTCCACGTATTTTTGATACCGTGAAAGAAATGAATCAAGCATTGGTAGACGGCTGGAATCAAGTAGTCAAGGATAAAGACGTGGTTTATCATTTAGGCGACGTGGCGATGCATCCGTTGTATGAACGGGGAAATGATGAAATTTTAGCGGAAATATTAAAATTAAATGGTCGGATTATTTTTATTAAAGGCAATCACGATTCACGGGCGTTCTTTAATTTTTTAGCAGCCAACGATCCATTAATGCCAGATGGTTCTAATAAATTTGAATTCCATGATGTAGGTGCGATTGTAAAATTTAATCACCATCAATATTATTTGACCCATTATCCGATGCTTTTAGGTAAAACAGTAAATATCCGTAATTTGCATGGGCACATTCACCATTACAGTATGCCGATTGCTGAAGATATCAACGTTGGTGTCGATGCACCGGAGCGGGATTTATTACCTGAAAAATTACCGTTTGGGGCACCAATTTCCGAAAATCTCATCGATGTTATCGCTATTGAAAAAGAAGCAGAAATAAAGAAATTAAAATAAATTGAAGCATTGCAAGTTGGTTGCAGTGCTTTTTTTAAGGAGTGAAGTTGATGAATTACGGACCAGATCCTAAAGCAATTTATCCTAATGAAGCGATTAAAAGTGTTTGCTTTATTAAAAATGTAATTACTCGAAAAAATATCACTGTGGGTGACTATACTTATTACGATGATGCGAATGGACCAGAAAATTTTGAGCAACACGTGACTCATCACTATGAATTTTTAGGGGATCAATTAATCATCGGTAAATTTTGTGCAATCGCTAGTGGGATTGAATTTGTCATGAATGGCGCCAACCATCGGATGAATAGTATTACGACGTATCCTTTTAACATTATGGGACATGGTTGGGAAAAAGCTACGCCAGAACTGAGTGATTTACCTTTTAAAGGTGATACCATTGTCGGTAATGATGTCTGGATTGGGCAAAGCGTGACGGTGATGCCAGGTGTCAAAATTGGTAATGGCGCGATTGTTGCTGCTAATTCTGTCGTGACAAAGGATGTGCCGGCTTATCATATTGTAGGTGGCAATCCGGCTAAAATAATTAAACCGCGTTTTTCAGCAGAAAAAATTAGTCAACTAGAAGAACTAAAATGGTGGGATTGGTCGGCGGAGAAAATTTTTAACCAATTAACTGAATTAACCAAGATAATAAAGTAAGCGCCGCGGGATTTCCGCAGCGCTTTTTTTTTAGGGCAGATGAGCCAAAATAGCTTGATAGGCATCTCTGGTTTTTTTTGCTTGTTTATTGGTGTAATAATAGGTGCGTTGTTTGGTTTGAATTTCTAAAATCGGTTGATCATTATTAATGACAAACATGGAAATTTTTGTTTGTTTGTCTTGAAAATTGCCGATAGCATAGTGGTCAGTTGCTAAACCGTTTGTTTTTATAAAGTGGTCAGGTAATTGCTTCACTAGGCGAACATTTTCAATATTATTGTAGGCAATTTCTTTTGAAGGATAAAAAGGCGCATCTAAAATGATTTCGTTGGTTTCAACTTGGTAAGTCATGGGATTAGGATGATAATCTAAAAAATACATCGGTCCAATGGTACCCACCATCGCCACTACCAAAATAATTCCTACGATAGCCATCGAGACTTTACCTCCCAAACGGCCAATGTTGACACCCATATTCATTCCAACTCGATCTGGAATCATTAAGCGATGATCGTTTGGATTATAGTAAAGTCCAAAGCGCCAATAATAATCATCGCCACGATAACGAAATGTCGGTGTTTGACTCAGTAATGCATCTTGTTTTTTTCGTAAACGTAATAACCAGTAGAGAGTAAAACCAATTAAAAGGAACATCAATATAAATTCCACAATCATAAAAATCATGAAGGTACTAGGTTTCATATAGATGCTAAACATAGGAATAAATATCATTAACGTAATGCCGATGCTCATACCGGCCATCATACTGGACCAGTAAAATTTGGTTAAATCATTATATTGCTGATTAATTTTTTGATCATCAGTCAGCGCTCGTACTGGTAAACGTTTAATATAGTACCAGCCCACGATTAATAATAACCAAGTCACCAACATAGTGATTAACATAATGATACCTAAACCTTGGTTAAAGGAAAGCAAAACAACATTACCGGCAATAATTAATATTAGAGCAGCAACAAACCACCAGATTGAAACTATTTTCCGATTTTTCTCGATAATCGTTTGGGTATTCATCTGCACGGGTGCCTCGGTTAATTCCCAATGATTTTGAACAATTAAATTGTGCATCTTTCGAATGTAGCGAATTTGTAAAAAGTAAAAATTAGCAATTAAAGCATACAATAATAGAAAGAATAAGGTCATAAAGATAGAGTCTTTCATTGGTAGAAAAAAGATTAAGGAAATCAATGAGTAAATAGTTGCCACTTGAAATAATCTTTTCCGATATTTTTTCGCTAAGGTAGTGACTTGTGGATCATTTACATGTTCTGGTGAAAAGGTATTTTCAATCACTACATAATTGTGAGGTTTCGCTGCCAAACCGCCGGTAAAGGCCATGATAAAACTACAAAAAACAAATATGACAAAAATGATGATTCCCATCATGATTGATCAGCTCCTTTTTTAAAGCTGGATAGAATAGTTGCAACTTTTTCCAGCAATTCTTTTTCTGTGATACCGGAAAGCGCCAATTCCGCTAAAATCAAAGTGAGGCTTTCGTCACGATTTTCTTTTGTAATCACTGGTAATGGTGCAACAACTGTTCCTTTGCGGCGGTCAGCAATTAAGTAGCCCGCTTCTTTTAATTGCTGATAACCTTTAGAAACAGTCATAGTATTGACGCCCAGTTCATCAGCAATTTGTCTAACTGTCGGTAATTGTTCGCCAACACTTAATTCGCCTTTTGCAATGCCGATAATGATTTGGCGCTTCAGTTGTGAATAAATCGCTTCTTCTGATAATGGATCGATTTCTAAAATCATAATCATGCCTCCTTGTATTATTTATATTAATACAAATAATACAAAGTGTCAAAAAATTTTCCTCTCGAATTTATTTTTAAATTGTTGTATAATGCAGATTACTGAAAAGTTGCGACCTTCAAATCGATAATTTTTTCGGAATTTAAATGAAATGATGGTGATACTGTGTCTAACAGCAACACGCGCGTCGTCGTAGGAATGTCTGGCGGCGTAGATTCATCCGTGACAGCTTTGCTTTTAAAAGAACAAGGCTATGACGTGGTGGGAATTTTTATGAAGAATTGGGATGACACTGACGAAAATGGTGTCTGTACAGCAACGGAAGACTACAAAGATGTCGCTAAAGTGGCTGCCCAAATTGGTGTACCGTATTATTCGGTTAATTTTGAAAAGGAATATTGGGATCGGGTTTTTGAATATTTCTTAGCAGAATATCGCGCTGGGCGCACACCAAATCCAGATGTGATGTGTAACAAAGAAATTAAATTCAAAGCATTTTTAGATTATGCAATGGATTTAGGCGCTGATTATGTCGCTACTGGTCACTATGCCCAAGTAGAAACTGATGAAAATGGTGTCGTTCACATGCTTCGCGGGGTGGACAATAACAAAGACCAAACTTATTTCTTAAGTCAATTATCTCAAGCACAATTGGCTAAAACAATGTTTCCTTTAGGCGGAATGGAAAAATCAGAAGTTCGTGCAATCGCTGAACGCGCTGATTTAGCTACAGCTAAGAAGAAGGATTCTACCGGTGTTTGTTTTATTGGCGAAAAGAATTTCAAACAATTTTTAAGTCATTATTTGCCAGCTCAAAAAGGCAACATGGTTACTTTAGACGGAGAAGTCAAAGGACAACATGATGGCTTAATGTATTATACGATTGGTCAACGTCAAGGCTTAGGAATTGGCGGCGGTGGAAAAACGCAAGATCCATGGTTTGTAATCGGCAAAGATCTAACCACTAATACATTATATGTAGGACAAGGCTTTCATAATGAAGCATTGTATGCGACTAGCTTGGATGCTAGTGAAATTCACTTTACTACGGATGAAGAAAAACCAAAAGAATTCCGTTGTACAGCAAAATTCCGTTATCGCCAAGAAGATTTACCTGTGACGGTTCATTTATTGGAAGATAATCGGGCAGAAGTTATTTTTGACGAACATATTCGTGCCATTACACCTGGACAAGCAGTTGTTTTTTACGATGGAATGGAATGTTTAGGCGGCGGCTTAATTGACCACGCTTATAAAGAAAGTAAAGAATTGCAATATATCTAAAAAAAGAGTTGGGAATTTTGTAGCGCCTCTGAAAGTTAGTTTTTTGGCTAACTTTCTAGGGGCGCTTCATTGCTCAACTCTTTTTATTATTGTTGATTTTTAGCCGCCTGATAATTTTTTTGCGGACGTTTATTCAAGAATACCTTGGTGATTTCCATTAAGAAAACAGCTAATAAAGCTAGACTTAGAGCAAGACCAATATTTCCAAGGGAGAAATCAGCTGGAATAGCGAAAATTTCTCGTACTCCTGGCAATAATGTCAAACTAAATAATAAGCCACTCGCCAGTACGGCAATTAAAACAATTTTATTTGAAAAGAAGCCAGCTTGAATGGCTGTCTCAGTATTCGAGCGTGCTGGAAAAGTTTGCAATGTACGACTAAAAATTAAAGTGGTAAAAGCCATCGCAACACCAATTTCTGGACTGGTCATGTTACCAAACCATTGTGAAAAGATGACGGCTGCAGCAATCAAAATCCCACGATAAGTCACTGAAATCAATGTTTTGCCAGTAAAAATTCCTTTATCAGGATCTCGTGGATTTCTTGCCATAATATCTGGTTCAGCTTTTTCAGTTCCCAAAGCAATAGCTGGTAAAGAGTCGTTGACTAGATTAATGAACAGCAATTGTAGTGCCGTAAAAGGATTGTCCCAACCGATAATTAAGGCAAAAACAATCGCGATAATCGCCCCTAAGTTTCCTGCGAATAAATAGGCTACTGCTTTTTTTATATTGTCAAAAACATTTCGACCAACAGCTACAGCGCTAATAATTGAAGCAAAGTTGTCATCGGTTAAAACCATCGCAGCGGCATCTTTTGCCACATCAGTTCCAGTTCCCATAGCAATCCCTATGTCGGCTTGTTTTAAAGCCGGTGCATCATTGACACCGTCACCAGTCATAGCAGAGATATGACCTTGGGCTTGCCAAGCGCGAATAATCCGAATTTTATTTTCTGGTGAAACCCGCGCATAAACAGTAATATCAGCCAGACGATCGGTAAGTTCAGCATCAGTTAATTGATCTAATTCTGAACCAGTTAGAGCTTGATTACCATTTGTAAAAATCCCGATTTCTTTGGCGATTGCTACGGCGGTGGTTTTGTGATCACCTGTAATCATGACTGTTTTGATACCGGCAGCTCGAGCTTCTTTGACAGCAGCAAAAACTTCTTTACGAGGGGGATCAATCATGGCTAGTAAACCAACTAAGATTAAATCATTTTCAGCTTCAAAGTTCAGCTCGTCTTGATTAATTTCTTTGTAAGCGAAAGCCAATACCCGCAAGGCCCGATTGGAAAAAGCTTCATTCTGCGCTTGCATTTTTTTCTGAGCAGCTTGATCAAATGGAACTACTTTACCATCTAGTAAAATTTTACTAGCTCTTTGAAAGACTATATCAGGTCCACCTTTTGTCACCATTATTTTTTGTCCATCTATTTCATGAAGAGTAGACATTAGTTTACGATCAGAATCAAATGGTAACTCAGCTAAACGGGGATAATTTTTTTGAATTTCTCGATAAGCTTGATTATTTTTTTGACTGTAATCAATTAAAGCAATTTCGGTTGGATCACCTAGTTTGGTACCATCCTCAGCTATTGACGCATCATTGGCTAAGACACTGATGTCGATCAAGCGTTTTTCATCAAAAGACCAATTTTTTGGTTCGTTAGAAAATTCGCCTGATTGACCATTGGCTAGATAAAAATCAATCACAGTCATTTTATTTTGGGTTAAGGTACCAGTCTTATCAGTACAAATAATACTTGTGGATCCTAAAGTTTCAACGGCTGGCAACTTACGAATAATCGCATGTTGTTTAGCCATTTTTTTCGTTCCTAGTGATAAGACGATGGTAACAATTGACTGTAAAGCTTCAGGAATTGCCGCCACTGCGACCGCGACTGCAAACATAAAGGCGTTGATAATTTCTTCCGTTAAGTTAGTAGGCGCACCGCCAATAAATAAACGCGAAATCTGAACCACCAAAATTAAGATCGATAAGGCTAAAATAGCCAAACTTAATTTTTTACTGAAACGATCCAAACCACGTTGCAGTGGGGTTTTACTTTCGGTTGTAGACTCTAATAGATTGGCAACTTGCCCAATTTCAGTTTGGCTACCAGTTGCGCTAACGAAAAACTTAGCACGACCATAGGTAACAATTGTGCCACTAAAAACCATATTATCACGATCACCCACCGGTAAAGTGCCAGTTAAAACGGCTAAGTCTTTTTCTGCTGGCGTCGATTCACCAGTTAGCATCCCTTCGTCTACTTTTAAAGAGCCGGCTTCAACCAATCGCCCATCAGCTGGCACATAGTCACCGGCTTCTAAAATAACTAAATCACCTACGACTAAATCTTTAGCTGGGATTTGAATTTCTTGTTGATCACGTATTACAGCGGCATCAGGAGCCGATAATTTTTTCAGTGCATCTAGCGAGCCTTCTGCTTTTTTAGTTTGAATCACACTCACTACCGAGTTCAGTAATAATACTGCAAAAATTACTAAGGATTCAACGTGAGCGCCCATCACCATTTGAACAATCGCAACAATTAACAGTACTACTACCATGGCATCTTTAAAGGTGTCTAAAAATAGTCGCCAACTAGATTTTTTTGGTTGTTCTTTTAACTGATTGGGACCATTTTCTGCCAGTCTTTTAGTCGCTTCAGCAACTGACAAACCATTTTCTGATGTTTGCAGTGTCTGTTGTAAATCTTTGATATTTTTCTGATAAATTTCCATTATATTCCTCCAATTCAATAAAAAAAGAGACCTAAGACAAGTGATGTTTACTTGTCTTAGGTCTCACCATTTCATATGATACCAGAGAACGCGATGCGTTAACTTACTGTTGATATCATAACAACTACTCGAGTTGTCGGTTACTCCCCTAAGGAATCTTCTTTTATCGTAAAGTGAATACTACAGGAATTTTTTTAAGAGCGCAACGTTTTTGTTTGTTCTTAATTATTTTCCAGCAATGATGGTTTCGATGGTACTTTGATCTAAGCCTTTTAACACTTGAATCAACATTTCTCTAGCAGCATCAAAATCCGCAATGCTAAACATCGTTTGGTGGGTATGGATATAGCGACCACAAACACCAATCACTGTGCTTGGAATTCCTTGATTTGATGTGTGGGCAGCGCCAGCATCAGTACCGCCTTTTGAAACAAAGTATTGATAAGGAATATGATGAGTTGCCGCAATATCTAATAAATATTCTTTTAGGCGAGGCAATAAGATCATTCCAGGATCTTGAATCCGTAAGAGTGTCCCTTCACCTAAGTGTCCGAAAGTTCCTTTGGTTGTGACAGTGTCATCAGCTGCTGAACAATCCACCGCAAAGAATAAATCTGGTTGAAATTTTGTGACTGCTGGTTTTGCTCCCCGCAAGCCAACTTCTTCTTGGACATTTGCGCCGGCGACTAAGGTATAATCTAGTTTTTCTTGGGCTAAAGCTTCTAGCGCTTCTAAGACGACTGTACAGCCATAACGGTTGTCCCAAGCTTTACTGATGATATTTTTTCCATTGGCCGTTTTAATGGTTTCTACTAGAGGTACGATGGTGTCCCCAGGTCGCACGCCATAACTTTCAGCTTCTGCTTGAGATTCAAAGCCAGCATCAAATAGAATATCCTCTACTTTAATTTGTCCTTGACCGCTCGTTCCTCTTAATAAATGCGGCGGAACAGAAGAGGAGATACAAGGATAATTTCCATTAGCTGTTTTTAGCGTAAAGCGTTGAGCAGAAACAACATAAGGGTTCCAGCCACCTAATGGGGTAACTTTGAACAAACCTCTTGGCGTAATTTCTGTTAGCATAAAACCAACTTCATCCATGTGAGCAGCAACCATGACCCGTGGTTTTTCGGTAGCAGCATGTTTTAAGCCAAAAATACCTCCCAAGCCATCTTGTGCGACTTCATCAACTAAAGGTGTCAGTGCTTTTCTCATATAGCTACGAATGTCTTCTTCAAATCCACTGGTTCCCTGTAATTCAGTTAACTCTTTGATACGTTGAAATGCTTTTTCATCCATTTTTTATGACGCCCCTTTCAAAATTATTATAAACTTTTTTTTAAAGGTTGGATAGGACTTAGATAATCTTCCTTATTTTAAATATTTAGTTATAATAAGAAGGATAAAGAAAAAGAAAGAGGATTTGATGAGAGAAATAATAAAAAATATATTTCGTTTTTTTATACTAATTATTTGTGGTGTAGGATTGAGTTGGCAGCTGGGAATGTTAGGTGGGGATTTTGATAGTTTTCAGTTGATTTTTTATACGATTCAAAGTGATTTTTTAATTTTTTTAACGTATCTTTTTTTAGTTGTCACTAGTTTTTTTCAAAGCTTATATCAACGGAAATTTATTTCAAAAGACGTCTCTGCTAATCTATTAGGTAAGTTAACTTTGCTAGCTATCCTTTCCTCGGTCGCTGATAATTTTTTTACCACACCTAGTACAGTGGATCCAAGAGTTATTTTTCTATTGCATCATTTTTTACCACTCCTAATGTTGCTGGATTGGTTTATCTTTGTACCAAGGGCGGATATTAAGCAGACAAAACCTTTAACCTGGATCATTTTTCCGTTATTGTATTGGTTGTTTATAGTTGTTCGAGCAACATTTTACTTACCGTTAAGAAATAGTTTTTCGTGTTATCCATACAGTTATTTGGATGCAGATTTGCTCGGATGGCCGACGGTTTTTGTACATATGTTTGCTTTACTGCTTTTATTATTGATTATCGGTTATGCTTTAAAAAAAATCGGTAGTGGGCGCTATTTACAAGTTTTAAAGTGTTGGTTAAAAAATAATAAAAAAATAGTGTAATTTGACGGGTCAAAAATAATCGAAAAAAAACTTGATTGGTTCTATACTTTGGATTATCAAATATGGAAACAAAGATTGTGAGGATTCGATTATGGCCAGCAAAAGCAAATTACTATCAGGCCCAATTATTGTTTTGGGTCTGTTTTCATTTCTATCATCTTTATCAGGAGAAAGTACCAATTTAGCCTTACCAAATATTAGTCAAGCGTTACAAATAACCAATAACCAAGCTACTTGGATTGTTCAAGTAGGCTTAATTACAACAACCATTTTGTTAGTGGCTTTTGGTCATTTAGGAGATATGATTTCAAAAGAATTTGTTTTCTTAATCGGTGGCATTTTTTTTACATTGGGATCACTGGTGAACGGATTGGCACCAGGTTTAACGATTTTATTGTTGGGGAGGGTCGTGCAAGCTATTGGTTCGGCAATGATAATGGCAAACTCAATTGGCATTACTACAGAATTGTCCACACCTAAAAACCGTGGCGAACTATTAGCCATTACCTCGATGTTTATTTCAGTAGGTGCCATCTCTGGTCCGGCTATCGGTGGGTTGATTTTATCCTTTACTTCATGGCGCTTGATTTATTTGATCAATGTACCTTTGGGAATTTTATTTATTTTAATTGGTTTGAAGGTTTTTATCTTCCCTAAAATATCGGTTGCGACTGTGAAAAAATCTTTGGCTGGTGCCAATTGGTTCGGGCAAATCTTTTTTTCAGTGGGAATTATTGTTTTGTCTGTAAGTAGTTTATTTTTTCAAAACCCAAAGTTAAGCTATTTAGTCGGTATAGCAGCTTTTATTCTAGGAGCCGTTTTAACAATTTATTCCTATATGCAAGATGATCACAGTCAAACACCTTGGATTTCTCCAACCATTTTACGGAATAAACCTTTTGTTTTTTCAATGTTCGCTTTATTCTTAGCCATGTTGGTGAATGTTGCCTCGAATATTTTATTACCGTTTTATTTACAAAGTTTCAATGGTATATCGCCATTGATTGCTGGTTTAATTATGATTTTGCAATCTAGCGTGATGTTGTTTGTTTCACCAATCTCTGGCCGTTTAGCTGATCGGATAGGATCAGGGAAATTAATTATTGCCGGTTTGTTAGTCTTAGCCGTCTCTCAAATAGGCTATACAATGTTTCCTCTTAAATTTAATTGGCCGCTAGTTTTATTACCAATTTTATTGAATGGTGTAGGTATGGGAATGTTTTTGGCGCCTAATAATTCTTTGGCCATTTCCTATGTAGATAAAAGTTTAACAGGTGTGGCAGGTTCTTTGACTTCGTTTTTTAGAACAATTGGAATGAGTTTGGGGATTACGATTGCTTCGACGGTTTTATTTGCTCAATTATCAGGTGTACGATATATCACGCCTCAATTAGGGACGACCTTTTTGACAGCTTTTCACCATGTCTTTTTATTAATGACTGGATTATCTTTGATTGCGGCTATTTTATCTTTATACTTATTAAAATGGGAAAAAGAAAGGGCGCTTAAGAATTAACTCGTGCCCTTGACTTGATAATAGATGATTTCAAAAGTAATCTGGTGAATATTTTCTTTAGTTAATTGATCGCCAAATACGGTGTTTAGTCGTTTCGCCAAATCTTCTGAGGAAAGTTCGTCTTGATAATAATCATGGAAAAAAGATCTTTCGTATATTTCTTTATGTTGATAAGTAAATTGTTTGGTTTGATAGCTAATCTGTAATTGACCGAGCTTTTTTTTATAACTTTGGTTGATTGCTAAATCGGGATTTTTAGCTTCAAATGGGCTAAATAAGCTGTCAGAATCTTCAATGACCCGTAATAAACAACACCAATCTTTACTGAGACGATTAAAAGCAGGCAAGTCATCAGCTTTTAAAGCCGGATTCATCGCTGAAAAAACGAGATCAAAATGTTGTGGCTGTTGAAAGAATTCCGTTTGTGCCATTTGCAGGAAGGCAACTTTTGAGTTGGCCTTCTTTTTTGCAAGCTCAATCATTTTTTTTGAGAAATCCACTAGTAGATATCTTTCTGTAAAAGATTGAAAAAATGCCATATATCTACCACTGCCACCAGCTAAATCAAGTATACTAGACTGAGGTAAAATTTTTGCTTGGAGCAAAAAATCAGTTAGATCTTTTTCAATTGTTGTAAAAGAAGCTGCTTGAATTTCGTCGTATTCTTCGGCGAAATCATCCCAAAAATTTTCGTTCATTTTTTATCCTTTCTTGGAGGTTCTAATGATTATAAACAATATTTCCCCACAAAAATTAACACCGATTTTGACCGATTTATTAGCTTTTGACCAGCAGAACAAAGCGGTCTCAGCTATGCCTATTCAGACCATCGCTTTTTCAGCAGAAATAGCCGATCAAATTGTCGGCGGTGTTACTGCTAAAATTACTGGTGAAAGCCTGCATATTTCCTTGTTGGCGGTATCGCCGCAGCAACAAAATCAAGGGATTGGGGCTAAGTTGATTGAAAAAGTTGAAGCCTATGCACTCACAGAAAAATTAACCACTATAACTTTAACAACTAAAAGCTATCAGGCGCTAGATTTTTATTTGAAACAAGGATATCAAACTTTTGCAGAACTAACAGATGTGCCAGTTCGCGGCATCACTAAATATTATTTATTAAAACGCCTTTCTTAAAAATAATAATATTGAACAGTTAAAATAGCGACTAAAACTAAAATAGCCGGTAAAAAATTTGAGACTCTGATTTTGGTTAATTTCATAACATTAAAGCCAATCGCCATAATCATCAGTCCGCCAATCGCACTGATTTCATCCATTAAGAGAGTCAGTAATTCAGGTGGTAGATATTTCACGATAATGCTAGCAAAAATTGCGATTAATCCTTGATAAATAATTACTGGAAAAGCTGAAAATAATACGCCAATCCCTAGTGAAGCAGTCAACATAATCGACATAAAACCATCCATCACTGCTTTGGTAAATAGGGTAGTGTGGTCATTAGACACACCACTTTGAATCCCACCGATAATCCCCATAGAACCAATTAAATAAATCAGACTAGCCGTGACAAAACCTTCAGCAAAATTGCTATTTCCCCGAGCAAAACGCCGTTCTAAAAACAGACCCAATTTTGTCATGGCATCTTCAATTTTTAAACCTTCACCAATCATGCCACCAATGCAAATCGCAATAATAATTAGAATAAATGACTTGGCGGTAATCGCCATCTGGACAGCTAAAGCAATCACCCCTAAAGCAATTCCTTTTGTTACAGTATCCTTCGTCTGTTCAGAAATATTTCGTAAAACCACTCCTGACAAACTCCCGGCAATAATTGCTAAACCATTTACAACAGACCCCAAAAGAATCATCCCAACACCTTCATTTCTTTAAAATGAGAAAATAATTAAAATCAATACTAACATGAAGCTGTCGCTCATAGCAATAGCAAAAAAGCCCGAAAAATTTTCGGACTTCTCATTTAAATTTCACCTTTTTTTAGACGTTCACGTTTTGCTAAGATCGGCATTACAAAACCCAATCCAATTAAAACGACAATTCCGACAATATTAATAATTAATTCGTGCCAGAAAAGTGAAGAGCCATAAGGGGCATCTTGTGGCAAAATCCCAAAAATTGTTGCAACTGCAGTAATAATCAAACACCACATACCGACAAATACGGCGAAGCGATCATTTTTAATAAAGACATAATCGGAAGGAAATTTTTGTGTATCTTGTCGAATTTTGATAAAGGCGTAAAAAATCCAACAAGTGACACCGGGAGAAATAATTCCGTTTAAGTTCAACAGCCAGTTAAAAATATCATTCATCTCTGGCAGGAAAACCCCTAGTAATAAAATGAAGGCACTCAAGGCAGTTGTTAAAATATAGCCATTGATTGGTAAACCATCCTCATTTAACTTGGTTAAGGCTTGCGGCATATACTTTTTACCGGTATCAGAGATCAACATTCGAGTCATCGCATCCAATAAAACTGCCAGTAAAGCGCACATATAAATAATTTGGGTAATGGCAAAGATATACATTAAGGTATTTCCTAGATGATAAAATTCTCCCAAACGTTGAAAAGCATAGTAAGAACCGTTCATTTTCAAATTATTTGGCAAGTTATGGGCATTAAAGAAAACTCCTAATGAGAATGAACCAAAGACCGTTAAGAAAATCGTCATCACCGTTAACATAATCATTGCTTTAGGAAAATCTCTTTTTGGTTTTTTCATCCGAGTCACAAAAGGAGCGACCAATTCGGCACCGTTAATGGCATAAATCAATAATCCAATTGTTGTTAAATAATGTAAATTAAACTTTGGCAAAATGGTTTGAAAATTCATCGGTTGCGTTTCAATATGACCATTGGGCATAAATAGGGAAGTGAAGGTCATCACGACAAATAAAATCGCCATAATAAACATTGCCCCACCACCTAGTGTGCTTAACACTTCCAAAGACTTTTTGAAATGACGTTGTAAAAAAATAAATATTAAAAAAATGACAAAAGTTAACAACGCAAACATTGAGTTAGACAATTGCTCTTCTAACGAATCATTCCCGTTAATGACCCAACCAAAACCAACCACTACCGCATTGGCTGTGTCTACTACGTAAGGAATTGAGGCCGCCCAATAAGTCCAAGCAGTAAAATAGCCTAACCGATCGCCGCTAGTTCCTCTGACCCATGAAGTTAAGCCGCCACCTTCATGATTAAAAACTGAACCTAATTGTCCCACCATCAATGAATAAGGGATTACATAAAGTAACAGCAAAATCACCCAAGAAGTAATTACTCCCATTCCTTGATTGGCAAAATTATAAATAATATCATCAAATCCGATAACTGTAACAAAAGACATCATGGCTAAAACTGGCCATGAAATAAAACTTTTTTTCTCTTCCATGAAGCTGCTCCTTTAATTTTAATCTAAGTTTTCAGCAGCAAACAGGGGGGCTTATTTAATGGCAACAAAGTCGAAACATCCTCTCATTCGAATCGCTTTATCTTCCCATGAAAACAATCGTAAGGTCAACTGTTAAATAAAAAAATTGAAGCAGACCAGGCTGCTCCAATTTATAAAAAACTCTTTACATAATCGCCAATAAGGCTTCAATATCTGCTCTTTTAGTTGCCCAGCTCGTAGCAAAACGAATTACTGTGTGACTATCGTCGAAGATTTCCCAGAAACCAAAAGCAACTTGTTCTTTTAATTTTTCCATTTTCTTGTTTTCCAAAATAATGAATTGTTGATTTGTTGGGGAATCTAGATAAAATTGATAGCCTTTTTCTTTTAGGCCAGCTTTTAATAAATCAGCTAACTCAATTGCATTTTTACTGATTTCAAAATATAGATTATCGGTAAATAAAGTATCAAATTGAATCCCTAATACACGTCCTTTAGCTAATAAGGCGCCTTGCTGTTTCATATTTGGAACAAAATGAGCTGGCGTATTATTTTTAGTGAAGACGATGGCTTCTCCTAATAAGGCACCAACTTTTGTACCGCCAATGTAAAAAACATCTACTAAATCAGCTAATTCTGGCAAAGTTACATCATTTTCTGAACTTGCTAAAGCGTAACCTAAACGAGCCCCGTCAACAAACAAAGGAATTTTATATTCATCACAAACGGCGCTGATGTCCGTTAATTCTTTTTTAGAATAAATCGTCCCATATTCAGTTGGTTGAGAAATATAAACCATGCCAGGTTGCACCGCAAAATCACGGTTGCCATCATTCCAATAATTTTTCATATATTGCTTCACGTCAGTGGCTGAGATTTTGCCAACTTTTTGCGGTAAAGTCAATACTTTGTGACCGGTAAATTCAATCGCTCCAGTTTCGTGAGTAGTGATATGTCCGGTTTCAGCTGCTAGCACACCTTCTGTTTTATTTAGCATCGAAGCAATCACTAAAGCATTGGTTTGCGTACCACCAGAAATAAAATAAATATCAGCATCTGGTTTTTCACAAGCTGCTTGAATTTTTTGACGGGCATTTTGACAATAAATATCATTTCCATAACCAGTTAATTTTTCCTCGTTAGTTGCCACCAAGTTAGCCAAGATTTTTTCATGTGCCCCTTCTAAGTAATCGCTCTCAAAATTTAACATCTAATTCCTCCTAGTCTAATGAAGCATCTTTCTGATAAAATTATCCCATAAATAAATCTATTATCAAGGGGAGTTTTTAGTTTGGAAACAAAACGATTAATATTTAGAGAGTGGCGTGACGGAGACCAAATCCTTTTGAATAAATTTTTACAAGATGCTGAAGTGATGTCCGCTTATGAACATGCTTTTTCTGATGAAGAAGTCACCAATTGGTTAGCTTGGAATGTAAAATCCTATGCTGAAAATGGTTTTGGCTTATGGGCATTGGAATTGAAAGAAACTGGTGAAATTATTGGAGAATGCGGTTTGATTTTACAAGAAATTGACGGAGAATTTTTCCCCGAAATTAGTTATCATTTGGCACAAAAATTTTGGCATCAAGGCTACGCTACAGAAGCTGCTCTAGCGGTTCGAGATTGGACGTGGCTAGAAACAAATTATACGGAATTAATTATTACCACCAGAGATACCAACATTGCCTCCATGAACGTCGCGATTCGCTGTGGTTTTATTATTAAAAAAAGAATGGTCAAATATTATCGCGGGATTGAAATGCCCCATTATTTGTTTGGATACAAAAAGACACCTCATAATAGAGATGCCTCAGCTTTATAGTTGGATGGATTCACCGACCGCCATTACTTGACCAATACCATCTGGTAATAGTTCTACAAATTTTTCGGGATCTTGTTTGATTAAAGGAAAAGTATTGTAATGAATCGGGACGACTTTTTTAGCTTTTAGTCGTTTGGCTGCACTAGCTGCTTCTTGTGGTCCCATCGTGAAATTATCACCGATTGGCAAGAAAGCTACATCGATTTCAAAGGCTTTACCAAATAATTCCATGTCACCAAAATTTGAAGTATCGCCAGCATGATAAATCGTTTTGCCATTACTTTGCAAAATAAAACCAGCTGGATCACCCATATAAAGCATTTTACCTTCAAATTCGTAGCCAGAACTATGTTGAGCGTGCATCATTTTCACCCGACCAAAAGGAAAATCGAACTTCCCACCAAGGTTCATAGGATGACCTTTTTCAGCACCTTGTATCGCTGCAAAATGTAAAATTTCTGGTTGAGCAATAATTGTCGCATCATTATTTTTGGCAATTTCTACCATGTCACCAATATGATCGTTGTGCCCATGTGTAATCAAAATATAATCTGTCTCTACTTTACTGGCTTCCAAATCAGTGAGGGAATTACCGTTAATAAAAGGGTCAAATAATAGTTTTGTGCCGTCGTCAGTAACCACTGATAAAACCGAATGTCCGTGATAGGTAATTTTCAATAGAAAAACCTCCTTTTTTTTATTATACTTTTAGATAGGAAAATAAACTATTAAGATCCCTTTAAAAAGAAGAGGTGTTTTATGGAATTAATCGTCAGTCCAACATTAAAGGAATTAGGTGTCACTTTAAGTTATCACTTAGTTTCTTTTAAAAATCAAGATCACCAAGAAAAATTGTGGCAAGAACTATTAAATCCTCTGTTTCAACAATTAGAGACTGGGGGCGTTGGTCAGATTAAAGAGGATCCGCAAATCATCGCCACTAAAAAGGTTTATCGCGCATTAGGGAAAGATCCGGCACGTTTTCGACCGTCTTCAGATAGTTTGTGGCGTCGCGTAGCCCAGCAAAAGGGCTTGTATCAAATCAATGATTTAGTAGATTTAAATAATTTTTTTTCACTGAAATATAGAATCCCTTTTGGTTCTTACGATGTAACAAAAATCCAATCACCAATTACTTTAACGGTGGGTGAAGCTGGTGAAACTTATCCAGGAATCGGTAAAGCTTCAGTCAATATTGAAAATTTAATGGTATTAACCGACGAATCGGGACCGTTTGGCAGTCCAACAGCAGATTCAACGCGGGGAATGATTGGTGAAGATACATCGGAAGCGATCGTGATCGGTTATCATTTTTTAGCGGATGACTTCGCTACCATACAAAAAGAAATCAAAGAAGTTTTAGAAGCTTATTTAACTGAGGGTCATGTGATTGAACAAGGAATAGTTTAAAAAATACGAGCGGGAGAGTTTTTCTCCCAGCTCGCATTTTTTTACCAATTTTTACAAACATCAATCCAAGTTTGAAAATCGGTATATTCTTCTAACTCAGGAACTGTTAGCTTAATGGCGCTATTGCCACTACCACAAGCAGGATAAACATAATCAAAGCGTTTCAACGATTCATCTAAATAAATATCTACCTCTGGATTAACCGCAAAAGGACAGACACCACCGACCGGATGACCAACTCTTGTATCCACCTCGTCAGGTTTTAACATAAAAGCTTTCTCTTGAAAAATGCTTTTAAATTTTTGATTGTCGATCTTTGCATCACCAGCAGTGACCAATAAAATCACTCGGTCTTGATTCTTTCGCTTAAAAGATAAGGTCTTAGCAATTTGCTCCGGTTTGGTTCCTAATGCCTGTGCTGCTAAAGCGACGGTAGCTGAAGATTCATTTAAGACAATAATATCTTCTTCGCGACCAAATTCGGAAAAATATGATTGAACTTTTTCTAATGACATAAAATCCCTCCATTTTTTCTAGCAAGCATAGCATTAATTGACGAGAAATTTAAGTCTTTTTAATAAAAAAGAGACAAAATCGTAACGACTTTTTGCTAAAAATATTATAATACTTTTCTGGAGGGATGCCTGATGGAAACACGAGGAATCATAATTAATCAATATGGACATGCAGATCAACTGGTGGAAGGAAAAGTCCTTTTACCAGATTTAAAAGAACATCAAGTTTTAATTAAAACGAAAGCCACATCGATCAACCCCATCGATTGGAAATTACGTGAAGGATTTTTGGCTCAAATGTTTGAATGGGAATTTCCAATTATTTTAGGTTGGGACGTTGCTGGAATTATCGAAGCAGTTGGTAGTGAAGTAACCGATTGGAAAATTGGTGATGCCGTTTTTGCTAGACCAGAAACGACTCGCTTCGGCACTTACGCAGAAGATGTTATTGTTGACGATCATCTATTGGCTAAAAAACCTGAAAATGTTGGTTTTGATGAGGCGGCAGCTGTTCCTTTGGCAGGATTAACTGCTTATCAAGCATTATTTACTCATGGACATCTAAAAGCTGGTGAAACTGTTTTGATTCACGCCGGTGCTGGTGGTGTGGGTACTTATGCAATTCAATTAGCGAAAAATGCTGGCGCAAAAGTAATCACAACTGCTAGTGCCAGTAACATCAATTTATTAAAAGAATTAGGCGCCGATGAAGTAATTGATTATCGAACTACTGATTTTTCTGAAGAATTGCAGAATGTTGATTTGGTTTTCGATACAATGGGTGGCGAAATTCAAGAAAAAAGTTTTAAAGTTTTAAATCAAACAGGACGTCTGATTTCAATCGTCAGCCAACCGGATTTATCATTGGCGCAAGACATTTTATTGGCAAAAAGTATTTGGTTGAATCCCAATGGACAACAACTTCAAGAAATTGCTGATTTGATGACTGCCGGCAAAGTACGCAGTGTAATTGGCGCAAAATTTCCATTAACTGCGGCTGGGATACGAGAAGCCCATTTAATGAGTGAAAGCCATCATGCTAAAGGAAAAATTGTCATTGTGAAGTAGAAAAAAAGCAACCTCTCTATTTTTTTGAGAGGTTGCTTTTTTTATTTTAAAAAATAAACGCTTGCTCAGCTTCATAATTTCTTCAAAAAATAGCCGTAGACAAAGCCAAAGTTTTTATACTATCTTAGAAAGGAATAAGAAAAAAGGAGATATTGTTATGCGAGTGTTAATAATTGAAGATAATCAGGAATTGTCAACTAGCATGAAAGCTGGATTGGAGCAGGAAAAAATCTCAGTCGATCTTGCATACACTGGAATAGCTGGGGAAGAAAAAGCTTTTGTTAATTCATATGATGCAATTTTATTAGATTTAAATTTGCCAGATAAGGATGGCTTGGAGATTTTGTCTTTTTTAAGGCAATCAAAAGTTGAAACACCAATAATAATTATTACCGCACGAGATGAAATTCAAGAACGGGCGAAAGGTTTAGATTTTGGGGCAGATGATTATTTAGTAAAACCATTTGACTTGTTAGAATTGAATGCTAGATTAAGGGCAATTATTCGTCGGTTTCATGGTCGAACGACACCCCAAATTACGATTGGAAAATTAGTAGTGAATCCAGTCTGCCGCCAAGTCATATATGACCAAAAAGTCATCTCACTAAAACCAAAAGAATACGATATTTTATTGTGCATTGTTGAAAACTATCCAGCGATTGTCCCTATCGCAAAGATTGCTGAGCATGTTTATGATGATGATTTCGACCCTTCTTCATCAGTTTTGCGTGTTCACATGGCTCGTTTGAAGAAAA
This sequence comes from Enterococcus sp. JNUCC 77, assembly GCF_054819945.1. Taxonomy (NCBI): domain Bacteria; kingdom Bacillati; phylum Bacillota; class Bacilli; order Lactobacillales; family Enterococcaceae; genus Enterococcus; species Enterococcus sp. JNUCC 77. The sequence goes on from NZ_JBTHIG010000001.1 coordinate 540,615, forward strand.
AATTGGCAGATGCAGCTGACAGAGAATTATTAAAAAATATTCGATCAAAGGGGTATCAAATATGCGACTAAATTTCAAAATGACAGTTGTAATGGTGACTTTTTCGTTGTTAGTTACTGCTGTTTTAATTAGCAGTTTTTTTCTTGTACGAACCAATATTTTACAAATGAATGTCGCTGATTCTTTAGGGGACAATTTTTTTGTAGAAAATATCCAAGATGCCAAAATTGAAATTACTTCAGCTTCTGAAGGACAAAATATTTCTCAATTTGCAGTCAGCAGTGATCGATTAGATAGTATCTATATGAATGAGTATTTTAAATATTTACCATCGATTGCTTTAGTGGTTTGTAGCGTGATTTTACTCTTGACCTTTCTTTTGTGGGCGGTTTTGCGAAAAATCTATAATAAACAAATTTTAGCAATTACTCATGATATGAACTTCATTGAAGACTTATCAATCGAAACGATAAAAGATCAAGCCGTAGCTAATGCTTTTGGAACAATAAAGCAAAAATTCGACGGTCATCTAAGTGATTATAAACGATTAAATAGCTATTTGACTCACGAACAGAAAAATGCAATCGCTGTTTTGAGGAATAACATCGAACTGGAAAGTGCAGGACAAACGAATCTGCAGGTTTTAGACCGCTTAACTGATAGTATCGATGATATTTTAACACTGTCAAATAATCAGGGAGACTTAACAGAGGAAAAGGTAGACGTGGCATTAATTTGTGCAGAAGTGTGTGATCTTTACCAAAAATATTACCCTCAATTATATTTTAGGTTTGATGAAGAAGCTGCAACGATGATTTATGGTAAGGATCGTTGGATTTATCGTGCTATTTCCAATTTAGTTGATAATGCGATTAAGTATGGTCAAGGTAAGCCAATCGAAGTTGTCGTTGAAAAGTTAAAAGAAAGTATCATCGTAAAAGTCAAGGACCAAGGTTGCGGTATTCCAGAGAGAAAACAATCCGAAATTTTTTCTCATAATTATCGGGTTCGGGGATTGAAACAAGACGGTTACGGCATTGGTTTATCTGTTGTTATGCATGTTTGTAATTTATGTCGTGGCTTCGTTTATCTAGAAAGTGAAGAAAATCAAGGGTCAGTTTTTTATTTAACATTCCCTAGTGAGAGTTAACATAGAATTAACATTTGATTTGCTACTATCCTATTGTAGGAGGAAAAATGATGATTATCATCAAACAGGCGTTATTGAATTTTAGGCGCAATAAATGGCATGATTCTATGATTGCTGCACTATTTTTTTGTTTAATTTTTTTGTTTTGTTTTTTATTGCAACTCTATAAAGTTGCTGATTATTTTTTATCCGAAATGCAAAAGCAAACGGCAACAGTTGTGACTGTAGAACCCAGTTTTAAAGAAGAGCAGGTAGAAAATTTGACGGCAGAAGATCTTCAAACAATCAAAGCACTTCCGTATGTGAAAGAAATCAATATGATTGGTTACACTTCTTTAGAAATTGATGGACTGCAGACTAGTGAAAAGATCACAAAAACAGAAGGAGCTATTGTATCTGATACTGATTTATTTGAAACTTCTGAATTTCCTACCATGGGAGTAACTATTTTATCTGATGAGGCACTAAAAAAATATTTTAGTCAGAACTGGTCAATCAAGGGTGGTCTACCTTCAGAGGTAAAAACGTGTTTAGTCACTAAACAGTTTGCCGAAGAAAATCAACTAAAATTATTTGATGAACTAAGTGTTGGAGAAACGAATCAAAGGCAAAAATTAAAAATTGTTGGAATTGCTAACCCGAAAAAAAACAGCGCAGCACAAGCATTTTACAGCTCAATTTTTATTAACCCAATAACCAACCAGTCTTTAAATGTTCCTCAAGATAATAATTTTAGTACTATAAGCATCCAGCTAACGTCTAGTAAGAAACTAGGAGCTTTAAAAAAAGAGCTCCATAAAATTTCTTCGTTTAATCATTACCGGGTATATAAGGATCAGAGTTTTGTTCAAGTCTACGAGGTATTTCTGAATCAAAAAGAAATGTTGCTAAATGGTGTGATTGCCAGCGGTATTTTGAATTTATTTTTACTTAGTTTGTTTTATTATTACTTTTTTAAAAAGCGCCAATCCGATTTATTCAGCCTACATTTAATGGGGCTGCGTCAAAGCTATTTGATCCTTAGCAATATTTTGGAGATTGTTTTAATCGTGATTATTTGCTGGTTAAGTGCGTGTATATTAACCAATTTGTTAACGATTGAAGTGACAAAGGATTGGTTTAGCCGCTTACAACAAACTACCCGAGATTATCTGCCTTTGCTGTCATTAAAACAACCGATTTTTAATTCAGCTGTGGTTCAAGAGCTTTTTGTGGGAAGCTTAATTATTCTAGTCCCTTATTTAATTGGTTTCATGGTAATTACTTCAGCTTTAACAGGACGCTTAAGTTATATATATAGCAGCTATTCTTATCAATCAAGGAGGCTGATGAAATCATGAAACAACTCGTATTAGAAAATGTAAGCTATTGTCCTAAAAATTCAACAGAAAAAATTTTAGATCAAATAAACGGCGAATTTTTGACAGGAAGAATCTATTTTATTTTGGGAAAGAAACAGACAGGTAAAACGACATTATTATCAATTCTAGCCGGACTAGTCCGTTGCACTGAAGGGAAAATTCTAGTCGATGGAGAAGATCTTAGTTTGACTAATCAGGATGATTTTCGAGCAGAAAAAATTTGTTGTCTTTTTCAAAATGGAAACTTGGTGAATGATAGTGCGTTAGCGAATTTAGAACTTGAAATGCTCTTAAGCAAGCAACCAAATCGAACGGATGAATTAATCAATAGTTTACAAATTGCTGGATTAACAGATAAAAAAATAAAAACAAACATTAAAAAGCTAACAAAAAAAGAACGACAGATGGTGTATTTAGCCAAAATTTTAGTCAGTCGAGCTAAATTGATTTTATTAGATGATCCTAGCCAATTATTTTCAGAGTTAGACGAAGAAATGATAGTGCGTAAAATAGCAGATTTCTGTCGAAGAAATGATAAATGTCTGGTGATAGTTAGTCAGTCAAATAATGCAATAAAATTTGCCGATGAATTGTGGGGCTTGAATGGGGGAAAACTATTATTTATTAAAGAGCAGCCAAGATAAATCGGGGAGATGAAAAATCGTTGTTCTTTGATTGAAAGGATCAAAAATGAACTATTTGAAACGAGCATGGTATAGTGTCAGTCGCAGAAAAGGAAAATCTTTCATTCTATTTACTGTTGTTTTTGTCTTAGGAAATGTCATTGCCGGTGCAATTGCAATTCAACAATCAACTGGAAATGTGGAAAAGAAAATGAAACAACAATTAGGAGCCACAGTGAGTGCAGAAATGGACATCGATAAATTAATGGAGGAAGGTGATGGTACCGCTTCGTTCACTGGTCCTGCTCCTTTGAAAGAAGAAACAATCAAACAAATTGGATCCTCTTCGTATGTGAAAGACTATGATTATAGTTATTCAGGTTATTTAACTGTTGATAAATTTAAAACATATCAAATGAAAAATGATAATGTCAGTGTAAATGGCGATATTGCTTCTTTAAACTTGAAAGGAAGTAATAGAAGTGAAGCTGCTGATTTCAAAAATAAAAAAATTAAGTTAGTTGAAGGTCGGTTAGTGTCTAAGGATGAAATCAAAAATGGTAAAGCAGTAGCGGTTATTTCAAAAAAAGTGGCTGATGAGAATGGTTTGGGTATCGGAGATCAAATGGTGATTGATACAAAAATGGTTTCTCAGAATGCTGACGGGACAAGTGAATCTCAAGAAGCGCTGAAACATTCGATAGAAATTGTGGGCTTGTTTGAACCAATCACTTTAGATAAAAAGAAAAATGATGAAAAAAAAGGTGGCATCCAGCAACAGTTTTTAGAAATGGATCAGTTCAATACAATTTATATGTCTAATAAATTGGTACGTTCAATTAACCAACAAGAAATTGAAAAAGGAAAAGAACTTGATCCTGATGCTTATAAAGATGAGGAAGTCCAGCAACAGATCACACCAATCTATAATTTGAAATCGCCTGATGATGTTGAAGCTTTCAAAGAAGAAATGACAGCTTTGTTACCAGAAGGTTATAAAGCAACTGCTTCAACTGATGAGTTTGATAAGGTTGGTGGCAGTGTTCAAAAACTTTCAACAATTTCTGGTTATGTAGTTATATTGTCGATTATTGCTTCTTTATTGATTATTTCTTTAGTCGTTGTACTTTTTATGAGAGATCGAAAACATGAATGGGGCATTTATTTATCCTTAGGGGAACGTAGAAAACACATCATGCAACAGGTTGTTTTAGAGCTTTTATTCATTAGTTTGGTAGCCATGTGTTTGTCTTTAATTACCGGAAATATGTTAGGTAAATTAATTTCTGAGTCATTAGTCGCCAGTGATGCATTAACGGAATTACAACAAGCTGCAGGAAATCAATTATTCATTTCTGGGAGTTCAAGTCTAGGTGCTAGTCTTAGCACAGAAGATGTAATTAATAACTACCAAGTCAAATTTTCGTTGTCTTACATCGTTACTTTTTTAATTTCAGGAATTTCAACGGTCTTATTATCAGCGATTTTGCCGTTGACTTATGTAATGCGCTTAAATCCTAAGAAAATTATGATGTAGGAGGAGAAATTTATGACAATCTTAAAGGCAAAAAATATTTATTATTTTTATCAAGATGGTGACCAAAAGCGAATTATTTTAAATGATACTTCTGTTAGCTTTGAAAAAGGCCAGTTTTATACAATTTTAGGTGATTCTGGATCAGGTAAGACCACTTTTCTGTCATTGATAAGTGCCTTAGATGAACCAAAATCCGGTGAAATTCTATACCAAGGAACGGATATTCAAACAATTGGTTATGGAAAATACCGACGAGATGATGTAAGTATAATTTTCCAAAATTACAATTTAGTTCCTTATTTAACAGCGCTGGAAAATGTGTTAGTAGCTATGACGATTACAGATAATTCCTTACCAAAAAATCATCAAGAAGTTGCTTACAATTTACTAGATTATATTGGTATCAATAAAAATAAAGCTGATCGCGTAGTGACACAACTTTCAGGTGGAGAGCAACAACGAGTGGCAATTGCTCGAGCCTTATCAACAAATGTTGACATTATTTTAGCTGACGAACCAACTGGAAATTTAGATCAAGAAATGGAACAAGAAATTGTCAATATTTTTAAAGATTTGGCCGTTACTCATAACAAATGCGTAATCGTAGTAACTCATTCGAAAGAAATCGCGCAGCAATCAGATAAAACTTTCTTTTTAAAACAAGGTGAGTTGGTTCATTATGAGTGATTTCCTTTCAAATTTTAATGGCCCTAATTATAAAAAAAGCGAAGAACGATCTGAGAAAATAGAAGAAAAAAAGGTGCCAGAAAAAAAAGAAAATAAACGTTCAAAAAATGAAATAACTGAAATTGATGATACTTATCAAGATAAGCAAAAAAGAAAAAAACGCAGAATAATTGTTGCTGCCTTATTAGCTGTGATAGGTTGTTTTGTCATTTATTATCAGATGAGTCATGTGAAGATGCCTGATTTTACTGATAAATCTTTGTCAGACGCTCGTTTATGGGCAACAAAAAATAAATTGAAAGTTTCTACTAAACAGGAATTTTCATTAAAAAAAGAAGCGAACGTAGTGATGTCTCAGTCCAATCAAGCTGGTAGAAGGGTAAAGAAAGGCACAACTATTCGATTAAACATTAGTAAAGGCCCTAATCCTAATCAACTATTAGAATTACCAGATTTTTCCAAATTAAGTAAGCCGTTGGCTGAAAAATGGATTGAGGAAAACAAAGCAACGAACCTTTCGTTAATTGAAGAATATAGTGATACAACTGAAAAGGGAAAGTTTCTCAAATTTGAAATTGCAAACTCTGACGTTTCGGAAAAGAAATATCGACGTAAGGATGCAGCAAAAGTGTTTTATTCTAAGGGGAAGGAAACTTATAAAAAAGATATCTCCGTACCGAATTTTGTCAGACAAACTAGAAATGAAGTAGAAACTTGGGCGAAAAATAATGAGATCAATATGACTTATGAAGAAACAACTTCTAATGATCTACCTGTAGATAGTGTTATTTCTCAAAGTTTGGCTAAAGATGAAAAAATTGCTAAAAAAGATGAAATGACAGTGGTAGTTTCTTTAGGTAAAGGCTATGTGATACCAAATTTTTCTGATTTTAGTATGGAAGATGCTGCAAATGCAATAGACGGAGTGCAAGTTCAGGCAAGAGGAATTTATACAGATAATTTACCTTATGGACAGTTAGTTTCACAGAGTGTTCCAGCAGGTACAGTTTTAAATGCTAAAAATGATTTGAGGGTTGAAGCTGTGTACTCTCTTGGTCAACCCTATATAAAAGATTTAAGAGGCTCTTATGTAGAAGGGGATTTGCAAAAGTATTTTTATGATGAGTTTAACTCTAAAGGTGTCAATATTAACTATACAATTCGACAAGTAGATTCTGATCAACCAAAAGGAACGGTTGTGGGGATGAGTGTTCATAATATTTTTCTACCCCTAAATTATACTGTCTCGATTGATATTAGTTTAGGCAACCTTGGGTCGGCGTCTACCAGTATTCCTAATAACCAGAAAGAACAACCTACCGAAGATTAAAATCAGCGTTTCCTGTTTGATAGGAAACGCTGATTTTTATAGTCGAAAACCTTGTTCTTTCAAAAACTCGCTTGTATCAGGACGTAAAATTTGATGAAAATGTTGCAAGATGGTGTCTGACCAATTGCCATTTTGCTGATTAGAACTGCGGTTGGCATAATAAGATGCCATAATTTCATCGTATTTTGTCAAAGTTTCTGGGGTCAATTTTTGATAGCTGTCGATATTAAGCGTTCCTGCTAAAGGAATTCTTGGCTTCACTTCATTTTTTTTCGCGGGATAACCGATAGTTAGACCAAAAATCGGGTACGTCAATTCGGGTAGGTTTAATAATTCTTTGATCCGAAATAAATCATTACGTAAGCCACCGATGTAACAAATACCTAAATCAATTGATTCCGCATAAGTTGCCATGGTTTGGGCGGCGATGGTGGCATCAACAATTGCTACTACGAGAGATTCAATGGTTCTTAAGGGTGTTAAATCTTGCTTGGCTTGATTTAAAACTTGGGCATGTTTATTTAAATCTGCCACAAAAACATAATATGCACCGGTATCTGTATAGCCTCGAGCGTTTGAAATATTTTCAATTGCCACCAACTTTTCTGGATCTTTAACCTCAATTAATGAATAAGCTTGAATAAAATGTGAACTGCTGGGACTTTTAGCTGCAGTCACTAATTTTTCTTTTACAGCCTCTGGGATTTCTTTTGTAAGAAAATTCCGCACAGAAGTATGCTGAATCATTTGTTCAAATAATTCCATCGAATCACTCCTTTTTAATTAGTGTAAATAAAATGGAATAATCTAGCTAGCGAAATCTCTCAAAAAAAATAATATGAAAAATTTCATCTTATTTTCATCTGAGTGCAATCTTTATGTTATACTGTTCACAACATTTTTAGAGGAGTGAAGACAATGCAAGCAGTTTTAACAGTAATCGGTAAAGACAAAGTGGGTATCATTGCGGGTGTAAGTCAAAAATTATCTGAATTAAATGTAAACATTTTAGATGTTTCGCAAACAATCATGGGAGATTATTTTACCATGATGATGTTGTTGGAATTAAAAGATGCAGCACAAGATTTTGAAACAACTGCTAAAACGTTACGGGAATTAGGCAAAGCTTTAGGAGTTAAAATTAGTGTTCAAAACCAAGAAATTTTTGACACGATGCATAAATTATAAGGAGGAAGAACTTTGGAAACTAATCAAATATTAGAAACAATTCGTATGATTGAAGAAGAAAATCTTGATATTCGAACAATTACCATGGGGATTTCTCTTTTGGATTGTATCGACAGTGATGGAGATAAAGCTTGCGAAAAAATCTACCAAAAAATTGTCACTAAGGCGAAAGATTTGGTTAAAGTCGGTGAGGCAATCGAAGCGGAATATGGTATTCCGATTATTAATAAACGGGTCTCAGTGACGCCAATTGCGATTGTTGCGGCAGCTTCACAAGAAACGAGCTATGTAAAATATGCTCATGCTTTAGATCGTGCTGCGAAAACTTTAGGAATTGATTTTATTGGTGGTTTTTCAGCATTAGTAGAAAAAGGTTATCAACATGGGGATGATATTTTAATTCGTTCCATTCCTCAAGCGTTAGCAGAAACTGATTTTGTTTGTGGCTCGGTCAATGTTGGTTCAACAAAAGCTGGGATTAATATGGATGCTGTGAGACAAATGGGTGAAATCATTAAAGAAACGGCAGCATTATCTGATTTAGGCTGTGCTAAATTGGTTGTTTTTGCCAATGCGGTGGAGGACAATCCTTTTATGGCTGGTGCATTTCATGGTGTTGGTGAGGCCGACTGTGTCATTAATGTTGGTGTCAGTGGACCTGGAGTGGTTAAACGCGCACTGGAAAAAGTCAAAGGAGAATCTTTTGATGTCGTTGCTGAAACCATTAAACAGACAGCCTTTAAAATTACCCGTATGGGTCAATTAGTTGGAAAAGTAGCTTCCGAAAGATTAAATGTTCCCTTTGGAATTGTTGATTTATCTCTAGCGCCTACACCAGCTGTTGGCGATTCTGTTGCTCATGTCTTAGAAGAAATGGGTCTAGAAACAGTCGGGACTCATGGAACTACTGCGGCGTTAGCTTTATTAAATGATGCAGTCAAAAAAGGTGGCGTGATGGCTTGTAATCATGTCGGTGGTTTGTCAGGCGCATTTATTCCTGTTTCTGAAGATGCTGGAATGATAGACGCGGTCAATAAAGGTGCTTTGACGATTGAAAAACTAGAAGCTATGACGGCAATTTGTTCAGTCGGATTAGATATGATTGCGATTGCTGGCGATACACCGGCTGAAAGTATTGCAGCGATGATTGCTGATGAATCGGCTATTGGTGTCATTAATCACAAAACGACAGCAGTCAGAATTATTCCTGCGAAAGGCAAAAAAATTGGTGACATGGTTGAATTTGGCGGTCTTCTAGGACGAGCTCCAGTCATTAAAACCAATCAAAATAGTTCAGCAGATTTTGTGATGCGAGGCGGTAGAATTCCAGCACCGATTCATTCTTTTAAAAATTAAACGGAAAAATTTCTCAAAAGAGTGGTTGACATTCAATTTTTTTAAGGCTATTCTTTACTTATAAAATAAACCTGCTAAGAAAAAGGTCATGATTTTATTTTATTTACTGCTAAGAGAGAGAAGCCAAGGCTGAAAGCTTCTTCTGGAATAAATAAGATTACTCCCTTTGAGCTGATAGAAAACTATCCGATTGATACTCGCTACGTATTGCAAGAGTCAAAGAAATTTTTTTCTTTGAAAACTTGGGTGGTAACACGTTTAGTCACGTCCCTTATATTTTAAGGGGCGTTTTTTGTTTATATTGATATGGTTGAAAAAGGTCATGAGTTAAAGTATTCCCTGTTGCAAGAGAAAGAAGCCAAGGCTGGAAGCTTCTAACATATTTTTTAACTTACTCCCTTTGAATCGGGTTTAAAAAATCCCGCTTGATGTTCGTTAACACATCACCATGAGCCAGAAATTTTTATTTTTGGGAATTTGGGTGGTAACACGTGTGAAACTACGTCCCTTTTACTTTTAAAGGGGCGTATTTTTTTATAAATTTAAACCAAATAACAGATTGGAGTTGAGTAGTATGTCAAACAAAGAAATCGAAATCGTCTTTCAAGATGGAAAAAAACAAATGGTGGTGAATGATACTACCTTGATGGAGATAAATCGTGAACAAAAAGCAAAAGCAATTGTTGGAAGCATCGATGGTGAGTTGGTAGACTTAGCTCAGCCAGTCGTTGAAAATAGTGAAGTGGCTTTTTATCAAAAAAATAGTCCTGAAGGCGAGGCTGCGATTCGTCGTTTAAGTAGTTTAATCTTAGCCCGGGCAGTTAAAAATCTATATCCTGAAGTACAATTTGCACCAGAAGAATTAGTGGAAAATGGTTTTTATCTAGATATGCGTTTAGCCCAACCATTAAGTGTTTTGGCTTTAAAAGATATTGAAGTAGAAATGAAAAAAATCATTAAAAGTGATCGAAAAATTGAAAGCAATCAAATGAGTGCCGCTGAAGCTCGTGAAGTCTTCAAAGATAATGAGTTTCAATTATTTTATTTAGCAAAATTTGCCGATGATATTCCGGTATTTGTTTATGACTTAGCAGGCGTAGTGATATTTAGTTTAAAACCATTGGCTTTAAACTTACAAGCGGCTAAAAACTTTGCTTTAGTAAAAGTTTCTGGGGCTTATTGGCAAGGCAATGCAGACAATGAAATGTTGCAAAGAATCTCAGCTGCAGTCTATGCTGATGCGCAACCATTAGAGGATTATTTGGTATTTCTAGATGAGTCTGAAAAACGTAGCCACCAAAAATTAGGAAAAGAATTAGAATTATTCATGTTTTCAGAAGAAGCGCCAGGGATGCCATTTTATTTAGAAAATGGTCAAATTATTCGTAACGAACTTGAACGTTTCTTGCGAGAATTGCAAGCCAAATATGATTATCGTGAAGTGAAAACACCATTGATTATGAATCAACGGTTATGGGAACAATCAGGTCACTGGGATCATTATAAAGACAATATGTACTTTACAAAAGTAGATGATCAAGATTACGCTTTGAAACCAATGAACTGCCCAGGACACTGTTTAATTTTCAAAAATAGTGCGAAATCTTATCGTGATTTGCCAATTCGGATGTCAGAATTTGGTCAAGTTCACCGTCATGAATTTAGCGGGGCTTTAAATGGACTATTACGGGTTCGGACTTTCTGTCAAGATGATGCCCATATCTTTGTTCGTCGTGATCAAATCGAACAAGAAATTGCGTTAGCTTTAAAAATTATTGATGAAGTTTATAAAATCTTTGGCTTTGAATATGCGGTAGAACTTTCAACTCGTCCAGATGATTTCATGGGTGACATTGAACTATGGAATGAAGCGGAAGCGTCTCTAGGAAAAGTACTAAGTGATTTAGACTATAAATATACAATTAATGAAGGCGATGGCGCATTTTATGGTCCGAAGATTGATATTCATATCAAAGATGCCTTAAATCGTAGTCATCAATGTGCAACTGTCCAATTGGATTTCCAAATGCCAGAAAAATTCGATTTGAATTACGTGGATGAAAACAACGAAAAAGCTCGTCCAGTAATGATTCACCGAGCAGTATTTGGTTCATTGGATCGTTACCTAGGAATCTTGATTGAACATTTTGCCGGTGCCTTCCCAGTTTGGTTAGCACCAAAACAAGTGGAATTAATTTCTGTTTCTGAAGCCCATCAGGAATATGTTGAAAAACTATATACTGAATTTAAAGAATTAGGTATTCGGGTAGATATAGATGTTCGGAATGAAAAACTTGGTAAGAAAATCCGTGATGCGGAAATGAAGAAAATTCCTTACAGTTTAGTTATCGGTGATAAAGAGGTTTCAGGTGATAAATTTGCTGTACGTCGCCATGGACATGCCAATAATGATGTAGAAGAAATGTCGAAAGCGGAATTTATTCAATTGGTTCAAAAACAAGCAGCTGAAAAAAGCGGCAACTATTAACAGGAAAAAAATTCCTTGAGATGAATAAAATCATTTCAAGGAATTTTTTTGTTGTAAACCTTCTGTTAGCCAGCGGGCTTTAAAACGATAATCATGAATCAGTTCTTCTTTGCTCCAATCATTTGCTAGCATATCGGTTAAAGAATCGATGACTAGCTTCATTGAAAAATATAAAAAGCTGACACTTTCTGCTTCACTTTGAATATTAAAATGATTTTCTTGTAAGATAGCTGTCCAAGCATCCATGCCGTGAGCCATTGGACTTCGATAAGAAAACAAGTAGCTATTTTGCGTTAATAGAGCCAATTGTCGATATTTTGGCTCTGTTTCTTCTAAATCGATATAAGACAATAGAAAGTTTTCAATTCCTTTAAAATAGTCACTTTTTTGGTGGGTAATATAACCGATAATTTCGCCATGGACAATCCCGGCATAATAATGGATTAAATAATCATATGCTTCATTCAAATCTTCAAAATACTTATAAAAGATTCCCCGTGACATATTTAATGCTGAGACAATTTCGCTGACTTTTACTTGGCCTAAAGGTTTGGCATAAAAAATATCCAATAAAATTCCTCGAATGTATTCCTGTCGCTCTGTTGGCAAATTTTTAAATGTTGATTTGGGCATTATTTTCACCTCGTTTTGCTTTGTCAAAAACATTATAACATATGAAAAAAATGATGAGGCAGAATTGGTGACAAATTGTTACTAAGCGTGTAACATGCACAAGTAATCAAAGAAAAATATTTTTTTGAAACACGAGTGACAAATTGTCATTTTAAAAATGGAGGGAAATTTATGTTTTTAGCTTGGAAAGAAATGCGCTATTCAAAACTGCGCTTTAGTTTAATTATTGGCATTATGATTTTGGTGGGCTACGTGGTTTTTATGTTGTCAGGCTTAGCGAATGGTTTAGCTGATGGCCACAAAAAAGCGATTGTCGATTGGGATGCTACTTCAATTATTTTATCAGAAGACAGTAACAAAATCGCCAGCGCTTCCCAATTAACTCAAGGGGATTTGGAACGGGTCACAGCCGATCAAAAAGCTGCGGTGGGAATGACCTCTGGTGCGATTGAAGAAAAGGGCAGTAGCAAAAAAACAAATATTTCAATCTTTGCTGCGGAAAAAAATAGTTTTGTAGTCCCAGATGTAATTAAAGGAAAAAAATATCAACAAGATAATCAAATTATCATTTCCCAAAATTTAGCTGATGATGGTTATAAAATCGGTGATCAAATAAACATTGGCAGCAGTCAAACTTTTAAAATTGTTGGGATAAGTAAAGCGACTACTTACTCAGTTGTTCCAGTTGTTTATATGAATTTAAATGCTTTTACAAATTTAAAATATGGCAATCAACCATTTGCTAGTGATGCAACTAAGCCGATTAATTTAATCGCGGTTAAAGGAAAAAGCAGTTTACAACAAGTGAATGGTGCTACCAAATTGCAAAAACTAAGCTTGGCGACTTTTATCGAGAATTTACCTGGTTTTTCAGCTGAAAGTTTAACTTTAAATACGATGATTTACTTCTTATTTGTAGTTGTTGCTGCCATTATCGGAATTTTCATGTATGTTATGACTCTACAAAAAACAGCGATTTTTGGTGTGATGAAGGCGCAAGGAATTGGGACTAAATATTTGGTTCGTTCGATTTTAGCTCAAGCCTTAATTGTCGGTGTCTTTGGTGTAGTAGTAGCGATTGTTTTAAGTGGACTGACGAGTTTAGTCTTACCAGCTGCGATGCCTTTTACAGTCAATTGGATGCAGTGGGGAATTTATAGTGTGATATTAGTCATTGTAGCAATGTTGGGCGGTTTATTTTCAGTTAGAACCGTGACAAAAGTTGATCCAATAACCGCCATTGGAGGAGAATAAAATGGAAGAAATATTAGTTATGAAAGATATTGTAAAAAAATTTGGTCAAGGACATACTGAGGTCACAGCTTTAAAAGGAATTGATTTCTCGGTGGAAGCTGGAGAATTTGTCAGTGTTATCGGGCCTTCTGGTTCAGGGAAAACCACTTTTCTAACCATTGCTGGCGGTCTGCAAAGCCCGACTAGTGGAAATATTACGATTAACAATTTTGATTTTACTGATTTGAAAGAAAAAGAACGAGCTAAAGCCCGTTTTAAAGAAATTGGCTTTATTTTACAAGCTTCCAATTTAATTCCTTTTTTAAAAGTACAAGAACAATTTCAGTTAGTCGAAAAAATTGAACATGAAAACAAACAAGCAAAATTGGAAGAACTCCTAAAATCATTAGATATTTGGGATTTACGCAACCAATATCCTAAAGCCTTATCTGGTGGCGAACGGCAACGTGTCGCGATTGCCCGTTCATTGTTTAATGATCCCAGTTTGATTTTGGCTGATGAACCGACTGCCAGCTTAGATTCTGATCATGCTTTTGATGTGGTGAAATTATTAGCTAAAGAAGCCCATGAACGGAAAAAAGCCATCGTGATGGTCACCCATGATGAAAGAATGACCCAATGGAGTGATAAAATTTATCGTATGACGGACGGGAAATTAGTTTTACAATAAATTAAATCAAGTATATGATATTAAAGAGACAGCGGACCAACTGCTGTCTTTTTAATTGAAGGGGAGCAGACTTGTGGATATTTATTTAAAGAAAGCAATTTTACATATCGTTGACCGTAGCAGTGGTGATCCACTAATTAGTCAACAAGAACTAGATTTGAGTAAGGAATATGTACGAGATTATTTAACTAGGAAAATCTTAAAAATTTCATCGCCACAAACAAAAACTGGGGTTTTAGCTGAGGATTCTAGATTTGCTATGATTGCCAAAGAGACAGCGGATCATTTTGTTGCTAACAGTGAAAAATTATTGCAGTTGTGGTATGACGCATATAAAGAAAGTGAAGAAGCACCGAGTTGTGATATTTTATTGGCTTTATATGAAGAAGATACTGAAATGTATTTGGCTTTGCTAAAAATTAATTACAATCAGGGTTATACTCATTTAGTTGAGGCAGACGAAACAGGTATGAAGAATGAATTGATTTTACATCAAGCTTTGTTATCAAACAAGACGCAAAAAGCTGATGAAGCCATCACTGTTAACTTAGCAAAATTAAACTATGAATTAATTGAAAAGAAATATGTCTTTTCTGGTGAAAAACAATTCTATTTTTCGACTAAAGTGATTGAGAGTGTGCCGGTTCCTTCATTGGAGGAAAATGTTAAAGTTATCAAACGAGCAGCTGAAAAAATCGGCAGTAAATTTGAAAATCCTAAACATGATTTAGTGGCAGATGTCAAAGAAGCCATTTATGAGCAGGTGGAAGAAACTGGTCAAATCAATCCTAAAGAAGTTTCCCAAAAGGTTTTCAAAGAAAATATCTCTGCCCAAATGGCTTTTGAAGCTGAAGTTGCTGAAAAAGGTGTGGAGAGCTCAGTTTCTTTAGTGAAAGAAGCCAAAGCGATTACAGAAAAAAAATACGGCAAGCAAAAATTAAAGCTTTCCAACGGAATCGAATTGATTGTACCCTTAGAAGTTTATCGTAATCCGGATTTAATCGAATTTGTGAATCAACCAGATGGCACAATTTCGGTAATGATTAAAAATGTTGATGAAGTCATTAATCGAATTTAAAGCTACAAGGAGGGAAAAAAGTGGAACCATGGCAAAAATTTTTTAAAATTGGTCATTATACTGACCAAACAAATATGACTGGTTGTACCGTAATTGTTGCGGAAAATGGTGCAACGGGCGGTGTTTATGTTCGTGGAGGTTCTCCCAATACTCGTGATACTGACGCTTTGAAATCAGAAAACAATCGGAAATTTCTTCATGCAGTGACTTTATCAGGTGGTAGCGGCTTTGGCTTGTCAGCTAGTGATGGTGTTGTTGGCTTTTTGGAAAAGAAAAAAATTGGTCGTGATGTTGGTGTCACAGTGGTTCCTAATGTCAGCGGCGCAAGTTTATTTGATTTAAAAATTGCCAATAGTGAGGTGCGACCAGATTCAGAGGCGGGCCGTCTAGCTTGTGAAGCGGCGTTTTCCGAAGAAATTTTTCAATCAGGGAATTTTGGTGCGGGAACTGGCGCGACAGTTGGTACGATTAATGGATCAGAAAATGCCATGAAAGGCGGTATTGGAATTTATACACTAACTTACGGAGAATTATTTGTGACAGCAGTTATTGCAGTCAATGCTGTTGGAGATATTTATGATGAAGAAAAAAATCAATTTATCGCTGGTACTCGCCGGGGAACAACGATGGGTCATGCAGAAGAAATTCTTTTGGAAAAATATCTAACAGATTCAGATCTATATTCTGGTAATACAGTGATTGGTTGTGTTATGACCAATGCCATGATGCCAAAAAATAAAGCCAATAAATTAGCGGATTTAAGTCATAATGGGATTGCTCGAGCAGTTCGACCAGCCCATACTACTTACGATGGCGATACAATGTTTATCTTGGCAGCTAACGAAATTCCCGCAAGCTTTGAAGCTGTGTCAATTCTAACAGTGAGAGCAGTGCGAGCAGCCATATTAGAGGGTGTTCAAGCGGCCGAAAGCTATGCACCATTTTTGGCGGCAAAAGATTTTAAATAAAAAAATTCTGACGCAATATGCGTCAGAATTTTTTTATTTTGCTACAAATAGTTGAACAGCCTGCATAATCATATACGTAATCCCCGCTGCGATTACAGGACCAGCAGCGACACCTTTTAAAAAGACGACCCCGACAATCGTTCCAAAGACTAAAGCTACCGTTACTTCGGGTGATTGGGCAATTAAATTTACACCACGAGCAGATAAAATAGCGACTAAAATACCACATAAAGTTGCTACCCAGCCTAAAGGTGATTTCAAAGTATTAAATAAATCACGAAAAGCAATATCGCCTGTTGCGATTGGTACTAAAATAGTTGCAGAAATTAAAGTAACGCCCCAATTAATCCCCTTTTGATTCAAGGTGGTTAATATTTTATCGGCGTTAGGCAAGATTTTTAATAGACAAACAGCCAAAACAGCAATTAGCAAACTCTGATTTTTAGCAAAGAAAGCAATTGCTACGATTAAGCCAAGAAAAAGCCAGCTTTCCATTTTCTTCCTCCTAAATGTCATTTGATTCTCAATAAGAATAGCATTTTTTGATTGAAAACCCAAAAATAAGTCTAAAGCAGATAAATATAAAAATCTATTTTTTCTAGCGAAATTTAGCTTCTCATTTCTTCATCCATCGTCGAATAAATCTAAAACATAGCTATTACATGATTTTACTTACATAAACCATCATAGAAATTGGTATTTTTCATTCTAATAACAGAAAAAAATGAGATAAAATAAAAAATTAAGCATTTTCCTACAGTTTTGAATGATTATAAAGTAAGATGGAAGGGTAAGATAAAAAGAAATAGGAGGGATTTTTCATGAAAGCTATCGTTTTAGGCTCTTCTCATGGTGGATATGAAGCTGTAGAAGAACTATTGCTGATGCATCCTGATGCAGAGATTCAGTGGTATGAAAAAGGTGACTTCATCTCATTCATGGGTTGAGGCACGCAAATGTATCTTGAAGGGGTCGTAAAAGATGTGAATTCAATTCGCTATATGACACCAGAAAAGATGAGAGAACGTGGGGTCCACGTCTTTGATAACACTGAAATTACAAAAGTAGAACCTGACAAACATCAGGTAGAAGTATTGAACCATGTGACTGGTGAAAACCGCGTCGAAAGTTATGACAAATTAATTTTAAGTCCTGGAGCAAATCCATTTATCGTACCAGTTCCTGGTAATGATTTGGCAAACATTAAAACTATGCGGGGTCGTCAAGACACGATTGATTTAAGAATGTTAGCTGTTGATCCAGAGATTGAAAATGTGGTGATTATCGGTAGCGGTTATATCGGTATCGAAGCGGCAGAAAGTTTTGCTGTGGCTGGTAAAAAAGTAACGGTGATCGATGTGATTGGTCGTCCATTAGGCGTTTATTTGGATAAAGAATTGACGGATGTATTGCAAGAAACGATGGAAGCAAATAATATTCGGTTTGCCACTGGCGAACGAGTGCAAGCTTTTGAGGGCGTTGATGGTAAAGTCAAAAAAGCAATCACTGATCAAGGTGAATATTCAGCTGACTTAGTTGTTATGTCTGCCGGTGTTCGACCAAATACAAAATGGTTAGAAGGCGCTGTTGAATTATTACCAAATGGTATGATTAAAACAGACAAATTCATGCAAACTAGTGCACCAGATGTATTTGCAGTCGGTGATGCCACTTTAATCCAATATAATCCAGGACAAATTGAGATGAATGTTTCTCTTGCAACTAATGCAAGTCGTCAAGGTCGCTATGCTGTGAAAAACTTAATGGCACCGACAAAACCATTCCCAGGGGTTCAAGGTTCTTCTGCCTTACGTGTTTTTGATTATAAATTTGCTTCAACCGGTTTAAATGATGCAACTGCTGGTAAATTAGGGATTGAAATCAAATCTGTCTTAGTAGAACAAGATACTTTGATGGATTTCGTACCAGAAAAAATGAAAGAACGTGTATTGTTTAAATTAGCTTACGATCCAGAAACTTTAAAAATCGTCGGCGCACAAATTTTATCTAAACAAGATTTGACAGCAAACATCAATGCTATGTCGATCGCTATTCAAACTGGTTTCACGATTGAACAATTGGCTTATGCTGATTTCTTCTTCCAACCAGAATTTGATATGCGTTGGAACTTACTAAATGTTGCAGGTCAAAAAGCTTTAAACCAAGAAAGATAAAATAATCCTTTTCAGACTACATCATTATGGTGTAGTCTTTTTTTAGAGAATAAATTAAGGAGATTGAAATGAAAATAGGGTTAAGAACAATAAAAACTGCCATTGGTGCCGCAATTGCATTGTTAATTGCTGAAGCGATTGGTTTAGCTTATCCGACCTCGGCGGCGATTATTACTGTTTTGAGCGTCACCAATACGAAACGCTCTACCGCAAAAACAGCCATAGGGAGAGTTTTATCGCTGACTTTGGCCTTAGCGGTAGCATTGATTTGTTTTTCTATATTAGGTTTTCACGCGATTGCTTTTGGTTTGTATTTGCTGATTTTTATTCCTTTTTCAGTCAAATTTAAATTAAGTGAAGGAATTGCTGTCAGTTCCGTTTTGATCACTCATTTTCTCAGTGATGGTCGCTTTAGCTGGCCGGCCATTGCCAATGAATATTTGTTGATGATTATTGGTGTTGGCTGTGCGTTAGCCGTTAATTTGTACATGCCTGATACAGAAAAAAGAATTCAAGAAGATCAGTTAGTCGTGGAAGTCATTATGAGGGATCTTTTGCAAGAGATGGCGACTTATTTGAATCAGTCGTCAAAAGAAGCCATGCTGTTTCAAATGTGCCAATCTTTAGCAGATTTTATTAAAGAAGCGCAAAATAATGCCCGCCAATTTGAAGAGAATCGTTTTGTAGGGGCCAATCATTATTATTTCGAATATTTTGCGATGCGGCGTTTACAGTTACGTATTTTAAATAATATGTTGACTATTTTACAAGATTTGTCAGCGACTGAAGAAGAGGCTCACGAATTGCAGGAGTTGTTAAACTTTACTAGTGAAACTTTGGCTGAAGATAATGATGGTAAGGCGATTCAAGAAAAAATTGCCGAAACAAACCAAAAATATCGGCAAAAGGATTTACCAGATAGTCGGGAAGCATTTGAAAATCGAGCCCAACTATTTCAGCTTTTTCAATTGTTTCAAGAATTTATTGAAATCAAAGCTAGTTTTCACCGACAACAAAAATAAACAGGAAACGGTTTTTAGCCGTTTCCTGTTTTTTTATGGAATAAATTAGCTCCACGGGTAAATTTCCAAATGAAGAAAGTTTGACTTAAAGCTAATGCCAAAAAGCATAGTGCAATGATAAAAGTAGTTTGGTATCCAATCAAATGATAACAAAAAACCGCGACAACGACACCACTAATAAAGGCGGTAACTACACTGGAAAAATGAAAAAAACCTTTTTTAGCAAGCGGGTCATGATTTTTAAGGTAGTCGTAAAAATTGGTGGCCATCCCTTTTAAATTACCCGTGGTAAACAAATTGGTATAAGTTAAGCCATTGATTTTGTCAAAGCTAATCCATTGAATAGCTGCAGTGAAAGCAATCAGCATAATCACAATTGTATGCAACGGTTGAAAAAATTGTGTCGTTAACAAAAGAAAAATTACAGCTTCGTAGTACAACACGCCTAAACGCCAAAAGAACCATTTTTTCTGATTGGCAAGGTCAATTAAATATTTTGCCAAAAAGATTCCTAGAAAAAAACACAAAGTCGACAATAGCTTTTTACCAACGGACGCCCATTGACCGTCAAATCCTTGAATAATGGCTAAGACTAAATTACCAGTCTGAGCGGAAGCAAAAGCTTGGTATCGTAAATAAGTATAGCTATCCAACATGCCGCCAATAAAAGTCAGCATCAGTCCTACTGAAGGATTTTCATGGAAGCTTTTCATAAAAATCATCTCTTTTCTGTCTTATCTTAGCACAAAGAAAAGTTTCTTGAAAAATAATTTCCATTTTATCAGCATTTCTATCTTGAAATTTCTCATTTATAGCAACAGAAATGAAGTTGCAACTATCTTTTTTACCCAGTTGTGTTAGAATAAACATGTTTTTTATCATGTGAACTGTGAAGGGAAAGAAGCACCATGCCTAAAAGGCCAGTCTGGATAGAAACGTTATCCGCGGCAGCACCCCTTTGTTTAAGCTATATTCCTGTTGGTTTAGCGTGCGGAATGCTTTTACAAAAAGTTGGTTTTAACGTTTTCTTAACAGCATTAATATCGATCTTAGTTTTTTCTGGCGGCGCCCAATTTTTAGTTGTTTCAATGTTAGCCGTTCATGCATCATTGGCAACGACAGTTTTGATGGTTTTCTTCTTGGAGTTGCGCTATGCCTTATTGGGGGCGAGTTTATCACAATTTTTTAAAGATGAGTCGCGGGGAAGAATTGGTTTGTTTGCCCAATCGATGAACGATGAAAATTATGCAGTAAATTATTTAAAATATTCGACGGATTCCAACTGGAATTATAAAAAAGCGCTATCAGTTAATTGGCTATCATTGAGTGCTTGGACAATCAGTACGGTAGCAGGAACGATTTTTGGTTCGGTCATCCATATCAATACAGAATTGGTCCATTTTGCTTTGACAGCAATGTTTATTTTTATGTTTATGATGCAATTGAAGGATCGCCTATTGCTTTTTTCCGGCTTACTATCGGGTGTATTATCTGTTTTATTGATGCTGCTTTTTCAAAATACATTTGGTTTAATTGTAGCTACTTTACTGGCTTCATTGGCGGGATATTTGTTGGAACGTCAGCATAAAAGAAAAACCACAAAACAGCAAGGAGCCTCTTTATGAGTAATTATTTATTGCTAGTTATCATTTGTTTGTTTGGTGCATCTTATTTACCAAGATTGTTTCCAATGATGTATTTTGCCAAGCATAAAGTGCCGGAATGGTTCAGTGAATGGATGAAATTTGTACCGATTTCATTATTTGCCGCGTTGGTCTTTAAAGATGTTTTTTTGACTGATAATGCAATCGATCTGATTGGGAATGTAAAAATTATTGCCATGTTAATTGTAGCTGTGGTTGCTTATAAAAGCCGTTCGATGGCCATATCTGTATTGACAGGTTTGGCAGCAATTTTTTTATTGAACTTGATTTAAAAAAGTGCCAGCAAAAAGGTCCTGTTAGACTTTTTGCTGGCACTTTTATTTTAGGCTTGAAATTCTGCTAAGGGACGGAAGGTCAAGATTGTCATTTTGCGATAAAATTCGGCTGGTAATTTTTTCCAAGAATTTAATAATCGTTTGAAAAAATTATCTTCTGCTTGAATCACATATTCGTTTAAAACGATCCCACTAGATTTTTTTGGTTCTTTTATCATATTTTCGTAAGCTTCTTCTGCTTGATTTTGATTATCATAAATTCCTAGAGTATCAATCTCAATGTAAGAACCTTCAATTTTTTGAGTTTCTTCAATAAAATAAACGCTTTTCTTTTCCATAAGTTTTGAGCTCCTTTACTTAATACAATCAGTTTACCCTGACTTTGTTAACTAATTGTGAAGTGAAAGGAGAAGCTTTTGTCATTTATTTATGACTTTTTTGTGTCTAAGGGTAAATAAACTTTAAATGTGGTGCCTACATTCAGTTGACTAGTGACTTTGACTTTTCCATCGTGTAAAGCCACAATTTTTTGGACAAGGGCTAGGCCAAGACCATTGCCTTTTGATTGACGACTCGTATCATTTTGATAAAATTTATCGAAAATTTTTGGGATTGTTTTTTCAGCCATCCCAACTCCTTGGTCACTAATTGCGACAATTACTGTGTCAGGTAATACTTTTATAGAAATTATGATTGTGGTATTTTCTTGACTGTATTTTAAAGCATTATCAATTAAGTTTAACCAAACTTGATACAGCAATTCTTCATTGCCAAAATAATCGGTGTTGATTAAATCAAGCTGCCAATTAATCCCTTGGTTTTCCCAACGAGGCTGTAAAAATAAAATTACCTGCCGTAATTGTTCATCTAAACGAAAATGTTGCTTTTCTAGGCCTAATTCTTGATTTTCCAATTTGGTTAATTTTAAGATGTTCTCTGTAAGTTGGCTTAATTGTCGGGTACCATCTTGAATTCGTCGTAAATAATCTTGCCGTTCAACTTCACTTAAATCTTCTGCTTGAAGTAATTGTACGTAGCCTTGAATAGTTGCAATTGGCGTTTTAAACTCATGGGAAACATCGGAAACAAAATTATTCTGTAGCATTTCGATGCTGTTTAATCCCCGGACCATTAAATTAAAATCATGGTAGAGTTGAGCAACTTCATGGACTTTTTGTTGATCGTCTAAAGCAATTGAAAAATCCCCTTGAGAAACTTGATTCATGGCTTTTCGGAGATTAGCAATCGGTTGTAAAATCCGTTTTCCCACAAATAATGAAACGCCAGCGCCAATCACTAAGCTTAATAGAGAAATAAAACCTAAAGGAAAGAATTGATTATTTCGTTCAGCTGATAGAAATTCGTAATGGTTAATCAGTAGTAATAAGAAGATGAAAATTGTTAACACAAGTAACATCATCAAAAAAATAATACAGGCAAAATAAATCCATAGTTGTGAGTAGAGTTTTTTTCTCATGCTTGAACCACTGCTTTGTAACCAAGGCCCCGAATGGTTTCAATTGAAAAATCTGAATTATTAGCAAAACGATTTCGTAGACGTTTGATATGGACGTCTATCGTTCGTTCATCTGAATCACTGTCCATGCCCCAAATTTCATCCATTAATTGCTGTCTAGTAAAAATTTTATTGGGATAAGAAAGTAATTTGTATAAAAGTAAAAATTCTTTTTGAGGTAAATTTTCGGTTAAAGTGGGGCTTTCAACTTGATAAGTTGCCTGACTCAAAGTTGTTTGTCCGACAGTTAGTTCTTGTTCATGAACAATTTGGGCCCGTCTCAATAAAGCTTCTACTCGCAAAATCATTTCTTTAACATCAATGGGTTTCACCATATAATCATCTACTCCCAAGTCAAACCCTCTTTTCTTGTCTTCAAAACGGTCCTTAGCGGTAATAAATAAAATTGGTAGATCAAATCCGGCTGAACGGAGACTGTCCGCCAATTCATAGCCATCCATATCAGGCATCATAATATCGGAAATAATTAGGTCAATGTGTTGTTTATCTAAAATATCTAAAGCTTCTAAACCATTTCTAGCAATTTCAGTAGAAAAATACGCACGTTTTAAAGCTGATTGATAAAGTAAGGCTAAATTTTCGTCATCTTCGACAATTAGTAATCGGTTCATTTGCCAATCCCTCCTTGTTGTTAAATAATAGTACATAGTAACTATGAATTAAAGATGAAGTTTGTTCAACTTGAGTTAACAAAGGCGTGCTATCTTTGGCAAACTTCAAAAGAAAAGGGATGAAGGCATGTTAGAACTAAAGGATATCAAAAAATATTACCATGTGGGAGATACGACGACAAAAGCGTTAGACGGCGTCTCAGTATCTTTTCGACGGCAAGAATTTGTTGCCATTTTAGGAGCTTCAGGTTCAGGAAAAACGACGATGTTGAATGTTATCGGTGGTTTAGATAATTATGATTCAGGGGACATGATTATCGATGGGAAATCCACCAAAACTTTCAAAGAAAGTGACTGGGATGCTTATCGTAATAATTCAATTGGCTTTGTTTTCCAAAGCTATAATTTAATTAGTCATTTAGGAATTATTGATAATGTTGAATTAGGAATGACGCTAAGTGGTGTCGCGAAAGAAGAAAAACGCCAAAAAGCCGAAGAAGCTTTGACTAGAGTTGGTTTGGCTGACCATATGCATAAGAAACCAAACCAGCTTTCCGGTGGACAAATGCAACGGGTAGCAATTGCACGGGCTTTAGCCAATGATCCCGATATTTTATTATGTGATGAGCCAACTGGCGCGTTAGATACAGAAACCAGCGTCCAAATTATGAATTTAATTCAAGAATTATCGCAAGAAAAATTAGTTATTATGGTTACTCATAATCCTAATTTAGCTAATCAATATGCAGATCGCATCATTGAATTTTCCGATGGTCGGATTTTAAATGATTCTCATCCCCATAAAGAAAGTGAAAAAAGCGATCAGTTTATTTTGAAAAGAACCAAGATGCGTTTTGTGACGGCGTTGAAATTATCCTTCAATAATTTAAAAACGAAAAAAGGTCGGACCTTTCTGACGGCGTTTGCTTCAAGTATTGGGATTATTAGTATCGGGATTGTATTATCTTTGTCCAGTGGTTTTCAGGCACAAATTGATCGGACCCAAACAGAAACCATGGCAAAATTCCCTATCACTATCTCTCAAGTTGCTACTGATGCTACTGCTAACAGTGACCGAGCATTAGGAAGTGAAAAGGGGACATTCCCGAAAAGCCAGACTGTTACTGCCAAAATTAGTGACCAAGATCGTGCTCAACATACCAATAAAATTGATCAAAACTATATCGATTACATTGAGAATATTGATCCTAAATTAAGTAATAATATTGGTTATACTCGCTTAGTCGGAATGAATTTATTAGGAAATGTCGGTGGCGAAGTAAAACCCGTCACTTTTTCGGCAGCAGCTAGCAGTGAAGACAGTGGGGCAGCTATGAGTAGTGCTGTTTCAAGTATGACTGGAGTAGGTGTTTCAACTTTTCCAACGCAATTAGACAACAAATCAGGTGAGAATTTTTTACAAGATAACTATCGATTGCTAGATGGTAGTTATCCTAAAAATGCTACTGATGTGGTATTAATTGTTGATGCTAATAATAATACCAACATCAACTCATTGAAGAATTTAGGATTTGATGTAAAAGATGGCGAAAAAATTGACTTTAGTCAAATTGTTGGCACGAGCTTCAAGTTAATCCATAATAATGATTACTATACGGAATTGCCAACTGGAAACTTTATTCCAAACAATGATTATCAAGCAATGTATGACAATGCAAATGATGATACTTTGACTATTAGTGGTATTTTACGTGTCAAATCGGATTCTACGATGAATTTATTGGCACCAGGAATTGCTTATAGTGATCAATTAACATCGCAAATTGTGGAAGAAAATCAAAATTCAGCCATTGTTGAAGCGCAAAAAAATAGTGATACAAGTGTGATGACGAATCAAGCCTTAACTAGTGAACAAAAAGATGCTGTTTTAGCACAATTAGGCGGCAGCAGTATTCCATCTAGTATCATGATTTATCCTAATAACTTTAAGAACAAAGAAGAAATTTTGACATACCTAGATAACTATAATGACGGTAAGAAAAAAGCAGATAAAATTCTTTATACTGATTTGGCCGGAACCATGACTGAATTAACCGGTGGTTTAATGGATGCAATTACTTATGTGCTAGTGGCGTTCGCCGGTATTTCTTTAGTAACCAGCATGATTATGATTGGAATCATCACGTATACTTCAGTGATTGAACGGACGAAGGAAATCGGAGTCTTAAAAGCATTAGGCGCTCGTAAAAAAGATATTACTCGCGTTTTCGACGCGGAAACTTGTATTTTAGGTGTTGGTTCAGGAATATTAGGAGTATTAATTGCTTGGGGTGCAACCTTCCCAATAAACATTTTACTTTATAATTTAACTGATTTGAAAGATGTAGCCCAGTTAAATCCTGTTCATGCCATCATTTTAATTGTGGTATCGACTGTTTTAACTATGTTAGGTGGCCATATTCCAGCCAAAATGGCAGCTAAAAAAGATGCAGCGATAGCATTGCGAGCAGAATAATTATTTTCAAGTAGCAGATTAGGTTCTTTAGAGAATTTAGTCTGCTTTTTTTATTGTAAATTTTGACGTGTTTGTTTATAGAATAGTAGCTTTAAAAGGAGGAGTGTTATTTTTTTTATAAAGATATCAATAAAAAAATGAAACAATCTGATATAAATTTTTATATAGTTATTTTATTTTATTTTTGATAAAATTATCAATCCCTTTATTTTGTTGACAACAAGCTTTTTATTACTAATAATGATAGTTATATAGCTCGCGTTTTTTATAATAGTTAGTTATATTAATTGTTTTTTCAAGCTGTTGAAAAGAGAAAAGGAATGAGAAAATGTTAGAGTTACACACGATAAAAAAATATTATCACTTAGGCGAAATGACTACAAAAGCATTAGATGGGATTTCAGTATCTTTTCGGCGACAAGAATTTGTCGCCATTTTAGGGCCTTCAGGTTCGGGAAAAACCACGATGTTAAACGTAATTGGCGGGTTGGATAACTATGATTCTGGCGATATGATTATCGACGGGAAATCCACCAAAACTTTTAAAGAAAATGATTGGGATGCTTTTCGTAATAATTCGATTGGTTTTGTTTTCCAAAGTTATAATTTAATTAATCATCTAGGGATTATTGACAATGTTGAATTAGGCATGACTTTAAGTGGTGTTGCGAAAGAAGAAAAACGTCAAAAGGCCGAAGAGGCTCTGAGACGCGTAGGTTTAGCAGATCATATGCACAAAAAACCAAATCAACTTTCTGGTGGGCAAATGCAACGGGTAGCAATCGCACGAGCTTTAGCCAATGACCCGGATATTTTGCTATGTGATGAACCAACTGGCGCATTAGATACAGAAACCAGCGTTCAAATTATGAACTTGATTCAAGAATTATCATTAGAAAAATTAGTCATTATGGTGACCCATAATCCTAATTTAGCTCATCAATATGCAGACCGCATCATTGAATTTTCAGACGGACAAATTTTAAACGATTCTCATCCTCATAAAAAAGTTGAAGAGGGTCATCAGTTTGTTTTAAAGAGAACTAAAATGCGTTTTACAACAGCATTGAAGCTTTCTTTTCATAATTTAAAAACGAAGAAAGGTCGCACATTTCTGACAGCTTTTGCTTCTAGTATCGGGATAATAAGCATTGGAATTGTATTATCGCTTGCCAGTGGTTTTCAGGTGCAAATTAATCGCACCCAAACAGAAACTTTGGCGAAATTCCCAATCACAATTTCAAAAACGGTGACTGATCAAAGTGACAATAGTCAACAAGCACTGGGGAGTGAAAAAGGAGATTTTTCAAAACGCAAGCAAATTACTGCAAAAATCAGTGAACAAGATCGGGTGCAACATACAAACAAAATTGATCAAAACTATCTTGATTACATTAAAAATATCGATCCAAAACTAAGTAATAATATTGGGTACACTAGAATGGTAGAAATGAATTTATTAGGCAAACTAAATGATTCTGTGGAACCAGTTAGTTTTTCAACAACTATCAACGATGAACAAAATACCAATAGTATGGATTTAGATGGTTTTATTTCTAATATGACTGGTGTCGGCGTGTCTACTTTTCCAACTCAATTAACTAAAAATACTGGAGATAATTTTTTAAAAGATAATTACCAATTATTAAGTGGAAATTATCCGAAAGCGACGACGGATGTTGTTTTAATAGTCGATGCGAATAACAATACGAATCTGAATTCATTGAAAAATATAGGTTTTGAAATTGTTGAAGATCAAGCACTAGATTTCAATCAAATTGTAGGAACAACTTTTAAACTCATTCATAATAATGACTACTATACGCAAACCGCAGCAGGTAATTTTGTTCCTAATAATGATTATCAAGCGTTATATGATAACCCGAACAATCGTACGGTGACAATTTCAGGTATTTTAAGAGTTAAACCAAATGCCGTGATGAATTTATTAGCACCGGGGATTGCATATAGTAACGAATTAACTACAGAAATTGTAAATGAAAATCAGCATTCGGCTATCGTTGATGCACAAAAAAATAGTGAGAGTAGTGTCATTAGTAACCAACCTTTAACGGATGAGCAAAAAGAGACGACGATAACACAACTAGGTGGAGATAGTTTACCAGCAAATATAATGGTTTATCCTAACAATTATCAAGACAAAGAAGAAATTTTAAATTACTTAGATGCTTATAACACTGGTAAATCGAAAGAAGAGAGAATTCTTTATACTGATTTGGCGGGTACGATGACAGAATTAACAGGTGGCTTAATGAAAGCAATCACTTATGTGTTAATCGCTTTTGCTGGTATTTCTTTGGTTACTAGTATGATTATGATTGGAATTATAACCTATACGTCGGTAATTGAACGAACGAAAGAAATCGGAGTTTTGAAAGCTTTGGGGGCTCGTAAAAAAGATATTACCCGTGTTTTTGACGCAGAAACTTGTATATTAGGTCTTAGTTCTGGTATTTTAGGGGTTTTATTTGCTTGGGGGGCAACTGTGCCGGTAAATATTTTACTCTATAATTTAACTGATTTGAAAGATGTAGCCCAATTAAATCCAATTCATGCCGTCATTTTAATTGTGGTATCGACTATTTTAACTATGTTAGGCGGTCACATTCCAGCTAGACTGGCTGCAAAAAAAGATGCGGCGATTGCGTTGCGAGCAGAATGAAGAAAAAAGGAAATCCAAGTCGGATTTCCTTTTTTTAATCATCTTGTTCGGTGGTTAAAACATCACCAGATTGTGCATTAATTTTTACTTCATTTTCCATCTGGCCTTCTTTAAGTTTGACTTCCCAAAAAACAACGCCATCGTCTTTATCTAATTTAATTTCATCAACAGTTCCACTTACGGCATTACTGGCAATGCTAGCTGCTTCGTCAGCGGTAATGATATTTGAAACATCAATAGCATCTTGTTGACGATCTAAATCATTTTGTTCATCCCGATCAACCTGCTCTGTTTGTTGTGAGATAATTTCTTTTGAAGTTGCATCAAAACGAATTTCAAATTCTTCAGTATTATTTCGACCAGATACTTGATAAATCGGTTTGCCCAGACTCATTTCTAATTCGATTTGAGTAATGTCACTGTCAGGATAATTTTCATTATACAGGTCAATCGCTTCTTGTGTTGTCATAGGTAAATTTGACAGTGGGGTATTTCCTTGACTATCAGTGCTACTAGTATTATCGCCAGAGCTAGCAACTGTACTACTTGACGGGCTGGCTGGTGTCGCATTGTCGTTATTATTTTGATTCGAACAAGCAACGAAAAATAAACTGCTTAAAGCAATCAAAAATACGGGTGTTTTTTTCATAAAATCCCTCCTTTGTCATATTTTAACAAATTAACCACTATTTAACATGAAAATAAATCGTTTTTATCATTTAGTCTTTTCACTAGCAGAAAAATAAGAATAAAGGTATAGTTAACTTAAATAGTAAAAGGGGGCAAAAATATTGGAAACATATCAATTACGAGATGGTTTAATTATTCCAAAAGTTGGCTTTGGCACTTACAAGTTAAATGGTTTAGGTGGGGTCAACACAATGGTGCAAGCTTTAAGTAATGGCTATCGTTTATTAGACTCTGCTTTTAATTATGAAAATGAAGGTGCAGTCGGTGAAGCAATTCGTCGTTCAGAAGTACCCCGCAGCGAAATTATTGTCACTTCAAAATTACCAGGGCGTCATCAAACCCATGATGCGGCTATTCAGACCATTCAAGAATCACTTTTGCGGGCTGGATTAGATTACTATGATTTATACTTAATTCATTGGCCAAATCCACTGGAAGACCATTATGTGGAAGCTTGGCAAGCTTTGATTGAAGCACAAAAATTTGGTTTGATTCGCTCGATTGGTGTTTGTAACTTTTTACCAGAGCATCTAGATCGTTTAGAAAAAGAAACTGGTGTGTTACCTGTAATTAACCAAGTGGAATTACATCCCCATTTTAATCAGGCCGAACAACGGGCTTATAATCAGTCTAAAGGTATATTAACGCAAGACTGGAGTCCTTTAGGAAGGGCTAGTGAAATTTTAAATAATCCGATTATTAGCGAGATTGCAGAAAAATATGCTAAAAATGTTGGTCAAGTTATTTTACGCTGGGAAGTACAATTAGGTACAGCACCAATTCCTAAAGCATCGTCAAAAGTTCGTCAGTTAGGAAATATTGATATTTTTGATTTTGCATTGACTGAAGCAGAAATGGAAAAAATTAATCAATTAAGTAAGCCAGACGGGCGCTTAAAGAATCAAGATCCAAGTACTTATCAAGAATTTTAAAAGAAAAAGATGCGTCCAAAATGAATCGACCTCCAAAAATTAGATCAGGAATCTACTTTTTAGAGGTCGTTACAATATGGGCGTATCTTTTTTAAGTAAAAATAAGATTAAGCATTGAAATTAAGAAAAATAGTAAAACAATGACAGCACAGACTATCAAATGTCGGCGTTTGTTCATTAAAATAATCGCAGCAAACTCTCGTAAAAAAGCATTTGGTAAATAGTATTTTGCCGTTTTGGCTCCAATACCATCAGCTTTTAGACCAACTTGATCAGCAAACATCGCACCTCTAAAAATATGAAAATTATTTGAAGTAAAAATCACTTGGTAACCAGCAGGAGTTAGACGATCCATTAATTTTTTACTAAATAGCATATTTTCGTACGTATTAGTGGAGGTCGCTTCCAATAAAATATCCTCTGATGGTATACCTTGCTCTACTGCATAGTTTTTCATTGCTTCGGCTTCTGAGATTTTTTCATCACTGCCTTTCCCACCTGACATTAGTAAAATGGGCGTGCGTTTTGCTTTTGCAAATTGTTGATGGTAAAAAGCAATGCCCCGATTGATACGACTCGCCAAAATAGGAGAAACTTTTTCACCATCAATTAGGCCGGCACCCAAAACAATCAGATAATCTTGATTGAATTTTGGCTGATTTAATTGATAGATAAGTGAAATAAGCAAAAAGTTCCAGAAAATTAAAAAGAAATAGACCAGAATTGTGCTGGGAATTGATAACAGAATTAAGGACCACTGGGGTAAAATCTCTGGTCCGATTTGCTGAATAACCAACCAAGCAATTAAAGCAACGGCTAAAATTAAAGTCAGTAAATTAGCAATCGAATGAGATTCTTTTTTTAAAACAATGTAGCTATTACCAATCAGAAAAATAATCAGTGCATAAAGACCAAAAAGTAGAACGAATAAAAATATAATTCCTAAGATTCCTAACAGACCAATCGTAATATAAGATTGGCCTAAAAAGCTGATGGCGACTAGATAAGTGGCAAAAACCACTAAAAATAAAGTGAACAACCAGCCGTTTCGCAAGCGAGGTTTATCTCGCTGATAAAAATAATAAAACAAACCAAAAAACAAAGCTGGGATAATCAAATAAAAACTGTGATTTAAGATTTCTACTAAGATTAAATACAATAAGAAATAAGCACCGCTAAAAAGCCATAAAGATTTTCTGCTTTTGTCTTTTTTTCTCAGCCAAATAAAATAACCAATTAATAAGATCAGATAAATACTGCTAATCGTAATTTCACCAATAACTCCCATAACATCACCTCAAATTTAGTATAACAAAAACTAGCGAAACTGTGAAAGCCGGACAATCGATTGGCTTTTTAAAAATAGAATGGGTAGAATATTTGTGAGGAGGGATGATCGTGACAAAAATAAAAGGAGTAGACAAAGTAGTCTTACCAGAAATAACCGTACTAGGTAAAGAAGGTATTGGTCTAAGCAGCGCAGCAACTTCTTGGGTAGCACCTCTGTGGGATGAAATGAATCAGCATTTTGATGAAGTTATTCCATTTATAGATGCTACAGAAATTGAAAACTTACATTTATGGGGTTTAATGAGTGACCAACAAAATTGGTTGGCGCCTTGGGGAGAAACTGGTCGTTATTTGGCCGGCGTACAAGTGAAGCCAGGGACAATTGCACCAGAAGGTTGGAGTGTTTGGGTATTGCCCGCACAAACATATTTAACCCTAAAGACCGATGGAGAAAAAATTGATCGAGCAACAGAAATTATGCTGGAGCAAGTGCTACCTTTAGAAAAAGTAACTTTAGCAGGAGCAGTTCAAGAACATTATTTACCAAATTTTGCAGAAGGCGAAGTGGCCTTGTATTTTCCAGTTCAATAAAAAAAGACTTTAGATACCAGAAGAAACATTCTGAGGTCTAAAGTCTTTTTGCTATTTGAAAAAAGCCAGAATCTTGTTCCAAGTTAAAATGAAAATGTTCTCTTTGGCAACCGCTTGAGTAGTTAGAATCTCAGCAGTTGGCGTTTCTGGTTCAACTAAATAACCTAAAGTATCTTGGGCCAAACTAATTTCAGCTGTCCCGATTGTCTCATCTTTACTAACTGGTGCAGTTAAAGATTGGTTTGTTAGTTTTTCATTATCGTAATTCATATTAATTGTTAAATCATTGATATTCATATCATTGCGTACCCAAAGTTGGACTTGACCGCTCAATGTCAAATTAACTTCTTTAGCTTTGCCGTCAATCACATTAAGAGAATTTTCTGGTAAACTCATTTGGCTCGTATCAATTGTTTCAATCCGCCAATTATCAAGAGCATAATTCATTAATTTAGCTGTTTCAACAAAACGAGCAGAGGAATCATTTTCTTCATTGGTGGCATTTAAGATGACCGTAATTACACGACGACCATCACGAGTAATGGTGCCAGCAAAACAAGCACCTGCCAAATCAGTTGTGCCGGTTTTTAAGCCATCGACACCTTCCATATAATGATCTTGTCCCGGCAACAATTCATTCCAAGTTTCGATTGCAGTAGGAGTAGAAGTGTTGGCACCAAAAGTCATTTCGGTGATGCTAGTAGTTTGTAAAACTTCAGGATAATCAGTCACTAATTTTTGAGCGACGATTGCCACATCTCGTGCAGACATTAAGTTTTCATCATCATCGGCGGTTCCAGGATAACGATTATCGCCAGAAAAAGATACTGGTAAGCCAGAAGCTGTAACAATTTTTGCATCGGTGATGCCCCAAGTCGTTAATCGTTCCCGCATCTGATTGACAAATTGTGGTTCATTGCCGCTAATTAATTCAGCTAAGGCAACGGCGCATGCATTGCCAGATTCTATCAACATCCCATCGAATAAATCCTTTACTGTATACGTATCGGTCGTATTTAATGGCACATTGGAAAGACCAGCTACTGTACTTAAATCAGCAGCGTAGGTTGAGATAGGTACAGGTGTTTCCCAAGTGATTTGATTATTTTTAACTGCTTCTAAAACCAAGTAAGCTGATAAAATTTTTGTAACTGAAGCAATTCCCAAGGGTGTGTCACCATTTTGGTTAAAGAGAATTTTGCCCGATTCAGCATCAATTGCGTAACCTGCATTGGCTTCGACAGAGAAATCATCGGCGTGAGCAGGTGTCGCAAAAATAAATGAAAACGCTAAAACAATAGGCAGTAAAGCCAATATTTTTTTCTTGATAGACATGCTTGACTCCTTTTTCAAATAAAAATAATAGATTGTTTTGAAAATTAAGTTTGACTTATTATTAAGCAAGGTATCATTTGAATAAGCTTAATAATAAAGAAAGCAAACAGTAATTTTTCATGAATTATCCAAGTCTACCAAAAATTATTCGTGACGACAAGGAAAAATCAGCTTCCTGTTTTATTCTAACGGAAGCTGATTATTAAATATAGCAGATTATCAAATTCTTAAAGCCTTGTTCTAGAAGCCTCGACCGCCACCACCAAAAGTACCGCCGCCGCTTGAATTTGTGGTGCTGCCACCTCCGCCACCAAAACCGCCACTGTTGTTTTTCGGTTTAGGAATAATTCGAGTTGTCACAAAAGAATTCACTAAAGTATCACTTTTTTCAGTTAAATCCAATTGGGCATTTTGCCGATATTGATAACGAAAATTGCCACTCTTTAGCTGGTAACGAAGTCTTACGAAAATAAAAAAGGCAATACCAGCTATTGCGGCGGCCACCAAACTGATGATGGCTTCTAGCGGTGTAATTGATTTGTAATAGGTAATTTTTCCAGTTTTTTCATCAATCCGATAACTGCCCTGAGGTACGCCATGAGAAACAAATTTAGCTGATTTTGTTAAAAAGGCATTGCCGGCATTGTAGTAGTCACTGTCTTGCAAATTTGTTTGGACATCATCTAAAATATCGTCTACGCGTTTGTCGGTTAAATAATCAATCATATTACCAGAGGTAGTTAGATAAACTTTTCGTTGATTCATATCAATTAATAAAAGTGCGCCATTATTGTCTTTTCCAACGCGCTGCATCAAATTTTGATTGGCAAATTTTCGCGGTTCTTCTTCATTTGTATCGGTGGTTAAAATAAAGACTCTCCCTTTGATCTGCTGATCCAATTCGTCTGCTTTTTGGCTTAATTCTTGAATTTCTGAATCATTAAATAATCCGGCCTGATCGGTGATCGTATCACCAGCAGCGAAAACTTTCGTAGGAAGTAAAACACAGAAAAATAATAGAAGTAAGAAATATTTTTTCATATGAAATACCCCACAATCATTAAAACGGCTGCCACAACCGCAAAAATTCCAGCAGAAGTTAGTCCTAGTTTTGAATAACTAATCGGCAATATACCACTGGTTTTTCCAGTCTGCCCATTCATGGCATAGTAATAAACTTTACCATTTTTATCGTGATAAGTAACCAACCAAACAGGCAAGAGCATATAGTGATTGTTTTGTTCATCAATTGCAATGCTGCTACTTTTTTTATTAAAGGTGGTGTAACTAGTAATGGTATCACGCATTAGATTATCGGTATATTCATTTAATTCTCGGGAGACATCAGCTGATAAATCTTGCATTTCGATGTCTCTTTTTTCGGCTTGAAAACCTGACAAATATTCGGTTTTAAAATTGACAGCATTATTGATAGGAAAAGGTTGCACTTGATTAACCATTTTTTGCTGGATATTTTTACTCAAAGCATTTTTGACTAAATCATTGATTTTTGCTTTTCCCTTGCGGTAAACATCGTAAATTTTTGTCTCAGTGTATTCCAAATCACCAACAATCCAAACGCGAACCGCGGTTCCTTTACCGTGATATTCTCCCTGTGTTTTTGCATCTACTACCCAGTAAGGAAAATAAACACCGGTCATTTTTTCAATTTGCTGGGTATCATAGAAATCTTTAGGAATAAATTTTTTCTTTTTCACCCAAGCTAAAAAATCAGCTTCAGCTTTCTTGCGATCAATCTTAAAGGGTAAAACCTTATTGGGAAGAAATTCTCCACTTAAGCGCCCTTGCAAAACAACTGGATTATGACAGAAATAGCAATAAGTTGCAGCCGTGGTTGCGTCTGTAACAATTTGGGCACCACAACTAGGGCACAAAAAGAGTTCATTTTCACTCGTTTCTTCAATATTTTTTTCTACGATGCTAGATTCTTCTTCCGCATCAACGGCTTCGATTGTAAAAATACTTAAGCAATAATCACAATGAAATTTTTGATCATCGGGATTAAAAGTTAAAGGTCCGCCACAATTGGGACAATGATGGGTAATTGTATCATTCATAAATTGCCTCCTAATCTAGCGGAATGCCTTTGAATGGTTTGCCGCAATGGGGACAGAATTTGGGTACACCATTAGATAGATCAACGATTTCCCCGCATTCGCTACATTTCATTTCAATTTTATTGACCGTTGCTTGTGGTTTTGGTTCGCCACAATTACTACAAAATTTTCCAGTATTTTCGGTTCCACATTTTGGACAGGTCCAAGAGTCAGCTTTTGCTTGTTCTTGCGCCATTTGTTTTTGGTTATTATCACTGGCTTGACCCATAAAATTACCACCAGCATTCATACCCATTCCAACACCGAAGAATCCTTGTCCGGCGCCGCCAGGATTTTTGCCAGCTTCTTCGATTCCGTGAGCTACAGCTCCTTGAACGTAACCTTCACGAATGCTTGGATCGCCTAACATCGCTCCTTGATTACGCATATTAATTAATTTAGTTGAATCATCAGTGTAAGAAATACTCGCTACGGCAACCGAAACAATCTCAATTCCTCGTAAACTTCTCCAAGATTCGTCTAACACATCGGCCATATATTTACTTAGTTCCATGCTTTTTGATGGCACATAAGAAATTCTTTCACCTGCTTGTGACATTTGGTTGATGGCTGTCTGTAAAGCTGTTAAAAATTCTTGCAAATATTGTTCATTGATATCGTTTAAATCAACTTGTGATAAATTCCGTGGGATACCATTGGCATAGAACAATAAAGGATCAGTCACTTGAACAGAATACGTACCATGTGCTCGCAAAAATAATTCAGCATTATAAAAGTTATCGAAATAATTTAAAGGCGTTGGCGTACCAAATTTAATGCCTTTAATTTCTTGCAGATTAATATAAAAAACTTGTTGTGATTGTGGTGTCACGCCACCGAATTTAAAACGATCAAAAGTTTCTTTGACAGCGTCTTTTAATTGGCCGTTGAACATAGAAGGGGCTAATTCATTATTGATTGTGTAATAGCCTTCTTCAGCGGTGTAATCAATAATTTTTCCGCCATCCACTAAAAGCATCATCATATTAGGATAAACATGAACAACGGAGCCGTCAGTTAAAACATCGCGGGTGGCTTTTTTATTAGCACCACGTTTATCATTTTTTCTAACTGCTACACCTTTAGTCATGACCGTTGTTGCGCCCATATTATCTGGTTCGATGATTTCTAGCCATTGATCAGCTAAGCCGCCACCGATTGAACTTGTTGCTGCTTTAATTAGACCCATTAAAATCCCTCCGTAAAAACTTTTTTTTCATTATACCATGGAAAGAATTTTTTTAAGAATCCGTCGCAAGTCTTATTTAAAAGGAGATTATTTTTTTTACGGCTTTAAGGCAACAACTATCTTTTTTGACAATATTTTCGTATAATAATAGATAGTGATTTTTTACAAGGAGGAGTACAAATGGCGTATCAAGCACTGTATCGGGTCTGGCGTTCTCAACGTTTTGATGATTTGGTAGGACAAGAGGCAATTACTAGAACTTTAAAAAATGCAATTGCTCAACACAAAACATCGCACGCCTATTTGTTTACGGGACCGAGAGGAACTGGTAAAACAAGTGCGGCGAAAATTTTCGCTAAAGCAATTAACTGTCCTAACAGTGTTGATGGTGAACCTTGTAATCATTGTGAGATGTGCCAAGCTATTACTGAAGGCCGTCAAGAAGATGTGATTGAAATCGACGCAGCTAGTAATAATGGTGTCGAAGAAATTCGTTTTATTCGTGATCGAGCCAATTATGCGCCAACTACGGCTGCTTATAAGGTTTATATTATTGATGAAGTGCATATGCTTTCAACAGGTGCCTTCAATGCTTTGTTAAAAACGCTAGAAGAACCGAAAGAACATGTCATTTTTATTTTAGCTACGACAGAACCCCACAAGATTCCGGCGACAATTATTTCTCGTACGCAACGATTTGATTTTAAACGAATCGATACTCAGGTCATTATTAAACGTTTGGCTTATATTTTAGATGAAAGCCAAATTTCTTATGAAGAAGCCGCTTTGCCAGTCATTGCTAGAGCAGCAGAAGGCGGAATGCGGGATGCTTTAAGTATTTTGGATCAAGCTATTTCTTTTAGTAATGAAACCATTACATTATCAGATGCCTTGGCGGTAACGGGAAGTTTAACCACCGAAATGATGGATGAATATATTGGGGCTTGTTTAGCGGAAGACGTGTCTGGAGCGTTGTCGGCTTTAGAAAATATTTTGGCAGAAGGTAAAGAAGCCCGTCGCTTAACCGAAGATTTATTACTTTATTGCCGTGATTTATTAATGTATCAACAGGCACCTGAACTATTAGACGAAACCAAACAATTAACCGATGCCTTTAAGAATTTAGCTGAGAACACGGTGTCTGTCCGACTTTATCAAATGATAAAAATCCTCAGTGAAACACAAAATGAAATTCGTTTTACCAATCATGCTAATGTCTACTTAGAAGTGGCGACTGTAAAACTAGCAACTGCTGAGAAGAATCAATCAGCATATATTGAAGGCGAAAAAGAGAGTGGGCCGTCAGTAAGTAGTCAAGAACTAACGGCATTAAAAACAGAAGTACAGCAATTAAAAAATGAGTTACAGCAGTTAAGGAATCAAGGAATAGCTCAGGCTGCACCAACAGAAGAAAAAACTGTCAATAAAAAAGTGAGCAGTAATTATCGCTTGCCAACTGAAAAAGTCTATCAAGTCTTAAGTGAAGCCACTAAGAATGACTTGCAACAAGTCAGAGGGGTGTGGGAAGATTTATTGATGGCTCTGCCAGTTACTCAAAGAGCGATTTTAAAAGCGAGTGAAATTCAAGCGGCGGGACCAAATTTAGTCTTGTTGGCTTTTGATTATGAAATTTTATGTCAGCGGGCAGAAGCAGATAGTGAGCTTCAGTTGAATTTACAAAATAGCTTAAGTATGATGGTGAAAGATTACACACCGGATTTTGTGTATATCCCAAAGGAAAATTGGCCGCGATTGCGCCAAGCTTATTTAAGTCAGCATCAAGATGAACCGCAGGAAAACACTGACGAAATGCCTGAAGAAATTTCTTTACCAGTGGAAGAAGAAAATGCGGTTGTAGAGCAAGCCAAAAGTTTATTTGGTAATTTAGTAACGATTAAAGAAGATTAAGGAGTAGATAATATGCGCGGAATGGGAAACATGCAAGGTATGATGAAACAAATGCAAAAGATGCAAAAAGATATGACAAAAGCTCAAGATGAGTTGAATGCGTCAATTTTTACTGGTTCTTCAACTAATGATTTAGTAAAGGTGACCTTCACTGGTGATAAAAAGATGCAAGGCATTGAAATTAATCCTGAACTAATTGATCCAGAAGATCCAGAAATGTTGCAAGACATGCTAGTTTTAGCAGTCAATGATGCCATGAGTAAAATTAACCAAGTAACTGAAAGCACAATGGGTAAATATACTAAAGGATTACCAGGCTTTTAAAGTAAATGCTGGTAGTTGTTAATTTGATACCAAAGGAGAAATGAATGCAATATCCTGAACCAATTGCTAAATTAATTGAAAGTTATATGAAGTTGCCGGGGATCGGGCAAAAAACGGCGACTCGTTTAGCTTTTTTTACGATTGATATGAAAGATGAAAGTGTAAATGAGTTTGCGCGTTCGCTGATTTCAGTAAAGCGAGATTTACATTTTTGTAGTATTTGCGGCAATATCACGGAAGATGATCCTTGTGAAATTTGTAGTGATACGACACGAGATCGCAGTACAATTTTAGTAGTAGAAGAACCAAAAGATGTGATGGCTTTAGAAAAAGTCAGAGATTATCATGGATTGTATCATGTTTTACATGGCGTATTGTCACCAATGGAAGGTACTGGACCAGAAGATATCAATATCGCTCCGTTGATTAAACGGCTACATGATGATGAAGTGAAAGAAGTAATAATTGCGACTAACGCAACAACTGAAGGCGAAGCAACAGCGATGTATCTTTCTCGCTTAATAAAGCCAGCTGGAATTAAGGTTACTCGCTTAGCCCATGGTTTATCAGTTGGTAGTGATATTGAATATGCAGATGAAATTACTTTATTAAAAGCAGTTGAAGGGCGTCGTGAACTGTAAATTTTCATTTCATAGCGTTTTTGTGTAGAATTGAAAGTATATTAAGTGGAGGATAAGATATTGAAAGGTTTATTTATTACAATCGAAGGTCCAGATGGTGCTGGCAAAACAAGTGTTGTAGAATATTTGTATCCGCGTTTGCGTCAGATCGCTGCAACAGATATCATGAAAACAAGAGAACCTGGTGGGATTCCCATCGCTGAAAAAATTCGACAAGTTATTTTAGATCCGCAAAATGATCGAATGGATGATCGGACAGAAGCGTTGCTTTATGCAGCTGCTAGACGTCAGCATTTAGTTGAAAAAGTTTGGCCGGCATTAGAAAGTGGTAAAATTGTTTTATGTGATCGTTTTGTTGACAGCTCGTTGGCTTATCAAGGGGCAGGGCGTCGTATTGGCGTTGAACCAGTGGCAGACATTAACCAATTTGCAACCGAAGGAACTATTCCAGATGTGACTTTGTATTTGGATGTTGATTCTGATACCGGTTTGCAAAGAATTATGGCGTCACGCCGCAATCAAATTGACCGCCTAGATTCTGAAGGACTACAATTCCATCAGCGAGTTCGTCATGAGTACTTGAAACTCTATGAGGCAAATCCTGAACGAATCATCAAAATTGATGCCAAACAACGACTGGAAGATGTAGTAGAAGACTGTTTTGAAGTCTTAGTTTCCCGTTATCCCCAATATTTTCAATAATAGAGAGGAGTTAGATTATGAAATTAATCTTAGCAATTATCCAAGACAAAGATTCTAATCGTTTAGCTAATGAGTTCATTGACGCTAACATTCGTGCAACAAAATTATCATCCACAGGTGGTTTTTTA
Source organism: Enterococcus sp. JNUCC 77 (assembly GCF_054819945.1). NCBI lineage: Bacteria > Bacillati > Bacillota > Bacilli > Lactobacillales > Enterococcaceae > Enterococcus > Enterococcus sp. JNUCC 77. Next base: position 581,227 of record NZ_JBTHIG010000001.1, read on the forward strand.
AAGGCCGGCAATTCTACTTTTATTATTGGGATTGAAGATGAACGTGTAGAGGAAACACTGCAACTGATTCAAGAAACCTCTAAGGCAAGAACACAATATGTGACAACACCGGTAACTTTGGATATTTCTTTGGACGGACAAGTACCGTATCCAGTAGAAGTTGAAGTTGGTGGCGCAACTGTTTTTGTATTACCAGTCGAAAGCTTCTTCCAATATTAAGATGAACGAAAAAGATACATTAAGAAATTTGCAACCGATTGTGTTTAGACAATTACAAAACAGTTTTGAGCATGGGCGTTTGGCCCATGCTTACCTTTTTGAAGGGGATAGCGGCACCGGTAAAGAAATGATGGCCCTGTGGTTTATCAAACATTTGTTTTGTCTAGATTTAAAGGATAATCAACCTTGTGAAAAATGTAATAATTGCTTGCGAATCAGTCAAAAGGAACACCCAGATGTGATTGAGGTACTACCAGAAGGGCAACTAATCAAAGTTGACCAGATTCGTGAATTGCAAAAAGAACTAGCTAAAAGTGGTTTCGAATCAAATAAAAAGGTTGTCTTGATTCATCAAGCAGAAAAGATGAACGTCAATTCAGCCAATAGTTTATTGAAATTTTTAGAGGAACCACCAAAAGATTTTATGATCATTTTAATGACTAGTGCATTAGGAAAGATCTTACCGACGATTCAATCTCGCAGTCAGATTATTCATTTTCAAGGTTTAGCCAAAAAACATTTAATCCAGCAACTACAAACACAAGAAAAATTTTCTGTTGAAAGTGCTAGTTTGTTAGTGGATTTGACGAATAGTTATCAAAAAGCAGTTGAATTATCAAATGATGAATGGTTTAATGAGGCTAAAGAGACGGTTATGCAATGGTTCCGATATCTTGAAAAAGACGATCCTCAAGGCTTTGTTTATGTGCAAAAAAAATTAGTCAAAATTTTTAAAGAAAAAAACCAGCAACGTTTAGCTTTTGAAATGTTAGGTTATTTTTCTAAAAGTCAACGCAATCAAGTGTTGAATGATGATAGAGCGATGACTGAAAAGTACAATCGGTTATTAGCTGAAAGTTTGAAAGCCATTCAAAAATTAGAAGCCAACGTCGCTTTTCAAAGTATTGCCGAACAAATAACCCTCCACGTAATATTCAAATAGAAAAGTAGGTGGACCAATGGTTGAAGTAGTGGGTGTTCGTTTTAGAGAAGCCGGACACATCTATTATTATGCTCCTGGCAAAAATACATTTCATTATAACGATAAAGTTTTGGTTGAGTCACAACAAGCGCAACAAATTGCCACCGTGGCACTTCCTAAAGTTGAAATGGCAAAGGAAGATTTATCAGAGGATTTAAAAACTGTTTTACATAAAGCGAGTGAAAAAGAATTACACAAATTAGCGCAAAATCAAAAAGATACTAAAGCTGCTTTTAAAATAGCTAAAGAAAAAATTCGTGAACATGAGTTGGAAATGAAATTAACCAATGTCGAATACACATTTGACCGCAGTAAAATGGTTTTTTATTTTACTGCAGATGGACGGATTGATTTTCGTGAATTGGTGAAAGATTTAGCAGCTGTGTTTCGTACTCGGATTGAGTTGCGTCAAATTGGTGTTCGTGATGAAGCTAAGATTTTAGGGGGGATTGGACCTTGTGGCCGGCAATTATGTTGTTCAACATTCCTAGGTGACTTTATTCCTGTCTCGATTAAAATGGCAAAGGATCAAGGTCTATCATTAAATCCAGCTAAAATTTCTGGTTTGTGTGGTCGTTTGATGTGCTGCTTAAAATATGAAAATGATGAATACGAACAAGCGAAAAAAGAAATGCCCGATTATGGCAAAGAAGTCATTACACCAGAAGGTAAAGGACGTGTAGTTGGTCTGAATCTATTGAGTCGGATTGTAAAAGTTCGTTTAGTAGGTCGTGAAACACCGCTAGAATATGATGTTTCTGAACTTGTTAAAGCAGGTGACAAAGGTCATGGATAGACGTAGTCTTTATGATGGTTTGAATCAATTAGAATTCAAGATGGAAGAAAATCTTGAACAGTTGACAACAATGAAAGAAACTTTATTGGAATTAGTCGAAAAAAATACCACCTTGGAAATTGAAAACCAACGATTACGAGAGCGTATTTTAGAGATGAATCAAAAAGCGCATCCTCAAACCACAGATGAAAAACAAGGATTATCCCAATCAAAAATGAATTTGGAAAAAATATATGAAGATGGTTTTCATGTCTGCAATTTATTATATGGTTCCAGAAGAGAAGATGATGAACCTTGTGCTTTTTGTTTAGATGTCATTTATAGTGAAAGTAAACCAAGTAAATAAGTAAGTAGACGGGATTGAGTAATCGCTCAATTCCGTTTTTAATTGAGAGGATTGATAATGATGAAAATCCAAAAAAGCTTTTCTAAAGAACCAAAGGGGATTCTTTATTTAGTACCTACACCAATTGGTAATTTAGCGGATATGACTTTTCGCGGCGTGGAAACTTTAAAAGAAGTTGATTTAATTGCTAGTGAAGATACTCGAAATACCCAAAAATTACTAAATCATTTTGAAATTAAAGTACCACAAAAAAGTTTACACGAACATAATTATAAAGAACGTATTCCAGAAATAATTGCATTGTTAAAGCAAGGTAAAAAAATTGCACAGGTTTCAGATGCTGGAATGCCTTCAATTAGTGATCCCGGTCATGAGCTAGTGGAGGCTTGTATTGCGGCAGATCTAACAGTGGTTTCATTGCCGGGAGCAACGGCGGGTATGACAGCTTTAATTGCTTCTGGATTATTGCCACAACCTTTTTATTTTCATGGATTTTTACCACGAAAAAAAAATATTCAGAAAGAAACCTTAACTACGTTAAATGATCAAACAGCGACGCTGATTTTTTATGAGTCACCTTATCGCTTAAAGGCGACCTTAACGAATATATTAGAAGTTTTTGGTGATCGCCAGGTTGTAGTTTGTCGTGAATTGACTAAGTTATTTGAAGAATACTTACGTGGAAGTGCAAGTGAAATTATTACTTATTTGACTGAGCATCAGCTTAAAGGGGAAATTTGTCTAATGATTGCTGGTAATAATCAAGTAGACGAAGAATTACCTGTTTTTGAAGGTAGTCTAAAAGAACAAGTCGAAAAAATTATTCAGACGGGTGAAACAAGTAAAGAGGCTATTAAGTTAGTTGCTAAGCAACAAAATTTGAAAAAACAAGATGTTTATAAAGCTTATCATGAAGGCTAAAAAAAGGACGGAGAATACACTCTGTCCTTTTTACGTCAAAAAACCTCACATGAATAGTGACGAAATTAGAAGTTTATGAAAATAAACGTAAAAATATACTGCAAATTCTCATTTTTAATGTTAGGATATGTTACATAATAAAAAATGGGAGTGGTTATATGGCAGCAAATATTGCATTTATTTTAATTTGTTCGGGGTTGGTATTTTTAATGACTCCAGCATTGGCGTTTTTCTATGGTGGTCTAGAAAGAAGAAAAAATATTTTAAACACAATGATGATGGTAATTTGTGTAATGGGTTTGGCTTCAATTGTTTGGATTGCAGTCGGCTATTCATTATCATTTAGTGGATCAGGTTCATTTATCGGAAATCTCGATAAAGTCTTTTTAAATGGAGTGTCAATGACAGAGGGAGATGGGATTCCTGATGGATTGTTCGCTTTCTTCCAAATGATGTTTGCTTTAATTACCACTGGTATATTAACAGGTTCGGTAGCAGGACGCATGAGATTTTCAGCAATTTTCTTATTCATCGCCATCTGGTTAGTTGTTGTTTATGCACCGTTGGCTCATATGGTTTGGGGCGGAGGCTTCTTAGACCAGATTGGTTCAATTGACTTTGCTGGTGGGAACGTTGTTCATATTAGTTCAGGGATTTCTGGTTTGGTTCTAGCGGTTGTTTTAGGACGTCGTCGTGAATATCACTTAGCAGAATATCGTCCTCATAACGTACCGTTTGTAGTATTAGGTGCAGGTCTATTGTGGTTTGGTTGGTTTGGTTTTAATGCCGGTTCAGCTTTAGCGGCTGATGGTTTAGCTATTCACGCTGGGTTAGTAACAAATACTGCAGCAGCTGCAGCGATGCTTTCTTGGATGCTTATTGAGAAGGTTTTAAATGGTAAACCGACAGTTGTAGGTGCATGTACGGGTGCTGTGGTTGGTTTAGTTGCAATTACTCCGGGGGCTGGTTTTGTCTCACTATGGTCTAGTATATTGATTGGTCTTTTAGTAAGTCCCTTCTGTTACTTCTTCATTGCAGTGATTAAACAACGTTTAGGATTTGATGATGCATTGGATGCTTTTGGTTGTCATGGTATCGGCGGGATTTTTGGTGGTATTGTTACAGGTATTTTTGCAGATCCAAGTGTAGGTGGCCGTACAGGTTTGATTTACGGTGGTGTAGATTTATTTGTTGCTCAACTTGAATCAATTATTTTCACGTTAGTTTTTGCCGGAGCAGCAAGCTTTATTATTATTTCAATTATTAAATTATTCATGCCAATTCGTGTAACAGATCAGGAAGAAGCACTTGGTTTAGATTTAGGAGAACATGAAGAAAGTGCCTACCCAACGTTTATGGGATTAGATTCTTAGGAGGAAAGTAGCATGAAAAAAGTTGAAGCGATTATTCGGCAGGAAAAATTAGAAGAAATTAAAGCAGCAATCGATAAAGATTTTGAGGTAAATGGTATGACAGTTTCACAAGTTTTAGGAATTGGTTTGCAAAAAGGACAAACAACTCATGTGCGGGGTAAAGAAATTGTAACGAGTTTATTGCCTAAAGTGACTGTGAGCTTTGTTCTGGCAGATGAGGATGTCAATCACGTGATTGATTTGATTTTAAATATTTGTCAGTCAGAAGATTTTGGTACTGGTAAAATATTTGTTTACCCAATTGAAGAAGCTATTCGAATTCGAACAGGAGAACGAGGAGAAGCAGCTATTTCATAAACGAAAAACGTCAAAGACCGAAAGGTTTTTGACGTTTTTTTATTGAAGCAAGTCTTTTTTTATTTTCTCGAATTCAGCTGGGCTTAAAATACCTGCGTCCAATAGTTCTTTCATTTTGATTAATTGTTCCGCAATAGTTAAGGAGGTATCTTTTGGTTGTTCGTCAGCTGAAGGATTTTTGAAAGCATCTGTTAAGGCGATTAAAATAGCTTGTGACTCACCTTCAGTTAAAACAATCGGAATGGTGTCTTCTGAAGTAAGTACCATCAGATAGTCTAAACTGTGTTCTTTCATTAAGCGAAACTCTTGCAGGTTACTTCGAGTGATAACACGGAAAGTTTCTCCCAGCATCTTTTTTTGTCCCATAATGAAGCGCTGATTTGTTAAAGCGTAGGCATAAAAACCATCATTACGAGTGGCAGATTGACGGTTGTGCATTCCTAAGAAGCAAACAAGTACGGTTTCATCATTTCTCAAGTTTTTAGTTAATACTTCAAAATGTTTTAGGGAAAAACTAGGATCGGTACCTCCAAAAAAATGCTGTTGGTTGCAATATTGGTACATCTCTTGGGCAGTTTTCATCGTATTGCTCCTTTTAAAACGAAATAATTTTATCAAGTATAGCACAAAAAAACCACCATAGCCGTCACTATGGTGGAAATGAAGGTTGTTATTTACTCTTGGTAGGAGTAAGTATGAAAAAACCAATTCGGGATAATTGGTATAATCTTATAATAAAGGAAACGCTTTATTTTTTCATGAATAATTTTTATTTTTATGCTAAGAAATCTATGAGAAAGCGATGATTAACTTTTTTTCTAGTCGTTTCTTTTTGTTTTTAACAAAAAAGTCTTTGTGTTACACTTATTAAGTAGATTTTAAAATAGGAGGGGTTTTATGTCATCTATCAGTAAAAATTTGCTTTCTCAATTAACTTCAGAAGAAGCAGTCGGACCGTTCGTCACATTTATGTTGAATACCCATGTGTCTCATCAAGAAGTTGAGAAAGATCAGTTGATGTTGAAAAATTTTGCAAAAGAAGCGAAAAAACGTTTTGAGAAACGCTATCCTGATGAAAAATTTGCACCATTCCAAGAAAAAATCGATCGTTTATTAACTGACTTATCTTTCTGGCGTTCTCCAACAGCCAGTGTTGCCATCATCTTAACAAAAGATGAAACTTATATTCACCGCTTAAGTATCGAAGTCGATGATCAATATTATGTGGCCGACTTACCTTATTTATTAGCGATTATTAAAAATGCACAATTTAATTATAACTATTTGTTATTGGCTTTAAATCGCGATTCAATGAAGCTATATCAAATGAAGAATAAACAATTAAGTGAAGTAACCTTACCTGAAGAAGCACCAACTGACGCAACTAAAGCATTAGGTGACGAGCTTGCTGATAAAAGCCGAGTAAATACTTCTGGCGCTGGCTCAGCAGATGGTTTAAGCTTCCATGGAATGAGTCCTAAAGATGAAGAAGTTGAGGTTGATTGGTTGAATTATTACCAAGCAGTTGATAATTTCTTACGAGGCTTAGCTAACCCGGAACAATTACCATTGTATTTATTTGCCTTACCAGAAAATCAAAGCCAATTTAAAAAAGTGGCAAAAATTAATTACTATTCTGATAAAGCAGCAATTTCAGCATCACCAGCTAATTTGAGTATCAAGGATATTGAATTAGGCGCTTTAAAATTATCTGATGAATTGGCCGAACTGGAAACAACTAGCTATCAAAAACTAACTGATAAAAAATTCAACGATCAATTAGTTGATATTGATCTAGCAGCAAAAGATGCTCGTATTTCTCACCTATTCATTGCTACCAGTAATTTAATACCTGGCTTTGGTGATGACCCAGATACCGAATATGATCGTCGTCAAGTATTGAATCAAATTGCAGAACTTGTTATTTCAGGTGGTGGGCAAGTCTTTGTACTGGATCAAAAAGCGATCCCAGATGAAAAGAGTTTATTAGCGATTTTACGTTATTAATTGTCTTCATTATCAATTGGTAAAGAAATATGAGGAATCTTACTTCTTTCTTTAGTTTGGTTATTGATTGTGGTATACTTTAAACCGTAGTTGTTGTCGGCTAATCATTGGCAAGTGTTTTTTGAAACATCTTCCTATTTTTATCGTTCAAGAATTACAAAAAATATTTAAAAACAGGAGATGTTTTTTACATGGAACACGGTACAGTAAAATGGTTTAACGCAGAAAAAGGTTATGGCTTTATCACAGCAGAAAACGGCAGCGACTTATTCGTTCACTTTTCAGCTATCCAAGGCGACGGCTTCAAAACTTTAGAAGAAGGCCAAGCAGTAACATTTGACGTAGAAGAAGGTCAACGTGGCCCTCAAGCTACAAATGTTGAAAAAGCTTAATTAAACAATTTCTGCCAGGTGCAATTTTTGCATCTGGCTTTTTTTTGTAGCGAAAAAAAGCTATAATTTCAAAGGAAGGAGGCGGACTGTGAAAAATACTTATGCCATCGTTGATATCGAAACAACTGGAACTGATCCTAAAACTGATCGTATTATTCAATTCGGTTGTGTACTAGTAGAGAATGGGGAAATTGTTTCTCGTTTTGCGACAGATATTAATCCAGACCAGAGAATTTCAAGCCAGATTCAACATTTGACGGGAATATCCAATCAACGAGTAGCCAAAGCCCCTTATTTTGAAGATGTGGCAGTTACTATTGCCAATTTTTTATCGGACACAATATTTGTGGCCCACAATATCTATTTTGATTATACTTTTCTATCAAATGAATTGGTTCGTTGTGGCTTACCAGAATTAACTAGCCCAGGAATTGATACGGTAGAATTAGCACAAATCTTTATGCCAACTGCTTTAAGTTTTCGTTTGAAAGATTTAGCAGAAGAATTGGCATTTAGTCATAAGAACCCTCATCAAGCAGACAGTGATGCAGAAGTAACAGCGGAGCTTTTGATTAATTTAGAGAAGAGAATTCGCCAATTACCGTTAATTACTTTAGAACAAATTGTCAAACTAGCCGATCATATGGCTTTTCAAACGAAAGATTATCTAGCAGAAATATTGGCTGATCGAAAACAGCAACAAGAAACACCTTCAGCTGAGATTGAAATAATCTTTGGCCTGGCTTTAAAGAAAAAAACGGCGCCACTTTATTTAGAGAATCTCTACCAAAGAAGTTATCCTAGGATGAAAAAAAACAAAGAAAAATTATATGGTCAAAAATTGAGCTTCCGTAAAGAGCAAGGAAGATTAATGAATTTGGTCTATGATTTTTTCAATAGCCAAGAAAAAGCTGATTTAATTGTTGAAGCAGCGACTGGAATTGGTAAAACTTTAGGCTATCTTTTACCCATGAGCTATTTGGCCACCCCTGAAAATCCTTTAGTGGTCAGTACGGCTTCATTATTGTTACAAGAACAGATGTTGAATAAGGATTTACCTTTACTTAATGAATTGTTAGAACAGCAGTTGCAAGCGGTAGTAATGAAAAGTAGTCGACATTACATTGATTTGGCTCGTTTTTATCAAACCTTACAAGGAGAAATCGGTCAAAAACAATATACTTTCTATCAAATGGCTGTCTTGGTATGGCTGACTATGACAGAGACAGGTGATTTTGATGAATTAAATATGACTCGTTTGAATCATACTTTTTGGCAGGAGGTTGGACATTTAGGATTAGAAAGTTTAAATCCTAGTAATCCATTTTACGCCGTCGATTTTCTTGTCCAGCGTAATAAAAAATTGCAGCAAAGTAATTTAGTCATTACTAATCATGCTTTTTTAGCGGAAGAAAGCTATCGAAAGACGCCTCAATTACCTAGCAGCAGTTACTTAATTATTGATGAAGCCCATCATTTGAGCCGAACATTGACCCGTATTAGTAGTCACCAATTGAGTGTGACTGCCATTAGCAAAAGGTACCAACAATTACTGGAAACCAATAAAATATTAACATGGCAAAATTTAGTTAATCATGATCAACAGATCAGTCATCTAATTGAAATGTTATTTGATATTTATAGTGAGTTAGTGGCTGATTTAACGGATTTATTTCCAGAAATGATACGCTTAACGAAAGATGATATTAAGGTGTTGTCCCAAGATCAATTTGATCAAGTGTCGAACTATGGGCAAGACTTGATTAGTCGTATCCAAATTTTATACCGGGATATTTCGATCGTGACTGAAAAAATAGCAGCTTATTTTCAGTTGCATCAAGCAAGCTTTGGTATTGAAGAACAAAGTGATGTCCATGACTTTTTGGCTTTAAAAGAAAAGTTAAACTCTGAAGGGGAAACTTTTGATCAATTTGTGACTTTCTGGGAGGCCCGTTATCTCCACTGGTTAGAAGAAAAAAGCCAACGAATTGCTGTTGAAGATTTAGCAGCACAAGTTTTACCAGAAACGCGATGGTATAGCCGCTATCAACAAATTTTATACTTAGGTGGGACGTTGAAAATCACAAGTGATCGTAGATACTTTGCAAAACGTTGGGGAATTGACGCGGATTTAAAAGTGATTGCAAGTCCTTATGATTACAGCCAACAAGCAAGACTTTATGTACCAAACGACAGTTTAGATATTCAAACCGCCTCGCCTGAAAGGTACGGACAATATATCGCAGAAATTATTGGTCAAGTTGCGGCAAAAGAAGTTCGCCCAATATTGGTTTTATTTACTTCTCATGATATTTTGAATCGAGTCTATCGTTATTTGAGATTACCGATGCTTCAAGAAAATAGAGAAATTTTAGCACAAGGATCGGGTGGTAGCCGTGAAAAATTACTCAAACGCTTTTTATTGTCTGAGGATGCTATTTTGCTTGGAGCCGATAGTTTTTGGGAAGGAATCGATTTACCTGGAGAAATTCTGCAAGTCTTGATTGTTACTCGTTTACCTTTTGAAAATCCTAAACGTCCGCTAGTAAAAGCTAGAAATGAATATTTAACTAATCTCGGGGTGAATTCATTTTATGAAGAAGCAATTCCTCATACGATTTTACGGTTGCGCCAAGCCTTAGGTCGTTTGATCCGATCGGAAGAAGACAAGGGAGTCATGTTCTTGTTAGATCAACGGTTCATTAAAGCAAGCTATGGGAAACGTCTGCAAAAAGCCCTACCTAAAGAATTACCGATTATTAATCATTCCTTTGCAGATAATTTAGCAGATGCCCATGATTTTTTAAATTCTGACAAAAATTCAGAGAAGTAATGAGGAAGCGCGCGAGTTTTGGTATAATGTAGCTTATCTGAAAGGAGCCAATTATTTTGTCGAAAAGAAAGACGATCGGCGAGAAAATCAATCTCTGGTTAATTGCAGCAATTATTGTTTTATTAACAATTGTTGTGACAGTTACTATTATTTTTATTCGCTCTAATCGGCCGTTACATCAGGCACGCGAAGAAACGATTCAAGTCGCTAGAAGATACGGCGATTTAGATACAGTAGATAAATTTTATTGGTTTAATCGTAAAAAAACTTATTTTACTGTCACTGGTGAAGATACTTCTGGAAAAAAAATTGTCGTCATTGTTCCACAAAAAGGCAATAAAATTCGCGTATTGGATCAAAGCGATGGCTTGACGGAAGCAGCCGCAAAAAAACAAATTTCAACTGATTATCCAGATGTGACTGTCGAAAAAGCCGAATTAGGCATCTATCAAAAGCAAACAGTTTGGGAAGTTTCAGCAAAAAATAGTGAAGGCAATTATAATTATTATTTGATTGCTTTTGCTGATGGGAAGAAAGTAAAAACATTGAATAACATCTAATCTTGGTAGGAGTGATAACGATGAAATTAGCAAAGCGCATGGAAACCTTAGAACCGTCAGTCACCTTAGAAGCAACTGCAAAAGCCAAAGCATTAAAAGCACAAGGACTAGATGTCATTAGTCTAACAGTTGGAGAACCTGATTACACGACGCCAAAAAATATTGAAGATGCAGCAATCGAAGCAATTAAAAGTGGCAGTGTGAGTTTTTATACAGCTTCTGGTGGGACACCAACGCTAAAGGAAGCCATTATTCACTTTACTAAAGAAAATTATGGTTTCACAGTTAAGCCCCAAAATATTATTGTTACAAGTGGTGCTAAATTTGCGTTATATACTTTATTTCAAACAATTTTGGATCCAGCTGATGAAGTCATTATTCCGGTTCCTTATTGGGTCAGCTATGGAGAACAAGTCAAATTAGCTGAAGGGCAACCAGTCTTTGTGAACGCAACACAAGAAAATGACTATAAAATTTCAGTAGCGCAATTAGCAGCAGCAAAAACTTCAAAAACTAAAGCTATTATTATCAATTCCCCTTCAAATCCAACAGGGATGATTTACACTGAAGAAGAGTTAAGAGGAATCGGTGAGTGGGCAGTTGCTAATGACGTGTTGATTATTGCAGACGATATTTATGATCATTTGGTTTATAATGGTAATAAGGCAGTTCATATTGCTGAGCTTTCAGAGGCTATTCGGAAAAACACGGTTATCATTAATGGTGTTTCTAAAACTTATGCAATGACAGGCTGGCGTATTGGATACGCAATAGGAGAAGCTGATATTGTTGCTGGAATGACCAAAATCGCCTCTCAAGCGACAAGTAATCCAGCAGCTGTCAGTCAAGCAGCAGCAGTTGAAGCTTTGAGTGGACAACAAAATACAGCTGAAGAAATGCGCCAAGCTTTTGAAGAACGTTTAAATACGATTTTTCCAAAAGTTGCAGCTTTACCAGGATTTCATTTAACTAAACCACAAGGAGCCTTTTACCTGTTCCCAAATATCAAAGAAGCTATGGACTTAGGCGGCTACACAAATGTAACGACTTGGGTCAATGATTTATTGGAACAAGAACAAGTTGCTCTAGTAACAGGTGAAGGTTTTGGCGCACCGGAAAATGTTCGGATCAGTTATTCAGCTAGTTTAGAAGACTTAGAAGAAGCCGTTGTTCGGATTCGCCGTTTTATTGAAAAGAATCAAAAGTAACTTATTAAGAAAAAGCAATTCGGGATAAATAAGTTAGGAGAGACGATAGTGGAACAAATTTCAATTATTGATGCAAAAGATTATGTAGGACAAACCGTAAAAATTGGTGCTTGGGTAGCTAATAAACGTTCAAGCGGAAAAATTTCTTTCTTACAATTAAGAGACGGAACGGCTTATTTTCAAGCAGTTGTGGTAAAAAGTGAAGTACCTGAAGAAGTTTTCCAATTAGCTAAAGAATTAACCCAAGAAACATCTATTTGGGTCGTTGGTGAAATTCGCGAAGACACCCGCTCAAAATTTGGTTATGAACTAGGTGTGAAAGAAATCGAAGTTGTTGGAGAAAGTCATGATTATCCAATTACACCAAAAGAACACGGAGTCGATTTCTTAATGGATCATCGTCATTTATGGTTGCGTTCATCACAGCAACATGCGTTGATGCTCATTCGTAACGAAGTCATTCGAGCGACTTATGAATTTTTAAATGCACAAGGTTTTGTGAAAATGGATCCGCCAATTTTGACAGGTTCAGCTCCTGAAGGTACGACAGATTTATTTGAAACAAATTATTTTGATCAAACAGCTTATTTATCTCAAAGTGGACAATTATATTTAGAGGCTGCAGCGATGGCCTTCAGTAAAGTATTTTCTTTTGGTCCAACTTTCCGTGCTGAAAAATCTAAAACACGTCGTCATCTAATTGAGTTTTGGATGATTGAATTAGAGATGGCCTTCATGCATCAAGAAGATAGCTTAGAAATTCAAGAACAATATGTCGCTTATTTAGTGCAAAGTGTTTTAGACAATTGTGATTATGCTCTGGACGTTTTAGGACGTGATAAAGAAATCTTGAAAAAATATACAAAACTACCTTACCCACGTATTTCTTATGATGATGCTGTTGAATTGCTAATTAAAAATGGCTTTGATGATATTACATGGGGAGATGATTTTGGTTCTCCACATGAAACCTTTATCGCTAATTCATACGATCAACCCGTCTTCATCTTAAACTATCCAAAAGCGATTAAACCTTTCTATATGAAACCTCATCCAACAAGAGATGATGTGGTGATCTGTGCCGACTTAATCGCGCCAGAAGGTTATGGTGAAATTATTGGTGGTAGTGAACGGGCAACTGATTATGACTATTTAGTAGAACAAATCAGAGCTGCTGGTCAAGATGAAAAAGATTATGAATGGTATTTAGATTTGAGCCGTTATGGCGCTGTACCCCATGCTGGCTTTGGTTTAGGTTTAGAAAGAACCATCACTTTCATTGCCGGAATTGATCATGTTCGTGAAGCGATTCCGTTCCCACGTTTGCTAAACCGAATTTATCCATAAAAAGAAACTGCCTTAGAAGAAATTTTCTAAGGCAGTTTTTTTATTTATTTTTGGAAACGGTTCAGTTTTTGGTTGACACATGATGATTCATTCATATATAATATACATGAGGAAACATTCATGTGTAATCAAGAAAGAAGGATGCATCATGGAAAAAATTTATCGTTTAGATGGTTTAGACTGTGCAAACTGTGCTGCAAAAATTGAAAAATCAATTAAAGAAATTCAAGGTGTTGAACGAGCACAAGTTGATTTTGCTACAACCAAATTAACAATTGAAGCAGAAAATGCTGATTTAAGTGAGGTTTGTAACGAAGCCAAACAAATTGTTAAAAAAATTGAGCCAGATGTAAAAATAAAAAACTGGCAAGATGAATCAGAAGAGGAAAATAATCATTTTAAAGTAATTCAAATTGTAAGTGCCTTAATTATTTTAGGGGTCTTAGCATTAGTTAAGCCCGTTATGCCGCTTTCACTTATCGCCTATAGTGCATTATATTTATGGATTGGCTTTGATGTTTTGAAAACAGCGGTCCTAAATATTTTTCAAGGAGAAATCTTTGATGAAAATTTTTTGATGACGGTTGCCACGATAGGTGCTTTAGCAATTGGCGAATATCCAGAAGCTGTGGCTGTAATGCTATTTTATCAAATCGGTGAATTTTTCCAAGATTATGCAGTCAATCGTTCGCGTAAATCAATTAAATCTTTAGTAGCTAGTCGGCCAGATAAAGCCAACTTACTATTAGATGGTCAATTAACTGAAGTTAAACCAGAAGAAATTCATGTGGGAGACTATATTGTTGTTAAGCCTGGCGAAAAGGTGCCATTAGATGGTGTGATTACTGAAGGACGTTCATTTGTAGATACCTCTGCTTTAACTGGAGAATCGGTCCCTCGTAGTATTGAAGCCGGCGAAGAAATTTTATCAGGTTTTATTAATCAAGAAGGACAACTAACTATCAAAGTCACGACAGTATTTGGTGAATCAACCGTCAGCAAAATTCTCGACTTAGTAGAAAATGCAGCTAGTAAAAAAGCACCAGCTGAAAAATTTATCACTAGCTTTGCTAGATATTACACGCCAATCGTTGTTGGCTTAGCAATTTTATTAGCTATTGTGCCACCTTTAGTAACGGCAAGTGCCTTTTATCCTTGGATTTATCGAGCCTTAACATTCTTAGTTATTTCATGTCCATGTGCGTTGGTGATTTCTGTTCCGTTGAGTTTCTTTGGCGGAATTGGCGGAGCTAGTAAAGCAGGAGTCTTAATCAAAGGAAGTAACTATATTGAAACATTAGCCAAAACGCAAACAATTGTTTTCGATAAAACTGGTACTCTTACAAAAGGAGTCTTTGAGGTACAAGAGATTGAAACCCAATTACCTCAAGCTGATTTCTTACAAATAGTGGCTAGTTTGGAACAAGGTTCAAATCATCCAATTGCCAAGTCTATTTTAAAAGCCAATCAAAAAGATTTATCATCCGTGGAAAATGTTGTCGAAAAGGCTGGTTATGGGATTAGTGGACAAATTGACAAGGTTAATTACTTTGCCGGAAATGATAAATTGATGGCTGCTGAAAATATTGTCATACCTGAAGTACACGCAATTGGAACTATCATTTATTTGGCAAAATCAAGGGAATTTTTGGGTTACTTAGTAATTGCCGATGATTTAAAAGCCGGTGTTAGTGAGACTATGAAAGAATTAAAAGCTTTAGGGATCAAACAAACAGTGATGTTAACTGGTGACAATCGAAAAATTGCTGACGCGATCGGTAAAAAAATTGGTGTCGATCACGTTTATAGTGAATTATTACCAGCAGATAAAGTCAGTCATTTAGAAGAATTGTTGCAAGAGAATCATAAAGTTGCTTTCGTTGGTGATGGCATGAATGATGCACCAGTTTTAGCTCGAGCGGACCTAGGTATCGCCATGGGTGGTTTGGGTAGCGATGCAGCGATTGAAGCTGCCGACGTAGTAATTATGAATGACCAGCCAGAAAAAATCGTTACGGCAGTCAAAGTTGCTCGCAAAACCATGAAAATCGTTAAAGAAAATATCATTTTTGCTTTAGGAGTCAAAATAATCGTTCTAGCTTTAGGTGCAGTTGGGATTGTTTCGATGCCCGTAGCTGTTTTTGCCGATGTTGGGGTAACTGTATTGGCAGTCATTAATGCGATGCGTTGTTTACGAGTGAAATAAATGTTGAAACGACTAATTGAAAGATTAGTCGTTTTTTTTAGCTAACTATAATAGGATAGAAAGAGTGATTAGACGGCGTTTAAGAAGACTAGAATTGTTGATTAATATTTATTTTAGTTTGAAATTGTTTGTTTTTCATAAATTTTGTGTTTACTTTTATGTAAGCGCATGCTATTATTGTGTCAACGAAAACAGAATATTTAGTGGATCGTTACTAACTTGATTAGGCGAGACTGCGAATAGTAGATTAGAATTTCATTATGAGATTGTCTACTGTTTGCAGTCTCTTTTTGTTTGAAAGGAGGATAGAAATGTATCGAATCGTTAAAGTTTTAAATAATAATGTTGCAATTGTCAGAGATGTGTCCAGTCAGCAAGCAGTCGTCATGGGAGCTGGAATAACTTATCAAAAAAAGAAAGGTGATCTGATAAGCGAAAAAGTTGTCGAAAGAATTTTTACCTTAAGAAATGAAGAATCACAAAATAACTTTTCGACTTTGTTGAAGGATATCCCGCTGGACTTTATCACGACTTCTTATGAGATTATTGAACGAGCCATTAGTCAGTATCAATACCCAGTTCAAGAATATATATATGTTACTTTAACTGATCATATTTATTTGAGTTATCAAAATTTAAGTAAAGGCACATATGAAAGCACCGTTCTACCGAATATCAAAACCAATTATCCAATTGAATTTAAGATTGGTCAGGCAGCTGTCCTATTAATCAAGGAAAAACTAGCTATTGATTTTCCTGAAGAAGAAGTTAGTCGCATTGCATTACATTTTATTAATGCTAAGGGGACTTCAACTGCGGTATCTACTGATGACCGAATTGAGAAAAAAATGATTGAATTAGTCCAAAATGAGTTGTCGATTTCAGGAATCAGTAGGACGAATAAAAATCAAAATTATTATGACCGACTGATGATTCATTTAAATTACTTTCTAGAACGAATCATGAGTGGTGTAGCTGATCCTGAATCTTTTTCACTAAATTTTGAAGAAACGTTAAAGAAAGATTATCCTGAAGCCTATCAAATCGGCAATCGTATTTATAGATTGATTGAAGATCATTTAGGGAAAACGCTAAATGAAAATGAACGAATTTATTTTACAATCCACATTCAACGCCTGTTATAAAACAATCAAGTATTCAAGAAAAATACATTTAAAAATATTGAAAGAGAAAAGGAGAAATAATCATGACTGAATTAAGAAAACTACCTGAGGACTTTTTAATGGGAGGAGCAACGGCAGCTTATCAAGTCGAAGGGGCCATTGATAAAGATGGTAAAGGGCCAGTAGCCTGGGATACATTTTTAGTAGAAAAAGGACGTTATACAGCTGAGCCAGCGAGTGATTTTTATAATCAATATCCAGTTGATATTGAACTATGTAAAAAATTTAAAATTGATAGCTTAAGGATGTCGATTGCTTGGAGTCGGATTTTTCCAAATGGTTATGGTGAAGTTAATCAAAAAGGTGTCGATTATTATCATCAAGTTTTTGCAGAATGTAAAAAACAAGGAATCACACCATTTGTCACAATTCATCATTTTGATACACCTAAAGCATTATTTGATGACGGAGATTTTTTAAATCGTGAGAATATCAAACATTTCGTGAACTACGCAAAATTCTGCTTTGATGAATTTAAAGAAGTCTATTATTGGAGTACTTTTAATGAAATTTACCCAGCTGCAACAAATCAATATTTGACGGGTGCTTTTCCTCCTGAAATTCGTTTCGATCTACAAAAAACAGTTACAGCAT
Organism: Enterococcus sp. JNUCC 77; assembly: GCF_054819945.1. Taxonomy (NCBI): domain Bacteria; kingdom Bacillati; phylum Bacillota; class Bacilli; order Lactobacillales; family Enterococcaceae; genus Enterococcus; species Enterococcus sp. JNUCC 77. The sequence continues at coordinate 598,552 of NZ_JBTHIG010000001.1, forward strand.
TGCATAACATGATGTACGCTCACGCACAAGCAGTCAATATCTTCAAAGAAGGCGATTATGAAGGTGAGATTGGTGTAGTTCACTCATTAGAACCTAAATATCCAGCTTCAGATACACCAGAAGATATTCATGCAGCCGAATTAGATGACGCGTTATCGGTGAAATTTTTAATGGATGCGACTTATTTAGGCTATTATTCTGAGCATACTATGAAATGTATTAATGAAATTTTAGCAGCAAATGATACAAGTATTACCATTGATGAAAATGATTTTGTTGAAATGAAAAAAGCTGCAAATCGTAATGACTATCTTGGGATTAACAATTATGTCAGCCATTGGGTGAAAGCTTATAATGACGAAAGCCAAATGTTCTATAACACAACTGGTGAGAAAGGCACGCAAGTCTATCGTATTAAAGGGATTGGTGAACGTATTCAGCGGACAGATTTACCACGAACGGATTGGGACTGGCTGATTTATCCTGAAGGAATCTTTGATTTATTGGTTAGGATTAAAGAGGATTACCCAAATTATAAAAAAATCTATATTACGGAAAATGGTTTAGGTTATAAAGATAAGTTTGACGACGGCGTTATTTTAGATGATGACCGAATTGATTATCTAAGAGGCTATTTTAATTATATTTCTAAGGCGATTGATGCTGGTGTTAATGTTAAAGGTTACTTCATTTGGTCTCTGATGGATGTCTTTTCTTGGGTTAATGGTTATAACAAACGTTACGGACTATTTTATGTCGATTTTGAAACGCAAAAGCGCTACCCGAAAGAATCTGCCTATTGGTATAAATTTGTCAGTGAAACAAAAACGATTATTTAAGACGAGGGAGGAGGATTTGAAATGAATAAAAATGACTTACAAATGCTCGGTTTTGAAATCGTTGCTTATTCAGGTGACGCTCGTAGTTCATTACTTGGCCTATTAAAAGAAATTCGCGGCGGTGATTTTTCTAATGTTGAAAGCAAACTCCAAGATGCAGATGAGAACTTAAAATTAGCTCATAATGCTCAAACGCAAGTTCTTGCCAATGAAGCTAGCGGTGATGACTTAGAATTAGGTTTTATCTTCATTCATGGCCAAGATCATCTGATGACAACCTTATTATTAAGAGATTTAGTCCAAGATTTTATTGAGCTATACCAAGAAAAATATCGCTGAAAAGGATTGAAGGAGGTAAAAAAATGAATGTAATTATTCAACAAATTGAAAAAAGACAAGCTCTGTTTCAAAAAGTGTCGAAGAATATTTACTTAATGGCAATCAAAGATGGTTTTTTAGCAGCCATGCCAGTTATTTTGTTTTCGAGTATTTTCATTTTGTGTGCAGCAATTCCACCGATTTTTGGCGTAACCATTCCAAGCGGGGTAGAAGAATGGTTATGGAAAATCTATGATTACACGATGGGTGTTGTTGGTATGTTAGTGGCTGGAACGACTGCTCGCTGTTTGGCGGGTAGTATGAATCGAAAAATGCCCGATGGAAAAATAATTAACGAGACATCAGTTATGTTAGCAGCGACTTGTGGTTTTCTTTTATTAGCAATTACTAAAGCTGATGGTTCTTTTGCAGCTGATTATATGGGAACAAAAGGGATTTTATCAGCGTTTATTTCAGCTTTTATCACTGTAAATATGTATAAATTTTGTGTGATTCGTGACATCACAATTAAGATGCCAAAGGAAGTACCTGGCAGCATCGCACAAAATTTTAGAGATGTTTTTCCTTTTTCTTTTTCTGTTTTAGCTTGTGCACTGATTGATATTGTAGCGAGAGCCGTACTTAATGTTCCTTTTGGAGAAGTTTTTTCCAAACTGTTGTCACCATTATTTGCTGGAGCTGAAAGTTATTTTGGTTTATCTATTATTTGGTTCTTAATTCCATTATTCTGGTTTGTTGGGGTTCATGGACCATCAGTTGTAAAACCTGGATTATCTGCTGCCTTGTATGGAAATACGGAAGCCAATTTAAGAGTTTTTACAGAAGGTGGTCATCCAACTCATGCGCTAACTGAAAATTTTGGGAATTTCATTGGTGAGTTAGGTGGGACGGGTGCAACATTTATAGTACCGATTATCTTTATTCTTTTTATGCGATCTAAGCAATTAAAAACGGTCGGGAAAGCATCAATCATTCCCGTGATGTTTGCCGTAAATGAACCACTATTATTTGCAGCACCAATTATTTTGAATCCTTATTTCTTTATTCCTTTCTGTATTGCACCGGTAGCGAATGTATTAATTGGTAAATTTTTTATCAGCGTATTAGGCATGAATGGTTTTATGTATGTTTTGCCATGGGCGACCCCGGGACCGATTGGAACAGTGATGAATACGGGCTTTCAGCCAATTTCAATTTTGCTGTCAGTAGTTTTACTATTAGTTGATTTTGCTATTTACTACCCGTTTTGTAAGGCATACGATAAAGTATTGGTAGCGCAAGAGGCAGAAAGAGTTGAAGAAATTGAGGAAATCGAAGGAATAGTCCCTCAATTATCACCAGAAAGTGCAACGGCAATTGTAGATAATAATGAAACAGTGGTTGTTGAAGAGCATTCTAGTGTAGCAACTATGGCTGATGAAAAGGAGTTAAAAGTTTTAGTTTTATGTGCAGGTGCGGGGACAAGTGCAATGTTAGCTAATGCTCTAGAAGAAGGAGCTAAAGAAACAGGGGCCCATGTCATTGCTAAGGCTGGAGCTTATGGTTCTCATTATGATATTATGCCGAATTTTGATATGGTAGTCTTGGCACCGCAAGTAAATTCCTATTATGATGATATTAAAGAAGATACAGATAAGCTAGGTATCAAACTAATTGCCACAAAAGGAGCAGAATATATTAAACTTACACGTAACCCTGCCGGAGCAATTAAATTTGTCATGGATCAGCTTAAATAAATAGATTTAACCACAGACAATATAAAAGATTTTTTGGAGTAGAGAAATCTACTCCATTTTTTTTTACAGAGAATATTGCTTACCTTATATTGACAAAATGTAAACAACTGATTACAATTATTAATGTAAACAAGTCGTTACTTTATGGAAAGTTGTGATTACTTTGATTAAAAATCATTTAAAAGTTCTCCGGGCAAAAAAAAATTGGACCCAAGAAGAACTAGCAAAAAAAGTTGGTATTTCTCGACAAGCGGTGATTTCGATTGAAAAATATAAATATACGCCATCGTTAGAATTAGCTTTTAAGTTGGCAAAGGCATTTGAGGTAGATATTAATCAAGTTTTTGATCCTGAGGAGGAGATTGAATGAGTCAAGTGATAATTTTTATTATTCAAGTAATTATTTTGGGTCTCTTTTTTTATTCGGGATTTTATCAAGCCAAAAAAAGAGTACAATACAAAAATGATGAGCGCTGGCAAGCAATTTCCAACCGTGCTAACCAAATTGGCTTAAAATATTATCAAGTTTTAGTGGTTTTAATTGCAATAATAACGACAATTTTATTGTATAAACCAGAATGGAATGTTCAGCTCTCGTTAAGTCGGGTGTTAATGTTTGGCTTTTTTCTGATATGTCTGGAGCAATTTGTCGAAACTTTAGGGATAAAATATTACGATAAACATATGTAAGTCTTTAGCAGAAAAAGCTAAAGATTTTTTTTGTAGAAAAAACTTGACTTATTATGATTACAATTGTAAACTTAATTTGTAATTACATATGTAAACGAAAGGAGAAGCACGATGACGATTACAGCTGAACCAATAAAAATTAGTGATTCCGAATGGGAAATAATGCGTGTGATTTGGACCAAGCAAGAAACTACAGCTCAAGAAATTAGTGAGATACTTGGCGAGACAATGGATTGGAAGCCGGCAACCATTAAAACCTTGTTGGGACGTCTAGTAAAAAAAGATGCTGTTTACACCAAACAAGCTGGAAAAAAATATATTTATTATCCAAAAATCAGTGAAAGTAAAACTGTTAAAAGCGCTACTGAAAATTTATTTTCACATATTTGTGCAAAGCAAATTGGTAATACAATCGCGGAATTAGTTGACGAAGCTGAACTGACCGAAGCAGATGTGGCGAAAATTATGGCTACTTTAAATAAAAAAGAAACGGTAGCAGAAGTTGTCTGCAATTGTATTCCAGGACAATGTGAATGTAAACATCACAGTGCTTAAATTTAAATTATAAGGAGAGATTATCATGAAACAAACATTTAATATTGAAGGTATGACTTGTCAACATTGTGTGAAAAATGTAGAAAATGCAGTTAACGAATTACCAGGAATTGATAAAGTAAAAATAAATTTGAAAAAAAATAATGGTGTTGTAAAATTCAACGAAGCACAAGTTACCGCAGCTGAAATCGCTACAAAAGTAACGGATGCAGGTTATCAAACAGAGGTGATCTAAATGAGCCAAACGGTGGAGACTTTTGCCATTACCGGGATGACTTGTGCCAATTGTTCTGCTCGGGTAGAAAAGGAATTAAAAGCGACTGATGGAGTGGTGGAAGCTAATGTTAACTTAGCGACTGAAAAAGCCACAGTATCTTTTGAGCAAGGACTTACGGCGGATGATTTAATCAAACGGGTGGAAAATATTGGTTATGGAGCAATTTTATTTGATGAAGCTCATAAACAAAAGATTGTTGAAGAAAAACAACGTTACTTAGCAAAGATGAAAAGAGATTTAATCATTAGTGGGATTTTGACCTTACCTTTAATGGCAGCGATGATTGCCATGCTTTTAGGTTCTCAAGCTGCTTGGGTACATTTACTGCATCGTCCAGTGGTGCAGTTAATCTTAGCTACGCCAGTTCAGTTCTGGATTGGTCGTCGTTTTTATTCAGGTGCTTATCACGCCATTAAAACGAAAGCCCCTAATATGGATGTATTGGTTGCGATGGGAACGACAGCGGCTTATGCCTTAAGTGTCTATAATGGATTTTTCAATCCTCATAATAGTGATTTGTATTTTGAAAGTAGTGGCATGATTATTACCTTAATTTTATTAGGGAAATATTTAGAACAAAAAGCCAAAACTAAAACTAGCGATGCCATTAAACAGTTGATGGCCTTACAAGCTAAAACTGCCACTGTAATGCGAGAAGGAGAAGAATTAAAAATCCCAATCGAAAATGTTTTGGTAGGTGATTTATTATTGGTACGGCCAGGTGAACAAATTCCAGTAGATGGAGTTATCAAAAGTGGGCAAACAACACTGGATGAAAGTATGTTAACAGGTGAAAGCTTACCTGTTGATAAAAGTGTCGATGACCAAGTTTTTGGCGGAACCTTAAATACGACTGGCAGTATTCAATTACTAGCAACACAGGTCGGCAGTATGACTGTTTTATCAAGAATTATTCGGATGGTGGAAGACGCCCAAGGTGAAAAAGCGCCGATTCAACAAATTGCTGATCGGATCTCAGGGATTTTTGTGCCAACTGTTTTAGTGATTGCTGCAATTACATTTGTTGTGACAGGTTTTGCTTTAGGTAATTGGGAAACCGCGATTGTTCACAGTGTTTCGGTTTTAGTGATCGCTTGTCCTTGTGCATTAGGCTTGGCTACACCAACTGCAATTATGGTGGGAACTGGTTTAGGTGCGAAGAATGGTATTTTAATTAAAGGTGGCGGAGCGTTAGAAAAAACGGCGCATCTGACAACTGTTGTACTAGATAAAACCGGTACTATTACTGCAGGTAAACCAGTAGTCGCTGATTTCTTCACAGAAAATGAAGAAGCATTGACTATTTTAACTAGTATTGAAAATTATTCTGAACATCCTTTGGCTAAAGCAATTGTAAATTATGGCAAAGAACGGACCAACTTAAAACCAGTTACTGATTTTGAAAGTTTAACTGGTCGTGGTGTGACTGGTAAAGTAGATGGTAACATTTATTATGTCGGTTCTAAACGTAGTGTTACAGAACGTGGACTGATGATAGATAATTTGGCAGAAGTGACGCAATTGGAAGCTGAAGGTAAGACCGTGATGTTCTTGTCAGATGAGAAAAATATATTGGCTTCAATTTCAGTGACAGATCAAATCAAGGATAGCTCTAAACAAGCAATCTCAAATTTACAAAATCAAGGTTTGACCGTTAAAATGTTAACGGGTGATAATTTACAAACTGCTCATTATATTGGTGAGCAAGTTGGTCTAACTGAACAAGATATTATTGCAGAAGTTTTACCAGAAGATAAAGCTGATGTGGTTCGCGAGCTTCAACAAAAAGGTGAAACCGTTGGTATGGTAGGCGACGGCATCAATGATGCACCTGCGTTGGCTTTAGCTGATATCGGGATCGCTATGGGATCAGGTGCTGATATTGCTATGGAAACGGCAGATATCACTTTAATGAATAGTGATTTGGTGTCTGTTAGCAAAAGCATTAAATTATCAAAAGTTACTTTAAATAAAATCAAACAAAATCTTTTCTGGGCATTTTTATACAATGTCATTGGTATTCCATTTGCGGCATTTGGGTTCTTAAACCCGATTATTGCTGGCGCAGCAATGGCTTTTAGTTCAGTCAGTGTCTTGTTGAATTCACTAAGTTTAAATCGAAAAAAAATATAATGATAAACGTCTGAATATTTCAGGCGTTTATTTTTATCTAGAAGTTCAAAAAATTTTATTTTTTTTAAAAATTAAATGCTATATTTTACTTGAGAGAAGGTGATCAAAATGATCTGGGAGCAACTGACTGAGGCTAAGATTAATCGCAAAATTAAGCTGCTGAATTGCTTGAAGCAACAACCAATGCGGGTTAAACAATTTGCAGAAGAAATTGGTGTCAGTACTAAAACGGTTCGTCGAGATTTAGCGGAATTAGAAAAGACAAAGGGACATTTTTTTACTAAAGGGGTCATTGTTTGGGAAAATGCTGAAGTATATCATCAATTGTATTTTGATTTGTTGCAAGAAAGTGAAGCCTTTAATGTTTTTCGTCATTTTTTGTGGAAGCACCCAATTCCTTATAAAAGAGGTACCTATCGTCATTTAAATGAAAAATTGTTGAAACTCAATCTTTCTTTAACTAAGGAAGGACTAATTGGTAATGACGCTGTTTTATTTCAATTGCGTTGGCAGTATTTACTGGATTTTGAAGTGGGAAATCAAAAGCATGTAATTGAAGAAAAGATGTTTCGTTTTTACCAATTTATAGATGCTGGTCATTTAGATTTCGCTTTGGGATGGGAGTATTTTGTAGCTAGTCCAGATCATTTTAATCAATTTTTAGCTCGTAGTCTAATGCCGGAAACCGTTGCATATTTACTTTATTTTGAAGAGCAGAAAAGATATTATGATTTATTTTTGAGCTTTTATTTACAGCATCAAGAAGTTGAAAGCATCTTATATCGTGATGCACGATTATGTAGTTATATGCTGATTAAATATTTAAAGATAGATGATCCACGGGTACAAGCACGTCTTCAATTAAAATTATTTCGGTTATTATTGGATCTTTCTCAAGGATTTCCGATTGGTTTTATCAATCAACTGGCCGATTTTTCTAGTAGCCCTAAACTTTGGCGAATTAGTAAAAAAATGAAAGAACTAGTTGTTGTACTAGATAATTGTCCGGTGACTGACTTGGCTTATACATTGGAAAAAACAGTCCGTGATGCTTATTTGTGCTCATTTTATGTTGAGCGCTATTCAACTTTTAGTAATGATGACTTTCATAATCATTTTTGGCAAGAAGAAGTGATGAAAGAAATTGAGGCTAAGTTTTTGGCAACCTAAGTTCTGCTTAGTAATATGCTATAATGAAAAAGACTAGGGGGGACCGAGATGGAATTGAAAAAACTTGATGTGCCGACATCTTCAATCACTGACGTAAAAAAATCACCGATGGATGTCTTTGGCCAAGCCCGTAAAGCTGGTACCGGAGTCTATGTCTTTAACCGGGAAAAAGTAGCTGGGATCATGTTAACCCAAGAACAATATGAAGAGCTTTTAGAAGAGTTGTCTGAATTCAGAGATAAACAATATAAACCTGTTGAAAAAGAAAACCAAGTGCCAGAAGAATTAGAAGAGTTAGCTATCGCTTTACGAAAAGTTCTAGTTAAAGGTGCCAACTTATCTGTTAAATATTTAGATGAGTGGATGGTCCAAGCTGGTTTCATTACGAAAAAAACTGGATTTGGTGGCGTTACGGAGTTATTAAGAGAACTGTCCGAAACCGGGAAGATTATTTACCAATTACGACGAAGAGAAAATAATAAAGTTATTTATGCCGAAATTTTTGGTGAAGCATATGAGAGTCACCGTAGCAGCGATATGATTACCATTGGACAAGTAAATTTGATTGAAAGATAAAAGCCAATTCTGAAGATAGTAGATTCAGAATTGGCTTTTTGCCAGCAAACAAATGTTCGGTTATAATGGAGGTGAGGTGAATAAAGGTGGCGGAATTATATTTTCCTTTAAAAAAAGATACATCAAGAAAAATTATACATATCGACATGGACGCTTTTTTTGCGTCGGTTGAAGAACGTGATGATCCTGAATTGGCTAAGCACCCGTTGGTTATTGCCCGTCACCCCTCTGATACCGGTGGCAAAGGAGTTGTTACCACTGCCAATTATAAAGCCAGACAATATGGCATTCATTCAGCCATGAGTGCTCAAAAAGCTTATGAACTTTGCCCAGAAGCTATTTTTAAACCAGGTGATCATGAAAAATATTCACGGGTATCAAAACAAGTGCGGGAAGTTTTTTTACGTTACACTGATGTGATTGAACCGATGTCAATTGATGAAGCCTATTTAGATGTCACCAACAATAAGATTGATCAAACTTCAGCGATCAAAATTGCCACATCCATCCAAAAAGATATTTGGCGGGAAGTTCAACTAACTTGTTCGGCAGGGGTTAGCTACAATAAATTTTTGGCCAAATTGGCTTCTGATTATCAAAAGCCACGGGGATTGACTGTAATTTCACCAGAAGAAGCCGAAGTATTTCTAAAAAAATTACCGATTGAAAAATTTCATGGTGTCGGAAAAAAAACAGTTCCTAAAATGAATGAGTTAGGCATTTTTACTGGGGAAGACTTGTATCAAAAAAGTGAAATGTTTTTGATTCAGCAATTTGGTAAGATGGGTTATTCCTTGTATCGGAAAGTTCGTGGCATTCATGATTCACCTGTCAATATTACGCGAGAGCGGAAATCAGTTGGGAAAGAACATACATATGGTCGACCTTTATCTACTGAAGAAGAAGTCTTAAGTCAGTTGCGACAACTTTCTGAAAAAGTTGAGGGGGCCTTAAAGCGTGTCCAACGCCATGGCAAAACGGTAGTTGTTAAAATCCGCTATGCTGATTTTACTACTGTCACGAAGCGAATAACATTACCAGAATACCTGCAAAAAAAAGAAGAGATTTTTTCTCAAGCACGAATTATTTGGGAAGAGGTCGGTGGAATCGAAAAACAGATTCGCTTACTAGGTGTGACAGTCACTAATCTCGATCCAATTGCCTATGAGAATATTGTGTTGCCTTTATGGCAAGAAAAAGAGCGGTTGAATTAAATCAACTCGCTCTTTTTGATTTGTTCAAAAGCCTTTTTAGAATCATGCAGCTTTTCCCATAAAACAACTCTGCCTTCAGCTAAAGATTTTTTAACGTCAATAATCCGTTGATTACTACTACCACGAAATTGGAGCATGAGATTCTTTTGATCTTCCATAAAACGACCATCAACTAAAACGTCAATTTTGTTTAGCAGTTCTAATTTATCATCGCTCTCTAGCAATAATTCTTCAAAGGTATAACCGCTCCAAGACCAGATATCTTTATCATCCCCAAATTCTTCTTTCATCCGGTTAACTAAAGACAAAGCCACCTGCGTATTCAAAAAAGGTTCGCCGCCTAATAAAGTAATTCCTTGCACATAATCATGACTCGTATCTGCAATAATTTGATCTTCTAATTCTTTTGTATAAGGTTTGCCGTAACGAAAGTTTTGAGCGGCCACATTAAAACAACCTTCACAAGCAAACGGACAACCAGAAAGGTACAAACTGTTTCTGACACCTTCACCATCGACAAAATTAAATGATTTGTAATCAGCAATATAATTTTGGCTTAAATCTGATGCTAGCCATTCTTTTGGTTTTGGATTTCGCATATTTTCCCTCTTATCTTGAAAAAACTGCGGGAAAATTTGGCTTCTCCCACAGTCTTTTATTTATTTCATATGTTTGACACGTGAAGCAATTTCTTGATGACGGCCGTGAACCATTGGACGTGCTTGCGGATTTCCTAAGTAGCCGCAAGTTCTTTTCACGACATCGACTGTTTTAGGATCGTGATTGCCGCATGATGGACATTCAAATCCTCGTTTAGTTGGCGTAAAATCTCCTTCAAATCCACATTCATAGCAATGATCAATCGGTGTGTTGGTACCTAAATAACCAATTTTATCGTACGCATAATCCCAAACTGCTTCTAATGCTTTTGGATTTTGTTGTAGTACGGGATATTCGCAATAATGAATGAAGCCACCAGAACAATATTTTGGATAATCTTTTTCAAAATCTAGCTTTTCAAATGGTGTTGGATTTTTCCGTACATCATAATGGAAGCTATTAGTGTAATATTCTTTATCGGTAATATTTTCAACAACGCCAAAGCGTTCGGTATCTAAACGACAGAAACGATCAGTTAAACTTTCACTTGGTGTTGAATAAACACTAAAATGATAGCCATATTCGTTACCCCAAGCATCTGCATGCAATTTCAGATTTTTTAAGATATCCAAAGTGAATTTTTTGGCTTCTGAATTATTTTCCCATTCACCGCCAAAGAAAGCCGAAGCTGCTTCGTATAAGCCGATATACCCTAATGAAATAGTTGCGCGTTTATTTTTAAATAATTCATCAACTGATTCATTGCGATTCAATCGTTTACCAAAAGCACCGTATTGGTAAAGAATTGGCGCGTTAGCTGGACTTGCTTCTTTACACCGATCTACACGGAAAACCATCGCATCTTTGACTGTAGCTAAGCGTTCTTCTAATAAAGACCAGAATTTATCTTGATCGCCGCCAGCTTCCATGGCAATTCGCGGTAAGTTCAAGGTTACAACACCTAAATTCATACGCCCAACATTAATTTCTTCGCCACTTTCATCTTTCCAGCCTTGTAGGAAAGAACGACAACCCATTGGTACTTTAAAACTGCCTGTTAATTCAACGATCTTATCGTAATTTAAAATATCTGGATACATCCGTTTAGTGGCACATTCTAATGCTAATTCTTTAACTTCATAATTTGGATCTGTCGGTTTTAAATTGACACCGTCTCTTAAAGTAAAGATTAGTTTAGGGAAAATAGCTGTGCGCTTTTCACTACCTAAGCCTTCAATTCGAATTTGCAAAATGGCTTTTTGAATTTCTTTTTCAAACCAAGAAGTTCCTAGACCAAAACCTAACGAAGTGAAAGGTGTTTGACCATTAGAAGTAAATAAAGTATTGATTTCATATTCTAGACTTTGCATCGCATCGTAAATGTCTTTTTTAGTTTTTGCTTTGGCATATTCTTCACGACGACTAGGTGTTTCAATCCATTCTTCCGCATCTTTTAAATGTTTTTGATAATTTAATTCAGCAAACGGTGCTAGTAATTCATCGGTGCGATCAGCAGAACAACCGCCGTATTGACTAGAAGCTACGTTAGCGATAATTTGCGAAATTTGTGCTGTCGCTGTCTGGATTGATTTTGGACTTTCTACTTCGGCATTCCCAATCTTAAAGCCGTCATTTAACATCCCTTTAAAGTCAATCAAGCAGCAGTTAGTCATCGGTGTATACGGATGATAGTCTAAGTCATGGTAATGAATATCGCCTTTTTGATGGGCATTAGCAACATGCGGTGGCAACATTTTTAAGCCGATTGATTTGCCGACAATCCCAGCTGTTAAATCTCGTTGGGTATTAAAAACATCGCTGTCTTTATTGGCATTTTCATTAACGACAGTTTGATCTTTATTGATTAGTTTGCTAATTGTAAAGTTAATATCAGTGGCTTGACTTCGTTGGAAATCACGATTGGTGCGGTAATTAATATATTCTTGCGCCAAGTCATACTGATTGTTTTCCAACAAGACGTGCTCCACTATATTTTGAATTTCATAAATTTTGATATCCCGATTAAAACGTTGGGCGATTTCTGCATCTACTTTTTCAACAATTGATTGAATTTTTACATGAGATAAAGGATCAAGACTCCCTTGAATTTTTGCCTGTGCTTTAATTAATGCGTCATAAATTTTTTGGTCATCAAATATTGTTTGGCGACCATCGCGTTTGATGACTTTCATCTCTCCCAAAGAAGATTGAAAAGTTGCGACAAAAGTATCATTGTTGCGAATTTCCATCATACCAACCACTCCGTTTCTAAATAATTCATAATATATCTTATAATAATCTTCAGAAAGATTCAACTAGATATAGTGGTGTATATTTTAATTGTACCAAATAAAACACTATATATTGTGTTTGTATTTCCTTGTAAAATCAATGAAAACTGATAGTCATAGGCTTTTTTGAAAGATTAATTAATTATTGCTATCTTTATTTTAAAATTCGAAAAAGATTCCACCAATGCCATTCTGTGATACGATAAAGAAAAAATTTAAAGGATAAATCAATGGAAAAATTAATTGAAGTGCAACATCTTACTAAAACTTTTGGTAATCGAAAAAATAAAATGACTATTTTAGATGATTTGAATTTTTCAATTGAAAAAGGTGAGTTTGTTGGCATCATGGGTCCTAGTGGTGCCGGTAAAACTACTTTAATGAATATACTGGCCACTATCGCCACTCCAACGATGGGTCAAGTGAGAATCAATCAGCAGGATATCACTCGTATGCGAGAAAACAAATTAACCGATTTTCGGCGGGAGAATCTAGGTTTTATATTTCAAGAATTTCATTTGATTGATAGTCTGACACTAAGAGATAATATTGTTTTGCCTTTGACAGTTTCAAAACTATCTACGGCTGAAATGATGAATAGAGTCGAGGAACTGGCGAAAATATTAGGAATTTATGACATTTTAGATCATTATCCTGAAGAAGTTTCGATGGGGCAAAGACAGCGGACTGCTGCGGCTCGAGCTTTAGTGGCGCGACAACCAATCTTGTTAGCGGATGAACCTACTGGTGCGCTAGATTCTAAGATGGCTACTGAGTTTTTAAATTACCTAGCCGAAATCAACTTACAGGAAAACACAACTATACTAATGGTGACTCATGATCCTTACACCGCTAGTTATTGTAATCGGGTTTTGTTTATTAAAGATGGTCGTTTTTTCTCTGAAATTGTCCGACGATCTTCTCGTAAAGAATTTTTTGAAAAAGTGATTGATATGCAAGCAACGATTGGAGGAGGAGGGCGCGCCAATGCTGATTAAATTAATGTGGCGTGGTTTTGTTCGACAGTTAAGCAACTATTTATTGTTTTTAGTTAGTATGATTTTTGCCGTGATGCTTTATTATTCTTTTGTGACGATTACCAAAGAGCAGCCGATTATCCAAACAGCTGGGAACAATGCTCAGGTAGTTTCAGTTTTAACTTTGGGCATTGTGGCAATTGTCTTTATCTTAGTTTATTTCATGCTGACGACCAATCGTTTTTTTATCGAAAATCGCCGTAAAGACATTTCAATCTTTCATTTGTTTGGCTTGAAATTTTATCAAATCTATCTATGGTTTGCCTTTGAATTGCTACTCTTAGGGGGGATTTCCTTTATTATTGGGATTGCTTTAGGAATGCTTTTTTCAAAGTTATTAAGTATGATCTTAGTTTTTGCAATGGGATTAAATATTGCAGTTGATTTTTTTGTTTCGTTTGAAGCCATCACCTCAACAGCTACAGTTTTAATTTTCTTATTACTGCTAGTAGCAATTCAAACGTTGTGGTTAGTTTCTAGTTTCAAATTTTCTTGGGAAAATCAGAAAATTTCTTTTCCTCAATTAAATCGAAAAAAAAGATTTCAGAAAATCACTGCAATTTTAGGGATTGTTTTCTTGGCTGTTGGTTGGGGGAGCGCCATCTTCTTTTTAAAAATTGTTCAAATAGCGGTTGGGAAATTTTATTTAGTGGAATCGATTTTAGTAATCATGCTGATTATTTTTGTTATTTGTATTATTGGAACCTATTTATTTTTTGCTTGTACTTTACCCTATTACCAAAAACGAAAAGTAGACAGTGTTTATCGTGATTTAAAAATATTGACTCGCAGTGAGAACCTCGCCTATTACTATAAAAATTGGCGTTTAGCTGGAACAATGACGATTTTATTGGGTTTAGCATTGGCATTTTTAGGCGCGACGACGGCGGTAGTTTCTTTATCAATGAATAATATTCGGGAATTTGCACCAGTGTCTTTAATGATTGATCAAGAAAATTATCAAACAATAAAAAGTGAAGTCAGCCAGTTAAGTGGCTATCAGGCGACTACTTTAAGCCTTAAACTAGTGGGTGGTCAGCAAACATTGCGGATTGTTGGTGAAGGAACCGATGAAAAGCCACAACTTTTTGATTTAATCAGTCAATCAAATTATCTTCGTTTTAGAAAAATAAATCCACAGTTAGCAAGAGTTGATTTGTCTGGCAATCAAGCAATTATGTTTACACCAGTTCAATCAATTTTAAAGGATTATATAAAATATAGTAGTAAGATTCATTTAGCCGATCGGGTATTGCAGATAAAAGGAGTGGAGACTAATTACTTAGGTGATACGAGTTTACGCTTAGGGCAAGAGATTATTGTTGTTTCAGATGAAACTTACCAAGCTATTTCTGGTGTTTCGTACAAATTAGCTGCAGTTAATGTAGCTAATAATGAGATGATGGTTTTACAAAAAATCATTGATCAAAAACTGACTTCAAAATGGATTGATCCAATTAAAGAAAATTTAGAATGGCATAATAATAAATTAAGCGGTGAAGTATCCAGAACGGAAGAAAATCAAGAAAATGCGGCTTACCGGATTAATTACGTCTCAAAATCAGAAATCTATCGTTCAACTAGAAATCAAGTGGGATTATTGCTATTTATGATGACTTTTGTGGTGGTGACTTTTATTGTGACGATGGCTAGTACGGCAAGTATGCGGCAATTATCTGACTTACCGCAAAAACGCGATCGGATTAAGCTATTAAAACAGATGGGTATTCCTAACAATTATTTAGTTAAACAAATTTATCGTGAAAATTTTGTGGTATTTTTCCCAACTGCGGCGATTGGTTTACTGCATAGTTGCTTTGCTATCCTAGTTTTTCAACAATTGGTGGCTAATGCTAGCTATTGGTTTGTTTATCTTTTCTGTGGTGTTTTGTTAATTATTTACTTCATATTTTACTGGGGGATTTGCCAATATCAAAAACGGTTTATTTAATAAAAATATTTTGAAGCGATTCGAAGTTATTTCGGATCGTTTTTTTGATGTGACAAAAACGTTCGTTGACCAGCTTATTGTGTAAGGACAATCAATGGAGCTGTTCTTTGAAGAGATTATAATAAGTATCAATAAGGAGGTAGATAAAATGAAAGTCTGGCTAAATAAACCCAAGACGAAATATTGGCTGAGCTTTATTGGTCGCACGCTTTTCTATTTTGCCATCTTCCTAGTTTTGATTTATTTATATCATTACAAGAGTATTCAAGGTGGGAATTTTATCTATAACGAATTTTAGGGGAGGGGTTTATTATGAAGAATATTGTGGCAACGATTGATGCCCTAGCGGAAGAATTTCCCGATAATTTAGTTTATCAATCAGAGACAGAAAGTTTTACTTATCAAACCCTACGACAATCTTCGGACAGTTTGGCAAGTTTTTTACAGCATCATTTGAAAACAAAAGCACCAGTGGTCGTCTACGGTGAATTAGAATTTGAAATGTTAGCAGCCTTTTTAGCCGTTTCAAAAACAGGAGTAGCCTATATTCCTATTGAAGCCAATACACCACAAGAACGAGTTGAATTAATTTTGAATGTGGCACAACCGCAATTGATTATCGCAGTTGATGATTGGCCTAGTGCATTAGAGACAGAGTTAACTATCGTGACTCCTTTAGACTTGCAACAAATCTTTCAAGCAAAAGTAGAAAATTTTGTAGCGACACCGGTAACTCGTGACGAAAATTACTATATCATTTTCACTTCCGGTACAACTGGTGTGCCCAAAGGAGTGCAGATTAGTCATGATAATTTAAGCAGTTTCCTAAATTGGGATCTACAAGATTTTGGTATTGCTTCGGGAAAACGATTTTTGTCACAGGCACCATACTCATTTGATTTGTCAGTAATGAGTATTTATCCCGCTTTAACTAGTGGTGGTACTTTGGTACCGATGGATAAAACAATTATCAATGATTTTCCTAAATTATTTTCATTTCTACCTAGTCTAGATTTGAATATTTGGGTGTCGACGCCGTCTTTCATGGATATTTGTTTAATGGAAAAAGACTTTGATGGAGAACATGTACCGTCCCTTGAAATTTTTCAATTTTGTGGCGAAGAACTGACACGGAAAACGGCAGAAGAACTGTTACGTCGGTTCCCTAATGCGAAAATTTTTAATACTTACGGACCTACTGAGGCTACCGTAGCTATTTCGCAAGTGTTGATTACACCAGAAATTTTGACAAAATATGACCGTGTACCCATCGGTTATGTGAAAGAAGATACGGAGTTATTAATTATTGATGAAGACGAGTTACAACTAGCCGATCAAATTGGTGAAATCGTGATTAAAGGTCCTAGTGTTTCCAAAGGATATTTAAATAATCCCGAGAAAACAGCTGCGGCTTTTCTAACGATTGATGGGGTGCCCGCTTATAAAACAGGAGACAGCGGGAAATTAACTGTCGATGGCTTGCTGGAATATGAAGGCCGAATTGATTTTCAAGTCAAATTACATGGTTTTCGAATTGAACTGGAAGATATTGATCATCATTTAGAAAAAGTTTCTTATGTGAAACAGGCAACTGTGGTACCAAAATATCAAGATCACAAAGTGCAACAGTTAGTTGCCTTTGTCGTAGCAAATTCAAATGATTTTGCTAAAGATTATCAATTGACCAAAGCTATCAAAGCTGAATTAAGCCAAGGAGTGATGGACTACATGATTCCCCAGAAATTCATTTATGTAGATCAAATCCCCCGAACAACCAACGGAAAAATTGACCGTAAAGGCTTAATCAACGAGGTGAATCGCCCATGATTATTCCACATATGGTGCCTTATGCTTCACCGATTTACTTTGTGATGTTACTGGTGGCCTTATTACCAATAATGATTGCCTTATTAAATGGGCGACGTTTAAATATATACCAATCACTGATAACCTTGTTTTTCTTATTTGTTTCATTTGGCGGAAAAGATTATCGTCAAGGTTTGGCTTTAATTTTTTATGTGATTTTTCAAAGTATTTTGGTGGAACTATATTTTCGCTATCGTCAAAAAGCCAATCATCAATGGGTTTTTTACGGGGCAGTTTTATTAAGTATTGTGCCTCTGATTTTTGTGAAAGTGACGCCGTTATTTGAAGCAGGCAATAATTCGATTTTTGGATTTTTAGGGATTTCATATCTGACCTTTAAGTCGGTTCAAATCATTATGGAAATGCGAGATGGTGTGATCAAAGAATATAGTCCTTTGACGTATATCAAATTTCTGTTGTTCTTTCCTACTATTTCGTCAGGACCAATTGATCGTTATCGTCGTTTTGAAAAAGATTTAAAGAATCCACCTACCCGAGAAGATTACCTGCCTTTTTTACAACGAGGGATTCATGATATTTTTATGGGTTTTCTTTATAAGTTTTTAATTGGATATTTTTTTGGACAGGTATTGCTGCCAGTAGTTTCTTTTAGAGCTTTAGCTGAAGGCGGTGTCTCTTGGTATTTAGTTGCTTATATGTACGTTTATAGTATGTATTTGTTCTTTGATTTTGCAGGTTATAGTTATTTTGCAATTGGGACCAGTAAGCTTATGGGGTATGATACACCAATTAACTTTAATAAACCTTTCCTATCTTGGAATATTAAAGAATTTTGGAATCGTTGGCACATGACTTTGTCTTTTTGGTTTCGTGATTATATTTATATGCGCTTGATGTTCACCTTGATTAAGAAGAAAGTTTTCAAAAGTCGAATCGTCGCTTCAAATGTCGGTTACTTTGCTTTGTTTTTAATTATGGGTATCTGGCACGGCTTAACTTGGTATTACATTTTGTATGGTTTTTACCATGCGACTTTAATCTGTGTGACAGATGCATGGTTGCGATTTAAGAAAAAGCACAAGAAAAAGCTGCCATCAAACAAGTTTACCCATGCTTTTGCAGTAGTATTAACTTTTCATGCAGTGATTTTTAGCTTTTTGATTTTCTCAGGCTTTTTAGATAAATTATTTTTCCACCATTTTTAAAATAGGGAGCGATTGAACATGGAAGAAACAGTATTTGCAATTTTAGAAGATTTAACAGGTAGTGACGAAGTAAGAGACAATCCAGATGTGGATGTTTTTGCTGAAGGTTTGATGGATTCACTGGCTACCGTACAATTATTAGTAGAATTAGAAGGACAGTTAGGCGTCAACGTACCGGTGTCTGAGTTTGACCGCGACAACTGGAGTACACCGAATAAAATTATTCAACAAGTGAAAGCTTTACAAGAATAATGAAAAAGCAACTTTTTAGTATTTTTGGGCCAGTCATTTTAGCTGCGGTCTTGATCGTCGTTTTATTCTTTTCACCGGTTAAAATCAACCAACATGATCCGGCTTTATTAAAAGAGGCTGCTAGTTCCATGTCGGGAAATATTTTAAGAGGAGACGACGTCAAAAAACAGGCTCTTAGTACTGATCAATATGTTCCTTTTTTTGGGTCATCTGAATTGAGCCGAATCAGTCCTTTTCATCCGTCTGTTTTAGCGGAAAAATATCAACGAGGTTACACACCGTTTTTATTAGGTGCACCAGGTACACAGTCAATGGCACAATTTATGATGATGCAGTCATTGGGCAATGATTTAAAAAATCGAAAAGTAGTTTTTGTTATTTCTCCACAATGGTTTGTGCGGGACGGCTTGAAACAAGCATATTTTCAAGCTTATTATTCACCGGAACAAACCTTAAATTGGCTGTTACATTTGAAAAAAATTGATGAAAGTGACCGCTACTTAGCTAAACGTTTAGTTCAGTATAAAGTAAAGGATGCCCGAACTGATGAAATGTTGAGAAATGTTGCTGCGGGGAAACTACCTAGTACTTTTGATAAACGTATTTCCCAGTTAAAACTAAACTTATTTAGTCGTGAAGATGAATTATTTTCAACGATTGGCTTAAGAAGCAAGCAAAAACAAATTGATGCTAGTGCCAAACAGTTACCGGATCAATATAATGAAGCCGATTTGAAAAAACTAGCCAACAAAATTGGGAGCGAACAAACTTCTGATAATTCGTTGCAGATTCAAAATAAATTTTTCCGTGGGTTAAGAAAACATTTGCCAGAATTACGGAATAAGCAAAACAAATTGGATTATCGGTATTCAAAAGAATTTTCTGATTTTCAATTGGCTTTAGATCAATTGGCTAAAGAACATGCGGATGTCTTATTCATCATTCCGCCAGTTAACGGTAAATGGTCTAAATACACTGGCTTGTCTCAAGAAATGTTACAACAATTTAGTACTAAAATTAAATATCAGCTGCAATCACAAGGCTTTAACAATATTGCTGATTTCACTAACGACAACAATACCAACTATTTCATGCAAGATACGATTCATTTAGGTTGGCAAGGTTGGTTAGCAGCTGATCAAAAAATTGCACCATTCTTAAAAGGGAATAAACAGGAAGCCCAAAATTATCAAATGAATAATGCATATTTTTTAAGTAAAAAATGGCAACAACAAAATCCAGCGACAATTAAATAAAATTGAGGAAATGGTCCGAAAGCCATTTCCTTTTTTAAACTTCAAAATAAATAGTATCCAGTTCCCCTAAAAATATTGGTAATAAATCAGACAAAGTTCCTGCTAATTGATGGGTCAATAATTCTTCTTTCGTTACCCAAAATAATTCTGCTGATTGATTAATAGTTTCATGGGTTTCAGCTGTAAATAAAAAAGCCAATTCACGGGTTTCTTTTGTGTGATTATTCCATTCGGCGGTACCAGCTAGTATCGGTTGTACTGATAAACCCGTTTCTTCTTTTAATTCTCTGATTGTTGCAGCCATGATACTTTCATCTTTTTCAACATGCCCACCAGGAAAAGTCCAGCCAGGCCAATCTGATTTTGTTCTATTTTGGATTAAGTATTGTCCTTGAGTGTTTTTAATTAAGCACATCATGGTTAATTCGATTGCTAAAGTTCTTGCCATTATAAGCTCCTCCAGTATATTTTTTTACACATAGTTTATTCTACGCATTATTTTTTGACAATGGTATACTTTTTAAATAGAAGTTTCCTAAGGAGGAGATAAAATGGAAGAGAAAGAAGAACAATTATTGATTGATTTAACTTCTGCTCGTGGCATTGCTGGGAACGAAGATGAAGTCAGAGAAATTTTTAAAACCTACGCACAGCCATTTGCTGACGATATCTTTTTTGATAATTTAGGTAGTGTGATTGCAAAACAAGGCGCTGGTGGACCAAAAATCTTTATATCAGGACATATGGATGAAGTTGGTTTTATGGTAACAAAAATTACTGAGAAAGGTTTTATTGAATTTCAAACGATTGGCGGCTGGTGGAATCAAGTCATGCTAGCACAAGAAGTTGAAATTAAAACCCGTCAGGGCGATTATATCCACGGAGTTATTGGATCAAAACCGCCTCATGTGTTGTCTATGGAAGCTCGAAAAAAACCATATGATGTGAAAGATATGTTTATTGATATTGGTGCAAGTAGTCTTGAAGAAGCGCAAGAATGGGGCATTCGTCCGGGAGATATGATTACGCCATATATTTCGTATAAACGCATGAATCATTCAAAATTTTTATTGGCAAAAGCTTGGGACAATCGAATTGGTACGGCGATTGCTTTACGAGTATTGGAAAATCTCTCTAAACGTGATCACAGCAATGTTTTATTTGCTGGCAGTGATGTGCAAGAAGAAGTTGGCTTACGTGGAGCACGAACTAGTACTCATTTAGTTAACCCGGATATTGCTTTTGCTTTGGATACGGGAACTGCTGGAGATACTCCAGGAATGTCACCAAAAGAAGCTGATTCTGTTTTAGGAAAAGGACCGCAAATTTTAATTTTTGATGCATCAATGATTCCTCATAAAAAATTATTGGATTTTGTAATTGATGTGGCAGAAGAATTAAATATTCCGTTTCAATATACCGTTATTGCTGGTGGTGGGACAGATGCTGGTCAAATGCACTTGACTCGTGACGGCGTCCCTTCTTTAGCAATTACAGTTCCAGTGCGGTACTTGCATTCTCATACTTCAATTATTCATGAAGATGATTATTTTAATACGGTAAAATTAGTGACAGAAGTGGTTGCTCGCTTAAACAATGATGTTGTTAATAAAATAAAAAGTTATTAGAGGAGAGAAAAAATGACAATTAGTAATTTTAAAGAAACAGCAAAAAATAGATTGCAAGGACAATGGCTGAAGATGGCAGCTTTTATTTTCTTAATCGCCATTTTAACAACTGTTGTTCAACAAGTATCGACTGTATTTAATAGTGAATCGGCTCGGTCGTTGGCGGCTTTTATTTTACTTTGTACGATTGGTTTCGCCTTTTCTTATGCCCAAAATTTTCTAGGCTTATACGTGGCTCGTGGTGGTAAAGCTGATATTAGTATGCTGTTTGTTGTTTTTCAAAAACCATATTATTCAAAAATGCTTTTCGTTCATTTGATTTCACAAATCGTTCAATATGTTATCGGTTTAGTTATTTTCATACCAATTTTATTAAGCAGCGGTATGGCTGTCTATCTTAACATGCTTTTCGGTTCACGTGTTACTCAATATACGGTTGACTCTGTGATGAGTTTAGGTTTTGCAAGTTTAGCAGTGATACTATTACTGTTGTATTTAGTTATTGGAGTTGTTATTAGCGTATTATTTAATTTTGCGGTATGGGTGAGTTTTGATTATCCAGAGTTAAGTCTAAAAGAGTGCTTTGCGCGGGCATGGTATTTAATGAAAGATCGCTGGGGTAAATATATTTTATTGCAACTGTCATTTATCGGTTGGTTTATCTTAGGTTTTATCGCTCTTTTTGTGGGAGTCTTTTTTGCAGCAGCTTACGCGCAAACAGCCAGTGCGGCTTTTTATGATCAAGCCGTCAAAGAAAAATTACTGTAAGGGGGAATTTTAATGGAACTGACAGTTCTAGGATGTCTTGGTGCCTATCCTTATGATGGTCAAGGAACTACTAGTTTTTTACTACAAGCGGATGGCTTTAATTTATTAATTGATGCCGGTAGTAGTACTTTGGTGGAATTAGAAAAAGAGTTAGATCCATTAGCTTTAGATGCAGTTATTTTGAGCCATTATCATCACGATCATATTGCTGATTTAGGGGTGTTGCAATATTATTGGCAGCTTTT
Source organism: Enterococcus sp. JNUCC 77 (assembly GCF_054819945.1). Taxonomy (NCBI): domain Bacteria; kingdom Bacillati; phylum Bacillota; class Bacilli; order Lactobacillales; family Enterococcaceae; genus Enterococcus; species Enterococcus sp. JNUCC 77. The sequence continues at coordinate 621,141 of NZ_JBTHIG010000001.1, forward strand.
TCCAACTGAAGTGCCAAAACCGATATTACCGATTTATGGTCATACAGAAGACGAATTTCATTTCAATGATTTGACGATGGAGGGTATTTCTGAAGGTCGTCCTTACTTTGAATCAGAAGAATTGAAATTGGGCCCATTTCTTGTTACCTTTATGAAAACTATTCATCCGGTTCCTTGTTATGCCATGCGGTTTGTAGAAATAAAAACGGGCGCCATCTTTGTCTTTACCGGTGATTCTGGTTACTTAGAGAGCTTTAATCAGTTCGCAAAAGATGCCGATTTATTTTTAGCTGACACTTATTTATTTAACGGCAATGAACACCATAAAGCGCATTTTACAGCTCAAGAAGCTGGAACGTTTGCAAAAAATGCCCATGCGAAAAAATTAGTGCTAACTCACTTACCGCAAATTGGTAATCTGGAGGAGCTTCGCCAACAAGCGCAAGTTGCTAGTGGAGAGATTCCAGTGGTCTTGGCCCAACCCCATAAAAAATTTATCATTTAGGAGATGAAACGATGCTTTATGTACCAAATGATCAAGAAAGAGATCCACGAGTTAACTTAGCGATTGAAACTTATTTATTAAAAAATATGCCTTTGACGGAACCTATTTTATTATTTTATATCAATCAACCGTCGATTATTATTGGTCGCAATCAAAATACGATTGAAGAAATTAATCAAGATTATGTGGATGAAAATGGCATTATTGTTGTCCGTCGATTATCTGGTGGTGGCGCCGTTTATCATGACTATGGAAATTTGAATTTCAGTTTTATTATGCCAGATGATGGCAATTCTTTCCGAGACTTCAAAAAATTAACAGAACCTATCGTGGAAGCACTACACAATCTTGGAATTCAAGGGGCTCATTTAAAAGGCCGTAATGATCTAGTGATTGATGATCAAAAATTCTCAGGTAACGCGATGTATTCAACAAATGGTCGCATGTTTGCCCACGGAACAATCATGTTTGATTCTGATATTAATGAAGTCGTTAACGCGCTAAAAGTAAAAAAAGATAAGATTGAATCTAAAGGAATTAAATCAATTCGTTCTCGGGTAACTAACGTCAAACCATTTTTACCTGAAGAAAATCAAAATATGTCGACTGAAGATTTCCGTCAAGCCATTCTGTTACAAATTTTTGGGGTTGATCATGTTGACCAAATCAACACTTATGAATTAACTAAGGATGATTGGAAAAAAATCAATCAAATTTCAGACGAATACTATCGTAACTGGGATTGGAATTATGGCCGTTCACCAGAATTTAACTTAGAACGTCAAAAACGTTTCCCAATTGGCTCCGTTGAAATTCGTTTGAATGTTGCCGATGGTGAAATCAAAGAAGCTAAAATCTTTGGAGACTTTTTCGGTTTAGGAGAAATCAAAGACGTCGAAGATAAACTGGTCGGCACTAAATATAGTAAAGAAGCTTTGAAAGAAGTGATTGATACAATCGATGTTGGACATTACTTTGGGAATATTACGAAAGAAGATTTACTAGAATTAATTGCTTAAAAGTTAGAGTGGACAATATTTTGTCCACTTTTTTTATTATTCTAAAACAATATCGAAATATTGTTTGACAATAATTTGATATCGTTTTACAATAATTATATTAAAGGGATAAGGAAGTGGCAAAAATGAAAAAGGTGACGATTTTTATTTTGACGATGGTGTTCTTTGTGATGCAATTGGCTATGGGGCTTAGCATTTTTCATTTTTTAATTCAACTTTTTTCAATACCATTTCAAGGGCTTCCCGAAGTAACGGGAGACAGTCTAGTGTTGGTGGGAGTGGATTTTGGAGGAAAAAGCTATAGTCCAATAAACGAGTTGATTTTAACAGTCTTTTTTGTGTTAGCATTTATTTTATTGTGTATAACCCAATTTCTTTTAGCAGGTAGTTTCCGGCATTTGTTAGAGAATATCAATGATGGCAAACCTTTTTCAGATAATAGTATTTTATCGATTAAGCGTATTCTATTTCGATATCTTATGCTAATTGTCATGACCTTTTTAATTGAAACGATGCTTCATTTTTTAGGTGGTCAAATAATTTCGACAAGCATTCCATCATTCTGGGAAAATCTGATTAATTCAGTTTTCCAATTGGCAGGAATTTACACTTTATATATCGTCTTTAAGGAAGGCTCTCGAATTCGTCAAGAAAACGAAGAGATTGTGTGAGCCTATGATTAAAATAAATTTAGATCGAATCATGTTAGAAAAGGGTGTCACTTCCAAAGAATTGGCAGAAAAAATCGGTATTACGCCAGCCAATTTGTCTATTTTAAAAACAGGAAAGGCTAAAGGAATTCGTTTTAATACATTGGAAAAAATATGCGAAGTTTTGGATTGTCAACCTGGGGAAATTGTTGAATGGATAAGAGAATAAAATTATTTTTATAAAGCTATTTATTTTCAGTATTTTACGGGGATAAATAGCTTTTTTCGTTTTACAATTGTTTAACTTATCTCAACTTTGGATTAAGCTACAATTTGAAAAAGTAGTTGCTGGAGAAGGATCTTAATTTGTTATAGGTGAGTGGGGCAAATAAAAAAAATGTTGGTCAATTTCACAATCAACCAACATTTTTTTTAAAATAGATAAATCTTCAAATACGTGCCAGGAGGGATTCGAACCCCCGACCGTCCGCTTAGAAGGCGGATGCTCTATCCGGCTGAGCTACTGGCACAGTATCGGAAAAAATCAATTAAATTGAAAATTTCAACATCATTGATTTTATCAGATAGTAAAAAATAGAGCAAGGGTTATTTTGCTATATTTTTCGAAATCAAGGCAACACCATCACCTAATGGTAGTAAGGTAGCATTTAATTCTGGAGATTCATTGACTTCTTTTAAAAATTCGTTTAAGTGCCGATGAATTGAACGGTTTTTTCGAGGAATTTCTTCAATCGGTTGTAAAACAGTGCCGGCTTGAAAAATATCATCTACCATTAAAATGCCTGTGTCACTTAATAACCGCAAACATTCTGGTAAAAAAGTAATGTATTTGGCTTTGGCGCTGTCCATAAAGATAAAATCATAAGGACCATCCAGCGTTTTTAATACATCGGCTGCGTCGCCTTCTAATAAAGTCACACGATCAGTCAAATTCATTTTTTCAAATGTTTCTTTGGCTTGATTGATCATGATTTCAAAGCGATCAATAGTGGTAACTTTAGCTTCGGGAACAGTTTCCGCCATTAAGCTGGCAGAAAAACCGATAGCTGTACCAATCTCTAAAATATCTTTCGGTTGTTTTTGCTGCAATAAAAATTTTAAAAAGACAACAGTTTCATGGGGAATAACGGGCACCCCTTTTTCATGGGCATAATTTTCTAAATCGGCTAGCTTTCCATCAAGTTGTCGCTGATTGTCTCTTAAATAATTTAAAATATCAGGATTTATAATTGGGCGGTGCATCATTTCGTTTAACATCATATCTTCCTTTTTAATCAAGATTTCTTTAATAGTAAGAAAAAAAAGTCCGTCCGTCAATTTTACCGACTATTAAAATGAAATTTTCATGATTGACTTTCGTGACGACATTTAGTAAACTTGTAATGTTGTAATTGTGGAACTCACAGCTACAACCGCGCAGAACAAGTATTAAGTGCTACGGCCACTTGGGATGGCGAGTCTAAGTATAAATTTAAGGAGGTGCCACAAGCATGTACGCAATTATTAAAACTGGCGGCAAACAAATCAAAGTTGAAGAAGGCCAAGCAATCTACATCGAAAAATTAGATGTTGAAGCTGGAGAAAAAGTTGTCTTTGACGAAGTTGTTTTAGTTGGCGGAGAAACTACTAAAGTAGGTGCGCCAATCGTTGATGGTGCAAGTGTTGAAGGAACTGTAGAAAAACATGGCAAACAAAAGAAAGTTGTTACGTTTAAATACAAACCTAAAAAACATTCTCACCGCAAACAAGGTCATCGTCAACCTTACACAAAAGTTGTTATTGACGCAATCAAAGCTTAATTAAAAAAGCAGGTGCCTAAATGATTAAAGGTGCATTTACAAGAAATCAAGCTGGAGTCATTGTTTCATTTGAATTGTCCGGACACGCCCAATCGGGTGAATATGGTCACGATATTGTTTGTGCGGCGGTCAGCGCTTTAGCAATCAGTACAGTCAATGGTTTGGATGCCTTAGCTGGCTATGAGCCAATCGTTGATGTGGATGAAGATGAAGGTGGTTACCTTTATGTTGAAATCCTTTCTGGTTTGACCCAAGAACAAGTAAATATCTCACAAATTTTATTAGAAAATTTGTTATTAGGTTTACAGGCAATTGAAGCAGAGAATGAACAAGCCATTCAGTTACAAACTAATTTATAGGAGGTAAATCTTATGTTGATGAAAATGAATTTACAATTATTCGCCCACAAAAAAGGTGGCGGTTCAACTTCTAACGGTCGTGATTCAGAATCAAAACGTTTAGGTGCTAAACGTGCTGACGGTCAAACAGTTTCAGGTGGATCTATTCTTTACCGCCAACGTGGTACTAGAATCTATCCAGGCGCAAACGTAGGTCGCGGTGGCGATGATACTTTATACGCTAAAGTTGACGGCGTTGTACGTTTCGAACGTAAAGGTCGCGACAAAAAACAAGTATCGGTTTATCCGGTAGCTCAAGAAGCTTAATTTATTAAAAGCTCTGTTCCTTTTTCAATAAGGGAATAGAGCTTTTTTATTTATCCAAAATAGGTTTTAAATCAAAAATATGGAAAACAGGCTGGTCATATTACTGGAGAATGTATCCGACAAGATGGTGGACTGACAGCTATGTAGAAAAAACGAAAAGAGCTAACAATCTCTTAAATTGAGATTGTTAGCTCTTTTTTATCTAGAACGTGTCAATATCACCGTTAAATTTGCCACTTACAACGACTTTGCCTAACATATGCCCAGCCTCTACATCTTTGGTAGCTAATTTCAGGTTTTTAGCGTTAATCCCATCAGAATAAACTTTGCTCAAAGTAGTTTTTAAAACACCTTTTTCAGCTAAATTAGCAATTAAAGCTAAAGTTTCACCTTGGGTTTCGATGAGGTAATTGTGGTCTGTTTTGGCAAACATATACTCCCAGTCAAAGCTGACAGATAAGTTTTTCCAGACGCTTAAATCTAAAGGTTCATGTACACCAACAATTGTACCCACATGACCAAATGGTTTAATCAAATATTTGATTTGATCTAAATAACGAGTAATATCGAATAGGACAGCAATGTAATCTACTTCATGGGTACCTAAATCGTGCAGACTTTGCTTCAAGTCTTCGTGGTAATCGATGGGATGATCTACACCAACTGATTCAAGCCATTCAAAGTTTTTAGGACTAGCAGTCGCAAAAACTTCAAGTCCAGCCCATTTGGCTAATTGATTTAAAATAGAACCCACACCGCCAGCACCATTGACAACAAGAATTTTCTTTCCTTGGTTGGCATTTTCTTTTGGAATCAATCCAAATTTTTCAAATAGTAATTCAAAAGCAGTTAGAGAAGTTAATGGCAATGCTGCTGCTTCTTCATCTGAGAGGTGTTTTGGAGCCAATGCGGCAATTTTTTCATCCACTAATTGAAACTCTTGATTACTACCTGCGCGTGTTGTTGTACCAGCATAAAAAATGCGGTCACCAACTTTGAATTTTGTTGCTTGAGAACCTTTGGCAACAACTTCTCCCACACCATCAAAGCCTAAAACTTTCAATGCGTTGTTTTTTGCTGCATCTTGTCGTAATTTTGTATCGACTGGATTAATCGAAACAGCCTTTACTTTTACTAATACATCAGTGGGATTAGGTTCAGGAATTCCCTTTTTTTCATCGATAAAACTTTGTGGGTCATCAATTGGTAATCCTTCGAAAAAACCAACTGCATGCATAAATTTATTGTCTGACATATGTGCTCCTCCTTTTTTCCCTGTATCGTTTTCTATTATGAGACAAAAGTAGCTGTTTGGGAAAGATTTAGCTTAATCTATTGAGTTAGAAATAATTTGTGAAGTTGATTCTACTGAACATTTTTTTCGTAAACTCATGTTTTTCGAGAATGTTTGGCTTAAAAATGGGAGTGGAAAAATTCTAAACTACGTTCTTTTTAAAAATTTATCATTTATGTATCAGCTATTTTATAAGTAAAAGATTTATTGATGTTGGATGTGATAAAAATAAAAACTTATAATTAACCTAAAAAGCATTGTGAAAAATCGAACAATATCTGTTAAAATAATATAATAAAATATTATAAAAGGAGCGAATAAGTATGTTTGATTTAACAGGACGGGTGGCAGTAGTTACAGGAGCTTCAGCAGGTTTGGGCCGTCAATTATCTTTAGCGTTGGCTAAACAAGGTGCAGATATTGCCATTTTAGCTCGCCGAGTGGAAAAATTAGAAGAAGTTGCTAAAGAGATCCGGTCATTAGGTGTGAAATGTCTTCCGGTGGCTTGTGATGTAACGAATTCTGAAATCGTCAATGAAGCACGGGATAAAGTGTTGGCTGAGTTTGGCAAAGTAGATATTTTAGTGAACAATGCTGGTGGCGGTGCAGTAGCGCCTTTAACTGAAATGACTGATGAAACATGGAATAATCTAATGAAGCTTGATTTAGATAGTGTTTTTTATGTGACACGAGCATTTGGTGCTTCCATGATTGAAAAAGGTTACGGCCGGGTCATTAATATTGCTTCAATTTTAGGTCAAGGTGGATTGCCTGAATTGCCAGTGATTCCTTACCATGCTTCAAAAGGTGGCGTAATTAATTTTACTCGAGGTGCGGCTGCTGAGTGGGCCCAAAAAGGTGTTACTGTTAATGCGCTGTGTCCAGGATTTTTTGCTTCCGAAATGAATGATGATTCCGCGATGGATTCTATGGATGAATTCATTACTCGTCGTACTCCAATGGGACGTCCTGGGAAAAATGGTGAATTAGATTCAGCAGTTGTTTTCTTAGCAGCAGATGAATCTTCTTATGTTACTGGAGATATCCTATTTGTTGATGGCGGTTGGACAGCAGTTTAAACTAAAATAATTAATTAGCCTTTTCAAACAGACTTGAAAAGGCTTTTTTTGCTATAATAAAAATAAACGGGTGAATTATGGATAAAGCAAGACTTCGGAAAATCTTAATTATTTTAGGAATCATTTTAATTGGTATTGTTCTCTACCGATTGTATTTAGAATTTCATAAAGATATTTCTTTGTTGTTAGATCCTAAAGCCAGCCGTGAGCTATTGTTAAAAGAGGTTCGTTCTCACGGAATACGGACAGCTGGATTGTTAATCGCTTTAACTGTTTTGATGTGTGCTTTACCAGGGCTGCCAACTTCTGTGATCGGGATTTTAATCGGTGTCTGTTACGGTCCTTTAATAGGTAGCTTAATGAATATTGCTGGCAATGCGGGGGGCAATTTATTATCGATGACTGTATTGAAACGTTTAAAGATTATGTCCCATGAACATAAGGACAATCAATGGGTGAAACGTATTTCGCAAATGAAGCATCCTAAAATTGGAATCATGCTGGCTTATATGGTCCCCGTAATTCCATCATTTATTGTCAACGTTACCGCTGATACATTGCGGTTGCCACTAAAAGAAATTTTTTTATCTGTGTTAATCGGTGTTTTACCATCTTCTATTTTGTACGCATTTGGCGGTGAAGCATTGTTCCATGGAGATACAAAAACTGCAATAATCTTAGTTGCAAGTGTTATCGTATTAGTTTTACTTGTCCGATTTATCAAAAACAAACATCAGCACCAGCTAGAAAAATAAGACTAGCTGGTTTATTTATTAGTTTAGTGTATCTTTTTTAAAGTTATTTATTTGACATTTTTTAAAAAATATAGACAATTAAGGATAAAGCAATACACTAAGGTGGGATGAAGAGTGAAAAGACGAATTGAGCGAATTTATCAACTGGTTTATCAACAATCTGGGATAACAACAGTTGAAATAGCTGAAACATTAAATATTCAGCGATCTAATGCAAGTAAGGATTTAAATCTTTTAGTAAAAAATGGTCAACTAAAAAAAAGTGAAGGTCGACCAGTCCAATATTTTGCGACTGATCGGAACCAGACAATCCTGGCACAGACGCTAACTTCTCCATCAACACCAACAAAATCACAAGAAAACATCAGTTATCCCAATCAAGCAACCGATGTGTTTGCTAGAATAATCGGTACAACTGGCAGTATGAAAAATGCGGTAGAACAAGCAAAAGCGGCAATTTTATATCCACCTAAAGGCTTGAATTGTTTGATTACTGGTCCGACAGGTTCAGGGAAAACTTTTTTTGCTCATGCCATGTTCCAGTTTGCTCAAACCAATCAGATTGTCGATCAAGATAGAGAGCTAATTGTTTTTAACTGTGCCGACTACGCCAACAATCCAGAGCTTTTAATGAGTCATCTTTTTGGATACGTAAAAGGAGCTTTTACTGGAGCGGAAACTGATCGTGAAGGATTGATTCAGCAAGCAGATGGCGGAATGCTGTTTCTAGATGAGATTCATCGTTTACCGCCAGAGGGTCAAGAAATGATTTTTTATTTCATGGATCACGGTAGCTATAATCGTTTAGGAGAAACAGGAAAAACTCATTTTGCTGATGTACGAATTGTGGGTGCGACGACAGAAGATCCACATTCAGCTTTATTGGATACTTTTGTGCGGCGAATTCCTATCAATATTCAAATGCCATCATTTAATCATCGACCAGTCGTAGAACAATTAGATTTGGTTCGAGTGATGGTGGCGATGGAGGCCAATCGGATTCAACGTAAGATTACATTGACAGAAGATGTAATTAAGGCGCTGTTAGGCAGTGTCTCTTATGGAAATGTTGGACAATTAAAATCAAATGTTCAATTGATATGTGCCCGTGGTTTTATGAATCATATGTCTCAAGAGGTTATTCAAATCACAATCAATGATTTAACTGAAGGAGTAAAAAGCGGCTTGGTCCAATTATCTGCGGATCGGGTTAAAACCTCTGATATTTCTCCGTATCTAGAACCAGAGATGGTGGTTACTCCAGATGAAATGAATGAATTAATTCGTACAGATACATATGAGTTGCCTTATAATTTATACGATATTATTGGTGATAAAGCTGCTTTGTTGAAAACCGAGGGACTAGATCAAGAAACCATCAATCATTTTATCTCTACAGATATCAATGTTCACTTAAAATCATTTTATAAAGATCACGGTTTTTCATTTGATACAGAGAGCCGTTTAAATGAATTCGTTGATAAACAAATTATTGATTTAAGTAACCGAATTGCTAGTCTTGTGAGTGAGAGATTGCAAACCTATTTTCAACAGAATTTTATTTACGCTATGAGTTTACACATTTCTTCTTTTTTAAAGAAAATAAATGTAGGTGAAACACGGGAAACAAATGTTAATATTCGTGAAATGGCTAATGATTATCCTCAAGAATTTGTTGTGGCGCAAGAAATTCGCCATTTAGTAGAAGAAGAATTTCAGGTAGTGATTCCAGAAAGTGAAGATTATTATTTAACTGTCTTACTAGTTTCTTTACGAGACGATCAACCAAATGGCAAAATCGGCGTTGTAGTAGCCGCACACGGAAACAGTACCGCTACTTCAATGGTGAATGTAGTAAAAGAACTATTGGAGGTAAATCATATCCAAGCGGTCGATATGCCGTTGGATATGCATCCAAGAGTAGCTTACGAAAAAATCCGCGAAGCAGTTATTTCGGTTAATGAAGGCAGCGGTGTTTTAATTATGGTAGATATGGGATCGTTAGCTACTTTTAATGAAGAAATTAAAGCCGACACCGGTATTTCAGTTAAAACTTTAGACATGGTAACGACACCTTTATTGATGGAAGCAACGCGAAAATCTAGTGTATTAGGTTCAGGATTAGAGGATTTATTTCAATCATTAGGTGAATTTAGAGGTTACGGCAGAGTAGAAAAGAAAAAAGTCGCAAAAACCCAGGTAGAAAAAATTATTTTAGCTATATGTGCATCAGGTGAAGGCACCGCGCAACGGCTTAAAGAGATTATTGAGCGACCATTAAAACAAAGAAAATTAGACCATGTTTCAGTTAAAACATTAGCTGTAACAGATATGAAAGAGAAAATTGCTGATTTTCAAGAGAAATATCAAATTATTGCCACAACCGGGATTTTAGATCCCAAAATAAGTGCACCTTATATTCCAATGGAAAGAATTTTAAACCAAGAAACAAACCAAGTGTTAGACGAACTCCTTTTGGAAAATGATCTATCAGAACAAAAAGATGTGGTGTTGACTGCAACAAGCGCCAAAGATTTATGCTTGAAATTTATGGAAGAAAGTTTTACTTTTATTAATCCAAAAAAAATGTTGGCTCCACTTTGGCAATTAGCTGAAAGAATCATCGGAAATCAAAAGGAATCAAAAGACTATGCATTGATGGTGAATTTTGTTATGCATATGTCAGGAACCATCGAACGAAGTATTTTAAATGAGCCCTTAATGATTGATCAACAAGAATTAGCTAATTTTGAAGCAAATAATAATAATCAAAAAATGAATAATGCTTTAAATGATTTAGAAAATCAATTAAACGTTACAATTCCTAATTCAGAAAGGTACTATATTAATCAATTATTACAAAATAAGCAAGAAACAATACAATAAAAGATACACAAAAAGGATACAGTATTCTGTATCCTTTTTGTGTATCTTTCTATAAATGCTTTAAAATCAATGATAAATCAGTAGTGTATTTTGGCACGCTTCTTGCTTATATATAAATGAACACTATAATACTGTGTTCTAGTATCTTTTTGTAGTTTTTTGTAGGAGGTGATCGAATGGTAATGGATATTAAACTTGCCAGAATCGATGACCGGCTAATTCATGGGCAGGTAGCAACAGTTTGGTCAAAGGCAACTGGAATAGAACGGATTTTAGTTGTGAGCGATGATGTTGCTAAAGATGAGTTGCGGAAATTTTTATTAAAACAAGCAGCGCCGCCAGGAATTAAGTCAAATGTTGTCACTAAGAAAAAGTTGGTGGAGGTTTATCACGATCAATTGTTTGATGGAATGAAAGTCATGCTATTGTTTGCTACGCCGAAGGATGTTTTAGCGATCGTAAATGCTGGAGTGAAATTAGATTCAGTAAATATTGGTGGTATGCGTTTTTCTCCAGGTAAAAAAATGATTACGAACTTTATTTCAGTTGACGGAGAGGATGTAGCAGATTTTGAACAGTTACATCAATCGGGCATCGAATTAGAAATAAGACAAGTTCCTAACGATCGTAAGAACAATTTAATTTCATTAATGCAAAAAGAAAAGATGCTGAATTAATTTTGGTTACAGGTTTTTTAGAACTTATTTATATTATTGCACTGTAACAATAAAAGTAGGAGGTATAAAGATGGTAGGAATTATCCTTGCTAGTCATGGGGAATTCGCTAACGGTATTTTACAGTCCGGCACGATGATTTTCGGAGAACAAGAAAATGTCAAAGCAGTGACATTGATGCCAAGTGAAGGTCCAGATGACGTTAAGCAAAAAATGGAAGAAGCTGTAGCCTCTTTCGAAAACCAAGATGAAGTGTTATTTCTAGTCGATCTTTGGGGTGGTACACCGTTCAACCAAGCCAATAGTTTGTTTGAAGAACACAAAGACACATGGGCAATCGTTGCCGGCATGAACTTGCCAATGGTGATTGAAGCTTTCTCTTCACGTTTCACAATGGAATCTGCACAAGAAATTGCAGCTCACATTATTGAAACAGCTAAAGAAGGCGTGAGAGTAAAACCTGAAGAATTACAACCAGTTGAAGCAGCTGCAATGCCTGAAGCAAGTCAACCAGCTGGATCTATTCCAGAAGGAACTGTATTAGGTGATGGTCATATCAAATTCGTATTAGCACGTGTTGACTCTCGTTTGTTACACGGACAAGTTGCGACTGCATGGACAAAAACAACTGGACCAAACCGGATCATCGTGGTCTCTGATGCTGTGGCTAAAGATGATTTACGTAAAAAATTAATCGAACAAGCTGCACCTCCAGGAGTTAAAGCTAACGTTATTCCAGTAGAAAAAATGATTGAAATTTCAAAAGACCCTCGTTTTGGAAATACAAAAGCGTTGTTACTTTTTGAAAATCCACAAGATGTTTTACGTGCAATTGAAGGCGGCGTTGACATTAAAGAAATCAATGTTGGCTCAATGGCACATTCTGTTGGGAAAGTTGTTGTAAGTAAAGTATTATCAATGGGTCAAGATGACGTGGATACTTTTGAAAAATTGAAAGCTGACGGCATCACTTTTGATGTTCGTAAAGTGCCAAATGATTCAAGAGCTAACTTTGATGAATTACTTAACAAAGCTAAAAATGAATTAAAAAACGCTAAATAAAAAGAAAAAATAGGAGGGTTTATAAAATGTCTGTTATCTCAATGATATTAGTCGTTCTTGTAGCTTTTCTAGCTGGTATGGAAGGTATCTTGGATGAATTCCAATTCCATCAACCGCTAGTAGCATGTACATTAATTGGTTTAGTAACTGGTAACTTAACTGCCGGCATTATCCTAGGTGGATCTTTACAAATGATCGCTTTAGGTTGGGCAAATATCGGAGCTGCCGTAGCACCCGATGCTGCATTGGCATCAATCGCTTCTGCAATTATTTTAGTTTTAGGGGGACAAGGCGTTAAAGGTGTTTCTTCTGCGATTGCAGTAGCGGTTCCTTTAGCTGTTGCTGGTTTATTCTTAACTATGATCGCTCGTACTTTAGCTGTGCCAATCGTTCACATTATGGATGGTGCCGCTGAAGAAGGAAACTTTAGAAAAGTTGAATTATGGCATATTATCGCTATCTGTATGCAAGGTTTACGGATTGCTATCCCTGCAGCTGCCTTATTAGTTATTCCTGCAGACACTGTTCGTGGTTTCTTAGAATCAATGCCTGCTTGGTTAACAGATGGTATGGCAATTGGTGGTGGTATGGTAGTAGCCGTTGGTTATGCAATGGTTATTAACATGATGGCAACTCGTGAAGTATGGCCATTCTTTGCAATTGGTTTTGCATTGGCTGCTATTTCACAATTAACTTTGATCGCACTAGGTGTTATCGCTGTTGCTTTCGCTTTAATCTACTTGAACTTGTCTAAATCAGGCGGCGGTTCAAATGGTGGTGGCGGATCATCAAATACTGGTGACCCACTTGGCGATATCTTGAATGACTATTAATCTTGAAGGAGGAGAAATAAAATGGCAGAAAAAATCTCATTAACTAAAAAAGATCGTTTATCTGTTGCATGGCGCTCAACGTTCCTTCAAGGTTCTTGGAACTATGAACGGATGCAAAATGGTGGTTGGGCATTTGCAATGATCCCAGCGCTTAAAAAATTATATACAACTAAAGAAGATCGCTCAGCGGCATTAAAACGTCACTTAGAATTCTTTAATACTCACCCATATATCGCTTCACCAATCTTAGGGGTTACTTTAGCCCTTGAAGAAGAGCGTGCCAATGGTGCTCCTGTTGATGATGTAACTATTCAAGGGGTAAAAGTTGGTATGATGGGTCCTTTGGCCGGTGTTGGTGACCCAGTCTTCTGGTTTACAGTTCGTCCAATTTTAGGTGCCCTAGGAGCTTCTCTAGCTTTGACAGGGAACATTTTAGGTCCAATTATTTTCTTCGTTGCTTGGAATATTATTCGTTGGGCATTTATGTGGTACACACAAGAATTCGGCTATCGTGCTGGGTCTGCTATCACTGATGACTTATCTGGTGGTTTATTACAAGATGTAACTAAAGGTGCATCAATTCTTGGGATGTTCGTACTAGGAGCTTTGGTTCAACGTTGGGTAAATGTTAAGTTCACACCAGTTGTTTCTGAAGTAAAACTTGATAAAGGCGCTTATATTGATTGGAATAGCTTACCAAGTGGTGCAAAAGGTATTCAACAAGCATTACAAGATCAAGCTTCAGGTCTATCATTATCAGCTACCAAAGTAACTACTTTGCAAGATAACTTAGATCAATTAATTCCTGGTCTGGCTGCGTTACTACTTACTTTCTTATGTATGTGGTTATTGAAGAAAAAAGTTTCTCCAATTATCATTATCTTGGGATTATTCGTAGTAGGTGTTGGCTTACACGTTTTAGGTGTTATGTAATCACAAAAATTCTTAGTCAGCTGGGACAAATTTTTGTCCCAGCTTCTTTTATTAATAAACAAAAACTCGTATAATGAACGAAGTAGCAAAGGAGGATCATAAAATGGTTCAATCAATCAACACCAAAGTTGACTTAGTAATTGATGGTACTTCTTATTTGGGAATGTCTGATTATGGCAAAATCATGATCGGTGATAAAGGTTTTGAATTTTTCAATGATCGTGATGCCAAAAAATTTATCCAAATTCCGTGGGAAGAAGTCGATCAAATTATTGCATCAGTAATGTTTAAAGGAAAATGGATTCCGCGTTTTGCAGTAAAAACAAAACGAAATGGTACATATAGTTTTTCATCTAAAGATCCTAAGAAGACCTTACGGGCAATTCGTGAATACGTTGATCCAAGTCACATGGTACGCTCTCTTAGCTTTACTCAAGTAATTACACGAGGATTAAGAGGGAAATTTCAAAGAAAATAATGTTTAAGTAGGACTACAGTCTTTAGCAATCTTTGCTGAAACTCTAGTCCTTTTTTTAAAATTATCTTGCAGTTTGTAATTCTTTGATGTAAAATTTTGTTACAGTTTTGTAATGAAAATGAAATATTTGGTTTAGAAGAAAGATTAATGACTTATTTTATTATTTGAATGATAGGAGTACTAGCATGAATGTAGTTGATTGGGGAAAAAAGGTAAGCTTTGAAAAATTTAAATCAAAAAAGAATCTTTTTTTCTTTATCGTTTTGCTACTGCTGGTAGTTTTACGCTTAGGCTTATATCTTAATGCTGATTATTTTGCGAATCTTTACGGTTCATATGATGATGGTCATTATATTCATTTAGCAGATGAATTGATTTCCGGTAATTGGCTGGGTGATTACAATACGACAACCTTGTCAAAAGGTATTTCCTACGCGCTTTTTTTAGCTGGCAGTTATAAACTTCATCTTCCATATAGTTTGAGTTTTGGATTGTTACAGATTTTTGCCGCTTTTCTGGCAGCTCAATGTTTCAAACCCATTGTTAAGAGTCAATTATTTTTTAGTGGTATATTCATTTTTTTCTTGTATTCGCCAATTACTTTTATGGATGAGTATAGTACGCGAATTTACCGAAATGCTTTGGTGGTGCCAGTAGCCGTCATTATTATAGCTTGTACGATCGGTATTTATTTAAGACGCGATGGGAGCATTAAAAAATTTGCTCTTTGGATGAGTGGTTTAGTGGTTTCTTTACCTTTTTTTTTGTATTTGCGAGAAGATAGTATCTGGATTTTTCCTTTTGTTGCTGGGGGTCTTTTTTTTGCAATTGTTCAGTTGATATTGACTCAACAAAAGCAACAACTGGTTATCGATATTATGAGACGAAAAATAGCTAAATCTTTTATCACGAAAATTCTACCTAAAATTTTGGTCTGCGCACTGCCATTTATTTCGATTTTAGTTACAACTAAAATATTGGTGGCGATAAATGACCAGCATTATGGTGTAGCAATGGTTAATGACCGCAGTGACGGTGAATTTGTGACTTTGATGAGTTATCTGATTCGACTGGATGATGGTACAGATTTAAATCAAAAAGATAATAAGATTTGGATTACGCGGCAGGCGGTAAAAAAAGCAGAGCAAGTTTCACCAACTTTACAGAAGATGAAAGTGAATACCAATTGGATCTTTACTGATAGTGTTTGGGCGACTGCTGATAAGCAAGTATCTGGTGATTATTTCTTCTGGGGATTTCGTGAGGCACTAAAACAACGAGGCTATTACAATAATAACGCTGAGCAGACCGATAATTTATTAAAGAAAATAAATCATGAACTAAGTGAAGCTTATCGAGAGCAAAAAATTACGACTAAAAAAGAATTTTATTTAACTAAAAGCGGAGATGGGAAAATATTAAAGGATTTTCCAGGTGTTTTTAATTTAATGGGCGTTGCGATTGGCGAAAATTTAGATTATGGTAGCTATGAACAGGGTAGAAATATTCTATATTCCAGCAAGAAAGATCGAAAAATTGCTGAAAAAATCTTGGATCATTCTTTTTCAGGTCGTTGGCAATCAGCAGAAAGTGAGCCTATCAACCCACCGATTGCTTTGACTGGTAGAATAGCAAATCGTTTGATTCTAGTGGCTAATTTCATTAAGATACCTATTATAATAATTTCCATATTTGGCTTAGTTTTGATGGTATTGGGTAGTATTTTTTCAAAGAAGCAGCAAACTTTTTATCGTGATCACTTGTTGATTACGGTTGGTCTAGGTTTGACGTATATCGTTTTTCTTTTTGGGGTTGCTTGGTTTTGTTCTTTTGGAGAAACTGCTCAAATCCGACAATATTTTATGCGTGTCTATACAGGTGTAGGTGTTTCAATTATGCAATTTATAGCAGTCTTTAGTGGCCTTCATTTTGTTAAATTATTTAATCGTAAAAAAATCAAGAAATAACTTCTCAAAATTAGGAATCCTTTTCTTCTGACTTTATTTATAGAGTTGAAGAGAAGGGTTTTTTTATAAATAAAAATAATGGCACAAAGTTCTGTGCCAAAGCTGTAGCTACTATTAATTGCTGAAACAATTGGAGGCGATTACAATACAAGTATAGAAAAATTACTTTTTTGAAGGAGGAAACGAAAATGGAAAATACTCGTCCGAAAACGGGGATTAAAGCGAAAGTCCAAAAGTTAGGTAGTAGTCTTTCAAGTATGGTCATGCCAAATATCGGTGCATTTATCGCGTGGGGGGTACTGACAGCTTTCTTCTTGGAAACTGGTTGGACACCAAATGCACATTTAGCATTGATGATTAGTCCGATGTTGACTTATTTATTGCCATTATTAATCGGTTACAGTGGAGGTAACTTAATTCATGGTCAACGGGGAGCAGTCGTGGGTGCAATTGCAACAATGGGTGTGATTGTTGGTTCAGATGTACCGATGTTTATTGGAGCTATGATTATGGGTCCTTTAGGCGGTTGGGTGATTAAGAAATTTGATGATATTTTTGCTGACAAGATTAAAGCTGGTTTTGAAATGTTAGTAAACAACTTTTCAGCTGGTTTACTTGGTTTTGGTTTAGCGATTTTAGGGAATTATGGGATTGGACCAATTGTAAGTTACTTAACTGAATTAATGGGTAAAGGTGTAGAAGCGATTATTAATATGCATCTATTGCCATTAGCGAATGTCTTAATTGAGCCTGCGAAAATTTTGTTCTTAAACAATGCGATTAACCACGGAATTTTAACACCTTTAGGAGCTGAGCAAGCAGCTGCAACTGGTAAATCGATTTTATTCTTATTAGAAACAAACCCTGGACCAGGTTTAGGTGTATTGTTAGCCTTCACTATTTTTGGTAAAGGTGCTGCGAAATCTTCTGCACCAGGTGCAATCATTATTCAATTCCTTGGTGGGATTCATGAAATTTACTTCCCTTACGTAATGATGAAACCGCTATTGTTCTTAGCTGTAATCGCTGGTGGTGTATCAGGAACCTTTGTATTTTCAGTACTAGGTGCTGGGTTACAAGCAGCAGCTTCACCAGGTTCGATATTGGCTGTCTTAGCGATGACACCACGAGGAACATATTTTGCTAATATTGCCGGGATTGTAGTCGCCACAATTGTTTCTTTCTTAGTTGCTAGTATTATTATTAAAGCAGATAAAAATGAAGAAGACGATTTAGCTGCTAGCCAAGCCGCTGTTTCAAGTGCTAAGGCTTCTGCAAAAGGTCAAAGCTCTGATGCAAGTATGACTGAGTCTAATCAAGAAATGTTTGGTAATGTTAATAAAATTATCTTTGCTTGTGACGCGGGTATGGGTTCTTCAGCAATGGGAGCTTCAATCCTACGGGATAAAGCGAAAAAAGCTGGTCTGAAAATTCCAGTTTCAAACTCAGCAATCAATAATTTGAATGATGATCCAAATGCTTTGATTGTAACTCAAGTAGAATTACATGAACGAGCAAATCAAAAAGCACCAAGCGCAACTTTTGTATCTGTCGAAAACTTTATGAATTCACCCCGCTATGATGAAATTGTTGATAATTTAAGTAACGATGCTCAAACTGGTGCGGCATTTGCACCAGCAGTCAGTGATGATGTAGTGGATGGCGTGGCTGATTATAGCAAAGTAACTCATTTAATTGTTGCTTATCAAGATACTAAAGGTTCTGCACATATGGCAGCAACGATTATTAAGAAAATTTTGAAAGATAAAAATTTAGCTTATCCAGTTTCAGTACTTCCAATTGCTGACTTAAAAGATGAAGTTGATGCAATGATTATCACGCTAAATGCGGAAACAGTTGCAGCTGAGCAACAAGCACCAAGCGCTGTGCATGTTTCAGTGACAGATTTAGTAGCATCAGAAAAATTTGATAAATTGATTGATCATTTAGTGAACAAGTAGTTTATTTACTCGAACCGTATTAAGCTAAGTATGAATAGGTCACATTTTTCTGAGAATATTTGTATAATAAAGATGGGCCGAACTGCTAAGCAATTTGTTTAGATACCAGTTTGGTCTCATCCTTTTATTGATTTAGTTGTTTAAAAATGGGGGAAAGAAAAGTGTATTTTTCGGTTCGAGAGAAAAAAATATTAGCCTTACTGTTAGAGTATCCAAATGGAGTGGCTTTAGCAGATTTACAAGATTTGTTACAAGTCTCTAAAAGAACGATTTATCGGGAAGTTGCCAGTCTTGAAAAAACAATTAAATCTCTAGATGTTCAGATTATTAAGCCACGAGGAGCTGGTTATCGAATTGTCGGTGATTCGCAAGATTTAGCTAAGTTAGCTGAGCAATTAGATGGTGACGAAAACGAGTGGTTCACAGATAATGTAATACGGCAAAGTGCGATTGTTTGTTCTTTATTATTGAACGATGAGGAAGAAACAATTGAAGGTTTATCTTATGATTTTGCCGTTAGTACAACGACAATTACAACTGATCTACAAACAATTGAAGCGAGTTTAGTCAGTTATCAACTAGATTTGGCACGATTGAAAGGGCGTGGCATTAGTATTGTTGGCCGTGAAAATGAACGTCGCCAATTATTAAGTAATTTGATTTTTAATGGTATCAGCGAGTATGACTTCTTTAACTTTTTAGATCAATTAACCTTAGAAAATCTACAGCAAGTATCTGACAATTATTTTTTAAGCTTATTGTCTAGTGAAAGCTTGTTTCAAGCCAAGAAAATATTTGGCGAAGTAAATGCCAGTTTATTTGATCGCGTAACTGACAATCAAATGCAACGGATCTTAATTATTTTAGCATTGTCGATTGATCGTATGAAAACGGGACACATGATTGAAAGTGATATCCAAGAAAACCCAAAACCAGAAAGTATGCAATTGGCGAGTCAGGTTATGGTAAAGGTCGCTACCTTGATTAAACAAAGTATTACCAATCAAGAAGTTCGCTTTTTTGCCCATCAATTAGAGGGCGTCAATTATAAAAAGCCACAAAATATCTTTATTGATAGTTTTGATGTGGAACTATCCTATAAAACGCGTGAATTGATTCGTCTAGTATCTGAAGCGACAAGTTATGACTTTTATAAAGATGAACAATTGTTTACCGATTTATTAGCGCACATGACCGCTGCATTAAAGCGCAGTTTAACCGTGATTCAAGGCAGTAACAATCCAATACTACAAAAAGTGATGGATAAGTATCAAAAAGTTACGGCCTCAGTTGTCGAAAATTTGGCGGTGGTTTTCCCAGACCATGCGTTTACTTTTGATGAACTGGGTTATGTAGTGATTCATTTCGCTACATCGTTGGAAAGATATCCTACCAGTAAAAATCTCAGTACTTTAGTATTGTGTTCTAGTGGGATTGGAACGGCTCGAATTTTAGAGAGTCGTTTAAATAAATATATTCCTGAAATTGAAACAGTTCAGGCTGCTAAAATATCAGAGATGAATCACTTGAATTTTCATGACTACGATATGATTTTATCAACAGTCTTTCTGCCTGGCTTTGAATTGCCTTACAAAGTGATTTCACCCTTATTATTAGATGATGAACTTCGGGAGATTAAAGAATATGTAAGAGGTATTCAGCCAGAAGCAGTGAATCTGAATCCAACTGATCTGATTTTAGAAGGTAGTGAAACTTTCGATGAAATTTATGAAACCATGCGGATCGCTAATAATTTACTGAGAGCTTTTGATTTAAAAAAAATCAAAGCCAAAGAAACAATTGAAGAAACACTGGCTGAAATTATTGAAAGCTTAACCGGAACCATTGTCAGTGATGCTACTATAGTGACTGATTTGGTAATCCAACGATATCTGGTGGCACCGATTGGCATACCAAAAACTAATTTTGCCTTGTTTCATACTGCAGCACCAGAAATCAAAGAACCTTTTTTTACCATCTATGATTTGGATCATTCTTTTTTAATTCAAGGAATGGATAAAAAAAGTATTGAACTGACCCGGATTTTATTATTGTTGGCGCCTGATCCGATGCCAGAAAGTCAAAGTAGTTTGTTAGGCAAAATAAGTAGTTCGATTATTGAAAGTGATTTGAATACGGAGATTTATAAATTCGGCAATAAAGAAATTATTTATCAATTGTTGAGTTCATTATTTGTTAAGGAAATTCGCGAAAATTAAATGATTAATCAGGAGGAAAGAAAGATGGAATTACAAGTAGACATGATTTTAGTCGACCAAACATATCAAAATAAAGAAGAGGCCATTCGTGCAACGGGACAATTATTAGTCGATGCTGGCTGTGTAACACCAGAATATATCGAAGCAATGATTGAACGGGATAAATTGGTTTCAGTTTATATGGGAAACTTTATTGCCATTCCTCATGGCACCGATGAAGCCAAAAAATATGTTCAAAAAAGTGGTATTTCGGTAATTCAAGTGCCTAGCGGAGTGCAATTTGGTGCTGATGATACGGATGATGTAGCGATGGTTTTATTTGGCATTGCCGGTGTTGGTGATGAACATTTAGATATTCTACAAAAAATTGCAATTTACTGCTCAGATGTAGAAAATGTTGTAAAACTAGCAGATGCGAAAACAAAAGAAGAAATTATTGGACTATTACAGGAGGTTGAATAAACATGCAAGCAACACATTTTGGAGCCGGAAATATCGGTCGTGGATTTATTGGTGAAATTTTGGCTAGCAATGATTTTTCCATTGATTTTGTGGATATCAATGAAACAATTATCAATGCCTTAAACGAAAGAAAGGCGTATGACATTGAATTAGCAGATGCCAGTAAAAAAAGGATTCATGTAGAAAATGTCGATGGACTAAACAATAAAGACAATCCAGCAGCAGTAGTAGAGTCTGTTTTTAAAGCAGACATTGTTACTACCGCTATTGGTCCAAATGTGTTGCCTTTTATTGCTGAATTAATCGCTCAAGGAATTCAAAAACGCCAAGCAGCAGGGTTGGAAAAACCATTGGACATCGTTGCCTGCGAGAATATGATTGGTGGAAGTCAATTTTTATTTGGTAAAGTCAAAGAATTTTTGACTACTGAAGATTTAGCTTACGTTGAAAAATATATTGGTTTTCCAAATGCGGCAGTCGACCGGATTGTACCGATTCAACATCATGAAGATCCTTTATTTGTTTCAGTGGAACCTTTTAGTGAGTGGGTGATTGATGAAACTCAAAGTAAAAATAAAGCTGTTCATTTAGTTGGTGTAGAATATGTCGCTGATTTAGAACCTTATATCGAAAGAAAATTATTTTCTGTGAATACTGGTCATGCGACAGTAGCATATACCGGAGCCTATAAAGGTTACAAAACCATTGGTGAAGCGATTAAGGATCCAGATGTATTAGGAAAACTAAAAGCTGTTTTAGCTGAGACAGGAAATTTATTAATAGATAAATGGGGCTTTGATAAAGCTGTTCATCAAGCTTATGCCGATAAAATTGTTGGCCGCTTTGAAAATCCATATATTTCAGATGGTGTTGATCGTGTCGCACGGACACCGATTCGTAAACTTGGTTATGATGAAAGATTTATCCGACCAATCCGCGAGTTAAAAGATCGCAACTTAGGTTATCAAAATTTAGTTGACGTGGTTGCTATGATCTTAAGTTACAACGATCCAGCTGATCAAGAAAGTATGGAATTACAAAAATTATTGGCTGAAAAAACAGTTGCTGAAGTTATTAAAGAAGTTACTGGTTTAAAAGATGATGAATTAATTGGTGAAATTGTAAAAACTTATCAAAAATAACCTGGTTTATGAGGAACTGATGATAGTTCCTCTTTTTTTGCTAAAAATTTAAGAAATGGTCTATACAATTCTTGCAAAATAAAAAAATCTGATTTATAATTGGTACATACCAAATGAGAGATAGGAGTTTTTACCATGGAAGTTATTCGCGTAAAAGACGCTGTTGCAGGCGGAAAAAAAGCATTTGAATTGATTAAAGCAGGTATGGACAATGGGGCCAAAGTTTTAGGTTTAGCAACCGGTAGTACTCCTGAAACTTTATATCAAGATATGGTAAGTAGTGAGATTGATTTTTCTGATATGACATCAGTAAACTTAGATGAATATGTTGGCTTAGGCGGCGAAGATACACAAAGCTATCGCTATTTTATGAATGATCATTTGTTTAATCAAAAACCATTCAAAGAAACTTTCGTTCCAAATGGAAAAGCGGAAGACTTAGAGGCTGAAAGTAAACGTTATGACCAAGTAATTGCTGATCATCCAATCGATATTCAAGTATTAGGAATTGGACGTAACGGTCACATTGGTTTCAATGAACCAGGGACTTCATTTGATGCAACTACCCACGTAGTTAAATTAACTGAGTCAACGATTGAAGCGAATAAACGTTACTTTGATAAAGCAGAGGACGTTCCAACTCATGCCTTGTCAATGGGGATTGGTTCAATTATGCAAAGTAAAAAAATTATTTTAATGGCTTTCGGCGAAAATAAAGCCGATGCAATTAAAGGCATGTTGGAAGGTCCCGTAACTGAAGATTTACCAGCAAGTGTTTTACAAAACCATCAAGACGTGATCGTAATTGTTGATGAAGATGCGGCAAGTAAATTATAAAAAAATAGAATTTTGAGAGTAGCCTTTTGAAGGCTGCTCTTTTTCTATGTAAATATATCTTTACATAGAAAAACAAAAGTGCTATCATTTAGTAAAGATATCTTTACAAAAAGTGGGTGGGAAAATGAAAGTAATCAATCATATTAAAGAAATTCGAGAAACACGAGGCATTGCACAAAAGCAAATGGCTGCCGACCTAGACGTTTCTCGTCAGACAATGAATGCAATTGAAAAAGGGAAGTATAATCCTAGTCTGGAATTATCTTTAAAGATAGCTGATTATTTTTCTTTATCGTTTCAGGAAATTTTCTATTTAGAGGGGGATGAATAAAATGGCTTTTTTTTATGGAACTAATCTTAGTTGGCCGTTAGTTTTATTAGTAATAATTTTGGGGTTATTTTTCTTTTATGCAATAGTATCTACGCTTATATTTTTAATAAATCAAGCTCACAAACGAAATGATGAACTTGTTAAGAAAATAATGGTTGATTCTTTAGCAAGTACTGCTGTTGTGATTATTTTAGTTCATCTTGTTCAAATGATTGCTCGCATTGAATATTTTAATCAGACAGGAGGGGACTTGCATTTAGTAATCACTAGTGGCATGGTGATACATTCATTAGGAGACATTGGTCCTCATCTCGAAGCATTTGGTTTTGATTTAGGAATTTTTGCAATCTTCACTTATATTTTTAAATTACGATATCGTTAAATTTAATAACAAAACGATTGAAAAAGCGTATACTTTTAATTGACACTCTAGCCTTCACATTTGATACTTAATACTAAGATGACGTTTTATCATCAAGAGGTTACAAGAATTATTTACTTTCATTTTTAAAATCATGTTATCGTTAAGGAGAACTTATGCGTTTGGATAAATTTTTATCAGAAGTGGGTTTAGGAAGTCGTAAAGAAGTGAAGCAGTTGATAAAAAAAGGACAAATTAAAGTAAATCAGGTGGTAGTCAAATCGGATAAAACCCAAGTTGATCCTGAAAAAGATCAGATTGCTTTTTTAGATGCCCCATTAATTTATCAAGAATTTTATTATTATGTGTTAAATAAACCTGCGGGTGTTATTAGTGCGACGAGTGATCCTGTTCATCGCACAGTGCTAGATTTGTTTTCGTCAGAAGACTATCGCACTGATTTGTTTCCAGTTGGTCGTTTGGACAAAGATACTGAGGGTTTGCTTATCATTACGAATGATGGGGAACTGGGTCATCAATTATTAAGTCCTAAAAAACATGTTGAAAAGGAATATTTTGCGGAAGTTTCTGGAGTAATGGATCAAGCAGATCAAGAAAATTTTGAAGTGGGAATTATTTTAGCTGGGGAAAAAATGTTACCTGCGAAGTTAATGATTGATGAAGTAACTGCAGTAACTTCAAAAGTAAGAATTATTTTACAAGAAGGAAAATTTCATCAGGTGAAACGGATGGTGAAAGCTTGTGGCAAGGAAGTGACTTATTTAAAACGCATTCGAATGGGTCAGTTAACATTGCCAGTCGATTTAAAAAAAGGTCAGTATCGAGCACTTACTGACGAAGAATTAGTTAAGTTGAAGGAGTGATTAGGATGGATACCCATCTTTCAATCTATGAAATTATGTTGCGTTTGTTTTTAGCCATTTTAATGGGTGGTGCGATTGGTGCAGAAAGAGAATTGCATAATCGACCGGCGGGCTTGCGGACGCATATTTTAGTTTGTATGGGTGCGACAATCATTGCTTTAATTCAAGTCGAAATTGGTTATAATGCCTTACAAACTGCTTTGAGTGAACCAAGATTGGCAGGAGTTGTTCGTTCAGATGAAGCCCGATTAATCGCACAAGTTGTTAGTGGCGTGGGTTTTCTTGGTGCGGGGACAATTATTGTCACTAATCGTTCCATAAAGGGTCTAACAACTGCGGCTTCCATTTGGGCGGGAGCTGGTTTGGGATTAGCAATTGGAATGGGATTTTATGCAATTGCTTTCAGTAGTTTTGTTGGCATCATGGCGGCCTTAATTGTGGTGAAACGAGTTATTAAAGTTCACGCTATCAAAAAGATTGAAATTCGTTATATTCATCGAGAAGAAACCAAAGAATTTATTATGAACTATTTTGATAGTAAAAAAATCGAAGTTGAAGATGTTGATTTTGATGTTGATTTTATGGAGGATTATCGAATTTATACCAATGTGTATACGATTGATTTGCCCAAAGGACTGTCCTATACAGATGTGATTGAAGATTTATCGATGTATAAAAATATTACAAAATTAAGGATGATTAATGTGTAGACCGACTGTTATAGTCGGTTTTTTTATTTTTGATCAAAGATGGAGTTATTTTCACTCAGTTGAAAGCCTATGTTAATCTGTGTACAATATCATTTACAGAGGAGGCTGGGGTAATGATGAGAAAAGAAAGTGTTTTTAATTTTTTGCAGGAAGAAACAAAAAGCTTTATTTCTTTAAATGATTCGCCAAAGTTAAATTCTACTAGTATTTCAGAAGCTATGGGGATTGCACGTTATAATATTAGTCGAGATTTAAATAGATTAGTCGAGGAAGAAAAAGTCATTAAGCTTTCCGGAAGACCTGTATGCTTTTTAGCAAAAGATCTGATTGAAGAAAAAATTGGTAATAGTTTAGTGATAGACGAGACGTTGACAATGGAAAAAATAAAAAAATTATTGACTAAACAATCACAAAAAAGTTCTAATGATTTTCCATTTAGTGAATTAATTGGCTATGATGGCTCGTTAGAAAATGCTGTTAAACAAGCGAAAGCAGCGTTGTTATATCCTCCTTTTGGTTTGCATTCGTTATTGACCGGTCCGTCTGGCTCAGGTAAAACAACTTTCGCACGGTTTATGTATCAATATGCTACCAATTTTGGAAAACTGCAAAAGGATGCGCCATATATTGTATTTAATTGTGCCGACTACTCTAATAATCAACATTTATTATTAGATCATTTGTTTGGTCATGTGAAACATGCCTTTACAGGAGCTGAATCAGATAAAGATGGGCTGATTGCTTCTGCTAATAACGGTATTTTATTTTTGGACGAAATTCATCGCTTGCCACCAGAAGGTCAAGAAATGCTATTCTCAATCATGGATCGGGGAGAATATTATCGATTAGGGGAATCTTCAAATCCGAGAAAAGTGCAACTTTTAATTATTGGTGCAACAACCGAAGAAATTAAAGGCAACATTCTATCAACTTTTTTGAGACGTATTCCTCTAAAAATTTATATGCCTAGCGTCAAAGAACGTGGGCTAGCTGAGAAAATAAAATTAATTTATTTTTGTTTTAAGCAAGAAGCTAAGAAGGTCGGGCGAAAACTACAAGTAAATGAAGATGTCATTCGCTTTTTCCTGCAATATGACCCAGTCGGCAACATTGGACAAATGAAAAATGATATTCAATTATTATGTGCTAATGCTTTAGTAGATAGTATTTCTAGTCAGTCGGAAATAATTCAAGTGAAACTTTCTCATCTTTCTACGTATCTGATTGATCAATTCTACTATACGCATTCTTCAGAAATTAATAGTGAGATTCGTGAAAAATTAAAATTATTAAAAATCGAGGAATTTGTTTTTAATCCAGAGGGAGAAAAAGATTCTGATCCATTTTTGTTAGTAGATGAGGAAGATAGTATTTCACATGATGTTTTAGAAGTTTACCATAAGCATTTGCAAGGTGAAAGTTCATTGTCACCACTGAAATCAATTATTCATGGTAAGGCACAACAACTAGCGAAAAAACAAGGCAATCGACAACAAGCTATTTTTAAAATTGTCTCTCGAAAGAATTATGAAGTGACGATTAATATTTTAAAAAAAATTGCGCAAAATAAACAATATCATTTAGAAGAAAGTAATATTAAAAGCCTCGCTTTACACTTGGATACGCTGATTGAAAAAATTTCAGAAGGTTATTGTTTCAGAGATAATAACTTTTTAGAGCAACGTAAACCAAATGAGTTGGCCTTAGAAAAAGAAATAGAAGTTGCTGAACAAATTTGTAAAGAAATCTCGAATCAGCTTGAAGTGAAGTTGCCAGAAAGTGAAAAATATTTTATTTCTCTTTATTTAAAAGCAATGAATGAAAAGTATACAGAGAAAAAAATCGGCGTGTTGGTTTTAATGCATGGTACTACTGCAGCAACAGATTTAGCTAGCACGTCGAATCAATTATTAAATGTGGATCATGCTGTAGGACTTAATATGCCGTTGACGCAATCTGTCGCTGATACCTTAGAGAAAGCAACCACAATAATCCAAGAAATCGATCAAGGAAAAGGAGTCGTTATTCTCAGTGATATGGGCTCTTTAAATATGTTTGGTGATATTATTACTAAAAAAACCGGTATTCCAACGCAAACAATTAAAATGGTGACCACGCCAATGGCGATTGAAGCTACAAGAAAATCATTGCTTCCAAAGATGTCAATCACAGAATTGTGTGAGAGTATTATCGAACAAAGTGCTTACATCGGCAATAGTGTGGAGGATATTCAAACCAAAATATTTGAAGAAAAACCAGAAACATTGGTTGATGATCGTCGGAGTAAAATAATTTGTATCTTGGAAGAAAGTTTGATTTTTTTAGATGGCACTGTCATTTATGACTTATTAGAAGTTGAAGCTAAAAAAATTGCTGAAAATTATCCGATTGAACACTATGAAGATTTTTGGATTAAATTTTTATTTCACATGAGTAATATGATTGAACGAGCGATTCGTAAAGAACAATTTTCAAGAGAGGAAAGTGTTCTAATTATTCAAGCGAATACAACGTTATATCAATACTTAAAAGAACTATTAAAACCATTAGAAAATCGGTTTGCGATTGTGATTGAAGATAGCGAACTTAGCTATTTAATGGAATTAATCGAGGTCAATACTAGTACGATTTATGAAGAGTACCAATAAATGTTTTTAAGAGCACACTAAATTTTTATAAACAGCACACTAAAATAAATATTTGTTCATTAGAAAGTATCTACTCATTGTTTCTTCGGAAAACACTGATTTGATACTTTTTTTAATTGTTTAAAAAAGTTGGCACAGCAATTGCTTTTAGAATAATGAGGAGGTGGAACAATGATTGGTGTATTAATTTTGACACATGGTGAATTAGCATCGGGATTTCAAACTGCTTTAAATTTAATTTCAGGTGAAGCAGAAAATCTTGATACTTTGGGTTTATTTCATGAAACGAGTATTGAAGACTACAAAGAAGAAGTAGCAACAAAAATTCAATCTTTGGATCAGGGTGAAGGTGTAATTATTTTTTGTGACATCTTTGGTGCTAGTCCTTATAATGTGACAGCACAAAACTATCAGTTATTAAAAGACAAAGTAAAGTATCGCTCAATTACTGGTGTGAATTTACCAATGGTAATCGAAGCTGTATGTAGCAGAGAGACAATGAGTTTAGATGAGTTGGCTCTTCATGTTCAAGAAATTGGAAAAGATGGCATTAAGGAATTATTTGAAAATTTTGGGAAGGATGATTAAGAATGAGTGAAATTGTACTAACTAGAGTGGATGACCGTTTGATACATGGACAAGTGATGACAGCTTGGGTAAAAAAAACACGAGCGAATCAAATTTTAATTATTGATGAAGAAGTAGCGAAAGATGATTTTATGAGTGAAATTTTAAAAATGTCAGCGCCTTCAGGTATTGAAATTGCGGTAAAAGGTTTAGAAGATGCGGTCACTTTTTTGCAAGAACAAGAAACTGCAAATAAACGTTTGATTATCTTAGTCAAAGCACCGATCACAATTGAAGCGTTGATTGATCGGGGTATTGTGATAGATAAATTAGTTGTTGGTGGTATGGGTGCTAAAGAAAATCGTCGCGTGCTTTATAAAAATATCTCTGCTTCTGATGAAGAAAGAGAAACATTTAAAAAATTAATTGATCGTGGTGTTCCCGTCGTGATTCATATTATTCCAGATCAAAAAGAAACAGATCTTTCAAAATATCTATAAAAAGGGGGAAAAAAAATGCTTTTATCTGCTATTTTGGTTGCTATTATTTCGACAGTCAGTAATTGGTGGCCGAGTCATTTAATCACACGTTCTTGGTTATATCCGATTTGGTCTGGATTTCTAGTTGCACTTGCTATGGGTGAGCCGTTGATTGGGATGCAAGCCGCAGCCTACATTAACTTGGCTTATCTTGGCTGGATTACAGCGGGTGGGACAATGCCTGGTAATCTGCCAGTTGCCGCAGTTTTCGGAACAGCTATGACAATTTTATCAGGTGCTGATCCTAGCTTGGCCGTAACTTTTGCCGTACCGTTTAGTTTGTTTGGTATTTTGACATTCCAATTGACAATGTCAATCAATGCGCTATGGGTTCACCAAGCAGAAAAATTCTTGGACAAAGGTAATATACGTGCAATGCGCATGATGAATTATGTTCCATCGGGTATTTTGAATTTAATTATTACAGGGGTTCCTGCTTTTATTTTAGTCTACTTTGGTGCTGGTCCGATGCGAAACTTATTGGACATGATTCCAGATTCTTTTGTTAATGCGATGCAAGTTGTTGGGGCAATTATGCCAGCATTAGGGATTGCAATGTTAATTAGTTTCATGGGGAATAAAAAAATCATGCCGTTCTTTTTCTTAGGTTTTATTTTAGCAGTGTATCTAAACTTAGATGTAATGGCCGTCACAGCTGTCGCAGCGATTATGGGATTTGTTTTCTACAACACTGGATTTCTTGATATGAAACCAGCAGGAAAGGAGCAATCATAAAATGGAAACAGAAGTAAAATTAACAAAAAAAGAGTTAATGAAGAATTGGGCACTGACTTATTCGAGTGAGACAGCCTATAACTATGAACGACTGCAGGCGTTGGGGCAAGCAAACGCAATGGTCCCAGTTATTCGTAAACTGTATCCTGATAATAAGGAAAGACAAGTGAAAGAATTAAAAAAATATTTTGTGTTCTATAATACTGAACCTTCTTTTGTCGGTACGATGATTCCTGGTGTGGCAACTGCTATGGAGGAACAAAGAGCGAATGGTGCAGAAGACATCACAGATGAAACAATTAATTCGTTAAGAACAGGTTTGATGGGACCTGTCGCTGGAATTGGGGATACTGTTAGTCAAGGGATCGTTTATCCAATTTTGGCCGGAATTGCTTGTTCTTTAGCGATTGATGGAAGTTATGTCGGACCTTTGTTTTTTGAAATTGCTTATAAAATTTGTTTGATTGGTTTTGGTTGGAATATGTATCGCTTAGGTTACCAAAAAGGAAAATCCTTTATCCTAACGATGTTACGCGAGGGAACGATTGCACGTCTAACGGAAATTTTTAGTATGGTTGGTTTGATGGTTGTAGGTTGTATGACTGCTTCTCGAGTGAATATTGAAATTCCTTTAATTTTAAATATAAGAGGTGTGGAATTAAATGTACAGGATCAAGTAATCAATGCTTTGATGCCGGGAATTGTTCCGTTGGCTATTACATTAATGGTTTATTGGTTGGTACGAAAAAAAGTGAATATTAATTTAATCATACTAATTATTTTTGTTTTAGGAATTGGCTTATCGTATTTAGGTGTTCTGGGAATTCCAGAATAGGCAGGAGGCAGTTAAACTATGAAAGCAGTTGAACTACAGGCAATTAATCAGTTAGCGCTGGTAGAAAAAGAAAAACCTATTCCTGGTAAGGGAGAAGTATTAATCCATATTATGGCGTGCGGTATTTGCGGCTCAGATATTCCGAGAGTATATGTAAATGGTTCTTATCATTTTCCGACGGTTTTGGGGCATGAATTTGCTGGTGAAATTGTGGCAGTTGCTGATGATGTTGATCAAGAATATGTCGGAAAAAAGGCAGCTGTTTTTCCATTACTGCCTTGTAATGAATGCGAATACTGTCAATCAGGTTATTACGCGCAATGTAAAAACTATAACTATTTTGGTTCGAGAACCGATGGTGGTTTTGAAGAATATTTAGCGGTACCTGTATTCAATCTTGTTGTACTGGAAGATCACGTAAGCTACGAAGAAGGCGCAATGGTAGAACCAGCCACAGTTGCTCAGCATGTCATTAACAAAGCAGAATTGAGTGTTGGAGATAGCATTGTGATTTATGGTGCTGGGCCAATAGGGATTATGGTCGCACAATGGGCACAAATTAATGGTGCTGGAAAAGTTATTTTGATTGATATCGATCCAACAAAAGTTGCGTTTGCAAAAGAATTAGGTTTTGAAAATGTTTGTAATAGTCAGGAAATATCGGCAGAAGAATTTATTTTGGATGTATTAGATGGAAAACTCGCTGATGTTGCGATTGAAGCAACGGGTTCTAGTGCAGCTTTTGACCAATGTGCACAATCTATTCGGACTTTTGGTCGAGTAGTTTTGTTAGGTAATCCTCATTCCGATATGGTATTGGAGCAAAAAACGTATGATCAATTTATGCGTAAAGAAGGGACCATTGTTGGGATGTTTAATAGCATTTATGAACATTTTCCTAAAAATGAATGGCAAGTAACAGCACAAGCAATTGCGAGTAAACAATTAAATCTAAAACCTTTAGTTACCCATAAAGTTTTAATTGAAGATTTAATCGAAGCGTTTGAAATGATTCATGAGAAAAAAGAATTTTATAATAAGGTGTTGATGGTCGATGAGAAATTATTATGATGATAGTCAATCCGTCATCGAAGAATTAAAAAAATTACTAGAAAAAGTTTCTGTTGAAGAAATTGACATATATGCAAAAGCTTTGTTAGAAGCTCGATCAGTTTTTTTTGTTGGTGTTGGCCGTGTTCGGTTAGCACTAGAAGCAGCTGTTAAAAGATTGACGCATCTAGGTATTGATTGTCATATGGTAGGTGATTTAAATGAACCACCAATCACTAAAGATGATTTATTAGTTGTTGGCAGTGGTTCAGGTGAATCGGTGATTCCGTTAGAAATTGCAAAAAAAGCGAAAAAATACGAAGCGAAAATCATTCATTTAACGTCAAATCCAAATAGTTCAATTGCGGAACTAGCAGATGTGATTGTTCAATTTGAGAGTCCATCAAAAAGCAGTCAAAAATTCACTTCGATTCAACCAATGACAACAATTTTTGAACAAGGACTATTGATTTTTCATGATGTATTAGCTTTACGTTTGATGGATGAAAAAAACTTAACTATGGCAGATCTAAAAAAACGTCATGCGAACTTAGAATAGAGGAGATTATTTTATGACAGACAAAAAAATTGCATTCATAACTGGTGCTGCAGGAGGGCTAGGTCAAGCAGTGGTTGCAAAATTATTAACAAAAGATTTTATCGTGCTAGTAAATGATAATAATCAAGATAATATTGATGCATTGTTAGCTGAATTTACTGACGATGAACTTTATGCTTATCCTTTTGATGTTACTGATGAAGCGGCTTGGATTGATGCGGCAACTGATATTAAAGAAAAATACGGTCATATTGATGTATTATTTAATAATGCTGGGATTTTTAAAATTGAAACAATTGAAAATACAAGTGTTGAATTGTGGGAAAAAACGATGGATGTTAACGCATTGAGTGTCTTTTTAGGAATTAAAACTATGTCAACTTTGCTAGGAGAAGGTAGTAGTATTATTAATACTAGTTCAATTGCTTCCTTTTTGGGTTCAAAAAATAGAATTGCTTATGCCGCGTCTAAAGGTGCCGTTTCGGCATTGACCAAAGGAGCAGCGATTGAATTTGCACCAAGAGGGATCAGAGTTAACTCAGTTCATCCAGCTTATATCAAAACGCAGATGGCTGCTCATGCAGCGGAAGCCACTGAGCGTACTATGGAAGAAATGGGCAGTCGTATTCCGTTATATCAAAGAATTAGTACAGCCGATGAAGTTGCTGATGTTGTTGTATTTTTAGCTTCAGATGAATCTCGGTTTATGACAGGGTCGGAAGTGGTTGTAGATGGTGGTCAGTCAGTCAATTAAAGGAGAGAATAAAATGGTAAAAATTTCCCCGTCTCTAATGTGCATGAATCTTGGTAAATTTGAAGAACAAATTAGTTGTTTGAATAAGAAAATTGATTATTATCATATAGATATTATGGATGGACACTATGTTAAAAATATGACTTTATCTCCATGGTTTATTGAACAATTAAATCCATATACTTCGATTCCAACAGATGCACATTTGATGGTAACTAATCCGATTGATTACATTGATCAATTGTTAGAGTTAAATGTAGAGGTAATAAGCATTCACGCTGAACACTTAAACGGTCATGCTTTTCGTATAAGTGAGTTACTCAAAAAGCATAGGAAAAAAATGGGGGTTGTTTTAAATCCTGAAACGCCACTAAATGTCATTGCCGATTTTTTACATTTAATTGATATTGTTACAGTGATGACTGTTGATCCTGGATTTGCTGGACAAACATTTGTTACAGAAAGTTTAGAAAAGGTACGACAACTTAAAATATCTCGTGAAGAACAAAATTTGAGTTTTGAAATTCAGATTGATGGATCATGTAATGAAAAAACTTATAAACAAATGATTGATGCTGGGGCGGATATTCTAATAGTTGGTAAAAGTGGATTATTTAACTTAGATGAAAATATTGAAAATGCTGTAACGATGATGGAAAAAAATCTTACTGCAGCGATAAATTTATAAAAAAAGCACTTTACTTCAAAAAAGTAAAGTACTTTTAATCTATTTTTGATAATTTACAACAATCATCTAGATCATTTGATATATGAACTATTTTGATAGTAAAATATCGAAGTTGAAGATGTTGATTTTGATGTGGATTTTATGGAGGATTATCGGATTTATACCAATGTGTATACGATTGATTTGCCCAAAGGACTATCCTATACAGATGTGATTGAAGATTTATCGATGTATAAAAATATTACAAAATTAAGGATGATTAATGTGTAGGTACTGGACAAGGAAGCTTTAAGACAAGCTAAAATTTATCTGCAATAAATATAAAACAAATTGAATATTATGAAAAAAATATTACTTACTATTTATTCTCCTCTTGTTGTTATATGAGGAGAATTTTTTTATACTAATTATTGTAAGCGTTTTAAAGAAAGGGCGTGAGAAAATGAAACGAAATGGTATCCGTCTTTTTATGAGGGTGTGATTGGATTTTCTAAAGAGCCTAGAGTTTTCTAGGTGTAGGCATTTTCTCGCAATATATATGAGATAAAAATGCTAAATTCAAAAATTGAATGTAAATAGAGAATTTGGAGGAGCATTTTAAATGAAGAAAAAAATTTTTACAGTGTTATTCACAATGATTTTACTTTTAGGTGGTTTAGGATTAGGACAGGCTGGAAATACAGTTGAAGCAAAGGAAAGTGCAGACGATACATTTACTTTTTCAATTGACAGTGACCCAGTTTCACTAAATCCAATTAGTGCAAATGATCGCTGGGGCATGACTGCAGTGAACTTAGTCTTTTCTCCTTTGGCACGTTCAGAAAGTGACGGAGCAATTAAAAACGAATTGGCTAATGAAATTGTGAAAGCTGATGATGGATTAAGTGTTACGGTTACACTAAAGGAAAATTTGGTTTGGTCAGACGAACAACCTTTAACAGCTGATGATGTTGTATTTACTTATGAAAAGAAAATAGATAAAAATAATGGCGCTTCTGACATGCTATGGGTAGGTGAACAACCTGTAACCGTAGAAAAAGTTGATGATTTAACGATTAAATTTACTTTACCAG
Organism: Enterococcus sp. JNUCC 77; assembly: GCF_054819945.1. Taxonomy (NCBI): domain Bacteria; kingdom Bacillati; phylum Bacillota; class Bacilli; order Lactobacillales; family Enterococcaceae; genus Enterococcus; species Enterococcus sp. JNUCC 77. The sequence goes on from NZ_JBTHIG010000001.1 coordinate 656,117, forward strand.
CATTAAATGTACCGATTTTGAATCAAGTAGCGGTAGATACGTATATCTTACCAAAACATGTCTATGAAAATGTTGATTTTGCGGAAGCAGAAGTTAATGTTGATCCGGTTGGTAGTGGTCCCTATAAATTTGCTGAATATAAAAAGGGTGAATACTTAAAATTTGAAGCAAATGGATCTTATTACGGTGGTCAAGCTAACCTAAACAATGTGGTCTTACAAATCATTTCTAACCCTGACACAGCCAAAGTCGCGTTGCAAAGTGGGGAAGTCGATGCTGGTTTAGTGCAACCGGCTGAAGTAAAAGAAATGCAAAAAAACGATTTGAAAATTCGTTCATATAGTGAAAATCGTGTTGGTTATATGGGAATCAATATGAATTCAAAAAAAGTTGCTGACGAAAAAGTACGTCAAGCGATGTTTTTAGCTTTAAACAAGCCTGAAATGAATAAAGCGACCTACTTAAATAAAAAATATTACAGTAATGCTTATTCGATTTTACCACCAAACAATGAATACTATAATAATAAAGTGAAGAAATACAAAACCAATGTTAAAAAGGCAACAGATTTGATTAAAGAGGCCGATGCAGAGGGGACTCAATTAAACTTAGGCTACATGACTGGTGATAAAATTCAAAAAATGCAAGTCACATTCATTAAAGAAGCGCTTGAGGAAATTGGTTTGAAAGTAAAACTTTCAGCGGTAGAAACAGCTGCTTTAGTGACAGAGTTGCAAAAAGAAAATAGCAAAAAATACGATATGTATATCAGTGGCTATATTTGGGGTAATGATCCTGATGCTTATAAATCACAATTTAAATCCGATGGCGATTTTAACATCATGCACTACAAAAATGATAAAGTAGATGAATTATTTAATGCTGGTGCCAACGAATTAGATGAAGTAAAACGCAAAGATATTTACAATCAATTACAAACTGAAATTGCAAACGATGCAGTTTTCTATCCAATTGTTGACAACAAAAAAATTATTGCATCTAATCCAAGTGTTAAAGGGTTTTCTGATGCAAAATTTGTCCCAGTATATATTATGGAAGACTGGTCTAAGTTATCTAAATAGTTGATTTAGGGCTGCTGAAAGAATCTTAAAGATTTTTTGAGTAGCTCTTTTTGTGAGAGTAGGTGAAACAATGGCAAAATATGTCGTAAAACGTTTGCTTTATGCGATTCCTTTAGTATTATTGGTGACGATTTTGACTTTTATCTTGATTCAATTGGCGCCTTATGATGCGGTGGATAGTTCAGTTACACCAAATATGTCTGCTGAAACTATCGCTATGATTCGGCAACAAAAAGGCTTAGATCAACCAGCAATCGTTCAATACTTTTATTGGCTGAAAAATATTTTTCATTGGGATTTTGGTTATTCTTTGGTAGGTCATCAGAGTATCGGTGAGTCATTATTACAAAAAATTCCTAATACAATTGTGTTAGTTCTGCCATCTTATGTGACAGCTTTGATATTGGCGTGTATTTTAGGTATTTTTGCAGGTGATCGAAGTGATAAATTTAGCGGAAAATTGATAGAAAAATTAGCTGGGATAGGTATTGCTACACCGACTTTTTGGTTAGCCATGTTGTTAATTTATTTTTTTGGTTATCATTTAAATCTTTTACCAATTATCGGTATGCGAACGATTGGGGTTGAAAATGATCTGTTAGATTTTTTGAAGCATTTTATTTTACCGTATATTACTTTGGTATTTGCTTTTACGCCAGAATTGATTCGATATATTCGTAGTGCAACTATGAGGCAATTAGAGGCGGAGTATGTCCTAGTCCAAAGGGCATTTGGTGCCAGTAAAAAAGAAATATTAATCAAACATGTTTTTAAAAATATCATGACACCAATTGCGATTCAAATTGGTATTTTCTTTCCAACAATGATTACTGGAGCAATTATTACAGAGTCTATTTACAGCTGGCCCGGTGTCGGCAACTTCTTTTTAACAGCAGCAAAAGCGTTGGATTATCCAATTATTATGGCGATTGTTTTATTATCTTCAGTAATGGTGATTATCGGAAACTTGGTAGCTGATGTGTTGGTTATTTTAATCGATCCCAGAATTCGTGGAGGTCGCCTATGATAAAAATTTATTGGCAAAAATGTCGTAAAGTTTTACGTTATTATCCTTCTTATCGATTTCTATTGCTTTTTTTATTGTTGCTTATCTTAGTTAGTTTTCTTGTTTTTTTATTACCACTAAATCCTAATAAAATTGATGTAACTCAGTTATCGCAGGGTCCAAGTTTGAAGCATCTTTTTGGCACTGATGAACTAGGTCGAGATTATTTTTTACGAGTCCTGTATGGCGGACATATTTCTTTAACTGTCGGATTTGTTGCAATGGCGACAGCTACCATTTTAGGAACAGCCGTTGGCTTATTGTCAGGTTATTTTGGGGGTATTCTTGATTCAATTCTAATGCGATTAGTTGATGTATTGTCGTCAATTCCTTGGATGGTTTTGTCGATTGTGCTAAGTGTTTTATTGGAACCGGGAATTGGCACTGTGATTTTAGTAATCAGTCTATTTTCCTGGATGAATATTTCACGTCTAGTGCGTGGTGAGGCGATTTCTTTTAAAGAAAGAGATTATGTATTATATAGTCAATTCATTGGTGAAAAGTCTTGGAAAATTATTTTTCAACACTTGCTGCCACCGATTCTACCAACAATCTTAGTTGCCGCAACAACAAATCTTTCTAGTGCAATTATGACAGAATCGGCGTTGAGTTTTTTAGGTTTAGGAATTCAACAACCTAAAAGTTCTTGGGGCTCTTTATTAGAAAATGCCCAAAGCAACCTTCAAGGAGCTCCTCATATGGCATTAATTCCAGGGATTTTTATTATTTTAACAGTATTAGCTTTTAATGGTGTCGGAGAATTTTTAAGAAAAATCTTCTCTGATCAAGAATAAGGAGTAAATATGATGACAGCTATTTTAACAGTCAAAAAACTCAATGTGATTACTTATCAAGGCTTGGAAAAAAAACCATATGAAATTATTAAAGAGTTAGATTTGACGGTTTTTCAGGGAGAAATTCTAGGAATCGTTGGGGAATCTGGCTCAGGGAAAAGTATTTTGATGCGTTGTTTGAAAAATATTTTACCTCGATTTTTTGAGTACCAATACCAAGAATTCATCTTTGAAAGTGAGATGCATCGACTGGATGAAAATTTATCAATAGCGATGATTTTTCAAGATCCCAAAAAAGCGATGAATCCAGTTAAAACGATTGGAAGTCAATTAGCTGAAGTAGCTAGACGTTTTCAAAAAGTATCAAAAGCAGCAGCTATCGAATTATCTGAGAAAACTTTAGCAAAAGTTGCAATTAGTAACCCGAAACAGCGGATGAAGCAGTATCCTCATGAGCTTTCCGGTGGCCTTCAGCAACGAGTAATGATTGCTATGGCACTCTTAACTAAATCAAAAGTTTTAATCGCAGATGAACCGACGACTGCTTTAGATGCAGTTACACAAAAAGGGATTTTGCTTTTACTGAAGGAATTACAGCAGACAGAAGGCTTAACAATTATTTTAATCAGTCATGATTTAAAGGTTATTAAACAAGTGGCTGATCGTGTTGCTGTTATGTATTTTGGGGAAATAGTAGAGCTTGGTAAACTACAAACTATTCTGAAAAAAACGCAACATCCCTATACTAAAGCTTTATTAGCGGCCAGTCCTAGTAAATCTCATGAATTAACAAGTATCCCAGGAAATGTACCAACGATGGATGAACAAATACCTGGTTGCTTTTTTGCTTCGCGTTGTTCAGTGAAATTACCAGAATGTACAAAAAGCCATCCTCTTTTGAAAGAGAGAAAACAGCATGCAGTTCGCTGCTTCTATGCAGAAAGGAAGTCGCAGAATGCAGAGAGAAATCCCGATTTTATCAATGAATCATTTATCGAAGACTTTTAAGAAAAGTGGATTTGATTTAAGAAAAAAACCGATTGTAAGAGCGGTGAAAGATGTTAGTTTGACTATTTATCAAGGAGAGTTATTTGCCTTAATTGGTGAATCTGGTAGTGGAAAATCTACATTGGGAAAGCTTCTCTTAAAGATGGAAGCACCAACTGCTGGAGATATCATTTTTTTAAATCAAACTGATCAGACAAAAGTAAAGCGTTCTCCAGAGGAAATGCAGATTATTTTTCAAAATCCTGAATCAGCGATGAATCCTTTCATGACCATTTTTAATATTGTGATGGAGCCGTTAAAAGCTTTAGGGCAGGAGCAGCTGAGTAGTGAAAAACAGGTGATCAATATTTTAAAAAAAGTAGGCATCGACGAGTCTTTATTTCAACGTTTCCCTAGTCAATTAAGTGGTGGACAAAAACAACGAGTCGTCATCGCCAGAGCATTGGTAACCAATCCTAAATTCGTTATTGCCGACGAACCTGTTTCTTCTTTAGATGTTTCGTTGCAGGCACAAATTGTTAATGTGATGTTGGATTTAAAAAAAGAGTTTCATTTAACTTACTTATTCATTTCTCATGACCTACAATTAGTTTCAAAAATTGCAGATCGAGTAGCAGTGATGTATCAAGGAGAAATTGTTGAAGTTGGCGAAACCAAAGATATTTTAGAAAACCCGCAGCATGAATATACAAAGACTTTGATTGCTGCACAATTAAACTAAAAACCAGGCAACTTCACTAAATGGAAGTTGCCTGGTTCGCTATATTATTCAAAACCAATCAAATAATCATCGTCATCCATCGCTTCGACATGGCCTAACAAATAGCCATTACCGACTTGTGAGAAGAAGTCGTGGTTACTTGTACCAGTAGAAATTCCATTCATGACAATTGGGTTTACGTCATCGGCGGTATCTGGGAATAATGGATCTTGTCCCAAGTTCATCAACGCCTTGTTGGCATTATAGCGCAAGAAAGTTTTGACTTCCTCTGTCCAACCGATTTCATCGTACAATTCTTCAGTGTAACGTTCTTCATTTTCGTAAAGTTCGTACAATAAATCATACATCCATTCTTTCAATGATTCTTGTTCTGCTTCAGGTAGCTCGTTGAATCCTCGTTGGAATTTGTAGCCAATGTAAGTTCCGTGAACAGATTCATCACGAATGATCAACTTAATGATCTCTGCTACGTTAGCTAATTTATTGTTTCCTAAATAGTATAGTGGTGTGTAAAAGCCTGAGTAGAATAAGAAAGTTTCCAAAAAGACACTGGCAATTTTCTTTTCTAATGGTGTACCGTTTTTGTAGATTTCGTTCACTCGTTCAGCTTTTTTTTGTAAATATACATTTGTATTGGTCCATTCGAAGATTTCATCAATTTCAGATTTTGTGTTTAAAGTACTGAAGATCGATGAATAACTTTTTGCGTGAACAGATTCCATGAATTGAATATTGTTTAAAACGGCTTCTTCATGTGGTGTGCGCACATCTTCTCTCAGTTGATCCATCCCAGTTTCTGATTGAACGGTATCAAGTAAAGTCAGACCACCAAAAACGTGGCCGACTAAGTTTTGTTCCATTTTTGATAATTTACGCCAATCATCTAAGTCATTTGATAAAGGAATCCGGGTATCTAACCAAAATTGCTCAGTTAATTTTTCCCAAGTTGATTTATCGATGACATCTTCAATTTCATTCCAATTTATTGCTTCATAATATGTTTCTGTCATGAGGTTCTCCTTTCTAAATGACGCAGCTTTCGCATTGATTTGAACCGATTTCTTCTGCGTCTTCAGTGAAGGTCCGAACGTAATAAATCGATTTGCAGCCTTTGTAGAAGGCATAGTTTCGTAAGATGTTTAAATCACGAGTAGATTGCTTAGTTTCTGTTTTCCATTCGTATAAACCGCGAGGAATTTCAGAACGCATGAATAAAGTTAAGCTCATTCCTTGATCAATATGTTGTTGCGCTGTGGCATAGACATCGATAACTTTACGCATATCCATATCGTAAGCAGACATATAATAAGGCAATGTTTCATTATTCAAATATGGTGCTGGGTAATAAATTTTACCAATTTTCTTTTCTTGACGTTCTTCAATTAAACGAGTGATAGGGTGTAAGCTAGCGCTAGTATCATTGATGTAAGAAATCGAACCATTTGGCGCTACAGCTAGACGATTTTGGTGATACAAACCATCTGTTTTAATAGCCTCTCTTAAAGCTGCCCAGTCTTCTGCAGTTGGAACAAAAATATCTTTGAAGATTTCTTTGACCTTATCAGTTTGTGGCATGAATTCACCAGTTACATATTTGTCAAAATAAGATCCATCAGCATATTTTGATTTTTCAAAATTATGGAAGCTTTGTTTCTTTTCTCTAGCAATTTGATTGCTTTCCACTAAAGTCCAATAATTTAACAGCATGAAATAAATATTAGTGAAATCGATTGATTCTTCAGATCCATAAACCATCAAGTTTTTAGCAAAGAAGCTGTGTAAGCCCATCGCACCTAAGCCAATCGTATGATTTAAATGATTACCGTTTTGAATAGAAGGAACCACATCAATATTTGAAGCATCTGTAACAAAAGTTAACGCTCGAACCATTGATTTAACAGATTTGCCAAAGTCAGGACTTTCCATTAAATTGACAATATTTGTTGAGCCTAAGTTACAAGAAATATCTGTACCTAATGTTTCATATTCTTGACGATCATTAATGGCAGATGGTGTTTGAACTTGTAAAATTTCTGAACATAGATTACTCATGACGATTTTTCCATCAACCGCATTTGCCCGATTAGCCGTATCGATATTGATAATATAAGGATAGCCAGATTCTTGTTGTAATTTAGAAATTTCGTTTTCCAAGTCACGAGCCCGAACACGTTTTTTACGAATGTTGGGATTAGCTACCATGTTGTCATATTCTTTTGTGATATCCACATAAGAGTAAGGGACACCGTATTCTTTTTCAACACCATAAGGGCTGAATAAATACATATCTTCATTTTTACGAGCCAATTCGTAAAACTTGTCAGGAACAGTGACACCTAGTGACAGAGTTTTAACCCGAATTTTTTCATCGGCATTTTCTTTTTTAGCCGATAAGAACATCTCAATGTCTGGATGGAAGACGTCTAGATAAACCACACCGGCTCCTTGACGTTGTCCTAATTGGTTTGAGTAAGAAAAGCTATCTTCGAATAATTTCATTACTGGAACGACACCACTAGCGGCTCCGTCATAACCTTTAATCGGCGCACCAGCTTCTCGAAGGTTAGACAAATTAATACCAACGCCGCCACCAATTCTTGATAATTGTAAAGCAGAGTTGATTGAGCGACCAATACTATTCATGTCATCCGTCATTTGGATTAAGAAACAAGAGACCAATTCTCCACGGCGTTTACGTCCTGCATTTAAAAATGAAGGAGTTGCAGGTTGATAGCGTTGATGAATCATTTCATCAGCTAAATCTAGTGCTAGATTTTCATCGCCGTCTGCAAAGTATAAGGCACTAAAAGCTACACGATCTTCATATGACTCTAGGTATTCGTCGCCATCGTTACTTTTTAAAGCGTACTGAGAATAAAATTTATAGGCGGCCATAAATGATTTAAAGACAAAATTCTGTTCATCTAAAAATGCATATAATTTTTCAATAAAAGCAAGAGAATATTTTTCGATAAATTCTTGTTCTAAATAATCTTCTGAAATTAGGAAATCAAGTTTTTCTTTAATAGAAGAAAACTTGTGGGTATTCGGTTCAACATTCTCTTTAAAGAATGCATCTAAAGCTTCTTTATCTTTATTTAATGGGATTTGTCCGTTAACAGGACGGTTGATTTCATTATTAAGTTTGAAGTAGGTCACATCGCCTAGATTTTTCAGACTCATTTCGTCACTTCTTTCCTATATATAGTAATAAATAAAACTGAGACAAAAATAGTCGCTTTTCATCTCAGTTCGTCATTCATTTAGATTTATTGATTAAGCTAAAGCTTTTAGTTGGTCAGGACGAAAGCCGATAATTGTGTCTGAACCATTAAAAGTAACAGGTACACTTTGGAAACCTTGTTCTTTTAAGAAGTCTAAAGCAGTTGGTTCGCTGTCTATATTAATTTCTTCAAAGCTAATATGATTGTCGTTTAAATAACGTTTTGTCATCTTACATTGCATACAATTGTTTTTTGAATATACTTTTACCATGGATGTTCCCCCTTTTTTTCTACACTTATCAGTATAAAAGATGTTGGGAAAAAGTCAATCGAAAAACACTATATATAGTGTTTCGTTTTTTGGGATACACAAGGCTTGGTGTTTTTGGAAAAATGATGAAAGCAGATGAATTCAATGGAAAAGCCCTTTCTTTATTTGAAAAACAAAAATTGAATGTTTTTTTTACGAACAAAAAAATTTTAAATAACCTTTCTAAACAAGTTTGAAATAATAAGTCAAATTTACTGCTCAAAAGATTAAGAAAAAGTTATGTTTCATATTGACATTGTTCACAAATCCAGTTAATCTAAGTGAGAAAGATTCTCATTATTAATTGAAAAAGTTAGGCGGAAAAATGATGACTACTTTAGCAGATGTTTCTTTGAATAAAGTTGTGGAAATTGATTCAGTCACATTAGATTCAGATATGAAGCGCCGGATGCAGGATCTCGGAATGGTAATTGGTTCGAAAATTGCCGTTGTGAGTCAGTCTGGGCATAATAGTATTGTCTTGTTACACAATTCTCGTGTGGCAATTGATAAGACTATTTTAAAAAGTATTAATGTGAAAGATATAACAGAAGAAAGAAATCATTGGTCTTCTTTAGATCAATTAAAAATAGGAGAACAAGGGGTTGTCGTAAATGTCCACGGCACCGGTGCAGTGAAACGCCGCTTAATGGATATGGGCTTAACCAAAGGAACGTTGATTAAAATTATTAAACTTGCCCCATTGGGAGATCCGATTGAAATTCGGATTCGCGGGTATGAATTGACTTTGAGAAAATCTGAAGCGGAAATGATTATTATTGCGAAGGAGGAAGCGTGATGGCAAACCTACATGTAGCATTAGCCGGAAATCCCAATAGTGGGAAAACTAGCGCCTTTAATGTATTAACTGGTAATAATCAATTCGTTGGAAACTGGCCGGGTGTCACCGTTGAAAGAAAAGGTGGCGTCTATAAAAAGAATACTGATGTTACGATTGATGATTTGCCGGGTATATACTCTCTTTCACCTTATACACCAGAAGAAGTTGTTGCTAGAGATTACTTATTGTCAGGTGAACCTGATGTCATTTTAAATATTGTCGATGGGACAAATTTAGAACGGAATCTTTATTTAACGACCCAATTAATTGAAACAGGGATTCCAACAGTCGTAGCTGTCAATATGATGGACATTTTGGAAAAAAGTGACAAGCAGATTAATTTAGAAAAATTATCTTATGCTTTAGGCGTACCGGTGATTGGCATATCAGCTTTGAAAAATCGAAATGTTGATAAAGCAGTCAAAGAAGCCATCGCAGCTGCAAAAAATAAAACAGAAATCAATTATCCCCAATATGATAAACGTCTTGAAGCTGCTTTAAATGAGATCGAAACCATTTTAGGTAGCACAGTTGAAGACAAATATGCTCGTTGGTACAGCGTGAAATTATTCGAACGGGATTCACGAGCAAGCCAAGCATTAGATTTGAGTACTATTCAGCAAAAAGAAATTGAAGAAACCATTAATATTACTGAAAAGATTATCGCAGATGATGCTGAATCCATCGTTATTAATGAAAGATATAATTTTATTTCGGACTTGAAAACCTTATGTGTTGTTGATGATGACCAGTTTAAATTATCATTATCAGATAAAATTGACCGGATTGTGACGAATCGCTTTTTAGCGTTACCGATTTTTGCTTTAGTTATGTGGTTAATCTATTACATTGCGATTCAAACTGTCGGAGCCATTGGAACTGACTGGGTAAATGATACTTTGTTTGGTGATATCGTACCGAACTTTATCGAAACAACCTTGCAATCTTGGCAAGTAGCTGGTTGGATGCAAGACTTGATTTTAAATGGGATTGTCGCCGGAATTGGCGCAGTACTTGGTTTTTTACCACAATTAATGGTTCTATTTTTTTGTTTGGCATTAATTGAAGATTGTGGCTACATGGCGCGGATTGCTTTTGTAATGGATCGTTTCTTTAGAAAGTTTGGTTTGTCAGGAAAATCATTTATTCCGATGTTAATTGCAACAGGTTGTGGTGTGCCAGGTGTCATGGCGAGTCGGACAATTGAAAATGAAAAAGATCGCAAAATGACTGTCATGCTAACGACATTTATGCCTTGCTCAGCTAAATTGCCAATCATTGCCTTAGTAGCGGGGGCATTTTTCCCAAATAGTTCTTGGGTAGCACCCTCAGCTTATTTTATTGGTATGTCAGCAATCGTTTTATCAGGGATTGCTTTGAAAAAAACACGTTTGTTTGCCGGTGATCCAGCACCTTTCATTATGGAATTGCCAGTTTATCATTTTCCAAGAATCGGTAATACGATTCGTTATACGTATGATCACAGTAAAGCATTTGTTAAAAAAGCAGGAACAATTATTTTTGTCGCTTGTATTTTAATTTGGTTTACTCAGACCCATAATTTTATGTTCCAAGCAGTACCAGAAGATCAAAGTATCTTAGCAGTTTTAGGAAACCTTGTAGCACCAATTTTTGCACCTCTTGGATTTGGTAATTGGAAAGCCGCAGTAGCAGCAATCACAGGACTAATTGCCAAAGAAAATGTCATCGGGACCTTTGGGATTTTATACAATCAACCATCAGTTTCCGAAAACGGCTCTCAGATTTGGGGAGCCTTGCGAGGTTCTTATACGCCAGTTGGGGCATATTCATTCCTAGTATTTAATTTATTGTGTGCACCATGTTTTGCTGCGATGGGGGCCATCCGTCGTGAAATGGCAAATGGTAAATGGTTTGCCGGTGCAATTGCATATCAATGTGGTTTGGCTTATGCAGTGAGTTTCGTTGTTTATCAATTTGGACACGTCTTTTTTGAAGGTGGTTCAATAGGAATTGGATTTATTTTAGCAGCCGTTGTTTTAGCGATTATGCTATACTTTATCTTGAAGAAACCAAATAAATCAAATCGACCAACCGTAACAATTCAACATTTAGATGAGGTGAAAGAATGGCAACTATAATTTTATCTGTTTTAATTTTTGGCGGTGCAGGAGTGATTGTCTATCGCAAAATTAAAAATGGCGCCTCTTGTGAAGACTGCGACTGTGGCTGTCCAGTAAAAGAAGAGCAAAGTAAATAAAAAATGTAAAATCCTCGGCAATCAGTCGAGGATTTTTTTGCATAAAAAAACTGTATCGCAATCGATACAGTTCATTTACAATTTAAAATTGGACCATCTTCTGTTCATAAGCACGAATCGCATCTTCATGCTGTAAAGTAATACTGATATCGTCTAAACCATTAACTAGTTTATCTTTCCAAGTGGCATCAAAAGCAAAGGAGTATTCAGCATTTGGTGTAGTAATTTTTTGTGCAGGTAAGTCAATCTCAATCTTTGTACCAGCAGGTAATTGACTGATGTCGTCACGAATTTCTTTTTCGATTCTAATAGGCAATAAGCCATTTTTCAAAGCATTCATATAAAAAATATCACTAAAACTACCGGCAATCACGGCTTTAAAACCATAATCCTGCAACGCCCAAGCGGCATGCTCACGGGAAGAACCTGAACCGAAATTCTCATCAGCAACTAAAATGGTCGCCTGTTTATTTTCTGGAAAGTTTAAAGGGAAATCAGGATTGTCACTCCCATCGGCTAAGTAACGCCATTCGTCAAATAAATGAATGCCAAAGCCTTTTTTATCGACTTGTTTTAAAAAGTTTTTGGGAATAATTTGATCGGTATCAATATTATCTTCTCTTAAAGAAACTACGCTACCGCTATATTGTGTGAAAGCTTCCATTTAAACAACCTCCTGTGAAATATTAATAAAATGACCATTGATTGCGGCTGCCGCTGCCATAGCTGGTGAACACAAATGGGTCCGAGCATCTTTTCCTTGTCGTCCCTTGAAATTACGATTAGACGTTGAAGCACAATGGACGCCAGCTGGCACACGATCAGGATTCATACCCAAGCACATTGAGCAACCAGGCTCGCGCCATTCAAAACCAGCTGCTTTAAAAACTTGATCCAAACCGATGGCTTCGGCCGCTTTTCGAACGGGACGTGAGCCCGGCACAACAATCGCAGTCACCTCATCAGCTACTTTTTTACCTTCAATTATTTTAGCGGCTTCTTTTAAATCAGAAAGTCGACCATTGGTGCAAGAACCAATAAAAACATATCCAATTGGAATATCAGCTGGCTTTTGACCAGGTTGCAAGTCCATATATTCATAAGCCTTAACAAATTCATCAGAGTCAGCAGCTGGAAACTGTTCATCATAAGCAACACCCATTTCAGGATTTGTGCCCCAAGTAACAAAAGGAGAGAGTTGGCTAACATCTAAAGTAAGAACGGTATCATATTGTGCATCTTCATCAGTAAAAAGCTCCTGCCAATTTTCACTGGCTGCTTGTATATCTTTAGGAGCATAAGTCCGGTCAGCAACGTAATCAAAAGTTGTTTGATCAGGTTTCATAATACCAATTTTAGCGCCGCCTTCAATCGCCATATTACAAATCGTCATGCGTTCTTCCATCGACAAGTTTTCAATTGTATCCCCGAAAAACTCTGCGCCGTAACCAACGCCAAAATTCGTACCATATTTTGCAATTAAAGCCAAAATAATATCTTTAGCGTAAACACCTTTAGGAAGCTCCCCAGTAATGTTAATACCCATATTTTTAGGCTTACTTTGCCAAATGGTTTGAGTGGCAAAAACATGCTCCACTTCACTTGTTCCAATCCCAAAAGCTAAAGCACCAAATGCCCCATGAGTTGCGGTATGAGAATCGCCACAGACGATGGTTTTTCCAGGCTGAGTCAAACCAGTTTCTGGTCCTACCATATGAACAATCCCTTGATTTTCAGTGCCATTATCACAAAGCTCAACACCAAATTCCTGACAATTGTCTCTTAAAGTATCAATTTGTTTTTTTGCGACTAAATCACTGAAATTAAAAATATCAACCGTCGGTGTATTATGATCCATCGTTGCAAAAGTTCTTTCAGGATGGCGCAGTGTGCGTCCAGCTTCGCGAATACCAGCAAAAGCTTGAGGTGAAGTAACCTCATGGATCAGATGCAAATCAATATATAAAAGTTGTGGCGAACCCGCCTCACCATAAACCACATGACGGTCCCAAAGCTTATCAAAAAGTGTTTTTCCCATAATTATCTTCCCTTCAAGTCAGTAATTACTGCATTTGTAAATTCGGTTGTCGTGGCACTGCCTTTTAAGTCTTTGGTGGCAATCCCTTTTTTTAATACATTGTCGCAAGCAGTTTCGATTTTTTCAGCTAACTGATTTTCGTTAAATGATTGACGAAGCATCATTGCTACCGATAAGATCATCGACAACGGGTTGGCAATATCTTGCCCAGCGATATCAGGTGCAGATCCGTGGATGGGCTCGTATAAAGAAGGGCCGTTTAAACTGTCGGAAGCACTGGCTAACACGCCTAAAGAGCCTGGCAAAACAGAAGCTTCATCACTTAAAATATCTCCAAATAAATTTTCAGTAACAACAACGTCAAAGTGGGTAGGTTGTTGGATGATTTTCATTGCTGCTGAATCAACATATTGATGCTCTAAAGTACAATCGGGAAATTCCTTCGCGATTTCTTCGGCTGTTTTACGCCATAGCTTACTAGTGGCTAAGACATTGGCTTTATCCACCGAGGTGACTAATTTTCTTCTTTGTTGTGCTAAACGAAAAGCTTGACGCAAGATATTTTCGATTTCAAATTTTTGATAAGTATTGGTATCTAATGCATTCTCAGCATTTAATTCTTGTGGTTTGCCAAAATAAATACCGCCAGTTAATTCTCGAACGATGACAAAATCAGTGCCGCGAATGATTTCTGATTTAATCGGTGAAAAATCGATTAAACTATCGGTTACTTTTATCGGTCGAATGTTAGCAAATAATTGTAGCTGTTTTCGTAAAGCCAACAATCCTTTTTCTGGTGTTTCATTTGCGTTATCCCATTTCGGACCACCAATTGCTCCTAATAATATGGCGTCAGCATTTTGACAAGCTTCAATTGTTTCTGCAGGTAGCGGAGAACCGCTGTGGTCAATAGCAGCGCCACCAAAAAATTGTTCTTCAATTTGATAATCTGGTTTGACGGTTGCTAAAATGGCTAGTCCACTTTTCATTATTTCTGGTCCAATGCCGTCTCCAGCTAATACGGTAATTTTTTTTGACATTTGAGCACTCCTTAAATATTTTTAGTAAAAACTTGATTGCTAGCAGCGACATAAGCTTTTGCCGAGGCTTGTAACACATCAAAATCAATGCCGACACCACGATAAGTTTGCTGATTTTTTTCATCTGTCAGCAAGACTCGCACTTCAGCTTGGGCATCTTCACCAGCAGTGATGGCTTGAATTTCATATTCAGTTAAGGAAACATCTTGGTCAAAAATCTCATCGATGGCATTGTAGATAGCTTGGATACTACCAGAGCCGATGGTTGAAGCCACTTTGGTTTGATCATTCGAATCGGTAATTGAGACAATAGCTCCTTGGAAACCGTTAGAGCTGTATTGCACTTGAACAGAAGATAATTTACATTGTTCGGTTTCTTCTCGATGTTGATCTGTTAGTAAAGCAATCAAATCATCATCAGTAATTTGTTTTTTCTTGTCGGCTAGAGACTTGAAGCGAGCAAATGCCGTTTTTAATTCATCATCAGATAGTTGATAACCAAGCTCTGCTAATTTTGCTACAAAGGCATGACGACCAGAAAGTTTTCCTAGAGGCAGAGAATTTTTATTTACCCCGACTAAAGATGGCGTGATGATTTCATACGTTTCAGGATTCTTTAAAACACCATCTTGGTGAATACCAGATTCATGAGCATAAGCATTTTCACCGATAATGGCCTTATTTTTTGGTACAGGAATACTTGATAGGCGAGCGACCAAATCACTTGTCCGTTTGGTTTCGGCTAATTCAATTTGGCTATTTGCTTGATAAAAGTCATTCCGAATATATAAAGCCAAGCCAACTTCTTCTAGAGCAGTATTTCCTGCTCGTTCACCAATACCGTTGACGGTACCTTCCACGCGATTCGCGCCATTTTCGATAGCTGCTAGAGCATTTGCTGTTGCCATACCCAAATCATCGTGACAATGAGAAGAAAAAATAATTTCCTGCTCACTTTGAATATTATCAATTAGAAATTTGAAAAGTGCGCCGTACTCTGTTGGATTAGAGTAACCGACAGTATCTGGTACGTTAATAATAGTTGCACCAGCATCAATGGCTGTTTGAACAGCTTTTAAAAGAAAACTTTTTTCAGTTCGGCTGGCATCTTCTGGTGAAAATTGAACCTTTTCAAATAAGTTGCGGGCATAACTGACATGCTCTTTGATTGATGCTAAAACTTCAGTTTCTGTCATTTTCAATTTATATTTCATATGCACGTCACTGGTAGCCAAAAAGATATGAATTTGTGGATGGACCGCATCTTGCAACGCTTCATATGCACGATCAATATCTTTTTTCTGACAGCGCGCCAGACCAGCCACAGTCATTTTTTTAACATTACGGGCAATATTTTGCACTGCTTCAAAATCGCCATCAGAAGCAATTGGGAAGCCTGCCTCAATTACATCAATACCCCATTTTTCTAATTGCTGGGCAATTTGAATTTTTTCTTTTGTGTTGAAATTTACACCAGGTGTTTGCTCACCATCTCTTAATGTTGTGTCAAAAAATTGAATTTTTCTCATAATAACCGCTCCTCTTTTTAAATTTGGGTATAAAAAAAGCATCCCAGTTAAGAAGAACCATTTTCTCCTTAGCTGCAATGCGAATAGGGACTCTTTTAGAAAACTAAAAAAAGAGTCCCTGTTATAATAATAAAGTTGTGTTATTTTGGTTATTTATCGTCATCATAATTTTTCACCTAAAATTGTCAGAATTTTTGTTTAATTGCTTGTTAAAAGAATAAACAAAGGAGCAACCAATGTCAACCTAAAATTTAAAAAAAGATGAGAAAAAGATGAAAATATTTTTTTACTTTGGGGGAAAAGCTTTCTTCAATAGATTTTTTTACAGATAGTTTGAGGCAAAAGAGCAAAGCTAATTTAAGGCTTTGCTCTTATTATATGTTTCGAAAACTGTCAGTTTGCTTCGGTGGATTTTATTGCACATGAGGAAATCCAATTAGCAATCTATTGAGGAGAGTTTAGAGATATATCAATAAATACCTCATTAGGTTGCTTTAAGCTTAATGTAAGAAATTTTGTATGTTTGGAAAAAAGTGTTTCAGTATAAAGAAAAAATCAGTATCTTCTAAGGCATTGAATTGACCAATTGTATCTTAGAAAAAAATTACCACAATCAAAGTGGAAAATTATGAATTTATTGAGTTTTGAAAACGATTTATAGTAAGAGTGTAAAAAGAAAAGAGGAGGAACTTAGATGGCAGAAACTGTACAGGTAAGTACTGAGCTGGAATCAATGGCGATTATCTTACATGCTGGCAATGCAAAAAGCAGTTCTTATGAAGCTTTAATGGCTGCTAAAAAAAGTGAGTTTGATTTGTTCGATGAAAAGTATACTGAGGCAAAGCAAGAAATAAGATTGGCACATAAAGCCCATGCTGAGCTATTGCGAAAATTATCATCATCGAATCAAATGAAAGAAGTTGATTTACTTTTAGTTCATGCTGAAGGTCATTTATCTTCAACAGATATTGCAGTAGACCTGATTGGTGAATTTGGTGAGTTGTATAAATGGAAGGAGACTATTGATGGATAAAAACTTTTTATGGGGAGGAGCAACAGCCTCTTATCAATGTGAAGGCGCTTGGGATGTAGATGAGAAAGCACCTTCAATGTGGGATGTTTACCTGCATGAAAATAATTTGGAAAATGGTGATGTAGCTAGTGATCATTATCATCATTATGAAGAAGATATTCGTATGATGGCCGAAGGAGGGCAAAATTCTTATCGCTTTTCACTGTCTTGGCCACGAATAATTAAAAATAAAAACGGTGATGTGAATCAAAAAGGCTTAGATTTTTATCATGGTATTTTGGATGCTTGTGAGAAGTATGGGATTGAACCATTTGTAACCTTATATCATTGGGATTTACCACAGTATTGGGAAGAAACTGGTGGTTGGTTAAATCACGAAGTATGTGGGGCTTTTGAACATTATGCAAAAGTTTGTTATGAAGCATTTGGTGATAAGATTCGTAACTGGACAACCTTTAATGAACCAAAATGGTTTGTGGTGAATGGTTATATGATTGGTAACTATCCTCCAGGCTTGCAAGATCCTCAGAAAACAATGATTGCCGCTTATAATGTGATGTATGCGAGTGCGTTAGGAGTTAGGGTTTTTAGAGCAGGAAATTATCCAGGACAGATTGGTATCGTTCATAGCTATACACCTGTAAATGGTGTTGATGATAGCATTGAAACTAAAATTGCCATGCGTTATGCCGACAATTACTGTAATAACTGGATTTTAGATACAGCTGCTTTAGGTGAATTTCCAATTGACTTGATTTCAGTTTTAGCAAAAGACTATGACATTAGTTTTATTAGCACGAAAGAACTTGAAATTATTAAAGAAAATACGGTCGATTTTATCGGTTTAAATTATTACTCTAGAACTCTGGTTAAACCTTATACCGGAGGAGAAACCCAACTATCTTTTAACCACACTGGGAAAAAAGGCGAGTCCAAAGTATTAATCAAAAACTGGTTCGAACAAGTGAAAGATCCAAATAATGAAACGACTGAATGGGATACTGAGATTTATCCTAAAGGTCTGGAAGACGGTTTAATTGAAGCTTACCAACGTTATCATTTACCAATTTATGTTACAGAAAACGGTGTTGGCGTTCGTGAAGATGTAACTGTCGATGAAGTGAAGGATGAATATCGTATTTCCTTTATGAACGATCATATCAATGCCATTATGAATGCTCAAGATGCTGGTTGTGATATTCGTGGATATTATGCTTGGTCATCGTTTGATTTGTATTCTTGGAAGAATGGTTGTGAAAAACGCTATGGCTTAGTTGCTGTCGATTTTGAAAATGGTCAGACAAGAGCACCAAAAGCTTCTTATCATTGGTTCAAAGATGTAATTGCAAGTCAAGGTGAACTCATAAAACGACGAAATTTCAATTAAAAGGAGCAGATTAAATATGAAGAATATAATGTTAGTTTGTAACGCTGGGATGTCTACAGGAATATTGGCTAAAAAAATTGAGGCCGCTTCAAATAATACGCTAAAAGTAAGTGCGTACAGTGAATCTGAATACAGTGATTATTTAGAGGGTATCGATTTAGTACTGATTGGTCCTCAAATCCGCTTTTTATTGCCACAAATTGAAGAACAGGTAACTGTTCCGGTACAGGCAATTTCTCCAATGAAATACGGCATAATGGACGGTAAAGGCGTTTATGAGGATATCAAAAAAATAGTAGGAGGATAAGGTTATGAATTTCAGTGTTATAAGCGAAAAAATGGACCGCTATATTTCACCTTTTGCAAATAAATTAAGTCAGCAAAGACATTTGAAAGCAACCCGTGATGCGTTTATGTCTATGTTGCCACTAACCTTATTTGGTTCAATTCCTCTGATTTTAGGGGCAGCACCCGTCACTGAAGATACAACCAACAGATTTATTTTAGCTTGGGCGAGCTTTGCTGAAAAAAATAGTTTGATATTAAACTGGGTAAGTAGTATTACTTTGAGTGCGATGTCACTGTATATTTGTATCGGGATTACTTATTATTTGTGCCGTCATTATAAAGAAGATATTTTACGGCCCATGATGTTTTCAATCGCTGGATTTCTTATGTTGGTATTGGACCCGCAAAGTTTAGGCTGGGATGGAAAAATTGTAGAAATTAGTTTTTTAGATGGTCGTGGCATATTACTTTCGATATTTGTAGCGATTTTAACGGTTGAAGGTTACCATTGGATGCGTGAGAAAAATATTGGTCGCATTAAAATGCCTGAGAGTGTTCCTGCTTCTTTATCAGAAACATTTGCCGCATTAGTGCCAGGGATTGTTTTACTGACAGTCTTTACGATTATTTTTATTATTTTCCATAGTTTAGATACAACTGCTGTGAAATTTTTATACGATGTAATGGCACCAAGCTTTAGAGCTGCCGATAGTTTGCCTTTTACTATTTTAATTATCTTTTTGGTACATTTATTCTGGTTTTTTGGTATTCACGATGCTGCTTTGGCAGGAATTTTAGGCCCAATTCGTGATGGTAATTTGTCAATAAACGCTGCTGAACAAATGGCAGGACAAGATTTATCACACATCTTCACTACACCGTTTTGGACTTATTTCGTGATTATTGGTGGTTCGGGTTCTGTTTTGGCTTTATCATTCTTAATGATGCGTTCCAAATCAAAGCAGCTGAGTACAGTCGGGAAAGTGGGCTTCTTGCCTTCAATCTTCGGAATTTCAGAACCAATTATTTTTGGTACACCACTTATGTTAAATCCGATTTTCTTCTTTCCATTTATCTTTACCTCAGTGTTTAACGGTATAGTAACGTATTTATGCATGTCATGGGGAATTGTTGGTAAAACATTTGCAGTCTTTTCTTGGCAAATGCCAGCACCGATTGGAGCATTTCTTTCGACCATGGACTGGAAATCGGTAGTTTTAATCTTTGCTTTAATCTTTATTAACGGATTAATGTATCTGCCGTTCTTGAAAGTATACGAAAAAGATTTAATGAAACTAGAAAGAGAAGCAGAACAGGAAGAATCATCAAAGGATGCTCAGATAATAGAAAATTCTGCTATTGAAAACTAAGAAAATAGGTGAATAAGGTTAGTTTACTCTAACCTTATTCGTGGTTTTGAAAGTTAACAAATAAATTTTCATTGTCTTGGACTGAAATGCTATAATTTGGAATAGACCAAAGATTCAGGAGGCAATTATGTGATAACAAAAAGACAAAATGAGTTGATCAAGGCTCTCAAAAATAGTCCAGTTTTAGTGACTGCAAGTAGTCTCTCTAGAAGCTTAGGGGTATCGTCTAAAACAATTAGAAACGATATTACAAAAATAAATACAGCCTTTCAATCACCAGTCATCGAATCTAAAGCGGGAGCGGGCTATTTTATTTGTGATCCACAAAATTTTTTAAAGGACGTAGATAGTACCCTCGAAACAGAAAATCTGCGTTTTGAACTATTAAATCGTATTTTAGAAAGAGAAGCTATTAATTTTTATGATTTGGCAGATGCATTTTTTATTAGTGAGTCGACGCTTAGTAGAATTATCCAAGAATTAAACCAAGTAATTGCGGAAAAAGATGAGTCGTTATGTATCGTTCGTCGACAGAATCAATTGCTAGTAGAAGGTGAAGAGGAACAAAAACGCGCCATTTTTAATCTATTTTTGAATCAAGAAATTAAAACTCATAAATTAAGTTTAGATAAATACAGTGACTATTTTGAACACTGCGATTTAACTGTTCTTTCTAATTTGGTGATTGATCATCACAATGAAATAGATTTTTATATGAATGATTTTTCGATGATTTCTTTCATCATTCATGTGGCGGTGTTAATTGAACGTGTAAGTCAAGGTAGTTATATTGAAACTTTACAGGTAAAAAAAATTGATAAAAAAAGCCAGCAACTGGCTCAGCAGTTTATTGTAAAGCTAGAAAACAGTTTAGGAATTATTATTCCAAAAAAAGAACTGTATTATGTAGCCAGACTTTATTCAGGTAAGTTTGTTATGATGGATGAACTGGCAGAAGAGGGGTTTCTTTCTTTAACAGATCGCATCATTCAAATAATTGATGAAAATTTTATGATTGATTTTTCTGCAGATGAGCGGATGAAAGATTACTTATCAACGCATCTGTCAGCCTTATATCGACGAGCGGTTAAAAAGCAATATCTAAGTAACCCTCTGACGGAAGAATTAAAGAACAAGTATCCATTTATTTATAATGTCAGTGTACTGGCAGCTGACGCCATTCAAAAGGAATTAAATATCACCTTTCCAGATGATGAAATTGCTTATATTGCTTTGCATTTTTTATCAGCCTCGGAAACCATGAGTCATGGCAAACTAAAGAGAATTTTACTAGTATCTCCTTATGGAGTCGCTAGCAGAAGACTAGTTCATAATAAGCTACGGAAGTTGAATTTTACAATTGATTTGATAGAAGCGACAACTGTTTTTGATGTTCAAAATTATTTAGATAACGAGCTCGACTTGATAATTACAACAGAAAATGTAACAGTATCTTCTAACATTCCTGTCTATTTTTACTCAGCAATTTTTGATGATTCAGATGTTTCAAGGGTAGAATCTATTTTAAAAGAACAAGATGAATCCAAAGAAATTATTCATCATTTTTTTAAAGAAGAACTATTCTTTGTTAATCAAAATTTTAAAAATCGAGAAGAAGTGATTACTTTTTTATGTCAACAATTAACCGATCAGGGTTATTGTGAACCTAATTACGTGGAAAAAGTGTTGGATCGAGAGCAACTTTCTTGTACTTCTTATGAAAATTATTATGCGATTCCCCATGCGATTCAGAGAACGGCGTTACAAAATGCTGTTGCTGTCTGTTGTTTAGAAAAACCTATCAAATGGGGTGGTAATCGGGTGCGCCTGGTTTTGCTTCTGGCAATGAAAAAAGAACGTGATCATGCCTTTGAAGAACTTTTTGGTTTTTTGGTCAAGATTTTAGATGAAGGAAGTTTTGTAAAAAAACTATCCAAACAAACTAATTTTTATGATTTTATAGAACTATGTAAATAAAATAAAAAAAGACACGTATTTTTATTGTTTCCCGTAAACCAAACAATAAAAAACGTGTCTTTTTTTTTGGAGGAAACAAATGGAAAAAACGAACAAATTTGAAACAAATCATTTACTATCATTAATTATTAAAATGTCAATACCCTCTATTTTTTCGATGCTTATTCAGTCTATGTATAACATAGTGGATTCAATATTTGTCGCAAAAATTGGTACGGAGGCGCTAACAGCAGTCTCAATTGCTTTTCCTATCCAAAATTTGATTTTAGCTTTAACGGTGGGATTTGGAACAGGTCTTAATGCCTTTTTATCACGAAAACTAGGTAGTAAAGATAATGAAGAGGCCAATCAAGCAGCTACCCAGGGGATTTTTACTTCACTTTTACACTATTTATTGGTGGTGGTATTAGGTTTAGTATTTGCCAAACCTTTTATGGCCTTATTTTCTGATGATGCTTTAACGCTATCTTTAGGATATGAATATATCAGTGTCATTTTCTTATTCAGTTTTGGCGTATTTATTCATATTACAATTGAAAAGGTTTATCAAGCATCTGGTAATATGATAGCTCCGATGATTTTCCAACTAGTTGGATCGCTGGTCAATATAATTTTAGATCCGATTTTAATATTTGGTTGGTTCGGTTTACCATCTATGGGAATTCGAGGGGCAGCCATTGCTACAGTAATTGGCCAGTTGTCTTCAATGTGTTTAGCCATTTTATTTTTTAAAAAAGGACATATGCCAATTAATTTTGTGTTTAAAAATTTTAAATGGAGCAAGTCCTTAACTCGAGAACTTTATTACAATAGTATTCCCTCATTCTTATTACTTTCAATCGGATCAATTATGGTTAGTGGAATCAATTTAATTTTAGCAACAACTTCTCAGGTAGGTGTACTCATTTTTGGTATTTACTACAAAGTTCAATCTTTTGTTTTCATGCCAATTAATGGTATCGTTCAAGGAACTTTACCAATCATGAGTTATAACTACGGAGCAAAAAATACGAGTCGCCTGCAGGAGAGTCTAAAATTATCAGTAATTCTTGCTGAAATTTTTAGTGTCATTGGAACAATTATTTTTCTGCTTTTCTCAAAGGAAATTATTTCTTTGTTTAGTACAGATCAAACTGTTTTGACAATAGGTGAACAGGCTTTGAAAATTATTGCTTTGAATTTTTGTTTTGCCAGTATCGGCTACGTCTTTACTTCATATTTTCAAGCTACAGGCAAACAATTTTCTTCAGTCTGCTTAATTTTAATCCGACAACTTATTTTATTATTACCAATGGCATTTATACTGAGTCATTTTTTTGGAATAGCAGGAATTTGGTGGGCTTTTGTATTAACAGAAGCTGTCTGTGTTGGACTTTCTTTTTGGCTATATCGAAGAAAGAGGTAATGGAAGTTAGAAGGATGTTTTATATATAGATTTTTGAATTGATAAGTAAAAGAAAGCCTACTCAAATTTAAGGTGAAAATTTTTATATGCAAAAAGGTACAGCAAATGCTATAGATGGAAAGCGAATCAACTGTGTTTGAAGGTAAAAAGGGGTTAATAGTGATTCTATAAAGAGAAAACGATGCATTCAGTATTATTAAATAAATGCGTCTTTTTTTAGTTTCGACATTAAGAAATATCAAGCAAAATGTTACTTTATCTAATATTCTATTTTTTCGCAAAAAAAATACCACCGCGCACATCCTTTTCGAAATCTCCTAAGAGACCAAGGTTGTACCGGTGGCGTGGGTTTGGCACCCATGGGCCGTGAGGGGCTCGAACCCGCGACCCGCTGATTAAGAGTCAGCTGCTCTACCAACTGAGCTAACGGCCCGTGTTAGCACGTTCATATGTTAGCACTAGGAATCTAAAAATGCAAGAGTAAACTGAATGCCCTAGTAACTGTGAGTTTTTTCAACTAAATTGTTTCATCGAGTGATTTTTGATAGTATGAAACTTGAGAGGAGCTATCGAAATTGCAGAAAATAAATTTAGAAAACTGGGGAAATCAGATTCAAGAGATTCATTTACCAAGATGGCAAGAATTACCAGAATTTGAATTGTATATGGATCAAGTGATTAATCTGGTGGATCGTTATCTATCTTCTATGATGACCTCTGAAAAAGCCCATTTACTATCGAGTGCCATGGTGAATAATTATGTCAAACATAAATTAATTCCTGCGCCAGTGAAAAAGCGATACAGTCGTGAACATTTAGCATATTTGATGATGATTACAATTTTGAAGCAAGTTTTATCAATTCCAGACATTAAAGCATTAATTGATATGCAGCTGGAAGTAGCGCAAGCCGATGAAGTTTATAATCATTTTTGTGAGGCACAAGAGTCTGCTTTGAAAGAAGTTACTCAGGTCATCAATCGAGATAAAATCACAAATGAAAATTATAAATTTGATTTTCGTCAAATTGCATTATATAGTAGTACTCAATCTTTTGCCCAAAAAATGTTGGCTGAGAAGATTATTTTCGATAACAAAGGTGAAGATTCTGTGAATTCTGACGGCAAAGCTTAAATAAAGTAATAAATAATCCGTTTAAGCCAAAGCTAGATTTTATGAAAAGATGAAACCGTTATGAAAATAATGTATAATGGTAGGCATGAAGACGATTTTGAAAACAAATAATGAGGTGACAATTTTGAAAAAAATACTAGTCGTTGATGATGAAAAGCCGATTTCTGATATCGTCAAGTTTAATTTAACAAAAGAAGGCTATGAAGTATATACAGCCTATGATGGTGAAGAAGCAATAGAAAAAGTCGAAGAAGTTGTACCCGATTTAATTTTATTAGATTTAATGTTACCTAAAAAAGATGGCTTAGAAGTAGCACGAGAAGTCCGCAAAACCCACGATATGCCAATTATTATGGTGACCGCTAAAGATTCTGAAATTGATAAAGTTTTAGGATTGGAACTAGGGGCTGATGATTATGTGACTAAGCCTTTTTCTAATCGCGAGCTAGTTGCACGGGTAAAAGCTAATTTACGTCGTGGTGGACAAGCACCTAAAGAAGATGAAAGTACGACCCAAAGCGATTTAACAATCGGGGATTTAACGATTCATCCAGATGCTTATGTGGTTACGAAACATGGCGAAACGATTGAACTAACCCATCGTGAATTTGAATTATTGCATTATTTAGCAAAACACATCGGACAAGTGATGACTCGGGAACATTTATTGCAAACCGTTTGGGGTTATGATTACTTTGGTGATGTCCGGACTGTCGATGTAACAGTTCGTCGTTTACGAGAAAAAATTGAAGATAGTCCCAGCCATCCGACTTATTTAGTTACCCGTCGTGGCGTCGGCTATTATTTACGTAATACTGAGGATTAATGAATGAAAAATAAAGTTCGTTTTTACCGGTCAGTCAATTTTAAAATTGCTTTTTCGTTTATTTTAATTTTACTGATTTCGATTGAAATTATCGGCGCGTATTTTATTCGTGGGTTGGAAAAATCAACCATCAATACTTTTACACGAGATATGAATTCGCGGGTAGCTAATTTAGCGACGACTTTAGGAACCACCATGTCTGAAAACAATGAGAGCGAGGCAGAAACAGTCCAGCGTCTTCTGGAGAACAATAGTCCTTCAGATATTAAACAAATGTGGGTTGTGGATGACAAAGGAATTGTGTTGGCTACAGGGGATGTCACGGATCGTGATTCCATTGTAGGTAAGAAGAATGAATATAGTGATGTGGATGATTTTACCGTCAAACAATACATTGCTTTAGATGATAATGGACAGAGAGTCTATATCAATGTCCAACCGATTCAGTCCCCGAGCGGTGATTCTGCCGTTATCGGGGCTCTTTATGTTCAGAGTGACATTGAGCAAAAATATGGAGACATCGCTAATACTGCGTTGATTTTCTTTACTGCTTCAATGATTGCTGGTGTGATTTCGATGGTTATTGCTTTATTAGTTGCTCGCTCAATTACCAAACCAATAGAAGAAATGCGTAAGCAAGCAATGAAAATTGCTCAAGGGGATTATTCTGACAAAGTTGAAATTAGAGGTCATGATGAATTAAGTCAATTGGCGGAAACCTTTAATAAATTGTCAGATCGAATTGAGGATGCCCAAGATACGATGGAAGCAGAACGAAATCGTTTAGATTCTGTGCTTACCCACATGACTGATGGCGTTATTGCCACAGATCGCCGTGGGAAAGTAATTACCATTAACGAAACTGCTCTGTCTTTATTAGATGTGACTAGTGAAGAAGCGATTGGTCAATCCATCTTACCGTTATTGGATTTAGAAGAAAGATACACCTTGCGTAAGTTATTAGAAACGCAAGAAGAAATCCTGATTGATCGTGATAATGAATCAGGCGGTGAAGTTGAAACGCAAATTTTGCGAGCGGACTTTGCGATGATTCGACGAGATTCTGGCTTTATCAGTGGACTGGTTGTCGTGGTTCATGATGTTACTGAACAAGAAAAAACAGCAGAAGAACGACGTCAGTTTGTTTCGAATGTTTCCCATGAATTAAGAACACCATTGACTTCAGTTCGCAGTTATATTGAAGCTTTGGATGAAGGGGCTTGGCGTGATGAGGAAATTGCGCCGCAGTTTATTTCCGTGACTCTAGGTGAGACAGATCGGATGATTCGAATGATTAATGATCTGTTGAATTTATCGCGAATGGATTCTGGTGCACAAAAGTTAGAACTGGAATTTGTGAATTTTAATGAGCTAGTTGATTATGTATTGGATCGCTTTGACATGATGGTGACGAGTCAAGAGAAAAAATATGTGATTGAACGAGATTTCACTGAACGGGAATTATGGGTGGAAGTTGATACTGACAAAATCATGCAAGTGATTGATAACATTATGAATAATGCGATTAAATATTCACCAGATGGTGGGAAAATCACAGCTCATTTAATGGAAACTCATAATAACGTAGTATTAAGTATTACTGATGAAGGCCTGGGTATTCCGAAAAAAGACTTGGATAAAGTCTTTGAGCGTTTCTACCGAGTAGATAAAGCACGGGCAAGACAACAAGGCGGAACAGGTTTGGGCTTAGCGATTTCCAAAGAAGTAATGAAGGCCCATAAAGGTCAAATCTGGGTGGAGAGCGTAGAAGGAAAAGGCTCAACCTTCTCCATTTCGTTACCGTATGAACCTTATGAGGGGGAATGGTGGGATTGAGAATATCAGAAAAAATTTTACGAGGCATCTTGATTGTCTTGATTCTTTTAAGTATCGTCTTCTCCTATAATATTTGGCTAGCACCAACAAATCGCACACCAAATGTAAACTCAAATACGCAAACAATTAATAATTTAGAACAAAACTATGCCAAAGCAACCGATTCCTATTTACCGATTCGAGGAATTTGGGATCTGGATGGACAAAAATTTCAGACAAATAGTGAAAACTTATTAGCCACGGCTCAAGCACGTTTAACCGAGGCAGATTATGGTGAATTATCGATTGTTGCTCAAGGTGAAGCTGAAATGCAAAACTATTACCAAGTCAATCGAGGGATGGAATTAAACTATGAAGGTCAGTTTTCTTTGGCAGAATATTTGAAAGTTTTTGATATACCGATAAATATCGATAATTTTGATCAACCTAATCGGATTCGTTTTAATAAAATCCAGATTGATTATGAAAATAATCATATCCGATTTCTTAATTATGCAAGACAGACGGTTTATCAAGGAGATATCACCTTTAGCACGAATACATTGCAAGATATTTACGAAAACAATCAGAGTCGTTTTATTCCAATGACAGAAGAAAATCAAATTATTCCACGGTTATTGCAAACCGAGGGTAACATTCGGTTGAAAAGGTACAATTATATATTGACTACCCAATCTTATTCACTTTTTAGAAATGCCTTTTTCCGGGAACCAGTTGGAGCCAAGGGGCAGGAAAATGAACAAGGTGTTCAATCTTTTGTTAGTGGTCAGGAAGAATTAATCTTAAATGATGATCAGCGTACTGTTGATTTTTCAGGAGAATTACCTAAAGATGTACAATCGGATAGTATTTATGCCCAAACCTTTGGCTATGTTAGTCGCTTGGGTACGGGCGTTGGGAATCTGCGTTACTTTGATCGTGAAGGCGGACAGATAACTTATCGGACATTTGTCGAAGGTTATCCGATTTTTAGTGAGTCTGACAAAGGAAAAATGGTCGTAACGATTGGAGATGCCCAAAATGATGAAGCAAAATCAGTCGCGATTCAAATGAGTATGGATACTGTTCAGGTGCCTATTCCATCAGATGAGGAAATTGAGTTATCCAGTTCATTGGAAATGGAAAATCAATTGGTGTACGCGGGTCTGGATATCGACAAGGTCGAAAGTTACATCATTGGTTATACTTGGAGTGATGTAGATGGTGCGAATCGACTGGTATCATTAACACCTGAGTGGTATGTAAAATATGATGGTAATTGGTTTGCAGCAAGTCAACTGATGGCTTCGGTTACGGAGGTGTCTAATGGATTTTAGAAAAATAGAGTGGTTATTCATTCTTGTTTTCATTAGTTTAAATATCTTTCTGTTTAATATTTATCAAAGTAGTCAAGATGATCAACAAGCTGTTACGACAACTTATAATCAAAAAGAAGGCATCACTTCACGTTTAAAAAATGACAATATTACCTTTAAAGGAAAAATTTCTACTAAAAAACCTGAAGGATATTATTTAAGTGCTGAACAAGTCAATGTGATGAATGTCTTAAGTGAAAATAATATTCAAGATATCATGAGTACTTCATCAATATCTGATAATGTTCTGACTAACTATTTAGGGCAACCACGACGCTTTAATATGAATAGAATAAAGAGTAGTTTTAATCGCGCGATGAAAGATGATAGCTTCATTTATGAAGGGACAAGTTATCAATACATTTCTCATATCTCTAAAGAAGAGAAAGACGATGTGAAAATAGTTGGCGCTCAGAACTATGAGGGCATCCCTTTTATTGATGAAACTTCGCGGGTAACTTTAGATATCGATACTAGTGGTACGAATGCTGAAGTGACGCAATATACCCAAACGTTATTACGCCAGATTGAACCATTAAGGGAAAAAATGACCCTTTATTCAGAAGAGGAAATCTTAAATACCTTATACATTAATAACAATATTCCTGCGAATTCAACGATTCAAGATATCTATTTAGGTTATTTTCGAACGATTGAAGTGGGGGAAAAGAATGTATATGTTCCTGTCTGGTTTGTAAAAATACAAACTTCTGATGATGTGAGTCAGATTGAGCGAGTGAATGCCATGAGTAACCAAGTTATTTCCAATAATTTGGTGCCAAAGGTAGAAAATCCGTAAAAAGGGTTGTATACTTAAAGACAGTTTTTAAAGAAGGGACCACTTTTGATGTTAGATATGAATCATGCCTTTAATGTCAGTGTTCTGGCTAGTGGCAGCAGTGGGAACTCACTGTTTATAGAGAGTGCAGGCAAAAAAATATTAGTCGATGCTGGCTTAAGTGGCAAAAAAATTATTAGTTTATTAGCTGAAGTCGACCGTAAACCGGAAGATTTAGATGCGATTTTAGTGACTCATGAGCATCGTGATCACATTCATGGCGTGGGTGTATTAGCACGAAAGTATAAATTACCAGTTTATGCGAATGAAAAAACCTGGCAAGCGATGATGCCTCTGATTGGTAAAGTCGATTTGGAACAGAAACAAATTTTTGATATGGGTAAAGTCTTAACTTTTGGTGATATGGATATTGAAAGTTTTGGTGTATCTCATGATGCAGCAGCACCGCAGTTTTATCGTTTTTATAAAGATGGTCATTCTTTTGTGATGCTGACAGATACTGGTTATGCTAGTGAGCATGTGAAGGGAATTATTTCTGATGCCGATGCTTATTTAGTCGAAAGTAACCATGATTTGGAAATGTTGCGGATGGGACCTTATCCTTGGAATTTAAAGCAACGGATTTTAGGGGATCGGGGACATTTATCCAATGAAGATGGCGCCTTAGTGATGACCGACATTATCGGTGATCATACGAAGCGTGTGTATCTGGGGCATTTGAGTAAAGAAAACAACATGAAAGAGTTGGCCCATATGACAATGGAAGAAACATTGTTACGCTATGATTTAGGTGTCAATCATCAGTTTCAAATTTTTGATACAGATCCTAATGCCGCTACAGAATTATTTGCTATTTAAAAAATTCCGTCTCAATGAAGAGACGGAATTTTTTTTTAGATAGTTACGACACTAATATGTTGATTGGGGTGGGTATTATTGACTGCTTCGTCTACCATAGCAATCGCATAGTCAGCCATACTAATCATAGAATCGCCATTAGCATCAGTTAACATGCGGTCATCACTTAAAGTATATTTGCCGGTGCGTTCACCATTTGGTACGAAATAAGATGCAGGGCTAATATAGGTCCAGTGGAGATTCTTGCTGTCTTTTAATTCTAAGAAAGCTTTGTACATATTATACGCTGTGGGATAATAGCCGGCATTAGGATCTGATAAATCAATCATCCGTTCTGTTTTGGCATCGTCCATAAACAAGGAAGAAGTCCCGCCAATCACTAATAAACGAGTTTCGGTGCCACTAAGCAGGTCAATTAAATGCTGCAAGGATGTTTGATGTAATTCTTCATGACCACTCGGTGCGCGAAAAGCATCAATCACCACATCAAAAGCAAGCAAATCTTCTTTGGTTAGATCAAATAAATCTTTTTTAACAAAAGGAACGTCAGAAGCTAATTTTTCTGGGCTACGGACAATAGCGGTGACATCCAAATGACGAGCCAGCGCTTCTTTTAAAATCAAAGAACCGGCATGTCCAGTGGCACCAATTACTGCAATTTTCATATAAAAAACCTCCTATACTGATTTCTCTTTCAGTGTAAGGAGGTTTTTTAAAAAAAGCAAAGAAAAGCAATTATAATAAGCCAGCTTGACGTGCAGCTAATTGGACAATTATTACTAATAAATTCATCCCTACGTGGGTAATCATTGAAGTCCCAATCCGTCCAGTATAACGATATAAGAAACAGAAGAATAAACCTAAGCCGCCATATAATAAATAATGTCCATCAACGTGAGCGGCTGCAAATAAAGCCGAGCTGATTAATGCTGGCAAGATAAAGCCCCAGCGATTTGATAAGGCGCCAAAGATTGCCCGGCGGAAAACCAATTCTTCCATAATCGGTCCTGCGATAGTAGTGGCTAAAATAA
The DNA here is from genome assembly GCF_054819945.1 of Enterococcus sp. JNUCC 77. NCBI lineage: Bacteria > Bacillati > Bacillota > Bacilli > Lactobacillales > Enterococcaceae > Enterococcus > Enterococcus sp. JNUCC 77. The sequence continues at coordinate 687,307 of NZ_JBTHIG010000001.1, forward strand.
ATACCATGTTCTCTTGAATCAGTTGAATAATATTTTCAGTATTTTGTGATGCGGTGGGGGCATTGAAAAAAGCCTGTTCCACCATGAGTAAAACATTCTGTAAAAGGATGGAGCCGAAGATTCCTAAGAAGCCAAAGAGAATCATCCAACCGATCGCTTTTGGTTTTTGTTCAATGTTAAATTTTTGACTTTTAAATAGATAGATTAATAGTAATATTGCGCCAATAATATAGGCAAAAGTCGTCATGGTGATGCTTTGGTTTTGAGTAGGTCGAACAATTAAAGCGAAGATCACAGGTGATAGGTAGACCATCAAGTAAGTGATAATTGTTGCGATACTATATTTTTTTGCTGTCATAGATACTTCCTTTAAATTTTTTCTTTTAAGTATAGCATAAATAGATCTAGAAAAAATTTAAAAAAATCAGATGAAAAACTTGCAAAGTGAATCGAAAATGAGTATCATAAGAAATGTGAGTTAGCACTCTTTGTCTAAGAGTGCTAATAATAAAAACCAATCAAATTTTGGAGGGATTTATCGTGTTAAAACCATTAGGTGATCGCGTGATTTTAGAAGTAGCGCAAGAAGAAGAAAAAACTGTAGGTGGTTTAGTTTTAGCATCAGCTGCTAAAGAAAAACCCCAAACAGCTAAAGTTGTAGCTATTGGTGAAGGTAGCACACTTGAAAACGGTGAAAAAAGTCCAATGCCAGTTGCCGTTGGTGATATGGTAATGTTTGAAAAATATTCAGGTACAGAAGTAAAATATGAAGGCACTGAATACTTAATTATCTCTGCCAAAGATATTATGGCAATCGTTGAATAATAAAAAATTTTGAGGTGAAAAATCATGACAAAAGAAATTAAATTTGCAGAAGACGCACGGGCAGCAATGCTTCGTGGGGTAGATAAATTAGCGGATACAGTAAAAGTAACATTAGGCCCTAAAGGTCGTAACGTTGTTTTAGAAAAATCTTATGGCTCTCCATTGATTACTAATGATGGCGTAACAATTGCTAAAGAAATCGAATTAGATGACCATTTTGAAAATATGGGGGCTAAATTAGTTTCTGAAGTTGCATCAAAAACCAACGACATCGCTGGTGACGGTACAACAACTGCAACTGTTTTAACACAAGCAATTGTACGCGAAGGATTGAAAAACGTAACTGCTGGTGCTAACCCAATGGGTATCCGTCGCGGAATCGAATTAGCTACTAAAACTGCAGTTGAAGAATTACACAATATTTCTTCAATCGTTGATTCAAAAGATGCGATCGCACAAGTTGCGGCAGTTTCTTCTGGTAGCGAAGAAGTAGGTAAATTAATCGCTGAAGCAATGGAAAAAGTTGGTAACGATGGTGTTATTACGATTGAAGAATCAAAAGGGATCGATACTGAATTAGATGTTGTAGAAGGGATGCAATTTGACCGTGGTTACTTATCTCAATACATGGTAACTGATAACGATAAAATGGAAGCAGCTTTAGAAAATCCATACATCTTAATCACTGACAAAAAAATCTCTAACATTCAAGATATCTTGCCATTGTTAGAACAAGTATTACAACAATCTCGTTCATTATTAATCATTGCTGATGACGTGGATGGCGAAGCTTTACCAACCTTGGTATTGAACAAAATCCGTGGAACATTTAACGTAGTTGCTGTTAAAGCACCTGGTTTTGGTGACCGTCGTAAAGCGATGTTGGAAGACTTAGCTATCTTGACTGGTGCAACAGTAATTACAGAAGACTTAGGTTTAGAATTAAAAGATGCAACAGTTGAAAACTTAGGTTCTGCTGGTAAAGTTGTAGTAGATAAAGACAATACAACTATCGTTGAAGGCGCTGGCGACAAAGAACGCTTGGCTGAACGAGTTGAATTAATCAAACGCCAAATTGGTGAAACAACTTCTGACTTTGACCGTGAAAAATTACAAGAACGCTTAGCTAAATTAGCTGGTGGGGTTGCAGTGGTTAAAGTTGGTGCAGCAACTGAAACTGAACTAAAAGAATTAAAATTACGAATTGAAGATGCTTTAAACGCGACTCGCGCAGCAGTTGAAGAAGGTATTGTTGCTGGTGGTGGTACAGCATTAGTTAACGTTATCAATAAAGTAACTGAATTAGATGCAGAAGGCGATGCAGCAACTGGAATTAAGATTGTTGTTCGTGCTTTAGAAGAACCAGTACGTCAAATCGCTGAAAATGCTGGCTTCGAAGGTTCAGTTATTATCGACAAATTAAAAAATGCAAATGATGGCTTAGGCTTTAACGCTGCTACTGGCGAATGGGTAAACATGGTGGATGCCGGAATCGTGGATCCAACTAAAGTGACTCGTTCAGCATTACAAAATGCAGCTTCTGTATCAGCATTGTTGTTAACAACTGAAGCAGTTGTTGCTGACAAACCTGCTGAAGGTGGCGCAGCTGCGGCTCCAGCAATGGACCCAAGCATGATGGGCGGCATGATGTAATTCATCAGAATTTTTAGAACTCCGAGAAATCGGGGTTCTTTTTTTCAGCAAAAAATCTTCACTTTGCCTAACGTACAAAGTGAAGGTTTATTTTTTATTTTGGAAAATATTTTTGCCAGAGGGCGGGATTTTTTATTTGATAAGTTTGGAAAGGACGGCCTTGTTTGCGGTAGATTACGTCACTGGTTAGTAAGTCTTGCTGTTCTAAAAATTGCATATATTTGCGGACGGAGACGTGGGAAAAGCCACTTTTTTCCGCCAATTCTGCTACCGTGAAGCTAGCAGGAAATTCCTGCATGGTTTTGTAAATACGAGCCAGTGTGGCTTTGGAGAGTCCTTTTTCCAAAATCAATTCTGCTTTCTTTTGGCTTTTGTCGTAAAATAGCTGGTCAATTTGGGCTTGATTTAATTCTTCATGCTGGAGCATAGTTGTTTTTGCTAAGAAGCTTTCAAAGCTTTGGGCAAAGCGCTCATAACTAAATGGCTTCATTAAATAATCTAAAATACCTAAATGATGGGCGGCTTTTAAGGCTTCAGTTTGGTTCTCAGCTGTGATTAAGATGACTTCGCCGGGAAATTCTTGTTGTCGGAGATCTCGCAAAAAGGCTAAGCCATCATCATGTTTTAAGTGTAAATCCAACAAAATTAAATCTATCTGTTCCTCAGCTAGAAGTGCCTTGGCATCATCGGTGGAGGTTGCCTCTAAAATATTCAATTGGGAGTCAATTTTGGTTAAATAGCTTTGATGGATGAAGGCAACCATCGGATCATCCTCTAAAATTAAAATGGTGGTCATCAATCTCACCTCGATAGTCAGTTTTAAAAATTAATTGTAAGTAGTCTTGCTGATAGTGCCAGTCGAATGTGCCATTTAGAGCTTCTAACGTATTGTTGAAATATAAAGTCGAAAATTGTTTTTCAATCGAAGCGACTTGTTCACTAGTAGCGACAAATGAATAAGTCGTTTGTAATCGCTGGTCCTGATAATTTATTTGTAGCAATATTTCGGCTGGTAGTTCCCATTGAAATAAGAAATGTTCCACAAAACGGTATAGATTTAGCAGTTGTTCAGTTACTTTAGGGTCATCTGTTTTAGGAATCTCTGGTGTAATCTCCACCCACAAATGGGACTGTTCTTCTAAAAATTTCTGTCTTTGATTTAATAAAAAACCAGCAATCAATGGATTATTGACTAGGATGGCCAAACGAGAAATTAATTCTTTCTCTGGCTGAATAATGTCTTTTAGATAATCATTGAGCTTTTCGTAGGCACCAAGTTCGGCTAAACCATAAATCACATGGAGTTTGTTCATGAACTCATGGGCCTGATTTTGTAAAGCTGTTGCATAATTGGTGGTGGAAGATAATTGATCAGCTAAAAATAGTGTCTCAGTAGCATTTCGTAAAAATAAGATGGAACCAATTTTGCTATTTTTGACGATGATTGGTGCAGCTGAAAAGAAATAATCCTGTCCAGCTTGTTGGTAAAACTGCTCATTTTTTTGGGATAAATCTAGTTGCTCTAAATCTTCGAAAATATCATTTAGCTTTAAGCCAATCAGCTGTTCATCATTTGCTACTTTTTGTTGGGCAAAAAATTCAGCTTGGTGGTTAGTTAATAATATCTTTTGTTGCAAATCCACCACGAAGACCGCATCTTTGGTTTCATTTAACATGGCATTGCGTTCTTCTAATAGACGGGCGATTTCTTTTGGTTCTAAATTATGTAATTGTAATTTCAAAAAGTAGGTGATTAAAAAGGCCATCAATAAGCCAATTGCCAAACTGATAAACAAGGCCATCGTATAATCATTTTTCGATTTATTGATTAAACTGCCGAGAGAAGTCGTAGTAATTCCTAAGGCAACGACGCCAATCTGTTTTTCTTGATAAAAAACTGGCACAAAGCCTCGTAGTGATTCTCCCAAAGTCCCAGCACTGGTGGAAAGATGTTCTTTTCCTTCTAAAGCTGGCGCTTCATCGCCTCCCTGAAAAGGTTTGCCAATCTGTTGTTGATTTGGGTGAGTGAGCCGCGTACCATCCATATTCAAGATGACGGTAAAGTCTAACTGATAAAGCTTAGTCACTTTTTGACTAAAGGCTTGTAATTCATCAGAAGATTCACCCTTTTCCAGAGCAGTCAACACCCGTGAATCGTCAGCAATTAATTTTCCCGTTCTCAAAAGTAAATTGCCTTCCTCTTTTTGAATATAGCGGGTATTTTGATAAGAAATCAGTAAATAAAACAAGGTTGTCACTACTAATAGTACTGAAATAAAACTAATTGCCAATAACATCCATAAACGCAAGCCTTTTTTCATAGGAATCCTCCAATTTTCAGTATAACACAATCAAAGTGAAGCGCTTTTTCTTTGTGAAAAGCACCACTTACTTTCTTTAGTTAAATAAGTTAAATAAACTATTTTGTTGAAACCGGATACATTATATTAAGCATATCAAAGAGATACACAAGGAGGAAACAAAATGGATCAGAAGTTAAATAAAACTGTTTTAGCCAAAGAAGAGCTAGCTGAAAAAACAAAATGGTGGCAGAAAATTCAGATTGGCTCCGTCAGTCTACCTGTCTATGCGACGATGGCAACCATTATTTTCATCACGGGGATGCTAAAAGAATTACCAGTTAATATGTTGGGTGGCTTTGCGGTTATCTTGACGCTAGGTTGGTTGTTAGGAACCATCGGCGGCAATATTCCGATTCTGAAAAATTTTGGTGGTCCGGCAATTTTTTCTTTATTAGTTCCATCGATTCTAGTATTTTATAATTTAGTTAACCAAAATATTTTAGACAGTGCCGACATTTTAATGAAGCAAGCTAACTTTTTATATTTTTACATTGCTTGTCTAGTCTGTGGTAGTATTTTAGGGATGAACCGTAAGATTTTGGTCCAAGGCTTGTTGCGGATGATCGTGCCAATGATGATTGGCATGATTTTAGCGATGGGTGTGGGAACTTTAGTAGGTGTCTTAGTTGGTTTGGATTGGCAGCATACTTTGTTCTTTATTGTTACGCCCGTATTAGCTGGCGGAATTGGTGAAGGAATCTTACCATTATCATTAGGTTACAGCGCAATTACTGGTTTAGGTAGTGAACAATTAGTGGCACAATTAATTCCAGCGACGATCATCGGAAACTTCTTTGCGATTATGTGTACTGGCTTACTAAGCCGTCTAGGTGAAAAACGACCAGAGCTATCTGGTAAAGGCCAATTAATCAAGTTTAAAAAAGGTGAAGTGGATGATTTAGCTGGCGCCTTGGATGAAAAAGATGAGCCGATTGATTTGAAAAAAATGGGTGCGGGCGTACTAACTGCTTGTACATTATTCATTCTAGGTTCTCTATTACAGGCGTTGACAGGTTTCCCTGGCCCTGTTTTAATGATTGTGGCAGCAGCTTTGTTAAAATATTTAAACATTGTGCCAAAAGATACGCAAAAAGGCTCGAAAATGTTGTACAAGTTTATTTCTAGTAACTTTACTTTCCCATTAATGGCTGGCTTAGGCTTGTTGTATATCCCATTAAAAGATGTTGTCGGCGCCTTAACTTGGCAGTATTTTGTAGTGGTTATCAGTGTGGTATTCACAGTCATTGCGACTGGCTTTGTGGTAGCTCGTTTTATGAATATGCATCCAGTGGAAGCCGCAATTATTTCAGCCTGCCAAAGTGGTATGGGTGGAACTGGTGATGTGGCGATTTTAAGTACAGCTAATCGGATGAACTTGATGCCTTTTGCCCAAGTAGCAACTCGTTTAGGTGGGGCAATTACCGTTATTACCATGACAGCTATTTTAAGAATGATTTTTTAAAAATATGATAATCGAAACTCAAGGAGGAAATCTCAAATGTCAGATGTAAAAGAATTAGCTTTAGAACAAGCGCGAAAAAATGGTGGAAAATTAGCAGTGGTTTCAAAAGTGCCGATTGAAAACCGTGAAGATTTAAGTATTGCTTACACCCCTGGAGTGGCAGCTGTATCCTCAGCGATCGCAGAAGATAAGAATTTAGCCTATGAATTAACTACCAAAAAAAATACGGTGGCAGTCGTCAGTGATGGCTCGGCAGTCTTAGGCTTAGGCAATATTGGTCCCGAAGCAGCGATGCCTGTAATGGAAGGGAAATCAGCTTTGTTCAAACGCTTTGCTGAAGTTGATTCTGTCCCCATCGTATTGGATACCCAAGATGTAGAAGAAATTATTCAAACGGTGAAAATGATTGCACCAACATTTGGTGGGATTAACTTAGAAGATATCAGCGCCCCTCGTTGTTTTGAAATCGAACGTCGTTTAATAGAAGAATTAGATATTCCCGTTTTTCATGATGATCAACACGGCACCGGCATTGTTGTGTTAGCCGCCTTATATAATGCCTTGAAATTAGCTGAAAAGAATATCGAAGAAATCAAAGTCGTCGTCAATGGTGGCGGCTCAGCAGGATTGTCTATCAGCCGGACATTCTTAGCAGCCGGTGTAAAAAATGTGACGATTGTCGATCGTTTCGGTATTATCAATGAAAAAGAAGATGCAGAATATAATCCTTACCATAAAGAAATTGCTAAAGTAACCAATCGTGATTTCTTGTCTGGTGACTTATCAGTAGCATTAAAAAATGCAGATGTATTTGTCGGCGTATCAGCTCCAGGTGCTTTAAAAGCCGAATGGATTCAAACCATGAATCAAAAACCAATTATTTTTGCCATGGCGAATCCAACACCAGAAATTTTCCCAGAAGAAGCTTTAGCCGCTGGTGCTTACATTGTCGGAACTGGTCGGAGTGATTTCCCGAACCAAATCAATAATGTCTTGGCTTTCCCAGGAATATTCCGTGGCGCCTTAGATGCTCGAGCAAAGAAAATTACGATGGAGATGAAAGTAGCAGCCGCAAAAGGGATTGCTAGCTTGGTTCCAACAGAAGAACTTTCTACTACCAACATTATCGCCGATGCCTTCAATGAAAATGTCGCAAAGGTTGTCGCTGAAAGTGTCAGTCAAGCAGTAAAATAGTTTGTTAAAGAAGTTAGCCAAAGAGGCTGACTTCTTTTTTTGTGTTAAATATTTAGTCTTTTTCTTTAACGGGGATGAGGACTTCGAATATCTGGTCTTCTGAGTGTTCGGATGTGGCTTCATCTTGCCAAAGCAGTTCCCAGATGTCACCATCGAGGACTAAGTTGTGTTCCTTTAGGTAATTTCTAAAGCGGTTATTGAAAATATTGATGTTGTGAATCTCATCTTTCATAAAGCCTGATACATAATAACCGGCGGGACGTTTGACAATTTTTTGAGCTTGATAAAGTGGCAATCGTTCGTCAGAGATTCTTACAAGAGCGCGGTAGGGAGCTGCGTGAAAGTTTTCTTCATAAAAGGCAGCGCCGTCTACTAAAAAACCAATCGGATAGCCACTAAATAAGTCTTTACTGTCGACGGAAGAGTAGAAACGACCATATATTTCCACCGAGTCCATACCGCCGACACTGTCGATAGTATCTGAAATGACAAAAGATTCAGCTTCACGGTAACTATAAGTGATTGATTCCAAATCAAAATTCTTTAGAGTTTCATAGCGATTGATATAACTGTCTAAAGATGTGCGAATATCTTTTAAGGCGGTTATTTGTTGGTCAACCTTAGATCGTTGGCGGTAGAACTCTTGTACAGCGTAATCTACATTTCGGTTTTTTAGAAAAGTGTGAATCTCTTCTAAAGGCATACCGATATTTTTAAGAAGTAAGATGACATCTAATTCAAAATATTGATCGATTCCATAATAGCGATAACCATTTTCGCCGATCTTGATGGGTTTGAATAGATCGATTTGATCATAATAGATGAGTGTTCGCCTGCTGATGCCAGCATATTTACCCATTTCGCTGATTGAGAGATATTTTTTCATAAGAAATTCCTTTTTCTGCTTGACTGTGACGTTACGTTACAGTTTATTCTATCACTTTAGAAGGAGGAGTAAAAGATGAAATTATTTAAAATCTTTTTCAAGAATTATCGTAAGATGTTCTTGGCAACCTTCATCTTAATGATCTTGCAAGCTGTGGGAACACTAATGATTCCGTACTATGTTGCTGAAATTATTGATGAAGGAATACTAACGCAGGATCAAGGAGCTATCTGGCGTAATGGGGGATTAATGTTGGGGGTAGCTGTAGTTACCGGGATTGTTTCCATCATTGCCAGTTATTATTCTGCGATCTTAGCCGGGCGCTTCGGCTATTTTTTACGTAAAGGCTTGGTTGAGAAGACCCAAAGCTTGTCATTAGCAGAGATGGAAGAGTTCGGTACGCCGACACTTTTAGCGAGGACGACTAGTGATATTACCAATATTCAACAAATTTTGATGATGGTATTTCAAATGATCATCCCAGCTCCTTTAATCTGCATTGCTTCGATTGTATTGACGGGAGCGATCTCTTGGCGCTTTATTTGGATTCCTACAGTATCGATTGTACTATTTTCAATTATCTCGTTAGTGGTAATCAAAAAGGCGATTCCATTAGCAGATATTATGCAACAAAGAATGGATAAGATGATGCAAGTGCTTAGAGAATTCTACACAGGCGTTCGGGTGATTCGTGCTTTTGACAAAACTAAATTCGAAAAAGAGCGTGCTGATAAAACATTTAGTAGTTATGCTGATGTGATGATTCGAGTGAATAAGATGTTTGCTGTCTTGAACCCGACGGTGAATTTGGTGATGGGATTGGGAATGACCGCTGTCTTGGCTTTTGGTGGCGTCTTAGTCTTACAAGGAAATGTCCCAATCGGTAGTTTAACAGCTATCAGCGAGTATACTATTTTAAGCTTATGGTTCTTGACGATGGCGGCGATGGTGATCGTAATGATACCTAAAGCCTTAGCTTCATTAGAGCGGATCGACGAAGTCTTGGCAAAAGAAGAAGAAATCGTTGATGGGGCTAAAAATAGTTTTTCAGCAAGAAAAGATGGTCCAATTGCGGTATTTGATCAAGTAGATTTTGCTTACAGTGGAGCAGAAGAAGCTGTTTTATCTGATATTACTTTTGACATACCTGTCGGGACTACCGCGATTGTTGGCGGGACTGGCTCAGGTAAAAGTACCATTGCTAAAGCCTTACTGCGTTTTAGAGATACATCAAAGGGCGAGATTCGTTTCTTAGGAGAATCAATCAAGGATGTCTCCCAGAATACTTTAAGAGATCGGATCAGTTATGTACCCCAGAAGGCTTTTTTATTTAGCGGCACAATTGAAGACAATTTCTTATTTGGGAATCCTGCGGCGACTAAGGAAGAGATGCAGCAGGTGGCTAAGATTGCTCAGGCGGATGCGTTTATTAATGGACTGGACGATCAATATCAGGCAACAGTTGCCCAGAAAGGGAATAATTTCTCCGGTGGTCAAAAGCAACGTCTGAGTATTGCCCGAGCCTTGATCAAGCCAGCGGATTTGTATTTCTTTGATGACAGCTTTTCAGCCTTGGATTATCAGACAGATGCGAAGTTACGGCAAGCTTTGAAGAGTTATTTAAAAGATGCGGCAGTCGTGATTGTTGCTCAGCGTCTTTCTACTATTAAAGATGCCGATCAAATAATTGTTTTAGAAGAAGGAAAAATTGTAGGCAAAGGGACCCATCAAGAATTATTAACGACTTGTCGTGTGTACCAAGAATTTGCCAAATCTCAAGGAATGGAGGAGAAAAAGCATGAGCATGAAGCAAGTTGATGAAAGAGTAGATACAGAAATGCCGAAAGATATGAAAAAAACCGGCTTGCGTCTATTTAAACTATTGGCGATTCAAAAAAGCCGCTTTTTAATTATTATTACTTCCGCGATTTGTTTTGCGGCTTTGATGGCGATTACTCCTTTAATCTTAGGTTGGGGATTAGATGCGATCATTGCCTTATTTCAGAACAATCAGTTTTCTTTAAATCGTCTAGTGTCTGTTTTAACACGTCCAGTGCTTTTCTTATTTCTGACTTGGATCGGGGTATCCTTATTTTCGTTACTGCAGGAATATACTATGGCTAGTGTTGCGGAAACGCTGACCCTGCGATTAAGAAAAACTTTAACTGAAAAGTTGAATCGCCTACCGATGAACTTTTTTGACCAATACAAGACTGGCGATATTCTAACTAGAGCTACCTTGGATTTGGATAAGGTTTCAGAAGTCTTGCAAGTGGGTTTAATGCAGATGATTTCAGCGATTCTTTCTATCGTGATTGGCTTAGGCTTGATGATTTACTTAAGTCCGTTACTGACGATTGGGATTGTAGTGATTCTACTGATTAGTTTATTTTTGACAAATTATTTGGCTAATAAGAACCAAGAATATTTTTCTCAAAACCAAGTAGCTTTAGGCGCTGTGGGAACGAAGGCGGAAGAGGATTATTCAGGAAATTTAGTCATCAAGGCGTATAACCGTCAAAAAGAAACGGTGGAAGAGTTAGATGAATTAAATGAAGCGCAATTTCAAGCTTTTAAAAAAGCACAGTTTGTCAGCTTCGCTATTAATCCTTTGATTCGATTAGTGAATCAATTAGGCTTCGTGACTAGTGCAGTTGTTGGCGGGATCATGGTGATTAATGGTCAGATGTCGATTGGTTTAGTGCAGGCTTATTTACAATATGTCAATCAAGTCTCGGAGCCTATTACTCAAGTTTCTTATGTCATCAATAGTCTGCAAAGTGCTTTTGCGGCGCTAGAACGAATTTTTGAAATTTTGGATCAAGCAGAGGAAAGTGAGGAACCCTTGTCCTTGCCTGTTCCAGAAAAAGTACTGGGGGAAGTTACCTTTAAGCACGTAGCCTTTGGTTATCAACCAGAGCATTTATTAATGGAAGATGTTAACTTCAAAGTCAAACCCAAACAAATGGTAGCCATCGTTGGACCAACTGGTGCAGGGAAAACGACTATGATCAATTTGTTAATGCGTTTTTATGATTTAAATAGCGGAAAGATCGAAATCGATGGTAAAAACGTTAAGCATTTTTCCCGAGCAGCGATTCGTCGTAAGTTCGGAATGGTGCTGCAGGATACTTGGATGTTTGAAGGCACAGTGGCAGACAACATTGCTTACGGCAATCCAGATGCTACACGTCAAGAAGTGATCCAAGCTGCCAAAGCTGCCCAGTGCCATCACTTTATTCGGACATTGCCGAATGGTTACGACACGATCATTTCTTCTGAGGATGGTCAGATTTCTCAGGGTCAGCAACAACTGCTGACGATTGCCCGTGCTATCTTGGCTGATCCACAAATCCTCATTCTTGATGAAGCGACTTCAAGTGTCGATACAAGAACCGAAGAAATGATTCAACAAGCGATGGATCAATTAACTAGCGAGCGAACAAGCTTCGTCATTGCTCATCGACTATCAACGATAAAAAATGCTGATCTGATTTTGGTGATGAAGAATGGCTCAATTATTGAACAAGGCAGTCATCGCAGCCTAATGGAAAAAGGCGATTTTTATGCCAATCTTTATAATAGCCAATTTGCGCCAGTGTAAAAGGAAAGCTCGACAATTGTGTCGGGCTTTTTCTTATGCCAAAATCTTGCAGAAAATTTGTCAAAGATCGACTTTTTTATGGGAAAAGACTCATCAAAGAAGAAAAAAGTTTTTTTAAGCAGAAAAATAAATCGTTAACTTACAACTGAAAAATCGAAAAAAGATTTCCAGTTTGCGGAAATATCTTTATCTTGTTGTTAATTTTAATTGCGTAAAAAATGTAATAAACAATTATTCTATTATAATATTTTTTACTCATATTATATTATAATTAAACTTAAAAATGATGAAACTCAACAATAAGAAGTGTTTATTTGATATAATTAGGTGGATGTAATTGTAAAGATGGAGGAGAAAATAATGAAGGAAAGACAAAAATTTAAATTAATCAAATGGAACAAGCAATTGATTTCAGTGGCTACCGGAGTTTTATTTGTCAGTCAATTGGCGGTTGGTTCGGTGAATGTCATGGCTGAGACGCCAGATTATGTCCCAGCAAGTAGCCTGAAAAATCAAAATGACACCAATCAACTGACGCTAGGCATGTCTAATGCCATCATCACAGGGGAAAATCAAAAAACAGTTGGGAATAATCCCAGTGTAAGTCAGACCAAGGCGAGTAAAGGTACGACAAGAAATGGTCCAAGTGTGCAAGATGCTACGAAAGTTCCCGCTGTGGATGAATTAAAAACAGCGATCGGTGGAGTAGCTGCTGGAGGAAGCGCTGAATTTACTTGGGATGGTGAATTAGAAATTGACGGTTCCGCAATTGCGATTGATGGGAAGAATATTACACTGACTTCCACTGATGGTGCCACTATAAAAAGAATGACTGGTTATACCGGCAATGTGTTCATTGTGACAGAAGATGGTGCTGGTAATAAAGGAAGTCTAACGATTAATGGTGTGAATGTTGATGGGAACGCTAATAATAGCCAAGGAGAGTCACTTATTTCTGTGACACAATCAACTTTTACTTTAGAGGATGGGACGATTGAGAATGGAAATGGAAGAGAAGGCCCTGGGGCAATTCTAGCTAGGGGTACTAGTAGTGAGATAAGTATTAAAGGGGGAATTATCAGCAACAATTATTCGAACAGTAGAGGTGGCGCCATTAGCTCTATTTCAAGAACTAATTATTCTGACGATACAGGGATAATAAACATTGAAGGCGGAACTATAAAGGAAAATCAATCAAATGAAGGAGCGGGCGGTATATATGTTAGTAATGGAGGAACAGTAAACATAAAAGATGAAGCAGCCATTATTGGAAACAGTGGCGGTGCAATGGGTGGTGCTTTATTTCTTCTATATGCAACATTAAATATGGAAGGTGGAACTATCAGTGAAAACGAGCGGGCAGGTAACGGAGGTGGTGTGTATGCGATGCAAAGCAAAGTAAATATAAGTGGTGGGACTATTAGCAACAACAAATGTTCTTATATAGGTGGCGGTATTTTTATTACTGGTGAAAAAAGTGAATTTGATATGACTGGCGGAAGAATAGTTAATAATACATCAAACAATGGTGGTTCGGCTATATGTAATGATAATATTGGTACTTTCACCCTCACGATATCTGGAGGCTTAATCTACGGAGAAGCAGATGCGACCAATGGTTTAGTTTATAATTATAGGACTGGCGGCGACTGGGAAGACATCACCGATGATGCTGTGATCATCGCAAATGCTAAAACATCCAGTCCTTATACATGGGAAAGTGATAAAGACTTAACTTATAAATATGGTGAGGATATTCAAAGTGAAGGGACCAACAAATGGACTATTCAAGAAGATGCTGATGGGAATAATGCAGTAGGTGTTGCCTATAAGTATACGGACAGTCAAAATGCTCTCCATGAAGGTTTTATTCCTGAAACAGACGCACAGTTTGCTTTGAACTCGGATATGTTTCAAAAGGTGACGCCATCAAATCTGACCTATACTGGGGAAGTGCAAAATCCAGCTATTTCAGTTGAAGCAGAAGCTACTTATGGCAATGCTGCTCTAGCAGATGTTATTTCTCAAGAAGTAAGCAAGACACCAACATTCTTAAACCAATCGACAAGCGCCAGTGAGAGGGATGTATTAAAAAATGCTGGTACCTATGATGTTTTGGCAAGTGTGACTCCAGCAGTAGCTCCCGCGGTTAATTTATTAAATGGATCCGCAAAAATTGGTGAAATAACCATCAATAAAGCCTCCCGTACGCAAGCTGATTTTGATTACGATCAAAAAACAACTTTATATCTAAAGGAAGATGGCACAGGATTAACTCTGGGTGCAACAGATATTGTAAAAAATAAAGCAGAAATCACTAGTTTCTCAGTTAGATATATTAAAACGGATGATTCAAATAATAGAGAATTAACAGAAATGACAGAAACAGGCAAATATCGTATTAAATTAATTAACATAGAGGATGACAGTCCTAATCATGCCACGCCAGATGGTATTGTTATAGTTGATGCTGAAATAACTGTTGAAAATCAAGTGAAACCAGATAGTAGTTATTATCAAGCCGATGTACCAAGTAATCACACTTACAGCGGAAGTTTCCCGACTATCGAAATTGATGAAATAGGTGGAAATGCTAGTGAGAATAAAGGGGAAATCAACACAGTCTTTAAACAAAAAGGTGAGACGGCGGAAACCACCACACCCAATGTCGGTAACTATGAGGTATACGCACGCAACGGAGGAACCGATAAATATGCATCGGTAGATGTCAAATTAGGAGATCTGACCATCACGAAGAAACGGTTATCCATCACTGCCGTAGATGTTGAAGTCCAACAAGGGGCTGACTTACCTGAAGCAACGATCAAATATGCTGGGTTTGTGACTGGTGAAAATGAGAACTCTATCTTTTTTCAGCTGCCGACTGCCAATTATTTAGGGGACACGACGGAAGTAGGGACTTCTGAGATCGAAGTAACCGCAGGTAAAACCAATACACGAGGTGAAAATTATAATCTTGCATATAAATCTGGAACCTTAACTGTTACAGAGAAAAAACCAGATGCTAGCTTGTATGAGGTGGAAATCTCAGCTGAACATGTCTACAACGGTCAGTTTCCAGAAATAAAAGTCACGACTGACCATGAGAACTTAGGGACGCTTTCAACAGTGATCAAGCAAGGTGAAGCAGAAGGACAGACACCAAATGTCGGGACTTATCAAGTCTACGTACGAAATGCTGGTTCAGATGACTATACAGGTGCTGATACCTTAGTCGGTGAATTTACCATCACCGCAAAACCGCTAACTATCACTGCTGCAGATGTGGAAGTGGCACAAGGTGCAATCTTACCAGCAGTGACAATTAATTATAGCGAGTTCGCAGAAGGTGAAGAAGCGGCGACAATTTTCAGCAGCTTGCCGACAGGAAGATTTACTGGGGATAGTGGCACAGTTGGCACTTCTGCCATCGAAGTCACACCAGGAACTGAGAATCAGCAGGCGAAGAATTACGCGATCCGTTATGTGGCAGGAACATTGACAGTCAAAGGGAATTCTGACGAAGAACAAGATCGTCTTCCAGTCTATCGAGTGTACAATCCTAATAACGGAGAGCATCTTTATACTTTAAGTGCAGAAGAAGCCCGTTGGTTGATTGATGACATTGGATTAAATGATGAAGGCATCAGCTGGCACGCTGGAAAGACTACCGGCAAAGCGGTCTATCGTCTCTACAATCCAAATTCGGGTGAACATTTTTATACTCTGGATCAAAGTGAATACAATGGTGTCGGCAGCGCTGGTTGGACGCAAGAAGGAATTGCTTTTTATACAGCAGAAGATACAAAAATTCCAATTTATCGCGTCTTCAATCCGAATTCCCAAGATGCAGGTTCTCATCATTATACGTTGAGCACTGCAGAAAATACTTGGTTGCTTCGGGAAGGTTGGAAATCTGAGGGAATTGGGTTTTATGGGAAGTAAGGAACAAGGTAGAATTAATAATTGACTTTAGGAGATGGAGATACTGTGGTTGCAGTGTCTCCATTTTTTTATATAGAAAAAAACTTTGGTTGGTGATAACTTTTTCCAAATGGTCGAAGAAGCCAAGAAGGAGTAAATTAGTAATAGATGAAAAATACATTAAAATTTATTGTTTCACCTGCAGGGAAATGTGGTAGCATAAGGTATTAAAAATTTTAAATCAAAGGATGAATGTAGATGCCATTTTCTTCTATTTTAAAGAGTTTGCCTGATCAGTTTTTTGCTCAATTAGTGGCTAAAGTAAATCAAAAAATCGCGGCAGGTTATGATGTGATTAATCTAGGTCAAGGAAATCCAGATTTACCTACGCCTCGCTATATTATTGAAGCGCTACAACAAGCTGTGGCGGAGCCTGATAACCATAAGTATTCTCAATTTCGCGGTAATCATATTTATAAGCAAGCCTGTGCTGATTTTTACCAAAAAAATTATGGCGTGACTTTAGATCCTGAAACAGAGATTGCTGTTTTAGGTGGTAGCAAAATTGGTTTAGTCGAATTACCTCTAACTGTGATGGAGCCGGGAGATACCTTATTATTACCGGATCCGGGGTATCCTGATTATTTATCGGGTACTGAATTAGCAAGAGCAAAAAAGGAATTACTGCCTTTAAAACCTGAGAATGGCTATTTACCAGATTACAGCCAAGTAGATGAAAAAATTCTAGCTGCTGCTAAATTGCTGTATTTAAACTATCCGAATAATCCTACTGGTGCTCAAGCCACACCTGAATTTTTTGCAGAGACGGTCAAAGTCGCAAAAGAAAATGATTTTCAAGTGGTTCATGATTTTGCTTACGGTGCGTTAGGTGATGGTATCACACCACCCATTAGTTTTATGACGACTGAGGGTGCGAAAGATGTGGGAATAGAATTTTATACCTTATCAAAAACCTTTAACATGGCTGGTTGGCGGGTAGCCTTTGCAGTAGGAAACAAAGAATTAATTGCTGCGATTAATTTATTACAAGATCATTTGTTTGTAGGTATTTTCCCAGCGTTGCAAGTGGCAGGCGCGACAGCTTTACAGGGCGATGGAAAAGACATCGCGGCGTTAGTTGAAACTTATCGCAAACGGCGTCAGACATTTATTCAAGCTGCTGAAAAAATTGGTTGGCAGGCATATCCGTCTAGCGGTGCCTTTTATTGTTGGATGCCAGTGGCTGAAGGTTATACTAGTGAAGCATTTGCGGATTTATTGTTGGAAAAAGCCAGTGTCGCTGTGGCGGCGGGTAATGGTTTTGGAGAACAAGGTGAAGGCTATGTACGGGTAGGCTTAACGATTGAAGAACCGCGTCTAATTGAAGCGGTGGAGAGAATTGCCGCATTAGAATTATTTAATTCCTAAACAGATTTTTTTACATTGCTAGTTTTCTAGCATAATATTAAAGAATATTAAACAAAAAAGGAGAATGTTCATGGTAAAAGTAGTAGATAATATTTTAGATCTAACAGGCGAAACACCGATTGTAAAATTAAACCGAGTGGTTCCTGAAGGTGCAGCTGACGTTTATGCAAAAGTTGAATTTTTCAATCCTGGTGGATCTGTTAAAGACCGGATTGCCAAAGCAATGGTTGAGCAAGCAGAAAAAGATGGCAAGCTACAACCAGGTGGCACAATTATCGAACCAACTTCTGGAAATACCGGTGTCGGTCTGGCTTTTGTCGGTGCTGCCAAAGGGTACAAAGTGGTGATTGTTTTACCAGACACATTTTCAGTGGAACGCCGCCGCTTGATTCAAGCTTATGGTGCTGAATTAATTTTAACGCCAGGTGCTGAAGGAATGAAGGGCGCGATTGCCAAAGCGGAAGAACTGGCTGAAAAAAATGGCTGGTTCTTACCAATGCAATTTGATAACTTAGCTAATCCAGAGATTCATCGTCAAGCGACTGGTAAAGAAATTCTGGAAGCTTTTGGCAATGATGGCTTAGATGCTTTTGTTGCTGGTGTCGGAACTGGTGGCACGATTACTGGCGTAGGTGAAGTCTTAAAAGCTGCTAATCCAAATATTGAAATCTATGCAGTTGAAGCGACTGAATCTCCTGTTTTATCAGGCGGACAACATAGCCCCCATAAAATTCAAGGAATCTCTGCTGGATTCATTCCTAGTGTGCTGGATACAGAAATCTACCAAGGAATTGTTCAGATTGATAGCGATCAAGCGATTCAAATGGGACGAGATATTGCAACTAAAGAAGGTATTCTAGGTGGGATTTCTAGTGGTGCCGCAGTTGCTGCCGCGGTTGAAGTTGCTAAAAAACTAGGCAAAGGTAAAAAAGTGTTAACTGTCATTCCAGATAACGGTGAGCGTTATTTATCTACAGCCTTATACGACTTTGATTAAAGTTGACTAATGCGTAGCCAGCGATTGAGTTCGCTGGTTTTTTTTTGATTTTTTGGAAAAAATATGAGCAAATCTAAAGAAAAATGTTTTTTTATATGTTAAAATTAATTTAGATTACATAGAAAAAACGTTTACAACAAAAATGAAAAGGGGAGAAATGTATGAAATTAATTGAAACACCAATAAAAAGCAATCTTGATTTTGAGTCAATGTATCCCAATATTTCCAAGTTTGCTTTTGAAAAAGAAACAGCTGTGAAAGTCTATAAACTATACGCTTATGATCGTACAAAAATCATCTATTTAGATCGATTTGATCGCATAGAATTACTATTAGCCAACAAAAACAGAAAAATACGACATGAAGATGTCGATACGATTATTCATCGTTTGTTAAAAGTTGGACGTGAAGATGTCACTGTCAATGTTGGTTATAAGAAACAAATGTTGGCTGCGGGTGTTAGACCAAAGAGTGATTACAAAGATATCATCTCGATCACTTATTACTACAAATAAGCAAAATTTTATGGTGCCGAGACAAAGATAATTAGTCTCTAGGCACCTTTTTTGTTATACTATGGACATATTAGTTTTTAATACCAAAAAGGAGCCTATTTATGACTAAACGATATGAAGACGATAGTTTGACCTTGCATACCGATCTTTATCAAATCAATATGATGAAAACTTATTGGGAAACGGGACGGGCAAACTTAAATGCAGTCTTCGAATGTTATTTCCGAAATATGCCTTTTGATAATGGCTACGCAATTTTTGCCGGTTTGGAAAGATTAGTAGATTATTTAGAGCAGTTGACTTTCAGCGAGAGTGATTTAGCTTATTTGGCAGAAGTTGAAAATTATCCGACTGAGTTTATTGAGTATCTACGGAATTTTAAATTTGCTTGTACCGTTCGTTCGGCGGTGGAGGGTGAATTGGTCTTTGATAATGAACCGATTATTCAAGTGGAAGGTCCTTTAGTTCAATGTCAGTTAGTTGAAACGGCGCTATTAAATATTGTTAATTTCCAGACGTTGATTGCGACAAAAGCTGCCCGAATTAAATCAGTCATTGGTGACGATCCTTTACTAGAATTTGGTACTCGCCGGGCGCAAGAATTAGATGCAGCTATCTGGGGAACTAGAGCGGCTTATATTGGTGGCGCAGACGCTACTAGTAATGTACGGGCAGGGAAAATATTTGGTATTCCAGATAGTGGTACCCATGCTCATGCACTAGTGCAATCTTATGGAAATGATTATGAAGCCTTTAAAGCTTATGCGCAAACCCATAAAAATTGTGTTTTCTTAGTTGATACTTATGATACGTTAAATTCTGGTGTCCCAAATGCGATAAAAGTTGCTAAGGAAATGGGCGACAAAATTAATTTCCAAGGAGTCAGAATTGATAGCGGAGATATGGCCTACATTTCTAAGCGAGTACGCCAACAATTAGATGAGGCGGGCTTCACTGAAGCAAAAATTTATGCTTCTAATGATTTAGATGAAAGCACAATATTGAACTTAAAAATGCAACACGCCAAGATTGATGTCTGGGGTGTTGGCACAAAACTAATTACCGCTTATGATCAACCAGCATTGGGTGCGGTATTTAAATTAGTTTCAATTGAAAATAAAGAAGGCAAGATGATCGATACCATCAAATTGTCTAGCAATGCTGAAAAAGTAACGACCCCTGGAAAGAAACAAGTCTGGCGCATCACACGAAATTCTGATCATAAATCACAAGGAGACTATGTGACATTGTGGGATGAATATCCACCAGAAGAAGCGGAAATCTTCATGTTTCATCCGGTCTATCCTTACATCAACAAGACAGTTAAGGACTTTACTGCACGACCAATCTTGCAAGATATTTATGTTGACGGTGCACTTGTTTATGATTTACCATCGTTAGAAGAGATTAAAGCCTCTTCAGCGAAACGTCTAGATTCTCTTTGGGATGAATACAAACGTGATTTGAATCCCCAAAAATATCCTGTCGATCTTTCGACTGATTGTTGGAATCACAAGAACAAAATCATCGATGAGGTTCGCAAACAAGTGTCAAAAATGCAGCAGCAAAGGAATGATTAAATGAGCTTACAAGCAGAAATTATTCAAGAATTAGGGGTCTCACCAGAAATTGATGCCTCAGCAGAAATTCGTAAAAGTATTGATTTTTTAAAAAGTTATTTGAAAAAATATCCTTTCTTAAAAAGCTTTGTATTAGGCATTAGTGGGGGACAAGATTCTTCATTGGCTGGTCGTCTAGCACAGTTAGCGATGGAAGAAATGCGGGCGGAAACCGGTGACGCTAGTTATCAATTTATCGCGATTCGTTTACCTTATGGCGAACAAGCAGATGAAGCAGATGCGACTCGGGCATTAAACTTTATTCAACCGGATGTGAGTTTAAGCGTCAATATCAAAGGCGCAGTTGATGCCCAAGTGGCAGCGATTGAAGAAAATGATTTGACTATTTCTGATTTCAATAAAGGCAACATGAAAGCTCGCCAAAGAATGATTACTCAATATGCCGTGGCTGGCGAAAACAATGGTGCTGTGATTGGGACCGATCATGCGGCTGAAAATATTACTGGCTTCTTTACTAAATACGGTGATGGTGGTGCGGATATTTTACCTTTGTTCCGTTTAAATAAACGCCAAGGAAAAATGTTGTTAAAAGAATTGGGTGCCGATGAAGCAATTTATCTAAAAGTACCAACAGCTGATTTAGAAGATGGCAAACCATTAGTAGCGGATGAAGTCGCTTTAGGTGTGACTTATGATGATATTGATGATTATTTAGAAGGTCGTGAAATATCGACTGACGCTCAAACAAAAATTGAAAACTGGTGGAACAAGACGCAACATAAACGTCATTTGCCAATTACAATTTTTGATGATTTTTGGAAATAGATTTGAATGATAGACAAGGAAGAGTGGATGCTTCTTTGTCTATTTTTTGTTTTACATATGAATTGCATAAAAAGAGGGAACGTGAAACAATTAAGATAGCTGAGTTTGTACATATTAAATATAATTTTTAGATGATTAAGGAGGCTTTTTTATGTTATACGGAAAAGAAAATCGAGAAGAAGCAGATTATTTAGAGCCTATTTTTGGTTCAAAAGATGAAAAGATGGATTTGCCTAAATATAAATTAAATAAAGAGTCGATTGAGCCGCGGATAGCCTATCAATTGGTTAAAGATGAAATGCTGGATGAGGGAAACGCTCGTTTAAATCTTGCGACTTTTTGCCAAACCTATATGGAACCAGAAGCTGTGGAGCTAATGAGTCAAACATTGGAAAAAAATGTCATCGATAAATCAGAATATCCTCGAACGGCGGAAATAGAAAATCGATGTGTCAACATGATTGCAGATTTGTGGCATGCAGGCAATGATGAGAAATTTATGGGTACATCTACGATTGGTTCTTCGGAAGCAAGCATGCTTGGCGGCATGGCGATGAAATTTTCTTGGCGTAAACGGGCTGAAAAATTAGGCTTAGATATGCATGCGCAGAAACCTAATTTGGTGATTTCATCAGGTTATCAAGTTTGCTGGGAAAAATTCTGTGTCTATTGGGATATTGAAATGCGAGAAGTGCCGATGGATCAAGACCATATGTCGATTAATCTAGACAAGGTCATGGATTATGTGGATGAGTATACGATTGGAATTGTGGGCATTTTGGGGATTACTTATACTGGGCGATATGATGATATTCAAGCCTTGAATGATTTAGTCGAACAATACAATCAAACAACTGACTACAAAGTATTCATTCATGTGGACGCAGCTTCTGGCGGTTTTTACGCACCTTTTGTTGAACCAAATTTAATTTGGGATTTTCAATTAAACAATGTCATTTCTATCAATGCTTCAGGTCATAAATATGGGTTGGTGTATCCTGGGGTTGGTTGGGTCATTTGGCGGGATCAACAGTATTTGCCAGAAGAATTGATCTTTAAAGTTAGCTATTTGGGAGGCGAAATGCCGACGATGGCGATTAATTTTTCCCACAGTGCCGCGCAATTAATCGGTCAATATTATAATTTTATTCGTTACGGTTTTGAAGGATATCAAGCAATCCATCAAAGAACCCATGACATAGCCGTTTATTTAGCCAAAGCAATTGAAGAAACAGGTTTATTTGAAATTATTAATGACGGTTCACAACTGCCATTGGTTTGTTACAAGTTAAAAGCTGATTTTGATAAAGAGTGGACCCTTTATGATTTATCGGATCGCTTATTGATGAAGGGCTGGCAAGTTCCTGCCTATCCGTTGCCAAAAAATCTAGATCAAACAGTGATTCAACGGATTGTGGTGCGGGGAGATTTCGGGATGAATATGGCAGCTGATTATATTCAAGATATGCAACAAGCTATCGCTGACTTGAATCAAGCCCATTTGGTATATCATGAAAAAACCGAAGTAAAAAAATATGGCTTCACCCATTAAAAATTCAATAATCATAAAAAACTTTGATCAACAGACTCATTGGACTGTGGATCAAAGTTTTTTTATGCTGATTCATTTATTAACGCGATGAAGTCTGCACCATATTTATCTAATTTATTTTGCCCCACACCATTGATTGCTAGGAACTCTAATGAATTTTGGGGTTGTTTTTCAGCCATTTCCTGTAATGTTTTATCGGAAAAAATCATATATGGCGGTAATTTTTGCTGCTGCGCCAAATCAGAGCGCAAGCCACGGAGTGCTTCAAACAAGGCATCATCTGCTACTAACTGTTTAACTTGGGCTTGGCGCCGATAGACTTTTTGCTGACCTTTTAAGACACTTACGCCGCTTTCTGATAATTTCAAAACGGGAAATTGTCCGTCTGAGGCCACTAAGTAACCTTCAGCTGATAAATAATCTATTAATTGAGTTAGATCTTTTTGCGACCAATCCTTCATCAAACCATAAGTCGATAACTCTTCAAAATGCCATTGCAAAACTTTTTGATTTTTTGAGCCGTTTAAGACTTGTGCGACGAGAGCTTTACCAAATCGTTCTCCCATTCGTTTGATGCAAGAGAGGATTTTTTGTGCTTCTAAAGTGACGTCGACTTTCTCCCGTTGATCTAGACAATTACTACAACGACCACAATCGCCACTTTCTTCTCCAAAATAATGGAGGATGTATTTTTGCAAGCAATTTTGAGTATGACCATATTGTTCCATTTCGCGGAGCTTTAAATATTCTTGCTGCTGATATTCAGTTGTGCCTTGGGACTGATCAATAAAGAATTTTTGCACTTGTAAATCTTGGGGAGCAAATAATAAAATTGCTTCACTGGGTAAGCCATCTCGTCCAGCCCGTCCGGCTTCTTGATAATAAGATTCTAAATTACCTGGAATCTGATCATGAATCACAAAGCGAACATTACTTTTGTTAATCCCCATCCCAAAAGCATTAGTAGCAATCATTACTTGAATGTCATCAAATAAGAAAGCCTCTTGATTGGCTGTCCGCTCTTTTTCTGACAGGCCACCATGATAACGTCCCACCGAAAATTTGGCGTCTTTTAAAATATAATATAAGCGGTCAACTTCTTTGCGGGTGGCGGCGTAAATGATACCTGATTGTCCACTATTTAATTTTAAGTATTCCCGTAAATAAATATCCTTTGGTTCTTTGACTACTTGAAAAGCCAAATTTTCGCGGGCAAAACCGGTTTGAACACGATTATTTGGTGAGATAGCTAATAACTGACAGATATCTTCAGCAACTTTTGGCGTAGCAGTAGCTGTTAAAGCAACAACTGTAGCAGTTTTCGGTAATCCTTGTAATAATTCAGGGATGCGTAAATAGCTGGGACGAAAATCATGTCCCCATTGTGAAATACAGTGAGCCTCGTCAATCGCTACTAAATCAATCGGCAAACTTTCTAGCAGTAGCTGGAAAGATTCTGATTCTAGTCGTTCAGGTGCCACGTAAAGTAATTTTAATTCGCCATTGCGGGCTTGACGCATCCGATTTTGGACTTCTTGATAATTTAAACTACTATTAATAAAAGCTGCTGGAACGCCCATTTCTTGTAAACTATCAACTTGATCCTTCATTAAAGCAATCAAAGGGGAAACGACCAAAGTCACACCCGGCAAGGCCAAAGCAGGAAGCTGGTAACAAATCGATTTGCCACCACCAGTCGGCATAATTCCCAAAACAGGCTCTTTAGCTAGAATTTTTTCAATAATATTTAATTGCCCAGGTCTAAAGCTGGTGTAACCAAAAGTTTTTTCAAGTAATGTTAGTAAATTTTCCATAATAGCCTCATTTCCTATCATTAATATTATACGCAAAAAGCTGTGAAGAAAAAGGTCTTCCTTGAATGTTTTTTTAAGGAATCAAAATCGCCTTTACATTTATTCTGAATCTCGCTACACTATTTTTTATAGGTGGGAATAGAATGAACTTTTTAAAAAATAAAAAAATGATTTCGTTAAGAAATTTCGTTATCAAATGGTGGCAAAAAAAGCCACTAAAAATTGCAGTTATCGTGTTAAGTATCTTTTTATTAATAGTCGGCTCCAATTTATTTTTACAATTGGCACAGAATTCTTGGTCATTAAGTTTGGCGTTTAATTTTGCTTTTTCATGGCATACAGAAAAATTCTTTTTAGCCTGCTTAGTGTTATTCTTTTTATGGGGTTTCATTAGCAGTGTATTAGGTTCATTAGTTTATGGTGGTTTATTTTACAGTCTCTTGATTTTTGGGATTGGGATTGTGGATGCCTTAAAGATGCAATATCGGCAAGAACCGTTATATCCCGATGATTTAAAGATGATTGTTGAATTCGCTACTTTAAAAGATATTGCAGGTTGGCCTTTATTCTTAGGATTTGTCCTGTTGCTAATAGCTGGTGCTGGCTTAATAATTTACAGTATTTACCGTAGCTTTAAGAAAAAAAGAAGTTTCCAAATTTTTCGTGGGCTATTATTTGTAATTAGTTTTGCTGGTTTAATTTATGCCAGCAATTTTAATCAACCAAGTAATTTGTTGCGGCAAGCTTATAATAAAACGGCTTTGTGGATTCCGTACAGTCAAAAGATGAATTATTATAATACGGGTTTTATTGGTGGTTTTTTATATAATCTAGAGATTATTCCAATGGATCAACCAGATAATTATTCTGAAGCTACCATCAAAGAGATTGTTGAAAAATATACAACCGAACAAACCAAAAGTGAAAATCAGGAAGATAGCCCGAACATTATTTATGTTATGAGTGAGAGCTTTTCTGACACGAGTCGCTTGAAGGGTATCACAATTGAAGGCGGAGATCCACTAGCTGATTATCGTAGTGTGGCTAACAAGACTTATAGTGGTCAAATGTTATCGCAAAACTATGGCGGCGGTACTGCAAATATTGAATTTGAAGCTTTGACGGGTTTTTCAATGGAAATGTTTAATGCTCAAATGACGACGCCTTATACAATGTTGGTTCCAAATTTTACGGAGTTTCCATCAATCGTAAATACATTATCAGAAGAAGGTTATGACACTACTGCGATTCATCCTTATAATACATCCATGTATAAACGTAAAAGTGTTTATCAATCGTTTGGGTTTGATCAATTTTTAGATGAAAATACGATGGATTTCACTGATACAATCGAAGATAATCCCTATATTTCTGATGAAGCGGCTTATCAGCAAATTATGGAAATTCTAAATCAAACTGATGATCCACAATTTGTCCATCTAGTGACGATGCAGACGCACATGCCTTACAGTAACAAATATGCGAATAGTCCTTATACCGCAATCGGTGAAGATACTGACGCTGTAAATAATTATTTGCAAGATATTGCTTACAGTAGCGAAGCTTTAAATGAATTTTTAAACAAAGTCGATCAGCTTGATCGGCGAACATTGGTGGTTTTCTGGGGAGATCATTTACCAGGGATTTATTCAGAGGAGTTGCAAGCGGAAAATGAAGGAACAACCCTTCATGAGACTGAATTTTTGATGTATGATAACCGCCATCAATTAGAAAATCAACAAGATGTCGTTACTAGCCCATTTTATTTTGCGGCTGATTTATTTCAGCAAGCACAATTACCAACCAGCGGCTTTCAACAATTACTGTTACAGATGCAAGAAATTATGCCAGCCTTTGAAAAACAAATGTATTATCGTAATGGGAGTTTCCGCACAGAAAAAAGTTTGAATCAAAGCCAAGAAGAAATTTATCAAGCGTATCAATTGATTCAATACGACATCGTTGCTGGCAAACAATATAGTTTAGCAGAAAACTTTTTTAGGACCAATAATTAATAGAAGGAGAAAACCTATGTCATTTAGCAAAAAAGACAATCAAATATTTTTTAATCCGATTCGCCGTGGTATTTTAAATCACGAAATGATCGCAGCTGGTGATAAAGTGGCAGTAGGCTTAAGCGGAGGAAAAGATAGTACCAGTTTGTTTTATTTTTTGGATCAGATTGCCAAACAAAATAGGCTAGGTTTCTCTTTTGAGTTGGTGCCAATTAGTATGGATTTAGGCTTTGAAGACTTTGATATTTCTCCTCTTAGAGAATTTGTCGCTGATTTAGGCTATGAATTAGAAGTAATCCCGACGGATATTGCAAAGATTGTTTTTGATATTCGGGCTGAAAAATCTCCTTGTTCACTGTGTGCAAAATTGCGGCGCGGTATTTTATATCGACGAGCTGCAGAGTTAGGCTGTAAAAAAGTGGCTTTAGGTCATCATTTAGATGATGCGCTTGAAACTTATTTGATGAACTTTTTATTCCACGGCAAAATGAATAGCTTTGAACCAAAAAGTTATTTGTCAAAAACGGGGGTCACTTTGATCCGACCAATGATTTATGTGGAAGAAAAATCAATTATTCGCTACGTTGAAAGAGAGGACTTACCGGTTATTTTCAACCCTTGTCCGGTAGATAAACAAACCAAACGAGAAGAAATCAAAGAACTGGTAACAAATCTGTCAAAAACTTATCCCGATATTCGGCAAAAATTTATCATGGGGATAGAGCAAGGAACAGCTGCAGATTTTTGGACAAAGAGTCATATTTAAATCAAAGTAATCATAAATTCCTTTGAGAGATGATTGAATAAAAGCTGTTTCTTATGATATACTAACAAAGATTATTCATGAGGGAGTAACTGGCAGATGTATATCTGTGGCAATGCCACCAACAAGAAACGAAATTTCTGGTGTTGTCTTAAATAGTGAGACTTGTGTATGTGCCCGTATGCATACAGGAGTCTTTTTTTGTTACACCAAATGAATCAATACACAATAACAGGGGGAAAAACATTGTCAGAAGAAAGAAAGCAACAATTAATCAAAGCTTTCCATGCTGAAGCCGAAGAACAAGTGTTAGCTGAGGTGCAGACGACAGACGAAGGATTATCTTCAGCTGAAGCTCAAAAAAGATTAGCTGAGTATGGTTCAAACGAATTGGATGAAGGTGAAAAGAAAAGTCTATTCGCTCGATTCTTTGAGCAATTTAAAGATTTGATGATTGTAGTATTGATCGTTGCAGCCATTATTTCAGCCGTTGTTTCGCATGAAGTAGTCGATTCAATTATTATTTTAGCAGTAGTTATCATTAATGCGGTGATGGGTGTGGTGCAAGAATCAAAAGCCGAACAAGCCATCGAAGCGTTGCGAGAAATGTCGACGCCAAATGCCAATGTTTTACGAGACGATCATATCGCTTCGATTAAATCAACTGACTTAGTACCAGGTGATATCGTGATGCTAGAAGCTGGTGATGTGGTGCCAGCTGATTTACGTTTACTAGAAGTCGCTTCATTAAAAATTGAAGAAGCAGCTTTAACAGGAGAATCTGTACCAGTTGAAAAAGAATTAGGCATAATTGATGATACTGAAATCGGAATTGGTGATCGGGTCAACATGGCTTATTCAAATTCAAATGTAACTTATGGTCGTGGTAAAGGTGTGGTTGTTAATACTGGAATGAACACCGAAGTCGGAAAAATTGCCGGTATGTTAGCACAAGCTGATGAAACAGAAACACCATTAAAAACTAACTTGAATCAACTAGGGAAGTTTTTAACGCTTGCAATTATTATTATTGCGGTGATTATGTTTTTCGTTGGGATAGTCTTCAACAATACTTCTTGGGTGGATATGTTGTTAACCTCTATTTCACTAGCAGTTGCGGCAATTCCAGAAGGTTTACCAGCGATTGTAACGATTATTTTAGCTTTAGGAACACAAGTAATGGCCAAACGGAATTCAGTCATTCGTAAATTGCCAGCGGTTGAAACATTGGGTTCAACTGACATTATTGCTTCTGATAAAACAGGTACTTTAACTTTAAATCAAATGACAGTTGAAAAATTGTATGTTGATAATCATCAGTATGATGCTGATGGCGAATTACCAGTTGATAGCATGGGTATGAAAATCATGAACTACGCCAACGATTCTAAATTTACCCAAGAGGGCACATTGATCGGTGACCCAACCGAAACAGCGTTGGTCCAATTTGGTTTAAACAATCAATTTGATGTTCGTGAAAAAGTAAAAGCTGAACCTCGTTTGGCAGAAATTCCTTTCGATTCAGATCGTAAACTCATGAGCACTTTGCATCAACAAGCTGACGGTAAGATTTTAGTCGCAGTTAAAGGGGCACCAGATGTCTTATTAACTCGCGCAGATCGCGTTTTATTAAATGGAGAAGTTCTTCCTCTAGGCGAAAAAGAAAAAAATGATATTTTAACAAACAACACGGATATGGCGAAACAAGCCTTACGTGTTCTAGGAATGGCTTATAAATATATTGACCAAGTTCCTGCTGAATTAGAATCAGAAATTATCGAAAATGATTTAATTTTTGCTGGTTTAGTCGGTATGATTGACCCAGAAAGAGCCGAAGCAGCTGAAGCTGTGCGTGTGGCTAAAGATGCGGGTGTTCGTCCAATTATGATTACCGGAGACCACCGAGATACGGCTGAAGCGATTGCGGTTCGTTTAGGTATTATCGCGGCTGGTGATGACGCTGCAGTATTAACTGGAGCTGAATTAAATGAAATGAGCGACAATGAATTTGCTGAGAAAGTTGGCAATTATTCAGTTTATGCACGGGTTTCTCCAGAACATAAAGTTCGTATCGTGAAAGCTTGGCAACATGAAGGCAAGGTTGTAGCGATGACCGGAGACGGCGTCAATGATGCACCTGCTCTAAAACAAGCTGATATTGGGATTGGTATGGGTATCACTGGGACAGAAGTTTCTAAAGGTGCTTCTGACATGGTCCTAGCTGATGATAACTTTGCGACAATTGTTGTTGCAGTTGAAGAAGGTCGGAAAGTCTTCTCAAACATCCAAAAATCAGTTCAATATCTATTAGCTGCCAATTTAGGTGAAGTTTTGACGTTGTTCTTAGCTACATTGTTTGGCTGGGACACTTTATTGCCGATTCACTTATTATGGATTAACTTAGTAACAGATACCTTCCCAGCGATTGCTTTGGGAATGGAGCCAGCTGAAAAAGACCTAATGTCCCACAAACCACGGGGACGGAACTCTAACTTGTTTTCCGGCGGAGTCTTTTCAAGTATTATCTACCAAGGGATTTTAGAAGGTGCTACAGTATTATTTGTTTATTGGTCAGCTATTCAATGGCCGGTCCATGCAACTTATGATGCCATTCATTCTGATGCCTTGACGATGGCTTTTGCAACTTTAGGGTTGATGCAGCTATTCCATGCTTTTAATGTGAAATCTGTGCATCAAAGTATCTTTAAAGTGGGGCCATTTAGAAACAAAGCCTTTAACTGGGCGATTTTACTTTCATTTGCTTTAATGATGGTTATTATCATCGTGCCAGGATTAAATGATATCTTCCGGGTAGCCCATCTTGACTTGTACCAATGGGGAATTGTGATTGGTGCATCCTTTGCAATTATCCCGATTGTGGAAATTGTTAAGGCGGTTCAAAGAGCTACTAATAAGGATGCTTAGTCAATGAAAATAAGGGAATTAGTTTTCCCTTATTTTTTTTTGCATTTGTTAATAAAAAAACGTAAAATAGATATAGTTTACAAGAAAGAGAGGAAGTCTTGATGCGTCCAAATAAAGGTTTTTATGCAAGAGAAATAAATCAGATTATTCAAAATACAGAAAAAATGGGAGAACAATTACACCCTAGCTATGAAGAAATCCGCTTAGCAATTGATGAGGATAAACTAGCTGACTTAGATCAAGCCCACATTAAAGAAATTCATGAACTTTTTGACGAAGGAACGCAATTTTATCGTTTAAATTTCGAAAAAATTAAGTTATTAAAGCCACCTGCAAAAGTCATGGGAAATCATAAAACATTCGAAAAAGCATATGAGAAATATGTTAACGGTTGCCAAGCGATGACTGACAGTTTAGCTGGAGAAGTGAACGTTGATGCCTTTAACGAAGCTGAAAAAGTGCAAGATTTAGCTACAGATACTTTATACAAAGTGATTCAAAAAATTACTAATTTGTTATTAAAATAAATTAAGTTATGACAACAAAGGTTTTTTAATTTGATTATAATGTTATTTTAAATACTGAAATTAGAATTGATGATATGATTCATTCATACCAATAACAACCCTTTTCTTTTTCATTACTATTAGGTAATCAACTCCTTTCCACCGACTAACCACCGGTGGTCTTTTTTTTTACAAAAAAATCTTGGATCAACGACCCAAGATTTCAAAATAATTTAATTTTCTACATTTCTAACATAGTTATCGAAATAATCAGTTAAATCTTTTTTGATCTTCTGATATTCTTCTTCACTGTAATTTTTTTCTTCGATTTTTCCGTTGAATAATGGGATTTCTAATTCTTCTGTTAAACGCTCTATGACTTCTTCGCGGTTCATTTTTTTCCTCCTAATCGAAATAAACACAAACAACTTCTGGTGCGTAAACGTCTTTTTCTAATAAGCTCAGTAAACCAGTGTTTTTATCACGAGAAAATAAGGTTAAATTATCGCTGTTTTGATGCCCACAAACCAAAAATTCATCTGTTGAATCTAAGTTGAAATCTCTCGGGATAGCTCCTTCGCTGGAAATGATTTGAATAGTAGCCAAATTTTTTCCATTAGGATCAATCGTCATTACAGCAATTGAGTCATGTCCGCGATTTGAAGTGTATAAGAAATGACCGTCTTGTGAGACACGAATCGCTGCCCCACTACTATCGCCAGTAAAATCAGCTGGTAAAGTAGAAAGACTTTCTATTTCAGTAAAAACACCATTCTCATAAGTTAAAACTCGGACAGTATTATTTAATTCACCAAATAAATAAGCAATCGATAAAGTTGGATGGAAAACTAAATGACGAGGTCCAGTACCTGGTTCAGCTTTGAAAAGGGAAACTAATGAGAATTTGCCATCATCAGTAACATCATAGGTGTAGACACCGTCAGTTCCCAAGTCACAGACAACTAGTCGACCATCTGGCGCTAAGTCACTGAAATGCACATGGGCATGGTCTTGGTTTTGATGGGGACCAACAGCTTCTTGATGGAAGACATGATCAGCTGCTGTAAGACTGCCATCTTTCTCAATTTTGTAAGAATTTAATTCACCTTTGTGATAATTAGAGCCGTAAAGAAGTTGTCTTTTTTCATCAACGGCCACGTAGCACAAGGGAGCACCATCTTCAGTAACAGCATTGATGAAATTATTTTGTGGATCATAAGCTGAAGCACCACCTTTTTCTTGGACGGTAGTGACAGAATAAAGGTTATTTGCCAGACTCTTTGTTAAATAGGTTGGACTATTTTCGGCTGCGACCAATTTTAAATTAGTCAGTGTTTTTTTATCAGTGTCTAGGTCTATTTCATAAATGCCTTTACTATCTTTACGGGTATAAGTGCCTAACAATACTTTTTGTATCATAAAATGCCTCCTCTAATTTGCTCTTTTTATTGTACCAGATATCTCAGTATTTCAAATAGTTTATGCTATAATTAATGGCAAGAGATTGATTAATAAAACAAAATTTATTCGTGAAAATTACGCAAATTCAATAAAGTTTTAAAGAGTTTGATACAGGAGTGGTGAGATTGGACAAGAAAAAATTAAGTCAACGAACATCGTGGTTTTGGAAATGGTTTTTAAATAATCAAGTAGTGATCGCTTTAATTATCGTATTACTTTTACTAACTATTATTTTTGTATTTACTAAAGTTTCCTATTTGTTTGAACCAGTGGGGCAATTCTTTGCGATAGTCGGTTTGCCGGTAGTAATCGCGGGGATCTTATTTTATTTAATGAATCCAATAGTTAATTTATTAGAGAAAAAGGGACTTAAGCGAACCTACAGCATTATATTACTTTTTATTTTAGTAGTTGGTTTGATTATTTGGGGGATTGTGGTCATTATTCCCGAGATTCAACAGCAAGTCCGTTTGTTTATTCAAAGCTTACCAGGGTACATTGATACTTTAACAGCTAAAGCCGATCAGATTTTTAAAGATCCAGCTTTTAAACCGATCCAAGAGCATCTAGAAAATAGCGCTCAAAAAATTCTTGAATCAGTGACGGACATCACTAAAAATATTTCTCAGGTTACGATCAAAGGCTTAGGCAGTGTTGTTTCGACAGTAGCAACCATTGTTATAGCGCTAATTACTGCGCCGATTATTTTATTCTTCTTATTAAAAGATGGCAAAGACCTAGCACCATATCTAATCTCATTTTTACCAACAAAGATGCGCAAACCAACAGGTAAAGTGTTAGTTGAAATGAATAGTCAACTTTCGTCTTATATTAGAGGACAGTTGACGGTGGCTTTTGCGGTGGCGGTTATGTTTGTGACAGGATTTTCAATTATTGGTTTAAACTATGCTATTACTTTAGGCGTTTTGGCAGGATTTTTAAACCTGATTCCTTATTTAGGATCATTCTTGGCGATGGTGCCGGTTGTCTTTCTGGCATTAGTAACCAGTCCGCTGATGTTAGTCAAAGTAATTGTGGTCTTTATTATTGAGCAGACGATTGAAGGACGAATTGTATCACCGTTAGTTTTAGGGACACAATTAAAGATTCATCCAGTCACGATTATGTTTGTTTTATTAACGGCTGGGAAAATATTTGGGATTGCCGGTGTGATTTTAGGTATTCCATTTTATGCAGTAATTAAAGTTATTGCGATCCATATTTTTGATTGGTATAAACGTATTTCTGGCTTATATACAGATGATGATTCACAAGCAGAACAAGAATAAGAAAAACGTCGTTAGCTTAGGCTAGCGACGTTTTTTTGTTGATTAAAATGAATCTGCTAATTGTTTTGCAGCATCTTTTGCTGCCGCCATGATAGCTTCACGGTCGTCTGGATTGTAATCCGCACCTTCGATGTAAATCGCTTCAAAATCAGTTACCCCGATGAAGGCTAGAATATGTTTAATATATGATGAAGAGAAATCTTCTCCGCCATACACGCCACCACTAGATTGAATGTGTAGGGCTTTTTTATTTTCAACTAAACCAACTGGTCCTTCAGCAGTATATTTGAAAGTTTTACCAGCTACATTGACCGTATCAAACCAAGCTTTTAAGCGGGTTGGGATGTTTAAGTTCCACATACCATTGGCAATCACGATTTTGTCAGCAGCTAAAAATTGTTCGGTAAAGCTGTTAAATGTCGCAATTTTTTCTTGTTGTGTAGCGGATAAACTAGTGAAATCAGCACCAGCTTGTAAAGCACGCCAGCCTAATAAAATATCCTTATCGATTTCTGGTAGGTTTGTATCATATAAATCGACTACCTCAATTACGTCAGATGGATTTTTTGCTTCATACTCCGTTAAAAATGTATCCAAAACAGCCACTGATTGTGACTCGTCTTTGGTTAATGGGTGAGCTTTAATTACTAATACGTTTGACATCTAATACACTCCTTTTTTTTCATTACTCGTAAATGATACATAAAAAAATGACAAAAAACAATTTATTTGTCTGATAAAAAGTAAGTAAATCAAAATATAAAAAAAGATCATGACAAATGCCTAGGCATTACGTCATAATCTGTAATTGTTTTAGACCAATACAGCTTGATGATAGGCATTGACGCCACCAATAACATTGACAACATCAAATCCTTTTTCACTTAAATATTGAGCGATCGGTTTAGTCCGTCCACCAAATTGGCTGATCAAATAGTAAGTTTTTTCTTTGTCTAATTCATTTATTCGACTTGGTAATTCGGTAAATGAAATTTGTAAACTATTGTTAAATTCATTTAATGCTTCTGGTTCCAATAAATCTGGATCACGTAGATCAATTACTGCCACGTTAGCAGTATCTACTAGAGTTTTAAATTCTTGAGTTGTAATTGTGTGCAACATAACGATAACCTCTTTTTTTTGATATGTTTGGATAATAATATGAATCAAGATTTATATCAAGCGATTAAAGTTGCTTTCAGAAAATTTTAGGAAAACGTTACTAAACTAACACAATTCAGTTTAAATCGTCATATTTGTAAAAAAAATGAGA
The DNA here is from genome assembly GCF_054819945.1 of Enterococcus sp. JNUCC 77. NCBI lineage: Bacteria > Bacillati > Bacillota > Bacilli > Lactobacillales > Enterococcaceae > Enterococcus > Enterococcus sp. JNUCC 77. The sequence continues at coordinate 722,161 of NZ_JBTHIG010000001.1, forward strand.
TATGCTATAATGACATGGTGTCACATGACAGAGTGTCATTAAAAAAGGAGTTTTTTCATGCCCAAAGATACTTTTTTTCGTTTAAATCAAGAAAAGCGCGACCGAATATTAGAGGCCGCAAAAATTGAATTTTCGAAGCACCCATTAAAAGATGCTTCGATAGCCGAAATTATTCGCTTGGCAGAGGTGCCACGAGGAAGTTTCTATCAATATTTTGAAGACAAAGAAGATTTATATTTTTATTATTTTGATCAATTAAGAAAAGACCGTAGCGAAGAACTAATTGCTGCAATTAAAGCTGCTGATGGTGATTTATTTACTGGTTATGATCATTATTTTTCGGCTTTTATTTCTGATTTATTCAATGGCAAGGATGCCGCTTTTTATCGCAATTTATTTTTACATATGGATTATCGTGCCAGCCGTAAAGTGACTGAGGGGCAATCACAGCGTACTCATCAACATAAAGTCATTCCTGAATTGCTCTTAATCATTAATAAAAAACCTTTAAAAGTTGAAAACGATGAACAGTTAGCGGTCTTGATCCGCTATCTAATGAATATGTTTTTTACCACAATTGGTCAAGGCTATCATGAACGTATGAAAAATCCAGATTATCCAATTGAACAAATTGTCACCAATCTCAAGCTAGGTTTGTCGTGGCTGCGAGATGGTGCCTATCGAAAGGACGGAGAGTAAATGCTGAAATTATTAAAACGTGTTTCTTATAGTGCGGCAATTCTAGCAATTTTATTTATGTTTTTCCAAGTAATTGCTGATTTGTATTTACCGACACTAACATCAAATATTATTGATAATGGTGTAGCTAAAGGAAACATTGATTATATCTGGCACACTGGTTTTGTGATGATCGGAATTTCTCTTTTAGGTATTTTAGCTGCAGTGGGGAATACTTATTTTGCTACGCGAGAATCACAAAAATTAGGGAGACAACTAAGAAGTGACGTTTACGCAAAAGTTGAAAGATTTTCTAATCGAGAATTTGATTCTTTCGGAACTGCTTCATTGATTACCAGAACGACCAATGATGTGACACAAGTACAGATGGTCACACAGATGTTTTTAAGAATTATGATTAATGCACCGATTATGTTAGTCGGTGCTAGCTTTTTAGCCTATCAAAAAGACGCACAACTAACAAAAATATTTTTCGTAGTTATTCCTATCATGTTAGTTGTTGTCGGCATTATTATGTTTTTGGCAGTTCCTTTATTTAAAAGTATGCAAAAGAAAACTGACCGTTTGAATTTGGTTTTTCGTGAAGGACTAACTGGTGTTCGAGTGATTCGGGCTTTTGATAAAACAAAATATGAAGAAAACCGTTTTAACAATGCCAACTTGGACTACACGAATACCGCCATTAAAGTAAATACCATTGTTGCTTTAATGATGCCGTTAATGACATTAATCATGAGTGGTACCAATATCGCCATTACTTGGTTCGGCGGACATTATATTGCTGAACAAACTTTAGAAGTTGGTAATTTAATTGCCTTTATGACTTATGCCATGCAAATTTTAATGAGCTTTATGATGCTATCTATGATTTTCATTATGGTGCCTAGAGCACAAGCTTCAGCTGATCGGATCAATGAAGTATTGGATGCAAAAGATAAGATTCTTGATCCAACAGTACCAAAAGTGATTGAAGCTGCTGGTGATCAAACGACATTAGTCTTTGATCATGTGAATTATCGCTATAACGGCGCTGAAAATTTGGCTTTGGAAGATGTTCATTTTAAAGCTAAAGCTGGCGAAACAGTGGCGATTATCGGGGGAACTGGTTCAGGGAAAACAACCTTGATTAATTTAATTCCCCGCTTATTAGATATTGAATCTGGTGAGATTCGTTTGAATGGCGTATCAATTAGTGAGATGAAACAACATGATCTACGAGAGCTGATTGGTTTTGTTCCACAAAAAGCGGTTCTATTTTCTGGAACCATCCGAGAAAATATGCAGTATGGTGTAGCAGATGCAAGTGATGAAACCATTTGGAAAGCACTAGAAATTGCTCAAGCCAAAGATTTTGTTAGTAAACTGCCTAAGCAATTAGATGCTCGAGTAGAACAGGGTGGCGGGAACTTTTCCGGCGGACAACGGCAACGTTTAGCCATCGCACGAGCTTTGGTTAAAATAGCGGATGTTTATGTTTTCGATGATTCATTTTCAGCTTTGGATTTTAAAACCGATGCCAATTTGCGAAAAGCATTAAACCAAGAAATCACCGACAGCATAGTTGTAATTGTAGCCCAAAGAGTTTCTACTGTTATGGATGCTGATACCATTTTAGTCTTAGAAGAAGGTAAAGTGGTTGGTCAAGGTAAGCATGCGGAGTTGATGGAAACTAATGAGACTTACCGTGAAATTGTTTCATCTCAATTGAGAGAGGAGGACTTATAGATGGCGCAACCAGGAAGAGGTCATGGACCAGCTGGAAATATCGGCAAACAAGGGCCACGAGCAAAAAACTTTTGGTCGACTGTAAAACGTTTGTTTTCATATATGTCTCATCGCATTGTAGCGATTGTTGCCGTTTTAGTTTTGGCAATTGCTGCTGTAGTCTTTCAAATTCAAACACCCAAGATTTTAGGACAAGCAACTACTGAAATTTTTAAAGGAGTAATGAAGGGCTATCAGCAAATGAAGATGGGGATTCCAGTTAAGAATTTCCCAATTGATTTTGATAAAATTGCACAGATCATCATGATGGTAATTGCCATGTATGTGATTTCTGCTATTTTCAATTTTATGCAACAATTTATTATGACTCGTGTATCTCAACGAACGGTTTACGAATTACGGCGGGATTTAGAAGAAAAAATGAATCTAGTGCCAATTTCTTATTTCGATACCCATTCAAATGGAGATATCATGTCTCGAGCAATCAATGATATGGATAATATTGCCAGCACTTTGCAACAAAATTTGACCCAAATGATTACAAGTGTCGTAACCTTCATCGGGGTTTTAGCGATGATGCTGTCTATTTCATGGCAATTAACTTTGGTAGCTTTGGCAACTGTTCCGTTAAGTTTAATCGTGGTAATGATTGTAGCACCTAAATCACAACGGTACTTTGCGAGTCAGCAAAAGAGTTTAGGACTGCTAAATAACCAAGTAGAAGAAACTTATGGTGGACACACAGTGGTTAAAACTTTTAATCATGAAGTGGCCGACCAAGCAAAATTTGAAGAAGAAAATGAAGTTCTATACAAATCTGGTTGGAAAGCACAATTTATTTCTGCAATTGTGATGCCGCTAATGAATTTTGTAAAAAATCTAGGCTATGTCTTTGTAGCTGTCCTAGGTGGGGTAAAGGTTGCAAACGGAAATATGACCTTAGGGGATGTGCAAGCATTCTTACAATATACCAATCAATTTTCACAACCGATCACTCAAATTGCTAACTTAATGAACACAATTCAATCGACGGTCGCTTCAGCAGAACGGGTTTTTGAAGTATTAGACGAAGCAGAAATGGAAAATAATCCATCAGGAATTCCTGTAGAAGAAAATTCTCCTTATAAAGTCCAATTTGAGCATGTACAGTTTGGTTATTCGGATGATGAATTATTGATGACCGACTTTAATTTAAATGTTCAGCCGGGAGAGATGGTGGCAATTGTTGGACCAACTGGAGCAGGAAAAACGACCTTAATTAATTTATTGGAACGTTTTTATGATGTGAAAGATGGATCAATTAAATATGATGGTGTCGATACCAGAGATATTTCTCGTGATGAATTACGTAGTCATTTCTCGATGGTTTTACAAGATACTTGGCTATTTACCGGTTCAATTTACGATAATATTCGCTATGGTAATGAGAATGCGACGGAAGAACAGATTATTCGATCAGCTAAAGCCGCTCACGTAGATGAATTTGTTCGTAAATTACCTGAAGGTTACCAGACTGTCTTAAATGAAGAAGCTAGCAACATTTCTCAAGGACAACGTCAATTGATTACGATTGCTCGCGCCTTCTTGGCAAATCCGGATGTTTTGATTTTAGATGAAGCTACTTCCAGTGTAGATACACGAACTGAAATTTTAATCCAAAAAGCTATGAGCCGTTTGTTAGAAAAACGAACAAGCTTTGTAGTCGCACATCGCCTTTCAACGATTCGGGATGCCGACAATATTATCGTTATGAACCATGGAGCGATTGTTGAAACTGGAAATCACGAAGAGTTAATGGAAAAGAAAGGTTTTTACGCAGATTTATATAATAGTCAGTTTTCAGAAGAAGTTGCATAGAAAAAGCCGGACAATCTAGCGATTGTTCGGTTTTTTCGACAAAATGCTTTAAAAAGCTCAAAAAGAAGAAAGATATTACTTGCGGTATTAGAAGCCTATCGGTAGAATTAAATCGAGATGAGGTGTATCCATTGGAAAATTTTGATTTAGGTGAAATGTCGTTGAAGACAATCGCCATTCGAGTAAAAAATCGTGACTTATTAATTCATTTTTATCGTGATATTATTGGCTTTCATTTGTTACGGGAAGAAAACGAATTAGCGATATTAGGTTATAAAGAACCTTACCGCGAAATCTTATGGCTTGAAGAAAGTCCCCGAGCGGAAGAACATTTTGGAGAAGTAAAAAGATTGGCTCGTATTTCATTAGTTGTACCAAATGAAGAAGAGCTAGCTAATGTCTACGCACGCATCAAAAAAAATGATTATGAAGTAAAAAGTGCTTTAGCCAGCGGTGAAGAAAAAGGCTTATTAGTAGAAGATCCTGAAGGTAATCAAGTAGAAATCTTTTACGCGCCTAGTAAAGAAAGATCGACTGCTGAAATTATTCAAGTGGACTTTGAAAAATTATTGAAAAAAGCGACCAACAAGGAAAAAATCCACGAAGCTTATTTTGATAAAGTCCACTTAAATGTTAACAACCTAACCCAACAAGAAAAATTTCTAGAAGAAGTATTGGGCTTAAAAACTCAGACAGAAACTGATAAAGTGGTGGCACTTAATCGTGGTGATTTTAACGTTGGACTATCCGAAGTTGATGGCGGTGTCATTGATTTACCGACTGATAAAGTGTTAGGTCTAGACTTTTTACAATTTAAGATCAGTCAAGAAAACCTAGTGGCGTTAATTGCAAACTTAGAAAAAGAAAAGCGCGAATTTTTTGCGGATAAAAAACAAACACTTGTTACGATTTATGATCCGATTGGGATTGAATGGTGGTTTGTAACCAGTTGGAAACTTTAAGAGTGGGAAACCACTCTTTTTTAAACGAAAAGGTGAAATTATGTATCCTGAGACACAAGAATTAATTAAGGATAAAATGTTAGCAGGAGTCTATCCTGGAGTAGTCTATCAGTTTATGGAAGATCAAGCGACCTTCCAACAAACATTGGGCTATGCGCAAATTGCACCAGTTTTACAGCCAATGACAGCAGATTTATTATTTGATGTAGCCTCTTTAACAAAAGTCGTTTGCACTCTAACGGTGATGCTGCAATTGCATGAAGCAAAGCAAATTGAATGGGATCAACCTTTAAAAAAATATTTGCCTAACTTCGAAAATCCTGAGATTACTTTGCGCCACTTGTTAACCCATACTTCAGATATTCAGACGTATATTCCTCAACGAGACCGCTTATCGGCCAAAGAATTACAAGCTGCTTATTTGAAACTTCAACCAGGGAAAGATTTAGGAAAAAAAGTGCAGTACACAGATGCTGGAACGATTTTATTGGGTTTTTTAATAGAAGAAATATTTCAAAAAGATGTGACTGAGGTTTTTCAATCAGAAGTCTTGCAACCTCTTGATATGTCAGAAAGCTGTTTTTTACCTAATAATATAGACAAACGTTTTGTACCAACTGAAAAATTAGTGACTGGGGAAATCTTAAAAGGCGTCACCCATGATCCTAAAGCGCGAACACTTAAAACGCATGCTGGAAATGCCGGTTTATTCAGCTCTTTAACGGATTTATCCAAATTTGTTGAAATGTATTTGGCATTTGGAAAAGATTATTTGAAGCGAGAAACGATTGAGGAACTCTATCAAGATCAAACACCAGATTTTTCGGGAAAGCGTTCACTTGGTTGGGATCTAAAGTTTAGTAATCAAAATCAAGCACCGTTATTATTTCACACAGGTTATACCGGTACGTTTATTTTGTTAGACAGTTACCATCAGTCAGGATTTATCTTTTTATCTAATCGTGTCCATCCAGTTGATGAACGAGAAAAGTATATTTTGGCGCGAGACGAAATTATTACTAGTTATTTATCAGAACGAAAAAAAATCTATCAAAAATAAGGAGCACATTATGGAACCATTATTCTTAAAACCTGTATTTCAAGAAAAAATTTGGGGTGGCAATCGTTTAAACACTGTCTTCGGTTTTGATTTACCCAACGATAAAATCGGAGAAGACTGGGCAATTAGTGGGCATCCTCATGGAGAAAGCATTGTCGAAAATGGCGAGTTTAAAGGTCAAAAAATTAGTCAATTATGGAAAAATCAACGAGAATTATTTGGTAATCAAGCAGGAGAAGTGTTCCCTTTGTTAACAAAAATCCTAGATGCCGAAGATGATTTATCCGTTCAAGTTCATCCAGATGATGCTTATGGAATGGCTCATGAAGGTGAATTAGGCAAGACAGAATGTTGGTACATTATCAGTGCTGAGCCGGGTGCATCGATCGTTTATGGTCACAATGCAAAAACTCGAGAAGAATTAGCTGAAATGATTCATGATGAAAAATGGGATCAATTATTACGCAGAATCCCGGTAAAAGCGGGCGATTTTTATTATGTTCCTAGTGGGACGATGCATGCGATTGGTAAAGGCATCATGATTTTAGAAACCCAACAAAGTTCTGACACAACTTATCGAGTATATGATTATGATCGAAAAGACGATCAAGGAAAGCTACGTGAATTACACATTCAACAATCCATTGATGTTATGACCGTCCCTGCAACTACACCTGAATTACAGATCAAAGAAGTAAAAAAAGGTAATTCAGCGATTATTACTTATTTGGAATCAGATTTCTTCAATATTTATGAATGGCAAATCATGGGTGAATTAAACTTGAGCCAAACTAGCCTATACACCTTAGCGACCGTTATTGAAGGTTACGGCGAAATGACTGTTGAAGGAAAGACTTTTGAACTAAATGCGGGAACCAGTTTCATCGTACCAAACCAAATAAAAGACTGGAAAATCGCTGGAGAATGCAAAATAATTGCTTCTACACCACAACATTAAAAAATTCTAATTTTCAATAATTGTTATTTTAAAATTCATTTTGAAAATATTATAATATTTTTTTAAAGCCAGAGATGTAATTTTTATTAATATCTCTGGCTTTTTTTTTGTGTTTATTTTGCTAAATAAACACAAGTGTGAAGAATCAATTTAGTAAATTAATTCTGTTAAAAAGATGATATAACAGTCAATAGAATAAATAAATTTAATTAATTATAACTATTAGTTATAAAAAGTGATTTTTGTTTGGAAATTAGATAATAATCTTGTTGGTTTGTTTGATTTCTATTATAATTAAGTGAGGTTTTGTTTCTTAAATTAAATAAAAGGAGGTTAATAAATTGGAATCCAGTGTTAAAAAAAAGTTTTCAATTTCTGGTTTGATTGGGAAAATATTATTAGTAATAATGATTCCATTATTAATTATGAATTGTTACTTACTATATAAGAGTTATGCTAATCCTGATATTCCTCCACAAATTTTTGGGAAAACACCATTAATTGTTCAGTCTGGATCGATGGACGATGGACAAGCTGACAGTATCAAAGTGGGTGATTTGGTCATTGTTGATACAAAAACGGATGGTCAAACTTTCCAAGTGGGAGATGTTATCACTTATGAAATAAATAATGAGTACATTACCCATGAGGTCATCTCGATTCAAGAACAAGATGGAGAAATAGCCTATCAAACACAAGGGCGGGCAAATAATACACCCGACCAAAATCTAGTAACACCTGAGCAAGTTTTAGGGAGCAGTACAATTACCATCCCAAAGCTTGGCGACGTCTTGCTGTTTTTACAAACACCAATTGGTCTAGTAATTACAGTGAGCATACCGATTTTATTATTTTTGGCTTATGATCGAATTCGATCATTTATGCATAAAAGAAAAGGAGGAACAAGTGATGAAGGAACGGAAGAAGGATAAGAACATCAGACGCGCAGGCATAGTCACTGCACTCGTTGTGGTCACTTTAAGTTTAGTTGGAGGAACGTTGGCGAAGTATACAGGCACAGCAACTCATGATGCATCAGCACGGGTGGCGAAATTTGAAGTAGGTAGTAGTTTTACAGAGGATGTATTTAATTTAAATTCTTTATATGATGATTGGAAAGAAAAACCTGTCATTTTAGGTAATGTTTTGCAAACGCCGACAGCTGTTAACACAGCTGGTGATCCTAGTGAACAAGATGTTTGGTCAAATAACACTGACAAAAATATTTTAGCACCAGGTACATCAGGCTTCTTTGAAATTGGTTTGGAAAACAATTCAGAGGTTGCGGTAAGAGCTTCTAACATTACTCTTAGTGAAACAAATACGAACAGTATTCCAATTGAGTATTCATTAATTACTTATAATGCTAGTGGTCAACCAGATACTTCATCTGATTGGGGTACAATTGCTGCTTTAAATACAGCAATTTCAACTGCATCTGGATTAGGTACCTATGATTTAATGAAACCAGCTAGTGGGACATCAACAACAAAAACAGTGGCTGTAGCTTGGCGTTGGTTATTTGAAAGAGAACCTGTTGCTACTAATGATTCATTAGACACAAATTTAGGTACAAAGAATGCAACAAACGAAAACGAAGTAATAACTGGTGATAATGACTATGACAAATTATCAAAATACCAACTAAAAGTAGATGTTGCATTTACACAACTTGACTAATTAATAGGGGGGCACAATGATGCGAAGAATTAAATACTTCCTTTGCGGATTGTGTCTCTTTTTCTTTTTCGGAATGGCACAAGAAGTAAGGGCATCAGAATTTTTAGAAATTGAAGACCAAAACAATGTCATTTGGCAAGAGAATGAAAAATTCCCTCTATTTGGCGACCCCGAATTAAATGGTGATACTTTATTATACCCAACCAAAGATGGCAGTTTCAGTTTTACAATTAAAAATATTACCGATGTTAGACAAGATTATCGCCTAACGATGGCTACTGAAAATCAGCACAATATTCCAATTGAATATGCAATCTATCGAAATAATGAGTTGATTTTTGGCAGCGAGGCCAATTATCAAGAGTTGAATGGGACCTTAAGTCGTGATCGAAGTCTGGCGAGAGGTCAGACTGAAAATTATGAGATTAGGTGGCAGTGGGACGGTTATGTTAGCGATCCACGGGATACTGATTTGGGCATTCAGGCACAAAATGAAGATTTGTATTACAAATTTATTATCACCATTTTGAATGAGGAAGGAATTGCCAGTGATGATCAGGATCGTGATGGAAACATACCGTTGATGCAGATTCCTAATACAAGAGGTGGTTCAGGCACTCAGACTAATCGAGATTCGGGAATTCTCAGATATTTACCAAAAACGGGAGAGGCCTTGCAATACTGGTGGGTTTATACCGGATTTTTATTAATTGGCATAGTTTTAATTATTAAACGAAAAAGAAAGGAAGAGACGAATGAATAAGTTTGTAAAAGACAATCGCTATTTAATTGCCATTTTATTTTCAGTTATTCTGATTTCGTTCTCTTTTCTTGTTCGTTTTACATATTCAAAATATCAAGAAAGTGTCCAAAATAATAAAACTTCTCGTGTCGCTTTGTTTTTAGGCGATGGAATGGTTGTTGAAAATCTTACAGATGATGACGAGATGGTTCCGGGAGAAACAATCAATATTCCTGTGAGCATTTCGAATTTTAAAGGCGCAAGTCAAACTGAAACGTCGTATACATATAACTTATCATTAGAAAATTTTGCTTCTCTACCATTGGAATGGACTTTGAAAAAAGATGGTGTAACGGAATCATTGCCGTACAGTGGAAAAATGACGCCTGGAAAAAAACAAGAGTTAACAGATGAATTTATACTCACGGTTACTTGGCCAGAAGACATGAATGATTATAGTTATGCAGGTCAATTGAAAGCATTGCGCTTGAGATTAGACACGCAACAACTGGATTAGGTGAATAAGATGAAGAATATACTAAAAAACAAAAAAATAGTTGGTGCGATTGCGGTAGTATCAATTCTTTTCATAGGCTTGTTCGCTTACGCAAAATATATCGAGGTACAATCTGAGGACCAACCGATTAAGGCTCGTGATATGTATTTTAATAGCAATTATTTATTAGAGGATAATCCTAGTTCAGAAGCTGATTACACTCTGTCAAACTGGATTGCAGGAGACAGCATCGGTTTGAAATTAAAAAACTTTCCAGATGCGGAACGTTTTACCGAGGTACCGATTGATTACACAATCATACTTGATGGTGGTGTAACGAGTTTTAGAACAAAAGCTAGTGGTGCAAATGATACAAGTTACAGTAATACTCTAGCTGCTTCTGATGTGAAAACACGACAGACAACTGATGATATAAATATTATTTTGCCTGATGACTTTTTATCGGGAGTAGAGGAAAGAAAAGTTCGAGTGAAAGCTACAGTAACAGCTCCTTATCGTTATGAATTGTCAGCTGATTTTTTAATTAAGAAAGCAGCGAGTGGTTATACCTACTCGGTAGAAGATTCAGCTAGCAGTCCTTATGCCAAAGTAACAGTTACGGCAGATACAGCTACAGCTTTAACTTTATCCTGGAGTAACGATACTGTAGCACCTGATCAGACAAATTCGATCTTTTTTTGGAAAAACCATCGTGAATGGAATCGGGGATGCTCGATCTATCCAGTTAGATACTTTGAATTCAGGAGAATCAATTGTTTTTTATATGCTGAAGTACAGGCCTGATGAAGTTTATACAAATCAATCAGCAGATGTATTTTTTGTAAGTGGATTAGCTGTAAATAATTAGTAACTCGAGGAAAGTTTGAGGAGATGATTTTATGAAAAAAATAAGACCTATAGTTATATCAGTCATCACTTTTTTATTAGTAGTCTCTTCGTTTGCTAATATTTCTTCGATTGCTGTTAGTCAAAGACAAACTTCTGGGACAGAAACTAGTACCTTGAATTCGTATACAAAAAATGAAGAGATACCAGCAAATGAAGCAACAAGTACTTCTTCTGAAGAACCGGAAATATCATTTGAGGAAGATACTGAACAAGAGGCAGCAGACATAGAAATGCCCGAAGCCAAAACTGGATCAGAACAAGCTGTGAATGATCGATTTTTTTCAAGGGTTGCTGGAGAAAATGGTTCAGAAACTTATTTTCGAAAAGACGATGAACTCGACGTTAGTACAAACTGGCTGGGTGTAGATACACAAGGATATAATCTAAATATTCAGTTGAATGATTACACAACTTCAGCAGCTACTAGACAAGTAGAAATTGATATTCCTTATGGCGTTATGATAAGAAGAACGCAATTAGATGATATAGCTGGTTCTAACGCCTCTCCTCATGTAATTAACTGGTCTATCAAAGAAAGAAACCCGCGTGTAATTAATCAAATGGATACAACCTTTAATGAGTCAGAATTTCTTGATTCTAGTAATGAAGATAATCCTTATAATGCTAGTTACATAACTGGATCAAAGATTGTTATTGAGCTAGATCCTTCATTTGAAACTGCGGGTTTATCTCTAAGTCTGTTGCCCAATTATATGGATACTGGTCACGATAATCGCTCCTATTGGTCCGGTGTGGAGAATAGCAGTCTTACTCGAGGCCTTCCATTAACAATTGAAATGTTTGAAGATGATACGTCAGTTGAAAAAAGAACCTTAGATGATATTAATATGCCTTCACCAGCAGTGGCATCGGTTGTTACTGGATCAACACCAGGAAGTGGACAACCCAATCCGCAAACTTTAGATACAGATTTAAGTATTTACATTCAAACGCGCTTAAGAAGAACGAATGAGAGTCTTGGCCGAAATGCCTATTATATGAGTAATGTTTCTTGGCAAGCTTATGTTCCTCACAAAGATTTAGGAGACGGAACATATGTATCGGCTATTTTAGATGGTACAAGAATGCAAGCCTGGATTGATCGATTGACTGCAGCAAATGGAAAACCAGTATTAACGTATTCTACTGAAACGCAGGCGGATGGCAGAGTTATCGTGAATTATTCTTTTGCCGATACAAGTCAAGAATATTTATTATTAGTCAATCAACTAGAGATGCATTATAAACTACCTTCAGAAGTAGAAGAACCGGATCCTAGCAAGAATTTTTCTACTAGTGATAAAATTTTATTTACCGGTGAAAATTTAGGTTGGGATTTTGGGAATTATCAGGCTGATGAAGACGGTAATATGAATATGACAAGAAATCAAGTTTGGCCTTTAGGAGATTCAACGATTTCTGTCTCAATCAAAGGTGCAGATGTGCCACTAAATTTTGAAAAATCACACGGAGTTAGTGGTAGTTGGTTTTCAACGTTAACTAGAACAGAGGGACAGCAAAATTTACTAGGATTTAATTTGATTGAAGAAAACACAGGTGGCAGTGGAACTGCCGAAGTAAATTATGAATTTGGGACTGGAACGCCTTGGCGAATGGGTGTTACAACTGTCCAATTCTGGACGGTAAATACTGACTATGGTGGTAGTATTACTTCAGCAAGAGAGTATCCCTATAATTTTAAATTTAAACTTCAAAAAAAAGGATCTACTGCAGGTCAAAATGAATTAGAAGGGGAATATACATTAACACCCAGTCAAGAGTATGCAGGTGTAAACATTTCACGAAACTATAGTCAAAGCGTTGTAGGTAATGTCAATTCAAAAGAGGTGGAGCCGCTACTCGGATATCCTGACGAACGAGGGTATTATTATGTCAATCGTGAAATGTTAACTAAAGGATTAGATGAAGTACCAGAGGATATTGACGATTATTACATTAAATCCTTGACTTATGATTTAGCGATTACTCCAACAAGAGATGGTGGGCATTATACAAGTGGAAATTCAAATCAACTGAGAAATGTTGGAGGGAATTTTTTTGGAAAAACTTTCCAGACAGCCTTAGGGAATGGTAGACCGCAAACTACATTTAGTATCAAGGGTATTAATGGTACTGAAAGTAATAATTACGTTAACGATGGTATTCGTACACAAATCATTACGGATAGTTATGTCGCCAACCAAGCAGATGTTTCTCTAGGTATCAATGATATGACTGTCAAAAATGAAAATGATAAATTGATGATGACATCAGATGATCGGGTCGCGGTAGGTGAAAAAGTAAATATAGAAGCTCAAGCTTTTCATTATTTTTATCCGTATGCTTATGGGCAATATTCTCCTGACCCAGTTTTTATCATTCGAACGCCAGTAGATATGGATTTATTGCCTTCGACAATCGGCCTCACCCAAGACGGTGAGGCGTTAGCCTATGATCTTAGTGATCCGATTCTTTTAGGAGAAAATGGCGTGAATGGTAAAGTTTATCTGGTCACGCCGCAGACAGAGAAAGGCATAGGATATTATAATGAAGACCGTGAGTCAATAGGTAATAATATTACAATTAATTATCAGATGCAGGTAAATATCTCTGCCCGTGCCGAACTGATAAATTATCAAGAGTTATTGTTTATAACAGATAAAAATTTAGCATCTGGTTATGCAGGTCAAAATCCTGGAACTATGGTACAAGACCAATGGGGAGTCGGGGAAGCAATAAGTGCAGAAGAGACAGCCCAAGACACTGATTTAGCAAAGATATTTTATTATTCTAATAATACGCCATCACAAACAGGCTACAGACTATCTGGTGCTTATAATAGTGGAAATTACATGTTTAATACTGTTCAAGCAGAGCTCGATTTCGGTTTAAGCACTGATTTATCTGAAGAAGTACCTGAAGATGATGCTGGAATAGGAATGTTAGACAGTAACGAAACAGCCTTTGACATGAATTTTTCCATGAATAATACTAGTCAGCCTGGATATGTAGTCAGCCCAACAGGTAGATTTTTCTATTACTTACCAATTCCTAAAACAACTGCAGATGCGAACTTACCTGAATGGTATGATTCACAACAAACTAGCCAATATTCCCTGAAGTTAAATGGAGAGGTATCAATAGAATCTTCGGCAAATGTTAATTATCAAGTGTATTATTCCACGGATAAAAATCTGCTCTATAATAGTGGTGATACCTCGATTGGAGGAAGTGCCACTGTTGCCAAATATGTTCCCTATGAAGATGTTCAGGATAGTTTAGCAGATGTGACAATGGTCAAAGTTGTTGCAGAAGTTCGAGGAGCAAATAATACCCTTGTTCCTTATGGAGAACAAATGACTGCAAGTTTGCCTGTTATCTATAATGGTTCCAAGACAGAATTTGATACAAAAGCTAAAGAAGTTACCTCGTGGCAGCCATATTTGATTCAACGGTACACACTTGATGGCGCAACCAATGAATTTAGAAACATTGCACCAGTAAAACAAGTTAGGATTCGCTACCGTGAAATTTTTGAGCGTGACATTTATGCTTTTAATGAAACAGATTATCCAAATTGGCAAACTGAAAATACCCCAAGAATACAAACTGTCGATTTACCAGATTTTGAGAATTTAACAGGATCTAATTTGCAAATAAAGAGTGTAGAAACCACCTCCAATGTTGATTTAGAGACAAAAAATACAATTAGTAACAATTTAAATAACGGCGTAACTTATGGTAATCGAACATTTGCGATTGATAATGGATTTAGTGGAGGTTCAATAGAAGAGTTGGCTTCAATCAATGGTATTACCTCGATTGGTAATATTTCGCAAACTGGAAATCAATTAAACTACGAAATATTTAATACAAACAATATCAATAATGTATTAGATGCAAGAAAAGTGACAATTACTTATCAATCAAAAGATTCGGATGATCTTGAATTTCAAGTAGTTCTAAACATTAGACGACGGTTGTCCAAAATTACACCAGAAACTGCTTTGGTTGCTGGGAAAGAATATTCTACAATAACTCCAGGTGATGCTACTACAACATTAGAAGATGGTGCTTTTACTGTTCAATTTGCGTATGATGTGACAGGAGTGAATGAAAATAATGTTGGTGCAGCAATTGGTAATGATACTTTCCTATCTTTTAATAAATCCGATGGATCGACTTCAGCTGAAGTGAATCTACCAGCAGGAGCGACAATCTTGATGAAGAATCAGTCACGAAAAGATGGTGAGCCTATTGACCCAATTTATTATTACTATAGAAATGAAACGGGTAGTCCATTAACTAAGGTTGATCTCACCAAATTTATTCGGACTGGGACAACGAACGAAACCTTGACTATCGCGGATATGAAGAATTGGGCGGTCGATTATGATCAACTTTCTTATTTATTTATTATAGATTTCGGACAAGGAAACGCACCTGTAACTACTTCTGATAATTATATTAGTTTGGAATTTGCGACAAGTGCAGCTTATGAAAGTCCAAGCTATAACATAAATTCTGAACGTATCTTCACCCATAATCAAACTGAGTTTCCACCTGTTAGTGTGCAACAAAATGAAGCACTAAATTTAGGTGGTAGCCTCGATGTAAACGATGTGACTGGTAGTGTAGATGCTTTTAATACAGATAAGTCTGTAGCAATGGTTATTGATTTGACCAGTGCGATGAATGGGGATACCGTCAATTGGCCTCAAGGGACGTTACTTACAGACAGTGAGGGCGAAATTATTGAAACCCGCAGAGTTGGTAACCAGCTGATATTTATTTATCCATTAGGAGATCTGACTAACGCTGGGGCATTGTTTGAATATAATTTTAAAATCACCACACCAGTCGATCCATTACCAGTTGGCTTTTATAATCTGAACTTGCAAATAAAAACTAATTATGAAGGCGACTATCCACTCAATGGGAAAGTTGTTAATACGATTAGTGGAGCTTTTATGATATCCCAGCAGCCTTCAACTGGTTTAAGAGTCACATCAAACCTAAATGACCGCCTACTATACAACAGCAGTTCAGTTCGAGATATTACTTTAAACTATTCTAAAACCAATATTTCAAAAGTAACGGCTGAAGTTCAAGTGAAAAATGGCAGTCAATATAAAGTGGTGGAGGATGCAGTGAGAGATCAAATTTTTGCTAATTTGAATCCGATTTTGGGAGCTGATACTGGTTCCTGGAATATTCAGATAGCGAATGATTTAGCTCAAAGTTTAAATGGCGAATATCAAATTGTCTTTAACGCTTATCAAAATGAAGCTGATACCGAACCGCTTTATCAAGTACCGTGGACCTTTATGATTTGGGATCCACCAGAAAATTAATGTTAAAAAGCGTGACTACGATTTTTTCGTAGCCACGCTTTTTTAGTCTTCAGGAATTTCTGGTAAGTCAATATTTTCACCGTATTTATTTTTTAAAGCAGTTTGTAATAAACGGATAGCTAGGGCTTTATTGCGAGAAAGAATTGGACCATGGAAATACGTGCCGTAAACATTTTTGTAAATGACACCTTCGCCGCTGTCTTCGCCATTGTTCCCTTTACCTTCTTTTACCGTACCGAGTGGTCGTTCACCTTCACCAAGGAAAGTCCGACCATTATGATTTTCAAAGCCGTAATAGGTTTCGTCAAATTCTTCATTATGAATAATGATATCACCGATAAAACGATTATTGTCTTGGCTCAAAGTGTAGTGATCCATTACACCGATACCGGGAATTTTTTCGCCGTCAGCGCCGACGTAATAATGACCTAATAATTGATAGCCACCACAGACAGCTAAAAGCACACCATCATTTTCGATATATTTTTCGATGGCTTCTTTTTTATTTTGAATATCTTTTGAGACAATCATTTGTTCATAATCTTGTCCGCCACCGAAGAAAACTAAATCGTATTTTTCAGCGTCGAAGTCTTGGTAGATACTGACAATTTCAGTATGCAAGTCAATGCCCATCTTTTCAGCATAATATTTCAACATTAACAAGTTGCCGTTATCGCCGTATGTGTTGAGTAAATTACCATATAAGTGTGCTAGATTCAGTTCGTATTTAGCCACGATCCATTCCTCCATCAATGTAACCTTTTTGTGCCAATTCTTTTCTCAATTGTAAGACTGCTGTGTAAGTCGCTAAAATATAGACATGTTCAGTAGGTAATTTTTTGATATCTTCAATGACTTCAGTTAAGCTTTCGGCTTCAGTTAATTTTTCTGTAGGAATCCCAGCCACTTTTAGTCGTAAAGCCATATCTTTGTGCCGATCGCCACCTGCAATTACCGCTGGAATATTCATTTCAGCGAATGCTTCATGATTACCATCCCAGATCCAGCTGACATCAATCCCGTCAGCGTAGTTAGCATTTAGTAAAGAGACTAGTGAGAAAGGGTAGGGTGCTAGTCCAATCATATCGATTACTTGGTTTAGACCCACCGGATTTTTCACTAAAACTAAGGTACATTTTTTACCCTCAATTTCAAATTCTTCTTGGCGACCAAAAACTTTTTCATCATAACCAAGGCCTTTTTTGATATTTTCAGGAGCAATGTTGAAATATTCTGCTACAGCGGTAGCCGCTAGTGCATTGTAGACGTTGTAAAGACCACCGACTTCGATTTTATAATCTTGTCCATCAATCACGAATTCAGAGGATTGGTTATCCATAGCTACCATTTCGGTTAATTGATAGTCTAATTCAGGACGATGGAAACCACAGTTAGGACAGAAATATTTACCCAAGTTAGCATAAGTAATCATTTGATATTTTAAGATGTGCTGACAAACTGGACAAAGCAAACCGTCAGTATTGTAATGGGCATCCTGTTCATGATCAGGTTCGTGATCGAAGCCATAATATTTTCTAGGATTCACGGTTTCTACTGAGTTAAAAATTGGCGAGTCACCATTAGCAATGATTGGCGCTGTAGGCGATTTTGCGGCGCCGTCGACGATTAGTTTGTAAGTTGTGTAAATTTCACCGTAGCGGTCCATTTGATCGCGAAAAATATTGGTAAATAAAAACAGCTCTGGTTTGATATATTCAGTCACTTTACTTAAACTTGCTTCGTCAATTTCTAAGACAGCAATTTTTTTATCGCCCCGTTTTCCTTTGGCATTTAAAAAAGTAGATACGATTCCTTGGGCCATGTTGGCACCAGTTGGATTGGTTAAGACATAATCGTATTCTTGTTTTAAAATATTTACCGTTAAAGCGGTTGTTAAAGTCTTACCGTTTGTTCCAGTAACAACCACCACTTTATAATCTTTTACAAGGGCATCCAGCACTTTTGGATCTAAGCTTAACGCTAGTTTCCCCGGATAGCTGGAACCTCCTTTAAAAAAGGTTTTTAGAACCCATTGTGCCGTCTTGCCAGCGGTAATCGCTAGTTGACTTTTTAACCCCATCATAAATCCTCCGTGTCTATTTACAAATTTAGTTGTATCTTATCATATTTGCCAAAAAAATTTAAACGGCTTTTCTCTTTCTTAAGTTTTAACCAAAAAAGACCCGATGTCAGGGGAACATCGGGTCAGGAGTAAGGATGAAAAAGAAATAGGATTATTTGGTATGTTTGTATATTAACGAAGAAATATGAATAAAATACGATGAATTTTTGGATAACCTTTAAACTTTTTGTGCTGATTATCCGATAATAATTTTTTCTTCAGGAAATTCGTAACCAATATCGCGGGTTTCTTTTGGTACAAAGAGCATTAAAGTATACAGCATTCCGATTCGACCAATAAACATTAATAAAGCAATCATCAATTTACCTGTTATAGATAAATCTGGTGTGATGCCTAATGATAGTCCGGTGGTTCCAAAGGCGGAAGTAACCTCGACAATGATTGCTACCAAAGAATGTTTTTCAGTAGCAGTCAAAAATAAGATACTAAAAAAACACATTCCAGCTGAAAGCATAAAAACTACAACCGATTTTCTGACATCTTCTGGTGGAATTTTACGACCAAAAACATTAATGTCATTTTCATTTTTCAAGAAAGAATAGAGATATAATCCGATGATTGCAACGGTTGTCGTTCGAACACCACCGCCAACGGAACTAGGTGAACAGCCAATAAACATCAGCATGGAAAAGACAATCAAAGTAGTACCTTGGAATTGGTTTAAATCATGAATTTGTAAGCCAGCATTACGGGTAGTCATGGAATAAAAGCCAGCATTTAACCATTGGTCTAAGAAATTCATCTGATTAAAACTATGGTCTTTTTCTAGTAACCAAATAATTAATGCGCCGCCGATAAATAAAATTACGAAAGCTAAAAGGGCAATTTTAGAAAAGAGTGAAAAACGAAAGGGCATTCGGTCTTTTTTTATTTTGTGAAAAACCCAGCCATGAAAATCCATCATCACTGGAAAACCAATCCCACCGATAAAAATCAATAGCATAACCGTTAGAATGAAAAAATGATCATTTGCGAAGGGAATAATCGAATCACCAGTCACGTCAAAACCTGAATTGGTAACCGCCGAAATTGCTTGATAAAAACCATAGAAAATTGCCTGACTGATTTTTTTGTAAGAACCGCTTAAATAAAAATGAAGAGAAAACAAAATGCCAAAAATCAATTCAACCCACAGAATCATCTTAAAAGTAACCTTGATTAGATTAACAATCCCACTTAAACGAGGTTGATTCATATCAGTCATAATTAGTTGCCTTTGTTTTAAGGTGATTTTACGTTTAGAAACAATGAAAAAGAAAGTGCTAATCATCATGATTCCTAAACCACCAACATGAAATAGAATTTCCAATAAAACAACGCCACGATCATTAAATATTTCGTGAATATTGAAAGTCGTTAAACCAGTTACTGATATAGTTGAAATGGACATAAACAGCATATCTAAAAAAGAAGCATGGGAATCTGGTTGTCGAAAAATCGGCAAATAAAATAAGCCTAATGCTAAAATTGTCATTACAATATAGTAGGAAACAATAATTTGAATCGACGAAAAGCGATTAGTTAATTTTTGCCACTGTTTTTTCAAAAAGTCGAAGCGTTGTTCTAAGTGCATAGGGGTACTCCTAAATTTTTTTCTTAATCTTAGTATAGCAGACAATCAAAAAAACGCGCTGAAAATCAGTGCGTTTAATCATTTACTGGTTTATTGTAACCTTTATCAGCAAAAGGTTGTAGCTTTCCCAGCCATTATTTTTGCAGTTTTTTTAATTCTTGCTTCATATTAGTGACTTTATCAGTGTCTTTTTCCCAAAGAACTTCAAAACTGAAATTTTCTGCTCCCAATTGATTCCAGTCTTCTTGTAGTGGTGTGCCATGATAAAAATTATTATTTAAATTTAATTGATAAAAATGCCAACGATTTTTTGTATTAGGAACGGCTTTGATAAAGATTTTTCCATTTGATTTATTTTTTATTTGAATGACACCGTAATATGTTTTTTGCTGTTTGTATTCTTGCAATAATGCTTTTTTTCTCGCTAAATCCATCTTAAATCTCCTTTATTTGTTACTTTCCCGCCAATATTTTTTTCCATCGGTTGTACGACTTAAAAAACCGTAGTCAATCAAATAGCGTCTTAAGGTCACATAATCAAAATAGATCTCAGTCAAGTATTGGTTCAATTCCTTTTCTGTCAGCATCGTTTCTGTTGGAATTTCCTCAATCACTCGATTTAGGATGGCGATGATTTTCTTTTGACCTTTAGGTAGTTGTTTTAATTGAGCGCCTTTTGAAAAATCAAAGTATTTTTTTATTAAGGCTGTATATTCCTCTTCAGTAATTGCAAATCGATCATCTACATCAGTAGCTTTTAGTGGAATTGGTAAATAATCGTCCTTTTGAAAGACATTTTCAAAGGTTGCTAAGTATAGTTTGGCTTGTTTCGCTTTTTGACGGAAGG
This sequence comes from Enterococcus sp. JNUCC 77, assembly GCF_054819945.1. NCBI lineage: Bacteria > Bacillati > Bacillota > Bacilli > Lactobacillales > Enterococcaceae > Enterococcus > Enterococcus sp. JNUCC 77. The sequence goes on from NZ_JBTHIG010000001.1 coordinate 743,166, forward strand.
TAAATTTTTGATGTCGAATGGTTGATGGGCTGACTTTAAAAAGTTCGGCAATTTCAGCATCTTTTTTTCCGCTAGCAAAAGCCGTTAATAAATCTTTTTGCTTATCTGTCAAAGTATTGTATTTACTGTCCAGATGAATTAAAGGATTCGTTTTACCTGCATGATTTTTAATCAAATGTTGAATGACTGCTTGTTCAGCTGAGAAGAATTTTTCGCCGATTTGAAATATTTCCTCTTTAGCAAAAACGGCATCGCAATAATTGCAATGATACTTATTATCACCTTGATGCCAACCTTGTTTGATTGCTTCTAAAGATAAATTAGTAATATCCATAATACCCTCCTGTCAAACATAATTATAATTTGTTTATTAAAATTGTCAACAAAAAAGACGAAGATTATTTATCAATCTTCGTCTAACATTATCTTTTATTAAATCAATACACCAATAATTAAGAAGACTAAGATAAGTACAACGGTCATTGCCAAAAGTTTCGTGACAAATTTCATCCACTTATCAAAGCCGACATTGACCATGGCTAATGAAACCAAAATCAAACCGGTCGGTGCCACTAAAGCAATGATCCCTTGGCCCCAGTTGTAGGCATCAATTATCATTGCCCGATCAATCCCAACCACATCAGCTAACGGTGCCATAATCGGCATTGAAAGTACCGCTAAGCCAGAAGATGATTGGATAAAGAAACCTAAAATAATATAAACAAAGAACAAGACACAAATAAATAATACGCTATTCATGCCACTAATTTTATTGCTAAAGAAGTTCATGATTGTATCACTTACAAAGCTGTTCTCCATTACGATACCGACAGAACGAGCAATCCCGACAGTTAAGGCAACGCCTAATAAATCAGCTGCACCGGCCACAAAACTGTTGATGAATTTCTTTTCTCCTAAGCCAGCAACAAAAGCCAAGATATAAGTAACACCCAAGAAAACTACTGCAATTTCAGTGAAATACCAACCTAATTGCTGCACGCCCCAGATCATCACCACGAAGCCCATTACAAAAGTAATTAACGTAAGTTTTTGACGACCACTGAAAAGGGAACGTTCTTCTAAATCTAAATCGCCTAAAAAATGTGCCCGATCTTCACCAGCAGTGTCTGCTACCAATGATTTTTCAGGATTTAAACGAACTTTTTCAGCGTAACGAATGGTATAAACAATGGATAAACCAACAGCAGCTATCCACATTGCAACCCGCAAACCCATTCCTTCGGTGAAGTTTATCCCAGCAGCATTTGAAGCGATAACTGTTGAGAAGGGGTTGACAGTCGATGCCATGGTTCCAATAGCTGTTCCCAGATAAATCGTGGCGACCGCGGTGAGTGTGTCATAACCAGCTAATAGGAAAATCGGAATCAAAATGGGATAAAAGGCAATCGTTTCTTCTGCCAAACCAAAAGTAGTACCGCCTAAAGCAATTAAAGTTAAAACGATGACAATTAACCATTTTTGTTTATTCTTTAGTTTGTCTGATAAACGCATCATACCGGCATTCATCGCACCTGTAGCATTAACGATACCGATGACACCACCTAGAATTAAAATAAATATAATAATATCAATACTGTCGGCAATCCCTTGGACTTGGGCAGATAGAAATTGATAGATTGTTCCTGTAACTCCCCGTGCAGGCTTCTCAATCTCTTCATAAGATCCAGGAATCGCTGCTGGACGGTAGATCGTCCCATCCCTAAATTTTTCCACGTCCATCTTGATGTCATAATCATTTAAAGTTGCTTGCGTTGCAGGTTCTGTAGCTTCCTTCCCAGAAGGTGCAGTAATAACAAATTCATCGCTTTCACCATCGTACATTAAAGTACTGTATTTACCTGAAGGGATAAAAAAAGTGAGGGCTTGTACCATAATTAATACGATGATAATTACCGTATAGGCACTGGGAAATGAACGCTTTTTCTTTTGTGGGACTTCTTCCATTTTTAACAACTCCTTTTATATTTTAAGGACTTTTTTAAAATGCCCTTAATTTATTATACAACGCATTTCTTTGATCAAAAATAATTGAAAAGATTATCATTTTTATATTATTTAATTTTAATTTAAGAAGAGAGATAACAGCTTGTATTTTATTTAATCGCTACAAAATATAGCGAATGACAGTGAAGCAATAGAAAAATCTGTAAATATCAGTCTTTTTCTGCTATGATATTTTAGGAACTATTTGGAAAGGTGATACTAATGGCACAGCTTTTTTTTAAATACGGAGCAATGAATAGTGGGAAGACTATTGAGATTTTAAAAGTTGCTCACAATTATGAAGAACAAAACAAACCCGTTGTCTTAATGACAAGTGGTTTAGATACAAGAGATGGTGTTGGTAGAATTGCTAGTCGTATCGGCTTAAGTCGTGAGGCGCAACCAATTTTTGCAGAGACCAATGTTTTTGAAGAAATTAGGCAGTTAGACTACAAGCCTTATTGTATTTTAATTGATGAAGCACAGTTTTTACTGAAACATCATGTCTTAGAATTTGCTAAAATTGTTGATCAGTTGGGCATACCAGTGATGGCCTTTGGTTTAAAAAATGATTTTAGAAATGAACTATTTGAAGGCTCAAAATATCTTTTATTATATGCAGATAAATTGGAAGAATTAAAAACCATTTGTTGGTTCTGTCACAAAAAAGCAATCATGAACTTGCATTATATTGATGGCAAACCCGTTTATGAAGGAGACCAAGTGCAAATTGGCGGAAATGAAGCTTATTACCCAGTTTGTCGTAACCACTATTTACACCCAAAAATTAAGGAGGAAACATAATCCATGTACGATCAAATGCAAGCAATTGAAGATCGATATGAAGAACTCGGAGAATTATTAAGTGATCCAGCGGTAATCTCTGATACAAATCGTTTTATGCAATTGTCAAAAGAAGAAGCAAATACTCGTGAGACCGTTGAAACTTATCGTCGATACAAAAAGGTCGTTGAAGGAATCAGTGAAGCCGAAGAACTACTAGGTGAAAACTTAGATGCTGAACTAGCTGAAATGGCAAAAGAAGAACTAGCGGATTTAAAAAAAGAAAAAGAAGTATTAGAAGACGAAATAAAAATTTTGTTGCTACCTAAAGATCCTAATGATGATAAAAATATTATTATGGAAATTCGTGGTGCAGCTGGTGGTGATGAAGCAGCTTTATTTGCTGGTGACTTATTTAATATGTACCAAAAATATGCTGAAGGCCAAGGCTGGCGCACTGAAGTTTTAGAAGCGAACGTAACGGGCATCGGCGGTTATAAAGAAGTTATCATGATGATTACTGGTGACAATGTCTACTCAAAATTAAAATATGAAAGTGGTGCCCACCGAGTGCAACGGGTACCATCGACTGAATCGCAAGGTCGGATTCATACTTCAACATCGACAGTGGTAGTCATGCCAGAGGCGGAAGAAGTTGAAATAGATATTGCTGATAAAGATATTCGAACAGATATCTATCATGCTTCAGGCGCCGGCGGGCAGCACGTCAACAAGACTGCATCGGCTGTTCGTTTAACACATATTCCAACTGGAGTGGTGGTAGCAATGCAAGATGAACGCTCACAAATCAAAAATCGCGAAAAAGCTATGAAAATTTTACGTGCCCGAGTGTATGATAAAATTTCATCAGAAGCTCAAAGCGAATACGACGCATCAAGAAAATCAGCAGTCGGTACTGGTGATCGTTCTGAAAGAATTAGAACATATAATTATCCACAAAATCGGGTGACTGATCATCGGATTGGTTTGACAATCCAAAAACTAGATCAAATTTTAGCTGGTAAATTAGATGAAGTAGTTGATGCCTTGATTCTTTACGATCAAACGAAGAAATTGGAAGAATTACAAAATGTCTAACAGCTATTTAGAAGTCCTGACCAGGGCTTCTTCTTTTTTAGAGCGTCATGGAAAAGAAGGCCATGCAATAGAATATTTATTTTTAGCACGTAAAAATTGGGACAAAACCACTTGGTTGTTAAATATGCGCAAGTCAATCTCGCCGGCTGATGAAGCAATCATTGAAGCAGATTTAGCTGAGCTAATGAAAGACATTCCACCCCAATACCTATTAGGTTATGAAGAGTTTTATGGTCAAACTTTTAAGATTACTAAAGACACTTTAATTCCGCGACCTGAAACAGAAGAATTAGTTGCTTTATGTCTAGCTGAAAATCCTAAAAAAGATTTAAAAGTGACCGATATTGGGACAGGCACGGGGGTGATCGCCATTAGTTTGAAATTAGCGCAACCTTCTTGGCAAGTCACAGCATTAGATATTTCAACAGCAGCACTGGAAGTGGCAAAAATGAATGCTGAAAACTTGTCTGCAGAAGTTCATTTTAAAAAAAGTGATGTTCTAGCAAAATTGACAGAAAAACAAGATATCATTATTAGTAATCCGCCATATATTTCAGCTGATGAATGGGAATTAATGGATGTCAGTGTCCGTAAGTTTGAACCGAAACAAGCATTATTTGCCGATAATCAAGGATTGGCAATCTATCAGAAAATTGCTGAAGAAGCACCGAAATTATTAAATCCTCAAGGAAAAATTTATTTAGAAATTGGCTTCCAACAGGCAGACTCTGTTAAAGAAATCTTTCAACAAGCTTTTCCAGCTAAAGAAGTCAATCTGAAAAGAGATTTGTTTGGTTTGGATCGGATGATTGTCGTTGAATAAAAATCTGGGGATAAAAATTTTATTTTTCTTTCATAATTTATAGAAAAACTGATGGTATCAGTCTTGAAAACGAATTAAAAGTTATCAACAAGGTTATGCACACTTGACAAAAGATTTATCCACAAGTCGTGGGTAACTTAAAATAAGTGTTTGAAAAATTGGGAAATCAAGATAATAGGAGTTGTGGATAAACTGTGGAAACAAAAATATTTAAAGCGGCAGATTTGCCGCAGGTGATTGATTTATTAAAAAGCGGCGAGGTAGTCGCTTTTCCCACGGAAACTGTCTATGGATTGGGTGCTGACGCGCTTTTACCAGCAGCTGTCAAGCAAGTTTTTGCGGTCAAAGGACGTCCCGCTGACAATCCTTTAATTGTGCACGTATCAGACTTTGAAATGACGAAACAATTTGTGGAAAAGTATCATCCTTTAACTCAACAGATCATAAAAGAATTCTGGCCAGGACCGTTGACATTAATTTTTGAATTAAAAAAAGGTGCATTAAATCCTGTTGTTACAGGTGGTTTATCCACAGCAGCATTTCGAGTGCCAGACAATAAAATAACGTTAAAATTAATAAAAGAAGCGGGATTTCCTTTAGTCGGACCTAGTGCCAATACCTCTGGCAAGCCGAGTCCAACGACAGCTGAACATGTCTATCACGATTTAAATGGAAAAATAGCAGGAATTTTAGATGACGGTGCGACACAAATTGGTGTTGAATCAACCGTATTAGATTTAAGTGGTGACGTTCCGACTATTTTACGACCGGGAGCAGTCACTAAGGAAATTTTGGAAGATGTTTTAGGAATTGAGGTTCCTTTGGACGCTCATTTGGTGAAAGAAACTGAAACGCCAAAAGCACCGGGGATGAAATATAAACATTACTCGCCGGACACACCGGTTTATATGGTGGAAAATTCTGATTGGCCAGCCGCTATTGATTGGGCAAAAAGTGAGAATTTACGAGTGGGTATTTTAGCAGGTCCAGCGATAAGTGATAAATTTACTGGATTGAATCATTTTATTTTTGAGAACGATTCGATTGAAGCAGCTACTCATGGTTTGTTTAGTGGGTTACGAGCACTGGATCAGAGAGAAGATGTTGACATTATTTTTGCTAATGTTTTTTCTGAGACAGATCTAGGTTTGGCTTATATGAATCGATTAAAAAAAGCGGCAGGACAAAAATACTTCAAAAAATAATTTGGCATAATATTCGATAAAAGGTTACAAATCTCGTATACTTAAAACTACTAAACAGTTAAGGGGTGGAGTGTTGATGAATTACAAAGAATTAGACCCAGATTTATGGCGTGCAGTTTCCTTAGAGGAGGAGCGCCAACAGAACAATTTAGAATTGATTGCATCAGAAAATATTGTTTCAACAGCTGTTCGTGCAGCGCAAGGGACCGTTTTAACGAATAAATACGCAGAAGGTTACCCTGGTCGTCGCTATTATGGTGGTTGTGAATTTATTGATATTGTAGAAAATTTAGCAATTGATCGTGCCAAGGAATTATTTGATGCAAAATTTGCAAATGTTCAAGCTCATTCTGGTTCTCAAGCCAATCAAGCAGCTTATTTGTCACTGATTGAAGCTGGTGACTTAGTTTTAGGAATGGATTTATCAGCGGGCGGTCACTTAACTCATGGTTCTCCGGTAAACTTTAGCGGGAAAACCTATCACTTTGTAGGCTATGGTGTTGATCCAGAGTCTGAAACTATTGATTACGATGTTGTGCGCCAATTAGCGCTTGAACACAAACCAAAATTAATTGTCGCAGGAGCAAGTGCTTATTCTAGAACAATTGATTTTGCTAAGTTTAAAGAAATTGCTGATGAAGTGGATGCAAAATTAATGGTAGATATGGCCCATATTGCTGGATTGGTTGCGACTGGTTTGCATCCCAATCCAGTGCTATATGCTGATATTGTTACTTCTACGACTCACAAAACTTTGCGAGGACCTCGTGGTGGATTAATTTTAACTAATAATCCTGAGTTAGCGAAAAAAATCAATAGCGCTGTTTTTCCAGGAACGCAAGGTGGCCCATTGGAGCACGTAATTGCTGCTAAAGCTGTCGCATTTAAAGAAGCTTTAATGCCTGATTTTAAAGAATACAGCCAACAAGTTTTAAATAATATTAAAGCGATGGAAACTGTTTTCAATGATACGCCAGAAATGCGAGTTGTCTCAGGCGGCAGTGACAATCATTTACTTTTATTAGATTTAGCTGGTTTTGAGATTAGTGGACGTGAAGCTGAAGAAATGTTGGATTCAGTGAATATTACTGTAAACAAAAATTCAATTCCGTTTGAAACAAAAAGCCCAAGAGAAACCAGTGGCATTCGTGTCGGTACAGCGGCGATTACTTCTCGTGGTTTTGATGAAGAAGATACAAAAGCGGTAGCACAAGCAATTATCGCTACACTAAAATCAAAAGGTGACAGCCAACAATTAGATAAAGTGAAAGCTGAAGTGTTGAGACTCACTCAGAAAAATCCTTTGTAAGAAAAACTTTTCTTATGGAAAAAGATAGCTTATAATAAGACAAAATGAGCACAAAAGGAGCAATTAAAAATGGGTAAGTTTCAAGTAATCGATCATCCTTTAATTCAACACAAATTAACAATTATTCGCGATAAAAACTGTGGTACAAAAGTTTTCCGTGAGGTTGTAGACGAAATTGCCATGTTAATGGCTTATGAAGTTTCTCGCGATATGCCTTTAGAAGATGTAGAGATCGAAACACCAATCACTATGTCCACTCAAAAAACTTTGTCAGGAAAAAAAGTGGCAATTGTGCCAATCTTGCGTGCAGGTCTAGGAATGGTTGATGGTATTTTAGAATTAATTCCAGCTGCCAAAGTAGGTCATGTGGGAATGTTCCGTGATGAAGAAACTTTAAAACCACACGAATATTTCTTTAAAATGCCAGAAGATATTGATTCTCGTCAATTATTCGTAGTCGATCCAATGTTAGCGACTGGTGGATCTGCGATCATGGCAATTGATTCATTAAAAAAACGTGGCGCTTCTAACATCAAATTCGTTTGTTTAGTTGCTGCTCCAGAAGGCGTAAAAGTATTACAAGATGCTCATCCAGATGTTGATATTTATACTGCAGCATTAGATGATCATTTAAATGAACAAGGATACATTGTACCTGGTTTAGGTGATGCAGGCGACCGTTTATTCGGTACTAAATAAGAAAAAGACCGATTCTTTTTAAAGAATCGGTCTTTTATCTTATCAGCTTTAAATTTTTTCTAGCTGTTTGTAGTTAATTACAGCGACACCATTTGATTCATTTATCAAATTTGTATTTGCTGTTGTTTCATCGATCTCAACAATTGCTGCGTTACGTAGTTGTTTCGTTACCTTACCAGTTTGTTTCTTACCATGAACAGTAAAAGTAACTTGCGTAGTAATAGGAAAAGTTTTTCCTAATTCGGAAGGGTCGATCTGCGTGTCCATTTTACCAAATGTTGCCAAAAAAACTCGCCTCCTTTAGTGTTACACATTACATTATAACATTTTTTAGCCATTTTTTCATCTATGGGACTTTTTCGAAGGTTTGCCTTTACTTTTTTTGAAAAGTTGCCTATAATTTTTTTGTAGTTTGCCAGCTTAGCTCAGTCGGTAGAGCAACGCACTCGTAACGCGTAGGTCACAGGTTCGATTCCTGCAGCTGGCATAAAAAGACAAATCCACGCCAAAATGTGGATTTGTCTTTTTTAATTTAAAATATAAATAAATTATTTTAGCTTAATACCTAAAGTTTCATCTTTCGGTATAAAAAGTTACTTTTTTAACTGAACGTATTCCTTGACCATACCCATCCATTGATTATTATGTTTAAAGAGATTATTTTTTTGCAATTTACTACGTTTACTTTATAAAATTTATACCATCAATCCTATTTATTTAAAAAACTATTTTCAGTAAAATTCTTATAAAGCCAAATTTTTTTTATTTTTACCATATGTGTAAATAATACGTGCTCTTTTTTCAAAGTTTTTCAAAAGACCGATGATTGCCGCTTTGTTTTATCATCAGGAGCGTCTATAATGTAACAGTATACTGGTGGAAAAGAGATGAAAAATGGATAAAAAAAGAAAAAGAAGCAATGATGACAGTCGCATTGATTATGGTGTGATTTTACCAGTCTTTGTTTTATGTCTAATCGGTTTATTGTCATTGTATGTTGCTCTGGGTCATGACCCGAGAAATCCTAATGTATTTACTAGCTTATCGATGCAAGCTTTATGGTACATCGTCGGAGCTGTTGCAATTATAATTATTATTCACTTTAATGCGAAATTTATTTGGAAAGTTACACCATTTTTGTATGGCCTTGGTTTGGCGGTCATGCTGGCCTTATTAAGATTTTATGATCCTGCATTGGCAGCTTCAACAGGTTCGAAAAACTGGTTCCGCTTTGGGAGTTTAACCTTTCAACCGGCGGAATTAATGAAAATTGCCTATATTTTGATGATGGCTTATGTGATTACAAGACATAATGTAGCTCATCGTGTGCGCAGTTTAAGAAGTGATTTGAAATTAATTGGTAAAATGTTTTTAGTCACGATTCCAGTCTTAGGCTTAATCATGGCACAAAATGATTTCGGAACAATGCTGGTCTTCTTTGCGATATTTGCAGGTATGTTTTTAATGTCCGGAATCTCTTGGATTATTATTATCCCGGTAATGAGTTTGGCGGTTCTTTTAGCAGGATCCGTTATTTTTCTAGTAACAACTGATTCTGGCCGTGAAGTGCTAAGCTTTATTGGTTTTAAGAATTATCAGTTTTCCCGGATTGATTCATGGTTAGATCCTTTCCATGACCCACAGGGAGATAGCTTTCAATTAGCCCATTCTTTAATGGCAATTGGTTCTGGAGGTATGTTTGGTAAAGGCTACAATGTAAGTAGTGTTTACGTACCAGTACGTGAATCTGATATGATTTTTACCGTTTTTGGTGAAAATTTTGGTTTTGTCGGCGGTGCATTGATTATTTTATTATATTTCTTACTGATTTATCGGATGATTCGGGTCAGTTTTGACATGAACAATGAATTTTATGCTTATATATCGACTGGGATTATTATGATGATTTTATTCCACGTCTTTGAAAATATTGGTGCAAATATCGGACTATTACCGTTGACTGGGATTCCTTTGCCATTTATTAGTCAAGGGGGATCATCAATTATAGGGAATATGATTGGTGTCGGTCTAATTTTATCCATGCGGTATCAAAGTAAAAAAAATCCAGAAATTGAGCTTCACAGGAGGGCGCGACGTGTATAAATTTTATTGGTATCCAAAATGTTCTACTTGTAGAAAAGCAAAAGCTTGGCTAGAAGAAAATCAAGTTCAATTTGAAACAATTGATTTAGTTCAAGCAACACCAAGTCAAAAGGATTTCGAAAAATGGTTGACCAATAGTGAGTTGCCATTACGGAGATTTTTTAATACTAGCGGGATGAAATATCGTGAACTAGAATTAAAAGATAAAGTTCCAGAAATGAGCATCCCGGAAGCTAGCAAATTATTAGCTAGTGATGGCATGCTAGTAAAGCGACCAATGATTATTAAAGACAATCACTTTGTAGTGAATGGTTTTAAAGATACAACTTATGAAGAGGTGTTTAGTTAATGGCAAATGAAAAAAACGGTTTATGGCTAGATGAAACAGATGATTTTACAACGATTGGTCTTACATTAACGTCTTTAGATGAGTTAGGCGAAATCTCGTTTGCTTCTTTACCTAAAGTAGGCCAAATTTTAGCAATGGATGATGTTTTGGCAGAATTAGAAGCTGAAAAAGCAGTAAGTGAATTTAAAAGTCCAGTAGCAGGAACAGTTTCAGAAATCAATCAAATTTTCTTGCAAACTCCAGAAAAAATTGATCCTAAAGACGAAGTTGCTGCGTGGATCGTCAAAATTAAAAAATAAGCCGAGAAAAATTAAGCTTGATGAATTTGTTGACAGAGATTTCTTAGACTGCTATAATTCATTTCAACATAACAACAAGCAATGAAAAGAAGAGTATATCTAAACAAGTCATACAGAGAGTTCCGGTAGCTGAAAAGGAATGGAGTTGCATAGGTAGAAGATGGTCTTTGAGCTTTAGCGGACGATGAGTTCGTTACGGGTGTGCCCGATATAGCACCTAAGTATGCGTCGTTGACAAGTACTTGAAGAGGTTATTATTGCGAGATAATGACAAAAATAGGTGGTAACACGAAAGTTTGAGTTTTCGTCCTAAGTGTATCTTTTTATACATTTGGGGCGGAGGCTTTTTTTGTTGGAGGAGGAAGATTTATGGGATTCATCGAACTTAGTCAAGTCGTAAAAACATTTAGCGGCAAAGTTGGCACAGTTCATGCGGTACAAGGCATTAATTTAACTGTCGAAAAAGGTGACGTATTTGGTATTGTTGGTTATTCAGGGGCAGGGAAAAGTACGTTGGTTCGTTTATTAAATGGACTTGAAACACCAACTGCTGGTGAAGTCATCGTCGATGGTGAAGACATTACAAAATTAAAAGGAAATCAGTTGCGACAATTTCGCAAAAAAGTGGGCATGATTTTTCAGCATTTTAATATTTTGTGGTCACGAACGGTTTTAGAAAATATTCAATTGCCTTTAGAATTAGCCGGAGTACCAAAAGAACGACGAAAAGGTCGGGCGGAAGAATTATTAAAATTAGTTGGCTTAGAGGGCCGTGGTAATGCCTACCCATCACAATTATCTGGTGGGCAAAAACAAAGAGTTGGAATTGCGCGGGCATTAGCAAATGATCCAGATATTCTTTTATGTGACGAAGCCACTAGTGCTTTAGATCCACAAACAACCGAAGAAGTGTTGGAATTATTGGCAGATATTAACCAACAATTAGGCTTAACCATTGTCTTAATTACTCATGAAATGAATGTGGTTAGAAAAATTTGTAATAAAGTGGCAGTAATGGAGTTAGGAAAAATTGTGGAAGAAGGCAATGTTCAAGAAGTTTTCCGTCATCCACAACAAGCCGTGACTAAAATTTTTGTACAACAAGAATTAGAACCTAAAAATGACCCAGCTGCCTTACTAGCAGAGTTTATCAAAGAAAACCCAACAGGAACATTGGCTTCGTTACAATTTGTCGAAAACAATGCGGGTGAACCAGTCGTCTCACAAGCTATTAGAAATTTTGATGTGAATGTTAGTATCATTTACGGCAACATCGAACGAGCGGCTGGTAATTCTTTTGGTACTTTGACTGTGCAATTAACAGGTAGCGAAGTCACCAAGGCTATCGAATTTTTCGAAAGTCAAAAAGTTGGGGTGGAGGTGTTGCATCATGGCTAATAATAATCAAAGTTTTGTAGAACAATATTTGAATTTTAGCAATGTTGATCCTACCACAATGAAAGAAGCTGTTAGAGATACTTTATATATGACGATCGTTTCGATGGTAATTGTTTTGGTTTTAGGTTTGCTTTTAGGTCTGTTGCTTTATTCAATTGGTCGTAAGAAATCTTTTGCCAGAAGTATCTTATACGGTATCGTATCGATTTTAAGTAATATTTTCCGTTCGACACCGTTTATGATTTTGATGGTGTTAATTATTCCATTTACACGAGCTTTAGTTGGAACGATTTTAGGAGCTCAGGCAGCCATTCCGGCCTTAGTTTTATCAGCAGCACCATTTTATGCACGCTTGGTTGAAATTGCTTTTCGTGAGGTTGACAGTGGTGTGCTAGAAGCTGCTGATGCAATGGGTGCTAATTATTTTCAAACGATTATCAAAGTTTTGATTCCAGAAAGTTTACCAGCGTTGATCTCTGGCTTAACTGTAACTACTGTTTCCATGATTGGTTTTACAGCGATGGCGGGGGCAATTGGTGCAGGAGGACTTGGTTCACTGGCGTGGCAAGAAGGCTTCCAACGAGGAAATTATACTGTAACTTTTGTAGCAACAATCATTATTCTAATTATTGTATTCATTGTTCAAGGGGTCGGAGATTTCTTAACAAAGAAAACCGACAAACGTTGAGAGTAAATTCAGGATTCAATGAAATAAAAAATAGATTATCTTAAAATATGGGAGGAAATATTTATGAAGAAATGGGCAGGATTAGTAGCATTGGGATTAGTGACATTTGGCTTAGCAGCATGTGGTAATAGTGATTCATCAAGTTCTGATAGTTCAGGCGGCGATAGTAATACATTAGTGGTGGGCGCTTCACCAACCCCTCATGCTGAAATCTTAGAACATGTAAAACCGATTTTAGAAAAAGAGGGTGTGAACTTAGAAATCAAAAAATTTGATGACTATGTTCTACCAAATAAAGCTTTAGCAGATGGTGATATTGATGCCAATTATTTCCAACATCTACCATTCTTAAATAAAGCCATCAAAGAAAATGATTATAAATTCAGTAACGTTGGTGCCATTCATATTGAGCCAATGGGGTTGTACTCACAAGATGTCAAAAATATTGATGACATTCCTGAAGGAACGACAATTATTACCTCGAATTCAGAATCTGACTGGGGCCGAATTATTACTATCTTAAAAAATGCTGGTCTAGTTGATGTTAAAGAAGGAACCGATTTAGAGACTGCAACTTTTGATGATATTACAGACAATCCTAAAAACCTTGAATTTAAACACGATATTGATCCATCGTTGTTAACTACAACCTATCAAAATGAACCAAAAACAGTTGTTGCAATTAATGCCAACTTTGCCTATGGTGCTGGTTTAAATCCATTGGAAGATTCAATTGCTTTAGAAGAAGATAACTCACCATACGTAAATGTATTAGTGTCACGCACAGAAGATAAAGATAACGAAAATATCCAAAAATTAAATGATGTATTACATCAAAAAGAAGTACAAGACTGGATCCTTAAAAAATGGGGCGGTTCAGTTAAACCAGTAGCTAGTGATGCTGGTGAATGATCAAATAAATAATGTTGAAACTCTGGAGACGAAAAAACGTTTTCAGAGTTTTTTTATTGAAAGATCCTTGCTATTTTCTGAAATTATAATTATTCTAAATAAAGATTATTTTTTTAAAGAATTTTATCGGAATTCGTTTGTATTCCATTCTCATTTAGATTAAAATATGTGAGAACGGAAAAATATTTTTTTGGAGGGAAATTCATGTCAGTTTTAGAAATCAAAGACTTACACGTAGCCATTGAAGATAAAGAGATCTTAAAAGGTGTTAATTTAATCATGAAAACCGGCGAAATCCACGCAGTCATGGGACCAAACGGAACAGGAAAATCAACCTTATCAGCAGCCATCATGGGTAACCCAAATTACGAAGTGACCCAAGGAGAAATCTTATTTGATGGAAAAAATATTTTAGAGTTAGAAGTGGATGAAAGAGCCCGTCTAGGACTATTTTTAGCGATGCAATATCCAAGTGAAATTCCTGGTGTGACCAACGCTGAATTTATGCGAGCAGCTATGAATGCGCGCCGTCCAGAAGACGATAAAATTTCAGTCATGCAATTTTTGAAAAAACTAGATAAACAAATGGCTTTATTAAATATGCCAGAAGAAATGGCTGAACGATACTTAAACGAAGGCTTTTCTGGTGGAGAGAAAAAACGGAACGAAATTCTACAATTATTGATGATTGAACCAACATTTGCGATTTTGGACGAAATTGATTCTGGTTTAGATATTGATGCTCTAAAAGTTGTATCAAAAGGTATCAATGCTTTAAGAGGAGAAAATTTTGGCGCCTTAGTGATTACTCACTATCAACGTTTATTAAATTATATCGTGCCAGATGTGGTACACATCATGATGGATGGCAAAATTGTCTTAACAGGTGACGCTGACTTAGCGCGTCGTCTAGAAGCAGAAGGCTATGCCGGCATTTCAAAAGAATTAGGTATTGACTACAAAGAAGAAGTTTAGGAGGGCAAGATAAATGACAAAATGGATTGATTATCTTGAAGACGTGCAACGCTATTCAGCGGCATGGGAAGAACCTCAATGGCTGACTGATTTGCGGGTAGATGCCTTAAGTAAAATTGATGAACTACCTTTACCAACGATTGAAAAAGTTCGTTTCGCTCGTTGGAATTTATATAATGTGAAACCTGAAGCAGAAGTAACTACTGGAAATGTCCCTGATTTTTCTAATATGTCAGACAATCCAATGGTAGTTCAACAAGGTGAACAAACCGTATTTGAACAGATTTCACCGGAGTTAGTTGAACAAGGTGTAATTTTCACTGACTTTGTAACAGCAGTCAAGGAACATGGTGACTTAGTGAGAGAGTATTTCATGACAAAAGCTGTGCCTTACACAGAAAATTCATTAACTGCTTTACATGCAGCTTTTATGAACAACGGTGTATTCTTGTACGTGCCAAAAAATGTTGTGATTGAAAAACCTTTAGAAAGTTTATTTTTACATGATGGTAACGCGGATGCACATTTCTTTAAACATGTATTAATTGTTGCGGAAGACAACAGCCAATTTTCATATTTGGAACGCTTTGAATCTCATGGCAATGAAGCGAAAAAATTAACTGGTAATGTGGTAGTAGAAGTGATCACCAAACCAGGTGCCCAAGTAAAATTCTCAGCAGTGGATTCACTGGGTGAAAATATTACGACTTATATGAACCGTCGCGGATATTTACTAAGAGATTCTATGATTGACTGGGCGATCGGTGTTATGAATGATGGTAACGTGATTGCTGATTTTGATTCTGATTTAGTGGGTGACGGTGCTCATTCTGAAGTGAAAATTGTAGCCATTAGTACTGGTAAACAAGTTCAAGGAATTGATACGCGAGTGACCAATAAAGCGCCGCATACAATTGGACACATTTTACAACATGGTGTCATTTTAGAAAAATCTACTTTAACTTTTAACGGTATTGGACATATTTTAAAAGGTGCCAAAGGAGCAGATGCGCAACAAGAAAGTCGCGTATTAATGCTTTCAACAAAATCTCGTGGCGATGCCAATCCGATTCTATTAATTGATGAAAATGAAGTCACTGCTGGTCACGCAGCCAGTGTGGGTCGTGTAGATCCAGATGAATTATTCTATTTAATGAGCCGGGGACTAAAAAAAGATGAAGCACAGCGTTTAGTTATTCGTGGCTTCTTAGGTCCAGTTTTAACGGCGATTCCAGTGAAAGCGACGCAAGATCAGTTAATTGCCACCATCGAAGGGAAGTTGACGAAATAATGAAAGATTTTTTTAGCCTTAGAAATGATTTTCCCATTTTATTTCAAGATGTAAATGACGAACCACTGGTTTATTTAGATAATGCAGCAACGACTCAAAAACCTACCCAAGTACTAGATGTTTTACGTTACTACTACGAACACGACAATGCTAATGTTCATCGTGGTGTTCATACTTTAGCGGAACGCGCAACCAAAGATTACGAAGCAAGTCGTGAAAAAGTCCGTAAGTTTATTAATGCTGGTGAAACAGCAGAAGTTTTATTTACCCGGGGAACGACGACTGGATTAAACTGGTTGGCGCGAAGTTATGGCGATGCTTTCGTAAAAGAAGGCGATGAAATTGTCATCTCTTATATGGAACATCATTCAAACATTATTCCTTGGCAACAATTAGCGGATCGCAAAGGAGCAACTTTACGCTATCTTTCTATTACTGACGAAGGTCATTTAGACATGGAAGAAGTCGAAAAAGTTATCAACAAAAAAACAGCGATTGTTTCATTAGCTCATGTATCAAATGTTTTAGGTGTCGTTAATCCGATTAAAGAAATTGCTCAATTAGCGCACGCCAACGATGCAGTAATGATTGTTGATGGTGCCCAATCGACGCCACATATGAAGGTGGATGTGCAAGATTTAGATGCTGACTTTTTTGCTTTTAGTGGGCATAAAATGTGCGGTCCAACTGGAATCGGTGTATTATATGGCAAACGTAAATATTTAGACGCAATGGAACCAGTTGAATTTGGTGGCGAAATGATTGACTTCGTGAATCTTTTTGACAGTACTTGGAAAGAATTACCTTGGAAATTTGAAGCAGGTACACCAAATATTGCTGGCGCAATTGCTCTAGGTGGTGCGATTGATTATTTGAACGAAATTGGGATTGAAAATATTCACCAATATGAACAAGAATTGGTTGATTACGTTTTACCAAAATTGCAAAACATTGAAGGGGTAACTATTTATGGCCCGCAAGATGTAGCTAGTCATACGGGTGTGATTGCTTTCAATATTGACGGCGTGCATCCTCATGATTTAGCGACTGCTTTAGACATGGAAGGTGTCGCGGTCAGAGCAGGACATCATTGTGCCCAACCTTTAATGAAATACTTAAATGTCCCGGCAACAGCTCGGGCAAGCTTTTATTTCTATAATACAAAAGCAGATGCTGATCGGTTGATTTTTGCAATCGAAGCAACGAAGGAGTTTTTCAAAGATGGCCTTATCTAAACTAGATAATTTATATCGCCAAGTCATTTTGGATCATTCAAGTCATCCCCATCATTTTGGAAAGATTAGTGGAGATTCTACTGCAAATATTGAAATGAATAATCCAACCTGTGGTGATGTAATCGAATTGGAATTAGCAGTAAAAGATGGAAAGATTGAAGACATCGCTTTTTCTGGCAGTGGCTGTTCTATTTCCTCTGCGTCTGCGTCAATGATGACCGATGTAGTGATTGGAAAACCAGTGGAAGAAGCCGAACATTTGGCAGTTGTTTTTGCTCAAATGGTACAGGGCAACGAAATCTCAGAAGAAGACAGTGATGCCCTCGGTGATGCCGCAATGCTATCAGGTGTGGCGAAATTCCCCGCCCGCATCAAATGCTCGACTTTAGCTTGGAAAGCTTTAGGAAAAGCTTTAACTGACGAAACTGGTCAAGCCAAAGAAGAACAACTTCATAACGAATAGGAGTGAAAAGTATGAGCGAACTTGAATTACAAGAAGAATATCAATATGGTTTTCACGATGATGTTAAGCCCGTCTTCACAACCGGTGACGGATTATCAGAAGATGTCATTCGCGAAATTTCTCGCGCTAAAAATGAACCAGAATGGATGCTTGACTTCCGTTTAAAATCTTTAAAAGCATTTTATAAGATGGACATGCCAGATTACGGTCCTGATTTATCTGATTTAGATTTTGATAAAATTAATTACTTTATCCGCTCTAGTGATAAAAAAGCCCGTGACTGGGATGATGTACCAGAAGAAATCAAAACAACTTTTGAACGTTTAGGGATTCCTGAAGCGGAACGAGCTTACTTAGCCGGTGCTTCCGCCCAATATGAATCAGAAGTGGTCTATCACAATATGAAAGACGAATTCACAAAATTAGGAATTGTCTTTACCGATACGGATACGGCTTTACAAGAGTATCCCGAATTATTGAAAGAATACTTTGGGACTTTGGTTCCTCCGACTGATAATAAATTAGCTGCCTTAAATTCAGCTGCTTGGTCAGGTGGTAGCTTTATCTATGTACCAAAAGGAGTAAAAACTGATATTCCAATTCAGTCTTATTTCCGAATTAATTCAGCCAACACTGGACAATTTGAACGGACATTAATTATCGTTGACGAAGGCGCAAGTATAAACTATGTTGAAGGCTGTACAGCACCAACGTATTCTTCAGATAGTTTACATGCTGCCGTAGTAGAAGTTTTTGTTAAAAAAGATGGCTATTGCCGCTACACAACGATTCAAAACTGGTCAAATAATGTCTATTCATTAGAAACCAAACGTGGCTCTGCTGAAGAAAACGGGACGATGGAATGGATCGATGGTAACTTAGGTTCAAAAGTAACCATGAAATATCCATCCGTGTACATGAATGGCCGTGGCGCTCGTGGAACAATGTTATCAATTGCTGTAGCTGGTAAAAATATTGTTTTAGATAATGGCGCCCGTATGATTCACAATGCACCAAATACTTCAAGCTCAATTGTTTCTAAATCAATTGCCAAAGATGGCGGCGCGGTAGATTATCGTGGAACCGTTCGTTTTACAAGA
The DNA here is from genome assembly GCF_054819945.1 of Enterococcus sp. JNUCC 77. Classification (NCBI taxonomy): domain Bacteria; kingdom Bacillati; phylum Bacillota; class Bacilli; order Lactobacillales; family Enterococcaceae; genus Enterococcus; species Enterococcus sp. JNUCC 77. The sequence goes on from NZ_JBTHIG010000001.1 coordinate 761,900, forward strand.
GACAGTGAAGGCTCATTTTCACATATCGAATGTGATACGATCATCATGGACGATCAATCGAGTTCAGATACCATTCCTTACAATGAAATTATGAATGGCAACGTATCTCTAGAACATGAAGCCAAAGTTTCAAAAATTTCCGAAGAACAATTGTATTACTTAATGAGTCGTGGAATCTCTGAACAAGAAGCAACTGAAATGATTGTTATGGGATTTGTGGAACCATTTACCAAAGAATTACCGATGGAATATGCTGTCGAGTTGAATCGTTTGATTCAGTACGAGATGGAAGGCAGTGTGGGATAACCGCTTTATACCAGTGTTTATAAGGGTTTTAGTGAAGCTGTTGCGGCTGTTTGCCACAAATTTGCCACAAAAAATTAGATTAAAAATTAGAGTGTCCTTTTGGATACTCTTTTTATATATATTTTTCGTATAAATCTAACGCATCATTCTCAATTTTTTGGGTTATATGAAGATAAGTATCAGCAGTTATTGATATAGTTTTATGACCTAGTCGAGAACTTACATATTTTAATGTTGCACCAGATTCTAATAGATGAACCGCATGACTGTGTCTAAGTGCATGCGGAGAAAGAACAGGTACTTTAGCTCGTTTGCATGAAACAGCAAAAAAATCTCGAACAACAGAATGTCTCAGGTAATTTCCATTTTCATTTGAAAAAATTTGGTTAATATTTTTTGGCGCTAAATATGACGGATATTTTAAAATACACTCATTTTTATTCACTTTGTGTCTTTTTAATACGTCTACTGTAATAGCATCCATCTTAATAATACGTTTGCTTGACTCAGACTTAGGCGTCGTTATGACAGCATTGTTGTGATCATCATAAGCAAGATTTTTTGAAATAGATAACATTTTCGTTTCAAAATTTATATCAGACCATTCTAATGCTAAAGCTTCACCTAATCTTAATCCTGTATGTGAAAGTAGAGTAAATAACGCATAATATTGAATTGAGTGACCGTATTTTCCAAGTTGATAGGTACTAAGAAAAGTCAGTAATTGATCAAGTTCATCTCTAGTGAAAAACTTTACTTTATCAGATGATTCTTTTCCTGGAATTTTGATGCCACTTGCAACGTTTTTTTCAAGAAAGTCAAGTTCGATAGTTGCTGTTTCCAGTGCGTCTCTAAGGACGAGTAAATTTGAACGTACGGTACTTTTAAGTTGATTTTTTTCTTCGCTAAGATGATTTACCCATTTAACCACATCTTTTCTAGTAATCTCATTAAGTTTCATGAGGCCAAATGTAGGTAATATATGTAATCTTATTGCGCGCTCTAATCTTAAATAAGTTGATTGCTTAACGTGTGGTTTCTTGAAAGTTTCTAACCAATCTGGTAAATAATCTTCAACTAGAATGTTTCCACCACTGATACTAACTCCGTTACGATGTTGTCGTTCTATATCATTAGCAGCAGCTTGTGCATCCCTTTTTGTCCGAAATCCACTTCTGGATACTTCTTTGAATTTACCATTTTCCTTATACCGCATTCGAAAACGCCATTTACCATTCGCTTGCTGTTTAACACTAGCCATAATGAATTACTCCTTTCTGAGTTTACATGGTATTTAGATAAAAAATTTTAATTTTCAAAGAAATTTAGTGAAACGTGGAATTATTATCATCAAGAAAATTCTGATTAGTATTCGGTGAATAAATGGATTTTTCTTCAGATAATGCAACATCGTTGTCAACAAACCCCATATTGACTAAAATGTCGTCCCAAAATTCACTTCCACTCAACTTGTCTTTATATGCAGCCTGCATTTTCACTAAGGCAACTGTTTCCGCATTTTTTTTAATTCTTTTTTCTTTTGTACGCTTTAAATTTTCTATAAAGTCAAATATTTTATTATTTCCATTTCTAAATTTAACAACATAATCTAAGCTCATTCCTGGTCTGATTGAAAAACTGTGATCTAAGTAGTTTATTAATCGATTATGCATGGCAGAGTCGCTCATTCCAACATGATTTGCCATGTCTTTAAAAGTAAATCTGTTAGCAATCATGTATTCTAAAGTTTCATGATTGCAATATAATAATGACGCAATAACATTAGCTTCATTTTCAAAAGGAATCAATTCCTCATTATAGACTCCGTCTAATTGGTCACTTGCCAAAGAAATAAAAACTTCTTTTAATTCAGAATCTCTAATATGGAAATAAAAATGCGATAATTCATGTAAAATAGTAAAAATAATACGAGTCAGTGGTCTATTTTGGTTGATCAATATAAGTGTTCGATTATTGTCTGGGATGGTAACACCAGATATTCGATGAACAATTTCAGAATCCATAAAGCGAAAATTAGCAGTCTTGATAAGTTGTTTAAATTTTATCCAGGAATTATCTGGTATGCCAGTTGTCCAATCTATATCAAGATGCGAAAGAGGGTGGACATCAAAAAATGTAAAGCTTAGATTGTAATTAATTTGAAAATATTGAATAACATCCCGATAAGTTAATTGTGATATTGCCTTTCCTAATTGAAAAGAAATATCCTGAATTAAAATTTGGGATTTTAGTTTATATTCTTCATATTCTATATCTGTAACTCTCTGATATTCAAACTTTCTCATGATTTCACCAACTATTCTTTCCAATTAGAATCATCTTGAAGTAATCCTTTAGCAATTCTCATCATGCCTTTAAGAGACTGGTTAAATTTTTTCTTTTCTTCTGGACTCATATTGTTACTTTCAAGACGAAAAGCAGCAATTAAATCATTTTCACTTTCATCAAGCAAGTTTTCTTTAATGTTTGGATTGTCCGACTTTCCTATCAAGTAATCTGTGGTAGTGTTTAACTTTGCAGCTACTTTTTCTAAATACTCGATTTTAGGTGATTGTATTTTCCATTTGTAAATCGTACTTTCACCGAATCCTAGTTCTTTGGAAATTTGTTTTACGCTTTTTCCTTGGTTTTTTGCCAATTCTTGAATTCGTTCAAATACTGTCATGATGGCATTCTCCTTATAATCCAAAAGAAAAATACCCAAAAATATAACTTAAGTGTTGAAAATAGTATCCGTTTGGGTTATACTTCTTTTGTAAGTTATTCTAATAGATAGACAAACTAAAAACATACCCTAATTGCAAAGTTTGGCGACTGCAGCAAATTTAAAAAGGTATTATTAGCCTTATTTTTCTATACCCTAATAGTATCCGAATGGGTCAAGGAAGTCAACAAATAGTTACACTTTTTCTTTTAGAATAACTTACATTTTTATTAGGAGGTGAAAAAAATGCCGGATACTACAATTGGGAGAAATAAGATTCGTAAGTATTTCGAAGACAAAAAAATTTCTTTGGTCACAGTTGCCACATATTTTGGAGTAGCTAAACAGGATCTAAATGACTATCTTTCAGGAAAAAATCAAAGCAGAAAAGCTCACGAAACTTTGACCGCAATAATCGAATATTACAAAATCAGATAGGAGGCAAAAGATGATGCAGCACGCTGATATTCCTATTCAAGTAGCTATCCAAGTAGATGATAGGTATATGGAAAAATATGCTAAAGAGTATATCAAGAAATTGTATGATAAATCATTACGACCTGAATGGCTAACGATTGCCGACTTGGAAAAAATTACACGACGTAAAAGAGGTTGGATTATGCAATTCATTATTGATGATCCATACGTGAGGAAAAACAAGATTGCAAAAAAAGAAAGCGATAGTCCCAAAGCTCAATGGTTAATTGATGCTGAACGAATTAGACCATTTTTAAAGCGGTTATTTAATGAGTTACCAGACTATTAGGAGGTATGGATATGCGAAACGATTTTTATTATGAAGATTACGTACCCAAGGTTAATGCTAAAAAAGTTTCTAGAAGACGTGCGAAAAAATCGTTTTTGACCGGTTCAGTGTTAATAAGCGTTTTTACTGGTATCTGGCAATTATCAATTTTTTTAGTCGGTATTTTAATTATTACTGACTATGTACAACAAAAAAATAGACACGATCGCCGGCAAGCTAATCGTGTCAAAGTGTAACAATCTATTTAAGGAGATTATAACATGGCCTCACTAGAAAAAGAAATAGACTGTCATCTTCTTGATATACCAGAAGAAAATTATCGTCCGATTCACGATGCTCTTGATTCGGAAGTTTCTTCAGAAGATGTCATTTACAAGAACGATCATGAATTTGTTAAAGAAGAAAATCTAGAAAGTTTTACTGAAAAATATATTGAAGATTTAACTGCTGGTGAAGCGAATGAATTGTTGAGAGAAGCAATGCGTAGAAGCGAATACGAAGAAACGATTAAATCCGCTTTATTCGATTTTATAAAAGCTAACGGATATGCCGCATTTTTTGATTTTAAACCAGTAAGAGGAGATGAATTATATGGCAATACTTTATAAGTTGGCTGATAACTACAACTATGTAGTAGAAATGGCTGACCAATTGGACGATGGAACATTAAAAGACACACTGGATTCAATTAACGAAGCTTTCGATGATAAAGCAGAAAATATTGCTAAGTCCATTAAAGAAATTGAAAGCCAAGCGACAATTATTGATGCTGAAATTAAGAGACTAACACAACGTAAAATAACCATGAAAAACAATGCTAAATCCATGAAGGTTTATTTACAGGAACAAATGGAAGCCATCGGTAAGAAAAAAATTAATGGAGAACTTTTAACAGTAGCTATTCAAAAGAATGCGCCTTCGGTTCATGTGATTGATGAAAAAGGTATTCCAGAAGGATTCTATATTCCACAACCAGCCAAATTAGATAAAACGCAGTTGAAGCAAGAATTAAAAGATGGTTTGGAATTACCTGGCGTTGTTGTATTAATTCAAACGGAAAGTGTGAGGATTAGATGATGGAAATTAAGAAAGCCTCAGACATCAAACGTGATAAAGACTGGCGAATCATGATTTATGCCAAACCGGGTACAGGTAAAACGTCAGTAGCTAAATATTTAACTGGAAAAACGTTAGTTTTGGATCTGGATGATTCATCAAAGGTATTGTCTGGTGAAGAAAATATCGACGTCATTTCATTTGACCGGGTTCATCCCCATGAGTTTATTTCTGAATTTATTTTAGAAGCTCCAAAGCTGATAAAAGATTATGACAATTTAGTCATTGATAATATTTCTAGTTTTGAAAGAGATTGGTTTGTTGAACGTGGAAGATCATCAAAAAATGGTATCAGTAACGAGATACAAGATTATAGTCAGTGGACAAATTATTTTGCAAGAATAATGACGACAATCTATTTGATGAAAGGCGTCAATATCCTAGTAACAGCTTGGGAAAATCAAAGAGAAATTACCACAGAAAAGGGTCAAACATTCAATCAGTACGCACCACAAATTCGTGACTCTGTTAGAGATGGTTTGATGGGTTTAACTGATATTGTTGGACGAATGATTATTAATCCTGACACAGGGAATCGTGGTGTGATTTTACAAGGTAATGATGCAATCTATGCTAAAAATCGACTGGATAATAGAACAGCTTCTTCAGTAGAAGAGCTATTTGATATCGGTGATGTGAAGGAAAGTGTTGAAGATGTACAAACTTCGACAGTACCAGAATAGATTAGTTACAGAATCACGAAATTTCCTTGCTACAGGCGTTAAGGGAGTCTTGATTCAATCTCCTCCAGGTAGCGGTAAATCAGTTGTAATAGCAGAAATTGTTCGATTGGCTACGAATAGAGGCGGAACAGTCCTGTTTTTAGCCCATCGGAGAGAATTATTAGACAACATAAGGGAATCGCTGGAAACCAACGATGTAGACCTTGATAAAGTAATTATCTTATCTGCAGTGATGGCAAAAAACCGATTGGAATCGATGGAAAAGCCGACATTAATAATTACTGATGAAGGGCATCATGGTAAAGCTAAGACTTATAAAGCAATTTATGAGTATTTCTACGATGTTCCGAGACTGGGTTTCACAACAACGCCTTATCGATTAAGTGGTGAAGGATTTACTGATATTTATGATGAAATGGTCCAAGGGCCCACAATTCGATGGCTCATTGAAAATAAAAACTTAGCTCCATATCGTTGGTTTTCAATTCCATTAATTGATCGAATGAAAATAGATTTTAAAAATTTGAAACGAGAAAGTCAATCCTCGGAAAAATTATTTGAGTCTGACGCAACTATTTGTGGGGATATTATTGAAAACTATCAAAAATATGCTAAAGGAAGACAAGCGATTGTTTATGCGCCGACGATAAAAATCAGTAAATTAATTGCTCAATGGTTCAATGAAGCAGGTATTTATGCAGTTCATGCAGATGGCACAACACCCATAAAAGAGCGGGATGCCATTATGACAGATTTTAAATCTAAGAAAATTACAATTCTATGCAATGTGGATTTGATATCTGAAGGCTTTAACGTTCCAGATGTTGGTGTAATTATTCTTTGTCGACCAACACAATCAATTGTACTGCATCTACAGCAGTCCATGCGTGGTATGCGGTATGTGGAAGGCAAGCAGTCAATTATTCTGGATCACGTTGGAAATGGTGCAAATCTTGGATTGCCAGTTGATGATTTTGAATGGTCTTTGAAAGGACAGAAAAAGAAAAAAACAACAGGCTCAGAAGGTGGTCCCCCAAGAATGACATGTCACACTTGTGGGCAACAGTTTCTATTGAAAAGTTTGTTAAAAATAGAAGATAAACCACACTGTCCATTTTGCTTAGCTGAAATTGATCAAAAAGAAAATTCTAACGTAACTTTTGACAAGACGGTTGAGTTGGTTGAATTGAAAGTAGAAAAAATGCAGAACTTCAGGCTTGCTAGAAAAAAGATTACTAAAGAAAAATCATTAATTGAAAATTATAAAATCGCTGATGCAAAAGTAATAATAGCAGGAAAAGGTAATCCGCTATTTAAATTGTTTGGTTCGTTAACTGCATATAGAAAACAAAAATATACTCTTAATCAGTTAGAAGAGTTTTCTATAGAAAGTAAATTATCCCTTGAAAAAATATTAAAAGCCTATGATTGGGCATTTAAAAAGTCTCAAGAAGTAAAAAAAGAACCTGATTGGTTCAAAGAAAAATTTTATTAAGGAAGAGGTAAAAACTTATGACAGGATTTAAAGTAGATTACAACGAAGCACAGGATTTCAGTGCAGTACCAGATGGAGATTATGAAGTAGTCATTTTTAATGTGACAGAACAAGCAACTAAAAACGGAGCAGAAAATCTTAACTTCGATATGGTAATTAGAAATGATCTTCAGCAGCAAAGACAAAACAGTCATTTGTTCCATAAGATTTGGAAGTCTAAAGAAACAGGAAAATACAATTTAGGGATGGTCATGTCATTAGCTAAAAGTTTTGGCTTACCTGATGGAAAAGAATACGCTTCTTTTCAAGATTTTTTAAACGACTTTGCTTTTCGTACTGCCAAGGTCCGAGTAAAAAATGAACAGTCTGAATATAACGGTCAGACTTATGACAATACCAATATTAAGAAATTTGAAAAAAGTAATTTTCCAGAATTACAGCATCAATGGAAAAAGAAGGAATCCTCACAAACTGACTTCGGTCGGGACAATGCACCAATTAATGTTCCAGACTCAAGCCTTCCGTTCTAATGAACAATTATGAGCGCATTCCCTTAGAACTTCGTGAGCTGAAACAGTGGGGAATCTTCAAACGCTCATGGAATGAACAACGAGGGAAGTGGAATAAAAAGCCGTATGATCCTTTTACAGGAAAGCTGGGCAGTAGCACTGATGAGAGCAAATGGTCTGATTTCCAGACCGCTCTCTCTGCTATTGCGACATATAAAGCTGACGGATTAGCATTTTATTTTAAACCACCTTATATGGGAATTGATTTAGATGATATCGAAGAAGATTTGAATCGATTTTTAGAAGGAGATATTGAAAATAATTTAGTATATGTATTTATGAACTCTACTAAAACATATTCAGAAATTTCAATGAGTGGTAAAGGGATTCACATTATAGGTAAAGGCAATATTCCGGGAAGTCGTAGACGAAAAGGTAACGTTGAAATGTATACAGACGGTCGCTTCTTCGCTATTACAGGAAATTTCTTCGGGACAAATAATGAAATCAATGAGATTCCTGAAACACAAATGAACTTCTTATATAGCCGTTATTTAGAGAATAAAACTGTAGTAAAACACGATTTCTCTAGTCGTCAATGGGAAGATGGCAATGATTTATCAATAGACGACATTATACAGACGGCGCAAAATTCATCCACAGGAGCACGTTTTAAATTATTCATGGATGGTGGCTGGGAAAAATTATATACCAGTCAATCTGAGGCAGATTTGGCATTTGCCAATGATTTAGCCTTCTGGGCGGCTGGCGATTTTCAGAAGATGGATGAAATCTTCCGGATGTCAGCCATGATGCGTGATAAGTACGATCAGAAGCGTGGGAAAACAACCTATGGAATCGGAATATTGAACAAGGCTATTTCAGAAAATACAAATCATTACAGTGGCAAAAAAACTGCCGATGATTATTTCTTATCCATACCAGGAATAACCAAAGATGATAAACCTAAACGTTTTTATTCATACGATGATACAGGAAATGCCGAACGTTTTCTTGATATTTATGGAACACTTACTCGCTTTAGTTACGTCAATAAAATTTGGTATTTCTACAATGGTAAAAACTGGGAGCAGGATAATATTGGTGCCGTTAGAAAATGGGTAGATCAAACAATTGAGATATTCAAGAAAGAACCTATTAATGTTCCTAAAAATGCTAGCGAAGATGATACTAAAGCTTCAATTGAAGCCAAAGAGAAGCATCTAAAACGTTCACGGAATAATGCTGGTAAAGAAGCCATGATGCGGGAATTAAAGCACAATGTGGCAGTATTGCCTGAAGAATTTGATGCGGACGATATGTTGTTTAATGCTCAGAATGGTTATTTGGATTTATCAGATGGTATTTTGCACGAACATAAAATTGATAAGATGTTTACCCGAATATCTAATGCAGAATACACAGATAAAAGTGACTGCCCAAGGTGGGAAGTATTTCTAAATCAAATTTTTGGTGGGAACACAGAATTGATTCACTACATTCAAAAAGCCGTAGGTTATTCCATGACAGCCTCAATAAAAGAGCAGGTAATGTTTATTCTCTTTGGAAATGGTCGTAACGGAAAATCTGTATTTTTAGATATTATTCGGGAAATCATGGGAACCTATGCCATGGGCATGCAAGCAAGTAGTTTAATGGTCAAACAAGGCAACAGCAATGGACACAATGAAGATATCGCTAGATTAGACGGTGCACGTTTAGTTACATCATCAGAACCCAACGAGGGTGTTCGTTTAGATGAAGGATTAATCAAACAATTAACTGGCGGTGATGTAGTTTCTGCCAGTTACAAAGGTGGCCATACCTTCGATTACACACCAAAATACAAAATTTGGTTAGCTACTAACCATAAACCGATCATTCGTGGCAATGACGATGGGATATGGCGGAGATTACCTTTAATACCATTTACAGTTCAGATACCTCTTGAAAAGGTAGACAAGAATCTCAAAGAAAAACTGATGCGAGAATTGCCAGGGATATTTAATTGGGCTGTAGAAGGTTGTTTAATGTGGCAGAGGGAGGGACTTAAACCACCTCAAGATATACAAAAAGCTACTTTAGAATACCGAAAAGAAATGGATGTCATTGGTGGTTTTATTGAAGAATGTTGCGAAACAGGACCCGGTTATTCAATCGGGGCAACAGAATTGTTCAGAGCCTATGACAAATGGGCTAAGAACATGAACGAACACCAATTCACACAAACTCAATTCGGTAAGAAAGTTTCTGATAAATATGAAAAAGCCAAAATTAAAGGAAAAGTAGTCTATCGGGGTGTAAATTTAAAAATAAAATACAAAGAATATTCTGTTTCAGTACCCGGTTTATAAAATAGGTAGACAGTTAGGTAGATAGTTGGTAGATAGTTTTTGAAAAACTGTCTACCCAAATAAACCTATACGGCTGTAAGGCTCAACACAGTTAGGTAGATAGTGTAGATAGTTTTTATATAGAGTTAAATTTTAAAAATAAAAAGAGTAAATATATAAAATACAAATGCAACCCAGAAAAACTATGAAACTATCTACCTAATTGACTTAACGCTTAGAGCGACAAGGGATAGAAAGATTTCAAACTGTCTACCTATTTGGTTGAACTGTCTACCCATTGGTTAGGAGGTTTTTATGACAGCAGAAATAGACATTCAAAATGCAATTAGAAGAGAATTACCTAAATATGGTCATTTTGTTTATCGAGGTAATGTAGGAAAAGTAAAAACAGAAGACGGACGCTGGTTTGATACTGGATTGCCAAAGGGATGGCCAGATTTATTTGGCTGGACCAATCAAGGTATATTTTTCGCTATTGAGGTGAAAAATGAAACTGGGAGACTCAGGGAAGATCAAGTTAAATTTGGTAATTTCTTAAAGCAGCAACCCGTTTTATATGGCATTGCTCGTTCAGTCGATGATGCCTTAAGAATTGTGGGTGAATTAGATGCCTGAAAGAAAATCAATATTTGAAACATTCTGGAAAAATGTCGATTGGCACAGACAAAACAAAGAAATTAATTGGTATGAGCTTGTGGGCGGCAATAGTTCTGTAGCAAAACAAGGCAAACTGAACGTTAGTCTTAAAAAGATCGCGGATATAGCAGAATTATTAGATATAGATGATTATGCGATTTTGTTTGAAGATTGGGAGGATTGATTAGATGCCTACAATGAGAGATTTTTATAACGAACTTTACGAAAAACACGGAATTACTACAAGTGCAATGTTTCATGTTGATCTCGATAAAGAAATAACCGAAGCAGAATATAGTTCAAAACTAAAAATTATGTCTGGTGCGTTTGATCAACTGATAAATGATGAAGACGATGAGGATGATTTATAAAAATCAGCAAACGGAAGAAATAGCGGAATGAGGTGAGGTCATGACAGTGACGAAAAAATATGTTTTGTATGCCTGGACTGAAGGTTTATGTGGATTTTATTGTGGGTATTGGTCACAATATTGGGGAATGGAACAGTACCCAATATTGATTGATTCGCTAGAAGATAACTCGACTTATATATCAAAAAAGCTTAAAACATATTCTTCCTATGGACGTGCTTTGAACGGTGCTAAAGCTTGCATTGGAAATATAGGAATGGATTGGTTTGTAAAAATAGTAAGCGTGGAAGATATCAACACAGAATTTATGATTAAACGGTTAAATAAAAGACGTGTACCTGTTTATGATCCACATGGTAATCCAATACCTGAAAGTTTAAATTGGTAAGTCAGCAAACGAAAGATTTAGCGGAATTATTTAACCAAAATGGCTGTTTTGGTCAAATAGAACGGAGGAGCAATGAATGAAAATTGAAATCAAACATGTAGAAGAATTATTGAGCAGAAGTAAAGGTGACATTTTTCCAGAAGATTTTATTGCTGAAAATGAAATTGAAGAAGGCTCAGAAGAAGAAGAATTTATCTATGAGAATTTTAATACTATCAAGCATTATGTGATTTTCCGACTTGAAACAAGACTGGCTTTTATGAAAAATGCACTTAAAGAATAGTCAATAAACGACGGAGATTGCTGAATTCATAGGAGATAAGCGATGAGAAAAATAAAAAAGCACCTCATTCTTTATATGCAAGTGTCAGTTATAACGGAATAGATTATTCGATAAAACTTCATGGACGAAGTAGAAAGCGAGTAATAGTGTCCTATTGGTATGTTGATGCTACGGGGGGATATTTGCCAAACCTGGAAACATCTAAAATTTATGATGAAACTTTTCAAGAATCAAAAAAAGCGAGAGAGGTAGCTAATAATTTTTTTATTAACCCTAAATTATTAGAAAATATTCTAACTAAACGTTATGACTCAGATTACATTTTAGAGAATGCTAGTGCAGTTAAAGAATACAAAAAATCAATTCAGTAATTCGAAGAAACGAGGGATAAAAATGAGTTATCCAAATTTTGATAAAGAAAATTCAATTTGCGCCAACTGTAGAAAAAATTTATTTGATGAAGAAGGATTTACAAGCCAATCCTTTGTAACAATTCGAGACAATTTTTTAATTATGAATTTTTTTCAATTTGAAGATGGTAGCGACAATATGTTTTGTGACAATGACTGTCTAGCGAATTATCTTTCTAGCGAAGAAATAGACATAGAAAGAAATTGATTAGTTTGTTAAAGGCGGATTTAGCATAAAGGTAGATGAAATTGAAAACAATTCGAGTCATATTAAAACAATTGGTTCAAATCATTAAAATTATTAAAGAGGGTTTTACGAATCCTAATAAAGAAAAATATGTATTTTTTGATGAAAAAGCTAAGGACAATCTTGATCGGAAGTTAAATGAATTCCGCTAACCACCAAGATAACAGAAAAAGCTGATTACTCAGCTTTTGCATTAAATAATTCCATAATAGGTTAGTAATGTTTTTCGGTCAATTCCGATTCCATGTATTTTGTACTTGTCTTTTCTTGTTTTGAAAAGCTTTTCTAACGCTTTTTTTCTAATTTCACTAGTGGAATGATGGACAAGTCTATGACAGTTTGGACAAAGCGAAACAATATTATCAGCGAAATCAAGACTATATATATAGGAGTCTTGTACTGACATTGGTATTAAGTGGTGAGCTTCAACAAAAGGCATTTTATCTGTTTCTGAAATAAAAGTAGTATGACTACTATCCATTTCACATTGCCAATTACTGTTCTTTTTGGCTTGAATAGCCTCATTAATGTCACGAAGATAGGCATTTCCTTTTGGAGTTTGAACAGATTTATTAGGCTTTTTTTTGGGGGATTTTAAGTTTGTATTGGGTTTTTGTTCTTGCAATTTTGACAGTTGAGATAGTTCATTATTTAAAATTTCATCACTAATCAACTCAGCTGCTTGATTTTTATAAGATAAAAAACTTGTGAAGCAATTTAGGGTTGCGCTAAAAAAATGATTTGTTTCTTTATTAAACTCTTTAAAACCATCTAGTGCTGAAACTTTTTTAAATTTAAAAAGAGATTCGAAAGTTAAAAGATTAGGCACATCGTCTTTAAAATAATCCTCATATAAAATAATGAATCGAACAAGGTATTTCTCATATGAGGCAGCTTTATTGGATTTAACTTTAACTCGGCCTGCTTTTTGTGTAAGCATGTTTGCGTAATCATAAAACTCGTGCAAGTGTTCTGAATAAAGCTCTTTTACAGCAACAAACCTTTGGTCTGTTGCGGATATTCTTTCAAATTTTACCATATTATCACCTCTCACTAATACTACACCAAAATAACTAATTAAAGAAAGAAGATGGAAGTTTGAAATTCTTAGATTTGTTTGCCGGGATTGGCGGCTTTCGTCTCGGTATGGAACAAGCTGGACACAAATGTGTTGGATTTTGCGAAAAAGATAAATTCGCAAGAAAAAGCTACAAAGCGATTCATAATACAGAAAATGAGGTTGAAATGCATGACATCACTGCAGTTACAGATGAGTTTATTCGAAGAATCGGAAGTGTCGATGTTATCTGCGGAGGATTTCCGTGTCAGGCTTTCAGTATTGCGGGAAAACGGAAAGGTTTCGAAGATACTCGAGGAACTCTCTTTTTTGAAATTGCAAGGTTCGCATCTATTCTCAGACCAAAATATTTATTCCTTGAGAACGTCAAAGGACTCCTCAATCACGAAGGAGGGTCTACGTTCGAGACAATCCTCAGAACCTTGGATGAACTCGGGTATGACTGTGAATGGAGTTTGTTTAACTCAAAGGATTATATCCCGCAAAACAGGGAGCGAATATTCATTATCGGACATCTTAGAGGAGGTAGTACCAGACAAGTATTTCCTTTCTCAAAAGATGACCAATCGGCTAATAAAAAATATGGAATCAAAAAAATAGGGAATATCAGGAAAAAAGGAAAATCTCAAAGCGGTGATGTTGTATCGATCGATAGTATTTCACCAACAATGTGTAGCACTACAACTCAAAAGGATGCACTAAAGATAGCAATTCCTGTCTTGACTCCAGACCGTTTAGAAAAACGGCAAAACGGTAGGAGATTCAAAGAAAACGGCGAAGAGATGTTTACATTAACCGCTCAAGACAAACATGGTGTTGCTATTTTACAAAAACCCAGAGGATATAACGAAGGGGGATCTTATGAAATTGCGCCAACACTTTCAAGTAGTAGCTGGCATGAGAATAACTTTTTGAAAGTTAAAGAAGCAACTTCTAAAGGCTATTCAGAAGCCTTACCTGGTGACAGTGTCAATCTCTCTCATCGTAAATCTGAGACAAGACGTGGCAGAGTCGGCAAAGGTATAGCTAATACTCTTTTAACAGGAGAGGAGCAAGCTGTAGTAACTGATTCATTTCAGATTCGAAAGCTCACACCTCGTGAATGTTGGAGGCTACAGGGATTCCCTGACGGGGCTTTTGATAAAGCATCAAATGTTAACTCTGATAGTCAGCTATATAAACAAGCCGGAAACTCGGTCACTGTGCCAGTAATTTATGATATAGCTAGAAGATTAGAAGTCAGCTAACTCAGCCATTTACGGAAAGGAGCATTATTAATGTTCAGTTTATTTAAACCAAAAGAAAAAGAAGTTTCCTTGACCGACAATATTCCTGTAGACAACTTGAAAAATTATGTGGTTCAGGGATATGAAAAAGAAAAAGAACTGATGAATCAGTTGGAACAGAAAGAAAGTTATATAAAAAAGCTTCAGCAACGAACCGAGGAATTTGATGCTTTAAAAGTGGTACTAGCTAAAAAGGAAACAGATATTAGACTGTTGGAACAGCAGTTAGAACTTGTTGAAGAGTTAAAAGATAGAAATGCTGAATTACAGGGGAAAAACAGTACGTTACGAATTCAGAATAACAACCTGGTAAAAGAAAAAAATCAGTCAGATGAACTGATGGAGTCTACTGCTAAAAAGAGAATTCTTGATTTTTCTGATGATATATTAAACGAATTTTCTGAGTTAGTTACAAATTATAAAGGCAATCTAAGTAAGAAAGAGGCTAGAGATATTCTGGATAGTTTACTTTATGTGAAAACAAAATAAGTCAGCTAACGTCGGCTTTTACAGAAAAAGACCGTTACTCGGAGAGAGATAACGGTCAGCCTTTGAATGGTTTAATCAAAATATGGCTACAATTATTATATCACAAAAAGACCGCCGGGATAGGTGGCGGTCAATGAGTCTAATTATGTAAAAGTAAAAAGCTTTGGGAGAATTTTACATTAATAATTAATTAGGCTCGAATTAGATTATACAATAAAAAGAGGCAGCCGACCACTGGCTACCTAAAGATAATTACACTTGTCTGTTTCCGCAGACTTAGATATTTTATCACTAAAAAGACCGCGGCGATAGGAGCCACGGTCAATAAGTTAGGTATTCAAATTTGTGTTAGAACCTGAGCTAACTTTAAATCATGATACAACAAAAAAAGCAGTTGACTAGCAACTATTTTTGTAACAGTTGTGTCTGTTTTCCGCAGACTTAAATATTTTAGCAAATAAAAATACCAGCCACAAGTTGCGACTGGCGTGGAACAAAATGAAAATGGTCTGTTGGTATTCATAGTTTATCATAAAACGCTTACAAAGAATAGTAATATTAGTCAGTAAACGTATTCTTTTAAGGAAAGGAGATAATTAATTGATACTAAAAATTATTGTCGGAGTTGTGTTTTGGTTCATGACCTATATGTGGGTTATTTCGTAGGGAAAGAAGAAGTAAGAAAAGAGTCAAAACAATAAATTAATTGGAGGAGTAAGCATTTGAGATATTATAAAGTCAGTGAAGAAGCAAGAAACTATGCTAGAAAAGTTTTACGCCACCATAATTATGAAGCCAAACAGATTAAGGTGATTGAAGAAAGCTTGCGTCATCCTTGGAGAGAGTCGGATGAAAATATTGGTGGTTCACATGTTTCATCGAATCAAGGTCCGCAAGCAATTGAAATGGAACGTGTTTGGACTAATGATGAATTTGTCACAGCAGCAAGACATGTTGAACTTGTAAGAAACATGTTGAGTGACTTACCTTCTGATTATGTAGAGGTTATTAAATACAGATATCTTTCTGATAAAGGTGAAAGCCTCAGAAGGGCTAAAGAACTACCAAGTTGGGTAAAGGTTAGTCAGCAGATGAATTTGTCAGAAGAAGCCTGTCGGAAAAAGGATACTATAGCTGCGACTATTCTAGCTAAAATGCTGAAACTCAAATAATTACCGTTTAGGGGGTAAAAAGAGTACCGTTTACGGGGGTAAAAACCTGATAATATAGTATTATGGAAATTTTCATTAAGCTACCACACACAATTCGACCACATTATTGAACTGTCTTTTCGACTATACTTTAAAAAAGAGCGAATGAAGTGTGTGGTGGTTATTGTCACTGTGGCGGAAGTAAAAGACGCATAGGTTCATCAGGGAACTGTACGCAGCCTGCTTCGACCTAGATATAAAACAAAAGAGTAATATCGTGAGTGGGGCAGTACCACTCCAGTGACTTAGAGATTGAGACTGTGCTCCGAGCCGAAAAGTACTGAACTTCTTCAGTTTGCGCAGTCAGAAGAGGTCAATCTCAATTAACATTAAGTTGGACTTGCTTGGAACACGGCAAGTTGCCTTACGCAGGCTTTGTATGCGGTCTATGTGGGAAGTAGAGAATGGGCACATAGTTCAATGAGGTTGCCAAGGCTAGAGGCGGTAATCTAGTCCAGTGTTTAAATGCAGTGATAGGTTTCAGTGATGCACCTTGTGTTGCTAGTTCGGTACGATTTTGTTCAGTGAATTACCTTTCAAATGTATCGTACTCGGTGTTTCGCCACCGTAAAGCGCGACCGAAGTATGCGGGTGTCTCTCTACCCTAAAATGAGAACATAGCAGTCGAGCATTCCTATCTGCCGGGCACGGATAAACAGTGGGTTCCAGAATGGAGTAGGTTGCTTAATACATAATCAAGATCGCTTAGGCGGTCTTTTTATTTTGGGAGGAGATAAAATGAAAGTCAGAAAGAAACCACTGATTGTAGATGCTTGGAAAATAATAGGCTCTCCCAAAGTTTATAAAAATAATGCACCCGATTGGGTTACGGAAGCTTATGCTTATGATTTGAACTTTTTCTTCTTTTATGAGAAATACGGGTGGCTAAGAAAAAAAGAACGACTTGTTATAAAAGTTTTGACTCTTGAAGGTTGGATGGACGGAAAATTGAATGACTATCTAATAAGAGGCGTTAATGGTGAATTGTACATTTGCGATAAAGAAGTTTTCGAAAAAACATATGAAATTATTGAACAGCAGTCCTAGCGGGCTGTTTTTGTTTTACATAGAAAGAGGGTGAGGTCGTGGCAAAAGGTAAATACGAAGAGTGGTTAACAGATGAAGGTTTGTTGAAACTTGAAGGGTGGGCGCATGATGGCCTCACTGATGAACAGATAGCAGAAAATATCGGAATTCGAAGGCCCACATTGTATGCTTGGAAAAAAAGCTATCCTGACATTTCTGACGCCCTAAAAAGAGGCAAGGAAGTAATTGATCGTCAAGTCGAAAATGCACTACTTAAACGAGCGTTAGGGTATGAATACAAGGAAACTACGCAAGAGTTAACAAACGATGGCATGATGATTACTAAAATAGTCACTAAACAGCAAGTGCCTGATACAACAGCTCAAATATTCTGGTTGAAGAATCGTAAACCGAAAGAATGGCGTGATAAGCAGGAAGTTGAACATTCCGGTGGTGTAGATGTTAAACAAGAAAATTCTTTAAGCGACTTAACGTTTGAGCAACTAAAAGAATTAGCTGCTAAAAGGTATGGAAGTGATTCAGATGGATCAGATTGATAAAGACCTAGCTAGAAGTTATTTCTTTCATTATTGCTATATGACAGCCAATGACTTCTATAAACCGAATAGAACTTACTTAGTTGATTTATGTGACGAGTTACAAGGATTCCTACATGATGAAAAACATGATGTTTTAGTAATAAATGAGCCTCCAAGACATGGAAAATCAAGAACTGCTGGGAAATTTGTTGAATGGGTTCTTGGCAACGACAAAACGAAAAAAGTAATGACAGGCTCATACAATGAAACGTTATCTACTGTATTCTCTAAAAATGTAAGAAATACTATTCAAGAGATTAAAGCAGATGAAGATAGAGTAGTATTCAAGGATATTTTTTCAGCTACGTCCATCAAACAAGGAGATGGCGCAATGAATTTATGGAGCTTGGATGGTGGGTATAACAATTACCTGGCTACTTCCCCAACAGGAACAGCAACAGGGTTCGGTGCTGATATCATTTTGATTGATGACTTGATAAAAAATGCTGAAGAAGCCAACAATGCTATGGTACTCGAAAAGCATTGGGAATGGTTCGTTAATACAATGTTATCAAGGTTAGAAACTGGTGGAAAAATAATAATTATTATGACACGGTGGCACTCAGACGATTTAGCAGGTAAAGCGTTAAGAGAATTACCGAAATCGGAATATAGAGTAAAACATGTTAGTGCAAAAGCCTATAATGAAAAAACTGGGAAAATGCTTTGTGATGATATTCTTTCGAAAAAAGAATACTTTAGAAAAGTGAATGCTATGGGAGCTGATATAGCATCAGCTAACTATCAACAAGAACCGATTGATATTAAAGGGCGGCTTTATAGTGACTTTAAAACTTACGAAAGAAGATCAGCTTATAAAAAGATATGGGCCTATTGTGACACAGCCGATACTGGTAAGGACTATTTGTGTTCAATTGTATGGGGAGAGACAAATGAAGGTCGGTGTGAAGTAATCGATGTAGTTTATACTCAAGAACCAATGGAGTATACGGAATCAGCAGTTGCCAACCAATTTATAAATAATAGAGTAAACAAAGCGCGCATCGAAAGAAATAACGGTGGGCGTTCTTTTGCGCGATCTGTTAGAGACAAAATTAAAGGTAAAGCAGCAACGGCTGTTGAAGATTTCTATCAGTCAAGTAACAAAGAGGCACGGATATATTCGAACAGTGCTTGGATAGAACAAAATGTATTTTTTCCGGAAGATTGGCGTAGTAGATGGCCTGATTATTATGAGGCAATGAACACTTATCAACGAGAAGGAAAAAATAAACATGATGACGCACCAGACGCTACTACTGGGATTGCTGAAACAATGAGTAATACGAAAGCAAAACTCAAATCATTTAAAGGAGGCATATAAATGCAATTTAAATCATTAGCCAGAGGTTTCAAGCCTCCTGAAATTTTTATATATGATAAAGATAAGCCTATTGATAACGAAGTCATTAATAAGTTCATAGTAAAACATCAAGCTGAAATTCCAAGGTACCGATATCTAATGGATATGTACAAAGGACAAATGGAGATATTTCAACAAGCGGATAAAGACCCGTTTAAGCCGGATAATCGTTTAGCAGTGAACTTTGCAAAATTTATTACTGATACTTTTACTGGATATTTTAACGGTATCCCTGTTAAAAAATCTCATACTGATAATGAAATAAATGATAAGATTTCTGAGTTTGATAATCTAAACGATATGGAAGATGAAGAATCTGAACTTGCTAAAATGGCTTGTGTTTATGGTCGTTGTTATGAATTAATATATCAAAATGAAGAGGCTAATACCCGAGTGGTTTACAACAGTCCTGAAGATATGTTTGTTGTTTATGACTCAACTATTGAACAAAAACCACTATTTGCTATTAGGTATGGCATTAATGAGGACGATAAATATGTTGGTGAACTCTATACGCTAGAGGGAAACTTCAAACTATCAGGATCAGAAACTCAAGCTACTATTGGTGAAGAATTAAAATCATTCTACTCAGAGTTACCAGTTACAGAATGGATTGTTAATGAAGAAAGAATGAGTATTTTCGAATCAGTCATCTCACTTCAAAATGCTTATAATAAAGCTTTATCAGAAAAAGCCAATGATGTTGATTATTTTAGTGATCAATATTTGGCTTTTTTAGGTGCTGAAATCGAAGAAGATGATTTAGAAAATATCCGTGATAATCGAGTGATTAATTTTTTTGGTGCTGAAGGTAAACAGGTTGAAGTAAAGTTTCTAGATAAGCCTGATAGTGATGCTCAAACAGAAAACTTATTGAATCGTTTAGAAAAGAGAATCTTCCATACAGCGATGGTGGCAAATATATCAGATGAAAACTTTGGTAATTCCAGTGGAACTTCTTTGGCGTACAAATTAGAAGCGATGAGTAACCTTGCTTTGGCTTTCCAGAGAAAATTTCAATCATCTCTAAATAAACGATATAAATTGTTTTTTTCACTGAGTACCAATGTTCCAGATTCTCAATCTGATGAATGGAAAAACATTGAGTATAAATTTACACGGAATGAACCTAAAAATATTCTTGAAGAAGCTCAGACTGCAAGTCAATTAATGGGTGTAACTAGTGAAGAAACGGCATTGAGTGTTCTATCTATTATTCCAGATGTATCTACTGAGATGGAAAAAATAAAGAGTAGTCATTCAAATCAACCTGTGTTTGACATTGATAAGGAGGAAAATGATGAAGAAGTCGAAGTATTTGAATAATAATTTAACAGATTTAAAGACTGAAAATCTTCCTCTTAATATCCAAGAAGGTCTATTAAAATTAGGAATAATGGTAATACTTTTTAGAGGATCATTAATCGTGATAGCAATCTTAATTATCGCATTGATATTGTGGTTTAATAAATTAACTATTTTTTTTGCAGCGGTTCAATTTATTTTTTGTTTTGTGTTATTTAAAATTAGACAGGCTGTATGTAAAAAGGTTAAGAAACAGATAAGTCAGGAGTGATCAAATGACCACTTCGAAAAATTATTGGAGAAAACGAGAAAAAGAACACATTGAAAAGCTGATTAAAGACGATGCTCAAATGCAAAAAGAGATAGCAACTCGATTTCAACAAGCCTTAGATAATATTCAAAAAGAGATTGATGCAAACTGGCAGCGGTTTGCTGGTAAAGAAGGTATTTCTCTCAGCGAAGCCAAGAAACTATCAAGTGAGTTAGATGTCGAGTCATTTGCTAGAAAAGCTAAGCAGTATGTCAAAGATAAGGATTTTTCAAAGACTGCTAATGATGAATTGCGACTTTACAATGTCACAATGCGAGTAAATCGTTTAGAACTTCTTAAATCACAAATTGGTCTTGAATTGATAGCTTTGTCAAATGATGTTGATAGGTACCTTGCGGATATATTAAGTAAAGAAGGTTTGGCTGAAGCGGAACGGCAAGCTGGTATTTTAGGTGAAACAGTTTTCTCAAATTATAAATACTATGTAGATGAAGTGGTTAACGCTTCTTTTTTTTCGGCTACATTTTCCGAAAGAATATGGGGAAATAATGAAGCGTTAAAGGCTGAACTCGATAGATTGCTTATTCGATCTATTACACAAGGGAAAAATCCTCGGGATATGGCTAGAGAGCTTAGAAAGCTATTTGATTCTAGCAAATATGAAGCGGAGCGTTTAATGCGGACTGAATCAGCTAGAATACAAACCGCTATTCAGAAAAAAAGTTATGAAATGTACGAAATTGAAAAATATGAGTTTATTGCTGAACCAACAGCCTGTCCACTTTGCAAACCATTAGATGGCAGAATATTTAAAGTAGAAAAAATGGAGCCAGGAACTAATGCCGCACCGATGCATGCTAATTGCCGATGTAGCACATCTGGATTCGTAGAAAATAGAAAGGAGTGATAATTTTGAAAAGTTCGGAAAAAGTTCATATTAACCTGAAAGTTAAGAAAGTGTTTTATCTAAAAATACTTCAGATTAAATTAATCAGTATGTTTAAAAAGGATAAAGCTAAACAAATGTTAAATGAATTAGACGGTAATAAGTACGTTAAAGTCTTATCAATTGATTAAGGCTTTTTTATTTTGTCTCCCAAGACGTTAAATGCGTGATGTAGGCTCCCAAGCCTCTAAATGCGAGAAGGAGGAAAAAATTATGGAACTAGAAGAAACAGTTGAAAATACAGAGGAAGTTGACACTCAAGAAACTGATGCGCAGGTTGAAGAGCAAGAAACGAACGCTGTAGATTCAGAAAAAGTGATTGAGAAATTGCAAAAACGTATTGGTAAAGAACAGGCTGAAAAAAATGAAACCAAGACTCAACTTGATCAAGCTTTATCTCGTATTGAAGAGTTAGAGAAAGGTTCAAAAAAATCAGTCAAAGAAAAATCTGATGAAGAGAAGGCAATCGAAGCTCAAAAAGCTAAAGATGATGAAATTGCTGCCCTTCGTGCTCAGATTAAAGTTGCTGATTTAACCCAACAAGCTGATGAAGTTCTTAAAGAATCTGGATTAGCCGTCGGTAAAGATGTTCTCTCAATTATCGTTAATGAAGACGAAGAGACTACTTACTCAAATGTTAAAGCGATTATCAATTTCTTAAATGAGCAACAAAAGCAATGGGAAATCAAACGAAATACTGGAGATACACCTAAGCAAGTACCTAAAGGGAAAACATCAGTTGATCAACAACAGTTTGATTCAATGACTTTTGCTGAAAAATCAAAATTAGCAACAAACGATCCAGAACAATTCAAAAAATTAACAGGAGGGTATTAATATGCCAAAAACAATGATTGCGGATTTAGTAAATCCAGAAGTGTTAGCACCAATCGTATCTTATGAATTACAGAAAGCACTACGTTTCACTCCATTAGCACAAGTAGACGCTACATTACAAGGACAAGCAGGTGATACTTTGACGTTCCCAGCATTTACTTACATGGGCGACGCTACAGATGTCGGTGAAGGTGAAGCAATCCCTTTAGATAAAATTGGAACATCTACTAAACAGGTTAAAGTTAAGAAAGCCGCTAAAGGAACTGAAATCACTGACGAAGCAGTATTATCTGGTTATGGCGATCCAGTAGGAGAATCTAATAAACAACTGGGATTGGCAATTGCAAATAAAGTCGATGATGATTTACTTGCGGCGGCTAAGACGACAACGCAAACAGCAACTGCACCGGCTACAGTAGATGGATTACAAACTATTTTGGATGTATTTAATGATGAAGATGCACAAGCATATGTGTTTGTGATGTCGCCAGTAGATGCAGCAGCTTTACGCTTAGATGCCGGAAAGAACTGGTTAGCTGGGTCCGAGTTGGGAGCTAACATTATTGTTTCTGGTACTTATGGTGAAACTTTAGGCGTTCAAATTGTACGTTCTAAGAAGTTGGCCAAAGGTGAGGCTTTAATGTTTAAAATCGTAGCTAACCAACCTGCATTGAAATTAGTAATGAAACGTGGTGTACAAGTAGAGACAGATCGTGACATCGTAACTAAAACGACTGTGATCACCAGTGACGAACATTATGCAGCTTATCTATATGACTTAACAAAAGTTATTAAAGTGACTGTAGGCACAGGCGGAGGCGGCTAAATGAGTCGCCTTTTAAGTCGTCACTTGCCAGCTTATAAAAAGGCTGAAAAAGAAACGACTAAGCAAGTGAAGCAGCCAAAAGTGAAGAAGAAAGAAACCACAAAGAAAGCTGGTGGTTAAATGTCTATAGCGGATGACGTAAAAAAACTTCTAAGTGGTTCGATTGATGATAAGTTAGAAGTCATTGAAAGACGTACCAAAGAGCGTTTGTCAGCAATCCTAGATGTTGATTCTGTACCTAATGAATTAGAACATATCAGTTACGAAGTTACTCTCAAGCGGTTCAATCGCATTGGGAATGAAGGTATGTCCAGCTATTCTCAAGAAGGTTTATCAGTTGCTTTTCCTGAATCAGATTTTGACGAGTATTTGTCTGAAATAAATGCATGGAAGGATAAGCAAGACATTGACAATCGGCGAGGGAGGTTTCGATTATATTGAGATATACAACCGAAATTTCTTTTGTCTTACCAGCGGCAGATGATTATTACGATCCAGAATTAGGTGAGTATGTGGAAGGTGAACCAGATATCACCAATACATTAGCAAACGTGACAGACTTAGGAACGAATCGATCTGTAACGATATTTGGAGATATTAAGCAAGGGGCTAAAGTTATCCGAACACAGCCTCTTTTTTTGGTGCCTGAGAAGTGGAGATACATTCAAGTTGGTAATAAAAATTATCAATTGACAACTGCTAGATGCCCTCTAGAACGAAATAGCCTAATTGTCGAGGAAGTGATTCTTAATGAAAGCGCACCTTGAATATAAAGGCATAGATCAATTAATGAATCATTTAAGAGATGCTATGGCATTCAATGAGGTCAAAGAAACCGTGAAAAGGAATACTACTGAACTTCAGAAGAAGATGCAGCGAGAATCACCAGTAGATACAGGATTTATGAGAAGATCAATAACTTTTGAAATAAAAGAAGCTGGTTTCACTGGTGTAGTAACGCCAACAGCAGAGTATGCTCCTTATGTAAATTACGGAACTAGATTTCAATCAGCTCAACCATTTGTAACGAATTCATTTAATTATCAGAAAGTAATTTTCATGCAGGAAATGAAGAAGTTGGTGAAATAATGCTAAAACAACCAGATCAAGAGCTTTATGATGAAGTTTTTAAAATTTGCAAAACGCTCGGATACGATACTTACGGTTATTTACCTGATGATGGAACTAAATATCCTTTTGTGTTCATTGGAGAATCTTTTGAACTGCCCATAGCAACTAAATTTGCATTATTTGGGACAATACAACTGAATATCCATATCTATGGACTTCAAAAGAAACGTAAGGAAGTTTCTGACATAAAAGGAAACATTTTATTTGAGTTAAGAAAATTTAGAAAATCTAATAATTTTAATTGGAAAATCTCTAACAATCAAACGCAGCCGCAAATGCTGCAAGACACAACAACGAATACTGCACTCTGGCATTGCGTTATACCGCTAGAGATGCAGTTTTTTAATTAGGAGGAATTTAAATGACAGCAGTTCAAGGTAAAGATCGAATTCTTTTAGTCAGACGATTAGATGAAGCAACAACTACAGATGCGAAAAAGCCCTTATATCAAATTGAGCACGAGTGGGATTACTCAAGAAGTAATGACGCTCAGCAAACTAAAGACGGCAGTGTATCCACCGTTGGCGGATTAGAAGTCACACTTTCATTAAATGGATTAGCTTCGAGAGATGATGAAAATATGTACATGAAAAAATCTGTAGAAGACGGTGCCATGATGGAGTTTTGGGATGTCGATTTAAAAGGGGAGCAAAAGGATGGTAAATATCCTGCTACATATGCAAGAGGATATGTTAATTCATGGACTTTACCAGCTAACGTAGAAGACTTGGTTGAAATTGAAACTGAAGCAACTATTGAGGGGAAACCAGTAGATGGATTTGCGACTGTAGCTAATGCAGTAGTTGAAGAAGCTCAATATGTATTTGCAGATACTACTGCTAGCAGTCAAGCAGGAAAGTAAAATTAGGAGGAAATTATGAATTTAGAAATTAACGATAAAGTAATTGAAGTTAAATTTACAATTGGTGCAATTGAAGCATTGGATAAAATTTATGAAGTCCAAAATGGTGGCGCAAAATTCGGAATGGGTATCAGTTCTTCTATTGTTTATTTAAAGCAATACAATCCAGTGGTTTTACGAAATATTATTGAAGCTTTGCAAGCGGGAAAACCAAAAGTTGGTCGTTCCGAATTAGAAGTTTGGCTATTAACACAAGACATTGAAAAGCTATGCAATGATTTTATGGAAGAGTTGGGAAAGCAGGATTTGACCAAAGCGATGGTCAAAAACCTAAACAAACAAGCCAAGAAGATTCAAGACAAACAGTAATAAAAACTAGTAAAGAATTTTATCAAGAAATAGCAATTAACGCTTTTAGGTTTTTAAATTGTAAGTCATTGAATGAAGTTAATTTAATGACTCTGGAAGAGTATCAGTGGCGAATGAATGCTTTTAAATTAAGGCAAGTTGATGAAGAATTCAAAAGACATCAGCTTGCTTATTTAAATACTTTAGCAGGAGCTACAGAAAAAAACGGAAAACCAAAATTTAAAAACTTTGATAGCTTCTACAATTATCAAAATCAAATTGATAAAGTTCTTCACGAAACAGATATGGCCAGTTCGAAATTAACTGATATGAAAAAGAGCCAATTAACTACTATAGCGACAAGAGTTAGGTCATATCGTGAAGGGAGGGGGAAATCATAGCAGAATCTTTTTCGGTACAAGCGTACTTAAAAGCTACTGATAGTGGATTTATTTCAACCTTCAGAGAAGCACAGGATGCAGTGGATACTTTCCAAAAAGACTCTAACAGTACAATGATGGCAGTTGGGTCAGCAATGACCAGTGCTGGGTCCACAATGACGAAAGGTCTGACTGTACCTATTCTTGGTGCTGGTGTTGCTGCGGTAAAAATTGGTGGTGACTTTGAGGAACAAATGGGTCGTGTAAAAGCTATATCCGGAGCAACTGGGGATAGTTTTGAGGATTTAAGAGACCAAGCAATTGATTTAGGTGCTAAAACAGCTTTTAGTGCAAAAGAGTCAGCAGCAGGTATGGAAAATTTAGCTTCTGCAGGCTTTGATGCAAAAGAAATAATGGCTGCTATGCCAGGATTACTAGATTTAGCAGCTGTGTCTGGTGGAGATGTTGCTTTAGCTTCCGAAAATGCTGCAACAGCACTTCGAGGTTTTGGATTAGATGCAGAGCAAGCAGGACATGTTGCAGATGTTTTCGCAAGGGCAGCAGCTGATACAAATGCAGAAGTAGCTGATATGGGGGAAGCAATGAAATACATTGCCCCAGTAGCAAATGCAATGGGGATATCACTAGAAGAAGCTGCAGCGGCTGTTGGTATCATGTCAGATGCTGGTGTTAAAGGTAGCCAAGCCGGAACAACTTTACGTGGCGCTCTTGCGAGACTGGCTAAACCAACCAAAGCAATGAACGAAAAGATGGAAGAATTAGGAATATCTTTCTATGATGGTGAAGGTAAAATGGTTTCTTTACAGGATCAAATCGGTATCTTGCAGGGTGCTTTTGAAGGATTGACAGATAAACAAAAAAATAATGCTCTCGTAACACTATATGGGCAGAACTCTTTATCAGGAATGATGGCACTTGTTGAAAAGGGACCTGGTGCGCTAGGTAAATTAACTGATTCCCTTAAAAACTCAGATGGTGCTGCTGATGAAATGGCTCGAACAATGCAAGATAATATGAATTCTTCAATTGAACAAATGTTAGGTGCTTTTGAGTCTGCAGCAATTGTTATTCAGGATATTCTATCTCCTGCAATAAGAAAAGTAGCAGATTCAATTGGGGGAATGGTAGAGAAATTTGTTTCCGCTCCTGAGTCGATGCAAAAGTTAGTTTTAGCAATTGCAGCATTTGTGGCTGCTATTGGACCTGTTTTACTAGTCGTAGGATCACTAATTACTTGGTTTGCAAAGCTAAAAGTCGCAGTTGCATTTCTTAGTACATCATTACCAGCATTGGGTCCAATATTTACCTTATTAACTGGACCAATTGGAATTATTATCGCCGCAATTACTGCTTTAGTTGCTATTCTTGTATATCTTTACAACACTAATGAGACCGTCAGAGAAGTGATTCAAAGTGTTTGGCAGTTTATTTTAACTACCATTCAAACTGTGATTAGCGCAGTTAGTGCTTTCGTAATGGATATTTGGGGTCAACTAACGGAATGGTGGAAGGCCAATGGCGAAGAAATCAAACAAGCCGCAAGTATAGTGTGGCAAGGAATTAGTGATGTCATAACAGCAGTAATGAATATTTTATCTCCTTATATAAAAACCGCATGGGAATTAATAAAAGCTATTGTTTCAGCAGTATGGGATCAGATAAAAATTGCCGTTGAGACAACAATGAATTTGATTTTAGGAATAATTCAGATAATCACTGGAGTAATTAATGGCGACTGGGAAAGTGTTTGGGAAGGTATAAAAAAAGTTACTATTACAATTTTAGAAGCTATTAAGAATACATTTCTAAATGTTTTAGGATTGATTAAAGATATAGTTCTATCAGCTTTAAATGTGGTGTTGAAGATTTTTGAAAATATCCTAGAGTTGATGAAGAATGTAGTTAAAACTGGTTTGGAAAAAGTAAAAGATTTTTTTGATGCGTTAGGTGATATCGATTTATTTGCAGCAGGTTCAAAAATCATTGAAGGTTTCTTAAAAGGTTTGGAAGATAAATTTAATGCTGTTAAGGACTTCATAGGTGGGATAGCCGATTGGATTGAAGAACACAAAGGTCCAATTTCTTATGATAAAAAATTACTGATTCCAGCCGGTAAATCTATTATGGAAGGTTTAAACAAAGGGCTAGAAAGTGAATTCGAATCTGTTCAAAGAACAATAAATGTGATGGCTGACGCTGTTTCAGAATATTTTGACATGAATAATAGTATTAGTTCTTCAAGCCTAAATCTAAATGGAAATATAAAAACTTCGCAAACATTATCTTTAGCAGAAAACATTGGGCAACGACCACTTTATGTAACGGTTCAAAGTAATCTGAATGGGAAAATCATTGCTTCTGAGACAGCCCCCTATATGGCAACTGAATTGCAAAATGCACAAGGAAAAACAAATTTTGCAAGAGGGAGGAGAAGTTAAATGTACGATTTTATTGATACGACAAAACATAGTACAAGCACTTTCCTACCTTCCGAAGCAATAAACTTTAACGGGCAGTTTTTGGAAGATTTAATACCAGGTTATAGAACGCTAAATGTTACAGGTAGAGAGCTTGCGATGACTGAAGTTCAAAGTTATCAGTTAGGTATTAGGGATGGAAAAAGACAAATTTATTCAAGAATTCCAGATCGCGAGTTGACGATTAAATATCAAATTATTGCTGATAGTAACGAGGCATTTAGAGATAAATTTAATAGATTAAACGTAGCACTATTTTCTGAAAAAGATGTAACTATTTGGTTCAACGATGAACCCGAAATGTTGTGGAGTGGTAGTAAAAGTGATGCTGAAGCAGTTCCGGAAGGAATTAATTCGGTAGTATCTACTTTTACAATTCTGCTTAACGACCCATATAAATATACCAAGAGTGATGCTACATCTGTAATTTGGGGATCAAAAGATATTACTTTTCAGGCAAATTATTTAATGGGTAACACTGGCAGTGGTGCTGTTAACTTAAGAATTAAGTTTGAGAGTGGCGCATTTTGGGGAAGTAGTTTAATCACATTTCAACATCAAGGGTACTTAATGGGCGATAAAGGGACTACTACGAAACCATATGAAATTTATCCAACAGTTGAGGGTTTAAAAGTGAAACCAACTATCACAATTATTGGGACTGGTAGAGGAGTAAAAATCAGAACTAGAAGTGATACTGTTGATTTGGGGGATTTTGACTATTCTACTATTATCATTGATACAAAGAATTTTTACATTACAAAAAATGGAAGAGCAATGATACGTCCAATGAATGATTTTTATATCTACCCGAATGAGCCTTTATATGTTGAGGCACGTGAAGGGACAATCCAATTAACAATAAATTATCCAAATAGATTTTTATAAGGGTGTGATGCTATGCTGATGGCCATGGATCTTAAACGAGAATACACAGCTATTCTTGAGAATGCTTCGAAAGTAAGCTATGAGAAAGTAGAAAATCAAATTGGTAACATTGAATTCACAATGCCAATTGATGATGAAAAAAATAATTTTTTACAAGAAATGTTGTACGTGGAATTGACAGACAATGAAGATGAATATATTGGTCTTTATCGAATTATGCCCTCAACAATTCAAAAGGATGAATCCAATAATACAATAAAATATACAGCTATACATGTTTTAGGGACGCTATTAGATAGCGTCCTTTTTGGTTACCATGAGTTGGTGAATAGAACAACCAAAGATGTTATTAATTATGTTTTAAGTAAACAAACTACGAAGCATTGGGTGTTACGGACATGTGAGTTTACACGTTATTTTAGTTATGCATGGGAAAATGAGAACGGATTAGCTGATGCACTTTTTTCTATTCCAGAAGCCTTTGACGAAGACTATATTTGGACTTGGAACACTCAGGTTTATCCATTTGAGTTGTCGCTAGTGAGACCCCAAACCGAACCTGTAGCCAGAATTCAAGAAGGCTATAACATGCAAGGATTTGAAATTGAAAAGAATCCTAATAATTTGGTGAATCGAATTTATCCATTGGGAGCTGGCGAAGGTGTTAACCAAGTAAATATTAAGTCAGTTAATAACAATATTGAATATGTGGAAGATGCGGTCTCAATTACAAAATATGGATTAGTTGAATATGTTTGGGTGGATCAACGCTTTACAGATCCACAATCATTAAAAAACAATGCACTAAATATGTTAACTAAATGGTCGGAGCCATCAATAACTTGGAGTATAGAAGCAGCTGATTTAATTAAACTTACTGATGAGCCTTTGAGCATTGATTCTTTAAGGTTAGGTAGCGTAGTAATGATCAATACAAACGAATTCGGAAGTGTGAATCTGCGCATCAAAAAAGAATCTAAATCTGATGTGTTTGGTGCACCCCAAGATTTAACATTAGAAATAGGGAATCTAACTGGAGATATTAATACGACAATGTCTGATTTGGCAAGAAAGCAACAAATTAATGAAACATACAGCCAAGGGGCAACTAATATTCTAAATTATTCTTACCAAGATAATTGTGAAGCTGCTTATCCGGCAGAAATTGAATTTTATATTGATGATGATGTTTTTAATATAAACACTGTAGAACTAACATTTAAAACGAAAAGATATCGTGGCTATACAAAAGCAGTAATGGGTGGTGGTGCTAAAACCATTACTAGCGAGACAGGTGGGAGTAGCAGGCAAACCAGCTCAGATGGAGGTGCTTCTACACAAACGAGTTCATCTGGAGGCGGACAAACGCAAACGAGTTCTTCAGGTGGAGGAGTTTCTCAAACGTCAGGTGCCGGAGGAGATCATACTCATTTGATGTTTAAAGCAATAAGGTATGTTAATCATGATTGGGGTAGTGAAAAAGTAGCAAATGTATATCACGCAAAAAATGGTAATTCTATTTACGTTGCTGGAGGAGGGTTAAGCGATCTTGAGACAGCGGGTGGTTCAAGCAATCATGTGCATTCAATCAATATTAATCCTCATAGCCATACGTTAACAGTAGAAAACCATCGCCATACTGTAAACATTCCTAATCATAGACATACTGTTGATATACCAGCTCATAAACATGAGGTAATACTTCCAGAACACAAACATCCTTTAGAATGGGGGATTTTTCAAGCTAGCGATTCAGCTTCTAAGGTAGATATTATTGTAGATGGAACTACGTTGCCAGATCATGATACATCACAAAGTAGACTGAATATAGTGAATTATCTTAAGAAAACAAGTGCCGGAAAAATTCAAAGAGGAAATCATACAATTCAAATTAAACCCGATAAATTAGCAAGGATCGAAGCACAAGTAACTTGTCGCGTATTTATACAATCACAATTAGGAGGGCAGTTTTAGTGAAATTAAAAATTAAATTAATTAATGAATTAGATTCATTTGAAATACAAATAAATGATGGCAGGACTTTTCAAGATATATTCGAGGAATTGAATAATACTTTAGAAGGTCCGTTTATTATGTTAGGAAAAATAATTAAACAGAAATCAACGATTGAATCCATAGAAGAAGTATAGGAGAGTGATTACATGGCAGTTCAAAGTATTAATGAAACAGATACGCTGAATCAAGGACGTGTGAAGATAAATGCCATCTTACAGCAGTCAAATGAATCTTCTGCAAAAGTTGATGGATATAAAACAGAATTAACCAATGGAGTTAATGAAGCAAAGCAGATTGCAACAACTGCTGGAGAGGACGCAGTGTCAATTGCAACAACTGCCGGAAATCAAGCCAACGTTAAGGCTGATGAAGCTCTGGCCAACTCTAAAACGGCAATTACCACTTCAAACTCGGCAGTCAGTACAGCGAACCAAAATAAGCAAGAATTCGATACCTTACGGAATGAATTTGATGAGTTAGTAGCTGAATCTGGTGATAGTAATCCGGAAATTGTTCAAGCAAGAACTGATACAGAGGGTATTAAGCAATCAACTTTAGCGACTCGATTAAATCGTGATTTTAGTAATCGATTGACGACTGCTGATGCAATCCAATTATTTTCTGGCGCTGTTAATACAACTAAAATGATGAATTTTAGTGGTAAGACAGTGGGGAATACTGCTTCAAATCCCCATCAAGCATTTTCTGATTTTACAGCTACTAACTTAAAAAAACCTAGTGGATCATGGAATGAAATAACACAAACGAACTACAATAGTTTAGTCAGCCGTGATGACTCTGGTGTTTCGACTGGTTCATCGCAAAGTGGAGTTATTCCACAACAGCTTTATAAGTTTAATGTTGTGGAAGCTGTGAAAGCTTTAGCGCCTACAATCTTCACAGGGATGTCTTTGACGGAATCAATAGTTTTTGTCAAACAGAACTTCGTTTCCTTTTCTTTATCCATTCGAGGTAAAGCGAGTGCGCCAAACAACAAAAACTTAAAGGCAGCTACTTATTTAGAGTCAACTGATAGTTATTCTACACAACTTCAAAGTAACGCAACGGAATACACTGATTTCACTAATGAGATTAATGATAGTAACTTCATTGATTCTGATGGTTTAGTAAATGTTATCGTCTATTCAGATAGTTCAAACGGAGTGACAGCTTCAAGCATTGATATTGATTATGTTGGTCTACAAATAATCATTAGCTTGAATCCTTTGACCGTATTATCTCAAAGTGGATTTGCTAAGAAAGATGATATTACAAAAGAAGCTATTGGTTTAGGGAATGTGACCGACGTTGAGCAGGCAAGTAAATCAGAATTTGATACTTTCGTTGCAAGAAGAGACAATCCAAATCAAGTAACTAAAGATCAAGTGGGATTAGGTAATGTAGACAATTATGCTACTGCTACTCAATCAGATGCGGAATCAGGTACCTCTTTACTCAAATTCATGACACCTCGTAGAGTTTTTGATGCAATTGCAAAATGGACGTCGGATAAATTTGTTGAAGCTACAGGGGATCAAACTATTTCAGGTACAAAGAACTTTGTTAATGAACCAACTGTGGGTGGAAAACCATTTACTGATAAATATGCGACATTGACTGTTTCATCTGGATTTTCAAATGGTATGACCGGTTGGGTTAAATTTCAACGAATCAATGATTTAATTATCGTTTCCTATTCTATTTCACCAACAAATCAAAATGGTGCTTGGGTTGAAATTCTAGCAGGTAGTAAAATTCCAAGTAACTTTAAATTTGCTGATACTGTTTATGGAACAGCTAGTATTTCTGCTGCTGGTGCTGTAGGTAATTCAATGGCGGTGGTTGGTGTATCAAGTACCAATATTCAATTCGGGGCTTATAATCGTTCGGCAGGTTCATCAGCTTTTGCTGGTCAAGTAATAGGGGTGGCATTAAATCGGGGGCGATAACAACCTGACTGTTGATAAGTATATTCTGCATGCGGGTAATAGTCAGGAATATCCCGAAAATTCTTTACCAGGCTTTAGAACTATGCCTGATAATTTTAAAGCAGTTGAATGTGACATTATCAACACTAAGGATAACCAATGGGTTTTAATGCACGATTTAACGATAGATCGAACGACTAATGGTTCTGGCTACGTTCAAGACATGACGCTGGAAGAATTAAGACAATACCGATTAGATATTGGTCCAAATATTAATAATATGACCGATAGTGAAAAAATGATTCCCACATTAAAGGAGTTATTGCTAATCTGCAAAGAAAAAGGTGTAACACCATTAATTGAACTTCGTCAAAGAGATTATACTGATGACGCTTATTTGGAATTGTTCAAACAAATCAACGAAGTCTTTAATATGTCTGAATGTGTTTTGATGGGTTTTTATTTGAAAAATTTGGAGAAATTAAGAGCAATGTCTGCTTCAATTCAGTTATGGTATTTAGCTTATTCATTGAATGATGATGTATTAGCAACATGTACAAAAAATAGTTTTAATGTGAATGTCATTGAAAGTGCAAATGATTTAACAAAAGATCGTGTGACTACTTTTAAACAATCTGGAGTAGAAGTTGGGGCATGGACTTTATATAATCGAAATCGGTATCAGTATTTATTGGATTGTAATGTTGACCACATTACTACAAATTTGAATGATCTCAACATATAACTTACACACTTCGGTGTGTTTTTTTTATTAATTATAAAAGGAGAAATGAAAAATATGAATAATGAAAATTTTGGAATTGCTTACGGCGGCGGATTAGTTAGAAATAAAAAAGTGAGCAAAGGTGAATTGCTTTCTTTTGGTACAGGCATTAAGGGATGGGATAATGAACGATCCCTTAATAATGATGTTTTCAGCTTAAGCAGTGATGGGAAAAAAATCACTCTAAAGCGTAATGCAATGCTGCAAATGGATGGTATGTTTTCTAATTCTATGGTTCGACGAGATGGGACATATTGCTACTTAAATATTAAAGTAAATGGAAAATTCTTAGCTAGATTGGCTGGTTTAAGCGGAGATATTGGCTGGGAAAATGATATTTCTTTTACAAATCGTTTTACTTTCCAAAAAGGTGATGTGATTGAGCTTGAAGCTGACACCAATTATCCTGATGTTTTCTATAATTATGGTGTAGATTTTATTCGCATTCAAGAGCTGGGTAAAGAAAGCTGGTTCTGGGAGTAAATACAATAGTAAAGGCTTGGGGAAGGGACATCCAAATGATTTTGGTTGTCCTTTTTATTATGAAAGAAGGTAGGTATTATGGAAATGTTTAGTTACTTAGCGCACTTGGTGGATGATCAAGATTTCAAGGCTGTTTATGTTCTCATGCTCATATGTATAGCAATGATTATCGATTTTTTATCAGGCACTATCGCAGCAAAAATCAATCCGGATATAGAATTTAAATCTAAGGTTGGTATCAATGGTATTTTAAGAAAAGTCGCCAGTATGGTTTTACTTATATATTTTATTCCTCTAGCGCCGTTAGTTCCAGGAGGGGCGGGAGTAGGTTTGATTTATGTTTTATATATTGGTTATCTATGTATGGAAATAAAGTCTATTTTTGAAAACTATCAAAAGATGGGAAATGATACATCACTATTTGAGCGGTTTATGGATAATTTTAAGAGTAACAAAAAGGATGGTGATTAAATCATGTTAAATGGGATTGATATTGCTAGCTGGCAAGCTGGTATAAATGTTGGAGCTGGAGGAGTAGCTGCTGACCTTGTCATTATAAAAGCTACTGGCGGTGTTGGTTACACTAATCCATATTTTCAAGGTCAATTAATACAAGCTATGAATTCTGGAAAAGAAGTTGCCTTGTATCATTACGCAAATGAAGTAGGGCTAGAAGGTACAGCAATTCAAGAAGCTCAACATTTTTTAAAACAAATAGCTTCTTATATAGGCAAAGTTAATCTAGTTTTGGATTGGGAATCAACCAACAAAGCGAATGTCGCATGGGCAAAAGCTTTTTTAGATTACGTAAAAGATCAAACTGGAAGTATACCATTTTTCTATACTTATACTGGCGTAGTAAATACATACAATTTCAGTTCAGTAGCTCAAGCTGGTTATCCATTATGGATTGCAAATTATTATACAGATCAGCCACAAGGATACAGTCAACCTAACCCGCCAGTATCCAACCACTTTTCAACAACAGCGATGTTCCAATATACTTCGAATGGTTGGTTAGATGGTTATGGTAGTCGTTTAGATTTAAATGTCTTCTATGGGACACGAGAAGATTGGCGTGCTTATATCGGTGGTCAAAAAATTGAAAAAATAGAAGAAATAATTGAGGAGGATGAAGATATGGTTTATGCATTTGCAAATAGAGGAGCAATTTTTTATGTACAAGGTGGAACGATTGGCGTTCTACAGAATGAGGATGATTGGAAAGCAATTCGGGGTGTTTATAGTCAAACTCATGAAGGAAAAGAACTACAGGTATTTGATTGGCGAGAAAATAATTCGACAGCCGATGCTGTTTTCCGTACACTTGGATATTATGAAGATAAAGCGTTTAGAGAATCTACAACAAACGATATCAGTACCATTTTAGAATCTATGAATAAATAAAAAAGTAGTCCTCTTAATCGAGGGCTACTTTAATTTTATTTTCTTTAATTTGAGCATGTCTACAAATATTTTATTACTAGTAATAGCAATAGTAATGATAGTAAATATTAGCCAAATTATTATCTGAACAAAATAAGAAAATTCAAATATGAAAAACTTAAGTTTAAAAGCTACAAGAATAAAAATAGGATGTAGCAAAAAAATAGGAAGTGTTTTGGAACCTATATTCGTAAAGATAGTTTTTCTAGAAGGGATAATATTTAAGACCCCAATACATATTAAAGGAATAAGAAAGTAAAAAATATATAATTGAACGCTGGGTAATAATCTTGGATATAAATTCATTTCTGAAAATCCAACGGCACCTCTAAGAAGTAGGTCTATATGCTCCACTTTCAACAGAGCTAAAGTAACTAGAAAAACTGGAATAAATGCTAGTTTCAAAATATTTGGTTTTATATTGTAAAGTTGTTGCATAATGTTTTTTGGAATAAGAAAGCCAATAAGAAAAAACGGAAAAAATGATAAGGTTCTTTGAAAACTAAATGTATAACTATATGCTCCAGGAATTGGAATTAAGGCTGAAATATTCGATGTATAGTATCTAGAAATTACACAGAAGAAAATGATAAGTGCGATTACCATTACTTTTATCTTTTTATTATCAATTTTATTCAAACCTAAAACACTTAGATACCAAACTATAAGACTTGCCAAATACCACAAGTGATAAATTGGAATAGTCAAAGCTGTCAACAATGAGAATTTTATAAAATCAAAATAGTTAAATAAGAATACAAAAAATATCTGGAATGCAATTAATAAAATGAAGAGTCTAATAATTTTTTGAATAGTCATTCTTTTTGCTAGATAACCACTTATCGTTATAAATAAAGGCATATGAAATGTGTAGATAAAAAGAAAAAGTGGATAATAAGGTCCTGCATTAAACTCTAAAAAATGACCAAAAACGACTAAGAATATTAAAATGCCTTTAGCATTATTTACTTTTATATCTATTGAAATAGCCTCCCTATTGTGATTTAATTTAATATCATTATAGCATTTAATACAGGAATATCTAGTGATATAGCCATTTAAAAAAATATTTTTCACAATATTTCATTATTTTTTTGTTATTTAAATAATAAATTCTTATAAATTACATTGGGGATAGAAAAATGAAAAAGGTTTTAGTAAATTGGATGGTAATTATAATTTTAATAGTAATGGTTTTTGGACTGTTCAACACATATACTGTAAAAGCGGGGGACGGTATTTTAGAAGGGATTAGATATATCCTTCATGCTGGGAATAGTCAAGAGTATCCAGAAAATTCATTACCTGGATACAGAAGTATTCCCAAAAATATAAAAGCAGCCGAATGTGACATAATTGATACCAAAGATAATCAATGGGTGTTAATGCACAATATTACAATAGATAAAACTACTAACGGAAGTGGCTATGTTCAGGATATGACTTTAAAGGAACTCAGAAAATATAAATTAGACATAGGTCCTAACATAAACAATATGACGGATGAAGAAAAAAATATTCCAACATTATCTGAATATCTGAAAATTTGTAAAGAAAAGGGATTAACACCAATTATTGAGCTTAGACAGAGAAATTATTCTGAGAAAAGTTATCAAAACTTGTTTAAAGATATCGAACAAAATATAGGTATTGAAAATTGTATATTAATGAGTCTCAGTCTAGATATAATGCAGAAATTAAGAAGTATGTCCGAACATGCTAACCTTTGGTATATAACTAATTCATTGAATGACGATGTCCTGTCAATCTGCAAAAAATATCGTTTTGGTGTTAATGTAGATCAAAACTCAGCAGATTTAACAAAAGAAAATGTTTCCAAGTTTAGATTAAATGGAATCTCAGTTGGATCATGGACATTGTATGATTATGATAAATTAAATTTTTTAAAAGAAAGCGGAGTTGACTATATTACAACAAAATTTAATGACATAAATATTGAAGAATTTGAACAAATTGAAAGAGAACATTAATCAATTCATTGGACTACACGGTTTATACTAATAATGTGATGCATATGATACTGAGCGCATAAAAAGGATAGACGCCCCCCGTTCAACAATTAGAGATTTGAGTTCTTTGATTCAATATTGTTCATAATCTCTTTTGCTTTTATTAAACTTATTTTTTCCCAATCTCTATATGAGTTCGATTGTTTGTTAGAACGATACTGTCGGATAGTCTGGGCGGGTATGTTGCATAGTTCAGCAGCTTCAACTGCAGAACCATCAAAGATAGCTTTCTTTATTAAATCAGTGTCAATTATCATTTTGAAACACCTCTTTTTATATCATCCCAAAAAACATATAAACTATTTACAATAATTGTCATTGTTCCCCAAGTATTAGATGCTCTATTAGTTACTAGAGCAATCACAGAAACGAGATTAAACAAAAGTAGCAATATGAGTAATAATTTTCTTTTCATACAATCCATGATAAAATACAGATGAACAGGGAGGAGTTACCCTCCCCATAAGGTTAGTCGTCTTTGTCTTTAAATAATTCTTTTAACACCTTGGCTGAGGCTAGAATTGTAAAGACTATTTCGACTGCCTTTTTTAGTTCATCTAATTTCATCACTTTCACCTCCTCCTTAACTATATTTATATTATATACTGTAGTATATATGAAGTCAACTCTTTTCATCAAAAAAAGCCCGAAAAATCGGACTTTATAACCCTAAATCATTAGTGAATTTATCGCTGTTAATGACATTCAAAAACCTCACAACAAATTGCTTTCTCTTGTTAAAATGACCAATAATAGCCATGTTGTATTTATCATCTGGCAACATCATAATCTGATTAGCCAGTATCTCTCTAGCAGCAATACAATTGATGTTTTCACCAGCCGTGACTAAAGTGAATCTAACAAGTAACGGCTTACTGTTTATTAGTCGAATTTTTGTTAAGTATCCAGTAAATTTATCCACGTCATCACCTCAAAAATAGTATAGCATAGCATCGCACGCCTCATAAAATCATCATAATCTACTTAAGTTCCTTGCCAAAATCATACCCTTTATAGTTATATCGAAAAATTGTTGGTCCGGTTGGAGAGTTATAATCCTTCGGTTTCAATACTTCGACATCGAACCTAAAATATAAGTCTTTATTTTTCTTGTTCTTTTTAGCAGGAATCAAAAAATAATCTTTCTTACTATGAAATAAAGTTAGTAATAGACTGTCATGAAAAGCAAAAAAGGGAATAGGTTCCATGATTACTGAAATTAGGTCAATTTCTAATTGATCCGTAGACTTAAAACGGTAGGGGAACTCAGCCTCTACATGAATATTGTCATTGCTAAATGGTCGCACCATAATTTTCACCTCAAAAACATTATACGAACGTATGTTTGTATTTGTAAAGCGAACAAATTCTTAAAAATAAAAAAGCCTAAAAAAATCTAGGCTTTTTTTACTGTTTTTATCAAATTTCCGGTGAAAATTTTTAAGATAGTTCCCACCATGACTCAGCTTTGGTATTGATGTTTTTGATTCTTACTATTTTTGCATCATCCGAGTTAATGAAAGTAGGACTAAAATCAGACTTTATTGCATAGCCTTGAGAACCATCTTTCATATCTGCAACCACACTTATACTGATATTAGAGAAATTTTTTAAACTTTTTTTATTTAGTTTTTTGATTGTCATCACTACTTGATTCTTAGCGTAATTCATGCCTTTGTTGCTAGAATTTAATTCAATATTGACTGTGTAGTTACCTTTTTCAGCATATACACCTTCAACAGATTTTATTTTTAAAGATTTGTTGCTAGATTTCAAATACTTTTTTATTTTATTATTTGAGTCAAGTGTGGTATTTTTTTTTGAATTCATTTGGGTAACTTCTAATTTTTGAGCATTAGATTCAATTGTTTGAATTGAAAAGTAAATACATGAAAAAATTAGAGTTAGTCCGATAAATATTTTTTTCATCAATAAAACTCCTTATAAATGTAGTTAAAATCATTAACCAAATAATCTCAAATTAATTTAACCGTATATTATACAAATTATCAATGTTTTTATACCATCATTTAAAATTACAATGTGAGAAACAAAAGTGTCTTGACTCTGATGTAAAGTGAAGAAGTCGTTAAATGTATGATAATATATTTTTGAGGTGAGATAAGTGGATAATTTTGATAAACAAATAAAGGATCTCAGAGAAGGAAAAATAGATAAAATTGAAGTAAAAAATGATTTGTTTTTTTTTGTGGAGAGATGCTTGGATTAAACAAGAGGATAAGAAATTTTTCAGAGGTATTGCTGGGTTAAACGGAAATGTTGAATATGTCTATGATAAGACTGTGATTTAGACATGACAATAAAATTTGCCACAAATTTGCCACAAAAAATACTAAATACGAACGAATTAGTAAAAATCAATATGACGATAAAACCCTATAAACATTGATTTGAAGCTATCCATACATAACGGAAGTAAACTTAAAGTAACGCCCAATATTCCAGTACGAGATGGAAGGTAGCGTAGGATAAAATCAGAAGAAAGCTAAGAATACTATTTTAATAGTGCTCTTAGCTTTTTTAGTATCCCAAATAAATGTAAGGTGCATTTAAATAGAATATATCTTATGCTATTTTAATAAAATTATAATTTAGCATTTATTAGATATATTTTTTTGAGTTTTAAATTCTTAAAAAAGATTTTTTGAATTATAGATGATTTGATATAGCGGAAATACATAAGGTGCTGTACAATTTTACATAGTATTATTGAATAAAATGTGAGTTATTTTGTTTATGCAAATTTTAAATAAAAAGATTTAAGATAATACTAATGGATACAAATATCTTAAATTGTTTTCATGATAAAGTAAAAGAAGAACTATATTTAAATGTATTAATACTAATCAGTGTCGTACTAATTACAGTACTTAGGCAACCAAAAAAAGACACTTTTTTGTAATAAAGATTTTAAACATCCGATTATAACAAGATAATTAATTAAATGATGACTTTATGTATTGTTCCACAAAAAAAGTTGAGCCATATTTAATTTAAAAAAAGTTAGCGAAAAAAATATAGATATCTTCGTATTTTTTTATTATTAAAAGGAGAACATACTCGTGTACGACGAACATAAATTTATTAAGGAAAATGGCATTTTTTATACTGATAAAAAATTGGCTAACAAAATGGTTAGTTTATTAAAGATAGATTATAAGAGTGAATTCACTCTTATTGAACCAGCTGTCGGTGAGGGACATATACTGTCTCTTATTGTGAAAAAATATTTTATTGAGAACAAAGATAAAAATAAAGATGAACAGGCTGAATTTTTGGAAAATAATATAGCTGGGTTTGATATTAGAGACGAAGCGATAGCTGTTTGTGTAAGCAAATTAAATGATCTATCAGAAAAATATATACAAAGAAAAATTGAATGGAATATTCAGAAATTTGATGCTCTTAATAGAAAAGAACTTATTGAAAAATTTGGGACATATGATTATGTAATCAGTAATCCCCCATATGTTTCAAGACATAATATGGATGAGAGAACAATCACTGCTCTAAGAGAAAAAAGTGAGTTTTGTTCAAAATTTAATTTTGACTTATATTATTATTTTTTTGAAATAGGATTTGATTTATGGAACAGAAGTGGGAAAATTGTTTATATCACGCCTAATAGCTATATCAAAGCTAGAAGTGGTGAAGTAATGATGAGATATCTCATTGATAATTCACTAGTTGAAACAATCATTGATTATAAAGATGAGATGAAGTTTGAAGGGGCAACTACCTATACGGCAATCAGTGTTTTTTCTACAGGTAATAAAGTTTTACGAGTAAAAAATAATAAGGGGATAAACTTGGTTAAGGTAACATATAGAGATTTAATGGAGAAATATAATTATATGATATACAGCCATGATTTTTTAACTGAAGTTCAGGAAGAGTTTATTGATTTGGGAGAGTTTGCTGAGATAAGAAATGGACTTGCTACCTTGCAGGATAAAGTCTTTATAGTAAACGAAAAAGAGATAACTGGAGAAACAGATAATGTACTAATGTTTATGAAGGAGAAAAAGCCTTTCTCAGTCAATAAAGAAGTGCTTAGGAAAGTTATAAGAGTTTCAAAAGTTGAAGAAATAAAATATCTGATTTTTCCATATATTTCTGCAAACGAAACAAAAACAGCTTATCTTCAAGATACTGAAATAGAGGAGCATTACCAAGAAACCTACGATTATTTATCTGAAAGGCTTGATGAAAAATATCAAGATAAATATGGTTTATATTTTGGTAGAACCCAAGGCTTTACTTGTTATTATGATCAAAAAATAGTGATTCCTAAGGTGGCTTCGTTGGA
The DNA here is from genome assembly GCF_054819945.1 of Enterococcus sp. JNUCC 77. Lineage (NCBI taxonomy): Bacteria > Bacillati > Bacillota > Bacilli > Lactobacillales > Enterococcaceae > Enterococcus > Enterococcus sp. JNUCC 77. The sequence continues at coordinate 804,550 of NZ_JBTHIG010000001.1, forward strand.
AGATAATCCATTCAAAATTGTTGGAGAAGGATTCTTATTATCTGGTCTGTCGATTAAACTAAAAAATGAATATTTGAGAACTGATTTAAATCAAATTCTAGACTATCTTAATTCAGATGTAGTAAGAGCTTATTTAACCATTACATCTAAAAATTATGCCGCTGGATATAAGAGTATTAGTTCTACAGATTTGAAGAAGATTAAAATTCCAAGAGATTTAATAGTAGGGGAGGACTTAGAATGAAACAAGAAAAGATTGCTAATTTTAAAGCAACAACAAGAACTGTTAACTTATTAGGTAGGGATAATGTTTTAGACTATAGAAGTGCAGTCCTAGAATTGGTAAAAAATAGTTATGATGCTTTTTCAAAAAGAGTCGATGTAACAATAAACAACGAAAACATTGAAATTATTGATTACGGTTCTGGAATGAGTTATGAGAAAATTCTTGAGGTTTTTTTTACTGTTGGAACTGATGATAAAACTAATATACCTTATATAGAGACTGATGGCGATAAGAGAATAATGAACGGTTCAATGGGAATTGGTAGGCTTTCATTAGGAAGGCTTGGAAATAAATCAACCATAATTACAAGTGATTCATATCAGGCGCATAAGTTTGATATTGACTGGACAGTGTTTAGCTCTGGTAAAGATATAGGGAGTATTAAAATACCTATTACTGAAATAAGCCTTGGACAATTTGAAGAAGAGTATAAAAATAGAAACTTGCAAAATCCTAGCCAAAAAGGAACTATTATAATTTCTAAGGATTTGAGTGACGATTGGGAACGAAGTGAAGATAATAAAGAAAAGGATAATTACATACTTTTAAAGCAAAGTCTTGGTAAGCTGAAAAATCCAATGAAAAATCAGGATTTTGAAGATTTTCAAATTTTTTTAAACTACTTTGGTGAAGTTGAATCTATTGAATATGAGATAGATGAACTCGATAGTGATGCATATATTACATTCAGTTACTCATATGATGATGATTTATTACTTTTAGAAGGCGAGTTTCCTGAGATAAATGTTCTCAACTTTCCTCCAGATTTTATAAATAAGTACTATAATGAATTGAGGAAATATATAACAAAAGATGGGAAAAGAATTAATAGGTTTTCTTTTTATGATGAAAAAAAAATTAGTGAGTTTCTATTAGAAACACCTCCTAAAAATCCAATAGGAGATTTTGATGGAACCATTTATTTTACAAAAAAATCAGGTGGTAGACAGTATCCGTTTATTAATCCACCAGCAAGTAAATATTACGAATTTGATTATGAACCTGGAATATCGCTTTATAGAGATGGATTCAGAATTAGACCTTATGGTGAGACAGAAACAATAGGATTTGATTGGTTAGGTATAGAGAATATTCGTGCAAAAGATCCGGCAGCTGTTTCAAGGCCAACATATTTAATGCAGGCTAATCAATTAAGTGGATTCATTAATATTACTAAAGAAAAGAATAATGGATTTGAAGATCAATCAAATAGAGAGGGCTTAAAAAAAAGTTCTGAGTTCTCTTATTTAGTCAAAATTTTAATTCAGATAATTAAAGAATTTTCTCAAATTAGATCAAATCTCCATATTTTGTATAATGAGTATTTAGATGGTAAATCTGACAAAACTTATCACAGTCGTCAAGGCAAGTCTAAAAAACGAACTATAGATAGATTGTTAAAGAAGAATTTTGGAGATTCTCAAAAGTTATTTGAAGATAAAGAATTTCAAAAAATTGTAACTCCGAAAACAATTCTAGAATTATATTCTTTAACGGATGTTTCGCAAGATGAAAATGATTCTTTAATAAGTGAGTTAGATATGTTAAGAACTCTTGCTACTCAAGGAATTATAATGTCTACGTTTGCCCATCAGATAAAAAATGACAAAATATTTTTTAGAAATGTACCCATTAATTTAAAAGAAATAGGAGATTTGTACGAGCAGAGGTTTGGGGTTAGATATGATGAACTTGAAGAAGATGAAAATATTTATTGTTATGCTGATTCTATTGAACGTAAAAATTCAAGTATATTAGGTTTTATTGAAAATGCAACTAAGAATCCTAAAAAAGCTCGTAAGACCAAAATAAATTTAATTGAATACCTTGAATTTACTTTAAAATGGTGGGAAAATTCGATACGTGATAATTATAATACGTACAATTATACAATAAATGGTGAACACGATTATGCTAAACTAGCGGATCCCTTAAAAAAAATCTTTGTACATGCTAGTGACCATCAATTGGATTGCATTTTCTTAAATTTAATTTCAAATTCACATAAAAGCTTTGAAGAAGGGAAAATTGTAAATAGAAATATAAATATTGATGTGTCGTTAATCTCATCAGACCATGTGAAATTTGTTTACTCAGATAATGGCATTGGATTGAGTGAAGAAATTGAAGATGAAAATAACATTTTTGAACCATATAAAACCTACAGTGAGAGGTATGGAGGAACGGGTATGGGTATGTGGATTTTCTATTCAATAGTTAGAAGTTTAAAAGGAGAAAAGAAATTACTCTCTGAAAAAGGAGAAAAAGGTTTCGAAATAGAATTTACTTTGTTAGGTGGTATTTTTGATGAATAATGATGTAAAAAAGATTGTTATTGGATATATTGATGATGATATAGATGCAATGTATAGTTCCTATAGTGAAATAAAACGAGAGTTGAAAAAAATTGTCTCTTTAGATGAATATAAAAAATTTGACATCAAGCCATCTTTTATTTTTATTAAAGATGAGAGAACACAAGAAGATTTCTGGGATAGTTTATTGGAGAATAACTATCATGCTTTAATAATGGATTTTCGATTGAGTAATAGTGAAATTTTTGATAGTGCTGAAATAATGTGGAAAAGAATTAAGTCACACAATGCTCATTTTCCTTTAGCAATCTATACTTCATATAGTGATGAAGTTACAATTGATAGGAATGCTGAAAGAATTTTTGAAAAAGATGTCGCCGGACAAACGAGTGATATGATGCGCTATCTACTTAAACAAATTACGCATAATTTTGAGGAGATTGAGATTCTAGAACGGGCCAATTTGGGATTGAAAAATGATCAATCTATATCATATTCTGTTTTAAAGAATGAGGAAGAGATAGAGAAGCAATTTTCTCTTTTTTATGATTCGAATTACTCAGAAGATGAGGAAGAAAAATTCAAAATTCTTATGAAAAACGCATTTGAAATTATTGACAAATATTCTGAAAGACATGATGATAAATGATAAGAAAAATTTATAAAAGTGACTACAGAGGGTATGAAACACCTCCTACAAGAAGAAGTGGCGATGAAGTGATGTCTTTAAAATATACTAGACAATCAGATAGGAATCAAATAAGAAAGTATTTAATAGAAGATTTTCATTCAAGATGCGCATATTGTGGTTGGGAGTATGCTTCATATGCAGATTCTTTCTTTCATATTGAACATACTAAAAATAAAGATAATCATTCTGAACTAATTGATAGTTATCAATATATGGCTTTGGCATGTCCAGTGTGTAATTGTTCTAAAAGTAATAAGGAAATAGACTATTTTATAGATCCTATAGATCCCAGTTTTAAAAATCTTTTTTACAGAAATAAATTTGGATCAATTGTTGTAAATAAGGAGTTATCGTCAAGTGAAAAAGAAATATCTAACCAATATATTGAGATGATAGGGCTGTATAAAGAATTATATAAATTAGACTATGTATATGGAGCGTTAAAAAAGATTAAGTCTTGCGAGATGAAGTTGGAAGAAAGAGATAGTGATTTTATCGTTAAGATTATAGAGATTATTGAATTCATAGATCAAGTAGCTAGAAGAAAAACAAAGTATACTGATTTTTGATTTGTAACTATTATTGGAAAACTAACACCCAAACTAGCACTAACCCCGAAAATTCGATAGAATTTCACAGCTTCTTCCAAAATAACGGATGTTGATTTAACAGCATTTAGAAGCTGTTGAAACTTGTAGAAAACACCATCCTTTTGTGGGATAAACCTGTTCTACTAGCTAGAAACCTTATTTTGTAGGGTTTCTAGCTTTTTATTTTGCGTAAAAATAGGTAGGCTCTGTGAAAAGGTCTGTGACTTTTTTTAAAACCAACAAATTGAGCAAATTTATCAGCGGTTTTTTCAGCTTCTTCTGGCATGATATGAGAATAAATCTCTGAAGTAATTTTTACGTCTTTATGGCTAAGGGGTTCACTTACTTCCTGAACTGGTACGCCAGCCTGAAGCATGAGTATGCTGAAAATGACGTGTTGTGATTCTCGGCAATTCATACTTTTTATTAAGTAGTTCAACCAATCATTCACGATTTATGGATAATATAGTTCGTTTTACATTGGTGAAAATATATTGATCTTCACTTGAAGTATTGAATCCCATGCTTAAATAATCTGTACGTTGAACTACCCGCCATTTTGACATGATATTTACAGTTTCATTATCCATGCTGATTGAACAGGTACCAGACGCAGTTTTAGGCGTTTGAATAATAATGTTAGTAAACTCATCCAAGGCTAATGTCTTACCGATTGAGACGCTATTGTTTTGTAAATCAATATCCTTCCACTGTAATGAAAGAATCTCAGATTTGTGACAGCTGTAAAAGCTAGTAATCGAAAGAAAGTCAATTGTTTAAAGTTTCCATAGTCTTTGAGACATTTGAAAAATTGATTCATTTCTTCCTTTGTATAATACTACAGCTTCTTTTCTTCTTTTTTTTGCTTTAGGCAAAATGTTTTTACTCATTATTTAGATAGATAAAAGAAATGAGAGAAATGTACATGCAAAAAGGAACTGTCAAATGGTTTAACGGAGAAAAAGTTTATGGATTTATTGTGAACGAGGGGTCTGGAACAGATATCTTTGTCCAGTATAGTGAAATTGTCGGAGACGGCTATCGTAATTTAGAAGCTGGTCAACTAGTTGCATATACGATTGGAGAGAATAGCAAAGGAACAGTAGCCACGAATGTAGTACCAGAGTAATGAGTATTTGATCAATTATCTATCTTACTCTTTATTTTTAAAAGGTTCTAGCCAGTCATGTATCGATTGACTTTTTTGTTGTAGTCAGGAATAAGGGTGTAGTGAATATTTCAGCCCGTTTAGGAAACGTCAAAAATGGTGAGTTCAAAGGTTTAGAGGTGAAAACAAATAGGATTGTAAGACTTTTTTCAGATGAGCGGACATTACCGCCGTTTAAATTATAGGTTGCGAAAAAATATGCAGACTATGAAAAAGAGTTCTTTTTTTGTGGTAATGGGAAGTAGGTCTATAAATATATGGTCAAGATAACAGTATCGAATATATCACCCTAGTTGTAACTGTTTGTAATATAGATAATAAAACTTTGAGATAGATTCATTGTAAAATGTCCATCGTACTATTAGCATATTTTGGTATACTTAATTCTAGGTGATTTAGTTCAACATTATTTTTTGCATAGGAAATAATTAAAAAATAACTGTATTGGCTAACAGAACATCCAAAAAATATTGAAGTTGGAAATAGTCACACTAAATAAAGACAGGTAGCGAGGTAAATAAATTGAGTATTGAAACACTTTTTATGACATTTATTGTTTATTCATTTGTAGGTTGGGTTTGGGAAAGTATTTTTTGTTCGATTAAGGATAAACATTTTGTGTATCGAGGTTTTTTATTAGGACCATACTGTCCTGTCTATGGTTTTGGTGTAGTCGCAGTACTGTTATTAGTACCAGAAAACGCGGGAACCTTACTAAACTTATATTTCAATGTTGTTGTAATTGTAACGATTATCGAATATATAACTAGCTGGTTACTTGAAAAATTATTTAATATGAAATTATGGGATTACACAAATGTTCCATTAAATATTGGTGGAAGGGTTGCTGTTCCTGTTTCTCTTTTTTGGGGTATTGGTTGTCTTATTCTAATAAAAATTGTTAATCCATTTTTTCAATATTATATTCATCTTTTCATAAATAATACACGGAGCATTGGCCCGATTCTTTTAGCAATCTTATTTTTAACTGATGTCGTGACGACATTTACATTTACAATTACTACTAAAAAAGAAGTCGAAGTTCACATAGATGAATCTGATACTGAGAACGCGGCAATCAAAGAATATAGGCTAAAACATATATTCGAAAATAAAAGATCTTCAAAGGGTAGAACAAAGGTGCTTGAAAATTTGTCTCAAAAGCATAAAAATTTGCGACTTCATAATCTGAATAGAATTGTAAAGAATTATCCCAATATGAAATTTAAAAAAAGTAATTAGTATGATCATAATTCATATTAAGAACCAAATTTCTCTATCTATGTAACCATGATTACAAAATAAAATTGAGAATACCAAATGAAGCATACCAACTACTTTTCATTTTTAACGAAAAAATTTTTTCGTTTTAATTAATGCCCATCACTTTTTTATTAGTAAAGCATTTATAGACTTAAGGAGACAATTATAATGATTAGACGAATAAAATCGGTTGTATTGCTAGGTCTTTTAGCGTGCACAGATTATCATTAGAAAAAATATATTATTCAAGAATACGAGGCGGTTTAAAATGGAAAACAATAAGTTTATTAGATATTTGAGTTGGACAGCAACTTCATGTCAATTTTGATGTACGTTTCTTATATACCACAGATAATAGACAACTTGTCCGGTTCAAAGGGTAATCCTATACAGCCAATGGTAGCAGCAGTGAATTGCACCTTATGGGTAATTTATGGGCTTGGAAAAAACCCAAGAGATATCCCATTAGCAACAGCTAACTTTCCAGGGATAATATTTGGCTTAATAACATTTCTTACTGCTTTATAATAATCGATTATTCAAAGATGATCTCATTACATGCGAATTGCTTCACTGTGAAAAAAAGTTCTTATAGTAGTTATTTCCTAACATTTTCGCCAATGGTTTTAGCCGATATAAATGCGAAAAATAGGAAAACTTGAAATAATATATCAAAATTGTAATTGGAGAAGTTTTTAGTTACAGCAATGTTCATTCATAGTAAGTTAGCCGTTATCTTTTTAAAAGCGGGGCAAATGTAGCTAGAAAATTATATAGTTTCTTTCAGAAGTTCCATTTAAAAGGTAAACATCAGAATATATATTTAATCAAAAGTTGCTAAAGAGCAATTAAGTAAACTAGTGTAAAAAGAAAAGAGGAAAAATATGTTACCAATTGAATTAGAATCAGGCAGACTAACGATTGAACAATTAAATGGTATTTTCAGAGCTATACCACAGGAATTTGATTTTATCGACGAAAACGACATTGTGAAGTGGTACTCTAATAACTCTATGCGGTTGTTTGACAGAGATAAGAGTGCCTTGAACAAGCATGTTCTGGATGTACACCCAGGAAAAAGCAATAAGCGAATAAATAAATTGCTAGATCAAATGCATAGTGGAGAAATTAGTCAACAAGTAATGGTCATTCCAGCAAAAGGGAAACAAATTCAAATTAGCTTCTTCGCAGTGAGAGATGACGAAGGCAATTACATCGGCTGTATTGAAGTGACACAGGACGTTTCACATTTAGTTGGTAAATCAAAAATTGGACACTTTTTGAATTTGATTAAAAAGGTTCTAAATAATGGAGTTAAATGAATCGTGAAGAAGAAATTAGTAGTAGCCATGGGAATTATTGTGTTAATAACGGGCGGAATATTAGCCATAATTAATTTAAAAAGTGACAATGATTCTGGTTGGCTTGTGGGGAACTGGCAATCTTCTGATAGCGAACTTAGCAGTACATTAGATATAACATCTACCAAAAGTAACGAGATATCATTGACCATTGATGATCAACAAACGATGAAACTCAGACGAGTTAATAAAAATACTGATGAAGCATTAGTATATAAAGATAGTGATGGTACTACGTATAAATTTATCAAAGTATCTAATGCCAAATTAAAGTTTATATTGACTGCAAAAGAAGATTTGATAGGTCAAACAAATGCCTTAGTTTACAATAAAAAATCGTCTATAAAATGAGAAATAATATTCCACGCAAGATGAGAATTTAATAATATGTATTTTGGCGTTGGTGGTCTGTGAAAAAATCTGTGACACTGGGTAAAACTATGTGCTTTTATCTTATCGCTATTAGGTTAAAAGACTTCAATAGCGAGAATGAACATATCTACTCGAAACTATAAAATAGCCAGGTTTTATATGGAAGGTTCTGTAGGATAATAGAATTAAACAAAAAAGTTTAAAGGATGTGAAACCAACATTCTTTAAGCTTTTTTATTTTTTGGGAATATTTTAAAAAATAATAAATATAATGTTTATTTAAATAATTTTTTTAAATAAGAATAACTCAAAATTCTCTTGACAAACATCTAAAATGATTTTAAGCTTAATTTGTAAATTAAATTTATCAAAAAACGCGTATTTTTTTAAACTTTTTAATATTTTATATAAAATTATTTAATATTTTCTTATTTTATCTTTCGATATATAAAAAATGGTTATAAAAAAATCGTCTTTTTGAATATTTGTTTTTTAATGTGTTGATAGTAATAATTTTCTCAATGTTTAAAGGTGTTCAATCTTTAATCTAATAATTATTAGTCTTGAAACAGAATTTTTGAGGGGGTGCATGATGGTGTAGTTGGTAAGATGTCGCTGAAACTAAAACCAATTGATAGTTACTTTGTTTTTGAGATGTCCGTTTTTGATTTATTAGATAACTTGAATATGTATTTTTGAATACGCATTCAAGTTGTTAATTAAGAAAAGGAGATGTACAGAATGAAAATGAATAAAAAAATGTTAATGGGTGCATTGTTGTGCAGTAGTTTGTTACTAGGTAGTTTACCAGTAAATGCTGAGAGTCTACCGTCAACTGCTAAGACTCCAGGTAGTATTGTTTTAGAAGAAAATGATGATCCGACTAAGCCAGTAGATCCAACAGACCCTACTAAACCATTGGAACCAGAAGATCCAGATAATCCAGGTACCGGAAATGAAGGTCCTCTATCATTGGATGTTGCACCGAAAAAATTTGATTTTGGTGTGCAAAAAATGTATCAAACTAAACATACTTACACTGGTGTAGCTATGGATAATTCCGAAGAACGAGGTGATCGACACTACTTACAAGTAACGGATAATCGTGAAGCAGATGTTACTGGTTGGACTGTAAAAGTTAAACAAGATCGAGAATTGACTGATGATGGGACTAACAATATTTTGACGGGTGCTTATATTAAATTACCAAAAGCAGATGCTCGGAATAGTTTAAATGTTCCGTCAACTTCTATCGATACTAGTTTTACAACGGTTGGTGGATCTGGGTTGAATATTTCAACTGCTGAACAAACTGTTTTTGCTCCAACATCAACAACGACAAATAAAGGGAAAGCAACCTCAACTTCATTGTGGAAATCTAGCGAAGTTAAATTAACCATTCCTGCAGGAGTAGCTAAAGCAGGAACTTATACGAACAATGTGGAATGGTCACTAACTGCCGGACCAACAATCTAATTTGTAGAGGAGTAGACAAAAGTGAAAAATGTTAAATTAGCCAGTATCGCATTAATCATTGCTCTATCTCTGTCTACAGTATCACCTGTATTAGCAGCAGAAAATTCAGTGGGGGAAACTGATGGTAATATTTCTTTTGTGATTAATGATGATCCGACTAAACCAGTAGATCCAACAGATCCGAGTAAACCTGATCCTGGTGGAAATGATGGTGACAATGAAGAAACCAAGAACCAAGGGCCATTGTCACTAGATGTAATTCCAAAGCAATTTAAATTTGGTACACAAAAAGTTTCTGCAACAGCAGCAACCTACAAAAATACCCCTGAAAGTACCAATAAGCTTAATTATTTACAAGTAACTGATAATCGTTCTGAGCTCAATGGTTGGAGCGTCAATGTTGGAATGACTGAGTTTACAAGTACGACAAGTGATGTTTTAGCTGGTGCAACGCTTGTTCTGCCATCAGGTGTAGCTAGAAATAGCACTACTGGCGAAACAGCCGTTTCGAATATTTCTACAAAAGGTGGAACTATTTCAGGTGATGGCTTAAATACTCTTACCGTATTTGGGGTTGATAACTCTGGTGCGGGTAAAGCAACTTCTGTGAACACTTGGAATGCAGGGGAAGTTGCGTTAATTGTTCCAGGTGGTCAATCAAAAGAAGATAAAACATATGAATCCACTATAACTTGGACATTGACTGCAAATGTGTATAGCTAAAAAATAAATTATATATAGGGAGTTATGCTGAATGAAAAAATTAAATATATTATTTGTTAATTTGCTGGCATTTCTTTTGTTTTTTATTGGGGGAAGCATAGTCACTGTAGCATCAACTCAAAATGCTGGTGTCGGATACAGTGTACAAAAAATTAGTCCTGAAGGAGCACAAGTTTCAGAAGCCAGTTCGTACTATGATTTACTGGTGACTCCAGGAGAAACACGAACGATTCAAGCACGGATTCAGAATTCCGAGGCAGAAGAAATCAGCGTTCATTCTGACATATTTACAACCTATACAAATGCTAATGGAGAAATTAGCTATACTTCCCAACCAGAAAAATACGATAGTAGTTTAAAATTTAAGGTTAGTGATTTTTCGACGATTGTAGCATCAGATATTGATGCTACAATTGCACCAAATAGTTCTGAAGTTGTCACAGTAGAAATCAAAATACCTGATAATATTCCAGATGGTGTTTATTTAGGTTCTTGGTATTTTTTAAGGGATGGGCAAGATGAAACGACTTCTAGTTCTGAAGGAATTTCTATTAATAACATGTATAGTTATGCGATGGCTATCAAGCTAACTGTGAATAAAGAAATTGAAGCGCCCAATATGAACTTACTAAATATTACGACAGGATTGAATAATTATCGAAAAGTGATCAATGCGAATTTACAAAATGATCAAGCAGCAGTTTTATCTAATTTAACTGTTTCGGCAGAAGTAATGAAACGTGGAGAGTATGAAGTGTTGTATTCTAACGAAATTAGTGGGTTAATCATGGCACCAAATTCAAACTATTCCTTCCCAGTTTTTTATAATGATAAACCAATGGAAGCAGGTCGTTATACGATGAATGTAAAAGCGACCACGACAGATCCAAAATGGGCAGAAAAGACTTGGGAATGGACAGAAGATTTCACGATTACGGAAAATGAAGTGAGAGAATATAGTTCAAAAGCAATTAATGATCCTGAAGTCGAAGAATCAAATTGGACATGGTTAATTATATTATTAATTGTCATTCTAATAATACTATTATTAATATTACTTTTTGTCTTGTATCGTCGTAAAAAGAAAAAAGAAGAAGAACAGGATAGATAAACTAACAACTTTAAACTAGTAAGTATTAAGATTTCAGTGTATATACAATACACCAATTATTTCTAATGATTTGAAACAAGGAGGTACTGAGCAATGAAAAAATTCTTTGCTTTGTTTTGTTCCATATTTTGTTTTTTGTGGATCCTCCTCATTAACAGTCCTGTCGAAGTAATGGCCGCTTCGACACCAGGTAGTGTTACTTTATCAGAATTTGCGGATTCGCCAACACCAGATCCTGGTGAACCTGCAGGACCGCAAGGAAATCCGGTAACAACTGGTTATCGTCCTGCGAGTAACATAAGAAAGAGCCTTCCACAAACGGGAGAAATAATTTCCATAAGTCTATCTTTAATAGGTATTCTCTTGGTTTTGATAATTTTACTTTGCCTGTTATATAAGAGGAAAAAGGAATACGCGAAAGAAAAAACTATCTGAATAAGAACAAATAGCCCCTTTATACTATTGTGAATTCAAATTTTCAGATAGAGAAATTAAAATAATATTTAATTGAGATATATCTGGAAATTAAGATAAGGATGGGTATAAATGGATAGAAAAATTAAAGGTTTAATGTTGTTATTTTTAACATTTTTTTTAGCAGCAGTTTTTCCATTGACAGCTGCTGCGGCAGATGATGAAGATCCAAATTTAGGTGAATATGACGAATTTAAATTTGGGAAAGAATATGAACCAGACATTAATCTGGGAGCTGATGATCCTAATGCAGGTCAGATACGTGAGGAAACAGATGAGAACGGTAACGTTACTGGAATTTTCTTAGAAAGCCTTATGGAAACCAATTATACAACTCCTCAAAAAGAAGGAGGGGTTATTGGGATTGGTGAGAAAAATAACGATTACACTAAGTTATCTTCAATGAAGCTACTTACTCGAGACGCAGGATTTCTTGCTAATATTGTCGGAATCGATCCTAAGGCGGAGTTTAGGACAAGTTATACACCGGGTTCGAGCAGCGAACCATTTAAAGGAGGAACTTGGAAAGGTACCGGGATTGTTCCCTTGACTGCAAGTATAAAACTTGAAGGAGCTAGTAATGCTCTATCTGATATCCAGACAGGAAACTATGGTGCATACGTGCGGCTAGCTTTTTCCCCAGGTGTAGATGCTCGTTCGATGGCAAAATCAATTAACTGGAAAAACTCTGGAGCTAGTTCAAGGTATATACTTCGAGCCCTTAATACTGTCCCTCTACCATTTCCTAAACTTTATTTTCCAGTTACTTGGGCTCCGAGATACACTAGATGGAGTGAAGATGATCCTAGCGCCATTTATATCTTAATTAAAGGTGTAAATTACAGTAACTTTTCGTTGTCTGAAAGAGGGGATATGACCACTCGTCCTATTGTTTTAGAAGGTCTGATCGCCACATTGAGCGGGTTGGGTGATATACTCGGCCATGCTGCAGGGCATATTGACATTGACGTCAATCGTTACGAAGGGAATTTAACAAGAAATGAATTGATAGAAATGAACTATGATCCTATTGGGAATGCTGATGCCTTTAAAGGAGCAGATAATAGTCCAGGTAAGGTATTAACTAAAGGAACCTTACCACCTGATCCGGCTAATAAATTGGAATGGGCATTCTACCTTCTTGATAACGAACTGATGCTAGCACCAGGATTAGCTGGGTACGGAAAGAGATTAGGGGGAATTGAGGATGCGTATTTCGATATAAGTAAACTTGAAAAAAATCCAGTAGAAAACAATTCAATCCCTTCCTGGAGTAGCTATTTCTCACCAATTGATAAGATTAGAGATGTGTCAGATCAAATATCCAGTGATGGTTTAAACCTCGATCCTCTGAAAAGTTTTAATCTTCATTCCCAACTGGACGGTGAGGGTAATTATCTGGCGACAGAGTTCCAAGAGCTTGACGGAGATGATTATACTATGGCTCTCGAAGGCTCGCTGTACAACGAAAGAAATCTTACTATATCTCATAAAGATTTGTTGATGACATACGGAGAACTTAATGATCCTTCCCTCAGTGAAAAAGGTGGTCGAGGGAATCGGTTTATGCGAATCGTCGATTTCTTTGAAAGAAAAGATATTACTGATGACCCTACAAAAAGTATCGTTACTAGCCAAACTATTTTAGATGACGAAGGAAATCAGCAACCGATTTCTGCCTTAATGAATTATTTAAATGTCAGTCGTCCTGTGTACTTTAATGGTACAGCTATAGCGAGTGAAGGTGGCGAAACAGGCAAAATCAACTCGGCTATCTTAAATGTGTTACAAAAATTTGAAAAACCAATTATCAAATTGGATGATCAAAACTCTACAGATTTAAAACTAAGGGAACGCGGTCAATTACAAGGAACAGTCAGCTCGGTAGAATCTGGCAAAGTTAAGATGTATTATTCACTTGATGGTGGAGAGTATCAATTGCTTTCGGAAATTGATACTAGTAATGATCTTGGGGATGAAAAAGAATTCGAAATTCCCAATTTATTATATCTAGATGTAGGAGATATAGGTACACATACATTTTCATTTAAAGCAGTGGATGAATATAATCAAGAGTCTGATATTGTCACACAAACGGTAAATGTATCAGCTAATAAGTATAAAATTAATTTAAAATATCTCAACAATGCGGATGAACCTATCACAGAGGCTAGAGAGATTGAGATTGATGACACCGATTTAGCAGTTGATGGTACCTATAATTTAAACTTGCGGGATTACGAATATGACAAGGATAACTGGATTTTTAAATATGCTACTTTAAACAAAGAAAGTACTCAGTATCAATTAGCTGATCCTGTTTCATTAACTTTGGGTATGCTTGAAAAAAATCAAACGAATGTGAATTATTATTATGCAGCTAACCTTCCAGAATTCACTGTTCCTAATGTAATAGATTTTGGTGAGAAAAAGACTGAATTCAAAGAAAAGAATTATTTCCCTGAAAGTATTGACGGTAAACTTGAAATTAAAAATAATACTAATACTACTGACTGGGCATTAAATGTCGAAAGTACAAAAATAATTGATTCTAATCAATCTAAAGAACTAAATGGTGCATTAAGTTATTATAAAAACGGAGCACCAAAAAATGTAATAAATGAATCTTTGACTATATTTGATGCCAACTCGGATGGAGATGCTAGTAGTGGCGTTACTATTTCTGATGATTGGACATTAGAGAGTAATTTAGGTAATGTGCCAGAAAATAAGAGAAATGGTTTTTCTATCAAAACAGCTGGAGGTAGTTCTAAAGGGGATTATAAAGCAACATTAAATTGGACATTTATTAATGGTATTCGGCCATAGAGTAAATTTTCTCTACGAAAAAGGGAACAAAAATAATAGCTTAAAGAAAATTTGTTTTATCGATTAATTTTCTTTAAGCTTTTTTGATTTAAAAAGAGTCACTCAATTTATTCATTTAATTGAAAGTCCAAATAAACTGGATTATGATCCGAATATTCAAATTCGGTATCTTCTACTTGTAAATTTTTCACTTCAATATTATCTGAAACGATAAAGCCATCAATTAAAGTAGTGTATGTTTTTCCCTTTTGATAAGGTTCGTTTAAATCACGAGCAGATGGAACAGCATCTTTAGCTAAGTCTTTATTTGGTAGACTAAAACCGGCGGGTAATTTTTCTTTTGGAAATGGGTGCGTCCAAGTGCGACGTTCTTTCGTCGTGTTAAAAATTTCTGGACTATTGCCTAAAAGATCGTGATTATAATCGCCAGCAACTACTACATAATTGCCTTTTTGATATTCTTCGCTAATAAATTCAAACAGTTTATTAAATTGCGCTGTTTGAATTTTTTTGTCACTTGTATAAGCTGAAAAATGGATATTTATGGCAACTAATTGCTTATCATTTTCAGTAGGGATATATGCGGCAGTAAAAGCGCGATCTAAGTCGAAAAATTTATTAAAATTAGTTTCAATCGGTAAAGAATAACGTCTGGCAGCTGTTATTTCTCCATGACTCAAAGTAACTAGGCCAGATTTAGCTTGGCCGATTGGTTGAGTAAAGGGATAGAATAAATAGGCTGAGTGATAATTTTCACCGTATAGATTATTATAGCTTGGTAATTGATCTTTTAGCATTTGGACTTCGTTGACTTGTCTTGAACGAGTTCCTTTTTGATCGACTTCTTGATAGAAAGCCAAGGTTGGATCCAAACTTTTAGTCGTATTTATGACGCCAGCTAAATTAGCTTTCACTGATTGTGAAGAATCAGCAATTGATTTATCCCCACCATCCATAAAGAAGCTGTAACTTGGTGGATAAGAGCCATAGCCAATATTATAGGTCATAGCGCGATATTCGGTATTCGTTGTTAGTTCTTGCTGAGAAATATTTTGTGGTTTTAATGCTTGGTTATCAGCAATGCGGTCATAAGAGGCAAAAAGATAGATAAGATAGCCTGCGATTACAATAACAAATAAGCCAATTAAGATACCAATTATTTTCAATATTTTTTTCATTTTTAATCCCTCCAAAGATATGATAGCAGAATTTTATAGAAAATAATCTTAGTTAGTTTTAAACTTAGCGAAAGAGATGTTACACTGGGGATAGAAATTAATTAAAGGAGCTTGGAAATGATTCGTTTTGCAGAAAAAAAAGATGGCATGGCAGCCGCAGAGTTAATTTTAATTATTTTAAAGGACATGGAGTTAGATTTTCTGAACTATTTCAGTGAAGAAGAGACGAAAAAAGTGATTGCCGATTGTTTTTTAGATCCAACTTATCGCTATAGTTATCGCCGTGGTATTGTCGATGAGATTGATGGGAAAATCGCTGGCGTTGCTTTTGGTTATCCAGCGGAAGATGAGGCTGTGATTGACTTACCACTGATGAATTACTTAAAAGAAAAAGGGATTGAAGAAGATATTAAAATGTTTATTGATCCTGAAACTGTGCCGGGAGAATGGTATCTCGATTCAATCGCGGTAAATCCTGAATTTAGAGGGCATGGCATTGGCTCACGATTAATAGAGTCATTAGATAAATTGGCCCTTCGTGACGGTAAAGAAGTCATCGGCTTGAATGTTGACCAAGGTAATCCTCAAGCCAAACGTTTATATGCGCGTCAAGGATTTCATGATGTTGGGGAAATGACATTGAGCGGACATGTATATGATCATATGCAGAAAAAAGTAGCGCAACCGTCTAAATAGACGACTGCGCTACTTTTTTAGGATGAGAAATTTACTTCAAGATTTGAAGTATTTTCGGGTTGTTTTTTTCGATTGTAAAGCCAGTAATCCATGATTGCTGCAATGCAAATACAAATCGGTGCATCTTTTGGATTGGTAACATCCATCACATAGTAATCTCCGGTTAATAATGTTGCTTTATCCATCCGCATAATCGGTTCATTAAAATGATTGATTTTATATTTATGGTGGTAAATATTTCCATAAACAGCCCAATTTAAATGTTTAATATAATAAAAATCACCAGGCCAATTAAAAATTTTGTGGAGATTACCAACTTTTTCAATCCCAAGATAAATTTCAAACTTGTGTCCAAAAATTACGCTGGCTTGCTTGATGGCAGCAACCATTTCACCTGACATATCGTAAAGGGTCAAAACATTGCCTTTGCGACCCCAGTTTCCGACCATTAGATATAACGCTTTTCCCTGACAATTTTTAATGACGGTTCGGGTAGTTGCGCTGAGTTGTTGTTCTTGAATAAAATATTCCGTCATTTCTATCACCGCTTTTTTGAATTATTCACTAAGAATCTGTTGAATGGCAAGGGCGACGCCGCTTTCTTCATTGGTGGCAGTTTCAAACTTGGCTACTTCTTTAACAGGTAATTCTGCATTACCCATCGCAAAGCTCGTACCAGCATATTTTAACATACTTATGTCATTATAGTTATCTCCAATTGCCATAATCTCGTCTGATGTAAAATCAAACTGTTGAGCATAATGAGCAAGTGCCACACCTTTTTGAGCATTTTTATGATTAATTTCCAGGTTAGTACTGTCAGAAGCAGTAATGGCTAAGTCTCCTAAGTCAGCCAAATCTGCAGAGACTTTTTCTAAAATTTCTGCCCCATTTTTATCAAAGGCAATAATTTTTAATACTTCTTCTTGGGTTTTGATAAGTTCTGCCTGAATATCTGGAACAAAATCAGTGTGGAGTTCTTCAATCACATTTGCCACTTGGACAGCTAACTCTTCAGGTGTTAAATCTGGCGCATGATCTAAGACATTTTGATTCAGAAAAGCTTCTCTGACAGCTTGATTTTCAGAATAGACGTGTTCTGCTGTAAATACTTCTGCATAAATGGCTTGATCGTTTAAATGATTTAAGACACTAAAGGCTAAGTCTTGCGGGATAGCTGCTGTATAAACAGTCTCTCTATCTTGATTAACAATTTGAGCACCGTTTAGTAAAATCATCGGCACGCGAATCGCGGTGGGATTTAAAGCCCGTTCTGCGTGGATAATACCTCGGCCGGTAGCCGTAATAAATTTTAGACCTTTGTCTAAAGCATTATTGATAGCGGTAATGTTTTCTTCAGAAATTTGCATCTGGTGGTTTAGTAAAGTGCCATCCATATCAGAAGCAATTAATTTAATCAAAATTGTTCACCTAACTTTCTTCTTTTTCATTGATAGTGTACCATATTCTTGATGATGAACCCATAGGTATAAAGGAGCAAAAAAATGGAATTACTATTAGACAATAGTTGGCGTAAGGTTTTATCTGATCAATTTGAGCAGCCATATTTTTTTACGTTAACTAAATTTTTAGAAGAAGAATATCAAACACAAACAATTTTCCCACCACAGAATGAAATTTTTACAGCTTTAAATTTAACACCTTACGATCAAGTAAAAGTAGTGATTTTAGGACAAGACCCTTATCACGGTGGAGGACAAGCGCAAGGTTTGGCCTTTTCTGTCAAAAAAGGAGTAAAAATTCCGCCATCTTTAAGAAATATCTATAAAGAAATGGAAACAGACGTGGATATAAAGCCAGCCTCTCACGGAAATCTCATGAGTTGGGCACATCAAGGCGTGTTATTATTGAATACTGTTTTAACTGTTCGAGAAGGGGTTGCTTATTCTCATCGTGGACAGGGTTGGGAGCAATTTACTGACGAAATTATCCGGAAATTAAATCAGCGTGAACAACCAATTGTTTTTATTTTGTGGGGGAAGCCAGCACAAGAAAAAAGCAAAATGATTGATTTACAAAGGCATGCGATAATTTCGGCGCCACATCCATCACCATTATCAGCAAGGAGAGGATTTTTTGGATCTCAACCTTTTTCGAAAACTAATCAAATTTTAAAAAGTTGGGGAGAGCAACCAATTGATTGGGAACTATCTGAAACAGATGAATAATACAACGTTTTCTGTTATATAAGAGAAATTGTTAAAAGGCTTTCTTTGTTTATTCATTAGAATTTTTTTACTAATACAGCAAAATTTTTCTGTTTTTTTCTTATGAAGTGTTGTATGATGTTTGGTGTAAATAATTACTGGAGGGTTTATAACTGTGGAACTATTTGATAGCTTGAAATTTAAGATTGTTCGTCGCAACATTAAGATTGCTTTTCCGGAAGCAACTGATGCACGAATTTTAGGTGCTGCATCACGTTTGAAAGCCGAAGAACTAATGGAACCCATTTTAGTGGGGAATACAGAAGAAATTACAAAGGCAGCAGATGCTCGTGGTATTCGCGTAGCTAACTTTGAAATCATTGATCCTGATAAATTTGATCGTTGGGATGAAATGGTTGAAAGTTTTGTTGCACGTCGTAAAGGCAAAGTAACAAAAGAACAAGCTGAAAAAACATTAAAAGATGAAAACTATTTTGCAACAATGTTGACTTATATGGATATTACTGATGGTATGATCAGTGGTGCAATTCACTCAACCGGTGATACTGTTCGTCCAGCACTGCAAATTATTAAAACTAAACCAGGAATCAGCCGAACCAGCGGAGCGTTCTTAATGGTTCGTGGTCGTGACCAAGAAAAATATCTATTCTCTGACTGTGCGATTAACGTTAATCCAAATGCGCAAGAATTGGCTGAAATTGCTGCTGAATCAGCAAAAACAGCAGCATTATTCGACATTGATCCAAAAGTTGCGATGTTGAGTTTTTCAACTAAAGGTTCTGCGAGCTCAGAAGAAGTAGACAAAGTAGCAGAAGCAACTAAGATTGCGCAAAGTTTAGCACCAAATGTACCAATTGACGGTGAATTACAATTTGATGCAGCTTATATTCCAGCTGTAGCACAATTAAAGGCACCTGATTCAAAAGTAGCTGGAACAGCAACTGTCTTTGTCTTTCCAGAATTACAATCAGGAAACATCGGCTATAAAATTGCGCAACGTTTTGGTGGGTTTGAAGCAATTGGACCAATCCTACAAGGATTAAACAAACCAATTTCTGACCTTTCACGTGGTGCCAATGAAGAAGATGTTTACAAATTATCAATCATCACGGCAGCACAAACATTAATTGAAGACTAAAATTTGTTTTAAAGAGAAGCTCGTTATTTGGGCTTCTTTTTTTCGTAGAGATTACTTTGCTTCACCGACAGAAATCGTTATACTGTCAAAGAGGAGAGATGTAGATGATTTATTTAGCAGATGTGAATCAAAGTCAAAGACTAGGAGAAATCATTGGTCAGACTGCTGAAGCAAGCGATAATCTTGTGTTAACGGGAGATCTTGGTGCAGGAAAAACTACTTTGACTAAAGGAATAGCATTAGGCTTAGGGATTCAACAGATGGTTAAAAGTCCTACTTATACGATTATTCGTGAGTATCAGCAAGGTCGTTTACCTCTATATCATATGGATGTTTATCGAATTGAATCAGGTGCGGATGATTTAGGTTTAGATGATTATTTTGAAGGTGATGGCTTGTCGGTGATTGAGTGGGGCAAGCAATTAGGGGAATACATGCCGTTAGATTATTTAGAACTTATTTTAAATAAAGTCGATGATAATAGTCGCGAGATAGAATTAGTCGCTCACGGTAAAAAAGGACAGAAATTTGCTGAGCGCATCTTGAATGAATGGGAGAAAAAGTATGGATAATTTTGAAGTAATCATTCGTGAAGCGATTCCAAAAGATGCTGCTGAAATTTTAGCATTCACTAATATCGTTAATCAAGAGACAGATTTTATAGTCGTTGATGAGCTGGGGATTGAGTTGACCGAGGAATTACTTGCGATAAACCTAGAATCTATTTATGAGAGCGAAAATAATATTTTATTAGTGGCAGAAGTTAATGGTATGATTGTCGGTAATGCTTCAGTGAAAGCTAGCTCAGAAGCACCGATTCGACACGTTGGTGAAGTTGGAATGAGTATTTTTAAAGATTTCTGGGGAATGGGTTTAGGTACTATTTTACTAGAAGAGATAATTGCTTGGTCAGAAGAAACTGAAGTAATTTATCGATTAGAATTAACCGTGCAAGAAAGAAATCAACGAGCAATTCATTTGTATCAGAAATTAGGTTTTAAAGAAGAAGCTTCTTTGGAACGGGGCACAAGAAGTAATGATGGCGAATTTTTGACCGTATTATTGATGAGTAAAATGATAAACTAGCTTAGGCTCATGGCCTAAGCTAGTTTTATAAAGCTTTAACTAATTTTTTTAGTGGGTGGGTACCAAAATGTTCTGCTTGATACAATAGAATATTGGCACACGCTCGACTATCTTCTAAAGCATCATGGTGGTTCTTTAAAGGGATATCTAATTCATCACAGACCGTATTTAGCCGATGATTGTGCATTTCAGGAAACAGCCGCCGACTTGTTTGCACTGTACACAAGGATAAATAATGGGGCTGCGGAATATGATAATAATCCAGACAACCGGCTAAAATTTTTGTATCAAAACCGGCATTGTGAGCGACAATTAAGCGATTTTCTAAATAATAATGTTTAATCTGATCCCAAACTTCTGGAAATTCTGGTGCGTTTGCTACATCTTCTGGTTTAATACCATGAATTTGAATATTTTTCCAGAAAAAATCTGTCTGAGGTTTGATTAAGGTATAATATTCCCCAACTATTTTATCATTTTTTACCATGACAAGTGCTAAAGAACAGGCGCTGTGGGTCTGATAATTAGCTGTTTCAAAATCCATCGCAATAAAGTTCAAGTTGCTTCACCTCTTAAAGAGAAATATCTAATTCCACCGGACAATGGTCGCTACCCGTGATTTCTGTCCAAATTTTAGCATCAATTAATTGATTCTTCAGATCGTCAGAGACAACAAAATAATCAATCCGCCAACCAGCATTATTTTTACGGGCGTTAAAGCGGTAGCTCCACCAAGAATAAACGCCTTCTAAATCAGGATAGAAATAGCGGAAAGTATCAATATAGCCATTATCTAAAAGAATGTTGAATTTTTCACGTTCTTGTGGGCTGAAACCAGCATTTTTTTGGTTGGTTTTCCAGTTTTTTAAGTCAATATTTTCATGGGCGACATTTAAATCACCACAGAAAATGACGGGCTTTTTCGCTTTTAACTGATTTAAGTAATTTAGAAAAGCTTCTTCCCAAGTCATGCGATAATCTAATCGTTTTAACTCGTTTTGGGAATTTGGTGTGTAACAAGTGATTACATAATAATCTTGATATTCTAAAGTAATCAAGCGACCTTCTTGGTCATGTTCTTCCATTCCAAGACCGTAATGAACAGATAGAGCTTCGTGTTTTGTAAAAATAGCTGTCCCAGAATACCCCTTTTTTTCGGCATAATTCCAGTATTGATAATAGCCTGGTAGATCCATTTCAATCTGACCAGCTTGTAATTTGGTTTCTTGCAGACAGAAAAAGTCGGCATCTAATTGGTTAAAAACTTCCATAAAGTTCTTTTTCATAATTGCCCGTAGGCCGTTGACGTTCCACGAAATTAATTTCAAAATGATTCCTCCTGTACGAATTGTCATATACTTATTTTAAACGAAATAATTTTTAAAAGAAAGAAGGAAAACTTAAATGAAAATAGGTGTTATTGGTATTGGTGGTATTGCTCAAAAAGCATACTTACCTACTTATTTAAAGATACGCAATCAAGCAGATTTTTATTTTGCTTCTAGTAATGAAATGACTCGTAAAGCATTAGCAGCGCAATTTGGTTTTAGTGAAGTTTATCAAGATTTAAATGAATTAATGACGCAAGGAATCGAAGCTTGTTTGATTCATGCGGCTACAAAAGCCCATTATCAACTGGCAAAGACTTGCTTGGAAAATAATATCTCGGTCTTTATCGATAAACCTATTAGTGAGAATTATCAAGAAGTCAAGGAATTGTTAACATTAGCAGAAGAAAAAAATCTGATTTTTATGGCAGGATTTAATCGACGTTTTGCGCCAAAAGTAGTTGCGCTAAAGGAAATGCCTAATAAGAGAACAATTCATTTAGAAAAAAATGAAACCAGTCATTCGCTAGCGACTGAATACGGCATTTATGATTTATTTATTCATTTAGTCGATACGGCAGTTTATTTGCTAGATGACGAGATTATAAAAATGACTGGTAAAGTGAAAGAAACCGATGGAATGATGACCTATGCACATATGCATTTATCGACAAAACAAACAGAATGCTTTATCTCGATGGATTTACAAAGTGGTGCCAAATATGAACGCTATCAAGTAACCAATTCAGAAAAAACAACAATGGTTGAAAATTTGACTGAGTATCAAGAAATCAGAGGAAGAGACATTACGATTGAGAAGTTTTCCGATTGGGAAACGACCTTGTTTAAACGTGGGTTTGAACAAATAGTGGAGCAATTTGTGGCAGCTGTAAAGCATGAATCGCATGATTTAAAGCAAAGAGATGTTCTTTCAAGTCATCGCTTATGTGCTGAATTGTTAGCCCAACATTTTCGTCATACAATTTAATCTGGTGAATTTATTTTGACCATGATAGAATATATCAGATGTCATGTGTAAGGGAGCAGAAGACGTGTACCAAATTTTAGAAAAATATCCAGAAATAAAAATTTTAAAAAATGAACCATTAGCAAACTATACTTTTACTAAAACCGGCGGACCTGTTGATTTATTAGCTTTTCCAAAAAATAATCAAGAAGTTCAAAATTTAGTTACCGCTTGTCAACAAGCAAACATTCCATGGTTAGTTTTGGGAAATGCTAGTAATCTAATTGTCCGAGATGGCGGAATTCGTGGAGTGGTTATTATTTTGACAGAGATGAAAGAAATTTCAGTGTCTGGTGAAATGATCACAGCACAAGCTGGTGCGAAATTAATTGATACAACTTATTTGGCATTAGAAAATAATTTAAGTGGCTTTGAATTTGCTTGCGGTATTCCAGGAAGTGTTGGTGGAGCGGTCTTTATGAATGCAGGAGCTTATGATGGCCAATTGCAAGATGTGTTTTATGATGCAGAAATTTTATTGCCAAATGGTTCTATCGAAACTTGGACAGCTAGTCAAATGGACTTTGCCTATCGTCATTCAAAAGTTCAAGAAAACCCAGTCGTTGTTTTAAGTGCGCGATTTAAATTAGCTAAAGGCGATTATGCTTTGATCCAAAAAAGAATGGAAGAATTAACGGAATTACGCCAGTTAAAACAGCCATTAGAATATCCATCCTGCGGTAGTGTTTTTAAACGGCCAGTTGGTCATTTTACTGGGAAATTAATCCAAGATGCTGGGCTACAAGGCTTGATCTGGGGTGGTGCGCAAATTTCTAAAAAACATGCAGGTTTTATTGTTAATATTAACCAGGCCACTGCAACAGATTACACTGAATTAATTGCCCATATTCAATCTGTCATCAAAGAAAAATTCGATGTGGATTTAGAAACAGAAGTGAGAATTATCGGTGAAGAACCAAAAGAAGAGTCTGAGAATTAATTTCTCAGGCTCTTCTTTTCATTAGTCTTAATAAGATGGCTGCGACGGCCGTCGTTAAAATACCAGCAACTACAGCTTCTACAATGCCGCTACCAAAGACAATTCCTAAAATCAAACCTAAAACAGTATTGGCGGCAACCTCCATTGCTTGAGCATAACTATCTTTGAAGAATATAAAGATTAGGCCCATGACTAAAATTGTATTGGTCATAGAACCAACCAATCCCGCTAAGAATAAACTTAAGCCACCAGCTTTTTCATTTAAGATTTTTTGTCCACCTTTATAAACAAAATAAGGGACAATACCAACTAAAATACGTGGAATGACTGCGACGATTAGCGCGCGCCAATCACCATGTCCAGTTAATGGATTGGCAATTAGTGGAGAGAACGCAAAAGACATCGGTGTAATAATAATGGTTGAGCGAATAATGCTCATGACCCCAAAAATCCCACCTAAACTGCCACCAATTTTGGGTCCTAAAACAATTGATGCAATTATTACTGGAACATGCATCGTGGTTGCATTAATCGGACCAATCGGAATAAATCCTAAAGGCGTTACCGCCAAAATAATCATGACTGCTAAAAACATCGCAGTCAAAGCAAAATTTCTGACACTCATATTTTTCATGTTGCTATCCCTTCAAGTTCGATAATACTTCTTCTACAATATCTGAAACTGTCGCTAAAGCGCCACGACCATAATCCCCACATGCTAGCAGAGCTTCTCGTGGTTTAATTTCCTTAAAACCAGCCAAATCAGTTAGAGTCGCTAAATTTTTTTGCATAATCGGATTTTGATACATATAAGTATTCATTGCCGGTGCAATCAACTTCGGTGTTTCAGGTAAAAGAGCAAGTGCTACTGTTGATAATAAATCATCAGCAATCCCGTTGGCAAGTTTTCCTATTGTATTTGCTGAAGCTGGTGCAATTAAAAATAAATCGGCTTGCTTAGCTAGTTGAATATGATTAATTAAAGCTGGATCAATTTCCTCCATCACGTCCAAATGAACAGGACGGTGAGACAAAGATTGAATCGTAAGAGGTGTGATGAATTTTGTGGCACTGTCAGTCATCACAACATCGACTTGATAGCCTAATTTTGTTAACTCATTGGTTAAATCGGCAGCTTTGTAAGCAGATATACTGCCTGAGACACCTAATAAAATAGTTTTCATTTTGTTTCCTCCGTTACTGCTTGAATAATTAATTCGGCAATTTCTGATTTGGTTTTGGCTTCTTTAACTTTTCCATTTTTATTCAATAAGTAACCATGATGATTTTCTCCAGAAATTTCAGTTAAATCATTGGCTAAAACAAAATCAGCTTGATTTTTCTCCAGACTGGCTTTAGCGACATTTAATAGCTCTATCATTGGGACGTCAACTAATAATTTAAAACCAACTAAGATCGTTTCTGGTTGGATTTTTTTAACTATCGAAATCACTTTTGGGTTTTGCTTCAAAATGATGACTAAATGATCAGTATTAGAAGAAATTTTCTTTTCAGTTCGACTATCGGCAGCTACTTTTAGAGCATTGGCTAAATCAGTTGGATTTTTTGAAATTGTTTCTTCCAAAGTTTCCATAGTGACAGAACTTTCAGGAGTAAAATCGCTGACCGCCATACTATGAATGACTGCTTGATAAGGATTTTTTTCTAGTAACTCGGTCATTTTTTTTGCTAAATCAGTGGTTGATTCAATCAAATAAATTTTGATATTGTCACCTTTAGGCTGTAACGCTTGTTTTGTTGTAATGTAATCAATTTCTACTTCTTTGGGAAATTTTTCGGCAATCGTTTGACCTAGACGTCCGCTAGAATGATTAGTAATCGAACGGACATCATCAATTTTTTCAGCCGTTCCACCAGCAGTAATTAAGATACGCATGTTGATTTCCTCCTAATATTGAATAAGACAATAAAATTAAAAAAATGTTTAAACGGATGGCGTATTTAATTCAACGATGGTACGTCCAACGTGAGTACCTGCCAGTAAACTTTCTGCGACATCAGGTAATTTTTCCAAAGTTGTCGTATTGATAGTCAAAGTTTCAGGGACTTGCCAATTGCCTAATTCCTCCCAAACTGGTAGCCGTTTTTCTAAAGGTACATTGACAGAATCAATTCCTAATAAATTGACACTTCTTAAAATAAAAGGCAAGACAGTTGTGTTTAATTTAATTCCAGCAGCATTTCCGCAAAGGGCTAAACTACCTCCATAGCCGACAAAAGGAATTAACTGACTTAATAAATCGCCACCAACAGAATCAATTACAAAATCAAATAGCTGTTTACTTAAAGGTCGAGCTTTTTCTGGCAAAAAGCTTTGTGGTTGTATAACCTCGCTCGCACCTAATTTTTTTAATTCATCGATTTTAGTTTCTTTTCGGCTTAAAGCAATAATATTTTTGATTCCTAATTCTTTTAAAAAATGTATTGCAAAACTACCAACACCACCGGTAGCTCCAGTAACTAAAACACGGCTATCAGAATTTAATCCATGTTTTTTCAAAGCATCCACTGCCAACGCCGCAGTAAATCCAGCTGTGCCAAAAATCATCGCATCTTTTTCACTTAAATTTTTCGGTAAGTGAACCAACCATTCTCCTGGAATAACCGCTAATTGACTAAAGCCACCATCATGAGCAACTCCGATATCAAAACCATTAGCGATGACCGTATCACCAACTTCAAAATCTGGATGATTAGAAACTAAAACTGTCCCAGCTAAATCAATCCCCGGAGTGATCGGGTAGTAACGTAAAACCCCGGTATTATCTCTTGTGGCTAAAGCATCTTTATAATTCACACTGGAATAATTGATGGAAAGCAATACCTCATTTTCTTTTGGTTGTGGTTTTTCAAAAATTTCAATTTGGTACGATACAGTTTGATCTTTGGATACACGAAATCTTTTATAGGTTGGCATTAGTTGGTGCTCCCTTCAAACAATTTTATACCCTCTATATTAGCGAAAAAAAGACGAAAAGCCAAATGAATCTGCTTTATTTTTTTGTTTAAAAGATTCTCATAAAAGGGATGGTTGTCTTGCATTTTAGGATAATCTTCGTATACTTGAATAGTTGTATTAAACTCTAAGTTTACTAATACCAAACACAAGGAGTAAATATATGAAAATTGGCGAGAAATTAAAAAATTTACGGGTTCAAAAAAATTTGACTCAGGAAGAGCTAGGCGAAAGAACCGATTTATCTAAAGGGTATATCTCACAATTGGAGAATGATGTCTCATCACCTTCAATGGAAACTTTTTTTGATATTTTAGCTGTTTTAGGTGTGACGCCAGAGCAATTCTTTAGTCAAAAAAATGTCAATCAAAAAATTGTTTATTCAGATGAAGAAATGACCTTTTATCATGATGAATCCAATGGGTATCAAATCAAATGGTTGATTCCAGAATCAAATGAAAAAGAAATGGAACCTATTTTGCTAACTTTTGAAAAAAATGGACAATATAAACAATTTTCACCTTCATTATCAGAGACATTTATTTATGTGTTAGCTGGCAAGGTTACTTTGCAATTTGGCGAGGATGATTACATAGCCAATGCAGGAGAGAGTATTTATTATGAAGCTAGTAAACCTCATCGTTTGCAAAATGCAGCGAATGGCAAAAGTCAGCTATTGATTGTAGCGACAGATTCTTATTTATAGAAGTTAGGAGTGAAGAAATGACAAACACAATTATTTCTTTTAAAGATGTAGTTAAAAAATATGATGATGATGTACCGGTGTTGAAAAAAATCAATTTTGATATTGAGGAAGGTCACTTTTATACTTTGTTGGGACCTTCTGGCTGCGGTAAAACGACTATTCTAAGAATTATTGCTGGATTTACCGATGCAACTGAAGGTGATATTTTTCTTGAAGGCAAACGGATGAATGATGTACCAGCAAATAAACGGCAAGTTAACACCGTTTTTCAAGATTACGCTTTGTTTCCTCATATGAATGTTTTTGACAATGTTGCCTTTGGTCTAAAAATCAAACGTTTAAATAAAAAAGAGATTGAGAAAAAAGTTTTAGAAGCTTTGAAATTGGTACAGTTGGAAGGTTATGAACATCGTGAAATCAGCGAAATGTCTGGTGGACAACGCCAACGAGTGGCTATCGCACGAGCGATTATTAATGAACCCAAAATTTTATTATTAGACGAACCTTTATCAGCATTGGATTTAAAATTACGGACAGACATGCAATATGAATTACGAGAATTGCAAAAACGCTTAGGAATTACTTTTATTTTTGTGACCCATGATCAAGAAGAAGCTTTAGCCATGAGCGATGAAATTTTTGTGATGAATAAGGGTAGAATTGTCCAAAGTGGTACACCAGTTGATATTTATGATGAACCGATTAATCATTTTGTCGCTGATTTTGTAGGAGAAAGTAATATTGTCAACGGTACGATGATTGAAGATAATTTAGTAGAATTTGTTGGGAAAAAATTTGAATGTGTTGATGGTGGGATGCGGCCAAATGAATCTGTGGAAGTAGTACTACGACCAGAAGATTTAACTTTGACGACACCAGAAAAAGGGAAGTTAGTTGTAACTGTCGATAGTCAATTATTCCGTGGTGTTCATTATGAAATGAATGGCATTGACTCTGATGGAAATGAGTGGATGGTTCATTCGACCAAAAAAGCTAAAAAGGGTAGTCAAGTTGGTTTGTATTTTGAACCAGAAGATATCCATGTAATGCGTTTCAATGAATCAGAAGAAGAATTTGATGCTCGTTTAGAAAGCTATGAAGATTAGGAGGAACTTATGAAAAATATGCGTCGTTTTTATTCCGTTCCTTACTTTTTTTGGCTGTTATTCTTTGTAATTGCCCCCGTGATTTTAATTGTTTATCAATCTTTCTTTGATATGTCGGGACATTTTACTTTAGATAATTATCGGACCTATCTGACTTCTAGTACTTATTTAAGAATGACTCTGAATTCGGTGGTTTTTGCCTTTTTGATTACCTTATTTACTTTATTCTTGAGTTATCCAACTGCTTATTTTTTGTCTCGTCTAAAACATCGGCAACTTTTTTTACTGCTGGTAATTTTACCGACATGGGTAAATTTATTATTGAAAGCTTATGCTTTTATCGGGATTTTTAGTGCCAATGGTTCAGTCAATGATTTCCTTAGTTTCATTGGGATTGGACCGAAGCAGCTATTATTTACTGATTTTAGCTTTATGTTTGTAGCTGCCTATATTGAACTTCCTTTTATGATTATGCCAATTTTTAATGCATTGGAAGAAATCAACCCTTCATTAATTAGTGCCAGTCGTGATTTAGGAGCAAATAATTTTGAAACCTTTCGGCGAGTGATTTTCCCGCTATCATTAAATGGAGTAAAAAGTGGTGTGCAAGCTGTATTTATTCCATCCTTGTCACTATTTATGCTGACTCGTTTAATCGGTGGCAATCGGGTAATCACTTTAGGAACTGCGATTGAAGAACATTTCTTGGTGACTCAAAATTGGGGCATGGGTTCAACAATTGGAGTGATTTTAATTTTAGCAATGTTTATTGTCATGATGTTAACGGGTGAGAGAAAGCGAGGGCGTAATTAATGAAGAAGAATAAATTTTCATGGGCAAACATTTATTTAATAGTTATTTTTGTTTTGCTGTATTTGCCGATTTTTTATTTAATTTTCTATTCATTTAACGCAGGCGGCAATATGAGCAACTTTACTCATTTTACTTGGGAACATTATCAGAATTTATTTGCTGATAGTCGTTTGATTAGTATTGTGTTGCAAACTTTTGTTTTAGCTTTTTTGTCAGCCTTAATTGCTACAGCGATAGGCACTTTTGGCGCAATGTCAATTTACTATACAAGAAAACGCGGCTCTCGCAATGCGTTATTAGGTTTGAATAATATTTTAATGGTTTCACCGGATGTAATTATCGGTGCCAGTTTCTTAATCTTATTTACGATGTTAGGTGGTTGGATTCGCTCGTTTCAACTAGGATTTTTCAGTGTGCTGATTTCCCATGTGGCGTTTAGTATCCCGATTGTGGTCTTGATGGTTTTACCGAAATTACGAGAAATGAATGATTCTATGATTGATGCAGCAAGAGATCTAGGGGCAAATAATTGGCAAGTTTTAAAAAACATTATTTTACCATTTTTGACTCCAGGTGTGATTGCTGGTTATTTCATGGCTTTTACTTATTCCTTAGATGACTTTGCCGTAACTTTCTTTGTAACCGGAAATGGTTTTACTACGATGTCTGTAGAAATTTATTCGCGAGCCCGTCAAGGAATCAGTTTGGAAATTAATGCCTTATCGACACTTGTCTTTATCTTCTCTCTCATTTTAGTTGTAGGTTATTATTTTATCAGCCGCGACAATTCGAAAAAAAGCCGGAAACGCAAACGGGAATTTGAGGAGGTGGCAGTACTGAAATGAGAAAACTATACGCATTATTCATTGGTGTGATTGGGATCATTTGTATTTTATCGTTAGCTGTTTGGCAAATTAATCGTAGCAGCAATGCTAGTTCAAAGGTCTTAAATATATACAATTGGGGAGATTACATTGATCCAGAATTACTAGCTAAATTTGAAAAAGAATATGGCTACAAAGTCAATTATGAAACCTTTGATTCTAACGAAGCAATGGAAGCCAAAATTAAACAAGGCGGTACCGCTTACGATATTGCAATACCCAGTGAATACATGATTCAAAAAATGAAAAAAGAAAAATTATTGTTGAGACTAGATCATAGTAAAATTAAAGGACTGGAAAATATCGATGCTCGTTTTCTAGATCAATCTTTTGATGAGAACAATACTTTTTCAGTTCCGTATTTTTGGGGAACTTTAGGCATTGTTTACAACGACAAATTTATTTCTGGTGAAAAAATCCAACATTGGGATGATTTATGGCGGTCAGAATTAAAAAATAATATTATGTTGATTGATGGGGCACGAGAAGTAATGGGCTTATCATTAGATAGTTTAGGGGACTCCATCAATAGTAAAAATATGAAACAGCTAAATCAGGCAGTAGATAAATTAAATACTTTAACACCAAATGTTAAGGCAATTGTTGCTGATGAAATTAAAATGTATATGGCTAATGAAGAAAGTGCGGTAGCAGTAACATTTTCTGGTGAAGCCGCTGATATGATGGCAGAAAATAGTCATCTTCATTACGTTATTCCGTCAGAAGGCTCCAATCTTTGGTTTGATAATATTGTCATCCCTAAAACATCAAAAAACCAAGCAGGTGCCTACGATTTTATTAATTTCATGCTACAACCAAAAAATGCTGCTCAAAACGCAGAATATATTGGTTACTCAACACCTAATGAAAAAGCTCTAGCACTATTACCAAAGGAAATCTCGAATGATCCGCAGTTTTATCCTGATGATGAAACGATTAGCCATTTGGAGGTTTATAAAGATTTAGGCTCAGAGTATTTACAGATTTATAATGATTTGTATTTAGAGTTTAAGATGTATCGAAAATAAGATAATCGAAGTATTTAAAACGGCCATAGTTGCCGTTTTTTTTTTGACTAATTATTACGGGACAATAATCATGTGTTTTTAAAAGAATATGTGATGTTCGCCAAGTACTAATACAGCTTTCAGAAAAATACATTTATAATCTTAAAAAGAATTGTTTTATAGGTTTAAAAAAATATTTCAAAGAATAAATAAGAAATTCATCTCATGTATAAACTTTTAGTTTAGTTATTTTAAGATGACGATATACTATAATCAACCTTCAAAATAATATGAGACTTTTTTTGCAAATTTTGGCTGCAAGATTTGCCATTTTAAATAAAGGGCTTACATTATATAGTTTGATTTGTAAGGAGGAGCATATGATGAGGCAAGAGCGAATAGTTGAATATTTATATCTCCAAGATCAGATTGTTACGCCTCAAAAAATTGCTGATGCATTCGGCATTTCTGAAAGAACCTTAGCGAATGATATTAAACTAATCAACGCTATCGGAAAATCTGCAGGTTTCGCTTTAAAAAGAATTCGAGGGAGTGGCTATCAATTAGTGATTGTCTCTGAAGAAAAATTTCAGAGCTTTTTAACAGATAGTTTTCATGACGAACTAATTGACAGTACTAGTCCAGAGCAAAGGATCAAAAGTAGCTTGATTGTTTTATTGTTCAGCGAAGATTTTATTACTTTACAAGAATTAGCTGATTATCTAGTAGTCAGTTTATCAACTATTAAGACCGATATGAAAAAAGTAGAAGCATTTTGTCAAAAATATCAGTTGAAATTATATAGTAAAGCTCATTATGGATTAAAAATTACCGGCTCAGAAATGCAAAAGCGAAAAGCAATTTTAGACCTACTTAGAAAAAATATAAAACTACCTATGCTGACCGAGAAGTATCAAGAATTCAATAGAATATTTGATGAAGCTGATTTACGAAATTTTCTGCAGCAGCAAATACAGCTGAATCATTTAAAAGTTAGCGATATCGTTTTTGAAAACGTGATGCAGCATATTAAATTATTGAGTTTTCGGATGCTTCAACACAATACACTTTCTGACGAAGAAAATTTTAATTCTCAGGTTCAGGATACTTATGATCAATTGACCAAAAATTTGCTTCAGTACTTAACAGATCACTATCAATTAAGTTTTAGTCAATCGGAAAAAATTTATTTGAAAGAACAATTACGAGGAAAGTTTACAGTTTTAAAAAATCAAACTGATAATCATCACCTTGTTGATAAAATACATCAGGCACTGAAAATAATTGATCGTCGTTATCAAACAAGCTTTAGCAACGACCAAGAATTAGCTAATGCTTTATTGATGCATGTAGCGCCGCTACTGCAACGATTGTATACAGGACATCAGTTGGAAAATCCTTTAATTGAAGATATCTACACTCAATATGCCAATGTCTTTAGTTTGGCACTAACATTTATCGATTTATTAAACGAAGGTTCAGACGTCAAAATCAGTAAAGATGAGATTGGCTACGTGGCAATTTATTTTGCTGCAAGTTTGGAAAAGTATGCCAATCAAGTAGTTGATGATTATCAAAAAATTGCAGTTATTTGTGCAACCGGAGGCGGGGCTTCTTATTTGCTAAAAGTGAATTTGGAACGCTTATTTGCCAAAGCAGAGGTCACTACTTTTGCTTTAAATGAAATTAGTCGAATAGGAAATCAATATGATTTATTGATTTCAACTGTGCCGTTAGAAACAGATCAAATTGATTTGCCAGTTATTTTTACTAAGCCGATTTTAAATGCCAAGGATCTTTCTAAAATAGAAAAGGATTTAACGATTTTACGGGAATCACAAAAACATGGCCGAGATGCGAATCAAATTGTGCTGGATCTTTTTAAAGAGGAATGGTTTAGAATTTCTTACGAGAATTCTGATTATTTAACTCTTTTACAAAATGAAGCAGTTAAGTTAGAAAAATTTGAAGTAGCTAAACCGGGTTTTGCTAAGAGTGTACTGGAACGGGAAAATTTAATTGACACAATTTACCAAAAAGGTATCGCCGGTCCCCATCCAATGGAGCAAGGAGCCACAAAAGAAGTAATCAATCTCATTTTATTAAAAAATCCATTGAATTATCACGATAAAGAAGTCAAAATTATTTTTTTAATCAATATAAAAAAAGATCATTTAACACTTCATAAAGAAATTAGTTATTTGATGATTCAAATGATGGATGATCCAGAATTAAATAATCAATTAGCAAAAATAAATTCATATAACGAATTTATCACTTATATAAAAAGCTTGATGAAAGAAGGATAACAATATGACCAACCAAGAAATGGACATTTTTAAAATTATTTCGGCGGCAGGAGATTCAAGAGGTGCTGCTTTTGAAGCTTTGCGTTTTGCACGACAAGGTGACTTTACTGCAGCTGATAACAAAATGAAGGAAGCAAAAGAAAAAAGTATCGCAGCTCATGATGTCCAGACAAAATTGATTACTGCAGAAATAAATGGGGATAAAACTGAAACTTCTTTATTGATGGTTCATGCGCAAGACCATTTAATGAATAGCATTTTAGCAAGAGATTTGATTGAAGAAATGATTGAGATGTTACGAGAAAAGTAATAAATAAAAGGAGGAAATATAAATGAAAACATTATTAGTTTGTGCCGGGGGTTTTTCAACAACCATGATGATGGAATCTATGAAAAAAGTTGTTAAAGAATCTCAAAAGTTAGAGGAAGCGGATTATCCGATGGAAGCAATCGGAATCGACAAATTGGATCGTTATATCAATGATTACGATGTCATTTTAGTCGGACCACAATTGAGCCATAAATATGATTTTATAAAAACAGAAGCGGATAAAGTGAATAAACCAACTGTGCTTTTGACTTCGGATATCTATGGCTCAATGGATGGAGCGACTGTCATGAAACAAGCATTGGTTGCTTATCGAAAAAATCAAGCGCAAGCATAGGAGGCTAAAAAATGGAAAATCCACAAAAACAAAGTGCATTTGACAAGGTTGAAGGATTTATTCGAAAAACGTTGGTGCCAGTTGCTAATAAAGTAGATAACAATCCCTATTTAACAGCAATTAAAAAAGGGATGGTGGTAATGACACCAGTCTTATTATTGGGATCTATTGCAGCAATTTTCCCATCGATTCCTGAATTCATAAAAACGCAAGCGGTTGCAAATTGGTTTGAAACTTATGGCTATATTTTTAGTATTATTTCAAAAGTTTCGCTAGGTCTGGTTGGTTTGTATGCAGTGTTGGCAATATCTTATTTTTTAAGTGAAAACTATAAGCTTTATACAGTCGGCTCCATGATGCTTTCTGCTATTGCTTTTTTAATAGTAGCAATGGATGTTGATGAAAACGGGAATATTATTGCTAGTTATTTAGACTCAAAAGGATTATTTACCGCTATTTTTGTAGCTATTATTTCAGTTAAAATTTATCAATTCTTCACGAAACATAAACTGGTAATTAAGATGCCAGAAGGGGTACCGGATTTTGTCTCCAGCTCTTTTGAATTAATTACGCCAACTGCAACAATCGGGATTTTATTTATTGTCATTCGTGCAGTAACTGATAGCTTATCTGGTGGTGTTTTATTACCTCAAGTAATTATGGATGTTTTAGCACCAGCTATTGGTAGTTTAGATTCTCTTTGGATTATTTATATCGTCTTGGTTTTACGTTTAGTTTTTTGGTTTTTCGGAATTCATTCGGCGGTATTGTCACCAATTTTATCACCAATTGCTGTTCAATATTTATCTGAAAATATTGCTGCTCACGAAGCTGGACAACCGTTGACTCATGTTATTACAAATGGAACGTTATCTGCTTTTGCTAATTTTACCGGTTCAGGCGTAACAATGGGACTGGTTATTGCGATGTTAATTAGCCGATCGGCTCGATATAAAAAAGTTGGTGCGGTTGCTTTACTACCGTCTCTATTCGGAATTAATGAGCCCGTTTTATTCGGGGTACCGATTATTCTAAATCCAGTATTAATGATTCCATTTATTTTTGGAGGCGCCTTTGTGGGAATGTTACCAATGATTGCGATGAAATTAGGATTTTTAAACTTTCCAATTTTTGATCCACCATATGTGCCGATTTTTATGGAAGGATTTTTAACTGGTTTTGACTGGCGAGCAATTATTATTCAAGTGGTTCAAATTGCGTTGTCGTTTGGTTTGTATCTACCATTTTTCAAAGTTTTAGAAAAACAAGAATTGGACCGTGAAGCAGAGAATATTGCTAAATCAAATCAAATAATTAGTGATGAAGATGAACAATATTTAACGGATATTGATTTTTAAACAACCGGGACAGTTTAAAAGCTGTCCTTTTTCTTTTAAAGGAGTGAGTGCATGAATAGCAAGAAAATACAGTCCCTTTTAGCAGTTAATAACTTGGATGGTCTATTGGTAACAGATAAAGTTAACCGACGTTATTTATCAGGCTTTACTGGATCTAATGGTTTGTTGTTAATTACAGAAAAAGAAAGTCATTTGTTTGTAGATGGTCGGTATACTGAACAAGCGCAGCAGCAAACAAAAGATACAAAAATTTGTGAGATTCCCGTTGGTAGTTCATTAGAGGAATTATTAGCAAAGAAATTTAAACAGCAAACATTTGGTTTTGAGGCACAAACAATTAATTATCAAACTTTCAAACTTTTCCAAACAATTGCTGAGAAAAATATCGGTAAATTAGTACCTACTAATTTTTTAATTGAAAAGTTGAGGATGATCAAAACAGATGAAGAAATCTCTAAAATAAAAAAAGCAGCACAATTGGCAGATGAGACTTTAGCAGAAATCATTCCATTCATTCAAGCTGGTATGACTGAAATAGAATTAGCTAATGAAATTGATTACCGCAGTAAGAAAAAAGGGAGTGATGGTCCAGCTTTTGAAACAATTGTAGCCTCCGGTCAACGAACAGCACTGCCTCACGCACATGCCAGTCACAAAAAAATTTCTGTAAATGAGTTAATCATGATTGATTTTGGCACGATTAATCAAGGTTATTATTCAGATATCACTAGAACATTTGCTTTTGGTCAAGTGTCAGCTGAAATTGAAACGATCTATCAAAAAGTATTAGCTGTTCAAAAAACAGCTATCAAAGAAGTAGTGACAGGAAAGGCGTTTGGTGAACTGGATCAAGAAGCTCGAAACGGATTTGCGGAAGACAGAATAGCTGATTTTTTTAGTCATAATTTAGGTCATGGTTTAGGATTGTCGTGTCATGAATATCCGTCCTTGGCACCTCATGAAACGACTAAAATTGAGAAAAATATGACATTTACGATTGAACCGGGAATTTATTTACCACAGCAATTTGGAATCAGAATCGAAGATGATATTTTGGTGAATAAAGAAGGTACTGCAGAAATACTGACAAAATTTCCAAAAGAATGGATGATGATTGATGAAACTTGCTAATTTATTGATGAAATTGTCAAATTTAGATGCGTTACCAGGACAAGAAGAACAAGTTAGGCTTGCATTGAAAGAAGAAATTCAACTTTCAAGTCAGCAAGATGCCTTTGGGAATTTATATTTTGGCAACCTAACGGCTACTAGAAAAAA
Organism: Enterococcus sp. JNUCC 77; assembly: GCF_054819945.1. NCBI lineage: Bacteria > Bacillati > Bacillota > Bacilli > Lactobacillales > Enterococcaceae > Enterococcus > Enterococcus sp. JNUCC 77. The sequence continues at coordinate 841,894 of NZ_JBTHIG010000001.1, forward strand.
GATAGCCATATACGCTCATATGGATGAAGTTGGTTTTTTTGTGCATCGAATTACCGAAGAGGGATTTGTTTATTTTTATCCGATTGGTGGTTGGTGGGGTCATGTGATTTTAGGTCAAACTGTGCGAGCAACTTGTCGAAAAAATGGCTACACGCTGAAAGGTGTGGTGGGAACATTACCAAAAGAAAATCATGATATGAAATCTGTGGTACCAATAAATGAAATGTATATTGATTTTGGTGCTAGTTCGGCAGAAGAATTGATAGCAGCAGGTCTACAAATTGGAGATATGATACTACCAGATACAATAGCTAATTATACTTTTAATCAGCAAAAAATAATCGGTAAGGCATTGGATAATCGTGTAGCCTGTACGGTTATGTCAGAAGTTTTAAATCAATATCAAGGGCAAAATTGTGAGGTGATTGGGGTCGCAACTGTACAGGAAGAAGCCGGCACTCGTGGCTCAAAAGTTGCTGTAAAAAATGTCGATGCTGATCTTAATTTAGTGATTGATGTAGCTAATGGAAAAGACACACCAAAAGCCGCTCAATTTGCCAATCGAATCTTAGGGAACGGTCCGGGCTTAGTTTTAGCTGATCGTACAGCTTTAGGTAATTTAAAATTATTAGATTTTATAAAAGAGATTGCTGAAGAAAAAAATCTTAATTGGCAATATGATTTGTTGGCAGGTGGTGGAACTGATGCTGGTTCAGTCCAACTATTTAATGGCAAACCTACTTTAGTTCTTTGTATTCCTGTGAGATATTGTCATTCATGGCATTCGATAGTTGACTTAAAAGATATCCAAAGGACAATTGATTTGATTTTGGCGGTTTTAGAAGTTTTAGATAAAAGGAGTGATATATTTGAGCAATTTTAAACAGCAGCAGTCTCGCTATGGTACCTATTCGACTCAATGGGATTATGTGCAAGATCGTTTTGGTGAAAAAAATTTGCTGCCATTTTCTATTTCTGATACTGATTTTATGATTCCAGAAGGGACGACGGCAGTTTTAAATCAAGCAGTCAATCGAGGTTTTTTTGGCTATACACGCTGGAATCATTTTGATTTTAAAGAAAGTATAAGTGGTTGGTTTCTTCGACAATTCGATTGTAAAATTGATCCAGAATGGTGCGTGTATGCGCCTAGCATTATCTATAGTCTATCAGTTGCACTCCAAATGTTTAGTCAAGAAAATGATAAAGTCATGACATTGACTCCTTGTTATGATGCTTTTTTTAATTGTATCAAAGAAAATAAACGGGAATTGTTGGCATTTTCTTTAACCAATCAAAATGAGTTTTTTACAATTGATTTTAGGATGTTGGCAGAAGCAATCGAAAGAGAACGACCAGCAGTATTTCTTTTGTGTAATCCGCATAATCCAACAGGACGTGTTTTTAATCAAGAGGAATTGGCAAAAATAATTGAACTGTGTAATCGATTTAATGTTGCAATTATTAGTGATGAAATTCATATGGATGTTCGTCGACCTGGAAAAACTCATTTACCTATATTAGCTTTAAAAAATAATATAAAAACACCAGTTGTACTGTTATCTTCACCTTCTAAAACATTTAATACACCAGGTTTAGGAGGATCATATGCTATTTTTCCCGATGAACAATTAAGAGAACAATTTCTAGCAATTCTAAAAGGACGCGATGGTCTGTCTTCAATACCTTATTTGGCCCTATTAGCCTTGATGGATTGCTATAATAATCAAAAGGAATGGTTAACAAGGTTAAATCAAACAATTGATGCAAATTTTAACGCACTAAAAAAAGTTTTAGACTTAGACAAACGAATAAAGTTTTTAATCCCTGAAGCGACTTATTTAGGCTGGATTAATCTTGAAACTTTACCTTATTCAATGGATGATCTTCAAGAAGTATTGGTAAAAAAAGAAAAGGTCGCCATCATGCGTGGGGAAACCTATGGTCCAGAAGGAATGAATTATCTTCGTTTTAATCTAGGAGCACCACAGGACAAAATTATTGAGGGAGCTCAGCGTTTGATGAGAAGCATTGCTTATTTAGATATGATCAAAAAATAAACGAGTGAAGTGTAAGTATAAAGCTTACACTTTATTTTTTTGGTTAGAGATTTATAAGTAAGGAAGAAATTCCCTTTAAACTTTTGCTACAATAGTTTTAAAGAATGAAAAATTTGGAGGTTGTCATGAGTAAAATACTATTGTTAGAAGATGATCAAAGCTTAAGTAAAGGAATTCAGCTAAGCTTGAAAAAAGAAGGCTATGAAGTAATAATTTGCTCTACCATTGCAGCCGCTAAAAAGGTATTCTTTGAACAAAGTTTTAATCTATTGATTAGTGATATTACTTTACCTGACGGCAATGGCTTGGACTTTTGTCAAGAAGTTCGTCGACATTCAAATATTCTGATATTAATATTGACCTCACATAAAGAAGAATATGAAATTGTTTCTGGTTATGAACAAGGTGCAGATGATTACGTTACTAAACCTTTTAGTTTAATGGTTTTGATTTCAAAGATTAACGCTTTATTCAAGCGAGTTCAAAATAATCGTGGCAATATTTTACATTCAAACGATTTAACACTCAACCCAGCTGAAATGAAAGTGACTCTTGGTGATGAAGTGGTGGTTTTAAGTAAAACAGAATTGCAATTATTATTAATATTTTTGGAAAATCCTCAACAGATTTTGTCACAAGAACAATTGTTGGAAACTATTTGGGATACAAAAGAAGGTTACATAGATAGAAATACGATTCCTGTTAATATTAGCCGTTTGCGACAAAAAGTTGGAAAAGAAAATATAAAAACAATTCGAGGGGTGGGCTATTTATGGGTAAACGCAGTTCAAAGATCTTAATAATCAGTCTGCTAATATTGCTTTTTAGTGGTGGATTATTGTTTTGGAACTATCAGTCTTTTCAAACGGGATTTCGTGAAAACCAGGCTTATTTATTAGGAAAACTGATTGAAGAAAGTAGTTTGTCAGAAGAACAAGTAATTCGTATTGTTAATCAAGAAACTGATGAAGCACAAATAGAGACAGGTCAGTTATTATCAGAAAAATATGGTTTGCTAAACAAAGAAACAACTCAACAAAATTTGATTCAGAAATATACAATCAAAAATCTGCTAATTACTATTACAACAGTGTTTTTATTGATTGTTTTTTTTATTTTTCATCTTAAAAGGCTAAGAAAAGAACAGATTTTAGTGGATAATCAATTGACTGAACAAACAGAGGCTATTACGTTAACTCAATTGCAGCTTCAAAAAAAGTCTAAAGAAGATGACGATATTAAATCCAGCATAACTGAAATTGCTCATCAGTTAAAAACGCCAATTTCTTCTTTGAAATTAAGTATGGAGATTGCCCTTTCTGAAAATTATTCTGTAGATGAGCGGCAAGATTTTAAGAAGCAAGCTGAAATACAAATAAATAAGCTAGATTTGATGTTAGATGGTTTGGTTAAAATCTCTCAATTAGAGGCAGACTTAATTTCGTTAAGCCCTCAACAATATAGTTTGGAAAAGTTATTAGAAAAAGTTGTCAACGGTTTGATTATGTCGGCAATTGAAAAGAAGATTGAGATTGAAGTCATTCAAACTGAAGCTATCGATATTTTTGTTGATATCAAATGGACACGGGAGGCTCTAGGAAACATTTTAGAGAACGCTATAAAATACTCACCAACTGACTCAAAAATACGTATTCGCTGTTCTAGTTTAGTCAATTACGCCTTAATAGAAATAATTGATCAAGGTCCAGGGATTGCCAAAGAAGAGTTAAGTCTAATTTATCAACGTTTTTATCGCGGTCAGCAAACAGTTGAAACAGAAATTGAAGGTTCAGGGGTTGGCTTATTTTTAGCGCGGAAAATTATTGAAGAACAGCATGGTGCTCTCCTGGTGAAAAATCAAAATCCTCAAGGTTCAAATTTTCAAATAACCTTACCTTTAATTAAATAGTTTCTTACAGTTCTGTTATCTAGATTGAAAGCTGATTGAAAGCTTTCTTTTTTATACTTGTAGTAAGAGATAGGAAAGAGGGCGATTGAAATGATTTTGGAGATTAATGATTTGGTAAAACATTATGATGATGGTAGTACAATTGTTAAGGCTGTAGACCATATAGATTTGTTAGTGGAGAAAGGGGAATTTGTTACGATTGTCGGCAAATCAGGCTCTGGTAAAAGCACCTTGTTAAATTTAATTGGTGGTTTAGATCGACCAGATTCTGGAGCAGTTATAATAGACGATAAAAATATCTTCACTTTGAAAGACGAAAAGCTTGCTGAATTTCGCCGGAAAAAAATCGGCTTTATTTTTCAAAGCTATAATTTAATTCCATCTTTGAATGTTTGGGAAAATATTGTTTTACCGATTGGTTTAGATAGTCGAAAAGTGAAAGAACCTTTCATTGAAGACTTATTAAAGACGATTGGTTTAGCAGATCGAAAACGTGCATTACCCAGCGAATTATCTGGTGGTCAACAGCAACGGGTAGCAATTGCACGAGCTATCGCAGCTGAACCTTCAATAATTTTAGCAGATGAGCCAACCGGGAATCTTGATACCAAAACAGAACTAGAAGTCATGACATTATTGAAAAATTCAGTAGAAAATTTTGGTCAGACGTTAATTATGATTACCCATGATGAAATGATTGCACAAATGGCGGATCGGATTGTCCATATTGAAGATGGGCAGGTGATTTAAATGAAAACCGTACTAAATTTAGCCTGGGCGAATACGAAATATCATCGGGTTAAAAATATTTTATCAGGTTTAGCGATTGTATTTACGACAATTTTGGTTTATTTAATTATTAGTATTGGCATGGGAATGGTCAATACACAAAATTATGCAGTAAATAGTATTTATCCAACTTTTCATACGATGTATCGAAATGTTTCGGAGCCAGTGAAGGATCAATTAATTTTGAATCAATCTTTTGAAGCATATGGCTTAAGACAAGACATCGGCGAGATACCTATTGAGGATGGACGCATAGTAATAACGCATTTTGACAAGCAAGCCTTAAAACTGTCAAAAGGTACTATCAAAGAAGGAAAAGCGCCGCAAAAAGATAATGAGATCGCATTATCTAAAGGAGGGCTTTTGTCTCTAGGATTTGCCGATGCTAAATTGGGAGACACAATTCCTATAGCTTACCAACGTTATGAAAAAGAAGGTTTAAGTATCGCACAAACTAATGATTTTAAATTAGTAGGTATTTTACCAGAAGGAACGCAAACGAAGAAAAATAAAGTATTATCGATGCTGGTTTCAGAGAATTTTACTAAATCAGTTATTCCTGAAACAGAAAGGACATATAGAGTTTTAGTAAGATTTCGTACGAACGAAGCAAGTACAACTGATGAGATAGAAAATATTTCAAAAAAAATCGCAGAAGATTTTGATATTTCAGAAGCAGATACTGTCATGAATAGTGATTATCTTTTTGCCAATTATGTTGATCCTAGTTTTTTTAAAGGAATGATTTTTATTGTTGCAATCATTCTGATAGTGGGAGCTTTAACGATTTATAGTATCTATTACGTTTCAATGATTAATAAAGTCCAAGAATACGGGAAACTCAGAGCATTAGGCGCAAACAAAAAGCAAATTAGAATAGTTGTATTGGTTGAAAATTTATTGGTGGCCCTTATTGCGATTCCAATTGGTTTAATCATTAGTATCTTTTCTGCGAAATTTTTCTTCCAACAAATTATGTCTACTTATACTGAAAATGAAATGATGATCGTTATACAGAAAATTATTGCGGAAGGTAAGGTTAGTTTATTTATTCCGTGGATTGCAATATTGGCAATAGTGGTTACATTGTTAACAGTGGTTATCTCATCTTTGAAACCTATGCGATTCGCTAGTAAAATCATGCCTGTTGAAGCGATGAATTATGCAGGAAAGAAATCGAAAAAACGTAAACATCAAAAAAGTTTTACAAATTTAAACTTGCGAAAGCTGGCTGAAACCAATCTTTTCCGTAATAAAAAAAGAACATTCACAACGATTATTTCATTGAGTTTGATTGGGATTTTATTTATTATCGTGGCAACTATTTTTACCTGTATGAACCCAGCTCAGATTGCCAGAGATGCTATTGCTGAAGACTTTAGGATAGAAACAGATGCTGTTTCAGGAGATAAAATGAATCCTCAGCAAGAATGGACGGTAATTCAACAAAATAATCCATTGTCTGAAGATACTCTACAAGAAATTGAACAACTTTCTGGTGTTCAAAAAATCTATCCTCAGCGAATGATGAGTTTTGAGGCACCCGCAATAATGAGTATATACGGTGATGGTGCATTAACAGGATTTCTTAAAGGCTTTGACGAAGAACAATTTAAGACAATAAAGAGTTACGTGAAGAAAGAGGATGTTAGTTTTGCGGACTTATTAACTGGCAATAAAGTGATTGCGACAGAAGTTTTAGTGAAACATTATCCGGAGATCAAAGTAGGAAGTAAAATAAAAGTAGAATTATTTGCTGGAGATCAGTCCCACATTCAAGAACTAACGGTTGCAGCTATCGCTGATGTTCCCGAAGGAATTGTAGGTAGAGGAACTCTATTGACAAGTAATCAATTCATAAAAGAACAGTCACCCCACAATACGACATATTCGATTGATGTCCAAGTCCAACCTCAAAAAATGACTGCTATCAAAGAAAAACTAACTAATATTATCAATAGATATGATTATTTGACAATGGATTCATTTACAGAAATTGAAAAAGAATGGGAATCAATCACTGTTTTAATGAGTGGTGCAGTTTATGGAATCATGATAATTCTTGGCATTGTCGGTGTGATGAATTTAATCAATACAACTATAGATAGTATTTTGTCACGCAAAAAACAGTTAGGTGTCATGCAAGCGATTGGTATGTCGAATCGTCAAATGCGTCGTATGTTACAGGGAGAAGGACTATTTTATGCAGTAGGTATTATTGCATTGTCGGTATTTTTTGGTAGCATACTTGGCTATGGCGCTTATATTTATGCTGTAACAAATCGGGTATTACAAATAAAAACCTATGCCTATCCAACGATACAAGTCGTTTTATTAATTTTAATTGTAATTATCGTTCAATTGATTTTAACGTTTGCAACTACTAAAATGGTAACAAAAGAAACAATAATATCTCGAATTCATTATTCTGAATAATGAAAAAAACCTTTAAGTCGACAACCATTGAGTGGTTTCGCTTAAAGGTTTTAATATTTTAGGATCAATTTTGCATTAAAAAAGCCATTTTCATTCTTTAGTAAAAATTGGCAATCATGGTAAGAATGGATAATTTTCTTTAAATTCCATAAGCCTAGGCCAGAATGATTGTTCTTTGTGCTATTTCCCTTTTTTAGAATAGCTGCTATATCGACAGGATTACTAGAAGGGTTAGCCACATTAATGATTAATTTGTCACGATCATTAGTAAAACTGACTGAGATTTTTTTATTCTTTTCATTTTGAACTGCTTCGATTGCATTGTTCATTAAGATAGAGAATACCCTTAAAAAATCAACTAATGATACTGTTGGAATTGTTGAAATTGGATCAATTTTCAAAGTCAATTCAATATCTTCTTGTTCACAAACACGAATGAATTCAGTGACTAATCCTCTCAAAGCAGTATTTTGAATAACTGAAATTTGATCATAATGATAATTTTTCAGATATCCTTTTGTACTACCCACGATCTGTTCCAGAAATTCCTGAGCACCAATGATATCCTCATTAGACAAGTATTCTTCCATGGCTAACATGATATTTCGAAAATCATGGCGGTATTCTCTAATTAGCTGAAAATTCTCTCTTTCATCTTCCAAAGATAGTGTCAGATTTTCTACATATTTTCTCTGTTGATAGTTTTTATTGATTAAAGTCAGTAAAGAAATCAGTAAAGTTGAGATTACGAACATTAAACATAGTACTAAAAGGAGTGTGACCACGACTCCACGCATAGAAATGTAGACATGTAAAAACATTAGAATTAGGAATAGTAGGAAAATACCTAAGCCTAGACGTGTATATTTTTGGGATGTATCATTTAAAGATTGCCAAATGGCATATTTTTTATCTAATTTACTAAACCCGAATGAGCAGAGCAATAACAATAAAAATTGAAGAACACTAACAATTAAGTGGTTGTAATGGAACGGTTGACCTAACAAATTCATAATTTCTCTAGGGAAATGATAGGTAACTACCCAAACTAACATAATTAAGCTGTCAGCAAAAATTAGAAATACAGCAGGCAAAAGCCAATTTTTAGTATGGTTATACATCATAAAGTATTGGATAAAGAAGTAAGCTAGAATATTAATGTATAGGAAACTATCACTAGTATAGACTGAAAGGAGAGCGGTTGACGCAGTAATAACAGATAAAATTAAAGCCTGTCTTTTTGAAAGTAACTTCTTGTAAAAAAAACTCCAGATCAATGCCAAGTAATTAATTGCATAGGCAGTGACCATAAAGCTAAAGCTCATTTAACTCAAGGCCCTTCAAAAATAATTTCATTTTACGTGCCCCAACTTTACCAATCTCCAAACTCGTACCATCAGTAAACTGAACGGTTCCTTCTAAAGTACTAATATTTTTCACCAATGCTAAATTAATGATAAAAGATTTTAATTCCTTACATATATAAGGACTCTTCATCGACTTCTTCAGATCAGATAGTTTCCCACGTACCATACACTCACCATCTTTATGCTTAATCAGTACCGTTTTTTTAAACCCAGGGACGGTGGCCGCATAAAAAATATTACTTTCTAAAATCAAAATATCAGTTTCAAAATTATCTAATACTAAGATCTGTTCTTCTTTTTGTTTCTCTATAACTTTCAAATTGGCTTTTTTTAAAAGCGTCTCTATCGCAACAGTCAGTTCATCAGCAGACTGATCTTTTAGTAGATAACCAAGGGGGAAGATTTGTCGATTTAAAATTTCAATTCCCTTTGAGTCAAAGGCACTCAAAAAAACAATAAACGCTGATTTATTTTGCTGTCTAATTTTTTCAGCAAGATCAATTCCTGAAAAATAAGTTTTTAGGTCAATATCTAAGATAAAGAAATCATCGTCAAAAATTTCGAGCTCAGATATTTTTTGATAAAATTCCTGTTCATTCGTAATTTCATTTAAAGAAAGATTTGTGAACGCTAATGCAGAAATTACGTCCTTTATTTTTTTTCTAATAATAAATTGATCGTCGATCATAAAAATACGCATCAGCTAATCCCTCCTCTTTTCTAAAACGATAGTATCACATTACTCAAAAAATAATAGATAAAAGACTCAAGATGTTGAGAAAACGGTTTCAAAGGGATTTACAAGAAAAGCTAATGTAGTAACATTTGTACAGTGAAATAAATAAAAATCTTTTATTCTGTCAAAAATTTCTTAAATTTTAAAATAACTAAAGTACTAAAATAATTTTTTGTGAAAGAAGTGTGGATTATGAATACAGTTTTAATATTAACGCAAAATCTTTTGGCCGAAAATGATTTGCGACAAAAATTAGAATTATTAGGTTACGAAGTTTTATGCTCGAACTCTTTAGTAAATTTAATACTTAATGATCGAACACGGGCATTCAACAATTTGTCTGTTTTTGAAATTATTATTTTTAGTGAGACCTTATCTGATGATACGACGGAGCAATTATTTAGAAAAATAGCTAAAAATGGTATCAGAACTTATCGAGTAGATGAGGGGTCTTTAATAGAAGATTTTGAAGAGATGGGTCTTTCTGGTTGGTTAACACCAAATATGTCGTTAAAAGAAATTAGAGAAGTATTGATAAAAACTGGACTAACAACTGAAAATGACCGATTAAAAATGTCCGCTGGGCTACAAGGTGAAGAGACTGAACAGCAATCATTACAAAATTTCCTGAATGACTTATCGAAAAATGAGCGGCGTGCCTTTAATGAATTGTATCAAGCGAATGGGGAAATTGTTGGCCGAAATGAATTGGCTAGTTGTCTTTGGTCAGGAGAAACTACCCAATCAAACTTAGCCCAGTTGTCACAAATCATTCGAAAATTACGACAAAAGATGGAAAATGAGAATATTGATGGTAATTATATTATTACTAATTGGAGAAAAGGTTACTATCTTTCAAAACATTTTTGTGAACAAATTGCAGCTTATGAAAATCAACAATTATTAAATCATATATCAGTCTAAGTAATTACTAAATACAAAAAAGGACATTGAAGAAAAATAATTCTCCAATGTCCTTTTTTGTCAACTAAATGCCCAAGCATTTGAAGTTTGGTTTAAGATGTCAATTAGGTTATAAGTTTGATTGTAATGCTTTTTTCGTGGTGAGTCATTTGGATCGAATACCCGGATTTGATCAGTATTTAGATCTTTCATGATAACCATAATATGACCAACATCGGTAAATTCTCCTGGATTAACTGAAAGAACAACTGGTATATTTCGATTTAAAGCATTTTGAATAGCGCTGCCATCCACTCCTAAATTTTGATAATTCAAACCATTATTCGCCGCAAAAGCGGAAAAGATTGACCATGCTGTCCCAGAACCTTCAGTATAATATGTATTGCCGCTCCAGTTTAAAATTTCTTGAGGACTCACGTTACGACTTTGGTAAAAGGAAGCAACCATCGCAAGACTAGCTATGGCACATCCATTGGTAGCTAAATCGTTAGTCGTCGAACCACTGCCGTAAGGAGTGTTGGCCCAAGTAGGATCAGTCTGTAAAATTAATGGCATTTTTTGTCCGTCTGTTTGTAATTTTTGATTGGCTTCACTGACAAAAGCAGCATCGACGGGTTGGCTACTTTCAATAAAATAGCGGTAACCGAAATAGCCGCCACCTAATAGTAGTAATAAAAATAAAAATTTCGGAAATCGACTTTTTCGTCGCATAAAAACACCTCCGTTGTCTTCATTAAACAATAAAGATCCGGAGGTGTCATCTGTCTAAAGACCTATTCCAACTCTTCTAAAGATAAACTTAATTCTTCCCATTCAGCTTCTTGATTTTCTTGTTCAGCTTTAACAGCTTCCAATTGATTTGTCAGCTCTAAAAGTCGCACATGATCATTTAGCGCATCAGGTTTGGTCATGGCTGTTTCTAATTGTCCAATCGTTTCATCAAGTTTTGCTAAATTTTCTTCAATTGCGGTAATCTTTCTAGATAGCGAGCGCTGCAGCTTTTGTTGTTCTTTATCTTGATAGAATTTATTCTTAGGTGCTTCGGTAACGGTAGTTTTTTCCGCTAACATTTCTGCGATTTCTTCTTCTTCTTTTTTCTTTTCTAAGTAATAATCGTAATCACCTAAGTATAATTTACTACCTTCAGGACGCAATTCAATGACTTTATTAGCAATTCGATTAATAAAGTAACGGTCATGGGAAACAAATAGCAATGTTCCTTCGTAATCAATTAAAGCATTTTCTAGAACTTCTTTATTGTCAATGTCTAGATGGTTAGTAGGTTCATCTAAAATTAAGAAATTTTCTTTGTTCATAGATAATTTTGCTAAAGCGACACGAGCTTTTTCACCACCACTTAATAAAGGAATGGTTTTTTCGACATCTTCACCACTAAACAAAAAGCCACCTAAAACTGTGCGGATATCTTTTTCTGGAGTGGTAGGATGTTCATCCCATAATTCAGCTAAAATGGTTTTGTTGCCGTGTAGTTCGGCCTGTGCTTGATCATAATAACCAATTGAAACATTTGTCCCAATATGAGCTTCTCCTTTTATAAAAGGAATTTGACCAATAATTGATTTAAGTAATGTAGATTTTCCAATTCCGTTAGGTCCAACTAATGCAACAGCGTCTTGACGGCGAATATCTAAATTAATAGGATCAGCTAAAATTTCATCATATCCAACAGCCGCATCTTCAACTTGACATACCACATTACCAGAAGTCTTGTTAATATCAAACATAAATGTTGCTGATTTTTCTTTGCCATCTGGTCGATCTAAACGATCCATTTTCTCTAGTGTTTTCCGGCGACTTTGGGCACGTTTCGTAGTGGAAGCACGGACTAAGTTTCGAGCAACAAAATCTTCCAGCTTACCAATTTCTGTTTGTTGCTTTTCATAGGCTTTCCAGTCACTTTGCAATTGAGCGGCCTTCAGATCTAAATAGCGGGAGTAATTTCCCGTGTAATGAGTCATTTTGTGGCGGGCAATTTCATATATTTGATTCACCACATGATCTAAAAAGTAGCGGTCATGGGAAACAATCAGTAATGCGCCAGGATAGCCTTGTAAATAATCTTCTAACCAAGCCAAAGTTTCAATATCGAGGTGGTTAGTAGGTTCATCTAAGATTAAAATATCTGGTTTGACCAATAACATACGAGCCAAAGCCAGTCTGGTTTTCTGACCACCAGACAAGGTATCAATCGGCTGCTGATAAAAAGATTCATCAAAATTAAAACCATGTAGGACACTTCTGATTTCATTTTCATAGCCATAACCATTTTGGTCATTGAAATCGTGTTGTAGTTGGTCGTATTCTTTCATCAGACTAGGATAATTTGAATCATTTTCAGCAGTAGTGCTGATTAGTACTTCTAATTCTCGCATGCGCCTTTCCATTTGACGTACTTTTTCAAAAGCTTTTAGCATTTCATTCCAAACATTTTCATTGGAGGTTAAGCCAGTGTCTTGTGCTAAATAGCCTAAAGTTGCTTGTTTATTTTTAATAATTTGTCCAGCGTCGGGTGCTTCGATACCAGCAATAATTTTTAGTAAAGTTGATTTTCCTGCGCCATTCCGCCCAACAAGACCGATGCGCGCTTTGCTGGCAACTTCGAGATGGAGATTTTCAAATAATGTTTCGGCGCCAAAATAGCGGGCGACCTGATTTGCCTGTAATAAAATCATATTTTTTCCTCTTTTATCTGTTTTAGCTAGATTTAGTCTATCATATTTCTTTTTTATTTTTTAGAAAAAGGTGGAATAATTGTACTAGCTTTCTTAAAGCAACGTGAATATTTCACAATTAGTGAGCATAGCCATTGCTTTTTTAGTATAAAAATTGCTATTATAGGTTTGTAGTAAAGCAAATTGCAATTTTTATTATAAGGAGAGTTATTGTGAAAGAAAATTCAATTCCAAAAGCAACAGTTAAACGTTTGCCGTTATATTATCGGTATTTACGGATTTTAAATAGCGCTGGCAAGACAAAAGTATCCTCAACAGAATTAAGTGAAGCGATTCAAGTAGACAGCGCGACAATTCGCCGTGATTTTTCTTACTTTGGTGAACTGGGTAAAAGAGGTTACGGTTATGATGTAGAAGATTTGATGAATTTCTTCGGTAAAATTTTAAACGATGACCAATTAACCAACGTTGCATTGGTTGGGGTGGGGAATCTAGGTAGTGCCCTATTAAAATTTAAATTTCATCAAAGCAATAGTATTCGTGTAAGTTGCGCCTTTGATGTAAAAGAAGATATTGTTGGTCGGATTGTAGATGGTATTCCCGTTTATCCATTAGATAGCATGAAAGAGCAAATTAAATTACAACAAATTGAAATTGCAATTCTAACAATTCCAGCTGAACAAGGACAAGCAGTAGTCGATCAATTAGTTGAAGCAGGGATCAAAGGAATCTTGAACTTTACTTCAGCTCGCTTATCCGCGCCAGATAATATTATTATTCAAAGCGTTGATTTAACAAATGAATTACAAACCTTGATTTATTTCTTACACCATGGAAATGATGAAAAGTAAATTTTAAAAGCCCGAGGCAATTTTCAACAATTGCTTCGAGCTTTTTTAATTAAATAAATCATTGTAGTCAACATCTGCGGATTCTTTTGGTAGTTGCTGTAAAATATGTTCAATGTCTTTCATTTGTAAAAAACGCGCTTGACGTAAAACTTCACGACCATTATGAAAAATTAAAATTGCCGGAACTGTCAACACTTCAAAGTAACCGGCTAAGTCTGGTTCTGTCATGATATCTAAATGAAAATAAGGCATCTGGTATTTCTCTGTTAGCGCTCGTACCCGAGGCTCGTCAACATGACAGATACTTCAATTTGGTGAAGAGATAAAAACAACGGTATTATTCTTATCAGCAATATTTTGTTGAGTATTTTTTAAAGTGTCCATAAAAAATTAGCTCCCATCTTATACTGTTGAAGGTAGAAGATTATGATCTTTTTGTCAAACATCTTTTCTTGCTTGTAGAAAAAAATAAAAAGCGTTATACTTTTTATGGTAATGCGGGTGTAGTTTAGTGGTAAAACAGAAGCTTCCCAAGCTTCCGTCGCGAGTTCGATTCTCGTCACCCGCTTAAAAAAAGCACGAAACCTATCAAGTAAGGTTTCGTGCTTTTTAGTAATTTTTTTAACAAAAGTAATTATTATTGAATCAGATACTCAAGCATCACATCAGTGTCTTCTGGCATAACATTTCCTGCATAATTTGGTGTGATTAATGAAATACTGCCGGAGTCATTGTATTGAAGATAGAGATCACCGACAAGGTCTTGTTGTTCTTCTCCAGAAACGATAGTCCCAAGTTTAATAGTGGTATTTACTGAATTTGTTTTTATGCTATGATCTTTGGCAGAAAAAATTCGGACATCTTTGGTTGCTACTTGTTGTAAAGTAGCATTGTAGACAATCGAATTTTGTTGACCATTGTAATCAGTGTATTTGAATGTCACTTGACCATTTGCTGAACTGGAAGGATTTGTAAAGGTTGTTGAGATATTATTCGGGACGTTTACGCCACTAATATAAAAATTCTTTGTACCACTGATTTCATTGTTAGCCACTGCAAATGGATAAGTTGGACGACTTTCAGCATACCATGCAACATTTTCATCTTTCCAGCCGGCACGTTTTAAATTATCTCTTTCGCCAGTATCCAAAGTATAATGATGAGCTCCCGCCACGGCGTTAGGATTATAGAGACGGTAAAGTGGCAAATCATTTTGTTCAGCTGAGAGCCACGAGATATTTTCGTATTGCCAACCAACACTTATTAAATGATCTCTTTCACCTGTGTCCATCGTGTAGTGGTGATCGCCAGCATTAGCATTGTATAAACGATAAACTGGTGAACCACTATTTGGAGCTATCCACCCTATACCTTCATAATGCCAGCCAACCTTCCGTAAATTGTCACTTTCTCCTTTGTTTTCAGTGTAAAAATGTTCTGAACTATTGGCGTTGTAAAGACGATACATCTCCGCCGCTGACGCATCTTCACTATTGACTACGAACCCCCAAAATCCTACAGCAGTTCCCAAAGATAAAGCTATTAAACCTTTTCTCATGATAGTTCCTCCTTTTTTATAAAACGCTTTCAATTATATTTTATCGAATCTTGAAACAAAGTACAAATATTTTGAAAATAATTATAATAAAACTCCTTTTTTAATTCTATTGAAACTCAGTACGCCCAAACCAATCTTACAGAAATGAAACATTGATTACACAAATACTGGTGTAGAATAAACTCATGAAATGAGGTGAATCTAATGGCTGATAAAGATCAATCTGTTTTTTTAAAGTTAATCTTAAAAATATTTTTCTTTTTTTTATTTATTCAAATTTTAGGAGTGCCACAATTTGAAGCTTTTGCTCCTTATTTTCCCAATTTTATGCAGCAATATGAACTGCCTTTATTAGTTGGGGAGGTGACGTTAAGTGTCTTTTTGTTACATTTCCTGTATAGTCGTTATCGGAATCAGCTGAGAATTGCTAACCCAAATCATTTTGGAAAAGAAAAACTAGCTGGAAATAAGATTTTGTTTACGGTAGGTATGTTTGTTGTCATGAACATAGTTGCTATTGTTTTTAGTAGTTTCTTGTCTTTAGATACACCAGATAATCAAGAAGCAATTAATCAAGCAACCGCTTTAGTGCCTATGCTGGCAGTTTTCAATACGGTCGTTTTTGGCCCTTTAGCAGAAGAAATAATTTTTCGAGGTATTTTTTTCAATTATTTTTTTAATCAAAATCGACGTAATTCACACATATTAGCAATTATTGTTTCTGGAACTGTTTTTGGTTTGATGCATGAAGCTTCTTTTTCACTGGCTTTTTTATATTATGCAAGTTTAGGTTGGATTCTAGCAGGAACTTATTTATATACGAAAGATTTACGCTACAGTATGGCAATTCATCTCTTATTTAATTTATTAGGTTCGTTATAAGAAAAGAGACTAGCAAATCTGTACCGACCCCAAAAAGTTAGACCAAAAATCTAACTTCTGGAGGTCGGTATTTTATGGTTAAATATAGTTTTGAATTCAAACTGAAAATCCTTCAAGAGTATCTTGACGGAAAAGGAGGTTTCTCCTATTTATCTAAGAAACACGGGTTGAAGTCAGAAAATCAAATGAAAAATTGGCTCAATGCTTATCAAGAATTTGGTGAAGAAGGGCTTCTTCGTAAAAGACAAAATCAAAGTTATTCTGTTCAATTCAAGATGGATGCGATAGAGTTATATCAAACATCTGAGTTGTCCTATCGTGAAGTGGCGAATCATTTAGGGATAAACAATCCTGCATTAATCGCCAATTGGATGAGAACCTTTCGTGCAGAAGGAGTAGATGGACTCTCAAAAAAGAAAGGACGTCCGCCGATTTTGTCTAAGAAAAAAGAAAATCCAAAGGCAAACAAAGCAACCCTTGAAGAACGTGATCGCATCAAGGAATTAGAAAAACAAGTCCGTTCTCTTCAGATTGAAAATGCTTTTTTAAAAGAATTGAGGAAGCTGCGAAACAGGAAGCCCAACAAAGACGAAAGAATCAATCGCACGAATCATCGACAGCCTCCGAGGATCCTTCAAATTAGTTGAGCTTCTTGAAACTTTGAAATTCCCTAAATCGACCTTTATGTATTGGCAAAAACGGTTTGATCGACAAAATCCAGATCAAGAAATTGAAGAGGAAATACTTAAGATAAGAAGCCAACATAAGGATTATGGCTGTTTGCGCCTAACAAAGGAATTATGTAATCGTGGGTTCCATGTAAACAAGAAGAAAGTGCAACGCTTGATTAGGAAACTGGGTATTGAGGTCCGCTCATTCACGAGGAAATCTCGTCGTTATCATTCTTATCGTGGGAAGATCGGTGCGGTTACGAAAAATCGAATTCATCGACGCTTTTGCACAAGCATTTGTCATCAAAAGATTACGACACATACGACAGAGCTAAAATATTTTGAACTAGACAAATCCGGGACCATTCGTGAAAAGAAACTGTATCTTGATCCCTTTTTAGATATGTACAGCAGTGAGATTATTTCTTATCGTATTTCTGAAAAGCCAAATGCACTAGCGATCATGGAGGCATTGGAAGAAGCGATTCAAGTAACAAAAGACTGTCTCTACCGTCGAACCTTTCATTCTGATCAAGGCTGGGCTTATCAAATGAAGGCATACAATCATAAATTAAAAGAACATAAAATATTTCAAAGTATGTCCCGTAAGGGCACCTGCTTGGATAATTCAATCATGGAGAATTTCTTTAGTTTATTAAAACAAGAAATTTATTATGGACGAGAATTTCATAGCTTTGAGGAATTGAAACAAGCAATTGATAATTACATTTATTACTACAATCATGAACGTATGAAGAAAAAATTAAATTGGCAGAGTCCGGTGCAATTTAGAAAATCGGCATTGAAAGCAGCTTAAAATATAATAGCAGTAAAAACAAAGAAAAAAGGAGTGGATTTCTCCACTCCAAAAAAGTCTAACTATTTGGGGTCACTACAATCTGCTAGTCTCTTTTATTTATTCAAAACCACAACGGCCATATCCTTGAGCAGCAGCTTCAGATTCAGTCATTGAAACAACTGAATTTGCATTAGAAAGTCCGCGACAATTGGCGTTAAAGTGATATTTTTTTCCAGATTGTGGTGCTACGTAAACAGTTCTTCCTTGGGCGGCTTGCTGTTGCGCAGCTTGTTCGGCTATAATTCTGGCTTGCTCAGCCGCCGCCGCTTGTTGTTCTTGAGCAATTCTGGCTTGTTCAGCTTCAGCTGCTGCGTGTTCTTCCGCAGCTTTCCGGTCATTTTCTGCTTGAATTTCAGCAGTGGTTCGACTACTTCCGTCGGCGTAATTAATTTCAACACCATCTTGGATATTAAAGATATAAACATTGAAACTAATTTCATCGTTATTAATTGATTGAGCTTGAAGTTGGACGCCTCGTGCAACTAATTCATTTTCACGAAAGATTGGTGTGACTGAATAACGAACAAATTTCTTCGGATTTTGTTTTAGGAAATAAGCAATATCAGACTCAAAGCGTAACATTTCAGGACTGTTTAGTTGCCGTGTACCGGTAATTAAGTTTTTTAAATTATTATTTTGACCAGTTAATTGAAAACCAATCAAATGACTACGATTGTCGAGATAATTGTTATCAATTTTTTTATTTCGCCAACCTGTCGGATCAACCGTTAGGGCTTCTCTTTTTTCACTTGGCATCAAAGATTTGTTTAGTAAGGCTTCACCGTATGTCGCCCGATTTAATGAATCTAAGTCACCATAACTTTCCCAATACCCGATGTCTGTACCCGAGTCTTCTTCAGTAAAAGTCGGTTTACCGCCATTTACATCGATTGTCTGCTGATCTGTATATTCCATGGCTGCCAGCTCTTGATGGATCTGCTGTTGCTCTTTTTGGAAATCCAACGCAATTGTTTTACCGGCATTTCCTGTATCTGGTAAATCTTTTTTCTTACTTGTTTCTGTTGAAGCAATCGTCGTTGATACAGTTGTTGGTGATGTTTGTTGAGGTTCAGGTGCCAAGATGCTGCCGGCAGCCATGATAAATAATGAACCAACAATAATATAGCCACTTTTTTTCTTGTCAGTTTTTTTACGAAATGCCGAAATAAAATTGACAATACCAAAAACAAAAGCGATGAAGCCTAACACAATTAATAATGTTTCCATTCTAACGCCCCCTTTATATTTATTTTATCAAACTTCTTCCAAAAATCTCGAAAAAATTTTTATATTAAAAGAAATCCTGAAGATAATTTTTAATTAGTATCAAACATTCTAAAAAAAATTATCTTCATCGTTATTTAAAAAATCTGCTATAATAATTAAGCAAAAAAATTAAAAAAAGAGGTATGTATGGTTAAAAAAAAGAGACCGACTGTCGTTAGCGGCATTATTATATTATTAGCAATTGCTTATGGTGTTTACAGTCAAAGCAATCCAGAAAATCAGACGATATCAACAGAACCTAGTATTTCATCTACGATGCCAAGTGTTACGATTGATCATTTATCAGAAATTCCAGATTATAATGGTGAAAAAGTCATTACGTTGAACCAAAATAATCCCAATTTTAACGAAACTGACTTGTCATTAGCCAATGGTTCATGGACAATTTTTTCTGATTTAGATGATCTCAATCGCGTAGGACCAGCAAATGGAATGTTAAGTCAAGAGTTGATGCCAACAGAAGAAAGAGAAAGTTTAAACGTTAAGCCAACTGGCTGGCATCAAAAATTTTATGATGATCAACCTTTATATAATCGTTGTCATCTGGTTGCTTTTCAATTAAGTGGCGAAAATAATAACTGGAAAAACTTGATGACTGGAACGGCTCGTTTCAATCACCCGGGTATGACTAAGTATGAGGAAGAGGTTGGCGATTATATTCGTGAAACAAAACATCATGTACGTTATCGTGTATCACCTTATTTTAAAGACGATGAATTGGTTGCTCGTGGGGTCCAGATGGAAGCTCAAAGTATTGAGGATTCAAATGTTTCGTATAATGTTTTTATTTACAATGTGCAAGATGGTGTAACGATTGATTATACCACTGGTTATTCTAAAGCGAGCTAAGTGACAATTTTGTTCGCAGCATTTCAGACTAACGTCCCATTTTTATAAAGTTTTTCTTTGCTAAGATAAGAATTGAAAGCGGGGAGATGAAATGTTAAAAAAAGGTTTATCTAGTTATCAATTAAAAATTATAGCAATTGTTTTTATGGTAATCGATCATATCAATACTTATTTTGGTGCAAGTTTAGGGTGGCCTTTGTGGGTATCTTGGTTGGGTCGATTTGTAGCACCATTATTTGTTTTTTTATTGATTGAAGGATTTTTTTATACTCATAGTCGAAAAAAATATTTGAGGCGATTAAGCTTAGGCGCGGGGATAATGCTTTTAGGGAATAGTTTAATTAATTTTTTGGCTGACAATTATACCGATCATTTCACTGGTGGTTTTAGTGTGTTGCAATTAATTGGACCAAATAATATTTTTCTAACATTGGCATTATTGTTCGCTTTGATATGGGCAGTTGATTTAAGTCGAGAGAATGGTAAATATTTAGTAGTAGCGGGATTTTTATTACTACCAATTTTGTTCAGTGAAGGTGGTCTTTATTTATTGCCAATTAGCTTAATTTTTTACTTTAGCCACTTGAAGCAAAATTCGAAAATTCTTTATTTAGGAGTTTTTGCTATTTGTTTTGTTTTGTTTGCGTGGAGTATTGTTATTTTTTGGCAGATGAATACTGGGGAGAGTTTGTATCAATATTTGACGTTTGATAATGAGTTTATGATGGTGACGGTATTACCATTGATTTATTTATACAATGGAAAAAGAGGCGGTTATCAAACCAAAACATCTAAATATTTCTTTTACGTTTTTTATCCATTGCATCTATGGGTGATTTATTTAGTAAATATGTTTATATAAAAAAACTCCTGCAAAAAATTTGCAGGAGTCATTTTGTTTAGCTTAAAGCTGAACTATTTTCCATTACTTCGTCAATTAGACCATATGCTTTTGCTTCTTCAGCTGTCATATAGTTGTCACGGTCAGTATCTTTTTCAATCACTTCAAGTGGTTGACCAGTCCGTTCAGCTAAAATTTTATTCAAGCGTTCGCGAGTTTTTAAGATATGTTTTGCTGCAATTTCGATTTCAGTTGCTTGACCTTGGGCGCCACCTAATGGTTGGTGAATCATGATTTCAGCATTCGGTAAGGCAAAACGTTTCCCTTTTTGGCCAGCTGTTAATAAGAAACTACCCATTGATGCAGCCATCCCTAAAACGATTGTTTGGACATCGGCTTTTACAAAGTTCATTGTGTCAAAAATTGCTAAACCGGCAGATACACTACCACCAGGAGAGTTAATGTAGATATAAATATCTTTTTCAGAGTCCTGTGCATCTAAAAATAGTAATTGGGCAATCACTGAGTTTGCCACGTTATCATCAATCGCGCCACTCAACATAATAATCCGGTCTTTTAATAGACGAGAGTAAATATCGTAAGCTCTTTCGCCACGAGATGATTGTTCAATAACTGTAGGGACTAAATTCATAGGAAATTCCTCCTCAAATCTTTTTTCAAAATTATTTTAGCACACTTCAAGTGTAATTGCTAAATTCTAAAACATAGTATAATCTATTGGTCAACATTGGTCAAATGTTTTGGACGATTATTTTGACTTTCTTCAACCATCCTTTTTAATTCGGAAATATGGTAATATAAAAGACAGGAAAAGAGGGTGAAAAATGAGTACTGGACTTATTGGATTAATCGGTGTTTTGATTGGTGCTGCGATTGTTGGCGTGACAGTTTTTTTCTTTTTTAAATATCAAGAAAGACAAACTTATCGGAAACGAGAACTTGAACACCGAGTAAAAGAAATTGAAGTAATGAATTTATTAAATAAAAAAATCAATGAAATTTTGAGTAAACGTAGCTTAATGATGGAAAATTACGTTAGTTTCAATGCATTTGATGATACTTATATAGCAATTGATGATTATATTTATTTGCAATCTTTTGCCGCACAAAATAATTTTTATTTACCGACATATCTAGTGGAAGAGTTTTTTAAAAATATTTCCCATCGTAAAATGGTTATTTCACCTGAAGAAACCGTTCGTTTGGGAGGTTACGCATACAAGGGTGGACGAGTATTGATGGAATCTTTTGCTGATGAATTACTTTCAATTACGCAGGAAAAGAAAAATCAATTAGCACGTTTAACAAAAGAACCGTTACGCTATTTTGATGTAAAGTAGGAATATAATGGAGAAAGTATTAGTTATAGTTGGACCAACAGCGGTTGGTAAGACCAGTTTGAGTATTGATTTAGCAAAAAAATTTAACGGTGAAATTATTAGTGGTGACTCTTTGCAAGTTTATCGAACACTAGATATTGGTACTGCCAAAGTGACTGAAAAAGAAAAAGAGAGAATTCCCCATTATTTAATTGATGTTAAGGATCCAAATGAAAATTACTCAGTTGCAGAGTTTCAAAAAGAAGCGCGAAAAAAAATTGTGGATATTACTGCTACGGGAAAATTACCAATCGTAGTAGGTGGTACAGGCTTATATATTCAATCCTTGTTATGGGATTATCAGTTAGGTAAAGCTGAAACTGACCATGATCTTCAGTTAAGAAAAAAATATGAAATCTTTGCTGAAAAAAACGGCAAATCAGCACTTTGGGGGCAGTTAAAAGCGCTCGATCCATTAGCAGCAGAGAAAATCCACTTTAATAATCAAAAAAAAGTTATTCGAGCATTGGAAGTTTTTGAATTAACTGGACGTTCAATTTTTTCACCAGAAAAAACACCTAAATTGCTTTATAATCCAATGATTATTGGCCTAAATACAGAAAGAAAATTGTTATATCAGCGGATCAATCAACGGGTGGATCAAATGATTAATGATGGGTTATTGGATGAAGCCGAAAAACTTTTTGTTACGCCTACTGTTCAAGCAGCTCAAGGAATAGGCTATAAAGAATTATTCCCATATTTTCGAGGAGAACAATCTTTAACTGAAGCAACCGAAGAAATTAAGTTGCAATCCAGAAGATATGCCAAGCGGCAGTTGACTTGGTTTAGAAATCGAATGCCTGTTGTTTGGTATGATTTGGTGCAACAACCAGAAACTATTACAAATATAGAAAATGCTGTGGCAACATGGCTTAAGGAGGGATAGAATTGTCAGAACGCGTAATTCTAGTTGGTGTAGAAACAGATGATACAACATCCAATTTTTTAGAATCCATGCACGAATTGGCCGGATTAACTAAAACGGCCCATGGTGAAATTGTGTATTCATTGACCCAAAAACGTCAAAAAGTAGACCGCCAAACAATTATCGGTAAAGGGAAAATGGCTGAACTGCAACAATTAGTAGAAGCTCATGAAGCTGATTTAGTTATTTTTAACCATGCTTTATCTCCTCGCCAAGCAGAGACAATTGAAGGTATTGTAGGTGTGCCGGTAATTGATCGTATTCAATTAATATTAGATATTTTTGCCCAAAGAGCTCGTTCAAAAGAAGGCAAATTGCAAGTCGAGTTGGCGCAATTAAATTATTTATTTCATCGATTAACTGGTCAAGGGCAAAGTTTATCTCGTTTAGGTGGTGGGATTGGTACCCGTGGACCTGGAGAAACCAAATTGGAAACAGATCGACGACATATTCGCCGACGAATTTCTGCTATTAAAAAAGATTTAAAAGAAGTGGAAGCCCATCGTGAACGTTCTCGTCAAAAAAGAAACGATTCAACTGTCTTTCAAATTGGTTTAATAGGCTATACCAATGCCGGTAAATCAACGATCTTTAATTTACTTACGAGCGCCGATACTTATTCACAAGATCAATTATTTGCCACTTTAGATCCTTTGACTAAACGTTGGTCATTACCGCAAGGAATGCAAACAACGGTAACTGATACTGTTGGATTCATTCAAGATTTACCAACACAATTAGTGGATGCCTTTCATTCAACTTTAGAAGAAAGTCGTGGAATGGATTTATTATTACATGTGGTCGATGCTAGTGCTGAGGACCGTCAGCAGCAAGAACAGACGGTTTTAGATTTGTTGAAAGAGTTGGAGATGGAAGATATTCCCACGCTGACTGTTTATAATAAAGCCGATAAAATCAATCCGATTCAATTTGCACCAACCCTATTTCCTAATACACTTATTTCAGCTAAATCCTCTAAAGGAAAAGAACAGCTGTCAGAAAGTATTAGAAAAGAAATAATGGAAATTTTGAGCCCATATTTGCTAAGTATTTCAGCTAGTGAGGGACAATTATTAAGCACAATTAAACGAGTAACATTGGTTTTAGCGGAAGACTTTGACGAGTCTAGTGAAACCTATCAAATTCGTGGTTTTGCGAAAGAAAGTTCTCAATGGATAAGGAGAATGGGTGACAATGTGGCAGAATAATTTTCCAGATGAATTAAAAAATAAGATTGAACAAGTGGACCAACAAATTGAACTTCGCCTAAAAGAAGTAAAAGATATTGCTTTAACAAATCAGCAAAAAGTTTTAACAGCTTTTCGTGAACAACGGGTTTCAGAGACCCATTTTTTACCTTCAACTGGTTATGGTAACGATGATTTAGGTCGCGATGTATTAGAAGCAGTCTATGCCCAAGTTTTTGGTGCAGAGGCTGCTTTAGTTCGTCCACAAATTGTTTCTGGTACCCATGCAATTGCAACAGCATTGTATGGAAATCTACGCCCTGGAGATGAACTTTTATATATTACAGGGACTCCTTACGATACTTTGTTGGAAGTGTTAGGTGAAACTGGTAATGGCGTAGGCTCTTTTAAAGAATATAATATTGGCTATGATGCAGTTGATTTATTACCAGATGGATCAGTTGATTTTACAGGAATAAAAAATAAATTAACTGAAAGTACTAAGATTGTTGCTATTCAAAGATCTCGCGGGTATGCTATGCGCGCTTCTTTCACGATTGAAAAAATCAAAGAAATGTGTGATTTCATTAGACAGATCGCACCACAAGTGATTATTTTTGTCGATAATTGTTACGGTGAGTTTGCTGAGCTAACTGAACCGACTGAAGTAGGTGCGGATATAATAGCTGGCTCCTTGATTAAAAATCCAGGTGGCGGCATTGCAAAAACGGGTGGATATATTGTTGGGCGAGAAGATTTGGTAGAAAAAGCTGCTATCCGCCTAACAACTCCAGGAGTAGGTGCTGAAGGTGGAGCCATGCTGGGAAATGTCTATGATATGTTATACGGATTCTTTTTGGCCCCTCATGTAGTCAGCCAAGCTATTAGCGGTGCAATTTATTCGGCTGCAATTTTAGCTGAACATGATTTCAATTCTACACCTAAATGGTATGAACCTCGCACCGATCTAATTCAGCTCATTGACTTTAGAGACAAGGAAAAGATGGTTGCTTTTGCGCAAGCGATACAAAAATTCTCACCAATTGATGCGTATGTTGCACCTGTTCCATCGTACATGGCTGGCTACGAAGATGACATAATAATGGCGGCTGGAACTTTTATTCAGGGTGCCAGCATTGAGTTAAGTGCCGATGGTCCATTGCGAGAACCTTATTCCTTATATTTACAAGGTGGCTTGACCTTTGAACATGTTAAAATCGCTGTTTCCAATGCAATTAATGAAGTTTTTTACCGGTAATAGTTAAATTAAAAATCCCTCAT
This sequence comes from Enterococcus sp. JNUCC 77, assembly GCF_054819945.1. Lineage (NCBI taxonomy): Bacteria > Bacillati > Bacillota > Bacilli > Lactobacillales > Enterococcaceae > Enterococcus > Enterococcus sp. JNUCC 77. The sequence goes on from NZ_JBTHIG010000001.1 coordinate 867,402, forward strand.
TTCCGAACAATTTATTTTTAATGTAAGGAAATCTAACATTTTGGGTTGACAACCGGTCTAACGCTTTGGTATTCTATTTTCAACATCAAGAGGCAAGGAGGATAAGTCATGCGGGAAAAGGAATTACGTAGATCTTTAGCTGTTTTTCCAATTGGTACAGTTATGAAATTAACTGATTTAACGGCGCGACAAATTAGATATTACGAAGAACAAGAACTGATTCATCCTGAACGTAGCGATGGGAACCGTAGGATGTATTCTTTAAACGACATTGATGTGTTACTAGAGATTAAAGATTATCTATCAGACGGATTAAATATGGCAGGGATTAAACGAGTTTATCAAATGCGTCAAGATGAAGCCAAAGCTGCCAAAGATAAACCACCGTTAACTGATAAAGATGTTCGCCGAATTTTTTATGATGAAATGATGACCCAAAGTGGTTTAAACCAACAACAACATCCATACCAATCACAAGGTCCACGGCTGTAGTGATTGTGGAAATAAAAAAATGAAGTGCAAGGAAGGGATACTATGCCAAAAAGAGATTTAACTGTTGAAGATATCAAACGAATCGTTGAAGAAGAAAATGTTCGATTTTTACGTTTAATGTTTACAGACATTATGGGAACAATTAAAAATGTCGAGGTTCCTGTGAGTCAATTAGAAAAAGTATTAAGTAACAAAATGATGTTTGATGGTTCATCTATCGAAGGTTTTGTTCGAATCGAAGAAAGCGATATGTACTTATACCCAGATTTGACAACTTGGATGATCTTCCCTTGGGAAAGCGATCATGGCAAAGTAGCTCGTTTAATCTGTGATATCTATAGTCCAGATGGCAATCCATTTCCAGGGGATCCTCGTGGAAACTTAAAACGTGCCTTATCTAAGATGAAAGATTATGGTTTCACTGCATTTAACTTAGGACCAGAGCCAGAATTTTTCTTATTTAAAGTTGATGAAAATGGCGATCCGACATTAGACTTAAATGACAAAGGTGGCTATTTTGATTTTGCTCCTACTGACCTTGGTGAAAACTGCCGTCGGGATATTGTTTTAGAATTAGAACATTTAGGATTTGAAGTGGAAGCTTCTCACCATGAAGTGGCACCAGGTCAACACGAAATTGATTTTAAATACGCTGATGCGATTGAAGCATGTGACGACATTCAGACTTTCAAATTAGTAGTTAAAACAATTGCTCGTAAACACGGTTTGCATGCAACCTTTATGCCAAAACCTTTATACGGAATCAACGGTTCAGGAATGCATTGTAATATGTCTTTATTTAATGATGAAGGTAATGTCTTCTATGATGAAGATGGTCCAATGCAATTAAGTGAAACAGCTTATCAATTTTTAGCAGGTTTATTGAAACATGCACGCGCCTATACAGCTGTATGTAACCCAACAGTTAACTCTTACAAACGTTTAGTACCAGGATTTGAAGCGCCAGTTTATGTGGCTTGGAGTGGACGCAATCGTTCTCCATTAATCCGCGTACCAGAATCTCGTGGTTTATCTACTCGTCTAGAATTACGTTCAGTTGATCCTTCTGCTAATCCGTATTTAGTAATGGCAACATTATTAGAAGCAGGGTTAGATGGTATTGATAATAAATTAACACCGCCAGCAGCCGTTGATCGTAATATTTATGTGATGAGCGAAGAAGAACGTAAAGAAGCACAAATCTATGACTTGCCTTCTACTATTCACAATGCGATTAAAGCTATGCGTGAAGATCAAGTAATTGTGGATGCATTAGGCTCACATATTTATTCTAACTTTGTCGAAGCGAAGAAATTAGAATGGGCGGCCTTCCGTCAAACAGTTTCTGAATGGGAACGTGAGCAATATTTAGAGTTGTATTAATCAACACAACAACAACCTCTGGTGATCTTTTACCAGAGGTTTTTTAATGGAGTTTTGTAACAAATTTCTCAATTAGTTTAAAATTTAATTTTTTCTTTCTTTAAAAAGTATCATGGCTTTCAACCTTGTGGTAAGTTTGTTATACTTTTTAAGTAGAATAAAATAAGTGAATGATAAAGAGGTGTGTACTGATGGGATATACAGATGAAACAGTTCGTTTTGATTTTGACGACAATCGTAAAAAAGAAATCAGTGAAACGTTAGCTATTGTGTATAATGCATTGGCTGAAAAAGGTTACAATCCAATTAATCAAATTGTAGGATATTTATTATCAGGTGATCCTGCTTATATTCCCCGTTACCATGATGCTAGAAATTTAATTCGTCGTCATGAACGTGATGAAGTAATGGAAGTTTTAGTTAAATATTATTTAGAAGATCATGGTATTGAACTTCGATGAGAATTATGGGATTAGATGTCGGATCGAAAACCGTTGGAATTGCAGTCAGTGATCCATTTGGTTGGACAGCCCAAGGGGTAGAAATTATCCGCATTAACGAAGACGATGAGGAATTTGGTTTTGATCGTTTATCGGAGCTTGTTAAGGAGTATCAGGTGACTAAATTTGTCGTGGGATTACCCAAAAACATGAACAATACTATTGGGCCGAGAGCTGAAGCCTCGATGGCCTATGGCGACAAGATTAAAGAACTTTTCAATTTGCCTGTTGATTATCAAGATGAGCGACTGACAACTGTTCAAGCTGAACGCATGTTAGTTGAACAAGCTGATACGACCCGGGCTAAAAGAAAAAAGGTCATTGATAAAGTTGCAGCAGTGATGATCTTACAAAATTATCTTGACCGAACAGGAAACAAATTTTAAGAAAAGAGGAATTTAGATGGCACACGAACACAATCACGACCACGATCACGACCATAGTCATGAACACGAAATGATTACTTTGGTGGATGATGAAGGAAATGAAACATTATACGAAATTCTTTTAACTATTGATGGTCAAGAAGAATTCAAAAAAAATTATGTTTTACTTTATCCGGCAGGTGTCCCTGAAGATGAAGATGTAGAATTACAAGCTTATGCTTATCTTGAAAATGAAGATGGTAGCGAAGGTGAATTGTTACAAATTGAAACTGATGAAGAATGGAATATGATTGAAGAAGTTTTCAATACTTTCATGTCTGAAGAAGAATAAATCATGAGTTAAAAAGGAGAAACCTGTTTGTAGGTTTCTCCTTTTTTGTCGTTCTTGTCAAAGGCTAAAGGAACTTTGCTTCCAACAAAACTTTTCCTATTTTTTAATTGATGATAAAATAATTAAAAAATAGGAAGGTGGCAATGAAATGAACTTTGTAAAAAAAGAAAACTGTATTTATGCAATGGATAAAAATAATCAACCGGTTTTAACTGTTAAAGATGGGGAAGAAATTACTTTTGAAATCTATGATTGTTTTACTAATCAAATTTCTGATGAAACTAGTTCCTATCAAGGAGTGGACTGGAACAAGATTAATCCAGCTACGGGTCCAGTTTTTGTGGAAGGTGCTGAACCTGGTGATACATTAAAAATTTCAATAAAAAAAATTGCGATTAAAGGAAATGCGACACTTTTTACCGGCCCAGATCTAGGTGTTATGGGAGATGAGTTGGAAGAAAACGTCATTCGAGTCTTAAATATTAAAGAAAATAAAGTTCAGCTGACTGATGAGATTGAGATTCCAATAAATAAGATGATTGGGGTGATTGGGACAGCTCCAAAAGGTGCACCAATTTCTTGTGGGACTCCTGACGCTCATGGGGGAAATATGGATTGTACAGAAATTAGTGAAGGTGCTGAATTATATTTACCAGTTAATATAGCGGGTGCCTTACTAGCACTGGGAGATTGTCATGCAGCGATGGGTGATGGTGAAGTATCTGGTTGTGGTGCAGAAATTCCTAGCGAAGTAACTGTTTCTGTTTCTGTTATTAAAAATAAAAAATGGCCCTTACCTTTTTTGATTAGAAACGGAAAAATCAGCACGATTTCTTCAAAGCTAACAGTTGACGAAGCTACTATTGCTGCAACAAAAAATATGGTCCAGCTTGTAGAAAATTATACAGAATTATCGACTGGAGAGGCGATACACTTATTAACGTTAGCAGGAAACTTAAAAATTTGCCAAATTGTCGATCCCAATAAAACTGTCAGAATGGAATTACCCTTGTCTTATTTGAAAAAATGGATAGATTAAAAATATGTCAATATTTATAATAATTTTGATGTAAAAAGGAAGAGTTGGGTGCTCTTTCTTTTTTTTATGTCTTTCACTAAATTATTTTTTGATAAAACTAAAAAAAACTTGCTTTAATGCTAAATTTTTTTTAAACTAATCATTAGGAATGAAAATCATTCTCAATTAAAAAACAGAAAGGTCTAGTAATGAAAAAATTTACATTATTTTTTATTTTAATTTTACTTGTTGCTCTTTCTTTTTTTGTTGGGGTGAATGATCTGACTGTGAATGGTTTATTGGAAAATGTTGGCCAACAGCGGTTATTATTTATGACCACTCGGTTACCTCGAACAGTTAGTTTAGTTTTAGCAGGTGCGACAATGAGTATTTGCGGACTAGTGATGCAACATTTAACGCAAAACAAATTTGTCTCGCCTACAACAGCAGGAACCATGGACAGTGCACGTCTTGGGATTGTTTTTGTGATGTTGGTTTTGCCAAGTGCCTCAACTTTGACACGAGGTTTTGTGGCATTCGTTTTTGCTTTATTAGGAACGCTGGCGTTCTTATTTCTATCACGTTATCTACCTGGAAAAAGCCAGATGATGTTGCCCTTAGTTGGCGTGATGTTTGGTAATATTGTTGGTTCGGTGGCGACTTTTTTCGCTTATCAGTATCAATTAGTACAAAATATGTCTTCTTGGTTACAAGGAAATTTCGCGACAGTCACACGAGGAAGTTACGAATTACTTTATTTAACCGTTCCAATTTTTATTGTGATTTATGCTTTTGCCTATCGGTTTACAATTATCGGTCTGGGGGAAGATTTAGCCAAAAACTTAGGTTTGAATTATCAAGTAACTCAATTTTTCGGTATTTTTTTGGTAGCGATTGCGAGTGCTGTAACTTTGATAATGGTTGGAACGGTTCCTTTTTTAGGAGTCGTCGTGCCAAATATCGTTGCCATGATTTATGGTGACCATATGAAAGATACATTAGGTTTAACAGCAATTGCTGGGAGTATTTTTTTAATTTCTTGTGATATTTTATCACGGATAATTATTGCACCATATGAAATACCAGTTAGTGTGATTGTCGGAGTTATCGGCAGTGTCCTCTTTATCTTTTTACTATTAAGGAGGCAGCGGCTATGAAAAAACAGTTTTTATTTAGGCTTTCGTTTTTAGCAGTGTTTGCCGTTTTATTGTGTTTTTTATATTTAACGTATCAGACCCATGGCAATTTAAATTTTGCTTTACAAATTCGAGGTCGAAAATTAATCGCTTTTATTTTAGTCTCGATTGCAGTTAGCTTTGCGACGGTTACCTTTCAGACAATGACGCAAAATCACTTTTTAACTCCTAATATTTTAGGTTACGATTCTTTATACGTCGTCATTCAAACTTTACTATTTTTCTTTATTGGTGGTGTGACCATGCTGTCGCAGGAGACATTGAGTATGTTTTTTGCCAATATATTATTGATGACGTTGGTCAGTCTTTTGCTGAGTAAATTTTTGTTAAAGCGGAGTCAAAATAATTTATTTCTATTGTTAATGATCGGCATGATTTTAGGAACACTTTTTAGTAGTTTGAGCACTTTTCTACAAGTATTAATGGATCCTAATGAATATGATTTACTGCAAGGTCGCCTGTTTGCTAGTTTTGGGAACATTAATGGAAATCATTTAATTTGGGCAACGGTTATTATTGTTTTAGGAGCGGCTCTCTTGATGAAATTATCGCCTTATTTAGATGTTTTACATTTAGGAAATGATCAAGCGACTAATTTAGGAATTCAGGTTTCTCGTTTTCAAACGCTATTATTTGCTATAATCAGTTTGCTAACGGGAACAGCTACGGCTTTAGTTGGACCAATTACCTTTTTAGGATTTATTGCGGCAAATATTAGCTATCAATTGACCAGAACCTATTTACATCGTTGGTTATTTTTAACGAGTACCTTAATTGGTATTATTCTGCTCGTAGGAGGACAATTTTTAGTTGAACAAGTTTTTGCTTTAAATGCAACTTTAAGTGTTGTGATCGAATTTGTTGGTGGCATTTATTTTGTTGGGAAAATTGTCCATGAAAGGAAGAAGACAGCATGATTGAAATTCATAATGTATCAAAACACTACGGAGAAAAACGTGTTGTTACTGAAGTACAGTTACCAGTCAGTCAAAAAAAATTAACTGCGTTTATTGGTCCTAATGGTGCTGGAAAAAGCACCTTGCTTTCAATGGTCAGTCGATTAATTCCTCACGATACAGGAGAAATATATTTAGATCATAATGAAGTGAAAACTTGGAAATCTAAAGAGTTAGCAAAAAAATTAGCTATATTAAAACAAAGTAACGGGATCGGTTTAAAAATAACGGTTCGCGAATTAGTGAATTTCGGTCGTTTTCCTTATAGCAAAGGTCGATTATCAAAAAAAGATCATGCGTTAGTGGAGGATGCTTTAGAAAATTTAGGTTTGTCTGATTTAGCTGAAGAAATGATTGATACATTATCTGGTGGACAACTTCAACGAGCTTATATTGCAATGGTTTTGGCGCAAGATACAGACTATATTTTGTTAGATGAACCGTTGAATAATTTGGATATGAATTATGCGGTTCAAATGATGCAAACATTACGCCATTTAGTTGATAAATTAGGTAAAACGATTTTGATTGTATTACACGATATTAATTTCGCGGCTAGTTACGCTGATGAAATTGTAGCGATGAAAAAAGGTCAGATTTTTGCTCGAGGAGAAACAGAAAATATGATCAAAAAAGAAGTATTAAATCCCTTATATGATATGAATATAAAAATTTGCGAAATTGAGGGAAAAAGATTTTGCATGTACTTTTAAACAAGTAGAGGAGAGAAATATTAATGAAGAAATTTTTAATGAGTTTAGGTTTGGTAGCTACATTATTTACGATCGCGGCCTGTGGATCAGGCGCGAGCGATACAGTTGACTCTTCAAAAAAAGCAACAGAACAATCTTCGAGTCAGACAATGAAAGTAACTGATGCGAATGGTACGGTGGAGGTGCCATTAAACCCAGAGAAAGTTGTCGTTTTCGACATGGGTTCGTTAGATACAATCGATGCATTAGGTAAAGAAGATACTGTTATTGGGGCTGCAGTTGATAGCTTGCCAGAATATCTTAATAAGTATGCAGATGTAGCCTCGGCAGGTGGCATCAAAGAACCTGATGTGGAAGCAATTAATGGGATGTCTCCAGATTTAATTATTATCTCCGGTCGGCAGGCTGATTATTACGATCAATTGAGCCAAATTGCACCAACAATTTATTTAGAAGTTGATTATACTGACACATGGGCGTCTATTCAAAAAAATGTAAAGACTCTAGCCAAAATTTTTGATGAAACCCAAGAAGCAGAAAAACAATTAGATGAGTTACAAACAGAAATCACTTCAGTTAGTGATCAGGCTAAGTCTAGTGGTGAGAAAGCATTAGTTGTTTTAATCAATGAAGGAGAACTTTCGGCTTATGGTGATGGTTCTCGGTTTGGGATTGTCCATGATACTTTTGGCTTCCAACAAGCAGATGATAAGATTGAAGCTTCTACTCATGGTCAAAATGTTTCTTATGAATATGTACTAGAAACCAATCCAGATGTTTTGTTTGTCATTGATCGAACAAAAGCGATTGGCGGAGATACTACTAATGATGACCTTGCTAGTAATGAACTGATTCAACAAACCAATGCGGGTAAAAATAATAAAGTAATTGAACTAGATCCTGAAGTTTGGTACTTAAGTGGTGGCGGATTAGAATCATTGCAAAGAATGCTAGATGATGTAAAAAAAGCATTTGAGTAATCCGATAAGAACATAAATGATGTGAGGATACGTTAAGATAATGATCTTGACGTATCCTTATTTGTTTTTGAAGTCGATTGGACTACCTTTTGTAAATTAATTTTGGTAAGCTTAAGTTGAATGTAATCGGGGAGGGGAAATAATGAAAAAAATAGTTGTTGGTTTGATGTTATCAGTAAGTTTGTTAGGTTTAAGTGCTTGTAGAAAAACTGCTACGACGCAAAATGATGAGATTCAGAAGCAAGAAACTTTTACAACAAGTAGTAATAGTAGTGAGGCGAAGAAAGTCATTGAGAAATCTTCCAGTTCGACATCAGCTACAAATTCAGAAGAACCTGAGAATAATGTAACAAAAAACATCTGGGATAGTGAAAAAGCAGATGCACTACGTTCATTTATAGTTAACTGGAGTGCGACTATGGGACAGTCTTATCAAGAGTATCAACCGCAAAACAATGTTAATTTTTATGGTTTACAACTACCAGATGACGTACTGGAAAATACCCAAAAACAACCGATGGCAGTAGATAATCAAATCGTATCAGCAGAATGGTCAGGAAACGGTGAATCAGCTGCTGAATATAGTATAGTTGCAGTATACTCAGACGCTGATACCGCTGCTTTTGCTGCAAAACATGTATATTTCTTTGCTATTCATAATAATGATCCAGTCGTTTTAACTTCCATGCAAAATCAAGGAATGCCTGATGGTGCCTTCCATTTTAGTCAAACTGAGAATCAAGAGTTAAAAAATGGCTTTCAAAACATTGTTAATCCGTCTTGATAAAGAGAAGTAATTAAAAAATCAAAATTCGAGAATCGTTATGGTAAAAAATCTGGATGCTTTAACAGGATTCTCTATGTAGAATAGTTAGATCAATTATTATTAATAGTACTATTTCTGCAATTTAGTTTAGACATCCTGCACATAAAGCGTGCAGGATTTTTTTGCGTTAAAATAAAAAATATTTATGTAAAATGGAATATTTTTTTGCTTTTTCATGCTTAATACACTGAAATTATGATACAATTTTACTAATTAAAATTGAAAGGTTGGGAAAAATGGAGATTATTAATGGGATTCGAGATTTTTTGTGGGACTACATTATTATCGCACTGTTATGTTTTGCTGGTATATTCTTTTCAATTCAGACACGTTTCATTCAATTTAGAAAGTTAAAAGAAAGCTTTAAATTAACTTTCGGAAATATTTCTTTTAAAGGAACTAAGGCTGGCGATGAGGGAATGACTTCATTTCAATCGTTAATGACGTCGATTGCGGCTCAAATTGGGACTGGTAATTTGGCTGGTGTTGCTACAGCAATGGTTATGGGTGGGCCTGGTTCGGTTTTTTGGATGTGGATTAGTGCAATTTTAGGAATGGCAATTATTTATTCAGAAGCAACTCTTTCACAAATGTACCGAACTAAAAAAGGAAATGAAGTTGTTGGTGGACCAGTTTATTACATCAGAGCAGCTTTTAAAGGGACCTTAGGAAAAGTTGTTGCTGTTATTTTCTCAATATTCTTAATTTTAGCACTGGGATTTATGGGGAATATGGTACAAGCAAATTCAGTTGGTCAAGCAATGGAGGCCGCTTTTGGCATTCATCCACTAATTACCGGAGTCATTTTAGGACTAGCTAGTCTTTATGTATTTATTGGTGGAACAGAACGTGTTGCGGCTGTTACAGAAAAAATTGTACCAATCATGGCGGTATTTTTCGCAATTGTCTCAATGTTTGTAGTGATTGTAAACTTTAGAGGCATTCCAGAAGCTTTACGAGATGTTTTCGTTGGTGCTTTTAAACCAGAAGCTGTTTTAGGTGGTATCCTCGGGGTGGGTGTTAAAGAAAGTGTACGCTTTGGGATCGCACGGGGGCTCTTCACTCACGAAGCAGGAATGGGGTCCACTCCTCATGCTCATGCCTTGGCTAAAGTTTCACATCCTTCCAAACAAGGATTAGTTGCAATGATGGGAGTTTTTATTGATACAATCATTTTATTACCGATGACTGTATTTGTTATCCTAACTACTAATTCGCTTGGAATAATGCAGCATGGTGAATTTTTGGATGGTATTGAATTAACCCAATATGCTTATTCTCAAACTTTAGGTAATCTAGGGTATCCATTTATTGCAATTTGTGTCACTTTGTTTGCTTATGCAACATTGATTGGCTGGTATTTCTTTGGAGAAGTAAATATCAAGTACTTATTCGGAAAAAAAGCAGTACCGATTTATGCTGTATTAGTCGCGATTTTTATTGCCATCGGTAGTTCATTAAAAGTTGAATTTGTGTGGAGTATGGCAGACTTATTTAATGGATTAATGATTATTCCTAATATTTTAGCAATCTTAGCATTGTATAAATCAATTAAGAAAACAACGCAAGAATATGATTTAATGGATTAAAAAAATACCAGTAGAAAGTGAACATGTACTGACCCCAAAAAATTAGATCTTTGGTTTAATTTTTTTGGGTCACTTCAACAATTCCTTTTGCTGGTGTATTTTTTTATGTAAAAACAGTCGTTCATTTTCAAATTGCTATCTAATTTTTTCAAAATTGTACAAGTAGCCTTTTTTATCATATAATAAGTAGGTATTTTTAGCATATTTCCTATGGAGGGAAGTCAGATGACTCAAAACAGATATAAAGCCACTGTAGACGGTCAAGATTATACGATCATTGGTCAAGAAAGCAAACAACATATGGATATGGTGACCGCTTTAGTGAATGAACAATTGAACGAAATTAAGCAGCTTTCACCTGGAATTTCTACAGAAAAAGCCGCTATTTTATTGGCGATTAACGCAATGAGCGATCAACTTGTCAAACAAGAAGAAAATTTAAAGCTACAAAAAAGGTATACCGCTAAGGAACAAGAAGCTGCTCATAATTTAGAGCGAATAAAAAAAATCGAAGCAGTTGAAGCGGAGGCCAAAGAGATTTTACGGCAACAAGGAAAAGACGAAACCGGTATTCGGAACCATGTGGATGCACAAGATGTTGTCAATAAAAATCGTCAACGGGAGATTCAAAAACGTGCAGCAGATAAGTAAGCGAGGTCGTATATGTTAACTTTTATCATTTTATTCGCCTTTTTATTGGCTATTTATACCGGTTATCGCCGAGGAACTGCTTATCAATTAGTATTTTCGATTGGCTATTTGATTTCTTTTATTGTTGCGCGTCAGCTATATCAAAATTTAGGATCAAAGTTTGAATTGTATGTGCCGTATCCTTCAGTGACAGAAAATTCTCAAATGGTTTATTATACAGTTGAAGAGGCTTTTCGATTAGATCAAGCTTTTTATGCTGGTTTTGCTTTTCTGCTAATCTTGGGGATTGGTTGGTTATTGACACATTTTGTTGGGATTTTTTTCCGCAATTTATTATTTAAGAAATTATTACCTCGTTATGATTCATTAGTTTCAATGATTTTACAAATCATTAATTGCTATGTTGCGATTTTTTTAATTTTGAAACTGATGACCTTCGTACCAATGGGATTTGTGCAAAATCTCATCGAACAAAGTTGGTATGGTAAAATGATTATTGAACATTCTTTGATTTTGAGCCGTTTATTTGACACTTTGTGGGTTACGAATATTATAGGGTAAGGAAAAACCGAGACCAACTGGTTTCGGTTTATTTTATGTAAGAAGGTGAAATAATGAATGAACGTATATTAAAAACATTAGAATTTGAACAAGTGAAAAATCAAATTCAACAATATTTAACAACAGAACAAGGGACAGAGAATTTACGTCAACTTACGCCTTCTAGCGATAAGGAACGAGTAGCAAGTTGGCTGGCCGAAACAGCAGATGGATTAAAAGTTCAACGTCTTCGCGGTGGTATCCCAGTTCCAAAACTAAATAATATCGCACCACATATGAAACGAATTGAAATTGGCGCTAATTTAAATGGGTTAGAATTAGCCGAAGTATCACGAGTTTTATCGACCACTAGTGAAGTGGTTCGTTTTGTCGAAGATTTGCATGATAGTGAATTAGAATTTGAACGATTGTATTTTTGGCATGACCAATTAGTTACTTTACCTGAATTAAGTGGGCAGTTAAGACGTTCTGTTGAAGCGGATGGTTCGATCCGTGATGAAGCTTCAGCTGAGTTACGGACAATTCGCAGTCAGATCCGCCGCAGTGAACAAAATATTCGTGAACAATTAGATGGTTTAATTCGTGGTAAAAATGCGAAATATTTAAGTGATGCTATTGTAACGATGCGTAACGATCGCTATGTGATTCCGGTTAAACAAGAGTATCGTGGTGTTTTTGGTGGTGTTGTACATGATCAAAGTGCTTCTGGTCAAACATTATTTATGGAGCCAAAGCAAATTGTCGAATTAAATAATCGTCTACGCCAACAACAAATTGCTGAACGAAATGAAATTGAAAGGATTCTCGCTGAACTTTCTGCTAGTTTAGTACCATACCGTAAAGATATTTTACATAATGCGTATGTTCTAGGACAATTCGACTTAATGAATGCGAAAGCCCGTTTTGGAAAAGAATTAAAAGCTATTGTTCCAGCAATCAATGATGAAAATCAGGTCTTCTTCAAGCAAGCGCGTCATCCTTTAATTGATCAAGAAATGGTCGTTGCTAATGATATTATGATTGGGGAAGATTACCAGGCGATAGTTATTACTGGACCAAATACAGGTGGTAAAACAATTACTTTAAAAACTTTAGGTTTGCTGCAACTAATGGGACAAACCGGATTTCCATTACCTGTAGATGAAGATAGCCAAATGGGTATTTTCTCAGAAGTTTTTGCAGACATCGGTGATGAACAAAGTATTGAACAAAGCTTATCTACTTTTTCATCTCATATGACCAATATCGTGAATATTTTAGACAAATTTGATGAACATTCCTTGGTTTTATTCGATGAATTAGGTGCCGGAACCGACCCGCAAGAAGGAGCAGCGCTAGCAATTGCTATTTTAGATGCTGTTGGTGCGAAATCGGCTTATGTAATGGCGACAACGCATTATCCTGAATTAAAAATTTATGGTTATAATCGTCCAAACACAATTAATGCCAGCATGGAATTTGATGTAGATACATTGAGTCCAACTTATCGTTTACTGATTGGTGTACCAGGACGGAGTAATGCCTTTGAAATTTCTCGCCGTTTAGGTTTGGCTAATCAGATTATTGACAGTGCCAAACAAATTATTGATGAAGAAAGTCAAGATTTGAATGAGATGATTTCTGATTTAGAAAATCAACGTAAAGCGACGGAAACAGAATATTTGGAAGTTCGGTATTATGTGGAGGAGTCCGAAAAGCTTTATCGTGATTTAAAAAATGCTTATAGCTATTTCTTTGATGAACGAGAAAAAGAAATGGAAAATGCCCGTCAAAAGGCCAATAAAATTGTAAATGAAGCAGAAGAACAATCTGAAAAAATTATTAAAGAAATTCGCCAAATGCAGTTAAGCGGTGGGCAAGGAAATATCAAAGAGCACGAATTAATCGATGCGAAAAGTCAGTTGACCAACTTGAAACAAGCTGAACAGCTGAAAAAAAATAAAGTATTGCAAAAAGCCAAAGCCAAGAAACAATTCAAGGCTGGTGACGAAGTAATCGTCGAAACTTATGGCCAACGAGGGACACTGATTGATAAAGTCTCTAATAAAGATTGGCAAGTTCAAATCGGTATTTTGAAAATGACTATTTCAGAAGATGATATGACGCAAGTAGCCCCTTTGGAAGAGCCAAAAGCCCGCCAAGTTTCTGGTGTAAAACGGGGAAATACTGCTGGCGTAAAAATGGAATTAGATTTACGTGGTAAACGATATGAAGAAGCTTTAGCAGAAGTCGACCAATATATTGATGCAGCTTTATTAGCCGGTTATGCTCAGGTCAGAATTATTCATGGCAAAGGAACTGGCGCGTTACGTCAAGGAATTACAGACTATTTGAAAAATAATCGTCAAGTCAAAAGTTTTGAGTTTGCACCAGCAAATCAAGGTGGAAATGGTGCAACTGTGGTCACTTTTAAATAGTTTACAGTTGTAAGCAGAAAAATTTGCAGGAGAAAAACATCGTGCTATAATACATTTAGCAAATCAAAGGAGGAAGATTTATGTCACAAGTAGTTACTGATAAAACTTTCAGTCAAGAAACTGACGAAGGATTAGTTTTAATCGACTTTTGGGCAACTTGGTGTGGTCCTTGTCGCATGCAAGCACCAATTTTAGAACAATTATCTGAAGAATATGATGATAGCGAATTAAAAATCGTAAAAATGGACGTGGATGAAAATCCCGAAACTCCTTCATCGTTTGGAATCATGAGTATTCCTACTTTAGTTCTTAAAAAAGACGGCGAAATCGTCGATAAAGTGATTGGTGTACATACCAAAGACCAATTAAAAGAATTAGTTACATCACATATGTAAGCTCGTTAACAGAGTCGGGACAAAGGAAAATTTTTGTCTCGGCTTTCTTTTTGTGAGAAAATATTCCTAGCGAAAACTTAGGAGAATCCAAATGAATGAAAGAATAAAAAATAAATTAGCGCTTTTACCAGATCAACCTGGTTGTTACTTAATGAAAGATAAAAATGGCACAATTATTTATGTAGGTAAAGCTAAAATTTTAAAAAATCGTGTACGTTCTTATTTTACTGGCAGTCATAATACGAAAACTGAAAGATTGGTTAGTGAAATTGAGGACTTTGAATATATTGTTACTGAGTCTAATATTGAAGCTTTATTGTTAGAAATTAATTTAATTAAGAAAAATGATCCCAAGTATAATATCATGCTAAAAGATGATAAAACCTATCCTTTTATTAAGATCACTAATGAAGATTATCCTCGATTATTAATTACACGGAAGGTTTTAAAAGATAAAGCGTTGTATTTTGGTCCTTATCCTGATGTTGGTGCCGCAAATGAAACCAAAAAATTATTGGATCGCTTGTTTCCATTGCGAAAATGTAAAACTTTACCGAAAGAAGTTTGTTTGTATTATCATATGGGACAGTGTTTGGCTCCGTGTATTTTTGATATTCCAACAGTCCGTTATCGGGTAATGGTAAATGAAATTAAACAATTTCTAAATGGTGGTCATACAAAAATTCAGGAACAATTAGAAGTAAAAATGGCTCAAGCGGCTGAAAATATGGAATTTGAAAAGGCAGCGGAATACCGGGATCAAATTAAATCGATTGAAACAGTTATGACGAAACAAAAAATGACCAACGCTGATTTAGTTGACCGGGATGTGTTTGGATATAGTACTGACAAAGGTTGGATGTGTGTCCAAGTCTTTTTCATTCGCCAAGGCAAAGTAATTGAACGAGATGTTTCAATGTTTCCTTTTTACAATGACGCTGAAGAAGATTTTTTAACTTACTTAGGTCAGTTTTACCAAGAAAATGAACATTTTATTCCAAAAGAAGTGTTAATCCCTGACGATATTGATCAAGCCAGTGTTGAAGCCTTGTTAGATACTAAAGTTTTACAACCTCAAAGAGGCGAAAAGAAAAAATTGGTAACCTTAGCTAGTAAAAATGCTCGAGTAGCCCTAAATGAAAAATTCAATCTGATTGAACGGAGTGAAGCGCGGACAATTGGCGCTGTCGATAAATTAGGTGATGCTATGAATATTCCAGCACCAATTAGAATTGAGGCTTTTGATAATTCAAATATTATGGGAACTGATCCGGTGGCAGCTATGGTAGTCTTTATTGATGGTAAGCCTGCTAAAAAAGAATATCGGAAATATAAAATTAAGACCGTTAAAGGTCCAGATGATTATGCATCGATGCGAGAAGTTATCTATCGACGCTATTCTCGCGTATTAAAAGAAGACCTACCTTTTCCTGATTTAATTGTAATTGATGGAGGCAAAGGGCAAGTTGATGCTGCAAAGGAAGTTTTAGATAATCAACTGGGTCTAGATATTCCGATTGCTGGATTAGCCAAAGACGATAAACATAAAACCAGTGAATTGTTATTTGGAGCAGACTTGTCAGTGGTCCCACTAGAAAGAAACTCGCAGGAATTTTTCTTACTACAAAGAATTCAAGATGAAGTCCACCGTTTTGCAATTACCTTCCATCGTCAATTAAGAAGTAAAAATAGTTTTGCTTCTAAACTAGATGCGATTGATGGTTTAGGCCCTAAACGCAAAAAATTATTGTTAAAAGAATTTAAATCTTTGAAAAAAATCCAAGCAGCTTCAATTGAAGAATTAAAAATGATCGGCTTACCTCAAAAGGTTGCCGAAAATGTTTATCAAAAATTACATGAAGACTAGTGAATATTATTTCACTGGTCTTTTTTTGGTAAAGCTATTTTTTTATGATAAAACGGACGATGTAAAAGGGATTGGATAGTAATCGACGAGCAGAGATGCTATTTTTACGGCAGAAAGAGTTTCAGAATTATTAACGAACATCATTTCGATTTTTTCTTCTTATATCAAAAAAAATTAAAAATAAATTGACAAAATATATATCATTCGATAATATATCGTTAAGAGATATATCAGTGAGTGATATAGAGAAGGTGAAAAGATGGATGAAGCATTAACAGATTCGAACTATTTAATTTTGTTGGCTTTATTAAGACCACAACACGGTTATGCCATTATGAAAGAAGTCAGTGCTTTAACTGAGGGAAATTTTGAGATCGGGCCCGCTAGTATGTATACGATTTTAAAAAAATTAACCAAAAGTGGTTACATTACTTTGGAAGAAAGTACTGATCGAAAGAAAATCTATCAAATTACAGATAGTGGAAAAGAAGTTTTACGAAAAGACGTCCGACGACGAAAATTATTTTACCAATTCGGTGAGAGATTACTATCTGATGCAGGAGGCGAAGGTTAATGGGGTTGTTTGAGAAGAAATATTTACTCAGCTTAGGTGTGGCCTTTTATCCAGAAAAAGAAATGCTTCGCCTTGAAAAACAAGCTGCTAAAGGTTGGGAGTTTGAGAAGTTAAATATTTTTGGCTTTTTAGTTTTCAAGAAAGGCGTTCCACAAAACCGGCAGTATGCAGTTGATTATTTTTCTGGTAAATCAGAAGATCTCTCAGAGTATTTAGAGATGTATCAAATAAGTGGTTGGCAAAAAGTCAGTGATTTCCGAAAAAAATATTATTTTTTTTCTGCTGATAAAGATACACCTAGTATTTTTTCCGACGAAGAAAGCTATCGTGAAAAATTTAAGTTGGAATGGCGCTATAATTTTTTGCGCTCGCTGATTTATGCACTGTTCGGCTTTATTGTACTGGTAGCAATTAGTTTTATTCAAGCAGCTGAGTGGCCGGTACCTAACGGATTATTATTATTCATTGCTTTTTTTGGGCTTTTTGGTGTTTTTTTTCCGATTGGTATTTTTGCAACGATGTTGTTTTATAAATTGTTTTACCGAGATCGTACAAGATATTACAACCAACCAGATAAGTTTGCTAAAAAGCAATCGTTTATTCGCGACCAATCTATTTTAATGATTATTGGCGCAGTCATCGGAGCCGTGATTGGTGTTGGTTTCGCATTATTGTTTTCGAGTTTATAAATGAAGGAGTGGGAAGAATGTTACAAGTGGAGCAACTTAGTAAAACTTTTGGAGACTTCAAAGCGTTAGATAATTTATCTTTAACGATTGAGGATGGGAAAATTTTAGGTTTAATTGGACAAAATGGTGCCGGTAAGACGACAACATTTCGTTTGATCCTAGATTTTTTAGCAAAAGATAGCGGGAAAATATTATGGAACGGACAACCATTAACTGAGAAGGATTATAGCATCATTGGCTATTTACCAGAAGAACGAGGATTGTATCCAAAAGTATCGATTGAAGAACAATTATTGTTTTTTGCCGCTTTAAGAGGCAAGAAAAAAGCTGAAATTGTACCAAAAATTGATGAATGGATGGAAAAATTCCAAGTAAAAGGTAAGAAAACAGATAAGGTTAAATCCTTATCAAAAGGGAATCAGCAAAAGGTTCAATTGATCGCTACTTTGATTCATGAGCCTAAATTAGTTATTTTGGATGAACCTTTTTCTGGCTTGGATCCAGTGAATGCGGAACTATTAAAAGATGGCATCATTGAGTTAAAAGGTAAAGGTTCATGTGTTATTTTTTCTAGTCATAATATGGATAATGTCGAAAAAATTTGTGACAATTTAATTATGTTACGGAATGGCCAAACTGTTTTAGATGGTAAGGTTCATGAAATTCGTGAATCTTTTGGACGAACGAAACTGTATCTAGATTCTTCATTAACAGCTGCGGAATTGGATGAATTTGCTGGTGTTGAAAAAATTGTTCAAAAAGAAGATGGAACTTTTGATTTAACTTTGTCTGATCCGGAAATTGGCAAAGATATTTTCGCTAAAGCAACTGAAAATGGCTATATTCCAATGTTCAATCAGCAACCACCAACTTTAGAAGAGATATTCAAATGGAAAGCAGGTGACCAACATGAGTAAAATGGGAATTATTATTAAAGACGTTTACAAAAAAAATGTTAAATCAACAGCTTTTGTCATCATGATTTTGGCACCATTTTTGCTAATGGGTATCTTTTATTTGGCACAACATTTCTTTGGTAATACAAATGATATTAACGAAATTGGTATCATTAGTAATCAGCCGGCAGTTGCAGAACAATTAAAAAGCCAATCGTCAGAGGATTTTAATTTCAAAGTAATGGATTCAAAGAAACAAGCACAAAATCAATTGGAGAATGAAAAAATTGATGCTTATTTCGTTATCGATACAAAAGATGATGATACTGTTCAAAGTACCCTATATAGTACTTCATCATTAGGTACGACCACAGAAGGTGCGCTGACACAAATAACTAATCAATTGCAGTTGGGATTACGTGCTGGTCAGTTAAATATCAACAATCAACAAGTCGCTCATATTATTGAACCCGGGCAATTTCAAGCAAAACGTGTGAATTTTGAAGATGGTAAAATGAAAGTTGATGAGGCTGATACCGGCGCGCAATATTGGATTAGTTTTGCAACAACTATTATTATGTTTATTTTTATTATGAGTTATTCTTCAATTATTGCACAAGAAATTGCTTCAGAAAAAGGGACCCGAATTATGGAAGTTTTATTATCCAGTATGAAGGCTAAAACTCATTACTATGGGAAGCTTATTGGCGTTTTACTAGTTGCGTTGACCCAATTAATTATTTACGGTGTCGCCATTGTTGTGGGTTATCAGCAATTTAAAAATACCGATTTTATTGCTGGGATAGCTAATAATGTCACCTTTAAACATTTGTTTGGCGTAAACACAATCATTATGCTGGCCTTTATGATTTTCGGAATTTTACTTTATGCAGTATTATCTGCTTTATGTGGTTCTTTAGTTAACAAACCTGAGGACACTGCAAAGGCGATACAGCCAGTGATGTATCTTTCATTAATTGGTTATATGCTAAATATCATTATGGGGGCAGCCAATCCAACCAATATTATTGTAAAGGTCACTGCATATATTCCATTTCTTTCCTCATATAGTATGCCACTGAGACTGTCGACAGATACAGTGAGTCTTTCTGGGGCTGTAATCTCTTTAGTTGTCTTGATTGTTTTCACCATTTTATTGAACTTATTTTCAGCTCAGTTATATAAATCAAATGTATTGGTTTATAGTGAAGGTGGCATGGTGAGTGCCTTGCGCCAATCATTTTCAATTATGCGCAATGATCGGGAAAAATAATCAAAATATTTGACCAAATAAAAGATTTTCTTCAAAATAAAGTATAGTTGAAAGATTTGGAGGAGGAATTTTGTATGGAAAAAACAAAAAAATTAGCTAATGGTTTAGAAATGCCACGTTTTGGTCTAGGTGTTTGGCGTGTAGATCCGGAAGATGCAATTAATTCGGTAAAATGGGCGATTCAAGCAGGATATCGTTTAATCGATACAGCGGCAATTTATAAGAATGAAGCTGAAGTTGGTGAAGGTATTCGCCAATCTGGCGTATCACGGGAAGAGCTGTTTATTACTACAAAATTATGGAATGCTGATCAAGGCTATGAAACAGCACATCAAGCATTTGATGAAAGCTTGAAAAAATTAGGTTTAGATTATGTTGATTTATACTTGATTCATTGGCCAGTTCCAGGTAAATTTAACGATTCTTGGAAAGCGATGGAAGAAGTTTATGAAAGTGGTCGAGCAAAAGCAATTGGTGTTTCTAATTTCCATCAACACCATATTGAAGAATTAATGACAACTGCAAAAATTAAACCAATGGTTGATCAAGTTGAAATTCATCCTACGTTAACACAAGAGCCTTTGCGCAAATATTTAGCTAGTGAAAATATTGCAGTTGAAGCTTGGTCCCCACTAGGACAAGGGAAAATTTTAAGCAATCCAACTTTAATGAAAATTGCTGAAACCCATCAAAAAAGTGTAGCCCAAGTGATTATTCGCTGGCATTTACAAAGTGATATTATTGTGATTCCAAAATCAGTGCATGAAAATCGGATCAAAGAAAATTTTGATGTGTTTGATTTTGAACTAAGTCCAGATGATATGAAAGAGATCGATAGCTTAAACATTAATGAGCGTTTAGGTGGAGATCCAGATAATTTTAATTTTTAAAAAAATGAGCGTCGTCATTCAGTTGACGGCGCTCGTTTTTTTAGAATTTTTGGACAAAAAAATTGAACAATTCCTGCTCTTTAGGGTCTGCTTTATGAACTAATTCAGGATGCCATTGAACACCCAAAATCGGCACACCAGGATCTTTGCTTTCAACAGCTTCGATAATACCATCCTTGGACCAAGCAATCGCTTTTAGCGGTTCAGCTAATTCTTTTAAGGCTTGATGATGAAATGAATTGACCTGTGTTTCTTCAGCTAATAAATTTCCTAAGATAGAATTATTTGCTACTTTAATCGAATGTAAAGCAAAAGCAGGTGGTGTTGGGAACATATCGTGTTTCACTGACCAATCATTATACAAGGATAAATCTTGATAGAGATTTCCTCCTAAAGTGACATTTAAAATCTGCGTGCCACGACATACAGTAAAAATTGGTTTCTTTTGTTCAATAGCTTCTTGGATAAGAGCCATTTCAAACAAATCTCGCTCCAAACTAGTCGCACCTAACTTAGGATGAGGTTCTTCCCCATAGAGGCTAGGGGTAATATCTTGTCCACCAGCTAGCAAAAGTTTATCAATTTTTTCAATATAATCTGCTGCTAAATCGGCAAGACCAAGAGGAAGTACTAAAGGAACTCCACCTGCTTGATGGATACCATCAATAAAACCTTGGGGAGTATAACTAAAAGGTTGATCAAAAAAAGCTGTGTTATCTAAATAATGTTGGTTGGCAACAATACCAATGATTGGTTTTTTCATATAAAACTCCTTTAAATGGTTTATCCTTTTGATAACATAAAATAATCTTTTTGGCAAGATAACCTACTCTGTCATAAGAATCCTTTTTTTTCTTAATAACTTCTGATATACTATAATGGAATTGAATTTATTATTCAAAATGGTTGGGCGTAAGCTTCAAGGATCATGTTTCTCAAGGGGTGAGAGAAACACTTGAAGATTTGCGGCCTTTTTTTGTTTTCAATTAAAAAAACGAAAATCATCAAAAAAATGAAAATAAAAGATAACCAAATTAAAGGAGGAGCGGGATGCTAGAGGCACTGGAAAAAATCAAAGCAGCCGAAGAAAGAAACGAAGCACAAATGAACCAAGTCAAAAAAGAATTGTTAAAACTTGAAAAAAAGAATCAACAATTGTTACAGGAAAAACAAGCAGATTTACAAAAAAAGAATAACGAAAAAATAACTGAGAGAAATCGTGAGTTGAATGATGACCTAAAAAAAGAAGCGCTTCAGCTAGAAGAGCAAAAAAAACAGTTAGCGGATCATTATCAAGCAAATTTTGAATTAATTAAGGCGCAAGCAATTACAAAAATTTTAGAAGGGGTGAGAGAAAAATATGGCAGTCAGTAAAATGAAAAAACTGACACTCATTGCTGAAGATAAAAAAACCCATGAAATTTTAGTTACCCTTCAAGGATTTCAAGGCGTTGAAGTGCGTGATGTTTTCGATTTAAAGGAAAATAATCAGTGGGTAAAAGCTTTTTTTACTGATTTTGAACCAAATGATCAGCAAGACCAAATTCAACAGATCGATCAACAAATTGAAGCTATTCATCAAAGTATTAAATTTATTAAAGATCATGGTAGCAGTAAAGAAAAAGCGATTCATTTAAAACGCAGATTTTTGACCTTGCAGCAATTAGAAGAACAATTTGATCCAGAAAAATTATTGACTGAATTAACAGAAATTGAAAACTTAATCAGTCGTTTCGCAGAACTGAATCAAAGAGAAAAAACATTGACGGTAGAGGAAGAAGTTTTTTCTAAATGGCAGTATTTAGATGTTATTCCACAGCAAAATAATTTGAAAACGAGTCAAACTTTTTTAGGAACAGTTGAGACTGAGAATTGGGAAAAACTAAAAGCTGATCTACAGCAAGAAACAATTTATTTCGAAGAAGTTTATAGTGATGGGAAAATCACTAATTTCAGTTTAATTTATTTAAACCAGCAACAAGCAGTCGTCAAGCAATTAATCGCTCATTTTAGTATCACGAAGTTTGATTATCTAGAAAGCCAGTTACCAAAAAATAAGTTAG
Source organism: Enterococcus sp. JNUCC 77 (assembly GCF_054819945.1). Taxonomy (NCBI): domain Bacteria; kingdom Bacillati; phylum Bacillota; class Bacilli; order Lactobacillales; family Enterococcaceae; genus Enterococcus; species Enterococcus sp. JNUCC 77. The sequence goes on from NZ_JBTHIG010000001.1 coordinate 890,048, forward strand.
CTGAAATTCATTCTGAGCAAAATGATGTTTATCAAGCAAAACAGCAATTATCTACTATGATTGGTCAAAAGCGAGTAAATATTCATGAATTGGAGTGGGCAGAAGAGACTTTACTTGCCCAGAAAAATCGATTGTTAGTCCATAAGAGCTATATCCAAACAGACCATTTATTTGTTTTGCAAGGTTGGATTGCTGAGGATGAAGTGTTGTCTTTGGAAAAAAGGTTAGCAACAGAAGAAGTTTATTTAAGCGTGGAAGAGCCTAATCTGGTTGAAATTGAAACAGAAATTCCTACCAAGCTTAAAAATAGTCGTTTAGTTAAGCCTTTTGAAATGCTGACTGAGATGTATGCACTACCGAAATATGAAGAAATTGATCCGACACCTTGGTTCACGCCGTTTTATTTAGTGTTTTTTGGCATGATGGTCGCTGATATTGGATATGGATTATTGATGTTGATAGCAACGACAATAGTTTTAAAATCGCAAATATTACCAAATGGGACCAAGCGATTCATGGAATTCTTTCAAATTTTGTCCATACCAACTATTGTATGGGGACTCATTTATAATGGATTCTTTGGTTTTTCATTACCATACAAACCAATATTGTCTACCAGTAATGATGTAATTACGATTTTAATTTTATCCATCATTTTCGGATTGATCCAAATTTTCGTTGGCTTAGGATTGGCAGCTGCAGAAAATATTAAAGCAAAAAATTATTTGGCAGCTATTTCTCAAGGCTTTGCTTGGCAAGGGATTTTTGTAGGCGGTATTATTGCTGCCGCTGGGAAGATGCTTTTAACTAGTTCGCCAATCTTTATTTTAGGGATAATTATTGCTGGAATTAGCGCTCTTTCAATAGTCGTTTTACCGATGGTTGGCAGTAAATCAAAATTGGCAGCGTTAGCCGGTGGGGCCTATGATTTATACGGCATCACAGGTTATATCGGAGATTTAGTAAGTTATACACGTTTGATGGCTTTAGGTATTTCAGGTGGGAGTATCGCCGCAGCGTTTAATATGCTGGTGGGTTATATGCCACCGGTTGCAAAATTTAGTGTAGGGATTTTGCTAATGTTGGTCTTGCATGGCTTGAACATTTTCTTATCCTTATTAAGTGCTTATGTTCACGGTGCACGATTACAATACGTAGAGTTTTTCGGCAAATTTTATCAAGGTGGAGGCAAACCCTTCAAGCCTTTGAAAACAGAGGAAAAATATATCAATATTGAAAAGAAAGATAAATTGGAGGAAATTTCAAAATGACAGAGTATTTAATTAACAATAGTGGTGGGATTATTTTTGCGATTTTGGGTATGGCAACAGCAACAATTTTTTCAGGAATTGGTTCTTCGAAAGGTGTGGGGATGACCGGTGAAGCAGCGGCAGCTCTAACAACTAGTCAACCTGAAAAATTTGGACAATCATTGATTTTACAACTATTACCCGGAACACAAGGATTGTACGGGTTCGTAATTGCCTTCTTAATTTTTACTAATCTATCGTCTGATTTAACAGTTGTTCAAGGGTTAGGCTATTTAGGAGCATCTTTACCCATTGCTTTTACTGGTTTATTTTCTGGAATTGCCCAAGGGAAAGTGGCTGCAGCGGGTATCCAAATCTTGGCTAAAAAACCTGAGCACGCAACAAAGGGAATCATTTATGCAGCAATGGTAGAAACTTATGCCATTTTAGGCTTCGTTATTTCTTTCCTATTAGTAGGTCAAGTATAAGGAGCGATTTAAATGGATGCTATTGAAAAAATCATTGATCAATTAAATGAAGAAGCACAACTTAAGCAAACAGAATTTCAAGTAACGGAAAAAATGCGAATTGAGCAAGAATTTCAAGCTAGTTTACAAGAGATTGAATTGGAACAGAAAAAAAGATATGAAAATCAATTAGATCAATTAGAAGAAAAAAATAAGCAATTAAAAAATCGCCAACAAGTAGCAGCTAAACAAGCTAACTTAAATTTAAAACAACAATTATTGGATGAAATGTTTATTGCCGCACAAGAAGCCATGAATGACTGGTCAATTGAAGAACACCAAAATTTTGCTAATGGAGCATTAAAAAAATTAGCAGTTTCTGGCTCGCTGAAATTCATTTCTGGTGGAATAACTAAAGATGTTTACACCGAAGAATGGTTGGCTATCCAAAATGCACAGTTAAAATACCAACTAACATTATCAGATGAAGTGATTCCCAATCAAGCGGGGTTCATTTTAGATCAAGCAGGTATTCAATATAATTTTCTCTATCAAACATTAATCGAGGAACAAAAAGAAACATTAAGCTTCGAACTGGCACAAACCTTTTTGGATTAAGGAGGTCTAAATGAAAACTTATAGCTATCATGAGTTAAATCCTCTGATTCGCTTAAAAGAACTTGAATTGTTAACCCCAGATATGTTTGATCGTTTAGTTGCTGCAAAAGACTTAAAAGAAGTTCAGCAATTGCTAAATAGTACTTTTTATGGGGAATTTTTACAGGGAGATTTTGCTGAGACTTTTGAAGAAAGCTTACAAAACTCTTTTAATCAATTAATTACAGAATTAATCGAACTGGCACCTGAGCCGGAAGTGATATGGATTTATACGATGCGATTTACTTATCATAATTTAAAAGCCCTGATGAAGGCAGAATTACTTGAACAAAACTTTGATGAATTATTTTTGTATGATGGATTTTATTCTTTAGAACAAATTAAAAGTGTGGTTAAAACTGGACAATCTAATAGTTTACCTGATGAGATTATCGGTACGGTAAATGCGGTTAAGGCACATTTTTCAGAGTCTAATAGTCTACAAGGAATCGATATTATCTTTGACCGTGATTTTTTGCGTAATCAAGAAATAGTAGGAGAAAAGTTAGGCTATGTCGCGCTACTATCAGAAATCACAGCCTTTATTGATTTTACTAATTTAATTATTTTAGGTCGTGGCATTCGTCAAAAACGAAGTAAAGCCTTTCTATCTACAGTTCTTTCTAGTCAAGGAAGTATCGCCAAAGAAGATTTATTAGCGATTATTGAACAGCCCCAAACATTTGCTGATTTTATTTTGGCTAGTCCTTATGGAAATGAAGCAGCTTCAGCGGTAGTAGATGGAAAAGTTGACTTAGCAAAATTGGAAAAGGCCAAAGATGATTATTTGGCAAGTTTATTTGAAGCTTATCAAGTTGAAGCTTTCGGTCCATTACCAATGTTAGCTTTGTTGCACGGAAAAGAAACTGAAATAAAAAATCTGCGTTTATTAGTTGTTGGAAAAAAAATCGGAATGGATCAATCTGATATTAAGGAAAGGATGCGAGTAACCCATGACGCATAAAATTGGTGCAATTGGCGATAAAGACTCGGTATTGCCTTTCAAATTATTTGATTTTGATGTAAGAACGGATAAACAACCAAGTGCTATTCGAAAAAATATTGAAGAAATGGCTCAGTCAGGTTATGGGATCATTTATCTGACTGAACAATTTGCGCAACTGGTTCCTGAAACTGTCAAAAGATATGAAGAAGAGATGATCCCTGCGATTGTTTTAATTCCAAATTTTGCAGGAACAGATGGACTGGGGCAAAAAATGATTCAAGATCAAGTAGAACGAGCAGTCGGAATGAATATATTGTAAAGGAGCAGACAGCTTGCAAGAAGGAAGAGTAATCAAAGTATCTGGGCCGTTAGTAATGGCTGAAAATATGGGTCACGCAGCAATTCAAGATATTTGTTATGTTGGAGAGCTGGGGGTAATTGGCGAAATTATTGAAATGCGAAAAGATGTCGCCTCCATCCAAGTATATGAAGAAACTGCTGGGATTGGACCAGGGGAAGTCGTAAAAACAACGGGAGAAGCTTTATCGGTTGAATTAGGTCCAGGAATTGTGTCTCAAATGTTTGATGGCATTCAACGACCCTTAGATAAATTTCAAACGTTGACCCAAAGTAATTTTTTGAGTCGAGGTGTCCAATTACCGGCTTTAGATCATCAAAAAAAATGGTGGTTTGAAGCAGCTTTAGAAATTGGTACAGTTGTTTCTGCTGGAGATGTAGTAGGAATCGTAGAAGAAACGAAAGTACTAACACATAAAATTATGGTTCCGAATGGTGTTAGCGGCACCATTACAAAAATTCACTCAGGTGAGTTTAATATCACTGAAACCGTTTATGTTTTAGCGACTGAAGAAGGTGAAAAAAGTTTTTCAATGCTGCAAAAATGGCCTGTTCGTCGCGGTCGACCAGTCAAAGAAAAATTAAATCCAGAAGCACCAATGATCACTGGTCAACGAGTAATTGATACTTTCTTTCCAGTGGTAAAAGGTGGAGCGGCTGCTGTACCAGGACCATTTGGTGCTGGGAAAACGGTTGTGCAACATCAGATAGCCAAATGGGCCGATGTCGATTTAGTAGTTTATGTTGGCTGTGGTGAACGTGGTAATGAAATGACCGATGTGTTGAATGAATTTCCGGAATTGATTGATCCTAAAACAGGAGAATCCTTGATGGAACGAACGATTTTAATTGCCAATACATCGAATATGCCAGTGGCAGCACGAGAAGCATCTATTTATACTGGGATTACCATTGCTGAATATTTCCGTGATATGGGTTATAACGTAGCAATTATGGCAGATTCAACCTCTCGCTGGGCTGAAGCTTTGCGAGAAATGAGTGGACGTTTGGAAGAAATGCCTGGTGATGAAGGTTATCCCGCTTATCTAGGTTCTCGCTTGGCGGAGTATTATGAACGTGCTGGGCGAGTCGTGGCACTGGGATCAGATGGGCGTGAAGGTTCCATTACTGCAATTTCGGCTGTATCACCATCAGGGGGAGATACTTCAGAGCCTGTCACGCAAAATACTTTACGAGTTGTAAAAGTATTTTGGGGGTTGAGTGCAAACCTAGCCCAACAAAGGCATTTCCCATCAATTGATTGGTTGTCCAGTTACTCATTGTATTCAAATGAAGTGGGATTATATTTAGACCAGCAAATGCAAGTTTCTTGGTCAGACTTAGTAACTGAAGGAATGAAAATTTTACAAGAAGAATCGCAGTTAAGTGAGATTGTTCGTTTAGTGGGGATTGATTCACTGTCTGAAAAAGATCGCTTAACTTTGGAAGTAGCGAAATCTATTCGCGAAGATTATTTGCAACAAAATGCTTTTGATGATGTGGATACATTTACTTCAAGAGAAAAGCAATTTAAAATGTTAAACAATATTTTGACTTTTTATAGTGAGAGTCGCAAAGCGCTAGATCTAGGTGCCTACTTGAAAGAAATCATGGAGGGAACAACTGATTTGCGAGATAAAGTTGCCCGCAGTAAGTATTTACCAGAAGCAGAGATTGAAAAATTGAGTGATATTCATCAAAGCATACCAATTATTTTACAAGAGATAGTTGCTAAAGGAGGGATGACCAATGATTAAAGAATATATGACAATCAGCGAAGTGGTAGGTCCCTTAATGGCTGTTGATAAAGTTGAAGGCGTCAAGTATGAAGAATTGTTAGAAATTCGTATGAAAAATGGCGAGATTCGAAGAGGACAAGTTCTTGAAATTAGTGAAGATAAGGCCTTGGTTCAAGTGTTTGAAGGAACTAGCGGAATTCATTTGCAAGAATCTACAGCTCGATTTTTAGGTCATCCACTTGAATTAGCCGTTTCTGAAGATATGATTGGCCGGGTGTTTGATGGACTAGGACGTCCTAAAGATAATGGTCCAGCAGTTTTAGCAGAAAAACATCTAGATATTAACGGCGAAGTAATCAATCCAGTTTCTCGTGATTACCCTGATGAATTTATTCAAACAGGGATTTCAGCGATTGATCATTTAAATACTCTTGTTCGTGGACAAAAATTGCCAGTTTTTTCTGGTTCAGGTTTGCCCCATAAAGAATTGGCAGCTCAAATTGCTCGCCAAGCAGCAGTTTTAAATGCTAATGATGATTTTGCTGTAGTTTTTGCAGGGATTGGGATCACCTTTGAAGAAGCCGAATACTTTATGGAGGATTTCCGTAAAACCGGCGCGATTGATCGCTCTGTCGTATTTATGAATTTAGCTAACGATCCGGCAATTGAACGAATCGCGACACCTAAAATGGCCTTAACAGCGGCTGAATATTTGGCTTACGAAAAAGGGATGCATGTCCTAGTTATCATGACAGATATGACCAATTACTGTGAAGCTTTGCGAGAAATTTCTGCTGCGCGGCGAGAAGTTCCTGGTCGTCGAGGCTACCCTGGTTATTTATATACTAATCTAGCTACTTTATACGAGCGGGCTGGACGGATACGCGGTTTGAAGGGTTCAGTCACGCAAATTCCAATATTATCAATGCCAGAAGACGATAAGACTCATCCGATACCCGATTTAACTGGTTACATTACAGAAGGTCAAATTATTTTATCTCGAGATTTATACAAGAGCGGAATCAAACCACCAATTGATGTTTTGCCATCCTTATCTCGACTAAAAGATAAAGGGACCGGTGAAGGAAAAACACGAAAAGATCATGCTGCTACCATGAATCAATTGTTCTCTGCTTATGCCCAAGGTAAACAAGCCAAAGAATTAGCAGTTGTTTTAGGCGATTCAGCTTTATCTGATACCGATAAAATATATGCAAAATTTGCAGATTGTTTCGAAGCCGAATATATTAATCAAGGTTATTACACAAATCGCTCAATTTTTGAAACCTTAGATTTAGGCTGGGAGCTATTATCAATGTTGCCGCGTACTGAATTAAAACGAATCAAAGATGATATGCTTGATGAGTATTTGTCAAAAGGAGTGTGATCACTCATGGCAAAGTTAAATGTCAACCCAACCCGAATGGAGTTGTCAAAACTAAAAAAACAATTAGTCACAGCGACACGAGGGCACAAATTATTAAAAGATAAACAAGATGAATTGATGCGTCGTTTTATTATTTTAATCAAAAAAAATAATCAGTTGCGTAAAGAAGTTGAGGTAGAATTAAATCAAGCGATGAAAGATTTTGCCTTAGCTGACGCTATGATTAATGATAAATTTATTGATGAGCTATTAGCAGTGCCAAAAGATCGCGTATCAGTAGATGTGATTGAAAAAGATGTTATGAGTGTCAAAGTGCCGGTAATGAATTTTCAACATCAAAATGATTTGGCTGATGGACCGCTAGAGTATGGATTTTTAAATTCTAATGAGGAACTTGATCAAAGTGTCGCTCGTTTTGCAGAAGTATTACCAAAGCTTTTGGAACTGACAGAGATTGAAAAAACTTGTCAATTGATGGCTAAAGAAATTGAAAAAACTCGACGTCGTGTGAATGCCTTAGAATATATGACCATTCCTCAGTTAGAAGAAACGATTTATTTTATTCAAATGAAGCTCGAAGAAAATGAACGGGCCGAGGTTACACGTCTAATAAAAATCAAAAATATGGGGAATAATTAAAGGATAAAGCGAATGAAAAAATTGAGGAATGTTTCTAGAATCCACAGTATTCAATATATCCCTTTGGGCTTTTTAGCATTGATTCTGATAGGTAGTGGTTTATTAACATTGCCTTTTTTTAGTCAGTCGGGTGAAACAACACCCTTTATTGATGCACTATTTACCACTACATCGGCTACATGCGTTACTGGATTGACCACTTTGCCGACAGATTTACATTGGAATTTTGGTGGGCAAGCCATTATTTTATGTTTAATTGAAGTCGGTGGTTTAGGCTTTATGATGATCCCTATTTTATTTTTTTCAATGTTTCGAATGAAGGTGGGATTGCGAGCACGGATTGTTTTGCAAGAAGCCTTAAATTTGGAGTCATTGTCTGGAGTCATGAAATTAATGCTTTATATTATTCGGCTGGCTCTATGTATTCAATTATTAGGAACCTTCTTGTTGGCAATAGATTTTTTACCTAAATATGGTATTGCGCAAGGACTTTGGTTGAGCATATTTCATGCTGTATCAGCTTTTTGTAATGCTGGCTTTGATTTATTTGGCGATAGCATGGTGGGATTTGAAGATAATCCTTATGTCTTAATGATTATTGCCGGCTTGATTATTGCTGGTGGGCTGGGTTTTATCGTGTGGCGAGATTTGTTGGATTTTACAAAAAGGAAAAAATTCTCTCTTCATAGTAAAATTGCTTTGACCGTGACGATTGGCTTATTAGTTGTCGGAACTGGATTGTTCTATCTAACTGAAACTAATGGAAATGGTGGCTTAACTAGATTAGTTGATATGTTCTTTTTAGCTGTCACGCCAAGAACAGCCGGCTTTTTCTCGATCGATTATTTCAAAATGAGCTCTGCTGGGATTATTGTGACAATCCTTTTGATGTTTATTGGAGGAACGTCGGGTTCGACAGCTGGTGGGTTAAAGACGACTACCTTCGGAGTATTATTGATTCAAATATTTTCAATGCTAAGAGGGCGTAATAAAGCAGAAGCTTTCGGTCGAACGATCAAACCATCAGTGGTCTTTAAAGCTCTAACAATGTTCTTTTTAGCTTTGTCGATTTGTATCGTTGCGGTGGTGATTTTATCAATTACGGAAGAATTGCCTACAACTGCTGGAGTGGAATATTTCTTTTTTGAAGTTGTCTCAGCTTTTGGAACAGTTGGCTTAACTATGGGATTGACACCTGATTTGACAGTAGTTGGCAAATTAGTCATCATTTTGTTGATGTATATTGGTCGGGTAGGAATCTTGACCATTGGCTTGTCATTGACTATTCAGATTGCAAAAAATCAAGCAACTGGACACTATAAATTGCCAGAAGAAAGTGTCATGATCGGATAAAAAAAGGTGAACTGAATTTTCAGTTCACCTTTTGATTAGGCACGAATAACTTCGATTTTGTAACCATCAGGATCAACGATAAAATAATAAGAAGGATCAGTACCAGGTAATCCTTTTAAATCTGTTACGTTAAAGCCAGCTGCTTGATGCTTTTCATGTAATGCTTCCAAATCATCTACGCTGATAGCGATATGACCATAACCGTTACCTAAGTCATAAGCTTCATGATCGTAATTATAAGTTAATTCCAATTCGTAGTCATCTCCAGCTAAGGTCAAGTAAACCAAAGTGAATTTTGATTCAGGAAAATCTCTACGGCGAGAAACTTCGAAATCGAAAGCTTTTTGATAAAAAGCTAGTGAAGCATCCAAATCCTTTACACGAACACAAGTATGAGCCATTTTCATAAATATATTTCCTCCTATTTAATCCACGTAAGAAAAATAAGTGAAGTGGATTGAAATGAATTGTTAACTGTATCATAGCATAATTAAAAAAGAAGCTGGAAATATTTGCTTGTTGGCTTGTTTGTGGGATTTTTATCAGGTAAACTAAAATAAAACATCTTAGGAGGAGAATTATGATTCCAACATTTGGTACGAAAGAAGAAAAAGATTATCAGGCACGTTATGCAGCTTATGCGATTTTAGTTAATCAACACGGGAAGATAGCAATCGTGGAAGCGCCAAATGGAGCATTCTTTTTACCAGGTGGAGAAATCGAAGGTTCTGAAACGAAAGAAGAAGCGATTGATCGCGAGATGATGGAAGAATTAGGTTTTAAAGTCGACTTGGCAGAATACTTGGGTCAGGCAGACGAGTATTTCTATTCCCGCCATCGAGATACTTATTTTTATAATCCAGGTTATTTTTTTGTAGCAAAAAATTGGGAAAAAGTTTCTGAACCAACCGAAGAAGGAAGTTTGAGCCGCTGGGTTGCTCCTGAAGAGGCCATGGTTTTATTAAAAAGAGGCAGCCATAAATGGGCTGTTGAAAATTGGTTAAAAAAAGTTTAGTGACCGACAACATGCGGTCACTAAACTTTTTTTTATTTTGCCAATGCACCATTGTGAATGTGGCTACTGAAAGCTTGATAATAATCTTCAAACAAATTTGTCGGATCTTTTTGAATCATTTCTTTTGGAAAATAAAAACGAGCATCCCCTTGCCCTTGACCTGCTAGAGCTGCAACCAACTGACTGGCTTTCGATAATTCCACCAATGAGCCATCTTTTTCCATTAGTTCTATTTGAGTGCGATGACGTCCTTGTTCGGGGCGGTAAAAGTCGTAAGGTAAGTCGTAACTGGAATTTATTGCTGTATAATAATTAGGGTTAAAACCAGCTTTTTCCACTAAATCCCGCATGATTGGTAGATTAGGGTTGTCAACTGAATCAATCGTAATTGATTTCAATGGTTTACGATCTAGAAATCGGCGAGCCAGATCACTTAAAATCAAATCTTTTTCCGAAATCCACTGAGAAAAGTAGGTATTTAATACACCGTCATCTAAACGTAGATAATCTTCTAAAGTAAATTTCCCTTTTAAAAAGGGTTTTAAAAATTGTGAATGGTACTCGAATAATTGATTATCCTCATGGAATAATTCATGGGCGCGATCTAATAAATGAGCCAATATTACTTCCATGCCACGAGAAACAGGATGAAAATAAACTTGAACATACATTTGATAACGGCTGACAATATAATCTTCAACTGCATGCATCCCATTGATTGAAAAGGCAATTCCACCGCGATAAGGACGAATTACTCGTAAGATTCTAGTTAAATCAAAGGTCCCATATTCTGTGCCGGTAAAATAAGCATCTCGTAATAAATAATCCATCCGGTCAGCGTCAATTTGACTAGAAATCATTTGTACGACCTGTTGATTAGGATAGGTTTTAGTTATGACGCTAGCAACCTTTTCAGGAAACCCTTCAGCCACCCGATTTAAAATTTGAAATACTTCTGTTTCCGGTGAAGTGATAATTGCGACTGTTAAAGCTTCATGATCAGTATTAAAAATATGCTCAAAGGTATGGGAATAGGGACCGTGGCCCACATCGTGTAATAAAGCGGCACATAAAGTAACCAAACGCTGACTGTCATCCCAACCATCAGGACCAATTTTTTCAATTGAATAGTTACGTTTAAAAATATCGCAAATCTGACGCGTGATTTCATATACGCCTAGTGAATGGGCAAAACGGCTATGTTCGGCACCGTGAAAAGTAAAAGATGAGGTGCCTAACTGTTTGATTCGTCTTAAACGTTGTACTTCGCGAGAATTAATCAAATCTAAAATCACTTGATGTTGGACATGGATATAATTATGGACCGGGTCACGAAAAACTTTTTCCATTGGTAATGCTTGATTATTAATTTTCATGAGTCACCTCTGTTAGTAGTTGGTTGCGCTGAATCATGCTATCGATTCGCTTGCGGTAGTCTTCTGTATGGTAAAAATTTTCTAAAAAGTCTGTCTGATGATCAATTGATAAGGGTGCAATTAAGTCCGCTTTAATTTCTTCGACGGATAGATTTGTTTGATACGCATCAGCGAGAGTTGTCATACTATTTGGATTAACTGGTGGGTAACCATGTTCACCAAAATCTTTTTTAAGTCCAGCTAAATAAAAATCTCTGACAATTTCCCCACGTTCGAATTGCTTTCCATTGACACTTAAATACATCATAATAGCCACACCGTCTTTCACACGACGTTGTGCAATCCCAGCAATTTTCTTGCCAGCTAAAGACAAGTCAAATTTTCCTGGACAATAAGAATCAGTGACTTCTCCACTAATTAAGGGTTGTTTTGCAATCATCGTTTGTTCTAACCAAGCAATCATTTTTTGATAGCCTTGATCAATTGATAAATCTCCTTTTGGCAAAATTAAGGAGACATTCAAAATGCCCAAATCGCTGATTACACCTAAGCCACCAGCATTTCTAAGCAAAGCTTGATAGTCAGTTTGTTGGATAGATTTTAACCCATCTGCCAAAAATGGAACACGGCTGTCTTTCATGCCTAAGATTAACGTTTTATCTAATTGCCAAAAATGTATGATAGGTTGTTTCTGATCACCTGCAAAGGCTGTTAACACATCGGTTAGAGCAAAAGGGGAGAAATTTTCTGATGGTTTTACTAAGCCTTGATCAAAAAATAATAGTTTATCCATAAAAGCTCCTTCATTTGAATTTTCTTCATTATTATAAACAATATTTGGTAGTTATTGGATTAATCTGCTTAAAAAGTTAGAAGTAGTTGACAAAAATTAAAAAACCGTCAAAAATATATGCTGAAAGGGGCGGATTCAAATGAGTATCCAACAAGGAAGTCCAGCAAAAATAAAATTACGTACAACAGTGATTCAAAATAATCAAAAAGAAGAATTTGCCTTCGATTTAAATGGCCAAGTTGTTCAAATGGGAGACACGCTTTACATTCGTTATAAAGAAAAACAAGAAGATGGAGAGACTGTCCCAGTGACAGTAAAAATCACGCCTGACAGCACAATATCCATCATTCGCTCTGGCAATGTTCGCATGCAGATGAAATTTGCTTATCGAAAGAAGATGGATACGAACTATCGGACACCTTATGGGATTTTTCTAATTTCTACTTATACAGAAGATTTACATGTCAGTTTAAAAGACCGGCCGTTTTCTGGAATCGTGACAATCGATTATGGTTTGTACATGAAAGATGCCAAAGTGGGTGACTATCATATGGTATTAGAATTTACCACTTAAGAAAAGAAAGGTTTGCTTTTTGAAGATCAATTTTGTATGATAAAGAGTAGACTTTGAAAGGACGTGTCATACTTGGAACTTAGTATATTTGAGAGCTTAAACAAAGATGAATTGTCAATGATTGAAGTGGCTCATGCAATTTTAGAAGAACGTGCCGATGTGATGGATTTTTCTGATTTGGTTAACCAAATTCAAAATTATTTAGGCAAATCTGATGGAGAAATTCGTGATGCTTTGGCACAATTCTATACTGATTTAAATATTGATGGCAGTTTCATTTCTTTAGGCGACAATCGTTGGGGCTTACGCTCATGGTATGCGATTGATTCCATCGATGAAGAAGTCAACCATGGTTTGGAAGACGATGAAGAAGATGCGCCACGTCGTAAGAAACGTAAAAAAGTGAATGCCTTCATTAATGATGATGAAGATGCAATTGACTATAACGATGACGATCCAGAAGATACAGATCTTGTGGACGATGAAGAAGATGAAATCGATGACGATGACGATGATGACGATGATGATGAAATCGCAGAATACAATACTGATTTACAAGAAATCGGTGCTGATGAAGAAAATGAAGATGATGAAGAAATCGTACCCGGCGGAATCGAAGATGAATTAAGCGTTATTGACGATGATGATTTCGACGATGATGATGAAGATGACGACGAAGAGGATATTTAAAGAAAAAATGCCAAGTGAGCGATTGCTTACTTGGCATTTTTAAATAAAAAAACTCGCCGATTGAAGGGCGAGGAAGCTTTAAAAAAATAAAAAATTCAGTTATACTTGTAAAAAAACGCGCCCTGAGGGAATCGAACCCCCGTCTCAAGAACCGGAATCTTACGTGATATCCACTACACTAAGGGCGCAGGCACAATTGATAGTTTAGCATAAAAATTAGAAAATACAAGGGGAAATTCCAATGAAGTTTCAACAACAACAAAGTCAAAAACAACAACAGACGCAAAAATTGGCCATGACCCAACAATTACAGCAATCTATCCAAATTTTACAATATAATACTGAAGAACTGTTAACTTTTGTTGAAAGTGAAGCTTTGGAAAATCCATTAATCGAAGTCCGGGCACCAAAACTGCAAAGTGATTTAATGAAGAGTCAAAGTCCCGCCAGTCAAGACAATCAAACAATTCAAATTCCTGATGTACAAATCTCCCTGTTTGAATATGTAATGAATCAGATTCATCTAAATTATCGTGATACTTTTTTACGCAAAATTGTTCTAGTTCTTGCGGAATCATTAGATTTAAATGGTTATTTGCGCGTAGATGAGGCAGAAGTTAAAGCCCAACTTCAGGCTAGTGACATTCAATTTTTAGATGGCTTAACCTTATTACAACAATTAGATCCTGCTGGTGTAGGCGCTAGGAGCTTGCAGGAATGTTTAATGCTTCAGACAGAGCGAGATGACAATGCACCTGAACTAGCTTATTTAATATTAGAAGAAGCCTTTGAAGCGATTGCCAATCGACAGTTTCAGCAGATTGCCAAGAAATATCAATTGAGTTTACCAGAAGTACAAAATATTTTAGACTATATTCGTAGTTTGGATCCTTTTCCCGGAGCAAGCTTTGGAGATAATCAAGCGGAATTTATTATTCCAGATCTGACTTTAATGAGAGACGGCGAAAAGTTAAACGTGGTCTCTAACCGACGAGGTCAATTGAAAGTGAATTTCCAAACCAAGTATTTTGAGCGATTAAGCAAAGAAGCGGATGAAGAGACATTACAATATTTAAAAGAAAAACAGCAACGTTTCCAATGGTTGGAAAAAACTTTGGGTCAGCGGCAAGATACAATTTTAACAGTTGGTGAGATTATTGTTGAACGACAGAAAGATTTTTTCTTAAACCAATCTGGTGCCTTAAAACCACTTCAATTGAAAGAAATTGCTGAAATTGCGGGTGTTCATGAATCAACTATCAGCCGCGCTGTCAATGGAAAGTATATTGAAACAGATTTTGGGATTTTTGAGTTGCGTCAATTTTTTGTTAATAAAGTTAATAATGAAGATAGTTCAGCTGATGGTATTAAGTTGAAGATTAAAGAAATGATTGATCAAGAAGACAAAAATAAGCCACTGTCTGATCAAAAGTTAGTTGAATTATTAGCAAACGATGGCGAAAAATTATCTCGCCGAACGGTTGCAAAATATCGTGAAAATTTGAAAATTCCAAGTTCAGCTAAGAGAAAACGTTTTGATTAAGCCAAGGGGGAAACTTCTTGGTTTTTTATCTTGCAGAAAATGGAAAAAACTGATACACTCTGTTTTGTAGGAAGTTTGAAATAAATGAGTTTATTTTTACAATTTCTTACTTTTTTTTAAGCTTGATGGGTCAAAAAAAGTCTATGAGGGACTAATTAAGTCCAAAGGCGGAGGATTCCTTTTGTTAAGTGAATTAAAAGTATTGGAAACAATCGTCCCTGACATTTTAGAACAAGTCAATAAGCGCTACCGAATTTTGCAAAGTATTTTCTGGATGCAACCGATTGGACGTCGAAATCTTGCTGAATCACTTCATCTAACAGAACGTGTTTTAAGAAGTGAAACAGATTTTTTACGAGAACATCAGTTAATCGATGCAACCAAAAGTGGCATGCAGTTAACCGATAAAGGTACAGCATTACTTGCTCAGTTGGAAGATTTAATGGATCAGTTCTTTGGAATGGATCAATTAGAAAAAAAGCTAGCTGACGAACTAGGGATTGAACGCTGTTTAATTGTTTCAGGAAATTCTGACGAACAGCCTAAGGTTATTAGTGATTTCGGTACAATCATTGATGAGACATTAAATGAAAGACTTCCCGATGGAGAAAATATTATTGCAGTAATGGGTGGCACAACCATGGCGGAAATTGCACAGCAATTGACTCCATTGGAACGAGCCAATCGCCACAATATATTTGTACCTGCTCGCGGAGGAATAGGTGAATCAGTTTCGATTCAAGCCAATTCTGTCAGCGCGACCATGGCAGCAAATGCCCGTGGAACCCATCGTGTTTTATATGTTCCAGAACAGCTAAGTCAAGCTGCCTATCATACATTGTTAAAAGAACCAGCTATTAAAAGTGTTTTAGAGACAATTAAAAATGCTGATTGTGTGGTTCATAGTATTGGTCGAGCGTTGCATATGGCAGGTCGACGAAAAATGAGTGAGGAAGAAATTCTTCATTTAAAAAAAGAAAACGCCGTAGCAGAGTCATTCGGTTATTTCTTTAATGAATATGGTGAAATTGTTTATCGGGCACCGAGAATTGGGCTTTCTTTAGAAGATGTTCAAAAGTTGCCGATTGTACTAGCAGTTGCCGGTGGTAGATTAAAAGCCAAAGCAGTTGTTGCTTACATGCACAATGCACCAAAACAAACGTGGCTGATTACTGATGAAGCCGCAGCAAATGAGATTTTAAAAGGGCCTACCCTTTAAAAATAAAAAAATTTTTTACATCCCTGAGGAGGAAATCTTTAATGACAGTAAAAGTTGGAATTAATGGATTCGGACGTATCGGACGCTTAGCTTTCCGTCGCATCCAAAACGTAAAAGGATTAGAAGTAGTAGCAATCAATGACTTAACAGATGCTAAAATGTTGGCACACTTGTTAAAATATGACACTACACAAGGACGTTTTGACGGTACCGTTGAAGTTCACGAAGGTTCTTTTGACGTAAATGGTAAAGAAGTGAAAGTTTTATCTAGCCGCAACCCTGAAGAAATTCCATGGGCTGACTTAGGAGTTGATATCGTTTTAGAAAGTACTGGATTCTTTACTTCTAAAGAAAAAGCTGAATTACATTTAAAAGGTGGCGCTAAACGCGTAATCATCACTGCTCCTGGTGGAAACGATGTACCAACAATTGTTTACAACACTAACCACGAAATTTTAACTGGTAAAGAAACTGTTATCTCAGGTGCTTCATGTACTACTAACTGCTTAGCTCCTATGGCTAAAGCATTAAATGATAACTATGGTATTGTTGAAGGTTTAATGACAACTATCCATGCTTACACTGGTGACCAAATGACATTAGATGGCCCTCATCCTAAAGGTGATTTCCGTCGTGCTCGTGCTGCTGCTGAAAACATCGTTCCTAATTCAACTGGTGCTGCTAAAGCAATCGGCTTGGTAATTCCTGAATTAAACGGTAAATTAGATGGCGCTGCACAACGTGTTCCAGTTGCGACTGGTTCATTAACTGAATTAGTAACTGTTTTAGACAAAGAAGTAACTGTTGACGAAATCAACGCGACTATGGAAGCAGCAGCTAACGAATCTTATGGTTACAACACTGACGAAATCGTTTCTTCTGATATCATTGGTATGACTTACGGTTCATTATTTGATGCTACTCAAACTAAAGTAATGACTGTTGGCGACAAACAATTAGTTAAAACTGTTTCTTGGTATGACAATGAAATGTCATACACTGCACAATTGGTTCGTACTTTAGAATATTTCGCTAACTTATAAGATTTAACGAAAATGTCTGAATCGAGCGGGGAAGCTGCGCGCTTCTCCGCTTTTTTTAGAGTAAATATTGGCTCAAAAGAGCTATCTAGTTGTATAATTTGATTTGTGCAACAAATAAAATATTAGGAGGTTTCTTTCATGGCAAAAATGACAGTTAAAGACATTGACTTGAAAGATAAGAAAGTCTTAGTCCGTGTAGATTTTAATGTACCATTAAAAGACGGTGTAATCACTGACGATACTCGGATCAAAGCAGCATTACCAACAATTAATTATATTTTAGAACAAGGCGGCAAAGCTATTTTGTTCTCACATTTAGGTCGTGTGAAAACAGAAGAAGATAAAGCTGGCAAATCTTTAAAACCAGTTGCTGAACGTTTAAGTGAATTATTAGGTAAATCTGTGACTTTCGTACCTGAAACTCGCGGTAAAGAATTAGAAGGCGCAATTAGCAAAATGCAAGATGGCGATGTTGTGGTTTTTGAAAATACGCGTTTTGAAGACGTTGATGGTAAAAAAGAAAGTGGCAACGATGCTGAACTTGGCAAATACTGGGCTTCTTTAGGCGATGTATTTGTAAATGATGCATTTGGTACAGCTCACCGTGCCCATGCTTCAAATGTTGGAATTGCCTCAACTGGTATTCCAACTGTTGCTGGTTTCTTAATGGAAAAAGAAATCAAATTTATCGGTGAAGCAGTAGAAGATCCTAAACGTCCGATGGTGGCAATTTTAGGTGGCGCAAAAGTTTCAGATAAAATTGGCGTAATCAAAAACTTAATTCCAAAAGCTGACAAGATCTTAATCGGTGGTGGAATGACTTATACTTTCTATAAAGCTAAAGGTATGGAAATCGGTAATTCTTTAGTGGAAGAAGATAAAGTTGAATTGGCAAAAGAATTAATTGCTGAAGCTGGCGACAAATTAGTTTTACCAGTAGATTCAATTACTGTTGCAGAATTTTCAAACGATCTTCCAACTGAAGAACATACTGGTGATATTCCAACAGGTCAAATGGGTCTTGATATTGGACCTGAATCAATTGCTTTATTTGCTCAAACATTAAGTGGTGCAAAAACAGTTGTTTGGAATGGCCCAATGGGTGTATTCGAAATGAGTAATTTTGCTCGCGGAACAATCGGTGTTTGCGAAGCAATTGCTAATCTTGAAGGTGCAACAACAATCATTGGTGGTGGTGACTCTGCCGCTGCCGCTGAACAATTAGGTTTTGCTGACAAATTTACCCATATCTCTACAGGTGGCGGTGCCAGCTTAGAATTATTAGAAGGTAAAGCATTACCAGGCTTAGAAGCAATTAACGATAAATAATTAAAAAAATAATATATCAAAAGGAGTGCAAGAAATGCGTAAACCTATTATCGCTGGAAACTGGAAAATGAATTTGACAGCTTCTGAAGCAAAAGATTTTGCTGAAGCAGTTAAAAATAAAATTCCTGCAAACGACAAAGTGGATTCTGTGATTGGCTCACCAGCTTTATTCTTACAAGAATTAGTTGAATCTGCTAAAGGTACTGACTTGAAAATTTCTGCTCAAAACTGCTACTGGGAAAATTCAGGAGCTTTCACTGGTGAGACTTCACCAGCTGCTTTAGCAGACTTAGGTGTTGACTATGTTATCATCGGTCATTCTGAACGTCGCGAATATTTCCATGAAACAGATGAAGAAATTAATAAAAAAGCCAAAGCTATTTTTGCAAACGGTATGTTACCAATCCTTTGCTGTGGTGAATCTCTAGAAACTTATGAAGCTAATAAAACTTCTGAGTGGATCGAAGGTCAAATTAAAGCCGGTTTAGCTGATTTAACAGCTGAACAAGTTTCAAGTATGGTCATCGCTTACGAACCAATCTGGGCAATTGGTACTGGTAAATCTGCGGATGCAACAATCGCTGACGAAATCTGTGGCGTAGTTCGTTCAACAGTTGCTGGTATTTACGGTTCAGAAGTTGCTGACAAAGTTCGTATCCAATACGGCGGTTCAGTAAAACCTGAAAATATTGCAGAATATATGGCAAAAGAAAACGTTGATGGTGCTTTAGTTGGTGGCGCAAGCTTACAAACAGAGTCATTCTTAGCACTATTAGAAGGCGCTCAATAATTTTTTCTGAAAATCGACGTTTTTGTTTGCAGAAACGCTAATTTTTCACTATTATCAATAATAAGGGCTTGCCCTATTAATAAAAACAATCTTAAAGGAGAGACAAAACATGTCAATTATCTCAGATGTTTACGCACGTGAAGTCCTAGACTCTCGCGGTAACCCAACAATCGAAGTAGAGGTTTATACAGAAGACGGCGCATTTGGTCGTGGAATGGTTCCTTCAGGCGCTTCAACTGGTGAATACGAAGCCGTTGAATTACGTGATGGCGACAAAGCTCGTTACGGCGGAAAAGGTGTTACTAAAGCAGTCGATAACGTAAACAACATTATTGCAGAAGCAATCATTGGTTATGATGTACGTGACCAAGCTGCGATTGACCAAGCAATGATCGAATTAGACGGTACACCTAACAAAGGTAAATTAGGTGCGAACGCTATTTTAGGTGTTTCAATCGCTGTTGCTCGTGCTGCTGCTGACTTTTTAGAAATTCCTTTGTATAACTACTTAGGTGGATTCAATACGAAAGTTTTGCCTACTCCTATGATGAATATCATCAATGGTGGTTCACATGCTGACAACTCAATTGATTTCCAAGAATTCATGATTATGCCAGTTGGTGCACCAACATTTAAAGAAGCTTTACGTTATGGTGCGGAAGTATTCCACGCTTTAGCAGCTATTTTAAAAGCAAAAGGTTTAGCAACTTCAGTTGGTGACGAAGGTGGATTCGCTCCTAACCTTGGTTCTAACGAAGAAGGTTTCGAAGTAATTATCGAAGCAATTGAAAAAGCTGGCTACGTTCCTGGTAAAGACATCGTTCTTGCTATGGATGCTGCTTCTTCAGAATTCTACGACAAAGAAAAAGGTGTTTACGTTCTTGCTGATTCAGGCGAAGGCGAAAAAACAACTGACGAAATGATCGCTTTATACGAAAGCTTAGTTGCTAAATATCCAATCATCTCAATTGAAGATGGCTTAGATGAAAACGACTGGGAAGGTACTAAAAAATTAACTGATGCTTTAGGCGACAAAGTTCAATTAGTTGGTGACGATTTATTCGTTACAAACACTGAAAAATTAGCTGAAGGTATCGCTAAAGGCGTATCTAACTCAATCTTGATCAAAGTTAACCAAATCGGTACTTTAACTGAAACTTTTGATGCGATTGAAATGGCTAAAAAAGCTAGCTACACTGCAGTTGTTTCTCACCGTTCTGGTGAAACTGAAGATTCTACAATCTCTGATATTGCTGTAGCAACTAATGCTGGCCAAATCAAAACAGGATCTCTTTCACGTACTGACCGGATTGCTAAATACAATCAATTATTACGTATTGAAGATCAACTTGGTGATGTTGCTGAATACCAAGGAATCAAATCTTTCTACAACTTAAAAAACAACCCATTTATCGGTTAATTTGATTTAAATACTCGGACCTAAGACTGTGAGATTCTCTCGCAGTCTTTTTTTATTTCAAGAATCAATTGTCAATGTGCAAACTATTTCGCAAGTAATAATACTTGTATCAAAAGGGAATATATTTTTCTCTGAAAAAAACATTTTTAATATAACTTTGAATATTATTTTTTTGTGCTGTAATCATCTTCCTAATAGCTTGTTGATAAGGATTTTGGTTATCTTTTAAAATTATATTTGAAAATATAATAACTAATGATATAATTTAAAGAGATGTTAAAATGAAAGGGGAAGATAACATTATGAAACAAATTAAAAAACCAGTATTGGGGGTATTGAGTGTTTTATTAATGTCGACTGTACTGACTACTGTAAGCAGCGTGAAAGCAAGCGCTGATGTTCTTGAACAAAGTGAACAGGTAGCGGTTGAACAACAGCAGCAAGAAGAAAAAACACAAAATGTTCAAACGACCGTGGCAGCCTTGCAAGAACAAGCGACAGCACAGCCAACAACTACTATTGATGTTGAGACTACAGAAGAGGTAGTCGTGCCAGAAAGTACTGAAAATTCAGAGGTTTCTACTGATGTTAATGAAACGCCAGAAGTGACCGAAAGTATTGAAGACGAATCAGTCAAAGATGAAAATGCTGCAGTTACTGATCCAGCCGAAGAGGAAGTGGTGGATCAAACAACACCAGAAGCAGAAACTGAAAAAACTTCTGGGAATCAAAGTACTTCACCGATTAACGATAACACGGTATCAGTAAACGGCATTGCTGATAGCCAAAAAGACCAAGAAGTGAAAACTATTAACGCTGAAGGTATTACAAGTAATGTATTAACTGAAAGTGATTTAACAACAAATGTCATTTGGCAAAAATATTTGAAATCCCTTGAAGGAAATACAATGGGTGATATTGTTATCAATAATGCAGGAAATATGACGATTGTTTATGATGTAAATACTGGTGAAAGTATTATTTTAATCAATGGTGTCGTAGCTAGTATTCCTAAAATGGGATCTGTAGATGTGACAGATGATGAAGGCAATGAATGGAATATTCATAATCTTGGAAATGGAAGTTTTGATTTACAAGATAAACAGCTAGCTGCTGATAAACACGCTGCTGAAGAAGCCATTCAAGCTGCAATTTTAAGCTTGATTGGTCCTGGATCAGCTGTTGTTGGTGGAGGTGCCAATTTAGTTGCCAATGTCGTTGAAGGTGTTGTGGAAACACCGATTGATTTGGCTTTCTTTTTACCAATGTTAGGCCTAGGGTTTTTAAGTGCGATTCCAGTTGTAGGTATTTTGCCGTTGTTCCTTGATGGATTATTAGCTTTTCCAGCCGCTGCATTTAATATCGGCAAAGATTTATTAATGACAGGTCGGACAGTTGTAAACAACACATTGAGTACAATTACACAGCTTTTAGCATTAAAAACACAACTTGATAGTGCTAATGGTCATATTGAAAATATGAATGTAACGGGTTCAGATCGTGATCAAGCAGTAGCTGATCAAGCAGCTTTGAACAATGCTTTATTTATTGCAAGTGCATTAGGTACAATTGTTCCTTCTCTTTTAGATAGTGGGATTCAAATCGCTAGTACTGCTCTACATGCAGTTGTAGAAGTTGCATTTGTGGCAGCTTATTGGGCACTAGGTATTTTAAGTGCGATTCCAATTTTAGGGATTATTCCATTAGCAATTAATGGTCTATTATTAACTGGTCACTTTGCTTTAAATACGGTATGGAAGTTAGCTGATCAAGGTCGTCAAACTGTCTTAAATGGTGCTTCAATCGCTTTAGGTGGGTTGGCTTCAGGCGGCAGTCTACTTAACGCATTAGGCCAAAAAGATAAATCAGATTTGTTAAATGAAGTATATACTTTAGGTTTTGCATAATTTAATAGCGTAATTAAAAACAAGTAGTTCAACCTGTGAGAATTAATTTTCTTACAGGTTTTTTTGTGTTTTCGAATAAAAAACGTATCTTTTTTTTGAGAGAATATTTCTGGCTAATTTTCAAAATAATTTAGCAGGGAAAAAAATTTTTTAGTTCTTTTTTTTACAATTTTAGACAACAAGCGATTGATACAATTAAGAAAAGAAAGCGCTTGTAAAACTTAGGAGGCAATCAGTTGGAAAAAGCAGATGTGATTTTTTTAAACGGAAAAGTTGCAACAGTGGATGAAGAATTCTCATTAGCCGAGGCAGTGGCGGTTAATTCTGGTTGGATTATCGCCGTTGATTCAAATGAAAAGATTAAAAAATATCTCGATGAAGCAACCGAAGTTATTGATTTACAAGGCAAGTTGATGTTGCCAGGCACTCATGATGCCCATATGCATGGTGTTCATACCGGTTTATCTTTAAGTCCCCTTTTTTTAGATGTCCGATTTCCTAAAGTTAAAAAAATTTCTGATCTACAAGAAATTATTCGAGCAGCCGTTGAAAAAGTTCCTGAGGGTGCTTGGATTGTCGGTATGGGCTGGAATGAAATGTTAATTGAAGAATGTCTGGCAGAGGGACGAACCTTAAAAAAATGGGATTTAGATGTTGTTTCACCAAATAATCCAGTTGTTTTAAATGATTATGGCGCCCATCGAATGGTGGTTAATAGTCAAGCTTTGGGGCGTTGCGATATTTCTGAAAAAACACCGGATTTGCCACCAGAAGCTGGTTTGATTGAACGACTAGAAAACAGTCGAGAACCCACTGGCTATTTAAATGAATGGGGTGCTCAAGTTTTAGTTTGGCAGCAGGTGCCAACATTACCAGCAGAAGAAATTGAAGCCTGTATTTTAGAAATGAACCGAGAGTTAAATAAATATGGGATTACTAGCCATGTGGATATTTTAGGCATTGGTGGTAATCAGCTTATTCGAGGCACTTGGGGCGAGAAAAGTATTGGAATTTACGAAAAATTAGCAAGGGAAGATAAATTAACTGCTCGAGTAAGTATTAATTTATTAGCGGGAATTGATGGTATTCAAAGTTATCAAGCAATTACGGAAGGATTGGAGAAAACTACTTTACCAGATTTTCAAGATCGAAACTGGGTGAAGGCTGAGACAGTCAAAATATTCGGTGACGGTGGCGGTTGGCTAAGAGAAAATAATCAAGTGGTCGGAGATCATGGGCGTTCAACTTTTCCGGGAGAGACCGATTTAGCACAAGAAAAAGAATTGATTAAGACAATTATCGAAGTTCATCGTCGTGGTTGGCAATTAGGAATTCATGCGATTGGTGGTCGAACAATTGATACAATTATTGAAGGTTATAAACAAGCCTTAGAAAAATATCCGCGGGAAAATCCTCGTCATTTTATTATTCATGGTGATGATATGACAGTCGAAAATGCCCAAGTTGCTGCAAGATATGATATTAGTATGTCAGTTCAAGCGGTGGCAGCTTATCAAATGATGGATTTTATGCGGTTGCGTTTTGACGAAGAATATGGAAATGCGCTGTTTGCCTGGGATGTCTATCAAAAAGCTGGTGTAAATGTTGCCAATGGATCAGATTCTAACATTTTTTCTTTAAATTGGTTAGAAGGGGCTCAATTTGCAGTGACTCGGCAAACCGTCTCTGGAAATAAATATCGTCCAGATTTAGCTAGTGAGCGTGCCGATGTGATTCGCATGTACACCATTAATGGCGCAAAACAAGAACACCTTGAAGCGGTTCGGGGATCAATTGAAGTTGGGAAAGTAGCCGACTTTCAGATTTTAGACCAGGATATTTTAATGATTCCACCAGAAGAAATTGGTAAAACAAAAGTAGTCATGACAATGGTTGATGGGAAGATTGTTTATAAAAATAGCTGAAAGAAGGAATTAAAATGAGACAGTACCCACATTTATTCAGTCCCAAAAAGATTAAGAACATCACCTTTAGGAACCGCATTTTTGCTTCACCGACATCCTTAGTTTGGCCGGATTATTATACCGGTATGCCTGATGAAAGCACAGTTTTTTATTACGAAGACAAGGCCCGCGGTGGTGCTGCTAGTGTGACGTTGAGTGAAACCGCGATTAATCGTTATGATGCGAGTCGACGGCCGAATGATGATGTACTGGTACCTGATTTTGAAAGAGCTATTTTTCCGACTTCTGGTTGGTTAAAAGTTACCGATGCAATTAAACGTCATGGGGCAGTTCCTTCGATCCAAATTTTCCACGGTGGCGATACTAGTGAACCTATTTTTACCCGCGGACACCAACCAATTGGGCCAAATGGTTTCACGAAAGAAAACGGCACTGTTGTAAAAGAGATGGACGAAGACGACATGAAGCGGGTGGCCGATGAGTTTGCGGAAACAGCTTGGTATGCTAAATACAGTGGCTTCCAAAAAATTATGATTCACGGTGCCCACGGTTGGTTATTGGCTCAATTTTTATCACCAGCTACCAATCATCGAACAGATGAATACGGTGGGAGTCTAGAAAATCGCGCAAAATTTCCTTTAATGGTGGTTGATGCGATTCGTGCAAAAGTTGGAGAAGATTTTCTTTTAGAATATCGAATTAGTGGGGATGAATATCTAGAGGGCGGTATGGAAATTGATGAAGCCGTTGAATTTGCTAAAATGTTAGATGGGAAAATTGACTTATTACATGTTTCCGCAGGTTCTTATTATGCTACAAAACAATATACCTTCCCATCTGTTTACTTGCCTCATGGCTGTAATTTACCACTAGCTGAAGCAATGAAAAACGGTGGGGTGAAAACACCAATTGTGACAGTTGGTGCCCATTATAATCCAGAGGACATGGAAAAAATTATTGCTGAAGGTAAGGCTGACTTTATTGCGATTGGTCGAGGAATTGTGGCAGATCCTCAACTTCCAAATAAAATTTTTGCTGGTCGTCAAGCCGATGTGACGCCTTGTTTAAGATGTACGAATTGTTTAGGTGGTAAGTATGATGGTCACAATGAATGTGATGTTAACCCAATAGCCGGAAATGAATTGTATACACTAAGAACGCCAAATGTAGTCAATCATAAACGGGTCTTAGTTATTGGCGGTGGACCTGGCGGGATGAAAGCAGCAATTACCGCAGCCAAAAGAGGCCATCAAGTAACCTTGGTAGAAAAGGAAGCTCAACTAGGAGGCAACTTAAAATTTACTGATATTGACGCTCATAAAGATGATTTAAGACGTTTCAAGGATTATTTAATTAGACAACTAGCTAAGAATGCTGTTGAAGTGAAATTGAATACAGAAGCGAATCTAGCATTGGTGAAAAAACTTAACCCTCAAGCAATTATTGTTGCTTCTGGTGCCACACCGGTGGAATTAAAACTACCTGGCAGTGATAAGTTTGAAATGATTCATGCAACCGAGGTTTATCAACACCCCGAGAAGGTCGGAAAAAAAGCAATTATGATCGGTGGGGGATTGATGGGCTGTGAAGTTGCTTTACACCTAGCTGAAGCAGGAGTTGATGTAACCGTTTTAGAACTTCAAACTGGCTTGGCAGTCGATTCTAATCGGATTCATCAAGCAGCTCTATTTGAAATGATGGATAAAATGGCTGATTTGGTTCATAGCCAGACACAAGTTCAAGTCACTGAGGTAACAGAAAGTGGCGTAACTTATTTAAACGCTGAAGGACAGGCTCACAGTCTTGAAGCTGATACTGTGATTTACGCAGTAGGTATGAAACCAAATGAAAAAATTGTCGAAGAAATTCGTAGTTGGGATGGCTGGGAAAGTTTTATGCCGATTGGCGATTGTACCGGCGCATCAGTTGTGAGAAAAGCCGTCCACACCGGCTATTATGCGGCGATGGACATTATTTAAGCATGTGAATTTAAGGAGCGTTTAGACTGCAGCTAAGCCATCCTTAGTAAAATAAATTCAAAAATTAAAATCATGATTTTAAAGTAAAGATGACGAAAGATTTTTGTGTTCGTTCTATTTTCCCAAAATTGACACTCATTTTTGTAGTACGAGGAGGAAAAGTAGTGAATAACTTTAAAATAAAAGCTGCCGTGCTATCTCAATCATTTATTGTAATGGCAATCATGGTGGCTTCGACAGTCTTAGCAAATATTGCGCAAAACTTTCCTGAAGCCAGTTTGACAGCGATTCAGATGGTAATGACTTTTGGGATGGTGGCTTCATTTCCTGCTACCTTATTGGCAGGAGTCCTAGGTAATAAAATCAATAAGAAATATCTAGTATTAGTTGCATTGTTTTTAATGATGATTGGCGGTTTGATTCCAGCCTTTTTAAATGATCAATTGATTTATATTTATGCTTCAAGTTTGTTAATTGGTGCCGGACAAGGGACTTTAATGACGACCATCAGTAATATTTCTACTGAGTTATTTGAAGGAGAAGAGCGTAGTCAGATGTATGGTTTACAGACGGCTTTTCAAAATGGAGGTTCAGTAGTCATGATGATGTTAGCAGGGATGCTAGCGCGGGTGCAGTGGTCTCAAGCTTATCTGACTTTTGGGATTATCATTGTGACGATTATCATTGTGACAATCTGGTTACCAGCTGAAAAAGTCGCACCAGAAAAAACAGCCGCTGATAGTGGCGCGCCAAAAGCAAAAGTTCCTGGTTCGATTTATTTTATTGGTTTGTTGATCTGCTTGTTCTGTATTGGCTATTCGACTTTTTCATTGAATGCTTCGCTTTATATTGCTTCAATGAACTTAGGCGACCCTTCAACGGTAGCTTTGGCTATGTCACTAAGTACCGGAGCCGGAGTAGTGGGTGGTTTTGCCTTTCCTAAAATTTTTAAAGTTTTAAATCGTTTCGTCTTAACCTTAGCATGTGCGGTAACCGCAGGAGGCTATCTGCTATTGGTACTATTCCCAAGTATTGCTGTGGTCTTTTTAGCAGCGATTACGGCCGGGATTGGTTTCTCATTGTCGGTTCCTTTAGGGATTCAGGCAATTTCTGAAACGGCGACACCTGAACAAATGTCTAGTTCAATGGGAAGTTACATGGCATTCACCTCAGTTGGTGCAGCCGCCTCTCCACTGATTATCAATGCCTTAGCTGGCTTAATTCCCAATGCTGACGACGGTACGGTCTTTTTAACTAGTGTAGTTTTTCTAGCCATTTTAACAGTCATAACTATTTTTTGGAGTATCAAAACCAGCACCTCAAAAAATGTGAACCAACAAAATTTAGCAGAGTAAAGGAGAAAACAATGGTTAAAATTTTAGATATTCATACTCACGTAGGAGATATTTTTCACGAAAATCGCAGTATTACCTTTAAAACCAATATTAAAAAAGGTGACTACGAAGATCCATTTATTGAAGTTGAACGTTCTGGCTATACTAAGCCGCTGATTGTTAAAGATGAAAAAGACCATCAACGTTTAATCGATGCAGGTCAATACCGAGTTTGGGAATGTACAATGGAAAATTTTGGCAATGATATGACGGAAGATCATGTTGATTACGCCTGCTTGCTGCCGGTTTTACCAAATACAAGTTTTGAAGAGTATCTAGCTGTTTCAAAATTAGATTCTCGCTTTATTCCCTTTACTTGTCCTGATTTCAGTTTATCGATTCCAGAATTAGAGAAAAAATTGGAGCTTGACATTCAACGAGGAGCGAAAGGTTTAAAAATTCATCCGATTTTACAAAATGTCAGCTTAGAAGATCCAAAAGTTGAAGCAGCGGTGGAAGTTTTCGGTAAAGCCAATATTCCAACAATTTTCCACGTTGGTGTGACTTCCTATTATGGACCAGATAAAGATTATCCGACAAATCCAGAATTTGGTGATCCACAGTATTTCTATGATTTTGCACCTCGTTTTAGTAAGTATCCGTTGATTGCGGCTCATTGCTGTTTGTTGGCTGAGGACTTTGCAAAAAATACTAAGGGTCTAGATAACGTATATACCGATACTACTATGTGTTCGGCTGAATTGATGCAGCAAGGAGTAAAATATATCGGCGAAGATAAAGTGCTCTTTGGGACGGACTATCCATTTGGAACCTTTAAATATTCAATCGAAGAAGTTAAACGGGCTTTCGCTGATGACGAAAGAATGATGAATAAAGTTTTCTTTGAAAATGCGGCTAAAATTTTACATCTTGAAGGATATTAGGAGGAGATAAGATGAAAATTATTGATTTTCATACTCATATAGGAGATATTTTCCACGAAAATCGTAGTATTACCTTTAAAACCAATTATAAAAAAGGTGATTATGTTGATCCGTTTATCCCTTTTGAAGCTTCTGGTTACAATACGCCATTTTTCCCAGAAAATCCGGTAGCCTTGCAACAGTTGATTGATGCGGGACAATATCGCGTTTGGGAATGTACGATGGAAAATTTTGCCCACGACATGACTGAAAATGAGATTGCTTATGCTTGTCTTTTACCGGTCTTGCCAAACACAAACTTTGAGGAATATTTGGCTGTCTCTAAATTAGATCAGCGCTTCATTCCTTTTACTTGTCCAAATTTTGATTTGGAGATTCCAGAGATGGAAGCAAAATTATTAAATGATATTAAATTAGGAGCCAAAGCTTTAAAAGTCCATCCGATCTTGCAAAATATTAGTTTGGAAAATGAAAAAGTAGAAGCTGCGGTAGATTTATTTGGTAAAGCTGGTCTACCAGTTATTTTCCACGTGGGGATTGGTCAGTATTATGGTCCAGATGTAAATTATCCGCAAAATCCAGAGTTTGGTGATCCGCGTTACTTCTATGAGTTTGCACCACGCTTTAAAGATTATGATTTGATTGCAGCACACTGTTGTGGCTGGCCAGAAGAGTTTGCTAAAAAAACGGCTGGTTTAGATAATGTGTATACTGATACCACTTTCTGTAATGCGACTTTGATTAAGCAAGGGGTGGACTTATTAGGGGCAGATCGAGTGCTTTTTGGTACGGATTATCCTTTTGGTAATTTTAAATATTCAATTTTGGAGGTTAAAAAAGCTTTAGCAAATGATCCTGAAAGTATCGAAAAAGTTTTTTATCATAACGCTGCTAGACTATTAAAACTATAAGGAAAGAAGGAAAAAATATGACAAAAGAAGCTGTTCAAAAAGTAGTAGAGAATTATATCGAAGGAACTTATACTGCTGACACCGAAATGTTGAAAAAAGTTTTTCATCCTAGTGCAATTATGACTGGCTATATGGGACCGGATTTGATGATTGCGACACCGACACCTTTTATCGAAGATGTGGGTTCTCAGCCAGCAATGAAAGACAGTGGTGCCCCTTATAAGGCTGAGATTACTCATTTAGTAGTAACCGGAAATATTGCTGAAGCAACCGTCTATGAAACAGGTTTCTTTGGAGATGGGACTTTGGAGGATCATTTCCACTTGATTAAAGATACTGAG
Source organism: Enterococcus sp. JNUCC 77 (assembly GCF_054819945.1). Taxonomy (NCBI): domain Bacteria; kingdom Bacillati; phylum Bacillota; class Bacilli; order Lactobacillales; family Enterococcaceae; genus Enterococcus; species Enterococcus sp. JNUCC 77. The sequence goes on from NZ_JBTHIG010000001.1 coordinate 919,976, forward strand.
GGTCAATGGAAAATCGTTTCAAAATGTTTTACAACTTTATAGAAACTGAGTAGGTACTGAAAAAATTCTTGATGCCATATTTTTATAACTAAGAATGACAAAATATGTTAGATTTACAGTATAACGATTGTGTCCTTCAGTTAAATTGATAATGGAAAAGAGTGAGTCTGATGAAAATCATGGAAACCAAAAATAAAATAATTGACGCCAAACCTTTTCAGCTATTTTCCCATGATTATAGAATTATTGATTATCAAGAAGAGCTGTTGGATTGGTCGCGGGAACATTTAAAAACCGAGGCATTATTTTATCAGTTTCAAGTTAAGGAAGAGATGGTGGTTACCTATCTGCCGGATGCTTGTGTCAACCTAATCTTTGAAATCAAAGGAGAAGAAGTGACTAGTAAAATGCTAGGGATTTTAACCGAGGCAAAAGAAACTATTTTCGAACCGGGAATTTGTTATTTTGGGGTGAAACCTTATACCAATGTCGGTTTGCGTTGTAAGGAAAAAGATCAGAGCTGTTTAGTCAATCAACTGGTTTCTTTGGATAGCCAATTTCCCGCTGCAAATGAGTTAATTCAAAAATTTAAACTGGTGAAGGATTTTCAACAACGGAAGGATTTGATTTTGGCTGATCATCGCAGTATTTTCTTGGATGAAAATCGCCGTTCAGTATTGTCGGAGTATTTATCAGTCTTGCTGTGTACTAATACAACGGCTATTTCGATGGAAAAAGTTGGCGATGAAACAGGCTATTCTAGACGCTATACCCAACAAATTTTTCGGAGAGAGATTGGGATTAGTCCTAAAAAATACAGTCGAATTATTCGCTTTCAAAATGCGATCAAAGCTGTTTTTGGTAAGACTGACATGACTTTGGCGAAGTTAGCTTGTCAATTAGGTTATTATGATCAGGCTCACTTAATTCATGAATTTCAATTATTTACTCAGCAGTCACCTAAAAATCTAATGGAAAGTGTTACTTTGTCTAAATGATATTTTAGTTAGGAGGAAGATATGAACGTAGGTAATTGTTTTCCCTTACCTGGTAAAATTGAAACTGAGTGTTTAAGCGTTGTGCTTTTTCAAATGAGTTTAGCAGTCGTGCCGAAATCAAAAGAAGAAGTAATGAAAAATGTCGATAAATTGATTGAATGGATTGAAAGGGCAGTCACTGGTTATCCAGGTCTAGATATGATTGTCACTCCTGAAGCATCTTTAAATGGTGTTGGTCCACATGCATCTTTATGTTGCATTTCTCTAGAGGGACCAGAACTTGCTCTTTTAAAAGAAACTTGTAAAGAATATCAGATTTGGCTAGTAGTAGGCGCTTGTGTGGATGAAGAAGATGGTAATTTTTATAAAAACTGTGGTATTACTATAAATGATCGCGGGGAGATTGTTGACGTTTATCGGAAGGTGACGCCTTGGAATCCGGTGGAACCCACTAGTCCAGGTGATGAAATTAACGTTTTTGCCGGACCAAAAGGAGCAAGAATTGCTACTATTATTTGTTCTGACGGAGACTACCAAGATAATTGGCGGGAAGCGGCGACAAAAGGAGCCAATGTTGTATTACGTTTAACGACTTATATGACACCTTTTGAAAATGCTTATGAAATTACAAACCGAGCTGGAGCGTACTTTAATAAAGTTTATGTTGTAGCCGTCAATAATTCAGAAATGGATGATTGTTATTCCTTGTTTGGCCGTAGTATGGTAGTTAATCCAGAAGGAGATATAATTACTCAAGCCCCTGTGGGTCTACCATATATTTTTAAAGCGGATTTATATCCAGGAATTTGTGACGCAATTCAAAAACAGGCTTATATGGGAGATTTAATTTGGCTGGGTAATCATCGTGGTGCAGCTTCTCCTGATATGTTTGGTATTGGTAAAGATAAACAAATGTATCAATATTTACGTCAGAAGGAAAACTAGATGAGATTTCCTAATATTGGTATGCACTTTTTTTTAAAAGCTGTAGCAGAGTTAGATATTAAGTTTCCAATCACAAAAAGTGAATTAATCAAAATGGCAGAGGATATTCAAGTAAGAACTTGGGAAACGGAATATACACCGTTAGCGGTTATCTTTGAAAGAATGGTTCCTGAAGTTTATCCAAATGGGACAGCTTTTATGTGTGCGTATACTTCAGCGAACTTACAAGCGGCTAAACTGGCCTTTATCGAAAATAAATAGAAAAATTTTTATATCTTTATTTTGTTTGCTATAATGTTGGCAACAAAACTAAAGGAGCGATTTTGATGGCGAAAGATGAATTGCAACAGCATTTAGATAAAGGAATGTATGGCAAGCCACAAATAAATCCTGATGAGCAAAAAAAATACTTAGGTACTTTTCGTGAACGTTGTTATTTGAGCATGAATATCAAAGAAATGCGTGATCCAATTTATTCAATTGCTTTGAAAAGTGAAATTGAAAAGGAACCAAATGCAAAACTATTAATTAATGGAGCAATGCCAGAAACTCTACAGCAAAAATATATTACATTTGCTAGTACCAATAAGATTGATTTTACTATTGTTAGTACGGCAACAGCAGAAAGTGATGATAAAATCGGTTTATTATTGGTGGCTGATCATGCAGTAGATGAACCAGTAATTGATGTAGCAGAAAAGTATCCTGATTTGGAAAAAAAGGAATTACCTGAATCCAAGAAAAAGAGTTTCTTTGAGCGACTATTTGACTAAGAATTTTTAAATCCTAGTTGACAATTTTCGCAAGACTGGTTATTATACTGCTTGGGCACCCTTTTAAGAGGGTCAGGTTTAGAAATTACGCTCCCTATCATTTTTTGGTGGGGAGCTTTTATTATTTTCTAGACACTTCCTGTAAAATTATAATGGAGGTTTTTTTCTTATATGACAAAGTATATTTTTGTAACTGGTGGCGTTGTTTCTTCTATCGGGAAAGGAATTGTAGCAGCATCTTTAGGTCGTTTACTAAAAAATCGTGGCTTAAAAGTGACAATTCAAAAATTCGATCCATATATTAATGTTGATCCGGGAACAATGAGTCCTTATCAACATGGTGAAGTGTTCGTTACAGATGATGGTGCAGAAACTGACTTGGATTTAGGCCATTATGAGCGTTTCATTGATATTAATCTAAACAAATATTCAAATGTGACAACTGGAAAAATCTACTCTGAAGTTTTACGGAAAGAACGCAAAGGGGAATATCTTGGTGCAACAGTTCAAGTCATTCCACACATTACTAATGAGATTAAATCTAAAATCATGCGGGCAGCTAAAATGACTGATTCTGATGTGATCATCACTGAAGTCGGGGGAACTGTAGGAGATATCGAATCGCTACCATTCTTAGAAGCTTTACGTCAAATGAAAGCTGATGTGGGTTCTGATAACGTGATGTACATTCATACAACTTTAATTCCTTATTTAAAAGCGGCTGGTGAAATGAAAACCAAGCCTACGCAACATAGCGTGAAAGAATTGCGTGGATTAGGGATCCAACCGAATATTTTAGTTGTACGAACAGAATTACCAGTATCTCAAAGTACCAAAAATAAATTAGCGCAATTTTGTGATGTCGCACCTGAAGCGGTAATTGAGTCTCGTGATGTTGAAACATTATATTCGATTCCATTAGCTTTACAAGCACAAGGAATGGATCAAATTGTTTGTGATCATTTAAAAATTGATGCGCCACAAGCTGATATGACAGAATGGCAAGCACTTGAAGAAAAAGTTTTAAGTTTGAAGAAAACAACGAGAATTGCTTTAGTTGGTAAATATGTAGAATTACCAGATGCGTATCTATCAGTAGTTGAAGCATTGAAACATTCTGGTTTTGCCTTTGATTCTGATATTGAAGTTGATTGGATCAAAGCCCAAGATGTGACTGCTGAAAATGTTCATGAAAAACTAAAAGATGCAGATGGCATTTTGGTTCCTGGTGGTTTTGGTGATCGCGGTGTTGAAGGTAAAATCGAAGCCATTAAATATGCTCGCGAAAATGATGTACCATTTTTAGGGATTTGTCTTGGCATGCAAATGATGTGTGTTGAATTTGGACGCAATGTAGCAGATTTGGAAGATGCAGCTTCAACTGAAACAAAACCTGATGCAGAAAATAATATTATTGATTTGATGGCTGATCAAGAAAATGTAGAAAATCTAGGTGGTACTTTACGTCTTGGTTTATATCCATGTAAAATTAAAAAAGGCACAGTAACTGCTGATGCTTATCAAAATGAAGATGTGATTCAAGAACGTCATCGTCATCGTTATGAGTTTAACAATGCTTATCGTCAATTATTTGAAGATCAGGGGATGATTTTCTCTGGTGTTTCACCAGATAATCGCTTAGTTGAAATTGTTGAATTACCAAATAAAAAATTCTTTGTAGGTTGTCAATTCCACCCAGAATTGATTTCACGTCCTAACCGCCCACAACCGTTAATTAAAGACTTTGTTGGCGCTGCATTAGCAAATAAAGAAGTTAAATAGAAAAAGTAAGCCAGCATGCCGACTCGACATGCTGGCTTTTTTTAGCTTCTAACAACTGGGAAATAAACAATTACCTCGTTTTCATCAGGAGCTGCTTCACTTGGATCTGTTTCATAATATTCAAAAGGACTATCGATCAGGTGATAATTATTTTCAGCAATCCACTGAGATAAAGAAGCATAAACTGCTGGCATTTCTTGGTAATTACCTTTAAAGGCTAATTTTGCTGCTTGATAAGCAGGTAATTCTCTAGTAGACTTATTTACTTCTTGGATTGGAACAGCTAGTTCTAAATCATAATTTTCTGGCGTATATTCATCACTATGATAAATCGCCATAGGCGCGCCCATAGGTTGTATCTCGGCGATTTTCATTTCGGAAAATAGTTTCTCCATCAGTTGACCAAAATTCTTGATGTTAATTGTTTCTCGCACTGAAAATAAATGTTGTGTCGGACTGTTGACTAGTTTGATCTGATCTTTGTAAAGCATAAAATCTCCTCCTTCAGCTAAAGCCGTAATATCCGTGGCGATTTCCTCTTGAAGCTTTTGATAATGTTTTGCTTTACCAATCATTTCATGTTGTTTTTGATTTAAAAGAGTGGGTAAAAAACTTTCATCTTTTAAAACCTGTTGAATTTCAGCGAGACTACTATCATACTTTTTTAAATAATGAATAGTGATGACATCTGCTAATTGCTGAACTGAATAGTAACGATAATTGTTAACCGCATCGATTTTAGCAGGCTTTAGTAAACCAATTTCATCGTAATAGTGCAAGGTTTTTGCCGGAATTTGGGCGGCTTTTGAAAATTGATTGATTGTTAACATTATTTTTCTCCTTCGGAAATTTTCCACATCTTTAGACTAAGCTTTCCAGTAGCTGGAAGGTCAAGTAGTGTTCTATTAAATTAGTATAACAAGTTTAAAGAATCTTTGGAGACGGAAATAATTATGAAGCGTGCTATAATTTTATAAAGGGCTTACATTGATTATGGTAAGGAGTTTTGCAATATGGAAACAATTTTATCCAATACGATGCGCCGGCGATTTTATTTATTATATGCGTTACATAGTTCTACTGGTTGGTCCACGATAGAGGATTTAATGGTAGCAACGAATGCTTCTCGGAAGACAGTTATAGCAGATTTACATTACTTAGAAGATCATTGGTCAGAATATATTACGATGGACTATCAAAAAAAATTAGGATATCGATTGGTCCAATCGAAAGATCATTCGATCCATGACATTTATCGCTATATTTTAAAGGATTCTAGCGCCTTTAAATTATTAGAAGCTATATTTTTCCAGCCAAATCGAACAGCAGAATACTGGAAAAAAACGTTTCATTTAAGTAGCGCTTCTTTATATCGTTTAGCACAAAAGATTCAAAAAGTACTCAATTTAAGAGGGATGGACTTAAATAAAACACCTTATCGAATTGAAGGAAAAAATGAACGGCAAATCCAAATTTTTTTAATGAATCAAGATTTTCATTGGGAGCACGGTGATGTAGATCGTGTTGATTTAGCTTATGCAATTGCTGTAACTATTGTACGTAGTGAGCAAAATTATTTAATGGTCAAAGTGCCAAGGATGACTGCAAGGCATCGAAAACTAATCGCTTTGATGGAAAAGTATAAACCAGACATGGAAAAAATTATCGCTCCTTTAGGATATCAACTCCCTGAAAAATGGAAAGAAGATTTTATCATTACTGTTTTTTGGTGGGAATTTGCGTGGGATAACTTTGAGGAATCATTGCGTTTGCGAAAAATTGGTTATGATTTTGTTGACCAAGTAATTACTAGCTTTGACTTTACCATCGATAATGAGAGTCGTGAGCGAATTAATGCGGCTTTTATAAAGACTTATATGCGTCATAAAATTTATCCTTATCCAAGATATATTTTTTATAATCGCAGTTGGTATAGCAGCCATATTCTAACTCAAGATCATTTGTTTTTTGGTAAAGTAATGGAAAAGATCTTAAAAGATTTAGAAGCAAAGACTGATTGCCCTTGGTATTCAATGTATTTTGACCATATGATTACAGTAGTCGCTTTTTATTGGAAAGACTTCTTTTTACAATTTGATAATTTAAGAAAAGTTGTTGAAGTTGCAGTATTTAGTGATCTAGGAAGGTATCATGCGGAATCATTAGCTAATTACCTAAAAGCAGTTTTTGGCAAAAAAATAGAAACTAAAGTTCAGCCCGACTCATTCTATTACTTGAAAGATCCTCAAACAATTGAAGTGGATATTTTCGTAGCCAATTTTACTTTGAAAAAAATTCCCAATGAAAAACTCTTTGTTGTGGAGGATATTCCTTCTTATAAAAATTTGGTTGATTTACAACAAGGAATAGATAAATTACGGGTTCCACGATTGAAGGAAACAACTTTTTTTAGTCCATCAATTTAATTCATATGTTTTCACTTATCTGAAAAAAATAAAATAAAAAATATTTGTAAAATGTAAGTGTTTACTAAAAGGTTTGTGGTAGCAAACTTGTAAAAACTTTGATATGATAGGGTCGTTAGTTAAGATTCGTCTTAGCCAAAAAGAAAATTCTTAGGAGGAATTTATTTATGCCAGTAGTATCAGGAGCAGAGTTCTTAAATGCAGCACGCCAAAGCGGTTACGCTGTCGGAGGATTTAACACAAACAACTTGGAATGGACACAAGCGATTTTACGAGCTGCAGAAGCTAAAAAAGCGCCAGTTTTAATCCAAACATCAATGGGTGCTGCTAAATATATGGGCGGCTACAAATTATGTGTAGATTTAATTACTGACTTAGTAGATTCTATGGGTATCACAGTTCCCGTAGCAATTCACTTAGACCATGGTTCATACGAAGCTGCTTTAGAATGTATCGAAGTTGGCTATACTTCAGTTATGTTTGATGGTTCTCATTTACCATTCGAAGAAAACTTGAAATTAGCTAAAGACGTTGTAGAAAAAGCACATGCAAAAGGTGTATCAGTTGAATGTGAAGTTGGTTCAATCGGCGGCGAAGAAGACGGCATTATCGGTGCTGGTGAATTAGCTGACGTAAACGAATGTGTACAAATGGTTGGCACTGGTATCGACTACTTAGCTTGTGGTATCGGTAATATCCATGGTGTATATCCTGAAAACTGGAAAGGTTTAGCGTTTGATCACTTACAAGAAATTGCAAATGCTGTAGGTAATGATGTACCTCTAGTATTACACGGTGGTTCTGGTATTCCTCAAGAACAAATCGAAAAAGCAATCTCTATGGGTGTTTCTAAAGTAAACGTAAATACTGAATTCCAATTATCTTTCGCTAAAGCAACACGTGCTTACATCGAAGCTGGTAAAGATCAAGAAGGTAAAGGATTTGACCCTCGTAAATTATTAGCACCAGGTGTGGAAGCAATCATCAAAGATGCTGAAGAACACATTGACTGGTTTGGTTCAGCTGGTAAAGCTTAATTAAAACAGATTTAACCTCGGAGAAATCCGAGGTTTTTTTTTGTGCTTTTCATAAGTTCTTACGCCTATCTTTTTATAAAATCAATTTTATGATAAAATGGTTATTGGTTTATGTAATTTAAAATGATGAAAATAAAAAACGTATAGGTGAATATAAATTATGAAAAAAATAGAAATTATTGGTGGGAAACCATTAAAAGGCGATGTTACTGTTAGTGGAGCAAAAAATAGTGCGGTAGCGTTGATTCCTGCAGCGATTATGGCGGATTCGCCGGTAACTTTAGAAGGTGTACCAGACATTCAAGATGTGTATTCTTTGATTGAAATTTTAGAAATTATGGGTGCAAAGGTTGATTTTTCAAATAATAAAATGGTGATTGATCCTACCAATGTGGTGTCAATTCCAATGCCAAGCGGAAAAATTAATTCACTACGAGCATCCTATTATTTCATGGGTGCTTTGTTAGGAAAATTTGGGGAGGCCGTTGTTGGTTTGCCAGGTGGTTGTTTCTTAGGTCCGCGTCCGATTGATCTGCACATTAAAGGCTTTGAATCTTTAGGTGCAGAGGTTTCCAATGAGCATGGTGTGATTTACTTGCGTACTAATGAGGATGGCTTGAATGGTGAGCGAATTTTTATGGATGTTGTTTCCATAGGGGCGACGATTAATGTCATGTTGGCAGCTGTTAAAGCAAAAGGGCGAACAATTATCGAAAATGCTGCCCGTGAACCAGAAATTATTGATGTAGCGACCTTACTAAATAATATGGGCGCAAAAATTCGTGGTGCGGGTACTGATGAAATTAGAATTGAAGGTGTAGATGAATTACATGGCACGATTCATTCAATTATCCCCGATCGAATCGAAGCGGGGACTTACTTATCGATGGCAGCAGCAATGGGTGAAGGGATAACAGTCCACAATGTGATTTATGAACATTTAGAAAGTTTTATCGCAAAATTACAAGAAATTGGCGTAAAAATGAATATTTCTGAAGATGCGATTGAAGTATTGCCTTCTCATGATTTAAAGATGGTTAGTGTGACGACTTCTCCTTATCCAGGATTCGCGACTGATTTACAACAGCCGCTGACATCATTATTGCTTAAGGCTCATGGAACAGGCGAAATTACTGATACGATTTATTCAAAGCGGATTAATCATATTCCTGAGTTGGTAAGAATGGGTGCTAACGCTCGAGTAGCGGGTAATTTAATTATTTTAAATGGCCCGAATAAATTGCATGGTGCTGAGGTTGTAGCTTCTGATCTAAGAGCAGGCGCTTGTTTAGTAATTGCTGGATTAATGGCAGAAGGTAAAACAACAATTTACAATGTTGAATATATTTTAAGAGGCTATGACCACATTATTGAAAAATTGACAAATCTTGGTGCAACCATTGAAATGATCGAAGAAGAAGTGCAGGAAGAGGTTTAAAATGAGCGACTATTTAACAATGGCTGAACTGGAAAACAAAACTCTAAAAGATATTTATGGTTATGCGCGCCAGTTCAAGATTCCGTATTACAATAAAATGAATAAAAAAGAATTGGCTTTGGCAGTTATTCGTGCCCAAGCTGAAAAGCAAGGCTTCTTTTATATGGAAGGTGTCTTGGATATTGTCGGACAAGAAGGCTACGGCTTTTTACGTCCAATTAATTATGGGCCAAGTGCGGAAGATATTTATATTTCTTCTTCGCAAATTCGTCGTTTTGGATTAAGAAATGGCGATAAAGTTGCCGGAAAAGCCCGTCCACCAAAAGAATCAGAGCGTTATTACGGATTAATGCACGTAGAATCAGTTAACGGTAAGGATCCTGAAGAAGCTAAAGAACGTCCTCATTTTCCAGCCTTAACCGCGCTTTATCCCAACCGTCATATGACGCTAGAAACAACCGGTGGCCGTTTATCTACTCGAATGATTGATATATTTGCACCAGTTGGATTTGGTCAACGAGGATTAATTGTTGCACCACCGAAAGCTGGTAAAACTTCTATGTTAAAAGAAATTGCCAATGGTATTACAGATAACTACCCAGAAGTTGAATTAATTGTGCTATTGATTGATGAACGTCCGGAAGAAGTAACTGATTTAGAACGTAGCATTAAAGGTGACGTTGTCTATTCAACATTTGATCAACAACCAAGTAATCACACGCGTGTCTCTGAATTGGTGCTAGAAAGAGCAATGCGCTTAGTTGAAGACAAACGCGATGTCGTGATTTTAATGGATAGTATTACCCGTTTGGCTCGGGCTTATAATTTAGTAGTACCGCCAAGTGGCCGGACTTTGAGCGGCGGTATTGATCCTAATGCTTTATTTAAACCAAAGAAATTCTTTGGCGCGGCACGAAACATTGAAGAAGGCGGTAGTTTAACAATCTTAGCTACAGCTTTAGTTGATACAGGTAGCCGTATGGATGACGTTATCTATGAAGAGTTTAAAGGAACTGGGAACTTAGAGTTACAATTATCACGTGAATTATCTGAACGTCGCGTCTTCCCAGCAATTGATATTAAAAAATCTGGTACCCGAAAAGAAGAGTTGCTGATGGCACCAGAACACTTAGAAGAAATTTGGAAAATTCGTAAAAATATGGTGGGAGATTCTTTGGAATATACCCAACAATTTATTCAGTTTCTACGTAAAACCAATAATAATGAAGCCTTTTTTGAAGCTTTCAAAGATGTTTCATTTGGTAGTCGCGCCCCACGAAAAAATATGAAAAGATAATTGCATTGCTGAATTTTTCATGATAGTATATATCTGTTGCGAAAATGCAAAAATAACTCTGATTCAGCAAATGATTCAGGGCAAAGGAGCGAAAAAAAGATGAAACAAGGAATTCACCCAGAATATCACCCAGTTGTATTTATGGATTCAACGACTGGTTTCAAATTCTTGTCAGGTTCTACAAAATCTTCACAAGAAACAATCGAATGGGAAGATGGCAATACTTATCCTGTTATTCGTGTTGAAACAAGTTCTGACTCACATCCATTTTATACTGGACGTCAAAAATTCACACAAGCAGATGGACGTGTCGATCGTTTCAACAAAAAATACGGTCTCAAAGATACAAACGCTGCAGAATAATTCAATTATTCGCGATTGTTTTTATGACAATAATCAAAGAGCTTTCCTGGCAACAGGAAAGCTCTTTTTTTTTGAATAATTATTTATTTTTGCTACTTTAGTAAGCCTTTTTTTTCACTCCTAAACAGTTTGCCCCAAAAGCAACTGATTAATTGTGCTATTAAGAATAAACTGTACAAAACAGAAATATTTAAAAAGCTATTGTCATAAGCAACAACGAATTTTGTTTCTAATAGAATAATTAGGTAAGAAAGAATCAGATTGATAAAGTTACCTAGTAATAAATGGAAAACATAATTGGTTTTACCAGCAAAAAATCCTAATATGGAGACGATAAATAAAGCAGCGAAAATACCTATCAATGAATGGTATTGGTAGTCAATAGCTAAAGCTAGATGGCAATAGGGAATTAAAAAGTAGATAAAAGAAAGCGACCATACTTTATTATAAAATAGCATATTTATCTCCTAATAGTAATTATATTGTTATTTTATAGTTACTAATATCATTATTCAATCTTCAGATAAGAATGATGATAGATAATTAAAGTTATTTTATTTTTCTTCCATTGAATCTTAGTGATAAGGAAATTTTGCGATATTTTAATAACTATTTCTATTTGAATTGAAAAAAAGAAATTGAATCTTTACTATCTTTTTTATTGTGATAATATGATTAGAAATGGAGGGTTTTTATGAATAAATTACAGGATAGATTTAATGATAATGTTTATAAGATTGAAGTATCGTTGATTCGTCAATTTGATCAGGAAGTATCACAAATTCCTGGGATGTTAAAATTGACTTTAGGTGAACCAGATTTCAATACACCAGGGCATGTTAAAAAAGCAGGACAAGATGCGATTGAAAATAATTACAGTCATTATAGTGGTATGGCTGGTTTAGTGAACGTTCGTGAAGGTGTTAGTCAATTTTTCAAAGAGAAATATGATTTACATTACAATCCTGAGAATGAAATCTTAGTTACAGTCGGTGCCACAGAAGCAATTTCTGCTAGCTTATTGGCGATTTTGAATCCGGGAGACAAAGTGCTGATTACGGCGCCAACTTATCCTGGCTACGAACCGATTGTTACTTTGGCTGGCGCTGAGCTAGTTGCGATTGACACACGAGATAGTGGATTTGTTTTGACGCCAGAAAAATTAGAAGCAGCAATGGCAGAGCATGGTGATAAAGTAAAAGCGATTATCATGACATCACCGTCTAATCCAACTGGGGTTGCTTATAACGATCAAGAAGTACGAGTCTTGGCAGAAACTTTGAAAAAATATTCAGTCTTTGTGCTAAGTGATGAAGTTTATAGTGAATTGAATTACGAAGGTGAGCATGTTTCATTTGGGAAATACTTGCGCGATCAAACTATCGTTATTAATGGGTTGTCTAAATCTCATGCAATGACTGGTTGGAGAATCGGATTTATTTGTGCACCGAAAGAATTAACCGATCAAATTATAAAGGTCCATCAATATTTAGTTACAGCAGCATCTACGATTTCTCAAATGGCTGCAGTTGAGGCTTTAATTGAGGGTATTCGCGATGGTGAAATTATGCGGGTAGAATACAAAGCTAGAAGAGATTATTTGTATCAAGCTATGACGGATTTAGGATTTGATGTGGCTCGTCCATCAGGGGCATTTTATTTATTTGCAAAAATACCTGCTGATATCCAGTTGAATGCCATGGATTTCTGTTTGGATTTAGCAAAGAAAAATAAACTGGCGTTAATCCCAGGAAGTGCTTTTGGTCCTGAAGGAGAAGGATATGTCCGTTTGAGTTATGCTGCATCGATGGAAGATTTAGAAGAAGCGGTAAAACGACTAACTGAATATTTAGGGAAATAAGAAATAAGGTTGCGATTTAGATGTCGCAACCTTATTTTTTATTTATTCAAATGATCGAACAAGCCACCGATAGTTTTATTTTTCAGCGTTAATTCTTGGTCGGCTAAAATCACTTTATCAATTCGATAGTAATCTTCTAAATCGGGGACTTCTTTTAATTGCGCACCAATGAAATCCGCTGCATTTTGATAAGCTTTTTTAGTAACAGTATCGTCGATAAAATAATAAATGATAAGCATTTTCCTCACCTCGAAAATATTGTACGTCAAAACTAGGAAAATGACTTTTATTTTGTCTTTACTAAAAATTTACATATCTTTACGAGAGCTTTACCTTAAAACAATTCTTCATTTACAAAGCTTTGTTAAAGTTGTTTTTGTAATAAAGAAACGACTTTTTCAAATAAGACGAAGACAGTCGAAATGTTAAGGAGATTAATGATGAAGAAATTATTTTTAACGTTATTTGTATCAGGACTTGTATTAGCAGGTTGTGGAAGTAGTAATGATTCTAGTCAGGATAGCAGTGGTGGTGATGAGGCAGCTAAAATTACTGCAGTTGGATCAACAGCTTTACAACCATTAGTTGATGCTGCTCAAGAAAGTTACGTAGCAGAACATCCGAATGTTCAAATTTCGGTCCAAGGTGGCGGAAGTGGGACTGGTTTAAGTCAAATTAATAGCGGTGCTGTTGAGATAGGTAATTCAGATATTTTTGCTGAAGCCGGTGAAGGTGTCGATGCTAGCAAATTAGTCGATCATAAAGTTGCTGTTGTAGGATTTGCTCCAGTAGTAAATAAAGATGTAGGCGTTGAAGACGTGTCGAAACAAGAATTAATTGATATCTTTACGGGTAAAATTACTAATTGGTCAGAACTTGGTGGAAAAGATCAAGAAATTAACGTGATTAATCGCGCTTCTGGAAGTGGTACACGGGCAACTTTTGAAGAATTTGCTTTAGATGGACAAGAGCCAATCAAGGCACAAGAACAGGATTCTTCAGGAACTGTGAAAAAAATTGTTGGCGATACACCTGGGGCAATCAGCTACCTAGCACTTTCTTATTTAGATGATAGTTTACAAGCGTTGAAAGTTGATGGTATCACTGCTAATGCTAAAAATATTGAAACAAACGACTGGAAAATTTGGTCATATGAGCATATGTATACTAATGGTGAACCTAAAGGCGCATTGAAAGATTTCATGGATTATATGACAACTGATGAAATCCAAAATGGACCAGTCAAAAAATTAGGTTATCTGCCAATCACAGAAATGAAAGTGGAACGTGATGCAGAGGGTAATGTAACAAATCAATAATATGAAAAAGGACTGTTAGAAAAAATCTAACAGTCCTTTTTTAATGTTTTGGTAGAGTTACAATAAAAGTTGAGCCTAGTTGAGGATGGCTGTCAATGTTGACGGTGCCGCCAAGGATTTCACTATATTCTTTTACGATAGCTAACCCTAAACCAGTACCGCCAGAATGGCGACTACGGTCTTTATCGACTCGATAAAATCTTTCAAAAATACGTTCTTGATCCGCTTGACTGATACCGACGCCTTGATCTTGAATTTTCAAAATTAAAGGGTCATTGGCATTATCATAACTTATGATAATTTGACTATCTTGTGAAGAATATTGAATCGCATTTTCCAGTAAATTTTTGACAATTGGCTGGAAGAAAGTTAATTGTGTTTGGAAAAGTGCTGGGCCTTTTTTATCGATGGATACTGAAATATTTTTTTGTTTTAATAGATGATTATACAAATCGACTTGCTGTTGTAAAAATAAATCTAAATCAATCGTTTGCCACTGATCAGATAAATGGGTGCTGTCTTTAGAAAGTTCGATGATATCAGTAATTAAATGTTGCAAACGTTTGGCATCTTTTTCGATAATTTCCAGAAATTGAGTGGTTAGTTCAGGATCCTCTTTTGCGCCATCTAATAGGGTTTCTGTAAAACCAATTAGTGAAGTCACTGGCGTTTTCAATTCATGGGAGACATTACCCACAAAATCCCGTTGAATTTTTTCTAAATTACGGACATGGGTTAGGTCATAAACAGTAGCCATAATCTGATCACCATTGACTAAATTTTCTAAATAACGCATACGCACTTCTAAGCTAAGTTGCGAGGGTTCTTGTAAAGTAATTTCTTCATAAATCTGTTTTTTTTCGACAAGTGTTTGCTGAATTAATTGAATCATTTTATTGTCTTTAAAAACATCCCAATAGAAATGATTTTCCGCACCAGCAACTTGTAACATCTCTTCCATCGTTGGATTCATCATAACGATTTTTCCTTCAGTATCAATCATGAAAACCCCAATCATTAACTCATGAAACAAGGTAGTAAATTGTTCCTCAGTTGAAGTATAGGCAGCATATGTCTGATTAATTTGTTCCCCTAATTCATTGATGGTCAGATATAATTCCTGCCACTGAGAAGAGTTTTGCATGACATAATTGCTTTTATCAGGTTGCTCGACCATTCGCTTTAATACGGGTAGGACCGCTTGGATAGGTCGATTACGTTGATAGATTAAATAAAAAATAATGCTATAGATGACTAAATAAAAAAGTAAAAAGACAAAGAAAATGGAGCGACGGAAATTTTGCGTTTGCTCTTCGAAAACAGCTGTTGGTTTCGCAATTCGAATAATCCCCACCATTTGATTTTGTTGATTTATCGGCTGAGCAGTATAGAGCAAATTTTCTTTTAAAGTAACACTATAGCGGACAGCAGAGCCGACACTATTACCATCAATGGCAGACTTTATTTCAGGCCGATTACTCCGACTGTCGTGTAGACTGTGATCAAAAGTATCATAGATAATTTTTGCATCAGCATCCAATAAAGTAATTCTTTCTTCTGTTTCTTGTGAAAATTGATCAATGGTTTGCTGATTTTTTTCATCAGTTAAATTATTTAAATCCAGTTGAGTAGATAAAACGCGACCATTTTCTTCTAGCGTTTGTTCCTGTTGGCTAATTAATTGATTGGTATAAAATCGATTTGCTAAACGCCAGCTGCCAAAAAATAATAGCCCAATGATGAGTAATAAAACAACATAGTCTAGTTGTCTGCGTTTCATTGTTCCGGTACCTGAAATTTATATCCAAAGCCACGAACAGTTTGTAGATATTGCGGATGTTTTGGATCGGCTTCGATTTTTTCCCGTAAATGTGAGACGTGTACATCAACAATTCGACTTTGACCAGAAAAATCATACTGCCAGATGCGATCTAACAAAGTATCTCGGTCAATGACTCGATTTTTACGCTTCATAAAATATACCAACAGCTCAAATTCTTTAGGAGTTAATTCAATTTTTTCGCCACGAACGGTGACTTGATAATTGCTTAAATCAGCTTGAATTTCACCGGCAGTTAAATATTCGTGAGTAGTATCTTCTTTTTCCCGTCTAGGCTCGATCCGACGGAAAATAGCTTTCATCCGGGCCAAAACTTCTCTTGGAGAAAAAGGTTTGGTTAAGTAATCATCTGCACCAATCTCTAACCCTAAAATTCGATCAATTGCCTCATCTTTAGCTGTCAGCATTAGTATTGGCGTGTCAATTTTTTCTTGTCGTAATTTCTTTGCAATTTCTAAACCATCCATTGAAGGCAGCATGACATCTAAAATGATAAAGTCATAGTTTTCTGCTAAAGCTAGTTCATAACCAATCAAACCATCTTCTGCTGAAGTAACCTGATAACCCTCTTTTTCAAGGTTAAAGGTTAATAGTGTAACAATTGACGGTTCATCGTCAACAACCAGTATATGTTTCATTAGGTTCTCCTTTTAAATATATAAATTATTGTTCGCTTATTAATTTTAAATCTGAAAAATGAAAAATCAATGTTGTTTTCTTTTCATTCCTTGTAGGACTATTTACTACTATGAATAAATGGTATAATGAATAGGCAGTTTTGTCACCTTTTTTATCGGATTGGAGGAGCTTATGTTAGGAATTAGTTCGTGCTTGGCGGGAATTGCTTGTCGTTATGATGGTAACCATAATGAAATCAAGCAAATTAAAGATTATTTAGCTGACCATGAAGCAGTTTTAATCTGTCCAGAAGTTTTAGGAGAGATGTCAACACCACGAACACCAGCAGAAATTGTTGGCGGAGATGGCTTTGATGTCTGGCAAGAAGAAGCTAGAGTAATCGATAAAAACGGTCAAGATGTGACAGAATCTTTCAAGCAAGGTGCAATTTGTGCCTATGAAAGGCTAGAAAAGCAACAAATAACTGAATTAATTTTAAAAGAACGCAGTCCGTCTTGTGGCAGTAAAAAAATTTATGATGGCACTTTTTCAGGGACAAAAATAAACGGTGTAGGTGTTGCAACAGCTTATTTCATCAATCATGGAATTAAAATATATTCAGAAGAAAGTCAGTTAGAGGGTGTCTTAAATGGAAATTGAGAAAACGAACCGTATGAATGCACTGTTTGAATTCTATGCAACATTACTGACAGAAAAGCAGATGAATTATATGGAACTGTATTATGCCGATGATTTTTCTTTAGGAGAAATTGCTGAAGAATATGGCGTGAGTCGACAAGCAGTTTATGATAATATCAAAAGGACAGAAAAAATCTTAGAAGAATATGAACGCAAGCTATCTTTGTTTTCTGACTATATGGTACGACAAGATGTGTTAGAACGTCTTGAAACGTATGTCAGCGAACATTATCCAAAAGATGAGCATTTAGCTAGTGATATCAAGGAATTACAAGATTTAGATGAATAGAAGGAGAAAATAAATGGCATTTGAAAGTTTAACCGAACGTCTGCAACAGGCGATGAGTAAATTAAGAAGAAAAGGTAAAATTACTGAATCAGATATTACCGAAATGATGCGAGAAATCCGTTTGGCTTTATTAGAAGCCGATGTTAACTTGCAAGTTGTGAAACGCTTTACAAAAGATGTACGGGAACGGGCTTTAGGCCAAGAAGTTTTAGACAGCTTATCTCCAGCACAACAAATCGTCAAAATTGTTGATGAAGAATTGACTAAAACTTTAGGCTCTGAAACTGTCGGTCTAGAAAAATCACCTAAGATTCCAACGGTAATTATGATGGCTGGTTTGCAAGGGGCTGGTAAGACAACCTTTGCTGGAAAATTGGCAAATTATCTAATAAAAAATGAAAATGCCCGACCATTAATGATTGCTGGAGACGTTTATCGTCCCGCGGCGATTGATCAATTAAAAGTTTTAGGACAACAGTTAGATGTACCCGTTTTTGATATGGGAACAGATGTTAGTCCAGTTGAAATCGTGCGTCAAGGGATGGAATTAGCCCGCGAAAAGAAAAATGACTATGTTTTGATCGATACCGCTGGTCGTTTACATATTGATGAAACGCTGATGGATGAGTTAAAACAAATCAAAGAATTGGCTAATCCAAACGAAATTTTATTAGTTGTCGATGCGATGACTGGACAAGATGCAGTCAATGTAGCAGAAAGCTTTAATGAACAATTAGGTATCACTGGGGTTGTTATTACTAAATTAGATGGGGATACTCGTGGTGGTGCAGCACTATCAATTCGGTCAGTGACTGGTGCGCCAATTAAATTTATTGGTTCTGGTGAAAAACTAACTGATTTAGAAGTATTCCATCCAGATCGTATGTCTTCTCGGATTTTAGGGATGGGGGACATGCTGACTTTAATTGAAAAAGCGCAGCAAGATTATGATGAACAAAAGGCTGAAGAACTTGCGCGTAAGATGAAGGAAAATAGCTTTGATTTTAATGACTTTATCGAACAATTAGATCAAGTAATGGGCATGGGACCAATTGAAGATTTAATCAAAATGATTCCAGGAATGAATCAAATGCCTGGAATCGAAAATATTCAAGTTGATCCAAAAGATGTGGAACGAAAAAAAGCAATGGTCTATTCAATGACGAAAGCCGAAAGGGAAGATCCTGATTTATTAAATCCAAGTCGCCGTCGTCGAATTGCAGCAGGTTCAGGAAATTCTGTGGTTGAAGTTAATCGAATGATTAAACAATTTAAAGAATCTCGTAAAATGATGCAACAAATGTCTAAGGGCTCGATGCCAGCAGGAATGGACCAAATGTTTGGCTCAGGAATCAAAGGTAAAATGGGTAAGATGGCCATGAACCGGATGGTGAAGAAAAATAAGAAGAAGAAAAAGAAACGTAAATAGATTGAAGTGAAAAAATGGAGCATCTTATCTGGATGCCCCATTTTTTTTTTTTTATAAGTTGTAAATAATAATAAAGGCAACGAAAGCCAAACAAAGTACGAAAATTACACTACCAAGCATAACTAAAAACTTGTCTAATTTTATCTCAGGAAATGAACGTAATAATAAACGATAAATCAGCAAACCCATTATCCCCCCTAAAGCATTCATCAATAAATCGGTCACATCAGATGCCCCAATACCTAAAATAAACTGTAGAATTTCAATGGTTAAACTAAAAGCGATCATCAGCATTGTTTTTTCTAAAAATGAGGTTCGTTTACTGGAAACAGACAGTAAACCACCAAAAGGAAGGAAGATTAAAAAATTATAGAAAATTTCTAAAAAACCAATTTTCACATTAATAATTGTTGAGCCTTGGAAAGGGATCAAGTTAAGACTGCGTTGCGTATTGAACGATTGAATAATTCCAGGTAAAGAAAGAGCGAGTTTAAAAAGTAAAATCCAGACGAGAACAATTAAGTAGACTGTCAGTAGTATTTTGCCATTTCTTTTTGTATTCATTAAAAATGCCCTCCTCTATAAAAAACGCAAGAAAAAGCGCCAATTGTATAAAAAGAACGTTCCTATCAAACTAAGAAAAATATAACTAGCAGCTTCATGTTTGTTAAATGCCATAATTTCTTTACTCTCTTGGTTTATTAAGCATTGCCCTCCTCTCCACATAAGAAAACCTAAAAAAGCACCTAAGGTATTCATCATCAAATCATTAATATCAGTCACCCGACGATTAAATAGTTGCAATAATTCAATCATTAATGAAAATCCAAAGGCCAAGGAAGTTGAAGTGAACCACTGACGATACTTTTTCCAGATCAGTGGCAACAAAAAACCTAAGGGCATAAACATGAAAGCATTCAATATATTTGTCATCAAACTACTAGCCTGAAAAGGGACTAAACTAATTTCGTCAATTCTGATAATTTCTGGATAGCTTAAAATATCCCAAAGTGTTCCAACACCAGTGATATTGATGACTAAATAAAGATAAAAAATAAAAATATAACGCCAAACTAATCGAGATAAGGGAATTGGATCAATATTTTTTCGTAAATAGATCCATTGATAAATAAGGCATGGAAGAAAAATACAAAAAATCTGATATAAGGTAAAAAGAATCTCTAAAAACATGGAGTATCCCTCCCAAAATCATTCTGAGTGAATTATCTGTTTTCTTCTTGAAGCATATTTTTCTTTGATGGTTGAAAAGAAAACCACCACATAACAAGTCAAACCAACTAAGATTAAAATCAATAAACTAATTCCGATTGGACGCCAAACTGAATAGATTTCACCAATTGAGCGGCTGATATAATATGAATACCAAGGACTAAAAAAAGTATTTCCTAAAATGAATGTACAAAAGCTAGTCATGAAAATCCATATGGGCCAGCGAGATTCTTGATTGAGTAGATAGTTACCATCATTTTCTAGGCTGATTGTCTGATATTTTTTATATCCCCAAGTTAAGAAGCCTAAACTGAGCAATATAAAGAGCAGACTCATCGATAAATAACCACCTGTTTTTCCAACTGTGGTGATAAATAAGTTACTAGGTATCGAAGGTGTGTTATTTTGACTAATCGAAATGGTTTCAAAAATAGCAGAGATGGCATTAGGGAAAGAATAGGTGAAAAGCCAAAAAACCAACCAAGTCAAGGGCCCAAAAGCTAGATTACCTACCATTGAGCCAATAAAAGTACTGACAAAAAATATTGTCGAAATTAAGAAAAAATAATTGATAACTGAAACAAAAAGTTGACCTAATGTGGCATTCATATAAGGTGCTGGAATCATATTATGGATCAATACAGCATAAAGAAATTGTCCCGCTAGAACTGCTAATAATATCGGTCCACCAATATAGATAAGTTTTTTTATAAATAATTCTTTTCTGGTCACTGGCAGAGAGAAAAGAAAATGATTGAAACCTGTTTTTGTGTCCAAGAAAAAAAGTAAAAAACCAGCTAAAGGTACTAGGAATAATAAAATTGAAGAATAATTTGTTGTATTAGTAATATAGGTTTCATGTGATTCATAGTCTGTTGCAGCGGGAATTTTCAATGGATTATACATGTTCGTTGCTGGCTGATAGACATACAAATTAGAATCAATATATTCTTGGAAATTCTGGTAATTTCGATTATTTTGAGATTTGTCATCCCAGTAGGAGTATTCTGTTTGAAAATCTTCAAAATTTTGTTTAGCTTGTGAGTCCTCTGTGTAATGGGTGTAGGATTGATGCCAAGAGTCACTCTGAAATTTCGCATTGACTAAACAAATTCCGATAATCAGCAGGCAAAAGGCGATCAGTGGTTTTTTATACCGTTCAAAATAAATCGATTTAACCATTTGAGATACTCCTATCTAAAATTTTTTTCTGGGGCGCATTTAAATTTGCTTCAAATAAATCCTCTAAAGATAATGGTAATTCTTCAAAAACTAAAGGATCATAAGCTTTTATTTGATCAGCTAATTCTGGAGTGTAATGTTCAAAAACAACAGTAATCACCCGACCTTGAAAATTAATCAGTTTAGAATTTTCTTTGACAATTACCGGGATTTTCTTGGTTTTAAATACCAGCTGGATTTTTTTAGCTGTTTCTCGCATATTTTCCAGACAGTATTCTTTATTAATCTTGTTGTCTTTTAAAAGTAATGCTCGATCAATTAATCCTTCTAATTCACTTAAGTTGTGGGAAGCAATCAAAGCAGTCCGATTTTTTTCACTTAAATGCTCTAGTAATAATCCAATGACCTGCTTACGAACAATAACGTCTAAACCATCGAAAGGTTCATCTAGTAATAAATAAGTTGCGTTGGAACAAATCGCCAGAATCATTTGAAACAAACCTTGCATGCCTTTCGATAATTGACGGTAATTTAGTTGAAGTGATAAGTCATATTGGTGAGTCAATTGCAAAAATAAATCTTGATCAAAGTTTTGATAGTTTAAACGATAAAAAGCATTAATCTTTTTAAGGGAATAAGTATTTAAAAAATTTTCCTTTTCGTCAATAAAAAAAATTTGCTCTTTGATTGTCGGCTCTTGGTAAATGGATTGTTGATTAATTTGAATATCCCCTGAGTCAGGTAAATAGTAGCCAGCTAATAAACGAAAGAGACTGGTTTTTCCTGAACCATTTCGACCAATCAGACCAACAATTTCATTTTGAGTTAATGTAAAATGAATATCTTCTAGCACAATTTGCTGATTAATTGTTTTATATAATCCGTGTATCATCATCGATTAGGTCCTCCTAGTTTGTCTTCTTCTTGTTGTATCCAACCAATTAATTCTTCTGAAGTAACTTGTAAATGTTTTGCCTCTACGACTAAATCGCCAATCTGCTCTTTTAATTGTTGGATCTTTTGTTCATTTCGAGGAAGTTTACTGTTTTCCCGGACAAAAGTTCCTTTACCTTTGACGATGATTAAAACTTGTTCAGCCTCAAGAACTTTATAGGCTTTACTCACTGTATTGGGATTCATTAATAATTGTTTGGCCATTTCACGAACAGAAGGAATGCGATCTCCAGGCTGCAAAATATTTTGAAGAATATCTTCTTTAATACCCAAGACAAGTTGTTCATAATAGGCTTTATGGCTATTTTTATTTATTTTAACCATCTGGAATCTCCTTCTATTATTTTATGTGTACTAGTATACATAGTACACTTGAGTGGCGCAATCTTTTTTTTGAAATTTCTGGTACACTAAAGAAAATGAGGTGGAAAAAATGCACAGATGTATGTGGGCTAACAGCAGTAAAAGTGAAGAAAAATATCATGATGAAGAATGGGGCGTGCCGGTTTATGATAGTCAAAAATTATTCCGCAAATTAATTCTGGATATGAATCAAGCTGGATTAAGTTGGTCAACAATATTGAATAAATCAGATAATTTTGATGCCGCTTATGATAATTTCAACATTGAAAAAATTGCTCATTATGATGAGGCTAAAATTACAGAGTTAATGCAAGATGCAGGAATCATCCGCAATCGCAGAAAAATAGAAGCAGCGATTAATAATGCGCAAAAAGTCTTGGAGATGGAAGCTGGTGGATTAAGTTTTTCAGATTATATTTGGGAATTTACGCAAGGAAAGGTGATTGATGGCAAGCGAAAAAATATCACTGAGGTTCCTGTATCCAACGAATTATCAGATGAAATTACGAAGGATATGAAGAAAAAAGGCTTTAAATTTGTTGGCTCAACTACCATTTATGCTTTCTTACAAGCTGTCGGCATAATAAATGATCACGAAATCGCTTGTTTTCGATATCGTGAGGTAAAAGAATTAGAGAGGAATTTCTAAATGGCAAGAGTTGTCTTTTATGGTGCTATCAGTTTAGATGGCTATTTGGCTGATCAGGATCATTCATTAGAGTGGTTAACTACGAATCCAGGAGATAATTCTGATGATTATGAGAGATTTTATCAAAGCATGGATTATACTATGATGGGTCGAAAGACTTATCAAGGAGCACAAGCAGAGATGGGTACAGTCAATTTCTATCCTGACACTGAAAATTTTGTTTTTAGTCATCAGCCTCTAGATTTAATAGATGGGTTTGAATTGATTTCAGGGGATCCGGTTAGATTTGTTCAAAATTTACCCGCAAATAAAATCATTTGGGTTGTGGGTGGCGCCAGTCTGGTTAAAGAATTATTGGCAGCCGAACTAATTGATGAATGGTGGATTCAGATTGTTCCAATTCTATTAGGCTCAGGAATTCCCTTATTTTTAACGCAAGAACGAAAACAGCAATTTACTTTAGTAGAAACCCGTCAATTTGGACAATTTGCGGAGTTACATTTAAAGAAAAAAAGCGAGTAACATTCGGTCTTGAATGTTACTCGCTTTATTTTTTTATATTAAGCTTCAAACGCAGCTAAGTTGTTGAAAAATGTTACATATTTTTCGATGATTACTTTGAAGAAATCAACTGTACCTTGATCAATATTTCCATTTTCATCAATTAAGTTTGCAATGCCTCCAATGTAAGCTTCTGGTTGTTGTAATGTTGGTACATCCAAGAAGACTAAGCTTTGACGTAAGTGATGGTTTGCACCAAAACCAGCAATCGCACCTGGTGATACAGAAACAACTAAACCTGGTTTGCCGCCCCAAATACTTTCGCCATAAGGACGAGAACCAACATCTAAAGCATTTTTTAATGCAGCAGGAACTGAACGGTTGTATTCAGGAGTGAAGAAGAATACACCATCAACTTTTTTCATTTCATTACGGAAACGAGTCCATGCAGCAGGAACATTTCCTTCAGTATCTAAATCTTCGTTGTAAAGGGGAAGGTCGCCGATTTCGATAAATTCTGCTTCAAAACCTTCTGGTAATAATTCCGCGAATTTTTTGGCAACGATTTTGTTGAAAGAGTCTTTTCTTAAGCTACCTACGATAAAACCAATTTTTTTTGTCATGAATAATTTCCTCCTAAATTTCGATTACAAATTTATCTTACAAAAAATAAGTAATTTAATCAAACAATAAGCTCACCATTATAAATAGGTGATAACTAAAGTATTTTCACGCTGTAAAGAAAAAACTCTTTACAGGAGTTTGAAAGCATGTTAGACTACATCTTGTGATTAATTATATGGAGGTGTAGTAATACATGGCAGTAAAAATTCGCTTGAAACGTATGGGTTCTAAAAAGAAACCTTTTTACCGTATCGTCGTAGCTGATTCTCGTTCTCCTCGTGATGGACGTTTTATCGAAACTGTAGGTACATATAACCCATTAAAAAACCCTGCAGAAGTCGTTTTAAAAGAAGAAGATATTTTAAACTGGTTACAAAAAGGTGCGCAACCTTCTGATACAGTTCGTAATATCCTTTCTACAGAAGGAATCATGCAAAAACATCACGAAGCTAAATTTACAAAGAAATAAGGTGAAGTCAGATGCAAGATTTAACAAAATTAGTCTTAGCAATTGTTCATCCACTGGTTACTAAGCCAGACGAAGTAAAATTAGAAATTGACGAATCCAAAGACTTTTTCGAATACAACTTAACGGTTGCGCCAGAAGATATCGGACGGATTATTGGCAAACAAGGTCGGGTAGCGAAAGCTATTCGTACATTAGTTTATAGTGTTCGAACAACTGGCCCCAAAAAAGTTCGTCTAAATATCGTTGATGGTAAATAAATGAATGAACCTGACGCCGAAGTCTTTTGATTTTAGCGTCAGGTTTTTTATTTGGTTTAGGACGTATTTACGGTAAAATAAATACAGGAGGAGATTTCAATGAAAAAATATTTTTTATTGGCAAGTACGTTACTTTTATTTGCAGCTTGTCAAAACAACGATGAGAATAGTCAAAATAGTTCTACTAAAGAAAAAACTGTTGAAACTAGTCAGACAAATGCGGATAGCCAACAAACCTCTGAAACAATCTCCAACGACAATCAAGTAAATAAAAGTCAAAACCAAACTAGTGATAATATAGCCATGACTGAATTACAAGCTCATTATCCAAGAGAAAGATTTCCAATGATCACTTCAGTTGATCCAACTGAAGAAATCGCCATCGCAGTTGGTGAAGAGGAAAATACGCTAACGGTTTCCTATTATTTAGTAGATAAACAAATTCCGTTAAATGATCCATTATTATCAAATGCAACACCTATAGGACAATTTCAACGAATTCTTCATAATACTACAGAAGAAGCAAAAAATGATGTCGCACCCAATACTGATGCAGGTGGTCAAGCAATTGACTTAGGTCATAATATTATCGGCCATCAACAAAGTGGTGCAGGTTCGACTTATTTAAATTGGCAAGAAGGCAATTGGTCGATGGCGATCCAGGCAAACAATTTAGAGGGAGAAGATCCTCAACCTTTAGCTAAAGAAATTGTCGAATACTTAGAGAAAGCTTTTTTACCAGCGCCGAAAGATGTTGGATCTGGTAGTTTTATGATAAATAGTAGTGACTATCATTCAAATGTAGTTGCTTGGCAAGAAGGAACCACTGTTTATAAAATCAGTAATGAAAATACTATGAATAGCTTAAAAATGGCTGTCTCCATGAATCAATAATAGAAAGTAGGGAAAATTTTGATAAATTATTACACTGTCGGTAAAATCGTCAATACTCATGGCGTTCAAGGTGAAGTTCGAGTAATTTCACAGACTGACTTTCCAGATGAACGGTATCAAGTTGGAGAAACCCTTTATCTTTTTAGAGAAGACGATAAAAAACCAACGAAATTAACGGTGACGAACCATCGAAAACATAAAAACTTTGATTTGTTGAGTTTTGAAGGGATTTACAATATTAATTTAGCAGAAGCGTTACGAGATGGTGTCTTAAAAATTTCTGAAAATCAATTAACTGATTTAGAGGAAAATGAATTTTATTACCATGAAATTATTGGTTTAAAAGTTTTTGATGAACAAAATCAAGAATTGGGAGAAATTACTGAAATACTGTCTCCTGGAGCAAATGATGTCTGGGTAGTCAAACGCAAGGGAAAAAAAGATGCTTTAATTCCTTATATTGAATCAGTCGTAAAAAAAATAGATCTAGAAAATGAACGGGTAGATGTAGAAATTCCTGAAGGGTTGTTAGATGATGCGGATTGATGTGCTAACCTTGTTTCCTCGGATGTTTGAAGGGCCAATGGGAGAATCAATTATTGGAAAAGCCGTGGAAAAAGAATTATTAGAAATTAAACTGCATAATTTTCGGGAGTATTCTGATAATAAACACCAGCAAGTCGATGACTATCCTTACGGTGGCGGAGCTGGTATGCTCTTAAAAGTTCAACCAATCTATAATAATTTAAAAGCAATTGAAGAAGAAACTCCCAATAAAAATCGACGAGTGATCTTGTTAGATCCTGCCGGCAAACAATTTGACCAAAAAATGGCAGAAGAATTTTCGCAAGAAGAGCAATTAATTTTTATTTGCGGTCATTATGAAGGCTATGATGAACGAATTCGCAGTTTAGTTACTGATGAAGTGTCATTGGGAGATTATGTTTTAACTGGTGGCGAACTAGGAGCGATGGTGATGATTGATGCGACGGTTCGTTTATTACCTGAAGTATTAGGCAATAAAAATTCTGCTCAAACAGATTCTCATTCTACTGGGTTGTTGGAGCACCCACAATTTACGCGTCCAGCTGATTTTCAAGGAATGAAAGTTCCTGAAGTATTAACCAACGGAAATCATAAGCTAATTGAAGCATGGCAGTTAAAAGAATCTTTGCGACGGACTTATTTACGTCGACCAGATATGCTAGAGAATTTTGACTTAACACCTGAAATGGAAAAAATGCTGGAAGAAATTAAAATTGAAGAAAAATGATTCTGACAAGAAAATTCTCTTTACAGTGCTCTTTTATTTGTGTTAAGATACTCGAGTGAGTGTAAGCTCATCTATTACGATATTCCGCTGAGGTTTTTCCTTAAGAATGTTTGGAAATAAGGAGAATGATAAAGATGAATCCATTGATTCAAGAATTAACTCAAGAACAATTACGTACTGATATCCCTGCATTTCGCCCTGGTGACACTGTCCGTGTTCACGCAAAAGTTGTGGAAGGTACCCGTGAACGTATTCAGTTATTTGAAGGCGTAGTTATTAAACGTCGTGGCGCTGGCATCAGCGAAACTTATACTGTACGTAAAATGTCTAACGGTGTTGGTGTTGAACGGACATTCCCAGTTCACACTCCACGTGTTGCGCAAATCGAAGTTGTTCGTTATGGTAAAGTTCGTCGTGCGAAACTTTATTACTTGCGTGCTCTTCACGGAAAAGCAGCTCGTATCAAAGAAATCCGTCGTTAATATTTGTTTTACAAATGTACGTCAAGTCTCAGAGAAATCTGAGGCTTTTTCTTTTTTCTAAATTAGCAATTGATAAATGAAATCGCTATAATGAATACTAACGAAAACAATCCAAATAAGGAGCCCAGAATGACTAAACAGTTCAGAAAAATGGTAGCAATCGAACCAACAAAATTGCTTCCTGAGTGGAATGAAAAATTAAAAGCATATGCGACAGAAAGTATTTTTTATTCGGACATTCCGCAGGATTCGCAAGAGATTATCCGACGAATTGGCGATGCTGATTGTATAATGCTAAGTTTTTCTAGTGAAATAAATCAGGAAGTCTTGGAAGCTTGTCCGCAAATTAGATATATTGGTATGTGTTGCAGTCTTTATGCACCAGAAAATGCGAATGTCGATATTCTAACTGCTGAAAAAATGGGGATCGCAGTTACAGGTGTTCGTGATTATGGCGATGAAGGTGTGAAAGAATATGTGATTAGTGAACTGGTTGGATTATTACAAGGTAATGGTCCTGCGATGTGGAAGAATGATGCGACAGAGCTGACAGGATTAAAAGTTGGCATACTAGGTATGGGAACATTAGGCTCACTTTTAGCAGAAACATTTCGCTTTTTTAATTCAGAAGTTTATTATTACAGCCGAACAAGAAAAATTGAACTAGAAGAAAAATATGATATAAACTATTTGGAATTACAGCAATTATTACCGACAGTGGATATTTTAATCACCAGCTTAAGTAAAAATACAGTGTTGCTTAAAGAGCAAGAATTTCAATTGTTTGGAAACGAGAAGATATTGTTTAACGTATCTCTAACACCTAGTCACGACGATGGAGCAGTTAAGCAGTGGCTTGCGCAACCAGGAAATTTTGTATTGGGTGATACAGCAGCATCGGTAGGTGAAACAATTACAGAATTAGACAACGTATTCGTGAGTAATCGAAATGCGGGCATGACTTCCTTGGCAAAAGAACGGTTAGCAAAAAAAGTCATCCTGAATATCGAAGGCTATTTAGCTGATTAATAATAGTGAAAAATTTCAAACTCAAGTTTTGCTTCTTTCTGTAATTCTTAGTACAATATGAATGTTTTGTAAGCGTAATAGGAGGAAGAATAGATAATGAGCAACAATTTTTGGGCTGATTTACCAAAGCCCTTTTTTATACTAGCACCAATGGAAGATGTGACTGATGTCGTTTTTCGTCATGTAGTCAAGGAGGCTGGCGCACCCGACGTATTTTTTACTGAGTTTACTAATTCAGATAGCTTTTGCCATCCGGAAGGAATCGAAAGTGTTCGTGGACGATTGACTTTTACTGAAGATGAACAACCGATGGTAGCACATATTTGGGGTGATAAACCAGAATTTTTCAAAGAGATGAGTATCAGTCTTGCGGAAATGGGCTTTAGTGGTATTGATTTGAACATGGGTTGTCCGGTGCCAAATGTTGCTGAGAGAGGAAAAGGCAGCGGGCTGATTCTACGACCAGATGTTGCTGCTGAATTAATTCAGGCGGCCAAAGCAGGTGGCTTACCAGTGAGTGTCAAAACACGTATTGGTTTTAATGAAATGGCTGAACTTGAAGCTTGGATCAGTCATTTATTAAAACAAGATATTGCTAATTTGTCGGTTCATTTACGGACAAGAAAAGAAATGAGCAAAGTAGATGCCCATTGGGAAGTGATTCCTCAAATTATTGCTTTACGGGATAAAATTGCGCCCGATACATTGATTACTATTAATGGAGATATTTCAGATCGCCAGATGGGTATAGAGTTAGCTGAAAAGTACGGCGTTGATGGGATAATGATTGGTCGTGGGATTTTCAAGAATCCTTATGCTTTTGAAAAAGAACCACAAAATCATACACCAAAAGAATTGATTGGTTTGCTACAATTACAAATTGATTTACAAGATCAGTTTGCAGAAAAAGTTCCTCGTTCAATCGTTGGTTTACATCGATTCTTCAAAATATATATCAAAGGATTTCCGGGAGCCAATGATTTACGTGTGAAATTGATGAATACAAAATCCACCCAACAAGTCAGAGAAATCTTAGCTGAATTCCAGCAAGAAAGACCAGAAATATTTGCATAATAAGCTTGAGTCTCAGAGGGATCTGAGGCTTTTTCATTTTATTTCAAAATTTTTTTCTTTTTGTGCTTGACTTAAAGTCCACTTTAAGTTGTAGGATGTTCAAGTACGAAAGGGGAAATATCATGTTATTACAAAAAACGTTATTAGAAAAAATTGAAGGACCACAAGATTTAAAAAACTTATCACCTGAAGAATTACTACAAGTGTCAACTGAAGCTCGTCAAGCTTTATTGGAAAAAATTAGCAGTCATGGCGGACACAATGGCCCAAATTTAGGGGTAGTAGAGATGACAGTTGCTTTGCATTATGTTTTTGATTCACCGCGAGACAAATTTATTTTTGATGTTTCTCATCAATCTTATATTCACAAAATGTTGACAGGTCGGATGCAAGCATTTACTGATGCAGCGCATTATGATGATTTTTCTGGTTATACTAATCCAAAAGAAAGTGAGCATGATTTATTTACGGTGGGTCATACTTCTACTTCTTTATCATTAGCTAATGGCGTGGCTAAAGCTCGCGACTTGAAAAATGAAAATAGTAATGTAGTGGCTGTGATTGGTGATGGGTCACTTTCTGGTGGTTTGGCTTATGAAGGTTTAAATAATATTGTTGAACAAGGAACCAACACGATTGTTATTGTTAATGATAATGATCAATCCATCGCTGATAATTTTGGCGGTCTTTATGGCAACTTGAAGGCTCTAAGAGAATCAAACGGTCAAGTAGAAAATAATTTTTTCAAGGCATTAGGCTTTGACTATTACTATTTAAATGATGGAAATGATTTAACAGCTTTAATCAGTTTATTTGAAACGGTGAAAGATGTGAATCATCCAGTTTTATTGCATATTCATACGGTTAAAGGAAAAGGATTTAAATTTGCAGAAGAAAATCGTGAGCAATTTCATGCTGGGGGACCATTTAGTCTGACGACAGGAGAATATCTTGGTAGTGGAAATCATCCCGCCACTTATAGTAGTGTTACAGCAGAATTCTTACTAGAAAAAATGGCGAAGGATCCTAAAATTGTCGCGATTAATGCAGGTACGCCAATGCTTTTATTTAATCAAGCACAGCGTCAACAAGCAGGGAAACAATTTGTTGATGTAGGTATTGCTGAAGAACAGGCAGCAACTATGACAGCTGGTTTAGCAAAAAATGGTGCAAAACCAGTTTGGGCAGTTTATTCAACCTTCATGCAAAGAAGTTATGATCAAATCTCTCATGATTTAGCTTTAAATGATTTACCAGGCACAATTTTAGTTTATGGGGCTTCGGTTAATAGCATGAATGATGAAAGTCATTTGGGCATATTTGACATTCCTTTTCTAAGTCATATTCCTAATTTGGTTTATTTAGCACCCACAAATAAAGAAGAATATTTGGCCATGTTAGATTGGTCACTTGAGCAAACCAATCATCCTGTAGCGATTCGAGTACCAGTGGGTGATTTAATTGAGACGGGCAAAAAGGATGTGACTGATTATAGTCAATTATTCAAAAATCAAGTGGTAGCAAAAGGTTCAAAAGTTGCTTTGATTGGTGTGGGGAATTTTTATTCTTTAGCGGAAAAAGTAGCTGCTGACTTAAAAGAAAAACTAGATTTACAGTCTACCTTGATTAATCCAAAATTTATTTCTGGTTTAGATACTGAATTGTTAGATTCCTTAAAAGAAAATCATCAAGTGGTTGTAACATTAGAAGATGGGATTTTAGATGGTGGGTATGGTCAAACAATCGCCAGTTACTTAGGTGATTCTGATTTACACATCCAGAATTATGGATTGGAAAAAGCTTTTCATGATCGGTTTGAAGCGACAGAATTGTTAGCAGATAGTGGGCTGACTACTGATCAGATTGTCCGTAAAATTCTGGCAAAAATATAAGAAAAGGTAGCCAGCTAAAAAGTTGGCTACCTTTTTTGACTAAACGATGGTTGCACCACCGTCAACAGTAATAAATTGACCAGTTACATAACTTGAAGCATCAGATGAGAAGAATAAAAGAGCGCCATTTAATTCTCCTCGTTTACCAGGACGAGAAGCTGGTGTGTTAAAGTTGTATCCTTTTAAGAAATCATCGTTTTTGAATAGGGTGCCTTCTGTCATTTCACTTTCGAAAAGACCAGGACCTACTGAGTTTACAGTGATATTATCTTGCGCATAAGAAGCGGCCATCCCCATTGTTAAGCCACGAACTGCATCTTTTGATGCGTTATAGTTATGGCGCCATAAAACGGGAATTTTATCAGCAATAATTGCGTTCACCGAAGCGATGTTAACAATTTTACCGTATTTAGCTTTGCGCATATGAGGGACCACATATTTACTCATGAAGAATGGACCTTTAACATTGATATTCATCCCGGTATCCCAATCTTTTTCAGAGATATCTTCAACGCCACCACCGATAGCAATTCCGGCATTGTTCAGTAAAATATCAATTTTTCCAAAGGTATCAATAACTTTTTGAACCCCTGCTTTAACTGCTTCTTCGTTTGTTACATCAGTCGGTACAACTAACGCTTTGCGGCCCATTTTTTCAATATCAGCAGCCACTTGTTCTAGTTTTTCTGCACGTCTTGCAAAAAGAGCGACATCCGCACCGTTTTCAGCATAAGCTCTGGCAGCATCTGCACCTAGACCGGAAGATGCTCCTGTTACAATTGCGACTTTCCCTGATAAATTAAACAAATTTGACATAATTGAAACCCCTTTCTATAACAACTATTATTAGTATAACGCAATTGTGAATGTTCTACCAACACAATCATAGTGGCCCCTCAAAAAATAATTTAATCTATTGCATTTTTAAGATCTAAAACAAGCAATTTTATAAAGGTATCTGAATTAAAAAAAGAAAAGCATAAAAAAAATTGTAGAAAAGTGCTAAAAACAAACTTTTTTTGTAAAAAAATACTGATAATGATTCTCAATCATTTTTCTGTGTGTTATACTTAACAAAAAAGTAGGAGTGTTGAGATGAAGAAAGGATTATTTATTTTCTTAGGTAGCATGACCTTTGCATTAGGAACGCTGGGTATTTTTCTACCGTTTTTACCGACAACAGTCTTTTATTTATTAACTGGCTTTTTTTGGTTAAGAAGTTCAGATAAATTGTATCAAAAATTTGTTCAATCTGATAAGTATCAGCGATATGTGAAAAGTCCCATTATTGAAAAGAAGATTACTAATAAAGGTATGATTCGGATGTTCTTGATGATCTTTATTATTTTCTTGATTCCTGGCTTGTTGGTAGACAATACTATCATGCGAATCTCATTAGCAGTTGTCTATATATGTCACGTTATTGGCTTAACTTGGTATTTAAGAGGGAAGAAAGCTCGAAAATTTAAGTCTGAAAAGATAGGTGAACTAGATTGATTGATCAGCGTTTATTTAAATTAACTGAGAAGAAAAATCTGATTAAGCTAGTCTTAGTCAGACTTTTTTCTTTGGCTCTATCTATCATTATGTGGTGGCAAATTGCTGGTAAGCTAGCGAATTACCTCGCTGGAGAGCCAGTCAATTTGTTGCCATTAATTTTGACCTTGATAGCAGTCATTATCTTAAAAGCATTGAGTAACAAGTGGTCAGAGCGCTTAACATATAGAGCTTCGGCAGATTTACGTTTAAAACTGCGTCACCAAGTAATGACAAAAGCCTTTCGTTTAGGGAAAAGTCAAGAGCAATTACCACAAGCAACTTTGGCGCAACTATCTGTTGATGGAATTGAACAGTTAGAAATTTATTATGCGCGTTTTTTACCACAATTATTTTATTGTGTCTTGGCTTCTTTGTTAATTTTTGCTACCTTAGTGCAATTTGCGGTTTTCCCAGCAATTATTTTGTTAATCTGCATGCCACTGATTCCAGTTGTTATCATGAGTGTTATGAAAATTGCTAAAAAGATATTAGATAAATATTGGACCCGTTATACTGACTTGGGCGCAAAATTTCATGAAAACCTAAGTGGCTTAGCAACCTTAAAGGCTTATCATCAAGATGAAGCACGACAAAAAAATGCAAAAGACAGTGCAGAGCAATTCAGAAAAATTACCATGCGATTATTGTCGATGCAATTAAATTCGATTACCGTAATGGATATTATTTCTTATTCTGGTGCGGCATTAGGGATTGGTTTAGCTTTAATCAGTTATCAAAATGGACAAATATCAATCATGGGTGTTTTAATGTTCGTTTTATTAGGAGCTGAATTTTTTATTCCCATGCGTCAGTTAGGTTCATTATTTCATGTAGCAATGAATGGGATCAGTGCTTGTAAAAAACTATTTGATTATTTGGCGTTACCAGAACAGATCTATGGTGAAAAAGATATGAATCATGTCAGTGAAATTCAATTCAAACATGTCGATTTTGGCTATACGGATTATGCGCTGGCTTTAAAAGATGTCTCCCTCGAATTCAAAAAAGGACATTTCACAGCGATAGTGGGCCAATCTGGTTCTGGAAAAAGCACTTTAGTTCAACTGATGCTTCATCGCTTTCAAGATTATCAGGGTCAAATTGTTTGGGATCAATTAGAGTTGCAAGAGCTAAGTCATAAAAGCCTGACGAATTTAAGTACTTTGGTGGATAATAAGGGTTACATTTATCCGATGAGTATTCGTGATAATTTATTATTGGGTAATAAAACAGCCAGTGAAACAGAATTGTGGCGAGTTTTATCAGAGGTTCAATTAATTGATTTTGTAAAAGGTAGACCCTATCAATTAGATGAAATTTTAAATGAAAATGGCAGTGATTTATCTGGAGGTCAGAGACAACGATTGCTATTAGCGCGAGCTTTATTAAAAAAATCTGATGTTTATATTTTTGATGAAATTACCTCAGGTGTTGATTTAGCAAGTGAAGAAATTATTCTAGATTGTTTGAAACAACTGGCACAGAAAAAAATTATTATTTTTATCTCTCATCGTTTATACAATGTACTATCTGCGGATCAAATTTATGTGTTTGAAAATGGAAGAATCGTCGAGGCGGGAACGCCAGAAGAGCTACAAGCCCAAACAGGCTACTTTAATAATTATTTTGCTGAAGAAGTCGAAGTATTTTCGGGAGGGCAATAGATGAAAGAGAAAACAATTATTCGCTGGCTATTATCTTTTGTGTTCAGCGAAAAGAAAAAAGTTGCTTTAGCTGTCCTTTTAGGAATTATTAGCAATTTGGCTGTCATTGCGATTCCAATAGTCGGCGTAATTTCTTTGTTGCGCTTAATTGGTGGCGAAATGTCACAGGGGTTTCGACCATTAATAATCATGGTTTTTTGTGGTGTTTTAAGAGGTGTTTGTCGCTATTTAGAGCAATATTTAAACCATGACATTGCTTTTAGTTTATTGGCAGATATTCGTGATTATATTTTTGCAACAGTTAGAAGATTAGGTCCGGGCAAATTAAGTGGGAAAAATAGTGGTGATTTAGTCACAGCTATTACTTCAGACGTCGAAGCTTTAGAGGTATTTTTTGCCCACACAATTTCTCCAGTGCTGATTGCGACCGGTACCACGATAGTGACTTTTATTTTTTTAGCAAGTTATAATCTATTATTAGCAATAGTTTTGCTGATTGGACAAATTGTCGTTGGTATTTTCATTCCAATATTTGGTTATCGAAAAAGTAGTCAGTTAGGTGATGATTATCAAGCGGCCTTCGTCCAATTAAACCAAAATGTTATGGAAAATGTTGCTAGTCTAACAGATATCGATCAATATCAGCTTGCTTCTGATCGTTTAACCAAACTTGATCAGGCAGGTAAAAAATTAAATCAACAATATGACCGTCGCTTAAAACAAGAAAGCTTTTTAAAAATATTTAGCGAAACAGTTTTATTAATAACGGCTATCGCAATTTTTGTACTAGCCAATCAGCTTCATTTAAGTAGTGAAATAGTTGTAGTCAGTGTGGTATTAAGCTTGAGTTCTTTTGGTCCTGTTCTAGCACTAAGCGGTTTAGGCAGTGCACTGTTGACAACTTTTGCCAGTGGAAGAAGGCTTTATCAACTGACGAATGAAGCAGCAGCAGTTACTTTTCAAAATAGTCAACAAACATTGGCAAATTTTGCAACGGCTGGTTTAACAGATGTATCTTTTTCCTATGATACAAAGGAAGTTTTAAAGGATTTAAGTTTGTCAATTCGTCACGGAGAAATTATCGGAATAGGTGGTGAGAGTGGTAACGGAAAAAGCACGTTAATCAAATTATTGATGCGTTACTGGGATCCTCAAAGTGGCTATTTACAAATGAATCATCATGACTTAAAAACGATCGATGAAACAACTTTGCATCAAATTGAAGGTGTCATGGAACAACAGACTTTTATTTTTGAAGATACTTTAGCGGCTAATATTGCGATTGGAAAAAGTACTGCAACAAATGCTGAAATAAAATTGGCTGCTGAAAAAGCGGCATTGTCAGAATGGATTGAGACTTTGCCAGATGGTTATAATACAGTGATTGGCGGAAACGAACGAACTGTTTCAGATGGTGAGCGACAACGGATTGGGTTGGCGAGATTATTTCTACATGATGCACCATTTTTACTTTTAGATGAACCTACTAGTAACTTGGATTATTTAAATGAGCAAGCCATTTTAAATACTTTAACCTCTGAATTGAAACATAAAACCGTTTTGTTAATTTCTCATCGGGAGACTACTTTAGCTATTACTCAAAAACAATATGAATTAACTAATCATAAACTCAAAATAAAAAACACTAACAGCTGACAAATGTTTGTCAGCTGTTAGCGTTTAATAAAGGTATGGGGATGACGAATTTGCTGAATACTACCTGTATGAAAGAGACGAAAAGCTGTTTCACCACATTCTTTTAAATGGTGGTCCACAGTTGAAAATTGCAAAACTTCACTGACCAATAAATTTTCACGTCCCACCACAATCGGTTTTTTCCCTTTGTGATGCAATAAAATATTGGCAGCTACATCATCGCCGTTAACAACGATCGCCTCGACTGGATGTTTTTCAAAAAAAGCAGCAGCTTGAATGCCATCTTCAGCATCGCAACAATCCCAAAAAATATTTTTTTCATCAAATGTTGGAAAGATTTCGTGGGCAAGTTTTACTGCTAAACGAGAATTCCGACTAATATCGTGACTTCTGCCTAAAGTTAGACCAATTTTTTTCATGCCGAGATCTTTTAAATACAGCATAGTTTCCGAGAGTGACGCCTCTAAATCAATATAAGAAGTTGCTACCGGTAATTCTGCTATATCTTCACAAAAAACAATTGGGCCATATTTCAGGTATTCTTTAAAAACTTTGGTGGGATTGGAGCGACTTGAAATAATCAATCCATCAAAACTTTTTTGTGCAAATTCTTTTAAATAATTCATTTCTAATTCTGGGTCGTGATTTGTTGGCAATAAAGTGACTTTATAGGTATATTTAAAAGCTTCTGACATAATGCCTTTTAACAATTGATTGTAGTATGAGGCATTTAAAAATGGAATTACAACCCCTACATGTTTTGTTTCACCATGGCTTAAATTTTGCGCCAAACGATTAGGGACATAATTTAATTCGTCCATTATTGCTAGCACTTTTTGACGTTTTTCTTCATCTACATAAGGGAATTCATTGATTACCCGAGAGATTGTTGATACTGAATAACCTGTGATTTTAGCAATGTCACGAATCGTTGTCATTATACAGCCTCACTTACCAAATGTTGTTGTAAATATTCTATCACACCAGTGCCGTTTTGATAGAAGAAATAATGTTTATTTTGATAAACAAAGCTGACGCGTTTACCACCAATAAATTCATCGAAATACAAATGTTGTAGTTCTCTTAGAGGGACATCTACCATTAACTCTCGACGAAAACTGTGGGAACTTAAAATACGCAAGAAATTTTTTTCAAAAAATATTTCAACTGCAAAATTTTGGATTTCTGTACCTGATTGAATAGTCATAATCGTGTTCATAAATGATTCCTCCTTTTGATAAATTGAGTATAATTTATGAAACGAGTTTCAATGCAAGCTTTTTGTCAAAATTTTTATAGACGAAATTGATGCCGGCAAAAATCCCAAAATTCTTTTACAATTGGAAGTGGAATTTTATTTTTTCTTGTAGCTAAAAAAATGTTACGGTCAGGCAGAGAATCTTCAATTTCAATCTTCTTCACTTTATAAGAACTAATCGAAGGAATATCTGGCATAATCGCAATCCCAAAGTTATTCTCAACAAATCCAAGAACACTGTGGTCTTCATCTAATTCACAAGCAATCTTAGGGTGAAGATCTAAATCAGTCATTACTTCGTCCAAATAAGTACGCAGACCACTATACTTTGTAAAATAAACCAAAGGATAATTCATGATATCTGCTAAATAGGTCTGTTCCAGTAAAGCAAGAGGATGTTTTTCTGGTACTACCAAAACCAATTTTTCTTGATAAATAATCGAATATTGGATTTCAGAAGATTGTTGCACTTTGGAACAAATCCCCACATCAATGACATCGTCTTTTAACATTTGAATCATTTGGGCCGACGTCCCTTGAAAGAATTCAAATTGAATCAATCCTTCAGGATGTTCTTCAATAAAATCTTTGACAATTTTTGGTGCTACTTTGGATCCCATGGTATAAATGAAGCCAAACTTTATTTCTGTAGTTGTCGGTTTGGCTATTTCCTGTAAAAATTTTTGTCCCTCGCCAATTTCCTTTAAAGAAGGTGCGACGTAACTGTAAAATATTTTTCCGTAACGGGAAAGCTTAATATTTCTGCCCTCTTTTTCAAACAAAGCAATACCTAACTCTTGCTCCAGGCTAGACATCGCATGACTAATATTTGGCTGAGAAGTTTTTAGTTCTTTGGCAGCTTTTGTCATATGTTCCGTCTCTGCTAAAGTTAAAAAATACTCCAATTGTCTTAAATTCATTCTTCCACCTCAATTAATAAATT
This sequence comes from Enterococcus sp. JNUCC 77, assembly GCF_054819945.1. Lineage (NCBI taxonomy): Bacteria > Bacillati > Bacillota > Bacilli > Lactobacillales > Enterococcaceae > Enterococcus > Enterococcus sp. JNUCC 77. Next base: position 959,023 of record NZ_JBTHIG010000001.1, read on the forward strand.
CTCTTCATCAATTGTATCAGAAAAAATAATGATTTGCTGGGTTATTTGATTAGGAATCAATAAATTTTATTTATTGTTACCATACAAATAAAGCATTAGATTTTATTGATTAAATCTCTTACAATGGTCTTGTAAACGAATTTGTGAAAAATTGTATTTGTTCAAGTGTATTTATAATCGTTGTGAAATCAGTATTTTTAATAATTTTAGTTATTTTTTCTTGAAAAGAAAGGAAGAGTTAGTTGAATAAATATCAAGCTATTTTTGAACCATTAACTATTAAACGGATGACCTTGAAGAATCGGATTGCAATGCCACCGATGGGAACTAATTTTGCGAATCAAAATGGTAGTTTTAATGATAAGCATTATTCATATTATGAACAAAGAGCAAAAGGTGGAACCGGCCTAATTATTTTAGAAAATGTTTGTTTCGATTATCCAATGGGGACCAACGGAACCACTCAATTAAGAATGGACAATGACCAATTTATTCCTGGATTATGGGAATTTAACGAAAGAATGCATGCTTATGGCACAAAAACCTGTGTACAAATTAACCATGCTGGTGCTTCAGCTTATGGTTTACGTTTGAACGGCGTTCAACCAGTTTCTGCTTCTAATATTCCAAGTAAAACAGGAAATACCGTTCCTCGTCCATTAACTAAAGAAGAAATTTATGAAATTATAGCGAAATATGGTGAGGCTGCCAATCGTGCCCAACGTGCTGGTTTTGATAGTGTTGAAATCCATGCCGGACACTCTTATTTATTGAGTCAATTTCTTTCTCCTATTTATAACAAACGGACTGACGAATTTGGTGGGACACCAGAAAATCGTGCGCGCTTTACTAAATTAGTAATCGAAGCTGTTCGTCAAGCAGTTGGACCATTTTTCCCAATTTTCTTGCGAATCAGTGCGGATGAAATGTTACCAAATGGTAATACATTAGAAGATTCCATTGAATTATTGAACTTTATTGCAGAAGATGTAGATGTAATCGATGTGTCCGCTGCTTTAAATGATTCATTACAATATCAAATTGATAAAATGAATTTACCTGATGGTTGGAGAAGTTATATGGCTAAAGCCGTCAAAGAAAAATTCCCAGAAAAAATAATCGCAACTTCTGGAAATATTCGTGATCCAAAAAGAGCAACTGAAATTTTAGAAAATGGCGATGCAGATATTTTACACATGGGTCGTGGTTTAATAGCTGAACCAAATTGGGCTAATAAGGTTGAAAATGGACAAGAAGCCTTACTTAGAAAATGTATTTCGTGTAACATTGGTTGTGCCGATCATCGAATTGCTAAATCTCGACCACTACGTTGTACTGTTAATCCAGATGTATATTACGAAGATGCTTATAAAGAAGATCAAATTAAAAATCCAATCAAGATGGTCGTTGTCGGTGGTGGAACGACTGCTTTAGAAGCTGCCAACACAGCTGCTGAAATTGGTGCTGAAGTCTCATTATATGAAGAAAAAAATTATCTAGGTGGCTTGGCTCACGAAATTGCACGCTTCCCAGACAAAAAAAGAATCGATGATTTTGTTGAATATTTAGAAAATCGTACGACAGAAAACAATATCACTGTTCATTTGAATCAACGTTTTGGTTTAAATGATCTAGCGAATGAAAAACCAGATATTATCGTTAATGCAACTGGTGCGAAACCATTATTACCACCAATCAAAGGATTGCACGATGAACTTGCCAAAGACAATCGTAAAGTCTTTACTATCTTTGATATCTTAGGGGATTTAGCTAAGTTTGATACTTTTGAAGGTGAAGAAATCGTTGTTATTGGTGGCGGTGCTGTCGGGCTTGACGTGGTTGAGTATTACGCTGAACGTGGTGCTAGAAAAGTTTCTATCGTGGAAATGCAAGGAACTGTAGGAAAAGATTTGGATATGATTACCCGTCTAGCAATGATGGAGGTCATTGAAAAATATGATGTCGAAGTTCATACAGATACAACACTATTAGAAGTTCGTGGTGACAATTTCTTAGTAAAAATGCCGAATGGTGAAGAGAGAGAATTACCATTTACTAAAGGTTTTGTTGCCTTAGGTATGAAAGCAGATGCACCATTAGAAAATGATTTTGTTACTTATGCTAATGAAAATAATGCAACTTACTTAAATCTTGGCGACAGCAAACAAGCACGTCGGATTTATGAAGGTTCACAAGAAGCAAGAGCCAATATTTTAACTGCTGTTCACGGAAAAGATCGCCAACTAACAGCTACAGTTGTCCACAGAAAAAATCGTCAACTAGCAGCTACAGTTTAATAGAAAAGAGGTGGAGACTTGATCTCCACCTCTTTTTTTAGAATAAAGATAATTGTTCATCCTTTGTTTCAAACTGCTGCAAGTAATCAAAAACCTCTTCTGTACGCCAAAGTATTCCAGCATTTTGGCAAGTCTCGATAAAATAGGTCATCAATTTCTGATGATGTGGACTATTACAGACATACTGTTCGCCAAACGCCCCTCGGTATTTGTCTTTCATTCCAGGAAACAAACGATCCAACATCTGATAAAAATACTCCCGGTTTCCACTCCGCATTGTGACTCCAAAACCAAAACAAACAATACCTTTTACATTCACTTCTATGCACGCTGCTAATAACGCCACCAAATTTTCCATAGAATCATTAATAAAAGGCAGAATTGGTCCCAACCACACAACTGTCGGAATATATCTTTTTTGTGCTTCTTTTAAAACTTCAATTCGGTCCTTTGTACCTGAAACATTTGGTTCAAGCTTTTTACATAGTTCTTCATTGAAGGTCGTGAGAGTTATTTGAATAACTGCTTTTGTTTGTTGATTTATTTCTTCTAATAAATCAATATCAGCTAAAATCTGATTGGATTTTGTTAAAATACTAACACCGAAGCCATATTTTTTTATCAATTCTAGTGCGCCGTGGGTTAACTGTAATTTTTTTTCAATTGGCATATAGGGGTCGGTCATGGCCCCAGTTCCAATCATAGCTGGCTTTCTTTTTTTTCTTAGTTCATTTTCTAAAATAAGTAGGGCATCCGATTTTACTTGAATATCTTCAAAGACGTGATCAAATTGATAGCAGTCGCTGCGACTGTCACAATAAATACAGCCATGAGTGCAACCGCGATACAAATTTAAATGGTTTTTAGGAGATAAAATAGTTTTATAAGTTTTAAAATGCATGTCGACCTCCAGAACATATGTTTGTATCTATTTTATCTTAAACTTAACGAGAAAACAAACTAAAAATTATATAACAAAAAATATCGGTGTTTCATTGTTGATATATATGAGTTTAAGTGGTATTATTCATAGTGTTAATAATACAGATTTTTAGGAGATGTATAACAGTGGCGAAAAAAGGATCAGAAATTATTGTTAAAAGTTTGGAAAATCATCAAGTTCCTTATATTTTTGGTATTCCAGGTGCGAAGATTGATGGTGTTTTCGATGAATTAGAAGATCATGGACCGCAATTAATTTTAGCACGGCATGAACAAAATGCAGCCTTTATGGCACAGGCAATCGGGCGATTGACTGGTGAACCAGGGGTAGTGATTGCTACCAGTGGTCCTGGAGCGAGTAATTTAGCAACAGGCTTGGTGACTGCAACAGCTGAAGGAGATCCTGTTTTAGCTTTAGCTGGTCAAGTCAAGCGATCAGATTTAGCAAAATTAACCCATCAAAGCATGGACAACGCTGCGTTATTCGAACCTATTACTAAATATAGTACCGAAATTCAAGATCCAGAAACATTATCGGAAATTATCGCGAATGGCTATCGGATTGCAAAAACTGCTAAAAAGGGAGCAAGCTTTCTTTCTATTCCTCAAGATGTCACAGATGGAGAAGTTAATGGGGAAGCAATTAAGCCACTAGCGACACCAAAACTAGGAGCAGCTTCCAAAAAAGAAATTGGAGACTTAGTCGAAAGAATTAAAGCTGCCAAATTACCAGTCTTGTTAGTTGGTATGCGTGCGTCAGCAGAAGCCGAAACAGCTGCAATTCGTCACTTAATCGCAAAAACACATTTACCAGTAGTAGAAACTTTCCAAGGCGCTGGAATTATTTCACGTCAATTGGAAGATGACTTCTTTGGTCGGGTGGGTTTATTTAGAAATCAACCAGGCGATATGTTGTTGAAACGAAGTGATTTAGTTTTGGCGATTGGCTATGATCCGATCGAATATGAAGCTCGAAACTGGAATGCTGAAAAAGATGCCCATGTGGTTGTGATTGATGAAGTTCAAATGGAAATTGACCAATTTATGCAACCAGAATTGGAATTAATTGGAAGTATTGCACAAAATATTGATTATTTGGCAGATGCTTTTAAAGAACCTTATCACTTACCAAAAGATTCATTAGATTATCTAGCAACATTACAAGAAAAGTTGAAAATAGATGACAAAAATCAAGAAAGAGGGCAAGATGGAGTTGTACACCCATTGGAAGCCATTAATGTTTTACAAAAAAATGTGACTGACGAAATGACAGTAACTGTTGATGTTGGGAGTCATTACATTTGGATGGCACGTCACTTTAGAAGCTATGAACCAAGACGTTTGCTATTTTCTAACGGGATGCAAACATTAGGTGTCGCTTTACCTTGGGCAATTTCAGCTGCTTTAGTGCGACCAAATACGCAAATATTTTCAATTTCAGGTGATGGAGGATTTTTATTTTCAGCTCAAGAGTTGGAAACAGCAGTTCGTTTGAAGTCAAAAATTATTCATATTATTTGGAATGATGGCGCCTATAACATGGTGGAATTTCAAGAAGAAATGAAGTATGATCGATCTTCTGGTGTTAAATTTGGTCCAGTTGATTTTGTAAAATATGCGGAAAGTTTTGGCGCAAAAGGATTGCGAGCAACTACAGCTGAAGAGTTAGACGCAGCAATTAAAGAAGGAATGGACACAGAAGGACCAGTAATTATTGATGTGCCAATTGATTATTCGGATAACCAAGAATTAGGCAAAACAATGTTGCCAGATCAATTTTATTAAGAGGTGAATACTTTGAATTATTTATATCAACACGGTACGCTTGGCGGTTTAATGGCAAGCTTGATGGATGGCACAGTCGCAATTTCAGATATGTTGCAACAAGGTGATTTAGGTATCGGGACATTGAGTGGATCGAATGGCGAATTAGTTATTCTTGACGGTGTTGCTTATCATGTTAATGAAGAAGGAAATGTCCATATTTTAACTGGTCAAGAGTTGGCTACTTATTCTGCAGTTACTAAATTCGTTCAACAACAGACTTTTCCAATTGAGCGATTAAAGGATAGCCAAGAAGTAAAACAAGAAATTTTAGATAAACTAAGTCCCAACTTGTTTGCTGCTGTGAAAATTACCGGAACTTTCCAGCATATGCATGTACGGGTGGTGCAAAAACAAGAAAAGCCTTATCCTAAATTTGTTGAAGTTGCAAGACATCAACCAGAATTTGAAACAAATGACGTGAAAGGGACGATTGTTGGCTTCTTTACCCCCAGTTTATTTCATGGGGCTTCTGTTGCAGGGTTTCATCTTCACTTCATTAGTGATGATCGTACTTTTGGTGGTCATGTTTTAGATTTTAAATTAAGTGAAGGCAAGGTCGCATTAGAAGAGCTAGAAGAGTTCCGTCAACATTTTCCGATTAATGACGAAGACTTTTTGGAACAAGAAATAGATTTTGATAGTATTTCAAAAGATATTGAAGAAGCTGAATAGTATATAGTTGAAAGTAGTAAAGGAATTTTCTTTACTACTTTTTTTTGCAAAAAAACCCTCTTATAAGAAAGAGGGAAGTGTTTTAAATATTAAATTCCTAGTAATGGTGCTGGATTTAAGAACCCTGACCATAAAGCTGTTGATACACCAAAGTGTAAATGAACACCAGTTGAATTACCTGTAGTTCCCATGCCGCCTAATACTTGTCCAGCACTCACAGATTGACCAACACTTACACTTGGTGATGAAACCATATGCATGTAGTAAGTGTAGTAGCCATCTGGATGTTGGATAACAACATGGTTCCCAGCTGACCAATGGAATCCTGATTCTACAACAGTTCCTGCTTTTGAAGCAAAAATTGATGTACCAGTTGCACCAGCGAAATCAATACCATCATGTTGGGTACCAGAAGCACCAGTTGGATCAACTCGTCCACCAAAAGGACTAGTAACAACTAATGAAATTCCTAGAGGTGATGCAAAACCACTTGCATTACTTGCAGGAGCGCTAGTTGATGGTGTTGGTGTAGAAACTACTGTATTATTATTTGCTGTTGCATCTGTAGCTGTTTGAGCCACTTGCGCTTGTTCTTGTGCCGTAGCTGCTGCTACTTGTGCCGCCGCTGCTTGTGCAGCAGTCTCAGCTTCAGCTGCTTGTTTTTCAGCTTCTTCAGCCGCTTTTGCTGCTGCTGCTTGGGCTTCTTTTTGGGCTTGTTGACGAGCTTCTTCTTCAGCTTTACGTTGTTCTTCTAAGACTTTCAAAGCTTCTTCACGTTTTCTTTCCGCTTCAGCTTGTTGTGCTTGATATTGTTCCTTTTGACTAACTTCAGTTGCTAAGTTTGCTTGAAGTTGATTTGCTTTTACATCTTGTGAAAGCTTTGTTTCAACTAGCTTATCTTGTTGTGCTTTTAATTCATTTGTTTTAGTGTTGATGGTTTCTAATTTTGTTTTGGCTTCAGTTTCTAGTTTTTTCAAGGAATCTTTATCGGCTTTTTGTTGCGTCATAGTTTCATTACTTGTAGAAACCATTTTAGTAACTGCTACTGTTTTTTCAACAAACTCACCAAATGATTCAGCATCGATTACAGCACTGACAAGATTCATTGAACCTTGGTCTGTTTGAACATTTCTGGCTTGTTCTTTTAAGCGTGCTTCACGTTTTTCGATTTTTTCTTGTAAAACTTGGATTTTACTAGTTAATTCACTTAATTTTTCTTCTTCAGTTGTTTTTTGTTTTAACACATCATTTACTTGTGTTTCTAAATCAGTAATTTCTTGTTGAATTGTACTTTGTTGTGTTTGAACTGCGCCCTGTTGGCCAGTTAAATCAGCAATTTTTTGATCTTGCTCAGCAATTTTTTGGTCATATTCATCAGCACTTGCCGCTAAAGGGCCGCCTAACGTTAGTGCACATACTAGTAATGCAGTAGATTTCTTGAATTTGATCATTTTTAATCCTCACTTAATCCTTTTATTTATCTCAATAATTTATTGTCAATTCTTCGATAATACCATAATTGATTATATAGAAATATTTGAAGGAAAAAAGTAAAAACGATGAATTTTTATCCAATCGTATTTTTTGTAACCAAATTGAAATAAAAATCTAGTTCATTTATCTTGAAATCAGCTTGACACAGTCGCAATTATTTGATTTTATTCCAATTATCAGTTGAAATGATAAAGTAATCTATATTGCACCTAAGGAGATGACAAAAATGAGTTGGAAAAATCAAGAAGAAAAAAAGGCAGCTTATGATTTATTGTTGATGCAACAAGAAGCATTGTTGGAAGGAGAAAGTGATCTCATTTCGATATTAGCAAATTCATCTGCATTGTTAAATATGACCTTACCAGATACTGTTTTTGCAGGGTATTATCTTTATAAGAACGAAGAATTAATTTTAGGACCTTTTCAAGGTGGGGTTTCTTGTGTGCATATCAAACTGGGCAAAGGAGTATGTGGTGAAGCAGCGGAAAAGAGACAAACAATGATAGTTGATAATGTTTTAACTCATAAAAATTATATCGCTTGTGATTCTAGTGCTCGTTCTGAAATTGTTGTTCCAATTGTGAAAAAGGATAATTTGATTGGTGTGTTAGATATCGATAGTACAGAAATCGGTAGTTATGATCAAATGGATCGAGAATATTTAGAGAGATATATTGCATTATTAATGAAGTATGTGGATTAAATGATCTAATAAGATGATTATATGAGAAATATTCGGTTTGTATAGCAATCTTTTTGAAGAAATGTTACGATGTAAACGTAGTCAAATTAATCAATGAGGTGAATATATGAATAAAGAAGCGATTATTGTTGGAAGAAACTATGAATGTCGTAAAAATGATTTTGCCCGTCCGATCATTGGTGAGGTGATTCAGTTAGAAGATGACAAGTGTGTGGTTGATGTTCAACGATTTTATGGACTGGATGTCGATAAAATTGATGCGTCTAACGGCAAAATAGAAGTTAAATATAGTGAAATTCACGGCGTTTCTAATGGTGTATTCTTTAATTAAATATCTTTGAGAGCTTTATCTTGAGTTTGAATTACAAAAAGACTCCTTAGCATTTTGCTAAGGAGTCTTTTTAACGTAATCCTTGGTATAATTCTGAAGCAAGGATTTCTTTGATAACTTCACCATTATAACCTTTTGGGGTTGATTCATCTGGGCTATTTTTATAGCGATAATCAACTAATTTTTCATCTTTGTAGTAAGCCCAAATCATTTCATCGCCGATTTCTTCAAGATCTGCCCGCAAGTCTAACAATAAATCACTGATTGAATCGTAGTAATTCATTTGCTCACCTCCTACATCTATTTTAGGCAAAAGGATAGCAGAGCGCAAGTTGTTATGATTTTATAATAACGAAATCAAATAGTCACCGAACTCACTAGTTGAAAGGGCCTCAATCTTCAATGCAGAAGCGAAATCTTTAGTTACTTTATAATCTTTTAGTGCTACTTCGATGGCGTTGATAATTTTTTGACTGGCTTCATTCCAGCCTAAGTAATCTAACATCATCGTTGCCGAAAGTAATAATGAGCAGGGATTAGCATAGCCTTTACCTGCAATATCCGGTGCTGTTCCATGAGTAGATTCAAAAATAGCGAAGCCGGTTTGATAATTAATATTTGCACCAGGCGCGATGCCAATGCCACCAACTTGTGCTGCTAGAGCGTCAGAAATGTAATCTCCATTTAAATTAGTTGTCGCAACAACTTGAAATTTTTCTGGATATAATAAAATTTGTTGTAAAAAATTGTCAGCTATCACATCGTCGACGATAATTTTTCCAGCAGCTTTAGCTTCTTCTAAAGCAGCATCAGCAGCAGCTTGATTTTCCTGAGTCAGAATATCGTGATATTCTTTCATTGTAAAAGTTTGCGGGAAATCATTTTTCAATAATTCATAACCCCAATTTTTAAAGCCACCTTCAGTGAATTTCATGATATTGCCCTTATGAACGAGCGTTAAGCGCGTAAGCTTGTTTGAAATAGCATACTCAACTGCTGAGCGAACAAGACGCTGGCTACCTTCCTTAGAGATTGGTTTGATTCCAAGAGCCGTAGTTTCAGGGAAGCGAACTTTACTGACATTTAATTGTTTATTCAAAAAATTAAACAATTCTGCTTCCTCTTTGGAATCCTTCTCAAACTCAATCCCAGCATACACATCTTCAGTGTTTTCTCGAAAAATTGTCATATTGGTTTTTTCAGGTTCCTTTAATGGTGAAGGAACGCCAGGGAAATACCGAACAGGCCGCACGCAAGCATATAAGTCAAAATCTTGTCGTAAGGTCACATTTAGCGAACGAAATCCTTCGCCAATTGGGGTAGTTAATGGACCTTTAATAGCAATTTTATACTCTGAAATGGCTGCTAATGTTTCTTCAGGTAACCAAGTACCTGTTTCTTCAAAAGCTTTTCCACCAGCTAAAACTTCCAACCAATTAATTTTTTTCTCATCTTGATAGGCAGCAGTTACCGCGGCATCTACCACTTTTTCAGTAACTTGCCAAATCTCAGGGCCAATACCGTCACCGGCAATATAAGGAATAGTAGGTGTATTAGACAATTAGGCACGCTCCTTTATTTTTTTTCTGATAACTAAGGGTAAAATACCTTGGTTTTTCCAATAATCAATATCGGCCTGCGCATCAAACCGTAATTTTACTTGAAATTTTAATGGGTTTTCACCAGTTACAGAAACTGTAACTAACTGTTGAATTGTAGGTTCATCTGGTAAATCAAAGCTGAATTGTTCATTTCCAGTCAATCCTAAAGTCTCGGCATTTTCTCCCGGTAAATATTCAAATGGGACAATACCCATCATAACTAGATTACTACGATGAATTCGTTCATAACTCTCAGCTAAAACAGCTTTTACACCCAATAAGGCAGTTCCTTTAGCTGCCCAATCGCGGGAAGAACCCATACCATAGTCCTTTCCAGTTAAAATGACAGTATTTTGATGGTTTTCTTGATATTTCATTGCTGCATCATAGATTGACATTTCTTCGCCAGTTAGTAAATATTTGGTATAGCCGCCAGTTATTTCAGGTGTTAATTGATTTTGCAGCCGAATATTGCCAAAAGTTCCCCGCATCATTACTTCATGATTGCCTCGTCGTGAACCAAATGAATTAAAATCTTTGTAAGTTAAGCCAGCAGCTTTTAAATATTTTCCAGCTGGAGAATCCAAACCGATATTTCCAGCAGGTGATATATGATCTGTCGTAACAGTATCACCAAATTTTGCTAAAACCGCTAAATTAGATAAATCTTGATTGATGGTAACTTCTTCTGTTAAGTCTTCGAAAAAAGGTGGGTTTGCTATATAAGTCGAAGCATCATCCCAACTATAGACAGCACCTGCTGATGTTTCAATTTGATTCCAACGTTGATTTGAATGATAAACATCCTTGTAAGCTTCTGTGAAATCTTCAGGTTCTAAATAATTAGCAATATAATTTTCGACTTCTTTATTACTAGGCCATAAATCTTCTAGATAAACGGGTCCTGCTGGGCCTGATCCAATTGGTTCATTGGTTAAATCTTTAGTGACCGTCCCAGCTAATGCATATGCAATGACTAAAGGTGGTGAAGCCAAATAGTTTGCTTTGATCAATGGATGAATCCGTCCTTCAAAATTCCGATTGCCAGATAAAACAGCCGAAACAACCAAATCATTTTCCTTAATTGTTTCTTCGATAGCGGGATCTAAAGGACCAGAATTACCGATACAAGTGGTACAGCCATAACCAACTAAATCAAAACCAAGCTGTTCCAGATAAGGCATTAAACCACCTTTTTCTAAATAACTTGTGACAATTTTTGATCCAGGGGCTAATGAAGTTTTAACAAAATCAGGAACGGCTAATCCTTTTTCAATCGCATTTTTGGCTAATAGTCCAGCGGCCACCATGACCGATGGATTTGAAGTGTTTGTACAGCTTGTAATTGCAGCCAATGCTAAATCACCAGTTTGTAGTTTTTCATTGCGATCTTTGACTACAGCAGTTTTTTGAATTTCTGCTGTTGTTAACCCAAATCCTTGAGGACCTGCCGGATTCGTTAAGGTCGTTTTAAAATTTTCTGCTACTTCTTTAACTGGAATGCGGTCTTGTGGACGTTTCGGTCCAGCTAAAGCTGGTTGAATATCAGCTAAATTTAAATGGATAATCCGTGAATATTCAGCTTCTTTTGTTGGGTCGTAAAATAAATGATTTGCTTTAGTGTAAGCTTCTACTAGTGCAATTTGTTCTTCTGAACGTCCAGTCAGACGTAAGTATTTCAAAGTTTCCTGATCAATCGGGAAATAACCACAAGTGGCTCCATATTCTGGTGCCATATTAGCAATAGTTGCTCGGTCAGAAAGATTGAGTTTTTGATAACCTTCGCCGAAATACTCAACGAATTTTCCAACAACTTTTTCGTTTCTAAGCAGTTGTGTCAAATGTAAAGCTAAATCAGTTGCATTTGTACTAGGATGGAGTTGACCACTTATTTTCACACCAATTACTTCAGGTGTTGGAAAATAAGAAGCTTCTCCTAAAATTGCCGCTTCGGCTTCAATCCCACCAACTCCCCAGCCTAAGACACCTAAACCATTGATCATAGTTGTGTGAGAATCAGTTCCTTCTAAAGAATCAGGGAAAAGAATTTTTTCGCCTGCTTTTTCAGCGGTTAGAACAACATCAGATAGATACTCTAAATTTACTTGGTGAATAATGCCTGTTTCAGGAGGGACAACCTCAAAATTATCGAAAGCTTGTTGCGCCCACTTTAAAAATTGATAACGCTCATGATTACGTTCGAATTCTTTTTCGGTATTGTATGCTAGACTGGTTTGCTTTCCAGCACAATCAACTTGAACCGAATGATCGACTACTAGTGTCACGGGAATTTCTGGATTAATTAGTTGCGGTTTGCCACCCAGTTTAACGACAGCATCTCGCATCGCTGCTAAGTCGACAATGGCAGGTACACCTGTAAAATCTTGTAAAATGACACGAGAAGGTCGGAAAGGAATCACGCCGTCTGGTTTTTTTGCATCGTAATTCACTAAATCAGCTAAATCTTCGGATTCATTGTGACGGATTAAACTCTCTAATAATATGCGAATGCTGTAAGGATACTTCGAGATATCTTTTCCCAAGGAACTTACAGTTGATTCTAAATCAAAAAAGGTATATTGTTCGTTATTTACTGTTAGCTTTTTTTTGTTATCCAAAATCTATAACCTCCATCATTGTTATTTCATAGAAATCTTTTGACTAATTATACGGTGAAAAAAAAAGAAAGTAAATCTATTTGTTAAAAGTATTTCATTTTAAAATAATGATGCTATAATGTAAATCAAATTACTTATGCATAAAAAGATTGGTTAGGAGGACATATCCATGTTAGATTTGAATCAAATGGCAGCGCTTTGCAGAAAAGAAGACCAATTAGATACTTCATTATATAATAAATATGATGTAAAAAAAGGTTTACGAGATATTGATGGGAAAGGTGTTTTGGCAGGTTTGACTAATATTTCTACAATTTATCCACAAAAAATTGTAGATGGAAAAATTATCTCTGATAAAGGAGAGCTACGTTATCGAGGAATTGATATTAATCAATTGGTAGGTGGCTTTGTTTCTGAAGAGCGTTTAGGCTTTGAAGAAATTAGTTTTTTGTTATTATTTGGACAGTTACCAACCTCACATGAACTTGAAAATTATCAGCAGATTATTGCTAAAAAACGAACGCTCCCGAAAAACTTCACGAGAGATGTTATCATGAAAAAACCTTCTCATAGTATTATGAATGCGATGTCACGAAGTGTTCTGACCCTTGGCTGTTATGATGACCAAGCAGATAATACGTCAATTGAAAATGTTTTGGATCAAAGTCTTTCATTAATAAGTATCTTTCCGATGTTAGCAGTCTATGCTTACCATGCCTATAATCATTATGATAATCAAGGAAGTATGTATATCCATCGACCAGATGAATCTTTAAGTGCAGCCGAAGCAATATTAACAATGTTACGACCAGATAAAAAATATACTTTCCAAGAGGCACAAACTTTAGATATGGCATTAGTTCTACATATGGAACATGGCGGTGGGAATAACTCAACATTTACCACTCGAGTAGTGACTTCCAGTGGCACAGATACTTATTCAGCCATTGGCGCAGCATTGGGATCATTAAAAGGACCTAAACATGGTGGCGCAAATATTAAAGTGACACAAATGATGGATTTTTTGAAAAAAGAAATTACTGATCCTACGGATGATGAAGAAATCTATAATTATTTGAAAAAAATTCTAAACAAAGAAGTCTTTGACCAACAAGGGTTGATTTATGGTATGGGTCACGCAATTTATGGAGATTCTGATCCAAGGGCAACAATTTTCAAAAATTATGTTGAAAAATTAGCGAGTGAAAAGGGTTCAGAAGCACAAGCAGAATTTGACTTGTATCGACGTATCGAATATTTGGCCCCCAAAGTAATTGCTGAAGAACGAAATATTTATAAAGGTGTGAGTGCCAATATCGATTTCTTCTCGGGGTTTGTCTATCATATGCTGGGATTGCCGGAAGAATTATACACACCAATGTTTGCGATTGCCAGAATTGTTGGCTGGTCTAGTCATCGGATTGAAGAGTTGGTAAATGGTAATAAAATCATTCGTCCGGCCTACATGGAAGTATCTCATGATTTAGAGTACACGCCGATTGATTTAAGAGGATAAATAATAGGAGATAAGCAAATTAATGCTTATCTCCTATTATTTTTTTGAACTTTTCAAAAACAGGGGTCACTTCAGTTAAATCATGATAGCCGTAAAAAAGCATGCGACCATTTTTAAAACTGGTCATATTATACTGATTTAGTTTTATTTGAATAGCTAAATTATTTTTCTTGTAAGTTAAGTTTTCTTTTTGGGCGTACTTTTCCAGCAATTGAAGATCTATATTAGAAAAATTTGCTTGAAAAATATTACCACAGGCTTTTTTTAATGATACGGTTTGGGTTTCAATCGGCAGCTTATGTTTTGAGCAAACAGGACAATCTGTGTTTTTAGAAATTTTAAATTGGTAAGTATGAAAAGGCCAAGCTTCAATGACGTGCATCGTGTGCCAATCAATCAATTTTGGCTCAACAATTAACTGAAAAGCTAATGAAATTTGAATGCTAGAAATCATTGGAATTAATGGTGTAATTACCCCTAAAGTTTCACAGCTTTGTCCTTCTAATTCAGTAAGATTAGGAAAAACACAATTTAAACAAGGTCCCTTACTAGGGTGTAGCGCCATTACTTGTCCACTTGTCCCTCCACATGAGGCAAAAATAAAAGGTTTTTTATAATGCAAACAAAAATCATTAATGAAACTGCGAACTAAAAAATTATCGGTACAATCTAATACTAAATCCACCATTTGAAATTGTTCAAAAATACCATGGTCAAAGTAAGCTTGTTGCGTAGTGACTTCGACAGCAGGATTAATTTGTTGTAATTGTTCTGCAGCAGCAATTACTTTTGGCCTTTTTTTTTCTGCATCTGCCGTTGTAAAAAGTGTTTGACGCTGTAAGTTACTTAATTCGACGGTGTCAGGATCAATTAAAAATAAGTGTTTAATTCCAGCACGAACAAGCTGCTCAGCAGCATATGTACCAAGAGCGCCACAGCCAACAATTAGAATAGTTGCTTGAGTAATTTTATCTTGTCCGGTTTGTCCAATTTTTGAAACACGGATTTGACGATCATAACGGTTCATAGCTTTTTCCTCACAATTTGATAAAATAAATGTAATAACTATCTCAAAAGTAACATATAAAGCAGTTTTTGTAATTGTATTTTTTAAGATTGAATTTCTAGGAGGACTAATAAATGGATAATTTAACGCATTTTAATCAGCAAAATCGTGCCAAAATGGTGGATGTTAGTGAGAAAGCTGTAACCACTAGAGAAGCAACTGCGACGGTGAAAATTATTATGGCAGAAGAAACGCTACAACGAATTCATGCGGGACAAGTGAAAAAAGGAGATGTGTTGGCGGTTGCACAAGTTGCTGGAATTATGGCTGCAAAAAAAACCAGTGAATTAATTCCCATGTGTCATCTTTTGCCGTTAAGTGGTGTGGATATTCATTTCTCTGACAATCAGATTGATACGTTAACAATTACAGCAACTGTAAGAGTGAATCATCAGACCGGTGTTGAAATGGAAGCCTTGACCGCTTGTCAAATTACAGCTCTGACCGTTTATGATATGTGTAAAGCGATGGATCGAGGAATGCAAATTACGGACTGTCATTTAATAGAGAAAAAAGGTGGTAAGAGTGGTCACTTTGTTTACAAATAAGAATCAATCTTAAATAATAAAAAAATATATTTTTTTAGGTATCAAAAAAATTATTTTTGTAATATAATATTTGGTAAGGAAACGTTTGCAAAAATAAGCGTAGGAGAACTTTTATAGGAAGGTATGTTCTTATGGCCATCATAAAATTACAAACAGAACCAATCCAAGTAAACGAACTGTATCAACAATTAAAAGATCCGAAATTTGGTGGGATTGTGACTTTTAATGGCACAATTCGTGAGTGGACCGGGGACATACAAACTCAAAAAATTGAGTATACTGCTTACCATCAAATGGCGATCAAAGAATTAGAAAAATTAGCAGCCCCTGTGGAAGCAAAGGGAGCTCGTGTAATTATTGTTCATCGCTTAGGGGAACTAGCTGTGACTGATGAAGCAGTTTTTATTGGCGTGGCAATGCCGCATCGTAAAGAGGCTTTTGAAGGTTGTGAATATATCATTGATCATTTAAAGGAAACTGTCCCAATTTGGAAAAAAGAATTGAACAAAAACGAAACAAGATGGGGAGGAACGATGAATGGTGAAGACAATTAAATTATTTGCTTATCTAAGTGAGCAAGTCAGTCCAGAGGTTTCATTGGAATTACCAGAACAAATTGATAAAGAGATTATTCTTTCAGCAATGAGTCATGCTTATCCATTGTTTAAAGGAGAAATTAAGACGTGTAACGTGGCAATCAATCAACAATTTGTGATTGACGAAAGCTATTTTTCTCACGATGTTGCTGAAATTGCTTTGATACCGCCAGTTAGTGGAGGTTAGAACTATGATGAAACCAGAAACGAAAATTTTAAAAGATCGTTTTGGGCGAGTCCATGATTATGTTCGTATTTCTGTGACTGATAAATGCAATCTCCGTTGTGTTTATTGTATGCCAGAAGAAGGATTACCTTTTTTTCCAGATGACAAAGTATTAAGTGGTCATGAAATTATTCAAATGGTAGAAAATTTCGCTGCTATGGGTGTAAAAAAAATACGCCTGACAGGAGGAGAACCATTATTACGGCAAGATATTGAAGAAATAATTACTGGTATTGCTGAAATTCCTGAAATTGAAGATATTTCAGTTACAACCAATGGTTTAGCATTAGTTAAAAAAGCTGAAAAATTATACCAGGCAGGATTAAATCGCTTGAATATTAGTTTGGATACTTTTGATCCAGTTAGTTACAAAACAATGACTCGCGGTGGCCAATTACAACGAGTACTAAATGGAATTGAAGTCGCTAGCCAGTTGCCTTTTGATAAAATCAAAATTAATACGGTTATTATCAATGGTCAAAATGATCATGAAATGGTTGATTTTTTAAAATATTCCATTGATCATGATGTTAATGTTCGCTTTATTGAATTTATGCCGATTAGTCAGGAAAATAAAGCGGACTGGGCGAAACAATATATGGGTATTGAACAAGTTTTTGATATTTGTGATATGCAAGGTTGGAAAGTTGAAGCAATCGATTTAGCAGGAAACGGTCCTTCTGACAATTATAAAATAATTGGTGGAAAAGGGAGCTTCGGCTTGATTCATCCGATCAGCTGCAATTTTTGTGAAAGCTGTAATCGTCTGAGAGTTACTGCGGATGGTTGTGTGAAATCTTGTTTATATTGGGATGAAGAGGATAGCGTTAGAGAAGAAATTGCTGATTTTTCAGCTTTTGAAGAAAAAATTCAAACTATTTTAGGGACAAAACCAGAAAATCATGAAATGGCCTTAGCAGAAGCTGATAAAGTAAAAGATAAGAAGCCAACCTGGCGACACATGAGTCAAATTGGTGGGTAAATAAAGTGCTAAATAATTTTAAACACACCAAACTTTTTTTCAATAAAGCGCTATCTTTTAAATTGTGAACGTGGTAATCTTAAAATAAGATTACTACGTTTTTTTATGAAGGAGGGATTTATTTGCAAACAATAGCAACAAAAGATGCAGTCGGTATGAGACTAGTCCAAGACGTAACTCAGATTATTCCAGGTGAAAAAAAAGGTCCTCGCTTTAAAAAAGGGCATTTGATAAAGTCTGAAGATGTTCCAATTTTGTTATCGATGGGGAAAGAAAATCTCTACGTTTGGACAGAATCTGACGATATGCTCCACGAAGAGGCGGCAGCGGAAATATTATATCAAATGTGTGCTTCGGAAAATGTTTATCCAACTGATGTTTCAGAAGGAAAAATTGAAGCAAAATCTAAAGTCTCGGGTTTATTAAAAGTTGACGTGGAACGTTTAAAGAAACTCAATAGCTTTGGTGAAATGATGATTGCGACAAAGCCAACTTATTTTGAAGCTGAAAAAGATCAGACTGTTGCAGGAATGCGTGTTATTCCTTTATTTATTGAAAAAGAAAAAATGAATCAAGTTGTTGAGTTAGTTGGCCCAGCACCGTTACTTGAGATTGCGCCATTTAAGTTTAAAAAAGTTGCAATCGTTACTACAGGGAGTGAAATTTTTAAAGGACGAATTAAAGACGGCTTTGAACCAGTGCTTAGAAAAAAAATGGCCGCCTATCCGACTGAAATTGTAGCAGTGAAAATAGTTGATGATCAATTATCTATGATTAAAGAAGCGGTTAACGAAATGTTGGCAATTGCCGATATCGTTTTATGTACAGGTGGAATGAGTGTTGATGCTGACGATCTGACACCGCGAGCAATTAATGAAAGTGCGGATGATTTTGTAACATATGGAACGCCAGTTTTACCGGGCGCCATGTTTGCGTTGGCTTATACAAAAACCGGTCAAGCAATCATGGGATTGCCAGGCTCAGTTATTTTTGCTAAACGAACTGTTTTTGACCTTATTTTCCCTCGTATTATGGCAGATATACCGGTCGATTTTTCTGATATTGCTGATTTAGGACACGGTGGATTATTGTAGAAAGTAGGGATTTTATGTCACCATTTATGCTGTCAATGAAGACGGCACTAGTTTCGATTTTGATTACTTTTGTATTGAGCTTACTAACGGCAAAGTTCGTTAGTGGTTTACGGCACAAAAGTATTCGAGCAGTTTTTGATGGCCTTTTAACTTTACCAATGGTTTTACCGCCAACAGTTGCTGGTTTTTTCTTATTATATCTTTTTGGTGTTCAGCGACCATTAGGGAAATTATTTTTGGAAATATTTAATTGGCGGATTGCATTTTCATGGGGGGCAACGGTGATTGCAGCAGTAGTCATTTCTTTTCCATTGATGTATCGATCCGCTCTGGGTGCATTAGAGCAGGTGGATGAAAACTACTTGTATGCCGCTCGAACATTAGGATTATCCGAAACCTATATATTTTTACGGATACAGCTCCCTTTGGCAACTCCTGGAATTTTATCAGGTGGAATTTTAGCATTTGCCAGAGGTTTGGGAGAGTTCGGAGCCACAGCGATGATTGCCGGAAATATTCCAGGAATTACTCGTACCTTGCCGTTATCAATATATTCTTACGTGTCTGCGGGTCGTATGCAAGACGCCTATAAAGAAGTAGGAATTATTGTCGTATTTTCATTTGTTATTGTTGTGCTAATGAATGTGCTAACATTTAAAAGAAGAAAAAAGGGAAAAATATGAGCTTAGAATTGAAGATAAAAAAGAAACTACAGGAATTTACTCTTTCAGCAGAAATTACTTCACAGGATGATTTGACTGCATTATTAGGAGCTTCTGGTTCTGGAAAAAGTATGCTTTTAAAATGTATCGCTGGAATTGAAACACCAGATGAAGGATATATTCGTTTAAACGGACGAACTTTATTTGACTCGCAGAAAAAAATCAATTTGAAACCGCAAAAAAGAAAAGTAGGCATTTTATTTCAAAATTACGCTTTGTTTCCTAACTTCACTGTCCGTCAAAATATTGCTAGTGGATTAAAGAAAAAATCTAATCAACGAACCAACCAGCTATTACAGCAATTCGAGCTAGAAAACATAGCTAATCAATACGGCGAAGAGTTATCAGGTGGTCAGCAGCAAAGGGTAGCATTGGCTCGTTTGTTAGCGAGTGAACCTGAAATTTTATTATTAGATGAACCTTTTTCCGCGTTGGATACTTTTTTAAAAGATAAAGTCGAATTAGAAATGAAAAATTTCATTAATAATTATCAAGGAGACGTGTTCATTGTTACCCACAATCGTAACGAAGCCTATCGTTTATGTGAAAAACTAATTATTTTGCATCAAGGGGAAACGCTTGAACAAGGTGATTTAAAAAGGATTTTCGCAAAACCTAAGTATTTGGCCACATCAAAATTAACTGGCTGTAAAAATTTTTCAGCAATCGAAAAAATAAGTGATTATCAACTACGTGCGCTTGATTGGGGTATTGAGCTAACAACTAATGAAAAAATATCAATAGACATTAGTTATATTGGTATACGTTCTCATTATTTTCAAACAGGACAAGTAGGAGAGCAAAATACGTTTGAAGTGACAGTAATCGATCAAACAGAGAGTCCTTTTGAAATTCAAAAATATTGTCAGACTGAATATTCAGACGAAATCATCTGGTGGGAATATGAAAAAAATCAAAAAGCAGCTGAAAATTTTTCGGTTTATTTGAAAATTTCACCTAAAAATATTCAATTACTTAAAAATTAGGAGGTGAAAAAAGTGGCTTTTAAAGTCGTTGTAATAACTGCAAGTGACAGTGGCTATGCTGGAAAAAGAGAAGATTTAAGTGGAGAAAAAGTAATTGAAATTTGTCAAAAAAATCAGTTGTCTGTCATAAAAAAAATAATCTTACCTGATGAAGCTGCCTTATTAAGTCAAACGATGGAACAAATAGCTGATCAAGAAGAAGCTGATTTAATCTTAACGACTGGCGGTACGGGCCTTGCTCCGAGAGATTGTACACCAGAAGCAACACTAGCCATTGCGGATCGAATGGTTCCTGGTTTTTCAGAAGCAATGCGCAGCTTAAGCTTGCAAATAACAAAGCGGGCGATGCTAAGTCGGGGCGTTTCGGTTACAAGAAAAGCTACATTAATCATTAACTTACCGGGAAGCACCAAAGCAGTTGATGAGTCTTTGTCCTACATTATTGATCAAATCCCTCATGCATTGGCCTTATTAAAGAATCAAAAGCAAGCTTCTCAAAATCATTTTGAAAAATAAATATTTTTTATAAAAGATTATTGACGTTTTTTGAAATTATTTAGATAATTAAGATAAGTCAAACAAGAGGAGGAATAAAATGAAGAAAAAAATATTAGTATGGTTGTTGGGACTATCGATTCTTGGTGTGTTTAATGTTGGTGAGAAAGTAGACGCCGCAGAAATGTTAAGATTGTACAATCCTAATTCAGGTGAACATTTTTACACGGCTGACGGAACTGAAAAAAATCAATTAGCATCCGCTGGCTGGCAGTACGAAGGAACAGGCTGGGTAGCTCCAGATAATGGAGATCCGGTTTATCGTGTGTATAATCCGAATGTAGGAGATCACCACTATACCCTAAACGTAAGTGAAAAAGATCATTTAATTTCAGTTGGTTGGCAATATGAAGGGATTGGCTGGTATTCAGACACGCAAGAAACAGTTGCCGTTTACCGCGCATATAATCCAAACGCACAAACCGGTAGCCATAATTACACAACAAATACTGGTGAGCAACAAAGTTTATTATCAGCAGGTTGGCATGATGAAAATATTGGTTGGTATGCCATTGGAGAAGGACGACCAATAGTCAATCCATCTACTCCTGGTAATTCTAACAATAGCGGCGTTTATGTTGATGCCCAAGGAAATGGATTAATTAAAGGTTCTCAAAATAATATTTATCATATTCCAGGAAGTAAGTATTATGATCGTACAACAAATGTTGTTGCGTGGTTTAAAACTATTGCCGAAGCTGAGGCTGCTGGATATCGTGCACCTCAAAATTAACAAAAAAGGATTCATGCACTCATAAGAATGCATGAATCCTTTTTATCATATTATTTTTCTGGAGTAAAACCGTAATCTTTGAAAATATCACTAGCTGCGTCAGATTTTAAGTATTTTAAAAATGTTGCAGCAGCTTTGCTGTTTTTACTGTCTTTGATTTGTCCAATTGGATAAACAATTGGTTCTGTTAAGCTATCTTCCGGTGCTGTTGCTACGATTTCAACTTTGTCAGTTGTTTTAGCATCTGTTTCATAGACTAGCCCTGCATTGGCGCTACCTTCAGCTACCCAATTTAGTACCTCTGTTACATTTGTTCCTTGAGAAAACTTACTTTGTAATTCATCCCACAAACCTAATGAAGTTAAAGCTTCTTGTGCATATTGTCCCGCTGGTACGCTCGCAGGATCACCAATTGCAATGGTTTCAGCTTTTGTTAAATCGTCAAAGCTCGAGATATCATCTGGATTGTCAGTAGGAACAATTAAGACTAATTTGTTTTCTAGAAGATTGCTGACTGTTTTATCATCAATAAAGCCACCTTCTTCTAAAGCTGTCATTTGTGCAGTCGCTGCAGAGAAGAAAATATCAGCATCTAAACCTTGTTCAATTTGCGTTTGCAATTTACCTGAACTATCATAAGTTCCTTCAATCGTCACATTTGGATGTTCTTTCTCATAAGCTGGGATTATTTTTTCTTCAAATGCATATTGCAAGCTGGCTGCAGCTGCAATTTTAACGGTAACTTTTTCCTCGCTACTGCTGGCTCCACTGCTGTCAGTTGCTGATGAGTTGGAACTTGTATCATTACCGCTGCCACACCCACCTAGTAATAATAAAGATACTCCTGCTGCTAATAAACCAAATTTCAATTTTTTCACGTCAAATATCCTCCTACTTCTTTTTGATAAATTAAGTTTAGCACGCTATTCGTGTAAAAGATAGCGTTTTCTTAAAAAAAATAAGTATAAACAAATTTTTTTTAGTTTTTTTAGAAACAACTAAAAAAACTGATGTAACAGTATTTGTAACCAAAATATTTTTTTGGTCTGTTTGTTTTTACTAATAATTGATGATATAATTTGTAAGAAGAAATTTTTTTAGCAAAAAAAATAGAGCGGTTACATATTACAAAATAATCATAATTTAAGAAAAGTAGGTGATATTTATGAAAGAAATATTTGAATTTTTGTTACAGCAATTTGAAGAGAAAAAACCAGTAGTCTTAGTTACTGTTGTCAATAGTCATGGATCAGCACCAAGAAAACAAGGAGCGAAAATGCTAGTTGGTGAAGAGGGGATTCTAGCAGGGACGGTAGGAGGTGGAAAAGTTGAGTACACTTGTATCACAAAAGCTCAAGATTTATTAACGAAAAAAGAAAATGCTTTTGAGAAATATAAACTGACGCCTAAGGAAGCGGCAGGTTTGGGTATGGTTTGTGGTGGACAAGTGGAAATGCTGTTCCAATATTTATCCTTTGAAACAAAAGAATTATTTACAGTGATTAATCAGGCTTTAACTGCTTTACAAAACAATCAAGCTGCTTATTTATTGACAGCGTTGGATTTAGATTCAGATCAACCCATCATCTTTTTGGCTGAGAAATCAGAAGATACAGAGGATTTTCCTGAGAAGAGCGGAGTGATTATTTATCAAGAAAATGAGTATATTGCAGAGGTTCTAAGCCAGCCTGGGAAAGTTTATATTTTCGGAGGCGGGCACGTTTCTCAAGCTTTAGTTCCTGTTTTACAGTATTTAGATTTTTATACAGTCGTACTAGATGATCGTCCGGAATTTTTAACAGACGTACTTTTTCCAGCAGCTGATCAACGAAAGCTGGTAGATTTCGAAAATATTCCAGCAACAGTAGAAATTACCAAAGATGATTTTGTCATCTCGGTGACAAGAGGACATTTATTTGATTTCAAAGTTGCTGTTCAACTGTTGCATTCACCTGCTTACTATATCGGTATGATGGGCAGTGCTCATAAAATTGCAGTTCAAAAGAAGAAATTAAAAGAATCAGGTTTTAGCCAAACTGAAATAGAGCGAATTTATATGCCAATTGGTTTATCAATTAAAGCCGAAACACCACCAGAATTGGCGATTAGTATTGCAGGAGAGTTAATCAAAGTTAGAGCTGAAAAAAATGAAAACTAAACCGACTAAAGAATTATCTGAATGTTTTAACTTACCTGAAAAAGCCGTTGTTTCAATTATTGGCAGTGGTGGTAAGACAACTCTGTTAAACTACTTGGCGCAAAAATATGCAGCTGAAAAAGTTTTAGTTGCCACAACGACGAAAATGAGGATGCCTGAAAAGAATGAGTATGATCAAATATATTTTTCTGAGTTTGACCAATTAGGTAAAAAAAGCGGAATTAGTTTTGCAGCAAGAGTAACGTCAGATGAAGAAAAAGTGACTTTTCCTTCTGATCCGGCTGTCCGTGCATCTTTTGCAAATTTTGATCAGGTTTTTTTAGAAGCGGATGGTTCGAAACAATTGCCATTAAAGGCTTGGGCTGATTTTGAACCAGTCATTTTGCCAGAGACAACGGTCACAATCGGTGTGCTGCCAATCAAAGCCTTGCATAAAAAAATTAATACAACTACGGTGCATCGCTTACCATTATTTTTAGAATGGCTGTCTGTTGTGGCTGAGAAAGAAATAAGTTTAAAGCTCCTTGCTGAAATTGTAATCCAAGAAAAAGGTTTATTTTATTTAGCGCAGGGAATAGAAATATTATTCATTAACCAAGTAGATACAAAAGATGATCTAGAAAATGCTCAACAATTAGCAGAAGAAATCAATCAATTTCCCCATCAAATAACTAAAATCATTGCTGGTAGTGGGCAAAAAGAAGAGGGAATAATTTTATGGGAAAAATAAATGAAACAATCGTCGTGATTCGTGGCGGTGGAGATTTGGCAACTGGTGTAGTTCAAAAATTTCAACGAACGGGCTTTAAAGTATTGATTTTGGAAATAGCCCAACCGCTGGCGATTAGACGAACAGTTGCGTTGTGTTCCGCAGTTTACGATGGTGTTTATCAAGTGGAAGATATTAAGGCTAGAAGAGCAGATTCATTTGAGGAAATAAACAAAATCTGGCAAGCGAGTGAGGTACCAATTCTAATTGATCCTGAAGGAAAATCTATTGAAAAACTGAAGCCAACCATCGTGGTAGATGCGATTTTGGCTAAACGTAATTTAGGAACCAGTCAACAATTAGCACCGATAACTATCGCATTAGGCCCAGGATTCACGGCTGGAAAAGATGTAGATATTGTAATCGAAACCATGCGCGGACACGCATTAGCTAAATTAATTTTTTCTGGAACAGCTTTACCGAACACGGGTGTCCCAGGAATTATCGGTGGCAAAAGTAATGAAAGAGTGATTCATTCACCTGCTGGTGGTAAAGTTGAACATATCCATCAAATTGGAGATCGGGTAAAAAAAGATCAGGTACTTTTTAAAGTTGATAATGTGGAAGTGAAGTCTCCATTAGATGGCACCTTAAGAGGATTAATTGAAGCAGGGTTAACTATTCGAAAAGGTTTAAAAGTAGCTGATGTTGATCCACGACCGTCAGAAGAAATTGATTATTTAGCTATTTCTGACAAAGCTCGAGCATTAGGGGGGGCGGCTTTGGAGGCGGCCTTTATTAAAATGAATCAACTGAAAAGTTTGGAGTAATATCCAAACTTTTTTTGAAAAAAAGGACCTGAACTATTTTTAGTTCAGGCCTAGAATTTATCCAATGTAATTGTATAGAGTATATTTTGAAATATTGAAAAACTTCGCTACTTTGTCTCCTGATTTAGTAATCAAGAAAGCACCTTTTTTATTCAAGAACTGGATGCTCTTAACTTTATCTTCTTTAGTCATTAGAGCCACAGGTTTACCAACGATTCGGACAGATTCCAAAATTAATTCATCAAGTAATTGATTGACGTTTTTTGGAATCAAACTATTGTCAGTTGTTGTCTCTTCTTCAGAAGTGGCAGTTAGTTTATGCAACGCATTTTCAGCTGCAAAGATGGAGGAAGTATCAAAGTTGATTGAAAAGATACCATCTAACTTACCTTCATCATTTTTAAAATAAATTGTGCTAGATTTTAACACGCGACCATCGTGAGTGCGGGTTAAATAATTAAATCGGTTTTGTAATTCTTCTGGATCTTTTTTCAATGTTTCTAATACGATTTGAGAAGGGCCATCACCAATATGACGAGCAGTCACGTGGCCGTTTTCAATATAGATAATTGAATGCTCCGCATCGTCTGAATCAACCTTGTGAATGACAACTTCACAATCTTCACCAAATTGAGTTGTAATCGCTTTACCAATTTGTCGCAAAAATTCCACATTGTTTTCTGATAGCATCTTAAAAACCTCCAATATACCAATCTCATGATAACAAGACTTTAATTTTTCGTGTTTTCTCAAAACAATATTACCATGAAAATATTGAGAAAACAAACCAACAAAAAAATTTTTTAGTAAGGCTTTTTTTTTTTTAGTTTTGTGCTATACTATGGTTAAGCAAGAAACAACAAGAAACGTTGACCACAAAATTGTAAAGGGCTTCAAAAAAAGTTTTTTATGATTTAAAAAATTAAAATTGTAAGCGTTATCTAAAAGGAGGAAAACTATGTTACTCATTGGAAATGGTCACTTAATTACGCGTCAAAAAGAAAATGCTTTTATTGAAAATGGTGCAGTTGCAATCGATGGAAAAACGATTAAAGAAGTTGGCCAAACAAAAGATTTGAAGGCAAAGTACCCAGAGGCAGATTTTATTGACGCAAAAGGTGGCGTGATTATGCCAGGGTTTATCAACATGCATAATCATATCTATAGTACATTTGCTCGTGGATTAAGTATTAATGGTTACAATCCAAAAAACTTTATGGATATTTTAGAAGGTCAATGGTTCAAAATTGATAGTGAAATGAACAATCATACGACATTACAAAGCGGACGAGTTTCTTATTTAGAAAGTATTAAAAATGGTGTTACAACAATGTTCGATCATCAAGCAAGTTATGGAGAAGTTAGCGGTAGTTTGGAACAATTATCAAACGCTGCTGACGAGATGGGTATCAGAACTTGTTTATGTTATGAAGTCTCTGATCGAAATGGCGTAAAACCAGCTGAGGAAGCAATTGAAGAAAATGTTCGATTCATTAATGCTGCTAAAGCGCGTAAAGATGATATGCAAAAAGCTATGATGGGGATGCATGCAGCCTTTACAGTTTCAGATGAAACATTTGAAAAAGCACGTAAAGTAACACCTTCAGATATTGGTTTCCACATTCACGTGGCAGAAGATATTGCTGATGTGAAAGACTCACTACACAAGTACAATAAGCCAATCGTTAATCGCCTTTATGATTTAGATATTTTAGGTTCTAAATCAATGTTAGGTCACTGCATTTATATCAATCCACATGAAATGAAACTAATTAAAGATACAGACACAATGGTTGTAACAAATCCTGAATCTAATATGGGTAATGCAGTAGGTTGCCCACCAATTATTCGAATGTTTAATGAATTTAATATTATGTGTGGTTTAGGGACAGATGGTTACACGCAAGATATAACCGAATCTTACAAAGTAGGAAACATTATTCATAAACATCACTTAGCAGATCCAACTGTTGCTTGGGCTGAAATTCCAGCAATGTTATTTGACAACAATGCTGCGATGGCAAACCGCTATTTTGACACTAAACTTGGTGTATTAGAACCTGATGCTGCTGGCGATGTAATCATTGTAGATTATCACGCAGCTACTCCAATGAATGAAAGTAATTTTAATAGTCATATTTTATTCGGTATGAATGGTGCAAATGTAACTGACACAATTGTTGCTGGAGATGTTCGAATGCGTAATCGTGAAGTGGTTGGAATTGACCAAGAGGAAGTTTACGCAAGTGCCCGTGAAGAAGCTGTTAAATTATGGAATAGAATTAACAAATAGAAAGTCAAATCAATGAGGTGAAAAAATATGAGCGATATTATGCGCCCGATTTCAATCGATGCGTTACTTGATTGGGTCATGCAGGAATATAAAAAGTCTGGCACAATTTTCGGTGTTAGAAAGTTCTTTAAGCCAGAAGGTGACAAACAAATTTCTTTATTCAATGAAAAGATGGAGACACCGATTGGCCCAGCAGCAGGTCCACATACGCAATTAGCGCAAAACATAGTTGCTTCTTACTTAACAGGTTCACGTTTCTTCGAATTAAAAACGGTACAAATTTTAGATGGTGAAGATTTACCTGTAGCAAAACCTTGTATCTCAGCTCGCGATGAGGGTTACAACTGTGAGTGGTCTACCGAGTTACGTGTACCTCAAGCGTTTGAAGAATATGTCAAAGGCTGGTTTGTTTTAAAATTATTGGCGCGTGAATTTGATTTAGGCGATCCTGATGGTTTTATTTTCAATATGAGTGTTGGATATGACTTAGAAGGAATTAAAACGCCTAAGATCCAAAAATATATTCATGAGATGCAAGATGCAAAAGCTACACCAATTTGGGCGGAGTGTGTTGAAGCAGCAAAAAGTCGATTGAATCAATTTACCCGAGTGGATGAAGATTACATTAATCATATTAGTCCGAAAGTTTCCCATTCTATTACTCTATCGACGTTACACGGGACTTTACCGCATGAAATCGAACAAATTGCTGTTCACTTATTAGATGAACAAAAGTTAAATACTTTCATTAAATGCAATCCGACGTTATTAGGTTATGAATATGCTAGAAAAACTATGGATGAACTTGGCTTCGATTATATGGAATTTGATGACCATCATTTTACTGAAGATTTACAGTTTGAAGATGCTGTACCGATGTTACAAAGGCTACAAGATCTAGCCGATAAAGAACAGTTAAACTTCGGGGTGAAAATTACCAATACTTTCCCTGTTGATGTAGGACAAGATGAATTACCATCTGAAGAAATGTATATGTCTGGTCGCTCACTGTATCCATTATCAATTATGGTTGCGAAAAGATTATCTGACGCTTTCCATGGTGAGCTACAGATTTCTTATTCCGGTGGTGCCGATGTATTCAATATGAAAGATTTGTTTGAAGCAGGTATTTGGCCAATAACAGTGGCGACA
Organism: Enterococcus sp. JNUCC 77; assembly: GCF_054819945.1. Classification (NCBI taxonomy): domain Bacteria; kingdom Bacillati; phylum Bacillota; class Bacilli; order Lactobacillales; family Enterococcaceae; genus Enterococcus; species Enterococcus sp. JNUCC 77. The sequence continues at coordinate 987,674 of NZ_JBTHIG010000001.1, forward strand.
ACTTTATTAAAACCAGGCGGTTATCAACGCTTAACCCAAATGGCTAATGTTGTTTCAACCCTAGATTATCCAACTCATGTGAAAGTTGATTTAGAAAAAGTCAGTAAATTAGTTGAAAAATCAACCGAAACAGCAAAATATCAAAAATCAATAAAATTACCTGGATCTCCGAAAATTAAAGAAACAGTGCCTTTACTAAGCTGTTATACGGCGCCTTGTCGCGGAACTGGTGGCTGCCCAATTGACCAAGATATTCCAGCTTACTTACGTTATGTAGAAGAAGGCAAATATCTTGATGCGTTGAAAGTAATTGTGGATAAAAATCCACTACCATTTATCACTGGAACAATTTGTGCCCATCCTTGTGAAACAAAATGTACCCGTCAATTTTATGAAGGCGCTATCGATATTCGTGGCGTGAAATTAGAAGCGGCAGAACATGCTTACGATGAATTATTAGCTTCAATGGTTAAACCTGAACCAGTTACTGATGCACCAAAAACAGCTGTTGTTGGTGGTGGACCGGCAGGGATTTCAGCAGGTTATTTATTAGCTCGCGAAGGTTTCCCAGTAACTGTATTTGAAAAAGATACAACCTTAGGTGGCGTTTGTAGTCAAGTCGTACCAGAATTTAGAATTTCGATGGAAAGCGTGCAAAAAGATGTCGAGATGGCACGTTTCATGGGGGCGGAGTTCAAGACTGGTCAAGCAGCACCAAGTTTAGAAGATTTAAGAGCGCAAGGATATGAAAAAGTGATTTATGCTATTGGCGCTTGGAAACATAATAATTTGAAATTAGAAGCTGGTGAAGCAATTAATTCACTAGAATTCTTAGTTAAAACACGGCAAAACACGCAAGAAAATCCGTATGGTGAAAACATTGTCGTAATCGGCGGCGGAAATACCGCTATGGATTGTGCTAGAGCCGCAAAACAATTACCAGGAGTCAAAGAAGTTTCGCTAGTTTATCGTCGTGACAAACGAAATATGCCAGCCGATGAAGAAGAATTGTATTTGGCACTAGATGATGATGTTACTTTCCGTGAGCTACTTGCACCAATTAAATTAGTTGATGGTAAATTAACTTGTGAAGTAATGAAACTGGGAGCTCGTGATGCATCAGGTCGTAAGCGTCCGGAACCAACTGGCGAGTTTGTTGAAGTGAAAGCAGACGTAGTGATTTCAGCAATCGGTGAAAAAGTTGATGATACCTTCTTTAATTCAGTTGGCATCGAAACAGATAATCGTGGTCGTGTAGTAGTTAATCCACAAACTTTGGAAACTAACTTAAAAGATGTTTTTGTAGTTGGTGATGCTAACTTAGGACCAGCAACAATTGTGGAAGCAATTGCAGATTCAACAAAAGCTTGTAATGCGATTGTTGAAGTTCATAATCGCAACTATGAACGGGCAAATCTAAATATTGATACCGCTTCAGTTCGAGCAAAACGCGGAGATATGGTGATACCGGAAAACCCGATGAGTCAAGCAGCTCGTTGTTTAGAATGTTCAACTGTATGTGAATCATGCGTAGACGTTTGTCCAAACCGAGCAAATATCGTCGTGATGGTTCATGATGAACCACAAATCATGCACGTTGATCGGATGTGTAATGAATGTGGCAACTGTGAAACATTCTGTCCATACTCTAGTGCACCATACAAAGATAAATTTACTTTATTTAATTCAGAAGAAGATTTTCACGATAGTACAAATGAAGGTTTCTATGTAGTAGATCCAAGTCGTAAATTAGTCTTGGTTCGAAACAAAGGCGAAGAAAATACATTCTCATTAATTGATGGCAATGTGAAGGTAGCAAATGGCTTACAAGATATGATGGAAACTGTTATTGATGACTATGCTTTCGTTTTAGCGAACTAAGAGGTGAAAGAAATGTCAATCGTAATCAAAGGTGGAACGGTCGTTTCAAGTCATGGCCGTCGACAGTTAGATATTAGAATTAACGGCGAAAAAATCACCGAACTCGGCAATGGTTTATCTATTGCCGACGGTGAAGAAGTCGTCGATGCAACAGGATGTTTCATTTTTCCTGGATTAATTGATGGTCATACCCATTTAGAGCTAAATAATGGGATGACCGATACTTCAGATGATTTTACAACGGGTTCAATTGCCGCTGTGGCAAAAGGGACAACGACAGTCATTGATATGGCGACACCTGAACATGGTGGCACTTTAGATGAATGTCTCATTACTTGGAACAAAATGGCTGAAGGAAAATCCTCGGCAGACTTCAATTATCACATGTCAGTTATCGAATGGAATGAAAACATCGCAAAAGAGATTCCCAAAATGGTCAAAAAAGGGGTCACAACTTTTAAGATGTATATGGCTTATGACAATTTGCGGACCAATGATGCCGAATTGTATGAAGCAATGAAAATTATTAAATCAGTTGGCGGTATGTTAGGTGTGCACTGTGAAAATGGCGATGTCATCAATCAGTTGCAAGCAGAATATTTAAAGGCTGGTAAAACTGGTCCTGAAAACCATCCATTAACACGACCAAATCAATTAGAAGCCGAAGCGGTCAATCGCTACTTAACGATTGCTAAACAAGCAAATCTTGCGGTGAATATTGTGCATTTAAGCACAAAGGAAGCTTTAGAAGTGGTAAAACGTGCACGAGCTGAAGGTCAGGAAGTTTACGTAGAAACTTGTCCACAATATTTATTGTTAGATGACGAGGCTTACGGATTACCAAATTTTGAAGGCGCGAAATATGTTTGCTCGCCACCGTTAAGAAAAAAAGCAGATCAAGAAGCTCTGTGGCAAGGAATTATTGATGGAGAAGTAAATACGATTTCTACCGATCATTGTGATTTTAATTTTAAAGATCAGAAAATAATAGGAAAAGATGATTTTACAAAAATTCCTGGTGGAATGCCAGGAGTGGAAAGTCGTCCCGAACTTGTATATACCGCAGGAGTAGCAGCCGGCAAGATTACTCCTGAACGTTTTGTTGAATTGTTGTCAGAAAACATTGCCAAACAATTCGATTTATATCCACAAAAAGGCATCATTCAAGTCGACAGTGATGCTGATATCGTTATTTGGGATCCGGAAGCTACGGGTGTGATTAGTGCTAAAACACAGTTACAACATTGTGATTACACACCATTTGAAGGATTCCAAACAAAGGGTAAAGCCCGAAGTGTTTATTTAAGAGGAAATAAAGTCGCAGAAAATGGCGAAATTATTTCAACAAAACAAGGGAAATTTATTTTCCGCAAGATTACTTAAATTTTTAGGAGGCGTATTCAGTGAGTAAAATCAAATGGGTAAAAAATGAGATGCCCAAATCAGACGATCAGTATTTACATTTAATGAACCAAGAAAATATGGAAAAAGCAGGTTTCTTCCATCGAAGTTTCCCGCAGTATTCTGAAACGCCACTGGTTGATCTAACCCATATGGCAAAATTATTAGGCTTAAAAGATTTCTTCGTAAAAGATGAATCTTATCGTTTTGGCTTAAATGCGTTTAAAGTATTAGGCGGGTCATATGCGATTGCCAACTACGTAGCAGATAAAGTTGGTGACGACATTGAAACAATGACCTACGAACGTTTGACTTCACCAGAGTTGGAAAAAGAATTTGGGACAGCAACTTTTTATACAGCAACTGACGGAAACCATGGTCGTGGCGTTGCTTGGGCTGCTAGTGCTTTAGGACAAAAATCAGTGGTCTTGATGCCAAAAGGTTCTGCTAAATCACGTTTCGATAATATTGCAAATGAAGGCGCTGACGTAACTATTACAGATGTGAACTATGACGAAGCTGTTCGGATGGCAAATGATTTAGCTGAAAAAGATGAAAACGGTGTAATGGTTCAAGACACTGCTTGGGATGGCTATGAAAAATTACCGACATGGATCATGCAAGGTTACGGTACGATGGCTTCAGAAGCTGCCAAACAGTTAAAAGAAGAAAACAAACGACCAACTCATATTTTTGTACAGGCGGGTGTAGGTAGTTTAGCAGGTGCAGTCGTTGGTTACTTTGCCAATATTTACAAAGACAATCCACCAAAATTAGTTGTAATGGAAGCACAAGCTGCTGATTGTCTATACAAATCAGCTGAAGCAAAAGATGGCAATATCAGAATTGTTGACGGTGATTTAGATACGATTATGGCCGGTCTTGCTTGTGGTGAACCAAATACGATTTCATTTGATATTTTGAAAAATCATGTTGATTATTTTGTATCTTGTCCAGACTGGGTAGCTGCAAAAGGCATGCGGATGCTAGGAAACCCGGTTAAAGGCGATCAACAAGTGATTTCAGGTGAATCAGGAGCGGTCGGAATGGGTTTAGTTGCTGCTTTAATGCAAGATCCTGAATATGTTGATTTAAAAAATGCACTAGAATTAAATTCGGAATCAGAGGTATTGATGTTCTCAACTGAAGGAGACACCGATCCTGATAATTATAAACACATTGTGTGGGGGGAATAGGAAAAATGGATTTTAACGCAATCAAAGACGCAGCAAAAAATTATGAAAAAGACATGGTCAAATTTTTACGAGACTTAGTAGCAATTCCTGGTGAATCTGCTGAAGAAGGTCCGAAATTACAAAGAGCTAAAGAAGAAATGGAAAAACTTGGTTTTGATAAAGTAGAATTCGATCCTCAAGGAAACTTATTAGGCTATATGGGTACTGGTAAAAAATTAATTGCTTTTGATGGTCATATGGATACAGTTGCTATTGGTGATCGTGACAACTGGAAATTTGATCCTTATGAAGGTTACGAAACAGATACTGAAATCGGTGGCCGCGGAACATCTGACCAAGAGGGCGGAATTGTTTCAGCTGTTTACGGTGCTAAAATCATGAAAGATTTAGGTTTATTAAATGATGATTACACTGCATTAGTAACAGCTACTGTTCAAGAAGAAGATTGTGATGGCTTATGTTGGGAATATATTATTAAAGAAGATAAAATTCGTCCAGAATTTGTTGTTTCAACTGAACCAACTGATGGTGGAATCTACCGTGGCCAACGGGGAAGAATGGAAATTCGTATCGATGTTCACGGAATTTCTTCTCATGGTTCTGCACCAGAACGTGGCGATAATGCAATCTACAAACTATCAGATATCTTAAATGATGTACGTGATTTAAATAATAATGGTTGTACTGAAAGTACCGAGATTTTAGGTCTTGAAAAAATGTTACATGAAAAATGGAATCCTGAATGGCAAGAAGCGCGTTTCTTAGGTCGTGGAACAGTGACTGCTTCACAACTTTACTTCTCTTCTCCATCTCGTTGTGCCGTTGCAGATGGTGCGTCTGTATCATTAGACCGTCGGATGACTGCTGGCGAAACTTGGGAAGGTTGTCTAGAAGAAATTCGTCAATTACCAGCTGTAAAACGTTATGGCGACGATGTAACAGTTTCACTTTATAATTATGACCGTCCTTCATACACAGGTTTGGTTTATCCAATCGAAGCGTACTTCCCAACTTGGGTAATTCCAGAAGAATCTCCAGTAACGCAAAGCTTAATGGAAACTCATCATGAATTATTTGGTGAAAAACGCTTAGGCCCAGATACACAAATTAAAATGCGTGAAGCTCGCCCATTGTTAGATAAATGGACCTTCTCGACAAACGGTGTATCAATTATGGGACGTAACGGCATTCCTTGTATCGGTTTTGGTCCAGGGGCTGAAGCACAAGCACATGCACCAAATGAAATTTCATGGAAACAAGATTTAGTAAACTGTGCGGCTTTCTATGCAGCATTACCAACAATTTATACAAAAAACACTAAATAATTTTGCTTTTTCTAGTGAGTCCCTTGCTATTGACTCACTAGAAAACCATTTAAAAAATATATCTTAAGGAGAGCGACAATGGCTGAATTCAAAGACTTAGTAAAAAATATTGAGGATAAAAATACTTCCGGTTTATACGGCGGGGACTTTCTACAAACATGGGAAAAAAATGATGATGAAATTGATGCAGTTTTAAATACGGCAGATGCGTTAAGAGATTTACGTGAAAGAAATATTTCAACTAAAATTTTCGATTCAGGTTTAGGTGTATCGATTTTCCGTGATAACTCTACACGGACACGTTTTTCATTTGCATCAGCTTGTAACATGCTTGGTTTAGCAGTACAAGATTTAGATGAGAAAAAATCACAAATCTCTCATGGTGAAACAGTACGTGAAACAGCAACAATGATCTCATTTATGGCAGATGTAATTGGTATTCGTGATGACATGTATATCGGTAAAGGCGATGCTTACATGCGCGAAGTCATTGAATCAGTGAAAGAATCTCATGAAGCTGGTATTTTGGAACAACGTCCGAACTTAGTAGATTTACAAGATGACCAAGATCATCCAACACAAGCGCTGGCAGACTTGGATCATATTATTCATGAATTAGGCGGCGTAGAAAACTTAAAAGGTAAAAAAATTGTTATGTCATGGGCATACTCACCATCATATGGCAAACCTTTATCAGTAGCACAAGGAATTATCGGTTTGATGACTCGTTTCGGAATGGATGTTGTCTTAGCTCACCCAGAAGGCTACGAAGTGATGCCTGAAGTGGAAGAAATCGCTAAGAAAAATGCTGAAAAATCTGGTGGTAAGTATTCTAAAACAAATGATATGAAAGAAGCCTTTAAAGATGCTGACGTGATTTATTGTAAATCTTGGGCACCATTTAAAGCAATGGAAGAAAGAACTGAGCTTTATGGTAAAGGCGACTTTGATGGCATTGATAAACTAGAAGAAGAATTATTAGTTCAAAACGCCAATCATAAAGATTGGGCTGCAACTGAAGAAATGATGAGCTTAACTAAAGATGGCAAAGCATTGTATATGCACCCACTTCCAGCTGACATTACTGGTGTTTCTGCTGAAGAAGGTGAAGTTGACGCTTCTGTCTTTGATCGCTACCGTGATGAATTATATCGTGAAGCAAGCTACAAACCATATGTGATTGCTGCAATGATCTTCTTATCTAAATTCCAAGATCCTGCAAAAGCATTGAAAGATTTGGAAGCTCGTGGTACCGAACGTAGTATTTCTAAAAAATAATAATTAAATATAAGAGGCTCTGATGATTAATGACCAATCTCTGTAGCCTCTTTCTTATACGAAAGGAGTACCAAAATGACAAAAGTTGTCGTTGCCTTAGGCGGAAATGCTTTAGGAAATAATTTGGAAGAACAAATGGAAGCGGTTAAACAAACTGCACTTTCCATTGTAGATTTAGTTGAAGAAGGTTATCAAGTGGTTTTAGTTCATGGAAACGGCCCACAGGCTGGCATGATTAAACTAGCCATGGATGAATTAACTGCTACTGATGAGAAAAAATATCCACCAGTATCTCTATCAGTCGCAGTAGCGATGAGTCAAACTTATATTGGCTATGACTTACAAAACGCCCTAAGAGAAGAAATGCTGCACCGTGGCATTCACAAACCAGTAGTGACGGTTGCTACACAGGTTGTGGTTGATAAAGATGATCCTGCCTTTGATAAACCAACTAAACCAATTGGACGTTTCATGGAAAAAGATGAAGCGGTTCGAATGGCTATTGAGAAAGATATTACCGTGATGGAAGACGCTGGACGTGGCTACCGCCAAGTAGTTGCTTCACCAAAACCAAAAGAAATTGTTGAATTAGAAACAATCAACACCCTAATCGGTGCTGATCAACTAGTTATCTCTTGTGGTGGTGGCGGTATTCCGGTGATTAAAGAAGCAAATGATCATTTGAAAGGTGTTCCAGCAGTTATCGACAAAGATTACTGTTCTGTTTTATTAGCTGAAACAATCGATGCTGATTTCCTAGTGATCCTGACTGCAGTTGAACAAGTTGCTTTGAATTTCGGTACAGTAGAACAAAAGAACCTTGAAAATGTTTCTGTTGAAGAAATGAAAAAATACGTTCGTGAAGGTCATTTTGCACCAGGATCAATGTTACCAAAAGTTGAAGCGGCCATTGATTTTGCTGAAAAATCAGGAAAACGGACATTAATTACATCATTAGAGAAAGCCAAAGATGGCTTAGCTGGAAAAACTGGTACAGTTATTTCAAAATAAATTGACTTTTTATAAGGAGGACTTAAAGTGGCAAATAAAGTGAACAATAGTAAAAAAGCACCAGCAGCGATCGGACCTTATTCTCATTCGATTCAACATGGTAATATGTTGTTTGTTTCTGGACAATTAGGGATTGATCCTGCAACAGGTGACTTAAAAGAAACAGTTCGGGAGCAAGCAATCCAAGGTTTTGAAAATTTTAAAGCGATCATTGAAGAAGCTGGATTTACTTTTTCTGATGTAGTAAAAACGACAGTCTTTTTGACAAATATGGATAATTTTGCAGAAGTCAACGAGGTTTATAGTCAATACTTTACTGATTGGGAACCAGCTCGCTCAGCAATTGCGGTTGCTGCCTTACCAAAAGGTGGACTTTTTGAAATGGAAGCAATTTTAGTGAGAGATTAAAAATTAAAGGAGGTACGTGTTATGGCAGAACCCAAAGAAACTATACTCGTATCAGAAAAAACCAATGCCCTGTTTGACTATGACGCCGTACCTTCACTAATTGAAGTGGTGCCGTTAGGTTTGCAACATGTTATTGCCGCTGTGGTGGGTATTGTCACACCGGGATTAATGATTGCGCAGGCATGTAATTTGAGCGCTAGCGACACCACGCTAATCATTCAAACATCGCTTATTTTTGCTGGTGTTGCAATGTTAATTCAATTGTTTCCAGTTTTTCGTTATTTTGGAGCACGCTTACCGGTTATGATGGGAGCGAGCTTTGCTTACGTTCCAGTTTTAATTACTATGGGAGCAAATTGTGGTATTGCAACTATTTTTGGTTCGCAAATTTTTGGTGGTCTAGCAGTTATATTTATTGGATTAGTCATCAAAAAAATTCGAGTTTTCTTTCCGCCAATTGTCACTGGAACAGTCATTTTGAGTATTGGGATGTCTTTGTTTCCAGTTGCTGTAGGATACATGGCAGGCGGCGTTTCAAGTTCTGAATATGGCTCAATGAAAAATTGGTTGGTTGCGATTATTACGTTTATTATTGTTTTTTATTTGAATAGTTTTGGCAAAGGATTTTTAAAATTATCATCTATTTTAGTTGGTATGGTTGTAGGTTATTTAATTTCATTACCATTAGGAATGGTTTCTTTTGAATCCGTTAAAGAAGCTGGTATGTTTCAAATGATTCGGCCTTTACATTTTGGCTTAAACTTTAACTTTGTTCAAATATTCACTTTGATTTTATTGATATTTGTTGATACTGTTCAAGCCATTGGTCAATTCACAGCTACAACAGTTGGAGCAATGGATCGACAACCGACGGATCGTGAATTATCTGGTGGTATTTTAGGCAAAGGTTTAGCTGTTTTTCTAGGAGGATTCTTTGGTGGAGTACCAATTTCAACTTTTGGTCAAAATGTTGGCTTAGTGATTTCGACTAAAGCAATTAATAAATATATTTTAACTTTCACATCAGCAATTCTAATTATTGCAGGTTTTGTACCGAAAATTGCTAGTCTGTTAACATCAATTCCTTATGCAGTGATTGGTGGCGCAACTATTTCAGTTTTTGCAACGATTGCTTTAACGGGAATTCAGACCATTGCTAATGAAAAATTAACCTCACAAAATGCTACTATTGTTGGCTTATCACTAGCTTTAGGGACTGGGGTAGCTTTATCAGCTAATTCATTGCAAGGATTTCCAGAGTGGTTTCAAACAATCTTCGGGGAGTCAGAAGTGATTTTAACAGCCATTATGGCGATTCTTTTAAACATCATTTTTAATCGACCAAAATTAAAAAAATAGTGTAATTCAGGAGCTTTGTAAAGTAGATCATCTTAGGTTTGAACAAACTTCCAAAATAAGAAATAAAATTTTAAAGTCTTCACAGGTTCGTTAATTTTAACAAGTTTTTTTAGAAAAACCTTACCTCTACATTTTAATTGCCTTTAGCTAATTTGTTTTTCTCGATGCAAATTTAAGTTGACCTACTTTCGCTGTTCCTGTTTTCCATAAAGCAATAGTAAATATCTAATAAAACATTTATAATTAAGAAAAGGGCTCTGCTGAAAAGGTAAAGCCCTCTTTTTTTAAAACCGTTATCTATTTTAAAAATAACGAGGTGAAGGAATGAATAACGAAGCAAAGCTTGATTACACCATGACGCTGCGTCTAAAAAAAGGGGAGGTCTTCTTTGGTCCTGGGGTAGCTGAAGTCCTTTTTTTTGTTAGTGAAACAGGTTCACTAAGTAAAGCTGCTAAAGAAATGAATATGTCTTATAACAAAGCTTGGAGAATTTTACAAAAAGCTGAAAAATGTTGGGGACAACCATTGATAGAGTCAATAGTTGGTGGTAAAAATGGCGGCGGATCACAGTTAACCAAAGAAGGAAAACGACTATTAACTAATTATCAAAATTTCGAAAAAGAGACTTATAGTTTAGTTGATAAAACTTTTGAACGTTTTTTCTCACAAGATATGAATCAAAAAAAGTAAATAGAAGACTATATTCGACTTAGTAAAACGAAACAAATCAAAATTATATTTTGACTTGTTTCTTTTTTTAAAAATCGCAGATAAACGAACTTTAAATAACGAATAATAAATTTTAAAATACCCAAAAATAAATATTTTTTGAATACAAAAAATATTTTTGATGGTATAATGTTTTTGAGATAAAAACTTATTTTTAATAGTATAGGGGTGTAAAAATATGTATTCATTTACTGTAAATGGCCAGCCAGTCACATGTGAAGAAGATAAAGAGTTGATGCATTTCTTGCGAGATGATTTGCGTTTGACTGGTACAAAAGATGGTTGTGATTCAGGAGCTTGTGGCGCTTGTACTGTCATTATAAATGGAAGGGCTTCCAAAAGCTGCTTATTTTCATTATCAAAAGTTGATGGAAAAGATGTAACAACGGTTGAAGGGATTAGCCAGCGCCAAAAAGATGTTTTTGCATATGCTTTTGCTAAAACTGGAGCTGTTCAATGTGGCTACTGTATTCCGGGATTTGTTGTCTCTGCTGTAGGTTTATTAGAAAAAAATCCAGATCCAAGTGAAAAAGATATTCGTAAAGGTATTCGAGCAAATATTTGTCGCTGTACTGGTTATGTGAAAATTATCGAAGGAATACAATTAGCAGCGCAAATGTTAAGAGAGGAAACGCCAATCCCTGAGGAGCCAGCTGAAGGAAGATTAGGTGATGATTTCAAACGAGTTGATGCTGTAGAAAAAACACTAGGAACAGGCATTTATGTAGATGATATTGTCGTCCCTGGAATGCTTCACGCATCTGCCGTAAGATCAGCTTATCCAAGAGCGAAAATCTTAAAAATCAATTCAGAAAAAGCTTTGGCTCATCCAGACTGTGAAGCAGTACTCACAGCAGCAGATGTTCCCGGAAATAATAAAATTGGTCACTTAGAATTTATTTCTGACTGGGATGTAATGATTCCAGAAGGTGAAATCACTCGATATGTTGGAGATGCTATTGTGCTAGTAGTTTCTAGCAATAAAGATTCATTAACCGAAATTAAAGAATTAGTTGAGATTGAATATGAGGTTCTTGAACCACTAACGTCTTGCGAGCAAGCAATGGCTGAGGATGCACCAAAAATCCATGAAAAAGGTAATGTATTAAGTCATGAGCATTTAATTCGTGGAAATGTCGAAGAAAAATTAAATAATTCAAAATATGTAGTTACTGAACATTATTCTGTACCTATTAATGAGCACGCTTTCATGGAGCCTGAATGTGCTATCGGTCAACCTGAAGGAGATGGGGTATTGCTTTGGAGTGCTGGCCAAAGTATCTATGATGAGCAACGAGAATGTGCTCGTATGTTAGGTTTAGAAAAAGAAAAAGTCCATGTTCAAGCGAAACTTGTCGGTGGTGGTTTCGGTGGTAAAGAAGATATGAGCGTCCAGCATCATGCCAGTTTGGCAGCTTATCTATTAAAGAAACCAGTCAAAGTTTTACTTAGCCGAGATGAAAGTTTGATGGTTCATCCGAAACGTCATGGTATGGAAATGGATTTCACAACTGGTTGTGATGAAGAAGGTAATTTAACTGCAATGAAGGCTGTGATTTATTCTGATACGGGTGCTTATGCTTCCTTGGGAGGACCTGTTTTACAAAGAGCATGTACTCACGCGGCAGGACCATATAAATATAAAGATATCGATATTGAAGGTTTTGCAGTTTATACTAATAATCCACCAGCAGGAGCTTTCCGCGGATTTGGTGTGTGTCAAACAGCTTTTGCGATTGAATGTAATTTGAATTTACTAGCCGAAAAAGTTGGTATCAGTCCTTGGGAAATTCGTTATAAAAATGCAGTTGAACCAGGTGATGTTTTACCGAATGGTCAAGTTGTTTCAAAAAATGCGGCTTTGAAAGAAAGCTTGCTAGCTGTTAAAGATGCCTATGAAAATGCCGATGTAGCTGGGATTTCATGTTTCTTTAAAAATAGTGGAATTGGTGTTGGTTTATCTGATATTGGTCGATGTATCGTTTCCGTTGAAGATGGCAAGGTGCATGTTCGAACTTCGGCAGCTTGTATTGGTCAAGGAATGCAAACGGTTACTACTCAAATAGCTGTTGAGGCTTTAGATATTGATCCAGCATTAATTATTGCAGAACAGCCAGATACGGCTCGTACACCAGATTCAGGTACTACCACTGCTTCTCGGCAATCATTATTTACCGGTGAAGCAACACGAAGAGCGGCAATGCAATTGAGAGTAGACTTAGACATGGGACGTACTTTGGAATCCTTGGAAGGGCAAGAATATTTTGGTGAATATTCTGCGATTACTGATCCATTAAATTCTGAAAAAGAAAATCCAGTAAGCCATGCCGGCTATGGCTACGCATCTGAAGTAGTTACTTTGGATGAAAAAGGGAAATTAGAAAAAATATATGCATCTTATGATATGGGTCAAGTAATTAATCCAAGAGCAGCAGAAGGACAAATTGAAGGCGGAATTGTTATGGGCTTGGGCTATGCATTGACAGAAAACTTTGCGATGGAAGATGGATTTGTGAAAGCAAAATATGCTACTCTTGGTTTAATGGATGCTTCCAAAGTACCACCAATTGATACAAGTTTTGTTGCAGCTAAAGACATTCATGAAGGATTAGCGTACGGGATAAAAGGGGTCGGTGAACTTTCAACGATTCCAACGGCACCAGCAGTAGCCGGAGCATACCATGCCTTTGATGGAGAGTTAAGAAATGTCTTACCAATAGTCAATACACCTTACCAAAAAAAGAAAAGATAATGAGGTAGCTCATGGTAATTTCTGATACAAGTATCGTAATCATGGCGAGTGGTTTTTCAAATCGCATGAAGAAAAATAAATTATTTTTAACTTATCAAGGGGAAACATTTTTAACGCGGGCACTTAAGTTAGCATTAAAAAATTCTGCATTTCATGAAGTATTATTAGTCATTAAACCAGAGGATTTGGCTAAAATAGAAATACCGCCAAAAGTTAAAGTAGTTTTAAATCACGAGAGCGGTCTTGGCCAAAGCACCAGTGTAAAGTTAGGTGCCTCAGAGGCTAGTGGAAAACATCTTATTTTTATGCCGATTGACCAACCTAGATTATCCAGTGAATTGCTAGAAAAACTGGCAAAACAAGGGGACAGTCAAAATATTGTCTACCCAATCCATAACGGAAATCCCAGTTCCCCAACTTTTTTTGGGGAAAAATATATAGCTGAATTAAAAGAAGTAGGTGGTCAAACTGGTGGACGTAAAATACGTGACAAGTATCATGATTTTACGATTGAAATTCCTTGGTCGAAAGAAGAATTATTCGATATTGATACGCCAGAAAATTATCAAGAATTACTAGAAAAAAGTAACAAAGTATTATAAAATAGTGTTAGGTGAATACCTATTACCGCACTGTCAAATTCGTTTGTCCAGAGGTAGAATCTTTTAAGATTCTACCTCTTTTTTAAGAGATAAGTTTGTAAATGTTTACACAGACTTTAAAAAAAGTTTTTGGCTTGCAAAAAGAATTTGATGTGCTAAAAAAAATTATGGAAATTTGTGAAATATATGTTATATTATAAATGAAGTAGGAAAGTCGAAGTATATTAATTTGTAAGGCTTTTCACATTTCTTCATTTGTTATCATAAAAAATCTGATTTAAAGGAAGGATGAGCAATATGGCTTTGGCAAAAATCGTTTATGCAAGTATGACAGGAAACACAGAAGGAATTTCGGAAATCTTGGAAGAAAAATTTACAGACAAAGGAATCGATGTGGAACGTGTTGAAGTAGACGACGCTGACGATGATTTCTTTGATGATGCAGATATCTGTGTTGTAGCAACTTATACTTACAATGATGGTGAACTACCATTTGATTTTGAAGATTTCTATGAAGAATTACCGGATCAAGATTTAGACGGCAAAGTTTACGGTGTTGTAGGTACTGGTGATAGTGAGCTTTATCCTGACTATTTCTGTACAGCAGCAGATGACTTTGATGCAGCTTTCGCAAAAACAGGAGCTAAAAAAGGCGCTGATGTTGTGAAAATTGAAAATGAAGCAGAAGATGAAGACGTAGTGACATTGGAAGGATTTGTTGCTGCATTAATTGATGCCTAGTCAAACTGAAAGGGATGGGTTAATGTGTTTCTGATTTCAAGACAAAAACAATTAGCTGAAAATGAATTTGAATTTTGGGTGGAAGCGCCGAGAATTGCTGAAAAGGCTCAACCAGGTCAATTTGTCATTTTAAAAAAAGATGAAGAGGCGGAACGCATTCCATTAACTATTGTAGATACAGATTTAGAAGCTGGGACCATCAAAGTGATTTTCCAAGTTGTTGGCCGCTCGACAATTTTGCTTGCTGAATTAAGAGATGGCGATTATCTTAGCGATATTGTCGGCCCATTAGGCAAACCGACTGAGATTGAGAATTATGGAACTGTATTATTGGTTGGTGGTGGTGTCGGAATCGCAGTATTATTACCGATTATTAAAGGTTTAAGTCTAGCTGGTAACCGAGTAATTAGCGTACTAGGGGCAAAAACAGATGAGCTAGTCATCTTGCGAGATGAAGTCGAAGAATTATCAGACGAATTAATTATTATGACAGACGATGGCTCATTGGGTCGTAAAGGTCTGGTAACTGAAGCAATGGTGGATGTTTTCGAACGAGAAAAAATTGATTATTGTTGGGCGATTGGACCAAGCATGATGATGAAATTTGCTACTTTAACTGCTCAAAAATATGAAGTACCAATGTTTGTTTCTTTGAATCCAATTATGATTGATGGCACTGGCATGTGTGGCTGTTGTCGTATCACGGTTAACAATGAAATAAAATTTGCTTGTGTAGATGGACCTGAGTTTAATGCATATGATGTTGATTGGGATGAGTTTGTTCAGCGAAGTAGACAGTATCGTGAAGAAGAAACCCTCTCATTAGAACAATTGGGAAGGTAGGTGGCGAAAATGGCAAAAAGAAGTTATACAAAGACACCGATGAAAGAGCAAGATCCAATTGTTCGCTCGACTAATTTCTCAGAAGTTGCTCTAGGTTATACGGATGAAGAGGGACGCTTAGAAGCGATTCGCTGTCTGCAATGTAAAGATGCTCCTTGTATTCAATATTGCCCAGTGATGATTGACATCCCAGGATTCATTCAAGCAATTAAAGATGAAGATATGCCGGAAGCTTATCGTATTATTAATCGCTTTTCTAATTTACCGGCTATTTGTGGTCGTGTTTGTCCGCAAGAAAAGCAATGTGAAATGGTTTGCCGTTTAGGAAAATCGAAAAAATTCGAACCAGTAGCAATTGGTAAACTAGAACGTTATGTTGCTGATTGGGCTTTAGAAAATGCGGTTTCGGAAGAACCGATCCCGTTGGACAAAGGAAAAGTTGCCGTGATTGGATCAGGACCGTCTGGTTTAACTGTGGCTGGTGATTTAGCCAAAATGGGATATGAAGCGACTATCTTTGAAGCGCTGCATAAAGCTGGTGGTGTATTGAGCTATGGTATTCCTGAGTTCCGTTTACCAAAAAGTATTGTAGCCAAAGAAATTAACCAAATCAAAGCAGCGGGCGTAAAAATTGAAACGAACGTGATTGTTGGTAGAACAATTACAATGGAAGAAATTATGGATCAATTTGATGCTTGTTATATCGCTGTCGGTGCGGGAACACCAAACTTCATGGGTATTCCAGGGACTGGTTTAAATGGTGTTCAAGCCTCAAGTGAATTTTTAACACGGATTAATTTAATGCATGGTTATGAATTCCCTAAATATGATACACCAGTCAAACGAAGTAAAAAAGTTGCGGTTATTGGCGGCGGAAATGTCGCAATGGATGCAGCTCGTTCGGCTAAACGTTTAGGGGCCGATCAAGTAACGGTTATTTATCGCCGAACTGTTGAAGAATTGCCTGCCAGAGAAGAAGAATACCATCATTCAGTTGAAGAAGGTATCGAATATGAATGGTTAACTGCTCCGGTAGAATATTTAGGTGATGGTGACGGTAATTTAGTCGGTGTGAAATGTATAAAAATGGAATTGGGTGAACCCGATGATTCTGGTCGTAGGAGACCGGTACCGATTCCTGATAGCGAATTTATCATTGAATCAAGTGAAGTGATTGAGGCTATTGGTCAAGGACCAAACAAAATTTTACTAGAAAGCTATCCAGATATGAACCTTAACAAATGGGGTTATATTGATGCAGATGAAGAAACTTGCGCTACGAACGTCCCAGGACTTTTTGCCGGTGGAGATATCGTGACCGGTGCGGCCACAGTTATTTTGGCTATGGGTGCAGGAAAACTTGCTGCCAAAGAGATCGATGCCTACATTACTCAGCAAAAAGATCAATAGAAGAGGAAGTTTGCAATGAAAAAGATGAAAACAATGGATGGAAATACAGCAGCTGCCTATATTTCCTATGCATTTACAGAAGTTGCAGCGATTTACCCAATTACGCCTAGTTCAACAATGGCTGAAGTAGTCGATGAATGGGCTGTAAAGGGACAAAAAAATATTTTT
This sequence comes from Enterococcus sp. JNUCC 77, assembly GCF_054819945.1. Classification (NCBI taxonomy): domain Bacteria; kingdom Bacillati; phylum Bacillota; class Bacilli; order Lactobacillales; family Enterococcaceae; genus Enterococcus; species Enterococcus sp. JNUCC 77. Next base: position 1,004,778 of record NZ_JBTHIG010000001.1, read on the forward strand.
GGTGAACCTGTTAAAGTAGTTGAAATGCAATCGGAAGCAGGGGCTGCTGGTACAGTTCATGGTTCTTTACAAACGGGCGTTCTTACCTCTACTTATACAGCCTCACAAGGATTATTGCTAATGATTCCTAATATGTATAAGATTGCCGGAGAATTATTGCCAAGTGTATTCCATGTTGCAGCACGTGCGGTCTCAACCAATGCTTTATCTATTTTTGGTGATCATAGTGATGTAATGGCTGCTCGTTCAACTGGGTTTGCGATGTTAGCAGAAAGTAGCGTACAAGAAGTAATGGACTTGTCTGCTGTTGCTCATTTAGCAAGTATTGAAGGCACTTTGCCTTTTGTAAACTTTTTTGACGGTTTCAGAACAAGTCATGAGTTGCAAAAAATTGAAGTATTAGATTATGAAGATTTAAAAGGTTTAGTTAATCAAGAAAAACTAAAAGAGTTTCGTGATCGTGCTTTGAATCCAAATAATCCACACGTTTCAGGAACTGCCCAAAACCCGGATCTTTATTTCCAATCTCGTGAAACAGTCAACCAATTTTATGATCGTTTACCAGCAGTTGTTGAAAAATATATGGCTGAAATTAATAAACTTCGTGGCACTAATTACGATTTAACAACTTATTATGGTGCTGAAGATGCAACCGAAGTGATTATTTCAATGGGTTCTGTGGCACCAACGATTCGTCAAACAGTAGATTATTTGAATAAACAAGGTCGCAAAGTGGGACATATTAATATTCACTTATACCGTCCTTTCCCAACTGAAAATTTATTGGCAAAATTACCAGATACAGTTAAAAGCATTGCCGTTTTAGATCGTACCAAAGAACCGGGTGCAGACGGCGAACCATTATTATTAGATGTTCAAAGCATCTTGTATCGTCATACAAAACGACCAATCGTTATTGGTGGCCGTTATGGTATTGCTTCAAAAGATACAACACCTGATCAAATTGTTTCTGTTTATGATGAATTAGTGAAACCAGTTGATGAAATGAAACAACGCTTCACAATCGGAATTATTGATGATGTGACGCATTTATCATTGGAAAAACGTGAAATTCTTGATTTGACGCCAGATACAACTTATCAAGCAAAATTCTGGGGCTTTGGTTCAGACGGTACTGTTGGTGCTAATAAACAAGCCATCAAAATCATCGGGAACCACACTGATCGTTATGCTCAAGCATACTTCTCTTATGACTCTAAAAAATCAAGCGGGTTAACCGTGTCTCATTTACGTTTTGGGATGGATCCGATTAATTCAATTTACTTAGTTGAACGTCCAAACTTTGTCGGTTGTCATAATGCCGCTTACTTACACAAATATGATTTGGTTAAAGGCCTAAGAGATGGCGGAACTTTCTTACTGAATACAGTTTGGGATGAAGAGCAGGTTAAAAAACACTTACCAAATTCGTTGAAACGTTATTTAGCAGAGCATAATATCAAGTTCTACATTATCAACGCTATGTCAATTGCCAGCAAAATTGGGTTAGGTCGCAGAATTAATACAGTTATGTCGGCTTCATTCTTTGAACTTTCAGATATTATGGAACGCGATGAGTTCTTGCCATTACTTAAAGAAGAAATTCAAAATACGTATGGCAATAAATCACAAAAAGTAGTTGAAATGAACTGGCAAGCAATTGATCAAACTTTCGATAAACTACATGAAGTTGAAGTACCAAAAGAATGGGCTGAAATTGAAGTTGTGGTTGAAAAAGTGGATGATTCTGATCGTCCAGCTTTTGTTCGCAATATTTTAGATCCAGTGAATCGCCAAGAAGGTGATGATCTTTCAGTTGGTGATTTGATTGATAATGGCATGTTAGCCGGTCGAATCCCGATGGGTACAGCAGCTTATGAAAAACGAGGAATTGCTCTAGAAGTCCCTGAATGGTTAACTGATAAATGTACCATGTGTAATGAATGTTCATTCGTTTGTCCACATGCTGCGATTCGTCCATTCTTAATTGATGAAGATGAAATTGGTGATGCACCAGAAGGTTTCATTACTCGTGACTTCAAGAAAAATGGTTTGATGTTCAGAATTCAAGTTTCATTAGAAGATTGTACTGGCTGTGGACTATGTGTGGAACAATGTCCTGCTTCAGCGCTTGTCATGAAACCTTATGAAGAACAAAAAGAAGAAGCTGTTAACTGGGCATTTGCAATGACTTTACGTCAAAAAGAAAACCCTGTGAAATTAGCTTCAGTTAAAGGCTCACAATTTGAACAACCATTATTAGAATTCTCAGGAGCATGTTCTGGTTGTGGTGAAACACCGTACATTAAATTATTAACACAATTATATGGTGATCGTATGATGATTGCTAATACTACTGGCTGTTCGTCAATTTGGGGCGCATCTGCACCAGTAACGCCTTACACTACTAACCAATTTGGTCAAGGACCTGCTTGGTCTAACTCATTATTTGAAGATAATGCTGAGTATGGTTTCGGTATGTACACAGCTACGCAAGTGAAACGTCAACGTCTAATGACAATGATGAAAGATGCTTTAGCAGAAGGTTTAGGCACTGAAGATACTCGAAACATTATGCAAGATTGGGTAGATCACGCATTAGAAGGTGACGGTTCTCAACAACGAGCAGCAAAATTAAAGGCTGTTTTAGCTGAGGAAACGGATGCAAAATTACAAGCAATTTTAGCTGAACAAGATGGTTTTGTTAAACCTAGTCAATGGATTATTGGTGGCGATGGTTGGGCTTATGACATTGGCTTTGGCGGAATTGATCATGTCTTGGCTTCTGGTGAAGACGTAAATATCTTTGTTATGGATAATGAAGTATATGCCAACACGGGTGGACAGATGTCTAAAGCAACACCAACATCTGCAATCGCAAAATTCGCAGCTGGTGGTAAGAAAACAGCTAAAAAAGACTTAGGTATGATGGCTGTCACTTATGGCAATGTTTATGTAGCACAAATTTCGATGGAAGCTAATGCAACTCAAGCTATTAAAGCTATTACTGAAGCTGAGGCTTATGATGGTCCATCAATCATCATTGGTTACACACCATGTATTGCTCACGGCTTACACGGTGGGATGACGAACTCAATTCAAGAAGCAAAAGCTGCAGTTGAGTCAGGATATTGGCAATTGTATCGCTATGATCCTCGTTTAGCTGCTAAAGGAAAAGATCCAATGCGGATTGACTTTAAGAAAGCTGACTTCTCTAAAATTCCAGATTTATTGGATACACAGACTCGTTTTGCTGCCTTGAAGAGCATCAAAAAAGATCCAGAAGTAGTGGAAGAAATGTATCAGCAAACTGTCGAAGATATGGAAAAACGTTCTGAAACATATGCTGACATGGCTAACATGAAGAAAAAATAAATCAATTATTCCCAAGCTGTAGATTATGGCTTGGGTTTTTTTATGCAAAAAAAGACTATGACATAAGTTAGAACAGAATTAATATATCTGAACGACCTCTGATAATTAGGGTATTCAGGATATTTCATCTATAAAATACTTATGTCACAGTCTTTATTTAACTAATCATTTTCTGTTTATGGAATAGGGAAGCTGTGGCAGCTACAATTTGGTTTGCTGTTTCAGCGTGGTTCATAGTGTATAAATGAATGCCGGCTGAATCTTGGGTGACTAAATCGACAATTTGGTCAATTGCATAAGCAATTCCAGCATCTCGTAAGGCAATTGGATCGTGCTCATATTTTTCCAATATGGCTAGGAATTTTCTCGGTAATTTTGCTTCACTTGTTTTAATTAATCGCAATGCTTGATTACGATTAATGATTGGCATAATGCCCGCTAAAATTGGAACATTGATGTTGGCTAGTTGGCTTTTTTCTTGGAAGTCATAAAAAAGTTCATTATCAAAAAAAAGTTGAGTAATTAGTTCGTTGCAACCTGCATCGACTTTTTGCTTAAGATTTTGAATATCCGTAATACGATTAGCAGAATCAGGGTGAATTTCTGGGTAACAAGCGCCACTGATTTTAAAATCAGGCTGCTTTGCTTGAATGAAATCGATTAAATCGCTGGCATATTTGAAATCATCTTTTGCAGGTTCTTCAGGTAAAATATCGCCACGTAAGGCTAAAATGTTTTTTATATTTAGTTGGTTCAAATGATCAAGAATAGTGGCTACTTCAATTTTTGTTAGATAAGCTGCTGGTAAATGAGTAACAGTCGGAATATTGAGTTGATTTTGGATATAATCGGCCAATTTGATTGTTGTTGATTCAAAACTTCCCTTGGTATTACTACAAGTGACACTAATAAAATCAGGAGAGAGTTGCTGCAAATCGTTGAGGATTTGCAGCATTTTCTGATTGCCGATTTGTGTTTTTGGTGGAAATATTTCAAAAGACAAGGAGGGTGTCTTATTTTTTGTCATGGATTAATAACTCCTTTCGGGCGAATTTTGCCGCAGCCGTCATATTTTGTAGACTGGCTTTTGTTTCTTTAATGCCTCGCGTTTTCAGTCCACAGTCTGGATTAATCCAAATTTTTTCTTGCGGTACTTTTGCTAAAATAGCATCAATTGTAGTTTTAATTTCTTCAGTGCTAGGAATTCGTGGCGAATGAATGTCATAGACTCCTGGGCCAACTTGCGTTTTAAAGTGATTAGCTTTTAATTCATCTAAAATTTCTAAATTTGACCGAGAAGCTTCAAAGGAGATGACATCAGCATCCATCTGATCAATTGCCGGAATAATATCAGTAAATTCGCTATAACACATATGGGTGTGAATTTGTGTTTGTGGCTGCACTTTACTATGAACTAACCGAAAAGCTGGAATAGCCCAATCTAAATATTCGCTGTACCAATCATTTTTTCTTAATGGTAATTTTTCTCGTAAAGCAGCTTCGTCAATTTGAATAATTCGGATGCCATTTTTTTCCAAGTCTAAAACTTCTTCTTGTATAGCTAGTGCAATTTGTAAGGTTGATTCTTTTAAAGAAATATCTTCTCGTGGAAAAGACCAGTTTAAAATGGTTACTGGACCAGTCAACATTCCTTTGACCCATTTGTTGGTCTGTTTTTGTGCGTATTTGGACCATTTAACAGTAATTGGTGCTGTTCGATAAATGTCTCCCCAAATAATTGGTGGCTTGACACCGCGAGTACCATAGGATTGCACCCAGCCATTTTTACTAAATAAATAGCCCGCTAAGTTTTGCCCAAAATATTCAACCATGTCGTTTCTTTCAAACTCTCCGTGAACTAACACATCTAGATCAATTTCTTCTTGCCATTGCAACCAGTTATCTATTTGCTGGGCAATGAATTGATCGTACGTTTTCTGGTCAATTTCCTTTTTCTTGAAACGCGCACGAGTTTGCTTAACTTCTTTGGTTTGCGGAAATGAACCAATAGTTGTGGTTGGTAATAAAGGTAATTGGAATTCTTTTCGTTGGAGAAGTTCTCTTTTTTCAAAAGCTGGTTGACGGATATATGACTCAGGCGTTAGAGAAGCAATTTTTTCTTCTACCTTTGGATCTTTTGTGAATCGTTCTTGTTGGAACAAGGCTTGATTTTTTTCTAGCTTTTCTGATTTTCCAGCAACTATCTCTGATAACTCAACCAGCTCATTTAATTTCTCAGTAGCATAAGAAAAATGTTTTTTAACTTCAACAGGGAATTCTTCGTTTTCAATAGAAAATGGTACATGTAATAATGAACAAGAAGTATTTAAAACAACATTTTGAGTAGGTAATTGTTGTAAAATTGCTAAGCTTTTTTGATATTGATTTCGCCAAATATTTTTTCCGTTGATGATACCCGCATATAATTTTTTATCAGCAGGAAAGCCTGTTTGTAATAATGATATATTTTTTGGACCTTCGACAAAGTCCAATCCGATAGCATCAATCGATAATTGAATCAAATCTTGATAAATATCACGAACATCACCGAAATAAGTTTGTAGCAAAATTTTTAAATCTTGTTTGTCATTTAATAAATTATGGTAAATATCTAAAAATAGTGCTTTTTGTTCTAAAGAAAGATCGGTTACTAAGCTGGGTTCATCTAATTGAATCCACTGGGCACCTAACGCTTTTAACTCCTTGAAAATGTCTTGATAAGCAATCGTAAGATCATTCACAAAATCTTTTGCAGAAATACCCTCCTCAAAATCTGCCAATGAAAGTAAGGTAAATGGTCCAATTAAAACTGGACGAGTCTCGATATCTAATGCTTTTGCCTCTTGATATTCATCAAATATTTTACTGCTGTTAATTTTTACTTTAGTTATTTTTTCAAACTTCGGTACTAAATAGTGATAATTGGTATTAAACCACTTTTTCATAGGTAAAGCTTTGATATCAATTGTTTCTGACTGATGCCCACGAGCTAAAGCAAAGAATTTTTCTAAAGACGATAAGGGACTAGTTTCAACATTTGACGGAATGATATTGAATAAAAAAGCTGTGTCTAAGAGATTGTCGTATAGGGAAAAGTCATTACTGACAACTTCATCTACACCTGATTCTTTGACTAATTGCCAATGTTTTCGGCGTAATTCTTTTGCTGTAGCTTGTAATTCTGATTCATTTATTTCATTTCTAAAATATTTTTCAGTTGCAAATTTTAATTCTCTAAATTCACCCAATCTGGGAAAACCAATAATTGTTGTAGTCATATATTCTTCCTCCTAAGTACTCCTTGTTGTTATTTGAAAGATTAACATGAATATGAATGCTTGGATAATTGAAAAAATATGGCAAAAGTTATAGCTAAAAACTATAACCTGACGTAAACTATTTAAAAAGATATAAGGGAGAAAAAATGAGAATCCAACAACTGCAATATTTAGAGGAAATTGTGAAAACTGGCTCAATTAATGAGGCAGCAAAACAGCTTTTTTTAACTCAGCCTAGTGTTTCTAATGCAATTAAAGAATTAGAAAATGAATTGAATTTGAAACTGCTGTTACGGAGTAAAATGGGTGTTTCCCTAACTGATGAAGGACGAGAATTTATGATTTATGCCCGTCAAATTTTAGATCAGGTAAATTTATTAGAGGAACGGTATAAGCAACAAAGTAAGCGAAAACAAGCTTTCTCAGTTTCAGCACAACATTATGCTTTTGTGGTGCATGCTTTTGTGGAGTTGATTCGGGGAGTGGAAAGTGAAAAATACCAATTTACTTTACGAGAAACTGAAACGCAAAATATTTTGACAGATTTAAGTAGCTTTAAAAGTGAAATCGGTATTTTATATTTAAATGATTTTAATCAAAAGGTGTTGAAGAAACTATTTAAAGAAGAAAACTTGATTTTCACGCCTTTATTTGATGCAAAGCCCCATGTCTTTGTTGGGATTCAAAATCCATTAACAAAAAAGACAACTGTAAGTTTAGAGGATTTGCTGGATTATCCGTATTTGTCTTATGAACAAGGTGAGGGGAATTCTTTTTATTTTTCTGAAGAAATTTTGAGTACCTTGGATCATAAAAAACAAATCAAAGTATCTGATCGAGCTACTATTTTTAATTTGATGGTTGGTTTAAATGGATATACCATTAGTTCGGGAATCATTTCTAGTGAATTAAATGATGATAAAATTGTTGCGATACCGCTAGAGGTTGAAGATACTATTACTTTAGGTTGGCTAAAACATGAACAAACTGCCTTAACACCGATTGCCAATGAGTATTTAGAAATGCTCAAAACTCACATTCGAGGTTTTGGTTTCACTATCATTGGGGAATAAGATAAAGCGAGGATTTTTACATCCTCGCTTTACTTTATTTTACTGGAAACCAGACTTGGAATTCTGAATGAATGGGGTCGTTGTTTAAATAAGCCTCTAATACAGGTAAGTTCGCATATTCGAAACCAGATGTGGGTAACCATTCGGTATAAATTTGTTTATTTAGTTCTTGAATTCCTTTTGGCATCTCACCAGTCCCGTCGAAGATTGCCCATTTAGCTGCGGGTAAATAATACTCATCGAAACCTGATAATTTTTGATCACTTTGAATACCAATCATGTACTCCCATTGTTTTTGATCAATGTTTTCTGAAATACTAATGCCATATACCGCAGGAAATTCTGGTTGAATTAAAGGAAATAATTTTTCGAGATAGCCTTCTGTTGAGAGTTTTTGCCAAAATTTTGGGATTTCTACCATTGCTGTTTCGACATCAGGACCCAGAGATACTTTCTTTCCAATAAAACGAAGCTGTCCTTTTTCGACAATTTTGTAAGCCATTGCTGCCACTCCTTTAATTTAAATTGAGAAGTTTAACTTTGGATAGCTTAGCAGTTTGGTATCAGAATTTTTTGCTTGTTGCGGAGTCATACCTTGAATCTTTTTGAAAGCACGATTAAATGAAGTAGGGGAATCATAGCCATATTTGACTGCTACATCAATTACTTTTCCGCTATTCTGTAAATCGACTGCTGCGAGACTCATTTTTCGACGACGAATGTATTCTCCTAAAGAGACGTCGGCAATATAAGAAAACATCCGTTGATAATGATAACTGGAACAACAGGCAATCTTTGCAATTTCTTCATAAGAAATTTCTTGCTCTAGATGATTTTCCAAATAATTTAAGCTCTGATTTAACCGTTCTAACCAATCCAAATAGTTCACTTCCTTTCCCACAACTGTTGTGGTATTTATAGTTTAAGGTAATTTCTGCAGTTGAGCCTCTTAAATTGTGCACAAAACAGCGAGTGTAAAATATGTAGAAAAAAAGTGATAAGCAAAATATTGATTTCGCTTATCACTTTACCTTTAATTATTCAGCACTTAAAGCAGCCATCGTAATGTAGTTATATGGCTGATTGAAGTGAGGCAAGAAGAAAATATCTAATAATTTTAATTTATCGATAGTTACACCTTCTTCAATTGCTAATGAGAACATATGAATACCCATAGCAATTTCAGGAGTAGTTGAAGCAAGTTGGGCACCAACTACTCGACGAGAACCTTCTTCATAAACGATTCGAATCTTCACTTTATCGTTTTCTTTCATAAAGCCAGGTTTTTGTAAGTCTTCAAAGTCAGTATGTTTTACTTTCATGCCATTTTTTTCAGCAGCTTCAACGGATAAGCCAGTTGAAACCATATTGTAACCAAAGATGGAAATACCGTTTGAACCTTGAACACCAGTCGATTCTAAAGGAGTTCCGCCAATATTATGGGCAGCGACAATCCCTGAACGAACAGCATTTGTCGCTAAGGCAATATAAGTTGTATCTCTTAAGGCATTTGAATAAACGGTCGCACAATCGCCAACAGCATAAACATTCTCATCACTTGTTTGTTGATGACGATCAACTAAGTAAGCGCCATTTTTAAATAATTTTAGATGATCTTTAGCTAAGTCATTATTTGGTAAGAAACCAATTGCATTGATAACTAAATCAACTGGATATTCTCCCGCTTTAGTAACGATCCGTTCAACTTTTTCATCACCTTTATACTCGTTAACCAATTCATCAAAATGTAATTGAATATCATGTTTCGTTAAAACTTGATCCATGTCATTTGTGAACCATTTGTCATAGTAGTTTGGTAAAGAGCGAGAAGCAGCATCAAATAATAGAACATTTTTGCCACGTCGTTTAGCAGCTTCGGCAATTTCAACACCGATATAACCAGCTCCGATAACAGCTACATTTTCTACATCATCATTTGCTAAAATCGCATCAACAGCTTGTCCGTCTTGGAAACGTTTCAAGAAATGGATGTTCTCTAAATCTTTACCAGGAACTTGCGGTGAGATAGGTAAAGAACCAGTTGCTAGAATTAGTTTGTCGTAAGTTTCAACAACTTTTTCGCCATCTTTAGTTAAAGCATGAACTTCTTTTTTATCAAAATCAATATGATCAACCGTAGTTTCCATCATGATTCTAGCGCCTTTTGCTTCAAAATCTTCCTTCTTTGTATAGAATAATCCTTCGTAAGAATCAATTTGACGACCTACCCATAAAGCAGTTCCGCAACCTAGATAACTTAAGTTTGTGTTGCGATCGATCATTACGACTTCTTGATCTTTATAAGTGTCCAATAAAGTATTTGCAGCTGCAATTCCCGCATGGTTCGCTCCGATAATAATTGTCTTTGTCATTAATAAATTCCTCACTTCCAAAATAAGATTAATTTGTTACGACAGCAATTGTAAAGTATTTCACAAAAAACGATAGAACTAAGGTCAATCTTTCCCCCTTTAACAAATAAAGTTTTTTGGGATGAGCGATTCAAGTATTATTTTTTATGATATCGCTCTCACTTTAAAATTATACCAGAAAAGTTAAACTAAATTAAGAATAATTACAAAAAAAGAGAAATATTGTTAAATTAGTGTATTTGACTGTTAAAGTAGGATCATTATGTAACAGAATTGAGAATGGTAATGGCTAATTAACTTTCTTTCGTTCACAAAATTTCTTTTTTACATAGGAAAATTCTAGTATGGCAAATTTACGGCAATAAATATATGCTTATATTAAGAAAACGGATTCGAAAATATAGGAGGGTCATTATGACAGAAACCAATGTATTTCCCGAAAATTTTTTATGGGGTGGTGCAGTAGCTGCCAATCAAGTAGAAGGAGCTTGGCTAGAGGATGGAAAACTACCTAATGTAACAGATACTTTAGTTGGTATTATGAATCAGCATCCAAGTATCTCATGGAATGAAGCCCAAGGAATTTGGGAGTTGGACTTACCTGAAGATATCGCTTTTTTATCTCACGAGGCGGTAGATTTTTACCATCGTTTTGAAGAGGACATTAAAATGATGAGTGAAATGGGTTTTAAAGCTTTTCGTACAAGCATTTCATGGGGACGGATTTTTCCAAAAGGTGACGAAGAAGAGGCAAATGAAGCTGGTCTACTTTTTTATGACCGCTTAATCGAGACTCTTTTAAAATATCACATGGAACCAGTGCTCACTTTAAGTCATTATGAAACGCCCTTAGCTTTAGTAGCAGAATATGGGGGTTGGCAAGATAGACGTTTAATTGATTTTTTTGATCGTTATGCGACAGTTATTTTCAATCGCTATAAAGGGAAAGTAAAGTACTGGATGACCTTTAATGAGATAAATAATGCTTTTCGGATGCCTTATGCTGCTGCAGGTGTAGTCAAATTTCCGGCGACAGATCCAAAAGAACCAATTGCAACTTTGACTAAAAAAGAAATTTTTCAAGCGGTTCATCACTTATTTGTCGCTAATGCATTAGCAACAAAAAGGATGCAAGCAGCAGATCCTGATGCATTAATGGGTGTGATGTTTAGTTTTTCTTCTTTAGCAACTTATCCCGTGGATTGTAATCCTGAGAATGTTTTTGGAGCCTTAGAATTTAAACGCAATTCATATCTATATTCTGATGTGATGTGTCGTGGACATTATCCTGGATATGTCAAAAGGATTTGGCGTGAAGAAGACTGTGCACCAGAAATTGCTGCAGGGGATCTAGATTTATTAGCAGAGTATACTTCAGACTATGTTGCATTTAGTTATTATCGTAGTACCGTTTACAGTAAAGATGCTGAGATGCGTGTAGACACTGGTGGTGCAAAAGGTTTTGATAATCCTTTCTTGACTGAAAAATCTCCTGAACCTTGGAATTGGCCAATTGATCCGCTAGGTTTCCGCTATGTTATGAATGAGTTAACTGATCGGTATGAGCTACCATTATTTATCGTTGAAAATGGCTTGGGAATTGATGAAACGCCTGACGAAAATCAAAGAATCAACGATGTTGAAAGAGCGCGCTATTTAAAAATGCATATTGAACAAATGGCAGAAGCAATTAAAGATGGTTGTGATGTTATTGGTTATCTTTGGTGGGGACCCATCGATATTGTTTCAGCAGGAACTGGTGAAATGAAGAAACGTTATGGCTTTATTTATGTCGATCGCCATAATGATGGCAGTGGCAGTTTCAAGCGGCTGAAAAAAGATAGCTTTGATTATTTCAAACAAGTGATTGAAACAAATGGCGCTAACCTTTCTATTAACATTTAAAATAATTAGCTGTACTTAAACTATTAAGTACAGCTTTTTTGCTACAATAAGCATGGAGGTGATCATTCAATGGATTTAACAAAACGGCAATTAGAACTGTTAGTCTACTTAGCCAATATCAATACTTGGCTAACTAGTGAAAAGCTAGCTGAACATATTCACACCAATAAAAAAACGGTACAATCTGAAATTAAAAACATGCTGGAACTTTATCCAGATGATATAGAGATTGAAAGTAACAAACGTAATGGCTATCATCTTTTATTTCTAGCACCAGAATTACAAACCCAAATCGTAGCAGAAGTAAAGAAACATAAAATGTATTCCAGTATGAATTTTAGAGCATCAACTATTATTATCTATTTAATATTTCAAGAAGACTACGTCAGTATGCAGCACTTAGCTGATCTTTTTTTTCTATCAAAAACAGCTATCTCAAATGAAATTAAAACAATCCAACGCTGGATAGAACGTAATGTTCATTTAGATTTAGAGATTTCCAGTCACAAGGGGCTAAAAATTCATAGTAGTGAAAATATGCGACGAATTTTTGCTTCAATGGTGGGAACTGAGTCAGTTCTAATCGAGAGTAAATTACCAGAAGCATTTATTATGGAAGTGTTAGAAAAAATATCAGTGATTCAAAACTTTATGCAAACTGCTTTGATTGAGGCCAATTATATTGTTTCTGGAGAAGATTTCTTAAGATATGCCCGTTATGTGAGTTTGACAGTCGTCAGAGGAAAGAATCAAAAAAAATTAGAATTGTTAGAACAAAATGATCTCTTAGTTTCAGTGATTGACAAACTAACATTGTTTTTAGATAAAACTTTTGATTATTCTTTGGACGATAATGAGCAAACGGCTTTAGGAAATCGTCTGTTAGAACTAAATTATTTACATTTAAACGAAGGCGACAATTTAGTTTTAAAACAAAAACTGCGAAAATTTGAAACAGCTTTAATTGATTATTTAAAGCTACCAACTGAGCAACTTTTTAAAAATCCCGATGCATTACTAGTCCATATTCAGCAGATGGCAACTAGAATGGCGGCAGGTCACAATGTGTTAAACCATTTCGCTCAAAAAACACTGTCTAATTATCCTTTGGAAACCTATTTAGTGCGTCGATTTTTTCCGTTGTACTTTGACTTGCGACCGAATCTTGCTGAACTTTCTTATTTAGTCTTGTATTTGGCAGAAGCATTAGAGAATTATCGTAGTGAGGGGAATTTGCTAATTGTCAGTAATCAGCCCTTGAGTATTTTAAATGCTTTAAAACGCAGTATAGAGAATAGCTTACAACGAAAAATCCGCCAAGTGCAAATTGAACCAGTTTATGTTTTTGAAGCAAAAAAAGAACAACATGATTACAGCGTGTTATTGACCACAGAACAAGAAATAGTTTTCGAGAATCCAGGCTTCAGTTTTATTCCGAGTGTTTTATCAGAAGCAGAACTGAATGAATTAAGCACGGAGCTTTATCACGTTATTAGTGAACGAGAAGAAATAAATAAGAAAAACTTTTTGTCCAAATACTATGGGGCAGAAAGTCAGGTAGATATTACTAAAAAAATAGATAATATTCATCAATTATTACCTAATTCTAGTGAATTAGTATTGGTGCCTATTACTTCAAAAATCTTATTTGCTTGTGAAATAAAAGAAAGTGGTATGTCTCAAATACGTGAATATCATTTAAAAGAACCCATCATCTATCAGCAAAGAAAAATTTCAACTTTGATCCATATATCCTATGTTAAAAATCCCAAAATACTAGCCGATTTTTCTGCAATCAGTGAAATCCTAACGACAAAATAGTGTTCAGTCAATTTCCTTTTTAGTGACGATTTATCTTGAATGGCATGAAAAGGTTTTCCTTCTTATACTATTGATATAGAAAACGGATACAAATTATAAGGGGGAAACAAAAATGGATTATCAGCAATTGGCTAAAGATATTTTAAAAAATGTTGGCGGAGAAGAAAATGTCAGTAATTTATATCACTGTGCCACAAGATTACGTTTCACGCTAAATGATCAGCAAAAAGCGAAAAAAGCTGAGATAGAAAATTTAACCGGTGTCATTACAGTCGTTGAAGCTGGTGGAATGTTCCAAGTGGTTATTGGTAACACAGTCAATGATGTTTATGAAGCCATCACTAAGATATCAAATCTCGGAACTGCTAGCTCAGAAGTAACCGAAAAAAAAGAAAAGAAAAGTATCTTAAATAGTTTTATTGATATGATTGCTGCGGTTTTTGCACCAACTTTAGGTGTTTTAGCAGGTAGTGGGTTAATTAAAGGAGTTTTGGCTTTGTTAACAAGTGTCGGTTGGCTATCAATTGAAAGTGGCACTTATGTTGTTTTAAATGCTGCAGCAGATGCTTTCTTCTATTTCTTGCCAATTTTCTTAGCTTATACTGCAGCAAAAAAATTCAAAACAGATATCTTTATCGCCATGGTTTTAGCCGCAGCGTTAGTATATCCATCAATTACAACAGCTTTTACAGATGGAACAGCGTTAAATTTTATCGGCATACCAGTTTCGCTGGCAAGATATTCTAGCACCGTTATTCCAGCGATTTTGGCAGTTTATGTGTTATCACATTTAGAACGTCTAATTAGACCTAGACTCCATGAAAGTGTCAGAAATTTATTAACCCCATTTATCTGCTTGATTGTCATGGTTCCTTTGACGTTAATGGTGGTTGGTCCGATTGCAAATATGGCTAGTGAATTAATTGCGAATGGGTATTTAGCTGTTTATAATTTCAGTCCAATTTTATCTGGTGCAGTGATTGGTGGATTCTGGCAAGTCTTAGTCATCTTCGGATTACATTGGGGTATGGTGCCAGTAATGACGAATAACATCAGCTTTTATGGTCGAGATACTTTAGGACCTGGTTGCATGACAGCTGTTGCCGCACAAGCTGGGGCTGTTTTAGGGGTGTTTTTCAAAGCTAAAGATAAAAAGGTAAAAAGCTTAGCTATTTCATCTTTCATTAGTGCATTATTTGGAATTACTGAGCCAGCTGTCTAAGGGATTACTTTAAAATACAAAAAACCATTTTATATTGCTTGCGGTGTTGGTGCAATCTTTGGTGGAGTAGCAGGTGCTGCTGGTGCCGGCGCATTAGCTGTCGCTACAAGAAGTATCTTGTCTTTCCCAATCTATATTGGTCAAGGTTTTGTTTGGCTAGTCGCTAGTTATTTCTTATCTATGTTTGTTTCATGTATTTTAACTTTCCTATTTGGTTATAAAGATGAAGTTGCCGCTGAAGAAGACCAATTGATCTTAGCCAATGAAAAAGCCTTAGTATTAGAAAAACCTGCGCAAGGAAAAACGATTGCTTTGACTGAAGTTAATGATCCAACTTTTGCTAGTGGTGCAATGGGCGAAGGTTTTGCTGTCATTCCGACTAGGGGAGAAGTTTATAGCCCGGTTGCTGGAACCATTACCTCTATTTTTCCCACCAAACACGCAGTAGGAATGATAACACCAGAAGGGGCTGAAATCTTAATCCATATTGGTATTGATACAGTTAATTTGGCTGGAAAATATTTTAAAACTTCAATTGCTGAAAATGATTCAATTAGAGCCGGTGAATTATTGGTAAGCTTTGATTTAGCAGCCGTTCAAGCTGCCGGATATGATCCAACAATTATGGTAATGGTCACTAACAGTACGAAATTTGGGTCTATTGAATTTGTAGATGAAAATCAAAGTCTGCCTTTGAATGATCAATTTGCAGAACTTTTAGTATAAGGAGAAAAGCTATGACAAAATTTCCGAAAGATTTTTTATGGGGCGGTGCAACAGCTGCTCATCAAGTTGAAGGTGGATTCGACGAAGGCGGAAAAGGACTTTCTGTTTCAGATGTTTATACATTTGACAGTAGTTTGCCAAAAGAAAAATGGACAGACCAATGGCATTTGATGACACATGCTCAAGTGGCGGAGGCACAAAATCCAGATAGTAAAAAATATTATCCAAAACGGAACGGCAATGATTTTTATCATCACTACAAAGAAGACATCGCGCTATTTGCAGAAATGGGCTTCAAATGTTACCGCACATCGATTGCTTGGACTCGAATATTTCCAAATGGAGATGAGGACTTGCCGAATGAAGCTGGTCTAGCTTTCTACGATAAAATGTTTGATGAACTTTTAAAATACGGTATTGAACCGGTCGTTTCTTTGTCCCATTATGAAATGCCTTTACATTTGGCAACCGAATATGGTGGCTGGCCGAATCGTCAGTTAATTGATTTCTATGTTAAATTTGCAACAACTGTTTTTAAACGATATAAGAATAAAGTAAAATATTGGATGACTTTTAACGAAATTAATTGTGTGAAGCACCATCCATACGTGAGCATTGGTGTGATCGAAGAAAATCATCCCAATATTGAACAAGCTAAATATCAAGGTGCACATCATCAATTTATCGCAAGTGCTCTGGCGACTAAAGCTTGTCATCAAATTATTCCTGACTCAAAAGTAGGTTGTATGATTAGTTATCAATTATTGATTCCATATTCATGTGACCCAGATGATGTTCAAAAAACTGTCGAAAGTCAAAGAACCTCTCTATTTTTCTCAGATGTCCAAGCTCGGGGCTATTATCCTGCTTATACAAAAAGAATGTTTGAAGAAAAAGGGGTTGTTTTAGAGACTGAAGTTGGTGATGAAGAAATATTGCGGCAGTATCCAGTAGATTTTATTTCTTTTAGTTACTACATGTCGTCAGCTGTCTCAGCTCATCCTGAAAATTTAGAAAATGCAGAAGGAAATTTGATTACCGGCGGAATAAAAAATCCGTATCTACCTAGCAGTGAGTGGGGTTGGCAAATTGATCCAAAAGGTTTGAGAATTGCTTTAAATCAACTCTATGATCGCTATCAAAAACCATTATTTATTGCTGAAAATGGTCTGGGTGCTGTTGATCAAATTGAAAAAGATGGTACCATTCAAGACGATTACCGAATTGATTACTTAAAACAACATATTGAACAGATACAAGAGGCAATTCATGATGGTGTTGACTTATTTGGTTACACTTCGTGGGGATGTATTGATATTGTCAGTGCTTCAACCTCACAAATGTCTAAACGTTATGGCTACATTTATGTTGATCAAGACGATGAAGGTCATGGTACAAGAAATAGAAGAAAGAAAAAATCCTTTGACTGGTATAAAAATGTCATAGCGACAAACGGTGAAGAATTATAAAAAAGAAATTCCTGCCAGCCGGTAGGAATTTTTTCGGCTTTAATGGCACTAAAAGCTGCTGACAAATCAATAATCAGAAAATACACCTTAAATTAAAACTAATTTAAAAGAAATAAATAATATTTTCAGTTTAGTATAGAAAATTAGTCTTCTTAATTTATTTTAAACGTAATTATTCTTTTAAATTGGCTAACAATAGTACTATAAAATAATCTAACATTTACAATTTCAAAGACTTTTAATCAAAAAACTAAAAAAGAACAAAAAAAATCATTGACAGCGTTTTCTTAATTTGCTATGATGATTTTGAAGAAAATAGACCACTGATGGATAGTGATTGTTTAAGTACAAGCTAAACCTGATGAAAGTACGCTTTTTTGTGTACGTTCATTGGGTTTTTTTGTTGCAAAAAAATAATAAATGAATATTTTTTGTATTTATTTTATATCACATCTGTCATGAAAAATAACAAATAAGGAGTTGGTTATTTATTATTTATTGTTGCAGATAGTAGGAAAATGGAGGATCTAAGCATGCAGATTCAAAAAATTCTAAACAATAATGTTGTGATCACAACAGATCAAAATAATAATGAAGTTGTTGCAATGGGACGTGGTTTAGCGTTCAAAAAAAAAATCGGAGATGTCATTTCTAGTAAAGAGATTGATAAAATTTATCGTCTAGATAATGAAAATTTATCTCACAAGTTTCAAGAATTATTAGAAAATGTTCCTCTTATCTATGTTGAGTTGGCCACTGAAATTATAGATGAGGCAAAGAAAAAATTAGATAAACCCTTAAACGATTCACTATATTTGTCTTTAACGGATCATTTACATGGTGCGATTGAAAGAGGAAGAGAAGGAATCCAATTAAAAAATTTATTGCTTTGGGATATCAAACGTTTTTTTCCTGATGAATATGCATTGGGAAAGAAAGCGATTGTCCAAGTTAAAGAGTTGTTTTCAGTTGATTTAGGAGATGACGAAGCTGGAAATGTTGCTTTGCATTTGGTAAATGCACAAAGCGATGTTGAAAATGGTAACGTCCAGGAATTAACTGAATTGATGCAAGAAATCATTCAAATTACCAGCTATTATTTTAAAGTTCAATTTGACGAAGAATCGGTCTATTTTTATCGCTTTACCACGCATCTACGCTTTTTTGCTTCAAGAATTTTAACTAATAAACAGTTCAATGATGAAACGGACGAAGAATTATTATTGATGATCCAAAAGAAATATCAGAATGCTTATTATTGCACGGAAAAAATTGCGACATTTATTTATCAGAAATATCAGTATTTAATGACTAATGATGAAAAATTATATTTGACAATTCATATTGCAAGACTTGTTCAAAAAACTATTTGAGGAGGATAAAAGATGGGAAAATATGAAGATTTGGCAAAAAAGATCGTCGATAATGTTGGGGGAAGTGACAATATTAATAGTCTGACCCATTGTATTACCCGTTTACGCTTTAAATTGAAAGATGAAAATAAAGCCAAAGATGAAGTTTTAAAAAATACGGATGGTGTTGTGACTGTCATGAAAAGTGGCGGACAGTATCAAGTAGTCATCGGTAATCACGTACCTGATGTCTACGCAGATGTGCAATCAGTAGCTGGAATAAGTGGTGAATCTGAAGATGCCGCAAAAAGTGATGGCAATATTTTTAACCGTTTAATCGACATCTTAAGTGGTTGTTTCCAACCATTTTTAGGTGCTTTAGCAGCGGCCGGGATGATTAAAGGTTTAAATGCTTTGTTAGTATTTTTGGGAACGTTGGGCTGGTTCAACTACACGGTGACATCTGGTAATTATTTGATGTTAAATGCCATTGGTGACGCAATATTTATGTTCATGCCAGTAGTTCTTGGTTTCACTGCAGCGAAAAAATTTGGACTAAATCCAATGGTGGGAATTGTAGTAGGTGCTGCAATGTGTTACCCAACAGTTCAAGGAACAGCGTTACAGGCAGCCTTTACTGAAGCTGCTGGTGCAAATGCAGCTGCGCCATATAGCTTGTTTGGATTACCGGCATATGAGAGATTCTTTGGCATTCCATGGGTAGGAGCAAACTATACTAGTAGTGTTGTACCAGTTATTTTTATTATTGCCTTTGCTGCCCAAATTCAAAAATTGGCGAAAAAGATTATTCCGACTGTTGTACAAAATTTCGTTGTACCATTTTTAGTTCTTTTAATTGCTTTACCGATTGGTTTTTTGGTCATTGGACCCGTAATTTCAATTTTAACTGATCTTTTAAGTGCTGGTTTCCAAGCATTGATGGCCTTCTCACCAGCATTATATGGTGTGGTTTTAGGTTTCTTCTGGCAAGTGCTGGTTATCTTCGGTTTACATTGGTCAATTGTTCCATTAGCAATTATGCAAGTAACCATGAATGGATCAAGTATGATTTTAACAGGTACATTTGGCGCAAGTTTTGCTCAAACTGCCGTTGTTTTAGCTATGTACTTCAAGCTAAAAGACAAAAATTTGAAAGCTTTATGCCCGCCAGCAATTATTTCAGGCTTGTTCGGTGTAACCGAGCCAGCAATTTACGGGATTACTTTACCTAAAAAGACGCCATTTGTTTTCTCAATGATCGCCGGAGCTGTTTCAGGTCTGTTTTTAATGATTAATCAAGTGACTGCCTTCACATCAGGTGGATTAGGAATTTTTGGTATTTTTAACTACATTTCTCCAGATGGAAATGCTAGAGGCATGTGGATTTCATTAATAGCGATTGGTATCGCTGGAGTCGTTGGTTTTGGTTTAACAATGGCTTTTTGGAAGGATAAAACTGTTGTTGCTGATCAAGAATTACCAGAAAATGCTGCAAAAATTCGGAAAGAAGTTGTTACCTCTCCATTAGAAGGACAGTTAATGCCACTAGATACAGCAAGTGATCAAGCTTTTGCCCAAGGTATTTTAGGTAGAGGTGTTGTGATTCATCCAACTAAAGGAGAAGTCGTTGCCCCATTTGACGGTACAGTTATGACGATGTTCCCGACAAAACATGCGATTGGTTTAGTTTCAGATCATGGTATGGAACTATTGATTCATATTGGTATGGACACCGTTCAATTAAATGGAAATTTCTTTGAAAATCACGTCAAACAAGGTGACAAGGTAAAACGTGGAGACAAATTAGTGAGTTTTGATATTCAAGAAATTCGAAATGCTGGTTATTCCGTCGAAACTCCTGTAATCGTTACCAACTCAGCTGATTATTTAGATATTGTTGAATCAGATAAAAAAGAAATTAACGACAATGACGAACTATTAACAGCGGTATTGTAAATCAATAATTAAAGAAAAGTCCTTTAACTAGTGACTTTTCTTTAATTTGGTCTTAAAAAATCACGATATTGAATGTTAGGTTCAGCCATAATATCTGAGCTGGACTTTCTGATATCTACTTGTTCACCGATGGAAATTAGGTGATTAAGATTTTTTTCATAATCTTCAGCAAAGACGCAGCTGTATAAAACATCTAATAAAAAACTGATCGAACTATTAATGCTATAGTTTGCAATTTTTGAATAGAGTCTTTCTCTGGTTGTTATGTGCAAAACAGCTTGAGCTTTTTCAGCAAGCGTATTTTCACCAATGCTTGTTAACGCAATAAAAGGAATTTTTTGTTGATTAAAAAGTTCAGCTAATTTAGTCATCATGACATTTTCACCGGTATATGAAATCAAAATGCAAACATCATCGGGATGAGTATTATGTGCTTCATAAGATTGTTCATTCATAGTGGATACTACACGAACAGCTCGATTGAGTCGGCGCATCTTTAAAGCGAAGTCTTCAGCGATCAATAAATTGGCATTGCTTCCAAAAATCTTAATGGTACGGGCATTGAGCAATAATTGTTGGGCTTTTTGTAATTGATCATGATGGAGCAAACTTAAGCTGTCAGCGATTGTGTCTTTTTCTAGACTAGCAATTTTATGAGCAACTGTCATAATGCCGTCTTGTGGCGAAAACGGTAAATTGGCATCAATATCAGTGAAATACGTATTCAAATAGTGGGATTCAGCTAAAAAAGCATCTTTTAAAGCCGACCAACCTGAAAAATTTAGTTTTTTAGCG
The DNA here is from genome assembly GCF_054819945.1 of Enterococcus sp. JNUCC 77. Lineage (NCBI taxonomy): Bacteria > Bacillati > Bacillota > Bacilli > Lactobacillales > Enterococcaceae > Enterococcus > Enterococcus sp. JNUCC 77. The sequence goes on from NZ_JBTHIG010000001.1 coordinate 1,026,122, forward strand.
ACACGAATTAATGTGGATGGATGGACATAAGTGATTTCGGCAATTTCTTTAACGGTTAAGTCTCTCAACTGACTGTCAGAATGTAATAGGAACCTAATAACATTCTCTTCAGCAGTTGAAAAATGAATTTGTTTCATTTTTTCACGGATAAGCATATATTCCCCTCCAAAATATTTACGATATTTTTGTATTGTTGTAAATGATATTAAAGCAAAGTACTACTGTTTTGCAATAGCGTTTACAAATAATACCGCATATAAAGATAAAATTTGTAAATAGTATTGGAATCAACTCAAAACGAATTGTAAATATATTTTACAGATAGGATAATAAATTTGTAAATTAATTATAAGGAGTGAGCTAATGAATCAAGGTGTAAAAATTGCCACGATTGGTGGCGGAAGTAGTTATACCCCAGAATTAATGGAAGGTTTTATCAAAAGATATGAGGAATTACCAATTTCAGAGATTTGGTTGGTAGATATTGAAGCTGGAAAAGAAAAGTTAGCGATTGTCGGAGCAATGGCCCAAAGAATGTGGGATGCTTCACCATATGATGTGAAAATCCATTTGACTTTAGATCGCGAAGCAGCTTTAAAAGATGCTGATTTTGTTACCACACAATTTCGAGTTGGTTTATTGGAAGCACGAATCAAGGATGAAAGAATCCCTGCTTATTATGGCATGTTAGGACAAGAGACTAACGGACCAGGTGGAATTTTTAAAGCGTTAAGAACTGTGCCAATCATTCTGGAAATTGTTGAAGATATGAAACGGCTTTGTCCAGATGCCTGGTTGATTAATTTTGCCAATCCTAGTGGCATGGTGACAGAAGCCATTGTTCGTTATGGTAAGTGGGAAAAAGTCATTGGTTTATGTAATGTACCTGTGATGGCGACGATGATTGAGCCAGCATTAATCGGGAAAAATCCAGATGAGTTAATTTATAAATTTGCTGGGTTAAATCATTTTCACTGGCATAAAGTTGCGGATAATCATGGCAATGACGTGACGATGGATATCATTGAAAAAATGTATGAAGAAGACAACGGCTTACCGAAAAATATTTTCGATATTCCTTTTTATCATGAACAGCTAGAACAGATGAAAATGATTCCTTGTGGTTATCATCGGTATTACTATCGTCAAGAAGAAATGCTGGAACATGCTTTAGAAGAATATCAAACAATTGGTACGCGCGCCCAACAAGTCAAGCAAACAGAAACTGAATTATTTGAACTCTACAAAGATCCAGCACTAAATTACAAACCGGAGCAGTTGCAGCAACGGGGTGGAGCGTATTACTCTGATGCAGCTTGTGAAACAATTGCTTCAATCTATGCCAATAAAAACACGCAATTGGTCGTTTCTACTAAAAATGATGGTGCTGTTCCGGATTTACCAGCGGATTGTGTTGTTGAAGTGACTGCTTATGTAGGTGGTCAAGGAGCACGCAATGTTGCCTTTGGTACATTACCGACAGCTGAAAGAGGTTGGCTGCAAGTGATGAAAGCAATGGAATTATTGACAATTGAGGCTGCAGTCACAGGTGATTATAATACTGTTTTGCAAGCCTTCACGATTAATCCATTAATTCCGTCAGGAAAAACTGCCAAACGAGTAATGGATGAATTGTTTATTGCCCACAAAGAATATTTACCAAACTTTAAAGCAACAATCGAAAAATTAATGGCAGAAGGAATCGAAGTTCAGGATCAAGTAGCTAGTCATTTAGATTTAATAGAAGTATAAAACTTAGGAGGAATCATGCATGGCATTTAGAAAAGATTTTTTATGGGGTGGCGCAACAGCTGCTAATCAATGTGAAGGAGGATACGATCAAGGTGGACGTGGTCTTGCCAATGTCGATTTAGCACCAGTTGGCAAAGATCGAATAGGGGTCATTACTGGTGAGCAAAAAATGTTTGATTTTGATGATGACCATTTTTATCCAGCAAAAAATGCGATTGATATGTATCATCGCTATAAAGAGGACATTGCTTTATTTGGTGAGATGGGATTTAAAACTTATCGCTTATCGATTGCTTGGAGTCGGATTTTTCCTAAAGGTGATGAAACCGAACCAAATGAAGATGGCTTAAAATTTTATGAAGACTTGTTTAAAGAATGTCATAAATACAATATTGAACCGCTAGTGACGATTACTCATTTTGACTGTCCAATGCATTTAGTTGAGAAATATGGCGCATGGCGTAGTCGTGAATTAGTTGGTTTTTATGAAAACTTATGTCAGGTGATTTTTAATCGATATAAAGGCTTGGTTAAATATTGGTTGACTTTTAATGAAATCAATATGATTCTACATGCGCCATTTATGGGAGCTGGACTTTACTTTGAACCAGGAGAAAACAAGGAACAAGTGAAATATCAAGCAGCCCATCACGAATTAGTTGCTTCAGCGATAGCAACGAAAATTGCCCATGAAGTTGACCCGGAAAATAAAGTGGGATGTATGCTAGCCGCTGGTGCTTACTATCCGTACTCATGTAACCCGGAAGATGTGTGGGCTTCTCGTAAAAATGATCGAGAAAATTATTTCTTTATTGATGTTCAATCTCGTGGTGAATATCCAGCATATGCTATAAAAGAATTAGAACGCAACGGCATCGAAATTAAAATGGCCGATGGCGATGCAGAATTATTAAAAAATCATACTGTCGATTTTATTTCTTTTTCTTATTATTCTTCTCGAGTGGCAACCACTGATCCTGATTTATTGGAAAAAACTGAAGGAAATATTTTTGCTTCTATTAAAAATCCCTATTTAAAAGCTAGTGAATGGGGTTGGCAAATTGATCCTTTAGGGCTGAGAATTACTTTAAATGACTTATATGATCGCTATCAAAAACCATTATTTATTGTAGAGAATGGTTTAGGAGCTGTTGATACACCAGATGAAAATGGCTATGTTGAAGACGATTATCGGATAAATTATTTGGCTGAACATTTACAAGCAATGAAAGACGCTGTCGAGTTAGATGGAGTTGATCTTTTAGGATATACAACTTGGGGCTGTATTGATTTGGTTTCAGCTGGAACTGGCGAGATGAAAAAACGTTATGGTTTCATCTATGTAGACCGTGATAATGACGGCAACGGCAGTCTAAAACGCAGTAAGAAGAAATCTTTCGACTGGTATAAAAAAGTGATTACCACAAACGGTGAGGATTTGAGTAATGATTAGGTTGGTTTTAACCGATTTAGATGGCACATTTTTAAATAGTCAAAGTCTGTTTGATGAGAAGCTATATTTGAAAGTACGTAAAATGATGCAAGAAAAGGGAATTATTTTTGCACCCGTGACTGGAAAACAAGCTGAAAGAGTTGAGGAACTTTTTGTGAATGTAGGCTTTGAAGACTTATGGATTTTAGGAGACAGTGCAACTCGAATCAAGCATCAAGGGAAAATTGTTTATCAAGATTTGTTGCCAAATAGAATCGGTCTTAAAATGATTGAGACGCTACAACAGATCCCACATCAGACAATTATTGCTTGCACTGAAGAAGCCGCTTTTATCTTAAAAGATACGCCGGAAGCTGACTTATTTTTTGTAAATGGATCGTACCAAGTAGTGAAATTTGTTGACAAGTATGATCAAATAAGTGATGATTTCATAAAAATTACGGTTTTGGATAATCAGCTACGTACTTTTGAAACGGTTAAGCTTTTGGAACAGTATCAAGATCAAGCGTATTTTGTGGCTTCCGAACCTCGCTGGATAGATATTGCTCAGCTAAATGTTCATAAAGGCACGACAGTCCAAGAGTTGCAAAAATTGTTAGGTATTTCAAAATCTGAAACAATGGCATTTGGAGATGGGTTAAATGATATAGAATTGTTTGCCGAAGCCGACTATAGCTTTGCTGTGAAAAATGCATTCGCTGAGACGAAAGCTGCCGCAAATTATCAAGTGAACTTGAGCAATGATGAAAATGCTGTATTAGTAACATTAGCAAAAATGTTGGCAATTTAAAACAAGCAGTCAGTTTGTGTTATTCAAGCTGGCTGCTTTTTTTTCGGTTGAGATCAAGTAGTTTTAGATTTTAATGATACCAAAAGCAGCCAAAAAATAAATAACTAACAAAGTGAAAACAACTAAAAAGCTAAGAAAAATCATTCCTTGAATCATTCTTTGACTGATGAGTAGTTTTCTTTCTGATACTGGTTGATAAAAATCCTCTTTATAATAAATAGTGATCCAGAAAAGAAAAATAAGTTGGGCTAATTGAAGAGGGATTACTAGGATAATCGCTTCAAAAATTTCTGTTTGACGAATAACATTAATAAAGCCGGCAATCGATCCAATGATAGTAGTAAAAGAAATGATGCCAATGAAAACTCCTTGTTGAACTAAGTTAAATAAAGTAACATCTTGTTTAAGCTTTTTCATATACTTCTCATCTCCTTTCATTAACGCATCCAATGATATTTGATAGTAATCACTGATTTTAATTAGAGTAGGCACATCCGGAAAGCTATTTCCAGTTTCCCAACTGGAAACTGTTTGCCTAGAGACAAACAAATAATCAGCAACTTGTTGTTGCGTCAGCTGCAATTCATTTCTACGCATTTTTAAAATATTCCCTAACATATTTTCACCCCTTACTTAATTTAATTGTAAATGAAAGAGGAGAATTTACTAGCAAATATTCTTGGCATCATTGATTTAACAACAAAAAAACTCCAGAAAGGAATTATCCTTCGTGGAGTTCAAAAAATATTTTTATTTATATAGTCCAAAACTAAATAGCCAAGCAATTAAAACAGAAAGGGGACCCGTCAAAAGCCTTGAGAAAAGTACAGCTGGTACACCAATTTCAACTGTATAAGGTTCTGCTTCAGAAAGAGTTAAACCAACAGGAACAAAATCTGCACCAGCTTGGGAATTAATCGCAAACAATGCTGGTAAAGCCATAGCAGGAGCAATCGAACCTTTACCAATTTCTACGCCTAAAAGTACACCAACAACTTGAGCAATAACAGCTCCAGGTCCTAATACTGGTGATAAGATTGGAATTGTACAGATTAAGGATAAAATGACCATCCCAACAATATTATTTGCTAAAGGTCGGACACCTGTCGCAATAAAGTTACCGATACCAGTGTAATTAATCAAACCTACTAACATACTTACAAAGGTCATAAAAGGTAAGATATTTTTGATAACCATGTCTAAAGTATCTCGCCCAGCTTGATAAAAAACACCGACAAACTGTCCTACGACACGACCAATTTTATTAATTAAGCCGAAAATCCCACCTTGCTTTTGCGTAGCTGCTTTTTTCTCTTTGACATCGGCTTTTGCCTGCGCATATTTATCTTGAAAGTTTTCTTCATTTTCTTCAGGAGCTACTACTGGTTCTACACTAACTTCATCAGATTCTTCCACGATCCGAATATTTTCTGGCTTCACTCCAGAAACAAAAATATCTTCTGTGATATGTTTTGCCAGAGGTCCAGAAGGGGAGGAAGGCAGAACATCCACGGTTGGCACCCGTTTCATGGGATAAACGCCAATCCGTGCAGTCCCACCACAGTCAATTACAGCACACATCATCTCATCTTCAGGAATCGAAGTCTTAAAGCCATCGACGGCTTCTCCGCCGGATAGTTCAGCAATTTTTTCAGCAACTGGATGAATCCCACCACCAGTTACAGAGGCTATTTTTATTTTTTTTCCTTCAGGTTTTAATTCAAAGCCAGGTCCCCAGCCATTATTTCCACGACCTACAAAGATTTTTCTATACATAGTTTTGTCCTCCATCTAGGCTTCTGCCGGTTCTTTCCACATAATTTTAGTTAATGTTTCTGTACAAATACCACGAATTAGAATGACGATTAAGCCTACAAGAAAATAGCGAACGGCTAAAGGCATTGTTGACAAACCTAAAGTAGTAATCCCAGATGAAATACCCGTCCAAACAAATAATTCTCCAGCATTCGCATGGGGAAATAGACCAGTAATTGGGTGAACTAATGAAACCGCTGAGTCGTAAAAAGCTGGTTTTTGTTTTTCTTTTAAGAAACGTCCGAAGGAATAACACATCGGATTGGTCATGAAAAAGACCGCCAATAGTGGGAATAGGGAGTAGCGTAAGACAATATTTTTAGTACAAAATTGAGCGAAATTCGTTACCCGTTCTTCTCCAATTAAAGCTATAAGAGCATTTACAAATGTTAATAAGACCATCAAGGTAGGCAAAATCCCAGTAATTAAACCAACTAAGTTTTCCCCACCTGCATTAAAAATTCCGATAAATCCTTCTGCAATCTTTACTAAAAAGTCCATTAGATTCCCTCCGCTTTCATTATTTCTTGATTGATTAAATCAAAGGCTTGTTGAAAAGCTCTGATTCTTTGTTTCCCCTTTAAAGCCGTCATTGTTTCATTGACATTTTTTCCTATCAATCGTTCTTTTTGTTTGAATCGAGCAAAAACGGTATAACCAGACATTTCGCGATAGTCTAAAATCGTACCGTGTTCATCCGCCACAAGTAGAGAAATTACACCTTTTCCCATTTTAAATTTTGCTTTGGCGACGCCCACACCTAAGTAACCATCAGATCGATGCTTAATTTGATTCAACATATGATGATAATTTTTATGCTGAAAATATGACATGCCAATCTGTATTCCCCAACAAAGCACTAATAAAATAATTAAACCAGCATAGTTAGCCATAGTCTTCCTCCTCTTTTCTATATGTAAGCGCTTGTATAAACAAAATCTTAAATTTTTTTGAAATCAATGTCAATGGAATTTTATCATAATTCACATATTGGAACATATGTGATATTTGTGAATAAATCGGAAATTATGTTACATTACAATTAGAAAAAATATGTATTTACTCATTGACTTTTAAAATAAAGCACTTTATGATTGTTTGTGTATCATATGTTACGTGTAATAACAAAAGAGAAGGAGCGATAACAGTATGACAATTTATCAACAGTTGTTACAAAGACAAGCAGAAGAAAATCCAATCAAAGTCGGGGTAATCGGTGCAGGACAAATGGGTTATGGCATGATTGCACAAATTGCAACGATCCCAGGAATGGCAGTCACTGGCGTGAGTGATATTCGCCAAGAATTTGCTCAAAAAGCAGCCGATGCGTATTTAGCTTCATCAGATATCAAAAATAAAGTGTTAGTAACTACCGATTTTAAAGAAGTCATTCATTCGCCAAACGTTGAAGTGATTGTAGATGCGACGGGTGTACCAGAAGTTGGGGCAAAAATTGCTTTGGAAACGTTGATCGCCAAAAAACAATTGGTTCTATTAAATGTTGAAATTGATATCACCATTGGACCATTGATGCATAAGCTTTATCAAGCAGCTGATTTAGTTTATACCGGTTCTGATGGAGATGAACCCGCAGCAACAACAGAGCTTTTTGAATTTGCTAAATCAATGGGAATGGAAGTTTTAGTAGCTGGTAAAGGTAAAAATAATAAATTAAATGTTGGTGCAAATCCAGATACTGCTCAAGCAGAAGCAGATAAGAAACAAATGGCTTCTCATATGTTGGCAGCCTTTCAAGATGGTACAAAAACAATGGCAGAAATGAATTTACTATCAAATGCGATCGGATTTGTACCAGATAAAGTAGGAATGCATGGACTAGCAGGAGATGTAGACTCGGTTATTAAAGATTTAGATTTGAAAGAAAATGGAGGCGTCTTAAGTAAATATGGCGTAGTAGAATATGTTGATGGGTTGGCACCAGGGGTCTTTGTCATTGTGAAAGGACAAAATGAAGGCGTCCGTCATGAGTTAAGTTACTTAATGAAGACAGGTGATCGGGATCATCATATTTTATATCGACCATATCACTTAGCAAGTTTAGAAACACCGATTACAATCGCAAAAGCAGTTTTAAGAAATGATCATGCTATTGTACCGTTAGGCGCACCAGTTTCAGAAACTGTAGCTGTAACGAAAAAGGATATTGCTGAAGGTGAAAAACTAGATGGTATTGGTGGATTCTGCGTCCGTGGCGTATTGGAAACTCATGTTGATATGAAAAAAGATGGTCATATTCCAATTGGTTTAATTTCTGGAAATGTGATTGCCCGTCGACCAATTAAAGCGGGAACGTTTATTACTGAAGAAGATGTTGTATTGGATGAATCAACGACAGTTTATCAATTAAGAAAATTACAAGATAGTACATTTGATTAAAAAATGTGGTTGATTGTGAAAACCATACATTTTCACTAATTTTTCTTGTAAAATAAAGAGTATTAATAAAAAGGAAAATTCGGAGGGGAATTATGAGCTATTCACAAGATATGCATTTATTAGTTGGGATTGCCACAATGTATTACGACGAGGGAGCGAAACAAGCTGATATTGCCAAAAAATATAATATCAGCCGCTCGCTTGTTTCAAAATATCTTACAAAAGCAAGAGAATTGGGATTAGTTGAAATTATTATTCATGACGAAATGATTCATCCCCATAAAAATATCGAGGACAAAATAAAAAGACGCTACAATTTAGACGAAGTGATTTGCGTAGATTCAAAAGAACCCGAGCAATTAATTAAAAAATTAGGCGTAGCTGCAGCAAAATATCTAACTCGTGTCATTCAGCCAAACCAAATTGTCGGCGTGTCAGCCGGCAACACTGTGCATGAAATGGCGTTGAATTTTTACTCAAAAAATAAATTATCATCAGTGACTTTTGTTCCTTTAGCAGGTGGATTGGGTCAGCAACATAGTGCGATTCAAGCCAATACAGTTTGTGAAATATTAGGTCAAAAAAGCGGGGGTCAATATTTAGCTTTGCATGCACCGATTACGACAGACACAAAAGAAGCGAAAGAAGTTTTTATGAATCAATCCTTTATTAAAAAGGTATTCACTAAAGCAGCAGCAGCGGATATTGCGGTTGTTGGAATTGGTGGTTCACCGGTGTATTCAACGATGACTAAAATTTATTTGACTGAAAAAAACAATGAATTGGCTGAGGATATTAAACGAACGGATATTGTTGGAGATATTTGTTACAACTTTATTGACAAGCAAGGTGCATTAGTAGACTGTAACTGGAATCAACGAGTGATTTCGTTACCATTAGACGATTTGAAAAAAATACCAAAAGTGATTGGTGTCTGTGGTGGTCATGATAAGGTTGAAAGTATTCATGCAGCGATTTCTGGTGGCTTAATCAATATTTTAATTACGGATGATATTACCGCAAATTTATTACTAGATTTTATGTAGTCGTCACAAAGGAGTGTCGGCAATGAGCATGTCATTACCAAATGATGCTGGATTAACGGATCAAGAATTAAAAGAAATATATGAAACGATGTGGAATATTCGTTTTTTTGATGAGAAGGTGGATCAGCTTTTCGCCAAGGGTGTGATTCACGGAACAACTCACTTGGCAGTAGGTCAAGAAGCAACTGCAGCAGGAAGTGGCGCGGTTCTAAGAAAAACTGACTGGATCACTGCTACTCACCGCGGTCATGGTCAAACGATTGCTAAAGGGACCAATATTCATGCGATGATGGCAGAATTATTTGGTCGAACGACTGGTACCAATAAAGGTAAAGGTGGTTCGATGCATATTGCTGATCTCGACACAGGAAATCTCGGAGCTAATGGTATTGTGGGTGGTGGATTTCCAATTGCAACCGGAGCTGCTTTGACTGAGAAGTTGAAAAAAACAGACACAGTTGCTTTGGCCTATGCTGGTGACGGCTCTACTAATGAAGGAAGCTTTCATGAGTCTGTCAATTTAGCTGCTATTTGGGATTTACCTGTTATATTTTTTATTGAAAATAATCAATATGGTATGAGTGGTCCTTTTAAGAAAATGATGCGAGTAGATAAATTATCTGATCGGGCTAAAGCATATGGGATTGAAGGCGTAACTATCGATGGCAATGATTTGATTGAGGTTATTAATACGACTTATGCAGCAGTAGAAAAAGCTCGCCGTGGTGAAGGACCAACCTTGATTGAGGCAATGACTTACCGTTGGAAAGGGCATTCAAAATCTGATGCAAAAAAATATCGTACAAAAGAAGAAGAGGAAGATTGGCGAAAAAATCGTGATCCGATTCGCTTAGCGAAAGAACAGATGATCGGAGCGGGCATTTTTACAGAAGAAGAAGCTGAAGAAATTCGGTTACAGGCAAAACAACGAATTGAAGATGCCGTGACTTTTGCAGAAGAAAGTCCAATGCCAGCTTTAGAAACTCTTTACGAAAACGTTTATGCGGATTAGGAGGGAATTGTCATGAGAGAAATTACGTATTCAGAGGCAGTAAGAGAGGCAATGTCTGAAGCGATGCGCACAGATGAAACCGTCTTCATGATCGGTGAAGATATTGGTATTTATGGTGGTGCCTTCGGAGTCAGTCGCGGTATGGTGGAGGAATTTGGTGAGGAACGAGTGCGTTCAACACCAATAGCTGAATCTGTTATTGCCGGAGCATCAGTCGGTGCAGCTATGACAGGAATGCGCCCTATTTTTGAAATTCAATTTTCTGACTTTGTAACTATTGCCTTAGATCAAATTGTGAACCAAGCAGCAAAAATTCGTTATATGTATGGTGGAAAAGCCAAAATTCCATTGGTTATGCGGACTCCTGGAGGCTCGGGAACTGGCGCGGCAGCCCAGCATTCTCAAAGTTTAGAAAATTGGACAGCCCATGTTCCAGGTTTAAAAGTAATCCAACCGGCAACTGCCTATGATGCTAAAGGACTACTGCATGCTGCAATCGAAGATGATAATCCAGTGATGTTTTATGAACACAAGCTTTGTTATCGCACCACAAGTGATGTACCAGAAGGAAAATATACAATTCCAATTGGTGTAGCAGATATTAAAAAAGCTGGAACTGATATAACAGTAGTGGCAACAGGTATTATGGTTCACAAAGCTTTAGAAGCAGCCGAAAAATTATCAGATGAAGGAATCGATATTGAAGTAGTTGATCCTCGAACATTGGTACCTTTGGATAAGCAAACGATTATTGATTCAGTGATTAAAACGGGTAAAGCCGTAGTGGTGACAGAAGCTGTTAAAAGAAGTGGCTTTAGCGCCGAATTAGCTAGTGTGATTGTCGAAAGTGAAAGTTTTGACTTTTTGGATGCACCATTGGTTCGTTTAGCTGGTAAAGAAGTGCCGATTCCTTATCATCCTGATTTGGAAAAATTAGCGGTGCCACAAGTGGAAGATATTGTTGAAGCTTGTCGCAACTTAGTGAAAGGTTAGGAGGAATAGCGATGGCTCATGAAGTAACGATGCCCAAACTTAGCTCCACCATGGATGAAGGAACCATTACCCTTTGGTTGAAAGAAGAAGGCGATTCTGTTGAAATTGGCGAAGCAATCTTTGAAGTGATGACCGATAAAATTGCGATCGAAGTTGAGGCTTATGAAGAAGGCATGCTATTAAAAAAATACATTGGTGATGGTGAAAGTGCGCCAGTTAATTCAGTGATTGCTTATATTGGTGAAGCTGGAGAAATTGTCCCTGAGACTACGCCTAGTGTTGAAATAGTAGAGACCGAAGTAGTAATTAGTGAGACAGCAGGGGCAACACCTGAAGCAAAAACTGAAAATATAGCTACTTCAAAAATTCGGGCAACACCAGCAGCCAGACGAATAGCTAATGAAAAACAAATCAATTTAGCTGAAATCAATGGTTCAGGTCCCAAGGGAAGAATACAAGCGTTAGATGTAAAAAATTATCAATCTCCTAAAACTACTGGAAAAAATAGTCATGAAATTGAAAGTGATGTGGAAGTTATTGCCTGGGAAGGTATGCGAAAAGTCATTGCTGATCGTATGTCGTACAGTAAAACAACGATTCCTCATGTAACAATGCAAGCAGAAGTCAATATGATTAAGGCAAAAGAATTACGTGAACAAGTCTTACCAATGGTGGAGGCTCAAACTGCTGAACGTATTTCTTACACTGAAATTATTATGAAAGCAACGATGGTCGCCTTAAAAGAGTTTCCAATTTTTAATGCCCATGGAAAAGAAGACGCTATCTATCAATATAGCCAAATTAATTTAGGCATAGCAGTAGCAGTGTCGGATGGCTTACTGGTTCCAGTGATTAAAGAAGCTAACAAAATGGGCTTGGCTGATTTGACGAAACAGACCAAAGAACTGACTAATAAAGCCCGTAATGGTCAATTAACTGGTGATGACTTACAAGGTGGTACATTTACCATCAGCTCTTTGGGACGTTCCAAAGTTCAGTCGTTTAACCCGATTATCAATGCGCCAGAAGTGGCGATTCTCGGAGTAGGTGGCATGAAATCGATTTGGCAAATGGGTGAAAGTGAAGTTGGACCCGAATTTGTAGAGGTGCCAACACTGAATTTAAGTCTATCTTTTGATCATCGTGTAGCAGATGGTGCACCGGCGGCAGCCTTTTTATCTAGAATTGTTGAATTGTTGGAAAATCCATTAGGACTGTTACTTTAAGGAGGTTAAGTTTGTGAGAGAAACAGAAACCGTTGTACTTGGGGCAGGTCCCGGAGGTTATGTAGCAGCAATTCGCGCGGCACAATTGGGTCAAAAAGTGACGATAGTTGAAGCTGGAGAAATTGGTGGTGTCTGCTTAAATGTTGGATGTATTCCCTCAAAGGCTCTGATTACTGCCGGCCACCGTTTTCAAGAAGCACAATCATCGGATTTTTTAGGCGTAAAGACAAAAGAAGTGACGTTAGATTTCAGCAAAACCCAAAAATGGAAAGACCAACAAGTTGTAAAAACTTTAACGAATGGTATTCGTGCTCTTTTAAAGAAAAATGGCGTCACAATTATGGAAGGCTTTGGTTCTTTTCTTGATAAGAAAACCTTGCAGGTAAAGACGAAAAATGGCAATGAAAAGCTAATGTTTAAACAAGCGATTATTGCTACTGGTAGTTCGCCAATTGAAATTCCTAATTTTAAGTTTGAAGGAAGAGTGATTGATTCTACAGGAGGACTAAATCTAAAAGAAATTCCTAAAGAATTAATTGTAGTTGGCGGCGGATATATCGGTTGTGAGTTGGCAGGTGCTTATGCCAACTTAGGTGCAAAAGTGACAATTGTCGAAGGTAGCTCTAATATTTTACCAGCGTTTGAATCGGATATTCAAGCTTTAGTGGTTAAAGGTTTTAAAGAAAAAAATATAAGAGTAGTTACTTCAGCTAAAGCGCTAAAGGCTGATCAGACGAATGACTCGGTAACGATTGAAATTGATGTAAATGGGAAAAAAGAAAAAATGACAGCAGATTATGTAATGGTCACTGTTGGCAGAAAACCCAATACTGCCAATTTAGGTTTGGAAAATTTAGGTATCGTGCCTGATTCAAAAGGACTAATTCCTGTGAGTGATCAATATCAGACCCAGGAAAAAAATATTTATGCGATTGGTGATGTAGTTGCAGGCCTGGCACTCGCTCATAAAGCAAGCTATGAAGCAAAAGTAGCGGCTGAAGTGATTGCTGGAAAAAATGTGAAAAAAGATTATCGTGTGATACCAGCAGTTTGCTTTACAGATCCCGAAGTGGCTACTGTAGGACTGACTAAAAAAGAATCACAAGAAGCTGGTTTAAAAGTGTCTACGGCAAACTTTCCAATGCAAGCCAATGGTCGTGCCTTGTCATTAAATGCAACAGAAGGCTTTGTTCGTTTAGTTTTTGAAAAGGATACTGAATTAGTTGTCGGTGCACAAATTGTTGGAGTAAATGCCAGTGATTTAGTCGCTGAAATTACTTTGGCAATCGAATCTTATTTAACATTAGAAGACATAGCACTAACAATTCATGGTCATCCAACCTTATCAGAGATGGTGATGGATGCCAGTGAAGTTGGTTTAGGTTTACCAATCCATATGTAAAAAAGGAGATAATTGATGGTACGAATAAAAATTACTGATATCGGTGAAATGGTGCCGGCTTTTGAAGAAGAAAAGCTACTGATTTTATTTGGTCAACAAGTAACGGCTGAATTATTACCGATTTGTGTGGTTCACGAACCAGTTGAAATAGAAAAAAGTCCCCTAAAGGCTAATGGGAAAATTAAAATTAATCAACAAGAATATCACATTCAATCGATTGGAGATGCTGCCAATCAGAATTTTGATGAATTAGGACATATTTCTATTTATTTTCGGAATGAAGAAACGGAAGTCTTACCAGGGGCAATAGTTGCTTCTCCTGAAGTATTTCCATCATTTTCGATCGGCGATTTTATTGACATTTATTAAAAAAATAAAAAGCCCTGCTAGATTTTTATAAATCTAGCAGGCTTTTTTTAGTTTATCAAGGCAAAACCAATATTTAAATAAGTAGCAAACAAAATCCATACTAGGTAAGGAATCAATAGATATGCTGCCGGTTTTGAAAGTTTGTGGTAATAAAAAATTTGATAAGCAACGACAATATCCAAGGCGAGAATGTTAATAATTGCCAGTCCCATTTGATTTCCGCCAAAAAATATTAAACTCCATGTAAAATTAAGTAATAACTGGATAGCGTATAACAGATAAGCATTTCTTTTGTAAGTTTGACGGATGTTTCCGGTAATAATGAAAAAAAGTGAGACACCCATCATTAAATATAAAATTGGCCAAACAATTCCGAATAGTGAACCCGGCGGTGCCAACGGGATTTTATCAAAAGATTCATAAATACTGCGAGAATTACCGGCTAATAAGCCAGACAATCCACCTACTAGTTCTGTAAATATAATTGCCGCTACCAGAATTAGCCATTTCTTTTTATTCATTTTAAACTCCTCCTCTGTTCTGATTAATCCTAGCTTAACAAGTAAAGATAAATAATTGGATTCAAATGACCTAGAAAAAATCTGAAAAACTGAATTTTTTTCTTTTTATACGGCCTATTTCCTAAATAATTATCAGAAAAAGCCTTGATAACAGAAAAAAATTTACTAAATATTGTGGAAATAGCTATTTATATATTGAGAATCATTTTTTTTTCTTGAATTATTTTATTGATTGAACTGAATTTTAATAATTAATGGACTTATTAAAAAAAATATTGGTGTAAATGATATAACAAACGATGCAAGCGGTTTCAAAAAAGATAACCCACAAATAAAAACAGTTATGATGGAATTTGAAGTTAATTATAATGTTTTTTATTTTGTTCTTATAAAAAACAAGTTTTTTTAAAATTTTTTTAAAGGAAAGGTGTCATTTTAATGAAAAAGAAATTATCTGTATTGTTTGTTGTGTCAATATTAATTTTACAAATTTTAATGCCAACAATTACTTATGCACAAGAAGCTTCAACCGCTACAACCAATTCAGAAAAAACATCTACAACTAGTGAGTTAGGAAAAGTGTCTTCTTCTATTTTAAGCTCGGAAGAAAATAAGACGACTGAAAGTTCTAAATCAACGGAGCAATCAAATGAGAATAAGCCGGTCACTCCTAAAAAAACCAAAGCAGCAATCAGTGATAATATTTTTACTTCTATTAAAATGTATAAAATTAATGGCGATGAAATTCAACCAACTGATACGATACCGAATATGTCAGGTATCAAGCTAACTATGAATTTTTCATTTGCCAATAAAAATTACCAAGCAGGGGATACATTTACTACACAGTTACCAACACAGTTAGCAATTGCAAAGGATTTATCTGGTGATTTTAGTCCAATGACTTCAGCAAAATGGTCCATTAGCGCTGCTACTAAAGAGTTAACGATTACTTTTTTAGAAGATAATGTCTCTTCAGAAAACTATGATCTAACGTTAGTGACTTCGTTAGAAAAAATATCTGGTGTCGATGAAGAAAGCCAAAAAATAGTTTTTGATACAACACCTCAACAGACCATTTATACGCTTGAAATGACTTCCAGTATTGATAAGGGAAAGACGACGACAACCATCACTTCAGATACTCTGAATCCAAAGACAGCACAGATCAATTCCGTTTTTAATTTAGATCGGACAGACAATACCAATCGTCGCTATCAAATCTATGTCAACAATAATACTAGTAAACTAAATTATGATGAAATTAAGGTCTATTCTAGTGATGTTGATTTTAATGGCACAATTGTTGGCAGTAAAACGCTGCTAAAACAAGATGAGGACTATCAAATTACTTACAAAGGCAATGATACCTCTCAAGCGACAGCTGATATTACTTTGTTAAAATCCATTGGAAAAAAAGCAATTGTTACAGAAGCTACTATTTCTGGGATTGATGGAAAAAATTATGTTGATGATGGTATTGCAGGGTATGAATACAATTATTTATATAACTATGCTTATACTTATGAAAATGAAACCCAAGTGAATTCTGCATTTGCTAGTAAAACTTTTGTCACTTTGCAGCCGTTACAAGCCAGTGGCAAAATTAATCAAGAAACAGGCATGATTGATTGGGAGATCAAATACAATTTCAATCAACAGCCGTTAACATCTACTTCTAAGCTAATAACAAACTTAGCAGATCAAGGTGTCGAGATGGTAGATGGATCACTAGATATTCAAAAAGTTGATTTGAATTATACTAGTGGCAATAGTTATGATGTTCAAGCAAAAGGTGATGGAAGTGGTGATTTTGACCAGTCAGCCAATACGGATGGGTCATTAACTTTAACGACTAAGGCTAACACTACGCAAGCGTATATCATAAAATATTCCACAAAAATAACTGATCCAACTGAACGAATTATTAAAAATAAAGTTACCAACGGAACAATAAATAAAGAAGTTCAAGTTAGTTTGATTCCCAATCTTTTAACAAAAGAAGCCGGAAAAATAGATATTTTCGACCGTACTATGGAATGGAGCATCACTGTGAATGCGGAGAAATATACTATGAAAAATCCCGTTGTTCACGATTACTTTATTGGCGCAGTAAAAGATTATTCAGGTGTAACAATCAGTAAGAAAATTTCAGAAACAGAATCAACACCTTTAGTTGAAGGTGTCGATTATAAAGTGACTAAGTTTGATGAAAATGGTTCTCCTGTTGGCGCACAGCCAAATGTGAATGGCGCACCAGATAGTTTTAATGGTGGTATAAGAATTGATTTTTTAGGTGACTATCAAAATCTAAAAGATACTTTGGTGATTACCATTAAAACTAAAATTGATTCTTCAGGTCAAAAAACTGAAGTAAAAAATAAAGCTACTTTGAATTATGGCGATGTTCCCGGTGTTGTTGAATATGAAGCTAAAGGAACTTTTACAGATCCTTATTACACAGGAGCAACAAAAATAGGCCAAACATCCAATCAAACATCAGAAAAATATTTATATCAAGATTGGTTAGTATTTTTAAACTCAAAAGGTTCAGATTTTAATCTAACGAAACTAGAAGATACTTTACCAGCAGGAACTGAGTTGGTTCCAGATTCTTTACGTTTTGAAGAAGTAACGAGTCAGTCGATGATTGAAAACATGGCTAACTATCTGTCGACAGACTATAAATTAGTACCAGAAGGTTCAGACGCGTATCCAACAAAAATCGATATTAAAGATAATCAAATGAACTTAGAGTTCGCCAACTTAGGCTCAAAACGGGTCTATGTAAAATATCGGACGAGAGTGAAAAAAGATTGGTATGTTTATCAAAAATTAGATAATGTTGCTAAGGTAACCTATGATGATAAAGCACCAATTGATTTAAAATATAGTGTTTATGCTTATAACTATCAGTCAGCGTTACAAAAAGCAGTTGCTAAAGATGCCACAAAAGAAAATGTTGCCAACTGGACAATTACAACTAAGAATATTTCCACTGATTTACCAGTTAATAATCCTGAAATTACAGATACCTTAACTCAGGGAACGACTAATGCAACTTATGATCCAACTTCTTTTGTCGTAACCGATACGGCAACTGGTGAAAAAATTGGTACCGAACATTACCGCTTGACCATAAGCGGGAATTCTTTCAAGATTAATTTCTTAGATTATCAGGCAGAAAGCAATATTCAAGTGACTTATAATACGGTCAGTGAATTTCCTGGTGCAGTAAAAAATCTTTCTCAAGTCAATTCAGCAAGTTATGGCGGCTTAGGAACGTATTATCGTCAAAGTACAGCAACCGTTAATTTAAGCTTTACTAGCGGAAGCGGCTCTGGAGTGATTAAGACTGATAATTTATCGGTACTAAAAGTCAATGATAAAGATGAACCTTTAGCTGGCGCAACTTTTGAAATCCTTAAAGCTGATGGAACAGAAACCGGCTTGAAGGCTGATACTGATGAAAATGGTGAGCTAACTTTTGAAGGACTACCATTAGATAATTACCTATTAAAAGAGACCAAAGCGCCAAACGGCTATGAAATTAATCCTGATTATCAAGAAGGTAAAGCAATTACCTTGACTGAAAAAATGGCTGCTATCAAAGTTGTCAATCAAGCGACTGTTCCTAATAGTGTCGAGTTAACTAAGGTCGATCAAATATCGAAAGAAGGATTGGCTGGGGCAAAATTCCAACTAGAAAAATCCGATGGAACAATTATTAGTTCTGATCATGAGACTGGTACTGACGGACGCTTCACTGTAAAAGACTTACCAATTGGTAAATATCAATTTATTGAAACACAGGCACCAGACGGATATAAATTAGATCAAACCCCAGTAACATTTGCCATCACCGAACGACAAGGACAAGTTGTTAATCTTGAAAAAGAAAATACTTTATTAACTGGTTCTGTCATATTAAATAAAGTTGATGAACAAACAAAAGAACCATTAAAAGGCGCCATTTTCCAACTGAAAAATAAGCAAGGGATAGTCTTAAAATCTGAATTAGCAACAGATGGCTCAGGACAGTTGAAAGTGGAGGACTTAGCTCCAGGGGATTATCAATTTATTGAAACGAAAGCACCAACTGGTTATCAACTAGATCAAAAAGAAGTTGAATTCACAATTGCTAAAGGACAAGATAAAACGATTGTTGTTGAGAAAACCAATATTAAAACCCCAGATCCAGGTACCATTACATTAACGAAAACTGATGAAGAAACTGGAGAAGCTTTGGCAGGGGCAACCTTTAAATTGCAAGACAGCGCAGGAAAAGATTTGCAAACCTATCTGGAACTGGTTACTGACAAATCTGGTAAAATTTCATTTGAAACACTACCGGCTGGAAGTTACCAGTTGATTGAAACAAAGGCACCAACTGGCTATCAAGAAGATAATAAACCTGTGAAATTTACTGTCACAGATCCATCAGAAACAATCGAGTTAGCTAAAACCAATAAAAAAGTAAATCAAGGTGTTATTTTAGAAAAAGTCGATGAATTAACGGGACAACCACTTTCTGGTGCAACATTTGTTTTACAGACACAAGAAGGTAAAACTATTAAAACCGAAAAAATGACTACCGATGATAATGGACGATTGGCAGTGGATGAATTACCACCTGGTAATTATCAATTTGTCGAAAAAGAAGCACCAAAAGGTTACGAACTTGATGAAAAACCAGTAACATTTACTATTAAGAGTAAGCAAGATCAAGCAGTGCAAGTGAAAAAGACCAATAAACAAATCTCTTCAAGTGTGCTTATGAAAAAAGTCGATAGTGTGACTGGTGAAGGATTAGCCAATGCTCAATTCACTTTGCAAGATCAAGCAGGAAAAACCATCAAAGAAAATTTAGTCAGCGATGAAGATGGTAAATTACTAATTGAAAAATTAGCTGTAGGAAAGTATCAATTGGTTGAAACGAAAGCACCGTTGGGTTACAAATTAGACAGTCAACCAATTGACTTTGAAATAACAACGAAAAAATTTGATATGATTAATCTGACAAAGGAAAATCAAAAAGAGCAACCAACCAAAAAAGATCCAGCCAATGACGATACATCCAAAAAATCATTATTAAGCAATACCTCTGCTATACAATCGGCTGGGAGGAACCACACGTATTTACCAAAAACAGGTAATAGTAGTTCACCAATTCTAATAGTGATTGGTACGATCATACTGTTGATATTAGCTGCTTTTACATTTTACAAAAAGAAATATAATTAAAGGAAAGTTCCTATCGCCATTCAGGTGATAGGAACTTTTTTGGTTAAAACAGACAATTAGCTTCAGTTTATTGTTCGTTTTAACCAATGATAGAATCTCAGAAAACGCTTACTATTAACTAGAAAAAGTTTATTTGTCTGAAAATAAAAAGGAACAGGTGAAGAAAATGCGCGTAACAAAAGAAGATTTACATCAATTAATCCAAAACAAAATTCATAAGGCAGGTTTGTCTGAAGATCAAGCAGCGATTGTTAGTGATGTTTTAACCTTTGCTGATGCAAGAGGGATTCATTCTCATGGTGCAATGCGAGTAGAATACTATTCAGAACGGATTGCTAAAGGTGGTATCACGCAAAATCCAAAATTTGAATTCAAAAAAACTGGTCCCAGTGTTGGCATTTTTGAAGGAGATAATGGTTCAGGTTTCGTTGCTGCTGAAAAAGCGATGGATCATGCTATCGAAATCGCGAAAGAAACCGGTATTGCTGTTGTTGGTATCAGAAATATTTCTCATAGTGGCGCACTAGCTTATTATGTAGAAAGAGCAGCTACTCATGATATGGTTGCATTGTCCATGTGTCAATCTGATCCAATGGTTGTACCTTTTGGCGGTAGTGAACCTTATTTTGGAACCAATCCGATTGCTTTTGCTGCACCGAGTAATGATGATAGAATTATTACTTTTGATATGGCTACAACAGTTCAAGCCTGGGGAAAAATCTTACATGCCCGTTCTCGTAAAGAATCTATTCCAGATTCATGGGCAGTTGATGAACAAGGAAATTCTACCACTGATTCAACTAAAGTGAATGCTTTGTTACCAATCGCTGGGCCAAAAGGTTACGGCTTAATGATGATGGTTGATATTTTATCTGGTGTGTTATTGGGCGTACCATTTGGTAAACATGTGTCTTCTATGTATCATGATCTTTCTAAAGGACGTGAATTAGGACAACTTCATGTAGTCATCAATCCTGAATATTTTGTTGGGTTAGATACATTTAAAAAATCAATTTCAACCATGTTAGATGAAATCAAAGAAATCGTACCAAGCGAAGGATTTAAAGAAGTCAATTATCCTGGTGAACGAGGCCGAATGCGGGAACAAAAATATGAAGAAAACGGAATCGAAATCGTTGATGATATTTATAATTATTTAGTTAGTGACGATATTCATTTTGATTATTACGATCACAAGAATAAATTTGCTGAATAAATCAGATCAAATGTACTTATATCTATTTAATAGGTATAGGTACATTTTTTTATTTTATATTGATTTTGTTGACAATAATAATGATAGAATAAATGTAATATAATCTAAGGAGGCATTACCATGATTGATTTTGAAAAAAGTAAATGTAAAGTTGCCGTTGTTCAAGCAGCTCCTGTTCTATTTGATAAAGAAAAAACGATTGATAAGACGATTGCTTTAATAGAAGATGCCAGTCAAAAGTCTGCCGATTTAATTGTTTTCCCTGAAGCCTTTATTCCTTGCTATCCCAGAGGTTTTTCATATGGATTTGTTGTAGGCAGTCGAACAATGGAAGGTCGGCAAGATTGGAAATTACTTTATGACAATTCAGTCGTAGTTCCCAGTAAAGATACCGATCGAATTGCAAGTGCAGCCAAAGAATCGAATGCCTATGTTGCCATCGGTATTAATGAAAGAGATGAAAAAAATTGTACTTTGTATTGTACCTTTATTATTTTTAGTCCAGAAGGCAAAATTGTGTCGAAACACCGCAAACTAAAACCGACTGGTACAGAACGTTGTATCTGGGGTGACGGAAATGAAGGGGCAATTTCGACTGTGGATACAGTATTTGGCACAATGGGTGGATTAATTTGTTGGGAAAACTATATGCCATTAGCTAGGGCTGCTTTATATCAAAAGGGCGTTTCGATTTATTTGGCACCGACAGCCGATAATCGTGAAGAATGGCAACATACGATGCAACATATTGCAATGGAGGGACGCTGTTTTGTGATTGGTTGTAATCAACATGTGACAAAATCTCAGTATCCAGAAGGCTTGCATTCTCAAAATGAATTAGCTGCATTACCTGAAGATTTGTGTCCAGGAGGTAGCTGTATTGTCAGTCCTTTTGGGAAGTATTTAGTTGAACCAGTTTGGAATAAAGAGACCATTATTTATCAAGAATTAGACATGGAACAAGTACCGTTAAGTCGAATGGATTTTGATCCGACTGGGCATTATTCACGGCCGGATGTATTTCATTTAGAAGTAAATAATAACTAATTAAGTAACAATCATTTGTTCCCAGTCAATTGACAAGATTATATTAAAAACTAAAGCTATAAATTGGCGTGATAATACCAATTTATAGCTTTTTTTATCAGAGAAATATTCTCAGAAATTTTTAATTGATTGGATTGAAAAATTTATGATAGTTGATAAGCTTCAACATCAAAGATTGCTTGTTTAAACATATCCTGTGTAATCTCATAAGGAACATGAACGATATCATTCGTGGACATCGCCTTATCGATAATAGCGGTCAAGTCGGTTGTATTATTTAGTCCCATTTCGGTTAGTGAAACTGGAAGTTTATTTTCTTTCATGAAGCGATAAACTCGTTCAAAAAGAGCGTCTTGCTGATCCATTTTTAACAAGGCTAAAACACCGTAACTTACAGAAGCCCCATGTAAATAATCTTCCATTTTTTTAAGAACTGTTGTGCCATAATAAAAAGAATGAGCCATCGCAGAGTTATAGTCATTGATTACTAATACTGAAACTAAACCAGTAGTAACAATAATATCGGCAACCACTTGTTCAATAGCAAAAGATGGAATCCCTGCAGAACTGTCTTTTAAGGCCTGTGTACCATATTCCAACAGACGATCAGTACACATTTTTCCAATTTGAATACCTAATCCGTCGGTGTAATCTAGTTGGTCTCCACGAGCAGAGAAAGTTGATTCAATTTCTTTAGAAAGTGCATCTCCAACGCCAGCCCACAAATATTTATCTGGTGCCTTGGCGATAATAGCAGTATCGATAAATGTATGCGTAGGTGGTTTAGATGGGAAAAAGAGACCTTGCATTTCACCTTCTTCGGTATACATCACACAGACTGCAGTTACTGGTGAACAATTTGAACCAATTGTAGGAAAAGTGAAAACCGGTTTTCCCATTTTCTCAGCAACTACTTTGACTGTATCACAAACGCGGCCGCCTCCTACTGCAAAAAGAATATCTGCCTTTTGGACATCAGCATCATTCACTAATTTTTCGACATTTTCATAAGTGGAGTTACCACCGTACCAAAGGGTATTAGTGACTTCGATTTCTTGTGATAGTGCTTCTTTAATTTTTGTTTCGGCTTTTTCTAATGCTGTTTCGCCACCAATTATAACTGCTTTGCTACCGTATTCTTTTACGATATCTGTGATTTGCTCATAAGCATCGACACCAATTGTATAGTTAGGTAAAAAGACTGTTTGACTCATATTATTTTCCTTCTTTCTTAATCAGTTGATTTGTTAAATATAGTAGAGATAGTCAAAATCATGACAAATGTTATTTTTTAAATGTTGAAATTGAGTATAAAAAAAACATTCCATAAAAGAAGTTCTGCCTTCTTTTAAATGCAATGTGAATAGGGACTTTTTGATTAGATTCTCAAAAAAGTCCCAGCTATAATAATAAAATAATAATTGCCATCTGATTTTTTTCCATCATTGTCTTCACCTACTATTTTTTTGAATTTTCGGAATATTGTATCAATATTTCTTTACAGTTTACAAAATAGATATCTCTTTGTCAATCTAAAAATGGAATTTTAGTTAAAATAAGTTTAAAAAAATATGAGATTGTGGACTGGAGGTGAGGGATCAATGGCTGATTTTGTGAATTCAATTTTGATTTTCTGAGATTAGAATGGAGTACAATATTTACCTAAGTAATGGAAGAAAGAAGATGTTAAAAAGATATCAATAGCATTTTTTAAATAATATAGAAAAATTTTCTGATGATTGATGTTTTATAGGAAAGATATACAACTAAATTTGATAATCTTATGTACAGATGAAAGGTTATTATTCCTGCTATACTAAATAGATAAATAGCAAGAAAGGAGCAGTCCGATAATGAAAAAAGCAGTATTGATTGTAAATCCTAGTTCTGGTAATGAGGAAGCTCAAGAATACGAGAAATTGGTCAAGGAAAAACTGACGGATATATTTGATGAAGTAGAGGTACAGCATACAGGAGACACTGGAGATGCAACTAAATTTGCGAACCAAGCAGTGACAGATAAAGTAGACAGTGTTTTTGCTATGGGTGGTGACGGAACAGTTAATGAGGTGATCAGTGGTTTAGCAGAACAAGAACACCGACCGAAGTTTGGTTTCTTTCCATTAGGTACAGTAAATGATTTGGCTCGCTCGCTGAATATCTCAATGGAACCAGAAGAAGCGGTTGCTGAATTGGATTTGGATCGTCGGATAGCTTTAGACATTGGAAAAGTCAACGAAGATTATTTTATGAATATTGTTGCAGTCGGTGGAATTCCTGAAGCTATCAGTGACGTGGAGGTTGAAGAAAAAACTAAGTTTGGTAAATTAGCTTATTTTACTTCTGGTTTCAAGCAAGTGTTAAAAGATGAAAGTTATCATTTTGAGTTAGAAATCGAGGGTGAAAAAAGAAAAATTGAAAGTAGCGCTGTCGTCATCGCGCTAACTCAAACTATCGGTGGCTACGGTCACATTGTGCCAGAAGCCAGACCTGATGATGGCAAAATGTATCTGATATATCTTAAGAATCAAAATGTGCTCGATATGGTAAAAAGTGTGCCAGATATTATAAAGGGAATCGATCATTCGACAGATTACATTGGTTATCAACCTTTCATTGAAGGCAGTTTATCAGTTAAAGAAGAGGTTGATTTGCATTCTAGTGTAGATGGTGATGAAGGTCCAGGGTTACCATTGCGTTTTAAAATTCTACCACAACATTTGGAGGTTTACGTTGGACCTCAAAAGAAATAAAGTATATTGAACATGATTGGAAATCTAAAAATAGATTCTATATGTAGATATTGATAAAAAACTTTAGATATTTATTATTTAAGCTTTCATACCATACTATTTATTCAATTAGATGGTGATATTTCCAGTGTGTCATGAGCCACAATTTATAAGCTGCTTAACACCTTTGATTCCAGATGTTAAACAGCTTAATTGATTATCAATCCTTCATACGCTTTTTTGCTTTTTTTTGCCATTTGTTCATAATTTCTAGTATGTCACTATGAATAATAAAAATACGTTTAAAAGTGGCAATAGTTGCCTGGTCAACAATGTACAATTTACTATCTAAGTCTCTGAGGAAGGCTCGATGAATATTTACGTTCTCTTTTTAAAATTTTAGTTATTCCATTAAATTGAAGAAATTTCTTGTTTTCCCATGCCGGTATATACTGATAACCTAGAGAATACATCATGCTTGAGATTATCATCGAATAATTTTTCATTTGTATTCGCCTTTAATTTTACAAAAAGAAAAAGCTGCAATTGCATTTATAAACGAGATCTTGTCCACAGTCAAACGCGAGGAAAAACCTCGCGTTTTTTTATGTTGGCTATTGTACTTTTATTACTTTTAATCCAGCCTTTTCGATTTGAGTAATTAATTTTGGTGGACAATACCGATCGGTGATTAAACAATCAAAGACAGAAAGATCAGCGATTTTGAATTTGGAAGTTAACCCGACTTTTCGATGATCCGCAACGAGTATTTTATATTTAACGGTTTGTTTAATCATGAGTTCGTTGATCTTTGCTTCATTTAAAATTTTGGTAGTAACGCCATTTACTATATCAACACCACTACAGCCAATAATACAAATATCTGCATTAGTGGAAGTGATTGTATCTATCGCGATATCACCCACTAAGACTTCTTTTGGAAAACGTAATTCTCCTCCAGTTAAAATGTAATTATAGTTTGCATTGTGAGGTAAGTGAGCAATTTTCAAATTATTGGTGACAATAGTTAAATGTTTGGCTTTTAAGTAATTCACAGTATTTAAAGCAGTGGAACTTGAATTAATAAAGACAGTATCGTAATCGCTTACATAAGTACTGGCAATTCTTGCGATAGATTGCTTGATTAATTCAGGACCAGATGCATCGAAATTTTTTTGATTGTCATAATTAAAAATGCAGTAACCATATTTACGTTGAATATCATTTTTCTCTTCTAGAATATTCAGGTCCCGACGAATGGTACTAATCGATACCCCTAACGAGTTTGCTAACTCTTGTGTAGTCATCCGTTCATGTTGTTCTAAAATATTCAAAATATTTTTGTGACGTTGTTCAATAGTGGCAATGGAATTTTTCACTGAGGTTCCTCCTTTAAAATTTTTTATTTATATCTCATATGAACAAGTATACAACAAAAAAAGATTAATTAATCCAAAAAAATCATATAATGTTCTAACGGTCATAAAAAAGGGTTTTCATAATGATTTTTTGAATATATGATTGTAAATGTAAAGAACAAATAAATCATTTAAGGAGATTCAATTATGGCGAATACGGTAGATAATATTTCAAAAGAAGATTGGATTTTGAATACCTTCCCAGAATGGGGGACTTATTTAAACGAAGAAATTGAGGAAACTGAAGTAAAGGATGGGACTGTTTCAATGTGGTGGCTTGGATGCACAGGTATCTGGCTGAAATCTGCTGCTGGAACAAATATTTTGTGTGATTTATGGTGTGGTACAGGTAAACGTAGCCATGGAAATGGTCAAATGAAAAAAGGTCATCAAATGATGCGAATGAGTGGTGTTCAAAAAATGCAACCTAATTTACGTACACAGCCATTTGTAATTGATCCTTTTGAGATCAAAAAGGTGGATGCATTAGTTGTTACTCATATTCATTCAGACCATTTAGATATTAATACTGCGGCGGCGGTCCATCAAAACTGCCCAACAGCAAAATTTATTGGGCCAAAAGAAGTGGTAGCTACTTGGTTGAAGTGGGGGATCCCTGAAGAAAAAACTATCATTGTTAAACCAGGAGATGAAGTACAGGTTAAAGATATTAAAATAGTTGCTTTAGAAGCATTTGATCGTACTGCTTTGGTAACTTGTGAAGATCCTGCTGTATCTTTGAAAGGGAAATTACCTCAAGATATGGATCAAATCGCAGTAAATTATCTATTTGAAACTTCTGGTGGAAATATTTATCATGCAGGTGATTCTCATTATTCTAATATGTTTGCTAAGCATGGAAATGAACATACAATTGATGTTTGTTTAGGAGCTTACGGAGAAAATCCACGAGGGATTACTGACAAAGTTACCTCTGTCGATATGCTTCGAATGGCGGAATCATTAAATGCTAAAGTTGTTATCCCTGTTCATTACGATATTTGGGCGAATTTTATGGCGGACCCAAAAGAGATCACTGAATTGTGGCAGTTTAAAAAGGATCGTTTGAAATATCAGTTTAAACCTTTCATTTGGCAAGTAGGCGGGAAATTTACTTATCCAACAGATAAAGACGATTTGGAATTTAACTTTTATCGTGGATTTGATGATGCTTTTTCTATCGAAAATGATACGCCATTCCCATCATTCTTATAAGAAAAGAGGGTATTAAAATGCTTAAATATTTTTTTGAAAATGAGTTAGTAAGTTATTCAGAAAAAACAATTACTGATTGGCGAGAGGCAATTAGTGAGAGTTGTCAACAATTACTAAATAAGGGAATAATTAATCAAACATATATTGATGAAATTATCACATGTGTTGAAAAACACGGTCCATATATTGTTATTGTACCGCAAGTAGCAATGCCTCATTCTTCTGATAAAAGTGAAGGGATTTTTGGTACAGCGATAGCTTTTACAAAATTTAAATCACCAATTGTGTTTGAAAGTGATGATGAAGAAGAAAAATCAGCCAGTCTCTTTTTCACATTAGCCGCTAAAAACTCGGAAGAACATATGGAAAATATTCAGAACTTGTCTGAATTATTGATGACAGAAGGATTAATTGATCAACTAGTCGCTAGTGAGTCTATCGAAGAATATCAACGTATAATGAAAGAATTTAATATCTAGGGGGAGATATGAATGGGTGATTTTTTACTAAAAATTTGGACATATTTTGCTACTAACATTCTGACGCAACCAGCCTATTTAATTGGTTTTATAGTTTTGCTAGGCTATATCTTACTGCGTAGACCTTTTTATGAGTGTTTGGCTGGTTTTTTAAAGGCTACTGTAGGTTATTTTATTTTATCTGTAGGTTCTGGTGGATTGGTTAATAATTTCCGACCGATCCTAGTAGGACTGAAAGATCGATTTAATCTAGACGCGATGGTTACCGATCCTTATTTTGGTCAAAATGCTGTTGATGCTGGTTTAATGAAAACATTTGGTCGTACATTTGGTGACGTGATGATTTTATTGCTAATTGCTTTTATTATGAATATTTTATTGGTACGTTTCCAGAAATTTACAAAGTTAAGAGCAGTATTTACTACCGGAAACGTTCAAATTCAACAGGCGGCTACCGCATTTTGGATTTTACTATTTTGTTTCCCTAATTTAGGACGAATAGAAGTTTTGGTTTTTATGGGGCTAATTCTAGGATGTTATTGGGCGGTGGCCTCTAACTTAACTGTGGGAATTACACAAGAATTGACCGAAGGGGCTGGTTTTGCAGTAGCCCATCAACAAATGTTTGGCATATTTATTTTTGCTAAGTTGGCAGAATTCATGAAGAAACGTGATAGAAAGAATCATCGGTCAGAAAAAGCTGATAAAAAATTAGAGGATATGGAATTGCCAGGTTTCTTATCAATTTTCAATGAGAACATGGTCGCTACTTCTTTATTAATGTTATTTTTCTTTGGCATTATTTTATTAGTGTTAGGTCAGGATTATTTAGTTCAAGCAGGATTTATGGAACAGGGACAAAGTTTTCTATTTTACATTATGACGACCTCTTTGAACTTTGCAGTGTACCTAGCTATTTTACAACTGGGTGTTCGTACTTTCGTTGATGAATTAACACAATCGTTCCAAGGAATCTCCAATACAATTCTACCAGGAGCGGTTCCCGGGATTGATGTAGCTGCTACTTTTGGATTTGGTTCGCCCAATGCTGTAACAGTTGGTTTCTTATTTGGTGCGTTAGGTCAGTTTGTGATGATTGGTTTATTAATTTTATTTAAATCACCAACAATTGTCATTGCTGGTTTCATTCCGTTGTTCTTTGATAATGCTGTAATTGCTGTTTTTGCAAATAATCGTGGCGGATTTAAAGCTGCATGTATTTTCCCATTTATTTCAGGATTAATTCAAGTAGGAGGATCTGCTTTATTCGCTACATGGATTGGTTTGTCTAAATTTGGCGGTTATATTGGAATGTTTGACTGGGCAACTGTTTGGCCAGTAATGACTGTAGTGATGAAAGTTTTAGGTTATGTAGGTGTAGCCGTCGTGGTAATTGGATTGTTGATTATTCCTCAATTACAGTATCGGAAAAATCCAGAAGGCTATTTTATGATTGTAGATGATTATGAAGAGTATGCAGAAAAATTTCAAAACAATTAATTACTTTAAGGAGGATTTATAATGAGAATTTTAGTATCTTGTGCAAATGGATCTGGAACTAGTTTAATGATGATGAGAAGTGTAGAAAAAGCGATGAAAGATTTGGATGTAACTATAACAAAAATTCATCACTGTGCAATTTCGGAAGGTAAAAGCTCAGCAGGTCAATATGATGTTGTTTTCACTCCTATGAATTTTTTAAGTATGTTTGCTCAAGCGCAAAAAAAAGGAACTACAGTGATAGGTATCAAAAATGTTATGTCAGCAAAGGAAATTGGCGAGAAATTTGCTGAGTCTGAAATTTATCAAAAAATGAAATAAAAGGGGTTTAATATAGTGAGACCAAAATTGCAAATTGCTCTGGATCATAATGATTTAGAAACTGCTTTGGCTGATATCGTCAAAGTTGGTGATGTTGTCGATATCATTGAGGTAGGAACAATATTATGTTTACAAGAGGGCCATCGTGCCATTAGTTGTATCCGTAGCCTATTTCCTGAAAAAATAATTATTGCTGATACTAAATGCGCCGATGCAGGAGGAACAGTCGCTAAGAACGTCGCTGTTGCAGGAGCAGATTTTATGACTGTTATTTGTTGCGCTACTTTACCAACAATGGCAGCTGCTAAGGAAGAAATTAAAGAACTTCAAGTGGAACTATATGGGGATTGGACATTTGAACAAGCACAGCAATGGTTAGATTTAGGAATCACGCAGGCAATCTATCATCAAAGTCGTGATGCTTTATTATCAGGTGAAACTTGGGGTGAAAAAGATTTAACAAAAGTAAAAAAATTAATTGATATGGGATTCAATGTATCAGTTACTGGTGGGTTGACGGTTGAAACATTGAAATTATTTGAAGGTTTGGCAGTCTATAATTTTATTACAGGTCGTGGGATTTCAGCGGCACCTGATCCAGTCAAAGCTGCTGAAGCCTTTAAAGCTGAGATTATACGAATTTGGGGTGAGTAAGTTGACTCAAATTGGGATATATGAAAAAGCTTTGCCAAAGGATATTTCATGGTCAGAAAGATTTTCGTTAGTTAAGGAATTAGGATTTGATTTTATTGAAATGTCAATTGATGAAACAGATGAGCGATTGGCTAGATTAGACTGGTCAACAAAAGAAATAAAAGAACTGAGAGAAGCGATGTTTAGTTCTGGCGTAAGAATTCATTCAATTTGTTTAAGTGGTCATCGTAGGTTTCCTTTTGGTTCTAGTCAAGTTGAAGTGCGTAAAAAAGCCATCGAAATAATAGATCAGGCGATTAAACTGGCTGATCAATTGAGCATTAAAGTGATCCAAATTGCAGGCTACGATGTTTACTATGAGGACAAGTCAATGAGTTCTAGAGAAGCATTTATTACTGGTTTAAAAGAAAGTGTTCGCAAAGCTGCACAGTATGGTGTTATTTTGTCAATCGAGATTATGGACGATCCATTTTTAAATTCAATTACTAAGTTTATTGAAATAAAAAAACAAATTCATTCGCCATATCTTCAAGTTTATCCGGATTTGGGAAATTTATCTGCTTGGCCGGAGAATAATCCTGCTTATGAATTAGAGTCAGGTATTGACTATATAACATCAGTCCATTTAAAAGATACCTATTCAGTTACTAAAGATTTTCCGGGTCAATTTAGAGATGTTCCTTTCGGTGAAGGGTGTGTTGATTTTTTAGGTCTCCTAAAGACATTAAACAGGTTGGATTTTCCTGGTCCATTCTTGATTGAAATGTGGAGTGAAAATAGTTCAAACTATCAACAAGAAATTCAGTCAGCAAAAACGTATTTGTATCCGAAGTTATTGGAGGCGGGTTACGATGTTTAAAGAAGTCATTGAAGAAATGAAACAGCGAGTTTATCAAGCCAATATGCAGTTGCCGCAATTAGGATTAGTGAAGTTAACTTGGGGAAATGTTAGTGAGATTAACCGTGAAGCTGGCGTCATTGTCATTAAACCAAGTGGTGTAAATTATAAAGATATGACACCTGAAAAAATGGTGGTCACAGATTTAAAGGGAAACGTTGTTGAAGGAGAAAAATTAAGACCCTCATCAGACTTAGCTACACATGTTGTATTGTATGAACAAATGCCAGATGTTCAAGCAATTGTTCATACACATTCCACCAACGCGGTGATGTGGGCACAAGCTGGTCGCGATCTGCCTTCCTATGGAACGACCCATGCTGATGCATTTTTTGGGTCAGTACCTTGTACACGACAGCTGACCAATGAAGAGGTAATCAATCAATATGAAGAAAACACAGGGAAAGTGATCGTAGAAACTTTTCGTGAACGAAATATTCAACCCACAGAGGTTCCAGGAGTACTCGTTTATGGTCATGGGCCTTTTACTTGGGGAGATACCCCCAAAAAAGCAGTGGAAAATAGCTTGATTCTTGATGAAATTTGTGTGATGGCTAGAGAGACTGAACAAATCAATCATAAAATCTCTGCAATTCCACAATATTTATTGAATAAACATTATTTTCGCAAACACGGAGATACAGCCTATTATGGGCAAAGTTAAATAAAATGCGGTAGACAAAATTTTTATTTTTGCTTCAGCTTGTAGACGAAGAAGGTTCCACACTCAAAAAATCGAGTGTGGAATTTTTTTATTTGAATGATTTTGAAGTTGCGTGACTAACTATTTCTAATTCATTACAGGTAAATTCAAACTTCGTTTGCATTGCCCTTTCTTATAATCTTGATGCGTTCTTTGAGATCAGTAATAAAAAGCGAGAGTTAAGAAGAAATATGTAAGATTTCTTTTGGGATTAAAATGGTTACTTAGAAATTTTGAAGATATTAAAACATTTTTCTTTTTGCTAAAAGAATGACTGATTTTGAAAAGGGTACGCTACGAAAATTTTTACTCATTTTAATATTTGTTAGAGGTTGGCAATCAGATAAATTCATACATAAGAAAACAATTTAGAAGGCCATAGTTGATATAAGATGTCTTCAGGTGATAATTAGAAGTTCGTAAGGGTGGTAAGAATTTTCATAATTGATTGTTTAACATTATTTCTAGTCTTCTAAGAACTAGACTAGAATTCTTTGTCTAAAGTATATGACCATTTTTTCATGATGTCGCTAAATATAAAGTTGTATTTTTTAATATAACGTTGACTTAAATAATACAATGTTGTATTATCGTTTTGGAAACGTTTCAATACAATAGAGAAAGAGTGATTATTATGAATAAAAAATCCGTAATTATCAGTACAGACCCAGGAATTGATGATGCTGTTGCAATCGCATTGGCACTTTTTAGTGAACAATTAGAAGTAAAGTTAATTTGTCCTATTTTTGGAAATGTAAGTTTAGAGAACACAAAATTAAATACTGAAAAATTACTTACGCTTTACAAAAAATCCCCCCGCATTGTATTAGGTAGTCACAAACCGTTATTAAGAAAATCAATTAATGCTAGCAATGTTCACGGAAAGTCTGGAATGGATGGTTATTCTTTTACTGCTTCAAATATTTTAGTAGATGAAACTATAACTGCGGCAGCAGCTATGCATGAAGTCGTTAATCAGTCAGATGATAAAACGACAATTATTGGGATTGGCCCATTGACAGATATTGCATTGTATATTCATTTATATCCACAAGATTTTAAGAAAATTGAAAAAATTGTTGTTATGGGTGGAAGTTTAGGTCGAGGAAATTACGGTGTTTTATCTGAATTTAATTTTGCAGCTGATCCCGAAGCTGCCAAAATAGTTTTTGATAGCGGTATCCCAATTCAAGTAGCACCTATGGAAGTTGGTCGTCAAGCCAAGGTGATGCCTGAAGTATCTGAAAAGATAAAAAAACTTGGTGCAATAGGTGATATGTTCTATCAATTATTTTCAAAATATCGAGGCGGTAGTTTTGCCACAGGATTGAGCATGTACGATGCTTTAGCAATCGGATTGGTTTTAAATCCAACGATGTTTGATATTGTTTCAACAAGAGTGGAAATAGAAACAACTGGTTTGTTAACTGCCGGAGCTTCATTGATTGACCTTAAGGGTTATCTTGATCTTCCTGCAAATGCCGAAGTAGCTGTCAGTGTAGATCCAAAACAATTTGAAGAGTGGTTTATCGAGGCTATTGCTAAAACTATATAAAGAAAGAGTGGTTGAAATAGTATGAATGTTTTATTAACTTGTATTGTTGGTATATTAGCAGTTGGAATTCTTGTTTATATGTTATTGAAGAAAAATGATATTAAGATGACCCTATTATTTTTAGGTGTTGTTCTTATGTATATTGCACTTTTAATGGGCAGAAAACTTGAAGTAAGTGATCCTACAGGTGCATTATTACTCGATCCGTTCCAAGTAATTGTTGATCAATTTACAAATACATTGGTTGGACCTGGTTTTGTTATATTAATTTTAGGTGGATACAGTGCCTATATGAATCATATTGGTGCTAACAAAGTAACTGTACAAGCATTGACCAAACCAATCGCAAAAATTAAATCAATCTATATTTTGATTCCAATAGTTTTTTTAATTGGTAATTTGTTGTCTCTTGTTATTCCAAGTGCTTCTAATTTAGCTATTATATTGTTAGCAACACTTTATCCAGTTTTGCGTACAGCAGGTATGTCTCGCCTCAGCGCCGCGGCGATTATTGGAACTTCGGCTACTATTGTCCCAACACCTTTAGGTTCCGACAATGTGGCAATTGCCTCTTTGCTAAATGTAAACGTTACAGACTATGTTTTTAAAAGCCATGCACTCGTTTCAATTCCTACTTTACTAGCGATCGCTATTGTTCATTATTTTTGGCAGAAGCATGAGGATACTAAGCAGCATGAAACATTGAGTTATGAAGAGGAAATAGCTGAAAATGATGGAAGTGAAGCAAAGGTGGATACCGAAACTTCTTATTCAGGATTACAAGCATTTGTTTATGGTACATTACCTCTTCTTCCTATTATTTTATTGTTGATTGTCTTTGTTTTGAATATATTCCTTGGAACTACTTTAAATATCAGTGTTCAAGTTGTTAGTTTGATCAGTTTTATCATTGCCGTTTTAGTTGAATTTGCGACTCATCATTCGATTAGTTCTGTATTAAAAGAAACAAGTTACTTTTTTGACGGTATGGGAAGTGTCATGAGTATTGTCGCCTTATTAGTTTCTGCGCAGGTATTTGTTCAAGGACTTACTTCTATAGGGATTATCGAATTAGTTCAAAAAACGATGGAAAATATTAATGGTGCAGGTATTCTTCTTCCAGTTATTATGGTTGTTTTCACAGCAGTTATTGTATTATTAAGTGGAAGTGGGACAGCATTACTTTTTGCCATGATTCCTTTGATGATTCCGCTTTCTAAAGCTGCAGGCATAGATCCGATTGCTTTATCAATCCCTATGCAACTTTCTGGGAATTTACTAAGAGCTGTGTCACCAGTTGCAGCTGTTGTCCTAATTGTTGCTGGTACAACGAAACTATCTCCTATGCAAATCGTTCGTAGAACATCTGTGCCAATGATATTTGGGGTTGTCCTTTCACTAGTCTTATCGCTAATACTATTTCAATAGTTGGTATGAATTATCTTAAACGAATTGCTGTCTCTAGTGACTATTCAAATATTCTAAAATTAATCAATAACGGAAAAGAACAGATGAAATCTGCTGGAATTACTCAATGGAATGATTCCTATCCCAGTAAGGAAATTATTTGGCAAGACATCATTAAAAAGGAATTGAGACTTTATGGAGATCATTACGAGGCTAGTGTGACTGTTTCAAAACATGAGCGTACTATCTTTATTCAACGGTTAGTCGTTCATTCTCAGCATCAACGAAGTGGCATTGCGCGATTTATTCTGACCGATATTATTAGACAAGACAAGGTAAATTCCGAGGTTGATCAACTTAAAATAAGTACGAACCATTCGAATATTCCTGTTCAAAAACTTTTGACTAGTCTCAATTTTATTCCTTGCAGAAAATACCTCATACCTAATCGTGAACAATTTGGAGACTTTATTGAATTTATTTATCCGCTAAGAATTTTCAAATAAAGATTATGATACAATGTTATTATATTTATTTTACGAGGAATGAGGATGAAGATGCATCGTACACCAAAATATGTCCAAGTTTACAATCAAATTTTATTGATGATCAAACGGTCACAATTTGCACCTGGTTCAAAATTACCTTCAGAAGAAAAGCTGACAAACGATTTTAATGTTAGTCGAGTGACTTTGAGAACTGCTTTATCTCTTTTAAAAGAAGACGGTGTTATCAGCAGTATTCATGGTCAAGGTCATTTTGTTACTATGACAGAAACACAAAAAAATGATCAAGGAATTCGCGTGTTAAGATGTCCAATTTTAGATAGTTTGACAATTCCAATTGAAGAAATCACTCATAAAGATGCTTACTATTTTAAAAACCCCAGCAGTGTTTTTACAGATAAGCTATTTGGCGTCAAGGATATTTCTTACTTCACTTTAAATATTTGGTATAAAATCAATCAGTTGAATGTCGCAAACATTTTCTCGATTTTGTTGCCTGAAACAATTGAAAAATTTAATTTAGATTTGGAAGATGAAGAGCAAATTGTCCAATTTTTAGAAGAAGATATATATCGTGAAGTCGCTAACTCAAAATTAACAATTAGTATTTCTTCAAGAGAACCTGATAGTTTTAGACGTGAATTTTCTGAGGAAGATAAGTTAGTTCTAATGACTGAAAATCTCTATTCTATGAATGGGAAAGTTTTAGCACAAAATAAGTACTATATTTCTGATAATTTTTTCAGAACTTCATTAGTTCGTTATCAATCGAACCAGTAAAATAGGTACCTCATAAATGTGAGGCTTAGTTATAAGTTATCACCGATAAACATAATTATCCGTTTTAACAGCAGTTATGATCAACTTAATAAACAGTGAAATGAACGATTTAGATTTGATCGTTATTTCACTGTTTTTTTAATATATATAACATTTCTGTAAAAAGTAGTAACTAAAATAAAATGGATTTTTTCTTTAGAGAAAGCTAAAATTTACTATAAATTAAAAAAGATTTATTAAACTGAGAGGTAGAAATGAAAAAAGAGGTATTTTTACAAAAGTTGAAGCGTCAAATTTATGATGGTAAATATCTTTTAGGTATATCCACAGCAACAGGAATGAGTGCAATTAATGCAAAAGAGGGTGGGGCGGATATGATTCTTGCCCTAAACTCAGGAAAATTTAGGCAAATGGGTCGAAGTTCATTAGGTGGCTATCTTCCATTTGCCAATAGTAATGAACTGGTAAAGAATTTCTCGACAAGAGAGTTGCTACCAATACTTGCAGATTTTCCTGTTCTGTTTGGTGTAAATGCGACAGATCCATTGATGGATTCAAAAGAGTTAATTAAGTATATTGGCGAAAGTAATTTTACCGGTATAGTCAATTATCCGACAATTAGTTTGATTGATGGACAATTTAAAGAAGCTTTGGATGAACAGGGTATTTCCTTTTCTCAAGAAGTAGAATTTATTGCTGAAGCAAAGAAGAATGGATTGTTTACCATGGGGTTTATCACAAACACTGAGGAAGTGAGACTGATGGATCAAGCAAAACCTGATATCATTTGTATTCATTTAGGACTTACTGAAGGTGGAAGTTTGGGTGCTAAAAAGATGCGCTCTTTTGAAAATATGTTATCGACAATTCAAGAAATAACAGCGTTACTAAAGAGTAGGAATTCAGCGAGCATTATTATGGTATACGGAGGACCTATTAATGATTTAATAGAGGCTAGGTATATTTATAATCAATTTCCAGAAATAAAAGGATATATTGGTGGATCAACATTTGAAAGAATTAATTCTGAACAAATTTTATCTTCACAAATCAAATCTTTTAAAGATGCGACACATACTCAGCATGACAATTTAACGATTCAAATTTTAGAAGGCATAGAGAAATACTATGATTATGTAGATTTTATAAAAAAGTATATCAGTGAGAATTATTCTACGCCAATTTATATCAGTGAACTGGCTGAATTTACTAACTTATCACCCAGCTATCTGAGTGACTTATTTAAGAAGAAAACGGGGATCAGTTTTACAGAATATCTAATTA
Organism: Enterococcus sp. JNUCC 77; assembly: GCF_054819945.1. Classification (NCBI taxonomy): domain Bacteria; kingdom Bacillati; phylum Bacillota; class Bacilli; order Lactobacillales; family Enterococcaceae; genus Enterococcus; species Enterococcus sp. JNUCC 77. Next base: position 1,063,857 of record NZ_JBTHIG010000001.1, read on the forward strand.
AGTTTCGACTGAATAAATCAATTGAATTAATGAATTCTACTGATTTAAAATTGGTGGAAATAGCAGATTTAGTTGGCTATCCAGATTACGCCCAATTCAACAAAATATTCAAAAAGTATATGAAGAAACCACCAAAAGAATACAAAAAATCTAATATATAAACTATTTTCCAATATAATAAAACGTTTTCAACCGATACTTGAAATCATATACTTACCTTGTAAGCAGGAAATTAAAAAGGAGGTATAAATAATTGAAAACGGTAGCTTTAGTCGGTACATTCGATTCGAAAGGAACAGAGTATCAATACATTAAACAACTTTTAGAAAAACTTGACTTAAATGTCTTTACTATTCACACAGGTGTTTTCGAATCCTCATTTGTACCAGACATTGATGTCTCTGAGATCGCTGAACAAGTTGGTGAAGATATCGCTCAGATTCGTCAACGAAATGATAGGGCATATGCAACGGAAATTTTAGCTAAAGGTTTGGAGGTTTTATTACCTAAGTTGTATGAAGAAAATTTATTTGAGGGTGTCCTTTCTTTTGGTGGAACGGGTGGCACTTCTTTAGTAGCTCCCGGTATGCGTCAATTACCAATTGGATTACCAAAATTAATTGTTTCAACAGTTGCTTCAGGGGATACTAGTGTTTATGTTGGTACAAGTGATATTATCATGATGCCATCGATCGTTGATGTTTCAGGTTTAAATAAAATTTCTAAAAGGATTTTTGGAAACGCGGTCTCCGCAATGGCAGGATTGTTAAACTACCGATTTGAAACAGAAGAGGATGAACGTCCTTTAATTGCAACAACAATGTTTGGCGTCACTACTCCGGCAGTAAATTATGCGAGAGGGTATCTTGAAAAAAATGGATATGAAGTTTTAGTATTTCATGCTACAGGCGTTGGTGGTCGAACAATGGAATCGTTAATTTCAGATGGCTATTTTAAAGGAGTTCTCGATCTTACGACTACAGAGTGGGCAGATCAACTTGTTGGCGGGATTCTAAATGCTGGAGAAAAAAGACTTGAAGCAGCAGCCTCAGCCAAAGTTCCTCAAGTAGTTTCACTTGGTGCAATGGACATGGTTAACTTTGGTCCATTTGATACTGTGCCAGAGAAATTTAAAGAAAGATTGTTTTATAAGCATAATCCTACGGTTACTTTGATGAGAACAACAGTGGAGGAAAATAAAAAACTAGGACAAATAATTGCAGAAAAATTAAATTTAGTTCAAATAGAAACTGTCTTAACCATCCCTAAAAATGGTTTTTCAGGTATTGATGTTGTAGACGGTCCTTTTTATTATCCAGAAGCAGACCTTGCGTTGATTGATGCATTAAAGAAACATTTAAATAATGAAAAAGTAAAATTGATTGAATTAGACTATGCTATAAACGATCAAGCTTTTGCGGAATTTTCAGCACAGCAGTTGATTAATCTGATTGATAAGAAAGGAAATTAAATTATGAATACTCAAACAAGAAAAGACATTATTAGTTCTTTTAAAGAAAAAGTTAAAACTGGTGATATTTTGGTTGGTGTCGGTGCAGGAACAGGAATCACCGCTAAAAGTAGTGAAGCTGGCGGGGCAGATATGCTAATTATTTATAATTCGGGACGCTATCGAATGGCTGGAAGAGGATCACTAGCAGGACTTCTTTCTTATGGAGACGCAAATCAAATCGTTGTAGAAATGGGACAAGAAGTTTTGCCCGTGGTTAAAGAAACACCTGTTTTAGCTGGAGTTTGTGGAACTGATCCGTTTCGCGTAATGGACGTTTACTTAAAACAATTGAAAGAACAAGGATTTAATGGGGTACAAAATTTTCCAACAGTCGGATTGATTGATGGTGTTTTTAGACAGAACCTTGAAGAAACTGGAATGGGATATGGCTTAGAAGTTGAAATGATCAAAAAAGCTCACGAATTGGATATGCTAACTACGCCATATGTATTTGATCCAGAACAAGCTAGAAAAATGGCGGAAGCGGGAGCTGACATCTTAGTTGCTCACATGGGATTAACTACTAAAGGAACTATTGGAGCAAAAACAGCACTAACTTTAGATGATTGTGTTAAAAAAATCGAAGCAATTATCCAGGCAGGAAGAGAAGTTAATCCTGAAATTATGGTAATTTGTCATGGAGGGCCGATTGCTGAACCGGAAGATGCCAAGTATGTAATTGAAAAAACAGAGGGAATTGATGGATTCTTCGGTGCTTCGAGCATTGAACGTTTTGCAGCAGAAAAAGGTATACGAGAACAAACAGCGGCTTTTAAAGATATAAAAAATAAATAATTGATAAAAAAACTAGATTGATCATGATGATTAATCTAGTTTTTTTGTTTTTAAAAGTAATCAGGCGAGCTTTGATGGCAATGTTTATTTTAGAAACATATGATTTCGCAAATACTTTAAATTATTGAACATCAGAAAAATTTCCTACCCTTAGGAAAAATATCAAAATGAAAGTAAAAAAATTTGACTGTACAATGAAATTATAAAAGAAGAGGAGGAATTCAAAATGACAACGAAAGTACTATTAATATGTGGAACAGGTGCTTCATCTGGTTTTATGGCAGCAAATGCAAGAAAAGCAGCAAAGAAAGAGGGATTAGATTTTGAAATCAAAGCCAAAAGCGAGTCAGAAATTACTGATTACTTAAATGAAATTGATATTTTATTGGTCGCACCCCATTTAAAGTACATGTTGAATGAAGTTAAAGAAGAAGCGGAAGCTGCAGGAGTCAAAAGTGCGATTATCCCACAAAAAGTTTATGGAGCACTAGATGGAAAAGGTTTAATAGAAGAGGTAAAGCAATTAAAAGAAGAATAAATATTAGGTGATGTCATTGGATAAAGAATTAGCACTACTTAGATATCTGAAACGTAATACAGGAGTTCGTATTACTTCTAGAAAATTAGCAGAATACTTGGATGTATCCACTAGAACAATTAGAAATTATATCAAAAGAATAAATGAGAATGAGCCAAACCTAATTATTTCAGATTCAAACGGGTACAGAATTAATCTGGAGAAAAACTATAAAGATATTGATAGTAATAATATCGAAAGCCAACGTAAAATCTATATTCTGCGACGATTAATTAAAAATGTTCATCGTGGTTTAGATTTATATGATTTGGCGGATAGTTTATATATATCTGAGTCAACATTGAAGTCAACCATCAATTCTATCAATAAAGACATTAAACAATGGAATGTCACAATAAAAAGTCGAGATTTTAAAATATATATTGACGGCAATCAATATGCAATTCGACACTTACTCCTAAATATTCTAAATCAGTCATCAGTTGAAAATTTTAGCCTTTCTCATGAAATTCAAGAAATACTTGGACCGAATATTAAGTTAGATGATTTATACAAAATATGTTTGAAATACCTTGGGGCTGAGATAAGTAATACCTTTTTCTTAAAAAATCTCGTTTTCCATCTTTCAATTGCCTTAGATAGAGCAACCACAGAACTTTTAGCTCCTCAAAATTTTTCAAATGACATTGTTGAAGAAATTATCAAAGAAATTCAAGATAACTATTCGTTGTATTTTATTAAAGAAGATTTAGACGAGTTTGATGAGCTTTTCGAGCAAATTTATCATCGGAAATTTGATGTTTCTAAAGGGAAAAGTGAGAAACATATCAATAAAATTAGCATTATGCTAAAAGAACTTGAAAATGTATATGGTATAAGTTTTGAAAATGAAGACTTTAAAAATCGGCTCTTGATTCATATCAACAGTCTCTATCAGCGTGCGAAAAAAAATATTTTCTCCAGAAATTTAAGCTTTGAGAAGATTAAGGTCAAATATCCAATTTTATTTGATATCGCAGTATATTTAGCTTCACTTCTTGAAAAAAATTTAAATATTGAAGTTAACGATGATGAGATCGCTTTTCTAGCCTTACATATAGGTGCTTTTTTAGAAAGTGAACCAGCATCATCAAACTTACGATTGAAAACAGCGATTGTTACGCCAGGATATTTAGATGAAGGCACACAAATTGCAAATCAAATTAAGCGTGAATTTTCAAATGATTTATTGGTTACTGATGTCCTAGATGTAGATATTTTTGATCAAGTGACGGATTCTTTTGATTTAATTATTACGAACTTCCCAATGACTGATCTTTGGCAGCTAAAGAACAGTACCACCAAACAAGTAACCGTTCATGATAGCATTTTACCGGTAGAAAAGAATGAACTATGGGAAGCGATTCGTGAAATAAAAAGTGACTACTATAGCGAAGAAATAACTGTTTTGCTGAATAAAACTTTAAAAAAGAGCAATTTTTTAACTAATTACAGTGGCAAAACATATAAAGAGGCATTAAAAGATATTTCTGATCATTTATTCAAAAGTGGCTCAGTGGATAAAAAATATTTTGAGCAGCTGATTGAACGGGAACAGGCTTCTTTTACAAGCTTTCCTAGTGGAATCGCGATTCCTCATACTTTAAGAATGGAAGCAAAAAAAACTGATGTAGCTATTATGATTCCAAAGGAAGAAATTCAGTGGGGAGATAATAAAGTAAAGCTTATTGTTGGCATTTCAATTAATAAAGAAGATAGACAGATATTTAATAAAGTTTTTCAGCGTTTTGTAGAGATAATCTCAGCAGAGGAAAATGTTACAAAATTGAGTAAACAGATGGATTTGAATGAATTTTTGAACTTATTAATTCAATTAATGAGCGAGGACAACTATTACGAATAAGTAAGGAGGCATAATAATGGAATTAGGTATTAGTAGAGATGAGCTCAATATTATCTCTATGAATGTTATTTTGCATGCTGGAAATGCCCGTGACTTAAATATGTCTGTTTTGGACATGTTAGCGGAAAATGACAAAAATTATATAGCAATCGAAGAGAAAATTAATAGTGCAAAGAAAGAATTAAATGAAGCTCATAAGTTTCAGACAGATATGATTCAGTTAGAAGCTAATGATAAGGAAGTTCCTTTTTCTGTCCTTTTAATTCATGCGCAAGATACTTTGATGACTATTACAAGCGAAGTTTTGATGACTGAAAAAATGGTGAAAATTTTTAAGAATAAGGAGGACTAAATTATGGATAATTTGACAAACTGGATGACGGACAAATTTGCACCAAAAGTAAATAAAATTGTAAAAAATCCTTGGATTGCATCTATCCAAGAATCAATTTTGACTGGTATGCCTATGATTTTCATCGGATCATTTGTTACAGTATTGTCTCTTGTGAGGGACATTTGGCCAGCTTTTCCAGATTTTTCATTGCTGAGTACGTTTAGTTTTGGGTTGTTTTCTCTTTTTATGTCATATTTGCTTCCAGAAGCGATTATGAATAATAAGGGTTATAAATCAGCTGCAAAGCCCGCAGGTTTAGCAGGTATTGCTTTTTTCTTAATGCTCGTTTATCCAACAATTGATGACGGAAAAGGGATAATTACTCTAACTACTGCAGAATTAGGTACTGGTGGTATGTTGGTGGCGTTGGTAGCAGGACTATTTGTCGGCTTAGTTATGACAATTGCATCAAAATATCAACTTATCGGAGAAGACTCTGCTTTGCCAGATTTTGTTGCCGCATGGTTTAATACAATACTTCCAATTACCTTAATTTTATTGGTAGGCTGGATCTTTACTTTCCAAATGCATTTCAATATGAGTGCTGCAATAATGACAGCTTTACAGCCGTTAGTAAATATTGGTGGAAGTTTTGGTGGCTTCGTCTTAATTGTTTTTCTTGGTTATTCATTTCTATACTCATTTGGGATTTCCTCGTGGATTATCTATCCGGTGGAAATTGCAATTGCTTTACCAGCTATCGCAGAGAATGCCCGAAACGCCGCTAATGGTTTACCAGCAACAAATATTTTTACTGAAGAAGTAGTGGGTATGTTTGTTATCGGTGGGGGTGGTGCTACATTGGCACTTTGTATAATGATGACGTTTATGGCTAAATCATCTCGAATGAAAATAGTTGGTCGGGCGGCGATAATTCCTTCGATTTTTAATATTAACGAACCAGTTGTATTTGGTGCACCCATAGCATTTAATCCAACTTTGATGATTCCAATGTGGATTATGGGTTTATTAGGTCCTATCTCAGCTTGGATAGTCATGAGGATTGGGCTTGTACCAATTCCAGAACACGTTTTTGATCTTTGGTATTTACCAGCACCAATATTTGCGTATATTTCAACTAATTCGATTAATGGATTAATTTATACAGTCGCATTATTTGTTATCTCATGGTTTGTTTATTTACCATTTTTTAAAGTATATGATAAACAAGCAATTCTTGAAGAAGCTGCTGAGGAGGCTTAAGTTATGACAGATTTATTAGAATTAATTACACCAGTAAAAAAATTCCCTGAAAACTTTCTTTGGGGAGGCGCCGTTGCTGCAAATCAATTAGAAGGTGCTTGGGATATAGATGGAAAAGGTCCTTCTCAAGCTGATATTATGGAATTACCAAAAGAGTATAGCCGAAAAGGCTCTTTTGGTGAGAATGTCACTCGTGAAGAAATTGAGCGTGCGCTTTCTGATAAGACAGGAAATTATCCTCGAAGAAGAGGTATCGATTTTTACCACACTTACTCTGATGATTTGGAATTAATGGCTGAGATGGGATTCACTTGTTTTCGAACATCTTTTAGTTGGGTCCGCATTTTTCCTCAAGGGGATGAGGAAATGCCTAATGAAAAAGGCTTAGAGTTTTACGATCGTTTAATAGATAAAATGTTGGAATTAGGAATTGAACCAGTGATGTCGCTTTCTCACTATGAAATGCCTATCAATTTAATACTAAAATACGGTGGTTGGAGTAATTCAAAACTCATTGACTTCTTTGTTAAATTCTCAAAAATTTTGATGGAGCGATATAAAGATAAAGTGAAATATTGGATTGTCTTTAATCAAGTTAACGATGTTTATGGATGGGGAGAATTCCCAGGACTTGGTATTTTAAAGGAGCATGGAGAAAAACAAAAAGATGCCGTTTTCCAAGGCGTTCATAATCAATTTGTAGCTAATGCTAAGGTTGTTGAAATGGCGCGCCAGATCAATCCAGAGATGCAAATTGGCATGATGCTTGGATTAAGTCCGCTGTACCCTGAAACAGATAGTCCGGATGATGTTATGGCAGCCTATAAACTCTGGGGAAAAAATGCGTTATTCTTTTCTGATGTTTTGGTAAATGGTGAGTATCCTGGATATATGATTAGGTATTTTGATGAACAAAGCATTGAAATTAACGCTACCGAAGAAGATCTTAAACTAATTAAGAATAACACGGTTGATTACATTGCATTTAGTTATTACGATACAAAAATTGTTAGCGCTGAAAACCCAGATAAAATTAAACCAAATCCAAAATTAGATGCAAATATTTGGGACTGGGCAATCGACCCATTAGGCTTTCAATTCAGTTTTGATTTTCTTTGGGAGAGATATCATAAACCATTGTTTGTAGCAGAAAATGGGATGGGTTCAATCGATGAAGTTGTCAATGGTAAAATTCATGATGAATATAGAATTGACTATCTTAGCGCTCATGTAAAGGCAATGAAAGAAGCAATCAAGGATGGTGTAGACATTATTGGCTACGCTTCATGGGGACCAATAGACATCATTAGTTATTCACAAGCTGAAATGAGTAAACGCTATGGCTACATCTATGTTGATCTTGATGATGAGGGAAATGGGTCCGGAAAACGGATAAAGAAAGATAGCTTTTACTGGTATAAAAATGTTATTAGCAGTAATGGCGAAGAGATTTAGTCGGTTGATCTTAAGATAATTAGAAAATAGTTTATCCCTATCTAAATTCATTCAATATGGATTTAAATAGGGTTGCTTTGTGTATTGCAAATAAATTTATAACTTTCCTAAAAATGCTTCTCAAAAATATACGGCAGATACTTTGTAGATTGATTTGGAAGAATAAAATATGAATAATCAATCATTTAGAAATTCATTATCCTGTTTTTGCTTGTCTATATTTATAAAGATAGTCCGGAATTATTAAAAAATATGGTTTCGAATAATGGGGGACATTTCCTAAGATTTTTAAAATGTGTGGGAAAATGGATCATTTGTGTTTTGGTAAAGATATTTTGGAATGAAAAGATGCCACTAGTAATTTAGGTCATCAAAAGACTTTACTTTATATACAGGAATCACCCGAAAAAATCAAAATACTTCTTGACCTCTTCGGGTGATAGCTTTAAATTATGCGATTAGATTTTTAACCAAATCTTGTAATATCAGGATTTTTACCAGATAACATATCCTGAATTCTTCCCCCAATGAGTGCATTGTAAATTGGATGGGTTAGAATGTAGAATTGCTCTTCTTCGATTGCTTGGAAAATAAGCATTCCTACTGAATCAATTGGTGTACCAGTTTCAATAAATTGATTAATTGATTCTATTGCAACTTTATATGATTCACTTGAATAGTAAGGGTCATCATTAATTTTGAATCTTTCGGGTCGCCGTTCTTGCGAATGATGTAATGTTGTTTGGACAAACCCAGGGCAATACACAGAAATGCCTATATTAGCTTGTGCTAGTTGTAAATCAATTTGAGCTGTTTCGCTAGTTAGAACAGCAGCATGCTTGGTGGCATTATATGGTCCGGTATTGGGATAAGCAATTGTTCCAGCAACTGAAGCGACATTTACAATATGACAAGGGGTTCCTTGTTTCAACATAATTGGAATAACTTCATGCATGCCATAAATTTGCGACATTAGATTGATATCGACTGTCCATCGCCAATCTTGAGTGGGGAGCTCCCAAATTCGTCCACTCATACAAATGCCAGCATTGTTAATCAGTAAATCAATGGTTCCAAAAGTGTCAATAGCTATTTTCACCATCTCTTGAACGTTTTCCTCTAAAGAAACATCATAAGTCAACGCGATACCTTCAGCACCCATTTTTTTACAAGATGTTAAGGTTTTTTCTGCCGATCCAGGTTCAATATCAACTAAAACTAACTTCATTTCACGCCTAGCGGCTTCTTTTGCAAATTCAGCACCAAATCCATTTCCAGCTCCCGTGATGACAGCAGTTCTTCCTTTAAAATCCTTCATGGTTTGTCCTCCTTAATTAAACACGACTGCTTTATTGAAACCGTCGTGGATTGCTTCAGCAATACGACCTGCTTGTGCATTGTCACCAATAATTCTTACATTGTTACAGATTGCTTTGAAAGTTTCAGCAATCTCAATATTTGGTGTAACGCCCAATGCAAGCACGACATTGTCTGCTTCTATCACTGCAGATTTTCCAGCAAGCAAATTGAAAACAATTGTTTTATTTTGATCAATAGCTTCTAAACGAGTATTAGTCAAAAATTGCACGTTGTGTTGATTTAAGCGATTCATAATTCCTTCCAAAATCATATAATGAACAGATGAGCCAATTGATGGTAACATTTCAACCATTGTCACATCATGTCCTTTATTTGCCAAGACTTCGGCCGTTTCTAAACCAGTCATTCCAGAACCAATCACAGTAACATTTTTTCCTAATTCTGGTTGGGAAGTTAAGTAATTTTCTGCACTGATTACATGATCACTATCAATTCCCGGAAGAGGAGGTAGGATTGGTTTTGCTCCACTTGCAACAAAAATACCAACTGGTTTAATTGCTTCAATTGCTTCAATTGTTGCTTCAGTGCCTAATTTAACCTTTACATCGAGCCGACTTAATTCTTCAGACATGGTCTCAACTAGCCAGGTCAGTTTTTCTTTATAAGGTGGTTTGTCAGCGATATTTAGAGCACCACCCAATTGGTTTTCTTTTTCAAATAGAGTGACGGTGAACTGTCGCTTAGCTAGAGTAATTGCTGCTTGCATGCCAGCTGGACCACCACCAATTACCACGACGTCTTGTTTATTACCATCTTCATTCAATTGTGCAAAAGTTTTTTCAGCTCCACATCTAGGGTTAACAGCACATTTTGTTTTTCTACCAGTTTCTAGTTCAGCAAAGCAGTAAAGACAACCGATACATTTACGAATACCGAGTTCATCACCTTTTTTAGCTTTACTAGCCCATTCAGAATCAGCTAGTTGCGCTCGTCCGACACCAATGAAATCACAAACATCTTCCTCCAAAAGACTTTCAGCAAAACTTGGTTCTTTAATATTATTAACGGCAATTACAGGCACATGAACATGTTCCTTAATAGTTTTAGCTAAATCTTTTTTCCAACCTTGTGCGTAATCATTTGGTTCAATAATTGTGGGGCTTGATTCATAGGTACCACTGCTGACATTGATCACATCTGCACCATAGCTTTCTAGTAGTAGTGCAATTTTGACAGTGTCTTCTATGCGATTTCCCCCCTCAATATAGTCATCTCCACTAATTCTGACACTCACTGGAAAGTCGGGGCCACACATAAATTTAGTATATGTCAAAATATCCCCTAAAATGCGTACACGATTTTGAAAGCTGCCACCGTATTTATCAGTACGTTTATTAGTGTGAGGACTTAAGAAACCGTTCAATAAGTATCCATGAGCAGCATGAATTTCAACACCATCGATACCAGCAGTTTTTGCTAAGACTGCACCGGTTACAAAAACTGTCACTAAATCATCGCATTCTTGCGTGGTTAATTCCCGAGGCATTTCTTGTGTTTTACCGCAAGGAATAGCACTTGGCGCAACTGGTTGATTTCCTCCTTGAAGCATGCTGTTTGATTCTCGTCCAGGGTGGTGGAGTTGGAGGAAAATTTTTGAATCATATTTATGAACGGCATCTGCCAACCGCTCTAATTGGGGGACACATTGCGCATCGATTGCTTGTAGTTGATTAAAAAGTCCTCGTCCATGCTCATTATTCACTCGTGTAATTTCAGTAATGATTAATCCACAACCATTTTTAGCTCGTTCTTCGTAATAGGCAATCATATCGTCGGAAGCTTCTCCGGCAGCAGTTGCATATGCTGTACCCATAGCGGGCATTACAATACGATTTTTTAAAGATAACTTTCCAATAAATCCTGGTGTAAAAATTTTTGGATACTTCATAAATTCACGACCTCCAGTACAATTTTTTTTTACATGTTTATTGTATGTGATAGCGCTTACTATATTGAAGGTATAGATTATCCGAAATAGTTTGACTTGTTTGTGCAAAAAGTACTAAACTAAAATTGAGGTGATAATAATGAATTTCACAGAAATAATTGCAACATTGCAACAATTTGGTAGCATTAGGAAAATTCAAGATAGTCACAGTCAAACTTTGAAACACTTATCATTTGTGAATGAGGATACAATCTATGATCAAGAAACTTTGTATTTCATGAATAGTCCTCAAAAGAAAACAGAGACACTGCCACCTTATTGTATTTTAGGAGAACAAGATATTTATCAACATTTCTCAGCAGTTAAAGCCAATGGTTTAGCAATAGTCGAGGCAAAAAGCCTACAAGTATTTTTTAATCATGCAAAACGTATCATGCAGGCTGAAACAAAAAAAATTGAGACTGACAATTGGTTGCCAGTAATTAATAATATGAAAGATTTAAATGAAATCGCTAACACGACGGCGACAATATTCAATAATTCAGTAATATTTATGGATATCAATCATCGAGTACTAGCTCATTCGACGGTTTATCCAATAAGTGATGTTGTTTGGTCAGATATTATAAATAAGGGCTACTTGTCTTACCAATATATTTTAGATGCTGAATCCCCTGATTTTCTGTTGGCGCCAGATAGTGGAGAGCCGGTTACTTTAACTTGTTGGGCGTCACCTTTAAGAAAGTTGTGTAGTAAAATTGTTTCTTCAGAAACCAATGATTGGCTTGGGTATATTGTAATGATTGAAGAAGAAAGTCAAATATCAAGTTTTCATCTTGATTGGATGCCAATTATTAGTCGCGCAGCTAGTAAAATTTTAGTACAAGATCCATTAATTATCTCTATGAAAAAATCAATCCACAGTAAAATTCTATATGAGTTAATTATCGGTGCAAAAGTTCAAGATCTTACCAATACTCTGAAGCAAATAAATTTTCTTGATAATAATGAACGTTGTGTAGCGATGATCGCAGCGGAAAAACCAATCGATCAACAGGTTTTTTTTCTAAAAATACCGCAACTTCTAAATAAAATCCTACCTAAAAGTTATTTTACTTATCATGAAAATCGAATTATTGCCATGATTGAATTGAGCGATACTATAGAATACTTTGATAGTGAAAAACTTGATGAATTGAATCGACTAATAAATAAATATCAACTCAGAATTGGAATCAGTACAAATTTTACTCAAATTTCTGAATTTAGACGACATGTTGAACAGGCAAAGAGAGCAATTACTTTGGCTAAAATATTTGAAGATGAACAAATTGCAACATATGAAAAGTATAGTTTTTATGATTTGTTGAGACGAGTGACCTTGAGCTCCGAGGATAATTTAAGGGACTTTTGCCATCCAGCCGTGCAAAAGTTACGAGAATACGATTATTTCCATCAAACAACGTTTAGCCTTACTTTAAAGACTTATTTAGATCAAGCAGGAAGTTTGAAAATGACAGCAGCAAAATTATTTATTCATCGAAACACTTTATTGTACCGAATGGATCGAATTAAAGAATTATTAGCTATTGATTTAGAAGACCCGAATTTACGATTCCACTTGATGGTTTCTTACAAAATTGAAAAATTTTCTCAAATCATTTCTCAAGAAGAGTGTTGTTTTGAAGATAGTAAAAATAGTATATCTATTTAAAAGGAAGCTTTAAGTCTCCGTCAGAACGGAACTTAAAGCTTCCTTAGTTTTATTATTGAATAAGTGAGGATGATTGGATTCTCAATCCTTAATAAAGCATCAATATTTATTATGCAAAAAAATGCAAATGGAGATGAGCTAGAATAGATTCAAAATTTGATGATGAATCGTTCAATCAGTTTGGCACAAAAATAACTGAAGAAGCACCTTGCTGAAATTTAAAAAAATAATCAAGGCCTTTGGTGTAAAGGAGTCGAAGCATATTTATTGCAAAACTATCAAAACAAACAAAAAACCAAACTGTCAATAATGATAGTTTGGTTTTTTAGTAGAATAAATCTAATTGAATTTTTTCTAATACTTCGGTAAAATGTGTATCTGGTTTTTCATCGCTAATTAGATAATCCAAATTACTCAACTGTAAACTATTAAAAGTGTAAAACTTATTAAACTTACTAGAGTCGATAATTCCTATTAATTCGTTAGTATTTTCGCGAATTCTTTGCTTTAATAAAGCTTCAGTTTCTTCATTTTCAGATAAACCTTGATCAGCAGAAATTGCCCCACTGGAAATAAAAGCCACATCAAAATTTATTCCACTGAGTTGTTTAAAAGTTTCTAACCCATTTGTTACGCCATTTTTTACGTAACCACCTAACATATAGACATCATTTTTGGTTCTTTTTTCTAATAAGCTAGCAGTTTCTAAGTTGGTGGTAAAGATTCTTAGATTTTCAAAAGTACCCAGATGCTTTGCTAAATAAAGAGCAGTTGTACTGGCATCTAGAAAAATCGTGTTGTAATCTTCAATAAAATCTACCGCAATTTTGCCAATTTGACGCTTACGGTCTTTATTCGTGCGCACTTTAAATTCAAAAGGGGATTCCTTTAGTTTATCTTTGATAAAACTGACGGAGCCCTTTTCTTGTTTCACCAGATTTATTTTTTCCATGTAACGAATGTCACGGCGAACAGTACTTTCACTATAATTGACAGCGCGAGCCAAGGCGAGAATAGTCATTTTTTTCTTTTTTCTTAAAACAGCTAAGATTAATTCTTGACGATCAGTATTCATAATCAGGCTCCTTTTTATTTTCAACAGTATAACATAAGTTTTCTGTCAATTTTTTTGACAATTTTTCATGTTATTTGACAACTATTGATACCGTTTTCTAAGCTTGGTAAAGTTGGTTTATCAAATCAATGTTATTGGAGGAGTTAGTTATGGTATTAGCAAATTTGAAGGATGTTTTAACGAAAGCCAATGAAGAAAAATATGCAGTGGGTGCTTTTAATGCGACAGATTTAAATACAGCAAGAGGTATTGTAGCGGCAGCTGAAGAATTACATTCACCAGTGATTTTACAATTTGCTGAAGTGCATGATGAATATATTAGCATTGAAACTGTGGCAAATATGTATTTGCATTTGGCTAAACAATCCAGTGTACCAGTGGTGGTTCATTTAGATCACGGCGTTAATTTTGAAACAATCATGAAAGCCGTGAAATTAGGTTTCTCTTCTGTTATGGTAGATACTTCAACCTTACCTTTAAAAGAAAACATCGCCAAGGTTCAGGAAGTTGTCAAAATCGCCCATTGTTTAGGGTTAACTGTTGAAGGCGAACTTGGTGTGATGAATGCTGAGGATGGCAGCGGTCGTTTAGATTATAACGAGATGACTGACAGCTTTACGAATCCAGACGAAGCAAAGATTTTCGTTGAGGAAACTCAAGTAGATGCTTTAGCGATTGCTTTTGGAACTGTCCATGGTCTTTACCGTGGGAAACCAAATCTTAACTTTGATCGAATTAAAGAGATTAAAGAACAAGTGGGTATTCCTTTAGTGATGCACGGCGGCTCAGGTTTATCAGATGAAGAATATCGGCAATCAATCGCCAACGGGATTAACAAAATTAATTATTATTCAACGATGGCCTACGATGTTACCAATAAATTACGGACTTTCTTACAAGAAAACGAAGAAGCCTATTTGACCGACATCGATGTCCAGGTTCAAAACTTTGTAAAAGAAAATATTATGGAAAAAATCGAAGTTTTTGGTTCAGCAGGCAAAGCTTAAACCAAAAATAATTTGGAGGAGCGCATATGAAGAACGGAATCACTGTTGCTGGAAATATTATCGTAGATGAAATTTTTGAAATTGACAATTATCCCAACGAAGGAGAGTTGGCAACGATTAATTCATTACAAGGAAAATCGACGGGCGGAGCTCTGTGTAATGTGATTGTGGATTTGGCTAGACTAGATCCAGGACTTCCACTACAAGCGATTGGAAAGATTGGCAATGATGTTAACGGTCAATTCGTGCAAGAAACTTTTGCAAAATACGCAAACATTAATCAAGCCGAAGTTGGTATGGAAGATGTCACCGGTTATACCTTTGTGATGAGTAATCAAGGCCATAAAGAGAGAACGTTTTTTACTTACGAAGGTGCCAATCGCGAACTAAAAGCGGATTCATTTAATTTTGAAAAAATTGATAGCAAAATTTTCCATATTGGTTATTTAGCGATGCTGTCTGGTTTAGATCAATTGAATGAAACTTATGGTACAGAACTAGCAAAAGTTTTGAGTCAAGCACAAGAAAATGGGATTAAAACTTCAGTAGATGTCGTGAGCAGTTTTCCTGAGAATTATCCTGTCTTATTTAAAGCGGCTATGAAATATACCAACTACTGTACCATCAATGAATTGGAAGCAGAGCAAGCTACTGGTATTCAATTAAAAGATGAGAATGGCAAATTAATTGAAGAAAAGTGTCAAGCAGTCCTTCAGACAATTAAAGAAATGGGCGTCAAAGACTGGGTAGTTATTCATTCACCAGAAAAAGTCTTTGGCCTAAATGAAGACAATCAGTTTTTCAGTGTTGAAGTAGATATATTACCACCAGAAAAAATTGCTGACAAAATCGGAGCTGGTGATGCCTTTTGTGCCGGTGTTTTATACAGTGCCCATAACGATCAAACTTTAGCAGAGGCAATGTCTTTTGGTAATCAAATAGCAGCATTGTCTTTACAAGCAAAAGGCGCATCCGCTGGAATTCGGCCAATTTATCAAAAGGGGTGAGAGCAATCAATTTCACAATAAAAAATCAATATTTAACTGCTGAAATTGATACAAAGGGTGGGCTTTTGCGCTCTTTAAAAAATCAGGCAGGCGTCGAGTGTATCTGGCAAAGAGATCCCAACTTTTGGGAAGAAAATGATGTGAATATCTTCCCTTATATTGCACGGTTAACTAACGAAACCTTTGTTTATCAAAACAAAGACTATCATTTACCCATTCATGGATTTTTATGGACGAGTGAGTTAGAGGTGGTGACTCAGACGGATGAATGTTTGATTTTATCATTGAAAATTACTCAAGAAACAAAAAAACAATTTCCTTTTGATTTTGAACTGAAAATTTACCGCAGATTAGTAGGAGAAAGTCTGGAAACGACTTATGAAGTCAACAACTTATCCCAAGAAACAATGTATTTTGGGATTGGTGGCCATCCAGCTTTCAATGTGCCTTTGCAACCAGGTTTAACTTTTGAAGATTATTATGTGCAATTTGAACAGTCGACAATACCAGAAAAAGTGGCTATGACCGTTGATGGTTTTGTCGAGGAAGGTGACGAACTTTTTCAAGAGTTAGACCACCAACATAAATTAGTGCTACACCATCAACTTTTTGATCAAGATGCAGTTGTTTTAAAAAATACGGGCAATAAAGTGCAGTTAAAAACCGATAAAGATTCTGTGGGCTTGGAAATTGAATTTGGCGACTTTGATTATTTAGGTCTGTGGCATATGCCAAAATTGAAAGCGCCTTATTTATGTGTTGAGCCTTGGTCTTCTTTGCCATCAAGAAAAAATATTATCGAAAACATTGCCGAACAAGAAAATCTTATTTCATTACCGACCAATAGTAGCTATCAAAGTACTTGGAAAATTAAACTTTTATAGGAGGAATTTAGTATGAAAAGATCAGAAATCAATCAAATTATCGAAGAGGGTATCCAGTTTTTTGATGAGCAAAATTACAAATTACCACCTTTTGCCTTTTGGACAATGGAAGATTGGCAACAGAAAGGTCCAGAATACGATGAAATTAAAGACAACCAAATGGGATGGGATATTACTGACGTTGGCAGTGGTGATTATGAAAAAGAAGGATTGTTTTTATTTACTGTTCGAAACGGGAATTTAGAAGACGAACGCTATGACAAAGATTATGCTGAAAAAATTATGATTGTTAAAGAAAATCAAGTAACTCCTCACCATTTCCACTGGAATAAGATGGAAGACATTATCAACCGTGGAGGCGGAAACTTAATGATTCAACTCTATAATGCAACCGCAGATGAAGCATTGGCGGATACACCAGTGACCGTTTATAGCGATGGCAGAACCTACCAAGTTCCAGCTGGCACTACGGTTCGTTTAACTCCTGGAGAAAGTATCACCTTAAAACCGTATCAGTATCATTCATTCTGGGGTGAAGATGGTCAAGGCCAAGTTTTAGTGGGAGAAGTTTCAAAAACGAATGACGATGCAACTGATAACCGTTTCTTAAAAACAGTTGGTCGGTTCCCAGAAATTGAGGAAAATGAACCAGTGAAATATTTATTAGTAGGCGATTATAAAAAATTCTTGAAATAAAACTGAATCCTAAAAGGAAGTGAGTTTATTTGGTGAAATTAGCTGTAATTTTTGAAAATAATGTAAATAATCAAGAAGCAATTGAAGAAGCCTTAATGACTGAAGTTAAGAGAATGTCGATGTCAGTTGAATTTTTTGAGGATCCGTCCGTTTCGCTAAGTGATTTTATTGCTAACGAAAAACTGCAACAGGTGGACACAATTTTAGTCGTTGGCCAGCAAAAACAAAAGAAAAGCGAACTTTTGGGAAAAGCGATTTTACATGTGACGGCAACTGAAATTTTAACACAACCCGACAAAGTTATCGCTAAATTTTTAACGGAAGAAACCTTAGCTAACCAGGAAGAATCTCAGCAAAAACTAAATGGTCGATTATTTTATGATGCCATCATGAACGGCGTTTCTTATATGATTCCTTTCATCGTAACAGGTGGTCTATTGATTGCAGTTTCTCTTTCCTTAGGTGGAACCGCTACGGCAAATGGTTTCGTTTTTGAGGAAGGTTCAATTTGGAATGAAATATTTAAAATTGGTAGTGCCTCGATGAGTTTGATGGTTCCGATTTTAGCTTCTTATATCGGTCATTTTATTGGTGGAAATGCGGCGTTAGCTCCTGGATTTGTCGGTGGATTTATTGCAGTTGATGGTAGTTTTTATGGTTCTGAAAACAATACCGGTTTTATTGGCGGCATCATTGCAGGGTTATTGGCAGGCTTATTGGTTCGTTTACTATCGCGGATAAAAATTCCTGAAATTATTGCGCCGGTTATGCCAGTAATTTTTATTCCATTAATTGCGACGTTGATAGTGGGATTAGTTTTTATTTACATCGTGGGCGTGCCCGTCTCATCATTTTTTGAAAGTTTAACCAATTGGTTACAGTCTCTACAAGGAAATAGTAAGTTACTGCTGGCAGCCATTATCGGATTGATGATTTCAGTTGATGTTGGTGGACCCTTTAATAAGACGGCATTTTTATTTGCCTCAGGTTTAATTGCAGAAGGCAACTATGAAATTATGGGTGTGGCTGCTGTTGCGATTTCGATTCCACCCCTTAGTACTGGTTTAGCGTCGATTCTTTTTGCTAAAAAGTTTGATAGTAAAGAACAAAACGCCGGCAAAGCTACTTTTATCATGGGATTATTTGGGATTACTGAAGGAGCAATTCCTTTTGTTACCAGCGATCCACTCCATGTGATTCCTAGTGTTGTGATTGGTTCGGTCACTGGTTCAGTGATTGCCATGTTAGGCGGGGTTGAAAATGAAATTGGAAATAAAACAATCGCATCATAAAAAATCAAGTGGGTGAAAAAATGAGATATAAAAATATTGAAAAACTAGATGTAGAGATTTCAGAATTAGCTGTCGGTACTTGGGCAATCGGTGGACAAATGTGGGGCGAAGTAAATGACCAAGCCTCAGTAGCAGCCATTCGTGAAATGATCGATCAAGGCGTTAACTTGATTGATACAGCGCCAATTTATGCAGACGGCCATTCAGAAGTTGTAGTAGGACAAGCCTTAAAAGATGGTTATCGTGAAAAAGTTTTAGTTGCGACAAAATTTGGGGTTAGTTATGCGCCAGATGGTAGTGTAATTAATAATAATACCTATGAAAATGTATTGGCAGAGTGCCAACAATCTTTGGAACGCTTGGGCACAGATATGATTGATATTTATATCATTCACTGGCCAGATCCGAATACGCCAATTGCGGAAACCATGCGAGCTTTAAATGATTTGAAAGCAGCCGGTAAAATTCGTTTCAGTGGTGTGTCTAATTTTGATCAAGCCGGAATTGAAGCAGCACAAGAATTTGGTAGTATAGATTTTGTTCAATTGCCATTTAGCATGGTAAAAGAAGATGACAAATCACTCTTGATATGGTGTGAAGAACAAGGAATCGGCACAATGACATATGGTTCCTTAGGTTCGGGTATTTTAACAGGGGCAATTCGTCAGAAACCTGATTGGTCACCAGACGATGTACGCCTGACTTTCTATGATTACTATCATGAACCAAAATTTTCAAAAATTATGAAACTATTGGATTACTTAGATGAGTTAGCTGAAAAATATCAAAAACCGTTAGCGCAAATTGCTTTAAACTGGAGCACTACACAACACTTTGTTTCAACAGCCATTACCGGTGTTCGGAACACTGAAGAAGCTAAAGAAAATACAAATACTTTTGACTGGAATTTAAGTGAAGACGATTTAGCGAATATCAATGGGGTACTTGCTGATTTAGAAATTTCCGATGGTAAGTCATTGAGTGCTGCTGAAAGAAAAACTAAATAATTTAAAGAATACGTGACATAAAAAGATGTCACGTATTTTCTTTAAGAGAAAATTTTACATATTGGGGGAAACAGTCATGCGTGAAACCGCAGAAGAAAAAGTTTTAGCCCGTTTAAAATCGTTAGAAGATACTCAAAAAACAACAATAACAACTCAAGCTTTAGCAGATTCATTAGGCATTAAAAGGAATTCTGCTAGTCATTATTTAAATAACTTATTAGAAGCTGGAAAAGTAACTAAAATTTCAGGTAAGCCGGTGAAATGGATTAGTGAAATCAGAGATGGAATAAGCAACGATAATCCATTTGAAGCATTTATTGGTTCAAATAGTAGCCTAGTTAATGAAATTCAGCAATGTCAGGCAGCAGTAGAATATCCACCAAAAGGGTTGCCTATTATTATTAATGGGAAAAGTGGGGTGGGGAAAAGCTATCTCGCTGGTTTGATTCCTGATTATTGCTTGAAAAAAGAATTATTAATGCCTCAAGCACCGTTTGTAGTATTAAACTGTGCCGACTATGCCAATAATCCTGAGTTGTTATCGGCAACTTTGTTTGGATATAAAAAGGGCAGTTTCACGGGAGCCGACCAAGATCGTGCAGGTTTAATTAATGATGCAGATGGCGGGATTTTATTTTTAGATGAAGTTCATCGTTTAAGTTATGAAAATCAAGAAAAACTGTTTTTATTAATGGATCAAGGTATCTATCGACCACTCGGAGACAAAGGAGAGTTAAAAAGAGCAGATCTGCGATTTATTTTTGCTACGACGGAAAACAATGACGAAGTATTATTAGATACTTTTCGGCGACGTATTCCAGTGAGTATTAGCTTGCCGGACTTCAATCAACGACCTTTTGAAGAACGCCTAAATTTGATTCAACGTTTTTATCAAAATGAAGTTGTTTCATTAAAAAAAGATATTTTAATAATCAGTGATGTATTAGATTTTTTAGCCTTTTCTAAGTACAAAGGAAATATCGGGCGATTAAAAAATCTAATTAAGATTAGTTGTGCTAACGCTTGGCATGAAAACAAAAATGAGAAGCAATTAGTCATCAAAAGGGAATATTTTCCAACAATTACCGATACCTCACCGCAAGAGAAATATATCTTTGATGATTTATTAATTTCATATAGTCGCAATCCAAATCAATCTGAAAAGGTCATTTTACCTTATTCACGGGAATTGATTGAGTCATTTTGGGAAGATATTCAATTTTTTAATACGAATGGCTTTAATCAACATATTTTTAGTTTGCTATCTACTAAAATCAACAAAATTGTAAAGCAGATGGGGCAAGAGTTAAACGAGACCCTACAGAAAACAGACATATCAATAAGGAATAACCGCAATTTCTTTGGTCAACTAGACAAGTTAGAAAAACAAACGGGCGTAAAGTTTTCTAAAGAAGAACAATTCATTTTTTTAAGTATCTATCAATACCTCCAAGAAATGAAACCTTTAGATGAAGCACTTATAAAAAATGCTCAAGAAACGGTCCACCAATATTTAAAAAAAGAAAACTACTTAGCCAAAAAAATCATTCAAAATTTAGCTAGTTTTAAACCTGCAAATGAAAGTTGTCTGGAAGTTTTCTATAGTTTTGTCTTAAAAAATTACTGGCAAACTAAGGTTCAGGTACCGGCACTAATCGTTACTCATGGTTCCAGTACTGCCAGTAGTATGGCAGCTGTAGTTAATTATTTAACTGGGGATTTTGTCTTTGAAGCTATAGATATGCCGATTGAATCTTCAGTACCTGAAATTGTTAGAAGTGTTCGACAATTTGTTAATGAAGTGGATACAACTAATGGTTTTATTTTACTGGTTGATATGGGGTCATTGAGAAAATTGTTCAGTGAAATTAAGACTTATTTAGAAGGTGAGTTATTAATTATTAATAATGTGAATACCATGATGGGCTTAGATATTGGCACGCGGTTGTCAGCTGGGGGAAGTTTTTCCGATATTGTTTCAGCAGCTAGTCAAGGCTATCACAGTGAAGTGCAATATTATGAAGGATTATCAAAAGGGGAAAATATCGTCGTTTCTTGTATTTCTGGCTTAGGGATTGCTGAAAAATTAGCAGAGGTCATTAAGACTTTCGTAGATCCTAATAAACTCTCGGTAATTACCATCGACAACGAACGTTTAACTAAGGCAGAGCCACAAGATCATTTTTTAGAAAATACGCGGTTAGTGATCACTACTTCAGAAGTCCGATTACAAAGTGAAATTCCAACTCTAAAAATTTCCGATATTTTGGAACCAAAAGGTACAGAAATATTGAAAAAAGGACTGAGAAATGCTGTATTACCAGAACAATTTATTGAATTAAAAGATACTTTGGTTCGCTTTTTCTCAATTGAAAGTATTTCTAATAGTTTAACGATTCTAAATCCTCAGATTGTGATTCAAGATGTGGAGCAGATTGTTTCTTTTTATGAAAATTACTATGATGCCAACTTTGAGATGTTTAAGCGATTAAATTTGATGATGCACATAGCAATTATGATAGAGCGATTAATTGGAAGTAGTGATATTCAAGAAGAAGGCATTGCATTTTCTGAGGAAGAGGAACAATTCAACCAACTAACGGCTTCAATTTTTAGCGATATTAAACGCAAGTATAATATTTACTTGCCTCGAGACGAAGTGCAACTTTTATATAAACTAATCCAATCTTAACTTCTTTGACAGATGTGGTATTTGTGTCAAAAAAATTCGACAGATTGAAAAAAGTATCTGAAAAACCTATAATTGCAAGGATTATTTCAGTCGAAAAAAATTGGCACGCCGCTTGCTGTATATAAGATGAAAGGAGTTTTTAAGATGAGAAAAATATTAATTGCAACACATGGTTATTTCGCAGATGGCATCAATAGTAGCTTGAAACTTTTGGTGGGTGAACGAGAAGAAGTTACAGTGATTAATGCTTACGTCGATGAAAGTGACGTTACATTACAGTATGAAGCGTTTTTTCAAACCCTTCAGCCAACTGATGAAGTCATTGTCTTCACGGATCTATATGGCGGTAGTGTGAATCAGCAGCTCTTTAAGCATACAGAGAAAAATCAAGCCATTTTAATTACGGGTTTTAATTTACCAATTATTTTAGAAATTTTATTAAGCCCGGATGTAGTAACACCAGACAAAGCGAAACAGTTAGTAGAAGCTTGTCGGGAAGAATTAAAAGTTGTAGAACCAGAATATCAAGCAGAAGAAGAATTTTTCTAAGAGAGGAAGATAAAAATGATTGTAACAGTAAGAGTAGATGACCGTTTAATTCATGGACAAGTCGCATTATTATGGACCAAAAAATTACAAGCGGACGGCATCATAGTAGCAAATGATGCCGCAGCAAACAACGAAACCCAACAAATGACCTTAAAAATGGTGGCACCTTATAATGTTAAATTAACGATTAAATCCTTAAGTGACGCCGTACAGTTATTGAACAATCCTAAAGCTGAAAAAATGCGAATCTTTGTTTTAGTTAACTCCATCAAAGATGCTTTGGCTTTAGTCAAAGAACTAAATGAAGCAAACTTAACAGTCAATATCGCGAATGCCGGACGTTTTGATGGAGAAGACATTGCTGGAAAACTAAATTTAACTAAAACGGTTTTAGTTAGCGATAGTGAACTTGAAAATTTAAAAGCTTTAGTCGCGTCAGACAATGAAATTATTTTACAAACCTTGCCTGATGAACCGATTAAAAAAGCCGCAGATTTATTGAAATCTCATAATAAATTATAGATTACTGGAGGAGAAAATGATGGTCTTAAATGCATTTTTATTGGCTGTGGTCATGTTTGTAACTTATGGCGGGAATTGGTTGACTGGACAAAGTATGATTGATCGACCGATTGTCGTGGGGCCGTTAGTTGGTTTAGTATTAGGCGATTTACATGCTGGAATCGTAATCGGTGCCTCACTGGAAGCTGTCTTTATGGGAGCGATTAATGTTGGTGGTACCGCAGCAGTTAATCCAGCGGTGGGAACTGTTTTTGGGACAGCTTTCGCAATTATGTTAAACGATGGCCCAGAAGTTGCTCTTACTCTGGCATTACCAATTGGGATTTTAGCTGGAGCGATGGAAACATTAATTTCAATTTTACTAAGTGCTTCAGCTGAACCTTTTGATCGCTTAGCAAAAGCGGGTAAAGAAAAAAGTATTATCGCCTTACACTTTAGTTTATGGGCTTTGAAATTCTTATCTTTTTCAATCATTGTATTTGTGGCAGTTTTAGTAGGTTCTGGTCCAGTCAAAACTTTTGTAGACGCTATTCCAGATGTAATTATGAATGGATTAGCTGTCTGTGGCGGCTTGTTACCGGCTGCTGGGTTTGCAATTTTATTAAAGATGTTATGGGAGAAGAAGATTGCCATCTTTTATTTCTTAGGATTCACTTTGGTCGCTTATTTAAAACTACCATTGGTGGCTTTAGCAATTATTGGAACAGTCATTGCCGTGAGTGGTGCCATGAGAGATAAAGAAATGTTGGAATTAAAAAATTTAAAAACAGCTGCACCGGTTGGTGGTGACGATGAGGAGGACTTTTTCGCATGACATCAAAAAATGAATTAACTAAAGAAGATAAAAAAATGATCCATTCGATCTTTTGGCGCTCGTTTCCTTTATACGCCCAATATAGTTATGCAAAAAACGGTGGCGCCGGTTTTGCTTACGCTTTAATGCCTGCAATTAATCGCTTCTATAAAAAAGCTGAAGATAAAAAGGAAGCTTTGTATCGTAACATTGTCTGGTTCAACACAACGGGAAACTTTTCTTCATTCATCATGGGCTTAGCAGCATCTATGGAAAAAGAAAACAGTGAAAAACCAGACTTTGATGAAAGTTCTATTAATGCTGTGAGATCAAGCTTAATGGGACCAATGGCAGGAATAGGAGACTCGATTTTCTGGGGTGTTTTACGAATTATCGCTGCTGGTGTAGCTGTTGGTTTAGGAAATGAAGGCAATATTTTAGCACCTCTGGTCTTTTTATTAATTTACAATATACCGTCAATTATCACACGTTACTATGGGACTTTTTTAGGTTACACATTAGGTTCAAAGTATATCGAAAAGATTTATTCTAGTGGGGTCATTCATATTATGACCAAGGCTGCTAGCACTTTAGGATTAATCATGGTAGGTGGGATGACTAGTAATATTGTTACCTTCACTGCCAAGTTACAATGGAGTGCCGGTAGTAACACGATGTTTAAACTACAAGATATTTTAGATCAAATTTTAGTGGGTATGGTGCCGTTAGGGGTTACTTTACTTTGTTTCTACTTAATGAATAAAAAAGTCAGTTTTAACTTAGTTTTGGTTGGTATCGTTGCTTTTGGAATTATTTTATCAATACTAGGAATTGCTTAAAATAGGAGGAAAAAAGATGATTTATTATATTGATGCAGCAGATGTTGAGGTTGTCAAAGAAGCAGCTAGCACCTATCCAATCGCAGGTGTGACCATGAACCCTACGATTGTCAAAAATGATTTAAAAAATAAAAAGGTCCCATTTTTTGAGCTAACAACCCAAATCACTAAACTAATTGGTGAAGAAAAAGAATTTCATATCCAAGTAGTCGCAACTAAAGCCGAAGATATGGTGAAAGAAGCACAGGCTTTAAGAAAAAATATCAAAGGCAATCTATATGTAAAGATTCCTGCGACAACAGCAGGTTATCAAGCAATGATGACTTTGAAGGAATTGGGGATTAAAACTACTGCAACAGCGATTATTGATGTTAATCAAGCGTTATTAGCAGCTAATGCAGGTGCCTCATACGTAGCAATCTATGTGAATCGTGTAAGTAACATTTCAGCGGATGGTGATCAAGTAGTATTAAATGCAGTCAAAGCTTTTCGTCAAAATAATTTGACTACTAAAGTTTTGGGGTCATCATTTAAAAATGCCTTACAAGTGGAAAAAGCTGCAATGAATGGTGCATATGGTGTAGCTGTTGGTTATGATGTTTTTAAAGCTAGTGCGACTCATCCATTGACTGATTCCAGTGTTGAGCAATTTAAATTAGACTGGGAAAGTGTTTATGGGGAAGGAAATAAAATTTATCAGTTCTAATAAGTAAAAAAGACTCTTCAACAGTAAAAAATGTACCGACCCCAAAAAGTTAGACCAAAAATCTAACTTCTGGAGGTCGGTATTTTTATGGTTAAATATAGTTTTGAATTCAAACTGAAAATCCTTCAAGAGTATCTTGACGGAAAAGGAGGTTTCTCCTATTTATCTAAGAAACACGGGTTGAAGTCAGAAAATCAAATGAAAAATTGGCTCAATGCTTATCAAGAATTTGGTGAAGAAGGGCTTCTTCGTAAAAGACAAAATCAAAGTTATTCTGTTCAATTCAAGATGGATGCGATAGAGTTATATCAAACAACTGAGTTGTCCTATCGTGAAGTGGCGAATCATTTAGGGATAAACAATCCTGCATTAATCGCCAATTGGATGAGAACCTTTCGTGCAGAAGGAGTAGATGGACTCTCAAAAAAGAAAGGACGTCCGCCGATTTTGTCTAAGAAAAAAGAAAATCCAAAGGCAAACAAAGCAACCCTTGAAGAACGTGATCGCATCAAGGAATTAGAAAAACAAGTCCGTTCTCTTCAGATTGAAAATGCTTTTTTAAAAGAATTGAGGAAGCTGCGAAAACAGGAAGCCCAACAAAGACGAAAGAATCAATCGCACGAATCATCGACAGCCTCCGAGGATCCTTCAAATTAGTTGAGCTTCTTGAAACTTTGAAATTCCCTAAATCGACCTTTATGTATTGGCAAAAACGGTTTGATCGACAAAATCCAGATCAAGAAATTGAAGAGGAAATACTTAAGATAAGAAGCCAACATAAGGATTATGGCTGTTTGCGCCTAACAAAGGAATTATGTAATCGTGGGTTCCATGTAAACAAGAAGAAAGTGCAACGCTTGATTAGGAAACTGGGTATTGAGGTCCGCTCATTCACGAGGAAATCTCGTCGTTATCATTCTTATCGTGGGAAGATCGGTGCGGTTACGAAAAATCGAATTCATCGACGCTTTTGCACAAGCATTTGTCATCAAAAGATTACGACACATACGACAGAGCTAAAATATTTTGAACTAGACAAATCCGGGACCATTCGTGAAAAGAAACTGTATCTTGATCCCTTTTTAGATATGTACAGCAGTGAGATTATTTCTTATCGTATTTCTGAAAAGCCAAATGCACTAGCGATCATGGAGGCATTGGAAGAAGCGATTCAAGTAACAAAAGACTGTCTCTACCGTCGAACCTTTCATTCTGATCAAGGCTGGGCTTATCAAATGAAGGCATACAATCATAAATTAAAAGAACATAAAATATTTCAAAGTATGTCCCGTAAGGGCACCTGCTTGGATAATTCAATCATGGAGAATTTCTTTAGTTTATTAAAACAAGAAATTTATTATGGACGAGAATTTCATAGCTTTGAGGAATTGAAACAAGCAATTGATAATTACATTTATTACTACAATCATGAACGTATGAAGAAAAAATTAAATTGGCAGAGTCCGGTGCAATTTAGAAAATCGGCATTGAAAGCAGCTTAAAATATAATAGCAGTAAAAACAAAGAAAAAAGGAGTGGATTTCTCCACTCCAAAAAAGTCTAACTATTTGGGGTCACTACAAAAGTTGGAGAGTCTTTTTTTGGAGAATAGTTCTTAATACTTAATCTTAGTAGAAAATATAGCTAATAATTGATCAATTTTACAGTTTTTTATCCTAATCTATGCTATATGAGTAATCGAATATGAGAAGAATCATAATATATTTTTATAAAATCACTTATTTTTACCTTTCTTATCGTGGAACTATTGGTCCAATCGGAAAAAATCGCCTGCATCGTCATTTTTATACTAGTGTTTGTCATCAAAAAATTACGATAGATACGACTGAATTTAAGTATTTTGAAACAGATAATAAAGGAAATATACTTAAAAAAATTACTATTTAGAAACATTTATGGATATGTATAATAACGAAATTATTTCTTAGCGTATTTCTAAAAAAAAAATGCCAACGATGTCATGGAAGGATTAGGGAAAAGAATCCAGAAAACTAATGACTGTCTTTATCACGCATTTTTCACACAGATCAAGATTGAACCTATCAAATGAAAGCTTAGGGTTACAAACTAAAAGAACACAATATTTTTCAAAGCATGTCACGAAAAAAAACTGTTTAGATAAATCGATGATGGGAAATTTCTTCGATTTATTAAAACAAGAAGTCTTTCATGGCATAATTTACCGCTTATTTACACATGCAAATCTAATTATTTGAATTTATTAATACTGAATAATTTATCAGTATGAAACAATAATTTGTACTTAAATTGAGATTAAAAAAAATAATAATGAACTAAAACGTTGATATAGGCGAGAAAAATTAGATACTGATAAAAAAAGCAGTATTGTAATGACTTTTTGAGATGATATAGTAATCTAAGTAATAGATACAACCTTGTTAACTGTTACGAACTATAAGTAATAAATTTAAAAAAAAAGAAAGTTGGTAGTATAAATGAAAAGTAGAGCAGCAGTAGCATTTAGCCCAGGGCAATCGCTTGAAATCGTCGAAATTGATGTAGCAGATCCAAAAGCAAAAGAAGTCATGGTTAAAATTTTGTATACGTCTGTTTGTCACACAGATGCTTTTACCTTATCAGGTGATGATCCTGAAGGCGTTTTTCCAGTTGTCTTAGGACATGAAGGCGCGGGAGTAGTTGTAAAAGTTGGCGACGAAGTAACCTCAGTAAAAGTTGGCGATCACGTTATTCCTTTATATACACCAGAATGTGGTGAATGTGAATTTTGCTTATCTGGGAAAACCAATCTATGTTCAGCCGTTCGTGAAACCCAAGGCAAAGGGTTAATGCCTGATGGAACCACAAGATTTTCTTACAACGGAGAACCAATTTATCATTACATGGGAACGAGTACTTTCAGCGAATACACAGTAGTCAACGAAATCAATTTAGTAAAAATTGATGAAGCAGCTCCTTTAGATAAAGTGGGTTTACTTGGCTGTGGCGTGACAACTGGTTTAGGGGCCGTAAAAAATACTGCAGCTGTTGAAGAAGATGCAGTCACAGCAGTTTTTGGACTTGGAGCAATTGGTTTAGCAGTCATCCAAGGCTTAAAGAAAGCCAATGCTAAAAGAATCATTGCAATTGACATGAATCCTGATAAGTGGGAATTAGCGAAAAAAATGGGCGCAACTGATTTTGTTAATCCAGCTGATTACAATCGTCCGATTCAAGAAGTTCTTGTTGAGATGACTAACGGCGGCGTAGACTATAGTTTTGAATGTATCGGTAATGTTGAAGTCATGCGTTCTGCTTTAGAAGCTTGCCATAAAGGTTGGGGAGAAAGTATTATTATTGGTGTTGCAGGAGCAGGTAAAGAAATTCATACTCGTCCATTCCAATTGGTGACGGGACGTGTTTGGAAAGGTTCAGCCTTTGGAGGGGTCAAGGGACGGACGCAATTACCTGGCATGGTAGAAGACTTTATGCAAGGTGAGATTGACCTAGATTCATTTATTACCCATCATTTAAACTTTTCTCAAATCAATCAATCATTAGACTTACTTCATCGTGGAGAATCTATTCGGACAATGTTGACCTATGGAGAATAAGCAAATAGGTCTAAAAATATTAGAGCAACATCAGTCTTTTGGAGGACAACAAATAAAATACAGTCATGAATCTGCTATTTTGCAGTGTGAAATGACTTTTAGCTTATTTATCCCAAAAAAAACTGAAGAACAGAAAGCTGTACCGTTAATCTGGTTTTTAGCGGGATTAACTTGTACAGATGATAATTTTAGCCAAAAAAGTGGATTTCAAAAGTATGCCTCAGAAAATGGGGTGGCTTTTGTGATGCCTGACACTTCTCCGAGGAAAATCGAAGAAGACAGCCCTGATTGGGACTTAGGGCAAGGGGCTAGTTTTTATCTTAATGCGACACAGGAGCCATGGAAACGGCACTATCAGATGTATGACTACTTAACTAAAGAATTACCAGAGATTGTCTATAGTCTTGTTCCGAATTTTTCAGGACAAGAAAGTATTATGGGTCATTCCATGGGAGGACACGGCGCTTTAGTGATTGGACTTAAAAATCCTGAGCGCTTTCAAGCCATCTCAGCTTTTGCACCAATTTCTAATCCCATGAATGTACCGTGGGGACAAAAAGCCTTTGAAAATTATTTGGGATCAGATCAAAGCAATTGGGAGAACTGGGATGCAGCTAAATTAGTTGAGAAAACGGGATTTAAAAATTCTCCAATCCTGATTACTCAAGGATCAAAAGATAACTTTTATGAAATCCAATTGAATGAGGCAGCATTTTTAGCAGGGGCAAAAAAATCGCATACTTGTGTAACCTACCAGATTGAAAAAGAGTATGACCATAGCTACTTTATGATAGCAACCTTTATTGAAGAACATATCAAGCACCATGTAAATATCATTAAATAACGTTTAGGTGAAATGAGAATATCAAAAATTTCATTACATCCACATAAAGAAACAGGCGATTTTTCTGGTAGCATTTTACAGTGTCAATGGAAGAAAATCTAGTTCAAGACAAATCTTAGATTAGATGCCCATAACCATGATTTTTAATATCTAACTCTTGTTCATACTGAACTTTTAATGGTTGGTCAACACTGAGATTTGAAGTGTATGTCTCTTCATTAATTGAAGCAGGTATATCAATTTCATTCAATAAAAGGTATCAGAACTTCATTGATTGAAAAAAGATTACCCACTTACGATGTATTATCTCCTGACTTAATGGATTTAATTGCAACGTTACTAGCTATAATGATTATGTTGGTATTCACTTCTTTAATGATTTATTTCGATTAAAGTTGCGTCAATCATACTAAGTCCAAAAATCGAAGCTATTTTAGGAGCGATTTTTGGGCTTTTTAGTATCTTTAGAGCAATGTTTATTCTCCAATAATTTGGGATGTAAAAGCATTTTATCCTAAACATTATGAAATTGGTTTGCAAGAGTTGAATTGGAAATTCTTAAAGAGAAGAAATAGAGTTATCGAAAGATAAAGCTATTTCATTGATGCTTTATTTTATTAATATGGAAGATACTAGATATAGCAAGTAAAGTTATGAGGAAATAACCATATAAAAAATATTTGATCGTGCAAACACTGGAAGAGGTACTTTTATTCTTGCTTTAAAACAAGGGTGGACTTGTTAGAATTGATATGTGTAGACTTTCTTGAACATATGGAGTAGTTCTGCCAGGACTTGTATCGGTGGCACCTTGTACATATTTCAATATAGTAGAAGTTTTTAACTTCATATTCCAAAGATATTTGACGTACTGGTTTCCTTTTGTATCAAATCA
Organism: Enterococcus sp. JNUCC 77; assembly: GCF_054819945.1. Taxonomy (NCBI): domain Bacteria; kingdom Bacillati; phylum Bacillota; class Bacilli; order Lactobacillales; family Enterococcaceae; genus Enterococcus; species Enterococcus sp. JNUCC 77. The sequence goes on from NZ_JBTHIG010000001.1 coordinate 1,095,041, forward strand.
GTAAAATTTAAGAAAAAAAGAGCTAAAACCTATTAAATCAAGGTTTTAACTCTTAGAAAAACTACAGATGGAGACGGCGGGAATTGAACCCGCGTCCAAACATTTTGCCACTTAAGCCTCTACGCTCATAGTTATACCATTTAAAATTCGCTTAGTTTTCTGCCGTATAACAGGCCGCAAACTTTGCTAGTCTGATGATCTCTTTTTCAACTTACAGACGGAAAGTTAAAACGTATCCCACTTAGAATAGGACCCTTACCCGAGCACATGGGCGATACCGGGAGGATCTACGCTAACTGTTTTTAGGCAGCTAAAGCGTAAGAATTGTTGTTATCTTTTGCAGTTATATTTAACTGTAACGTTTTAACGTAGCCGTAACCTACGAAGCGCAACTCAAGCTCAAACAATGCCTGTCGAATCCTTAACGTCCCCGATAAGACAAATTTAGTGCAATAATTATTATATCACTACAATAAAAAAAGTACAATCTAAATACTAAATCAAGTCGTAATGTTTAAGACCATTGATAATCCCGTGCTCGGTATTCTTAGTGGAAATAAAACTAGCGGCTGATTTGACTTCAGGTAGCGCATTTCCCATGGCAATTTGATAATCGGAAGATTCAAACATAGGCAAATCATTTAAGCCGTCGCCGAAGGTAAAAGTTGGGATATCTTGTTGTAGGAAGTTTTTCACTTCATCAATCGCGGTTCCTTTTGAAATACCCTTATTTACAACATCAATACATTTGGGTCCATTTCTGAAAAAAGTTAACTCATCGGCAAAAGCTTCATGATAAAGTTCATCAAATTCATCAGTCAATACTAAAAGCATGTTGGTTTCATATTCTAAGAAAGCATCTGTTTTAATGGGGGGAACCACATTGTTAAAATATTGGTAGGAGTCTTTGACCAATTGATTGACGCCAGAAATAAACATTGTTTCATGAGAGTAAAAAGCCACTTCATGTTTGAGTTTGCGTGTGAAATCTAACATTTTTTGACAAGTTGCGATGTCAATTTTATTGGAAAATATCGTATCATTTTCATAAATTCCATACATACCATTCATTGTAATACTAGCATCGATATGGGCGGCCTTTTTAATCGCCTGTATTTCAAATTCACAACGACCTGTAGAAATAATTGGTAAGATATTATTTTCTTTTAAGTGAAGCATTGTTTGGCTAATTTCAGGTGTAACTTCTGATTGATCATTTAATAAAGTACCGTCTAAATCAAAAAAAGCAATGGCTTGATACATATTGGACACTCCTTCTCATTTTCTTCTTATATTCTACCAAATCATGAAGAAAATCCAAATACTTATCGAAACAATTCAGTAGTTTATAGCTGATAAACGGCTTTTAGAGTATACTAAGGTTATAAAAGTAAAAATTTGATAAGTGAGGAATTAAAAATGAATATATTAATGATTGAAGATAATGAATCAGTTTCAGAAATGATGCAAATGTTTTTCTTAAATGAAGGCTGGGAAGCAACTTTCAAATATGATGGTAAGGAAGGTCTGGATACTTTTCTAGCTGATCCTGAAAAATGGGACATGATTACTTTGGATCTAAATTTACCAACAATGGATGGAATGGAAATCGGTCGTGAGATTCGTAAAGTCTCTAGCAGTGTGCCAATTATTATGTTGACTGCGAGAGATTCCGAGAGTGACCAAGTAATCGGTTTAGAAATGGGTGCTGATGATTATGTGACAAAACCATTTTCACCGTTGACTTTGATTGCACGGATTAAGGCTTTACACCGCCGTAGTGAATTAGGCTCTGAGGGAGAAGATGATGCAAAACAATCTGACAATTCTTTTGATATTCAGACAGATCACTTCAAAATGAATTTAAAAACACGGGAAGCTTATCTAGAAGATAAACCGGTGGAAGGGCTGACGCCAAAAGAGTTTGATTTATTGTATACGATGGCTAAAAAACCACGGCAAGTTTTCACTCGTGAGCAACTATTAGAATTGGTTTGGGATTATCAATATTTTGGTGATGAACGGACGGTGGATGCCCATATTAAAAAATTGCGCCAAAAGATTGAAAAGGTAGGCCCGCAAGTAATTCAAACTGTTTGGGGAGTGGGCTACAAATTTGATGATTCTGGAGTAGCCTAATGAAGTATCTTTACCAACAGTTATTGGCTTTTGCGGGAGTTATCTTATTGATGGTCATTACATTAGGCTTTTCTTTCACGCAGTTTACTCGTCAAACTTTGGAACAAGATAATTATAATCAGTTGGCTCGTTACGCAGAGGCAGTTGACCAGATGAGCCGAAAACTAAGTGAAGAGTCTCAATTCTCCAGTTTGACCGACGATGAACAATTTTTAGCTGCTCTAAGCTTAACGGAGCAAACTTTAGATCAAGAAGGTGTTTCTTTAGTTTTTTACGATACCAACGGTAAGATTCAGTATCCATTAAGTTCCAGTACAATTTCTGACAAATTGATTTCCAGTAAGCAATGGCAGGCGTTAAAAAATGGTGAAAGCCAAAAAATGACCACTGAAAACAATGAGTATGGCGAATCACAGACAACTTCATATGCGATGGTTTCCTTTAATAAAAAGGGAAGTGGTTTTTATGGAGTATTAGTAATCAGTCAACCAGCGACTAATGTTGAAAATAGTATCAACGCAATTCGCAGTAATTTGTTCAAAGGTTTCATTATTGCTTCGATTTTAGCAATTATAGTGAGTTATTTCTTTGCTACACGACAGTTAAAAAGAATTAAGAGTATTCGATCGGCTACTGATGAAATTGCTAAAGGGAACTTTGATATCCAAATTCCAGATCATGGGAAAGATGAGTTTGACGATTTGGCCAGTGATTTTAATTCAATGACGGAATCTTTAAAAGAATCAAATGAAGAAATTGAAAGGCAAGAGGAACGACGGCGACAGTTTATGGCGGATGCTTCTCATGAAATGCGAACGCCTTTGACCACAATCAATGGTCTGTTGGAAGGATTGCAATATGACGCTATCCCTGAAGATCAAAAGGCAAAAGCCATTAGTCTAATGCAAAATGAGACAGCTCGATTGATTCGTTTGGTTAACGAAAACTTGGATTATGAAAAAATCCGAACCAATCAAATCAGCATTATAATTAAAAAATTCGATGCAACAGAAACGTTGAGCACCTTAGTTACACAATTGGAACAAAAAGCAGCAGCCGCAGGAGATCAATTGATTTTAGAAACACAAGAACCTGTTACGATCTACGCTGATTATGATCGTTTTGTTCAAGTTATGGTGAACATTATGCAAAATGCGATTCAGTTTACTCAAGATGGTGAAATCAGGGTCAGCGTGTTCAAAAAAGACAAGCAAACGATTGTAAAAATCGCTGATACAGGAATTGGCATGAATGAAGAACAAGTAAAAAATATTTGGGATCGTTATTACAAAGTTGATCCATCGAGGAAAAATACTAAGTATGGGGAATCTGGCTTGGGTTTGTCGATTGTTCAAGAGCTAGTTCGTTTGCATAATGGGACAGTTGATGTAGAAAGTACGTTAAACGAAGGAACAACCTTTACTATAAGTTTTCCAGATGAAGAAATAAATAATGACTAAAAAAGGCTCGTAAGATAATTTTCTTACGAACCTTTTTTCTTATAATAAAGCTAAAATTGCAAAGTTTGCGATGAACAATGCATCTACCACCCATAAAACAGGTGAAATTTCTTTTCTTTTAGAATTGATAACTTTGATTAATGTATAAGTTATGAAGCCTGCTGCGATTCCGTAAGAGATACTATAACATAAGCCCATAAAAATACTTGCGAAGAAAGCTGGAATAGCTTCTTCTAAATCTAGCCAGTTAATATCAGCAAATGAAGCCAACATCATCACACCAACAATAATTAAAGCGGACGAAGTAGCTTGTGCGGGTACAACAGCAATAACTGGGGATAGTAAACTACTTAGCGCAAATAGAATGGCTACAAAAACTGAAGTTAAGCCTGTTCGGCCACCAGCACCAATTCCGGCAGCTGATTCCACATAAGTTGTTGTATTAGATGTCCCAAAGATTGCTCCGATTGAAGTTGCAATTGCATCAGCAAATAATGCTTTATCCATTTTCGTTTTAAAGCCCAATGTATTTGCATTTTCAATGGCCATTTCATCTTCTTTAGAAAAGATACCTGTGCGACGACCAGTACCAATAAAAGTTCCGATTGTATCAAAAGTATCAGATAAACTGAAGGCTAAAATAGTCATTAGAACTTGTGGCAATTTACTACTGTCGGAAAATAGTGAACCAAGTCCTTCTGCACCAAAAGCTGCACCAAAAGTGGTTCCTAATGCACCAATTGAGCTACTTAAGGAATTTGCTTGCCAATCGATGCTGCTAAATTGAACAACGCCCATAGGAATACCTAATAAAGTAGTTAATATAATTCCAATTAAAATAGCGCCACGAACTTTTTTGATTACTAAGATGATGGTGATAAATAATCCTAAAACCGCTAATAATACTGGTGCATTGTTGAAGTTAGCTAAAGCTGGAACAACACCTGATCCCATTGCTACACTTTGAATTTGGTTATCCGTAACGATGCTGCTTGTTACATCTGCTCCGGTAGCAGAAAAGGCTAATAACCCAGCATTTTTTAAACCAACGTAGGCAACAAAAATACCAATTCCTCCGCCAATAGCTTGTTGCATACTTTCAGGAATAGCGCGAATAATCATTTTACGAATTTTTGTTACTGTAATTAAAATATTAATAAGTCCACAAATAAAAACCATCGCCAAAGCTTCTTGCCAACTATAACCAAGACCAGCGACAACTGTGTAAGTGAAGAAAGCATTCAAGCCCATACCTGGTGCTTGCGCGTAAGGAACATTTGCAAATAACCCCATGACTAAAGTTCCGATGACTGAAGCAATAATTGTTGCTAAAAAGACTGCTTGAAACGGCATACCAGCTGAAGATAGTATGCTTGGATTAACAAATAAAATATAGCTCATCGCAAAAAATGTAGTAACGCCCGCCATTAATTCAGTGGAAACAGTTGTACCATTTTCCTTGAGTTTAAACAGTTTTTCCATTTATATGAAACGCTCCTTTTATATAATTGCATCGTTTAAGTAACGAATACTTTAAAAGTATATGCAAGGACTAGAGGTAGTTCAAGAAATATTTGAATAATAGAACAGAAAAAAAGATAAATGTTCGTGATTAGCGAACTTTTATCTTTTTTCTTTGGTAATTGATAAAAGAATAAACGGAAATGAGCAACAAAAGAAAAAGCAATAAAATTCCTACTGTCTTACCGAGGGATTTAAAAAAAAGGTTTAACAAAGTAACTGAAGAAAGACTATAAGAAAGAGAGTTATCTATTGAGTAAGCAATGCCGCTTGTTCCATTACTAAGTACGTATGTTGGCAAATCATGAAACTGAGTTAAACCATATTGATAAATATTTTGTAGAATTTTTTCATAAAATGGTTCAAATAGAGCGAACAAAGTTGTTAAAGCCAGGGCAGCAGCAAGAATGCAGAAAATTAATTCAATCCCGGTCGTATATATTGAAAGTCTCATATCCATCTTTTTTTGATGGGATTTTAATAATTTTATACTGAAAATCACCACTAATAATAAGCTTCCTAACAAAATGAAAACAAAAAACCAAAAGGAATAAAAGGTTTGAATTTCTGATAATTCATTAGCTGTAAATAATTGAACATTGCTAGCTTGATCAATTTGATTCAATATTAATTTCATAATTAAGACGCTGGTTAGTAAAAACAGTAAGGTTAAGGTAGTTAGAAAAAGAATTGAGGCCTCTGCTTTACGGTTTTTTATCGTAGATACAACATTGTTAAGATAGCTCATACTTTTCACCTCACAAAATAGTATAAAAGAATAGTTTGAAAGAAGTATGAAGCTGATAAGAAAAAAAGGCGTAAAAAAACTACCCAATCAAAATTGAGTAGTTTACAGATCTATTCTTCAGCGTTATCAGATGTTTCGCTGGAGCCATTTTCTTGTTGATATTGTTGGAAAGTTTTCGTGCTGTACAAACTTTGTGTCGTCTTACCGCCATTTTTTGAGAAGATGCTAGTCGATTCAGCACCTAAGTCTGATTCGATTTGCTCCATTTTGCTGACGCTATCTTTATAATTATATTGGGATGAATCAATTGGTTCCAATCCACTTTCTGTGTAGAATCGTAAAAGGTCACCATTATTAATATCATCGGAGGTAGATAGTTGTTTGTCGACAGCAAGTTCCCATGTATCTAACTGTTGTTGCAGCTCATCATCTGGCTCTAAAATCATTTGGCCATTTGAATTGGAATAAACACTGCCACTATAACTTGTATATTCTGGTGTCATATAATCACCGTTACGGAAAGCAACTAGTTGATCATTTTCAGGAGATAATAAATCTTGACCCATTTGAATATATTTGCTTGTGTCAACGCCCAATAAGTGAAGTAAGGTTGGTAAAGCATCAACTTCACCACCATAAGTATGATTAATTCCACCATTTGTTTGGCCAGGAACATGAATCATGTATGGGACTCTTTGCATTTGTGCATTGTCATAATTCGTCCAAGTGTCAGAAGTTTTTCCGACTAACTCAGCTAAATCAGGATTACGGGATTCAGAAATACCATAGTGATCACCGTACATTACAATAATTGAGTTATCGTATAAACCAGTTTCTTTTAAGTAAGTGAAGAACTCTTCAACTGCTTTATCTAAATAATTCGCTGTTGCAAAGTAGCCATTAATTGTTTCATCACTTGTGTTCGCCATTGGGAAACCAGCCTCATCACCAGTTAACTGGCTATATGGATAGTGGTTTGTAACAGCAATAAACTTAGAATAGAATGGTTGTTGTAAATGTTCTAAATATTGAACAGATTGATTAAAGAAAGGTTTATCATGTAAACCATACTGGAATGAGTTATCATCGTTGACATCATAATAAGATGAGTCAAAGAAGTAATCATAGCCTAAATTTTTATAAGTTTCTGTTCGATTCCAGAAGTTCCCTGAGTTTCCGTGGAAAGCCGCTGAAGTGTAACCTTTTGTTTGATTTAAAATGCTTGGCGCAGCTTGGAAAGTATTTTCACTACCAAGTTGAGTAAATAATGATCCTTGATTTAAACCAAATAATGAAGTTTCCATCAAAGTTTCGGCATCAGATGTTTTCCCAGCCTTTACTTGGTGGAAGAAATTATCAAAACTGAAAGTACTATTTTCATGGTAGATACTGTTGATAAACGGCGTTACTTCGTGTTCCACACCATTTTCATCTTTTAATTTATAATCAATCAAGAATTGTTGGAAGCTTTCTAAATGGATAGTAATGACATTCCGTCCATCAGCAAGTCCATAATAGTCAGCATTTGGTGCTGCATAATGTTCGTTTACGTAAGCTTCAACGTCTGTTAAATCGTTGGCACTGGCTTCTGCTTTTACCTGATTAGTACGGTAAGTTTGAACGCCATCATAAACTGTAAAAGCATTAATTCCTAAATACTTAACTAAATAATCCCGTGAGAAGGTTCTAGTTAGTAAACCAGTTCGGTCAGCTTCAGCTAAAAATAAGTTTCCAGAAAAGATCATAACTGATAAGGCAGTTACGGCTAATGCCATTCGAGCTCTCACTGGTCTTTCTTCTTCTTTAATTATTTTCTTCCATAAAAGAATTGGAAGGATTAAAATATCAATCATGAAGATGAAATCATAAGGACGGAAAAGTCTTATGGCGCTTTCGCCAAGTCCGCTAGCTACTTTACCAGCACCAAGCATTGTGTTAATAGTGATAAAATCAGTAAATTCGCGATAGTAGACAACATTTGAAAACAAAAGCAGAGTTGCTAAAGCATAGATAACGATCATCGTTCGATAGGCTGCTTTAGGCCGTCTAACATATAATGCAATCGACAATAGAAACATTGTTGTTGCAAATGGATTGATAAAGAGGATGAAATATTGCATTAAGCTTTCAATCCCCAAATTGAATTCAAATAGATAAGCAAATATACTTTTGGCCCATAGTAATAAGGTTAATAGACCAAAGAAACCTAATCGCTTATTTAAGATTGATGAAATTTTAAATTTTCTCAAAGTTAACTTCCTTCCTAATAAAAGGTTTGTTTAAATTTTTCATTTAAAGCACTTCCCTAGAGTTTACATGGATTTTATAATGTCGTCAATCTAATTTAAGTTGATCTAAAGCCGACTTAAAAAAAACTTTATAAGCGTATTCACTTAAATATTTTGTTATACTTGAAAAGAAACGAGGGAAACAAATTTGAAAATACAATTAACAAAAAAGGCGAGTCAAAAAATTAGAAAGAAAAATCCACTGATTCAACCTGAAGATTTGCAAACAAAAATAAGCGATATACCTAAAGAATATCTGACTTTTTTAGACGAAAGAGGAGAGATTTTAGGTACAGGCTATTTAGGAAAACAAAACAAAGGAATCGGCTGGTTAATTAGTTACGAAGCTTTGAAAATTAATAAAACGTTCTTACATGAGTTATTTCAGACAGCAGTTACTAAGCGAAAGAAATTTTTTCAAAACAATGAAACGACAGCCTTTCGTTTATTTAATGGTGAAGGTGATGGCTTTGGTGGTATCACTATCGATTATTATGCCGGTTATTTAGTGATATCGTGGTATAACGAAACGATTTATGCCTTGAAAGAAGAATTATTGCTAACAATTTCGGAAGTCTTATCAGATAATCTTGGCATTGTCGAAAAAATTCGTTTTCAATCGGATTTACCGGAAAGTAATTGGTACATCGGAGAGAAACCTGCAGAACCTTGGCTAGTTAAAGAAAATGGTATTAATTATGCTACTTACTTAGATGAGGGATATATGACAGGAATTTTTCTTGATCAAAAAGAAGTTCGCAAACGTTTGGCTTCAGGACTTGCAAAAGAAAAAAAAGTCTTAAATATGTTTAGCTACACCGGTGCTTTTTCTGTTGCAGCAGCTGTTGGCGGGGCAGCAGGAACAACCAGTGTTGATTTAGCTAAACGCAGTTTAGATAAAACCAGAGAACAGTTTGAAGTGAATCAAATTTCTTTGGAAAAGCAAAAAATAGTAGTGATGGATACTTTTGAATATTTTAAGTATGCTAAAAGAAAAGGTTTTAGTTATGATTTAATCATCTTAGACCCACCAAGTTTTGCTAGAAATAAAAAGAAGACATTTTCAGTGACAAAAGATTATGGCCGCTTGATTGCTGAAAGCTTAGAAATATTAAATCCAAAAGGGCAAATTATTGCTTCCACTAATGCGTCAAATTTAACATTAAAGAAATTTCGACAAAGTATTGAAAAGAGTTTGGACGAACAGGGTGTAACCTACCAACTAAAAGAAACGTTTCGTTTGCCTCAAGATTTTCCAGTAGCGGCGTTTGAAGAAAGCAATTATTTAAAAGTACTATTTTACGAAATTAAAAAATAAAAAATGATCGTGGGGAATGAGTAAGATGATGGCTGTTCAAATAAGAGATATGCGATTGGATGCAGGAAAACCAAAAATTTGTGTACCAATTATTGGTGAAACATTTGATGAAATTATGTCACAGGCTAGTCAAGCAAAAGTCAATGGAGATATAGTTGAGTGGCGGGCAGATTATTATAAAAATCTGCAAGATGATGAAGAATTATTGTTAACATTATTGGCCTTAAGAGAAGAGCTGCGCAATATTCCGTTGATTTTTAATTTGCGAACTGTTGAAGAGGGTGGACAGGCTGATCTGCCACTAAGTGAGTATCGTAGAATTAATGAATTTGCAGTGACTTCTCGTTCCATTGATGTAGCGGACATTGAGTTAACCCACGTTGATACGTTGGGAACAACCTTTATTCGCTGGATGCAAGCATTAGATGTAAAAGTAATTCTAAGTGATCATAATTATTCTGAAACACCGGAAGATGCGGTTTTATTATTCCGTTTAAATATGATGGAACATTGGGGGGCAGACATTGCCAAACTTGTAGTAGTTCCGCAAAATCAATCCGATGTGATTCGATTAATGAGAACGACGTTAAAGGCACAAACCTTTGTAAACTTACCGATTGTGAGTGTATCACAAGGAAATCTTGGAAAGCTATCGCGAGTGGCTGGCTATTTAGATGGCTCTTGCATGACTTATGGACATTTACCTGGCTTAGCTTCTGCACCAGGTCAATTAGAAGTTGAAAAGTTAAAACTATTTTTAGATGAATTTAGTTAGAGGTGGAAAAAATCGCTAAGAAAAAACAAGTAAAAACAAATGCGATTCGTTTGATTGAACAGAAAAAAATTTCTTATGTAGAACATCAATATGAGTGGTCTGAGAATGATTTAAGTGCCCGCCATGTACCTGAACAAGTTGGGATAGAGGCGGCGCGTATTTTTAAAACACTAGTGGCGGTTGGAAATGCCAGCGGACCAATCGTTGCAGTGATACCTAGTGATCACGAGCTAGACTTAAAAAAGTTAGCCAAAGCATCAGGTAATAAAAAAGTTGAAATGCTTCATGTAAAAGATTTAGAAAGTTTGACTGGTTACATTCGAGGAGGCTGTTCACCAATCGGGATGAAAAAACTATTTCCGACTTTTATGGCAGTAGAAGCTGCAAGTTATGACACAATAACTGTCTCGGCAGGCAAACGTGGCTTACAGATAGAAATTGCCCCAAATGCTATTCTGGAAATAACAAAGGGGCAAACAGTAGATTTAATTCAAAATTAAGCAAAACTCTGATAAGCGGCATGGGTACCAGCAACATGTCCCGTGCAAAAAGCAGCAGTAATGTTAAAACCACCTGTATAACCATTAACATCGAGCACTTCACCGGCAAAAAACAAGCCGGTGATTTTTTTGCTTTCAAGAGTTTTAGGTGAAATCTCTTTTAGTTCGATACCACCGCCAGTTACGAAAGATTTTTCTAGACCTAATGTTTTTGTGGCGGTCATTTGAAAGTTTTTGATTAAGTTGATGAGCTCAATCAATTCATGTTCGTTTACTTCGCGATAAGTTTTGTTAGTTAGCATTGCTTTTTGAAGGAAAAAATTTAGTAAACGCTCAGGAAGTAAAATACTTAGAGCATTATTTAGCTGTTTATTAGAGGTTTCACCCAATTCAGCTATTTTTTCTTTCACTGCTTCCTCAGATAGTTCTGGTAAACAATCTAATGACAAAGTTACTGTAGATTGTTCTCGTAATAATTGATTTACAAATCCTGAACAGCGTAGGGCAGCCGGACCGGAAACACCAAAATGAGTAAATAATAAATCCATTTTATGGGCGGTAACTTCTTTATTATATTGATTTAGAACGGTTAAACGAACGTCTCTTAAAGATAGTCCTTGCAATGTTTTATCAGTAATAAAAGAATCATTTAAAAAGATAGCAGACTCAGTCGGATAAAGTGGAGTGACGTGGTGACCCAGAGTTTTTGCCATTTTATATCCATCACCGGTAGCTCCTGTGTTTGGATAAGTCATGCCGCCTGTGGTGACAACAACACATTTTCCGCCAAAATCACCCTTTTCAGTTCTAACACCTTGAATTTTTTCCCCGTCAGAAATAATCTTTTCGATAGCTGTGTTAAAGAAGATGGTCACATTTAGATTTTCTAATTCGGCTAGCAGCGTTTGAACAATGGTTTTAGCTGAGTTACTGACTGGAAACATTCGGCCGTGGTCTTCTTCTTTTAAAGCAACACCATGTTCAATAAAAAAAGTCATAATGTCTTGATTGTCCCATTGGCTAAAAGTACTATATAAAAACTTCCCATTTCCAGGAATGTGGGTAATTAAGTCATCGACAGGACGATTGTTGGTAACATTACAACGACCGCCGCCAGTCATGAGTAGTTTTCGACCTGGTTTTTTATTTTTTTCAAACAAAGCGACTTGAGCGCCATTTTCTGCTGCAGCGATGGCGGCCATCATACCACTTGTCCCAGCACCGATGACAATCACATCAAATTTTTTCTTCATATTTTTCCTCCGTATTGTGAATTTTTTTAATCTTTAAAAAATTGCTATACAAGCCCACTATATTAAGCTAAACTTATTATTATTTTGAAAGGATGATGCACGTGAATACCCAAGAATACATTGATAAGTTAATAAATGATTTAAAAGCCAAAGATTCTCATGAAATTGAGTTCATTCAGGCAGTTGAAGAGTTTCTGCCTACTATTATACCTTTTTTAGAAGACAATCCTACATTTATTGAGAAAAATATTTTGTCACTTATTTTAGAACCTGAGCGTGTAATTCAATTTAGAGTCCCTTGGCAAGCAGATAATGGTGATTGGCATGTGAATCGTGGCTATCGAGTACAATTTAATTCAGCCATCGGTCCATATAAAGGCGGGTTAAGATTTCACCCTAGTGTAAACCTGAGTATTTTAAAATTTTTAGGTTTTGAACAAATTTTTAAAAATAGTTTAACTAACCAACCAATTGGTGGTGGTAAAGGCGGTTCCGACTTTGATCCTAAAGGTCGATCAGATAGTGAAATTATGCGTTTTTGTCAAAGTTTCATGACTGAATTGCAAAAGCATATTGGTCCTGATTTAGATGTACCTGCTGGTGATATTGGTGTGGGTGCTAGAGAAATTGGTTTTTTATATGGTCAGTATAAACGTTTGCGACAATCAGATATGGGTATTTTAACCGGTAAACCAGTCGGTTTTAACGGAAGTTTGATCCGAACAGAAGCAACGGGCTATGGTTTAGTCTACTTGGTTCATCACCTATTGAAAGATAAAGGAGATTCTTTAAAAGATAAGACAGTTAAATTATCAGGTAGTGGAAATGTCGCGATTTACACTATTGAAAAAATTCAAGAATTAGGTGGAAAAGTGCTAACTGCTTCAGATTCTAGTGGTTTTATTTATGACTCAGAAGGCATTGATTTAAAACTTTTAAAAGAAATAAAAGAAGTTCGGCGAGGCAGATTAACCGAATATATCGAGCAAAGACCAAATGCTAGTTATCAAACAGGTAGTGTCTGGGATTTCTCTGTTCAAGCGGATATTGCATTACCATGTGCAACACAAAATGAAATTAATGCGGTTCAAGCGGAAATTTTAGTAAAAGATGGTATAAGAATTGTTGCTGAAGGTGCAAATATGCCTTCAACTAATCAAGCTCTTGAAGTTTATCAGGCTGGAAATATTTGTTACTTGCCAGCCAAAGCAGCAAATGCCGGTGGTGTAGCTGTTTCAGCTTTGGAAATGAGTCAAAATTCACAACGACTTTCTTGGACTCGTCATGCGGTAGACGAAAATCTTAATTTAATTATGAAAGATATTTATGAAACAATTTCTGAAACAGCTAAACGTTACGCAACTGCTGGAGATTATGCTGCAGGTGCTAATATAGCTGGTTTTGCTAAAGTTGCTGAAGCGATGTATGCACAAGGTTTGGTATAAAAAAGTTCTGGCTTGAAAAATTATGAAAATAAACGTAAAGTAATAGCTGTATAATAGTAATCATCAAGGAGGAAACAAAATGGCACACATTCATTTCGATCATTCGAAAGTAACACCTTTTATTAACGACCATGAAGTTGAATTTATCAAGAGTCAAGTGGCATTAGCTCACAAAGAACTACACGAAGGTACTGGAGCTGGCAATGACTTTTTAGGCTGGATTGATTTACCAGTAAATTATGATAAAGATGAGTTTGCTCGTATTAAAAAAGCCGCTGAAAAAATCCAATCTGATTCTGAAGTTTTAGTGGTTATCGGAATTGGTGGTTCTTATTTAGGTGCTCGTGCAGCGATTGAATTTTTACATCAATCATTTTTCAATGCACAAACAAAAGAAGACCGTAAAGCACCACAAGTATTCTTTGCTGGAAATTCAATTAGCTCAACATACATTGCTGATTTAATCGAAGTAATTGGGGACCGAGATTTTTCAGTTAACGTAATCTCGAAATCTGGTACAACTACTGAACCAGCGATTGCTTTCCGCGTATTTAAAGAATTATTAATTAAAAAATATGGCGAAGCAGAAGCAAATAAACGAATCTATGCAACAACTGACAAAGCGCGTGGTGCAGTGAAAATTGAAGCCGATGCAGCTGGTTGGGAAACTTTTGTAATTCCTGATGATGTTGGTGGACGTTTTTCTGTATTGACTGCAGTTGGTTTATTACCAATCGCTGCCAGTGGTGCGGATATTGACGCCTTGATGCAAGGTGCGGCAGATGCACGAACAGCTTATTCAAGTGATAACCTGGACGAAAATGAAGCTTATCAATATGCTGCATTGAGAAATATCTTATACCGTAAAGGAAAAGTAACTGAAATTTTAGTTAACTATGAACCAGGAATGCAGTATTTAAATGAATGGTGGAAACAACTTTACGGTGAATCTGAAGGAAAAGATTTGAAGGGCATTTATCCATCAAGTGCGAACTTCTCAACAGATTTACATTCATTTGGTCAATACATTCAAGATGGTCGTCGCAATATATTTGAAACGATTGTTAAAGTTGATCAACCTAGAAAAGTTATCGAAATTCCAGCTCAAGAATCTGACCTTGATGGTTTAGGTTACTTAGAAGGAAAAGATGTCGATTTTGTAAATACAAAAGCTTTTGAAGGAACTTTACTTGCTCATACCGATGGTGGCGTTCCAAACTTTGTATTACACATTCCAACAATGGACGCGTATACTTTAGGATACACCATGTATTTCTTTGAAATTGCAGTTGGTGTTTCTGGCTACTTAAACGGTGTCAATCCATTTAATCAACCCGGTGTGGAAGACTATAAAAGAAATATGTTTGCTTTACTAGGCAAACCTGGCTTTGAAGATTTAGCTAAAGAATTAAACGAACGTCTATAGAATAATACTGAGAGCCTGCCAATCATTTTTTCGATTGGTAGGCTTTTTGATGCTTAAATTAAATTTAGGTAATAAAAAGCATGCTTGATTAAAGATAACATTTATTATTAAACCATTTGTTTTTAAAGTAGTCTAATTTTTGGCAAAATATCCTTTTTAATTAGTAAATTTATTTGTGAAAAGCGTTTTCAATTTATTTATAATATGTTATTATAAAAAACGAAATGAACGGAGGGGATTCAGATGGAAGAAATAAAAATCGGTGCTCAGTATAAATGTTTACCAGTTGGTTCTCAGCGGGAAGTGATTGGTGTTGTTGAACAGTTATACACGAATATAGCAGTCATTAACGTAACTGAATGTGATCCATGCGATGAATTAATGGTGCAAGAGTTACAGAATCGCATGGTTGTTAAATATCAAGACATAAAAAAATCTATTTCAGATAAATCATTAGCATATTAAAAAAAGTACTTTTCCCTTGGAAAAGTACTTTTTTTAATAGAGACGCAAGAAAAACGCAGCGAAATTTTGAAGGGTGGCTTGGCTTTTTAGTTTGGATAGATCGTCAGTCAGTAAGCCGTTAATGGCTAAACTTTTTAATTGAGAAGCTTCTTTTTTTGTATGCAATGTCCAAATTAAAATATCTTTGTTTTGATTTTTTAAAGCTTGAATTATATAAGGATTAGCCGTTCGCTGTTCGATATTGATAAAATCCAAATTGTTTTTTGGTACGCCGAGAAAATCAAAAGGTAAAATATAGCCAACTTGATTATCAAAAAAGTATTTTTTTGTTTCTTCAGAAACTTTAAGGCTCATACTTTGTAAAAAATGATTAGACAATTGCTCTTTAAATGGAAGTAGCGCTGAAACAATTGTTTCTTGTGTTTTTGTTGAAGGTTTTAATTCAATCAGCAGTTTTTGTTCTAATTGATTGGCCTGAACTAAATAATCAGAAAATAGACTAATTTTATCAGTATAATTGTTTTCTTTTAATGTTAATTGTTGAATTTCTGGCCAAGTTAGTTGATCTACGTTGAGATCTCTTCCTGTTAATTTTTTTAAATTTGGGTCATGGACGACTACTAATTGGTGATCTGAAGTTTCTTGAAGATCAATTTCGACGAGATCAGGTTGCCACTGGAGATTTGTATCAGTTAATCCGGTAATTGTATTTTGAATGGCATTCTTTTGACTTATACCGCGATGAGAAATACTATAAGGCTGATTGTTAGGCTGAAAAGCAGTTAAATCGCTATGATAATTTAAAATAGTGATAGCGATTAAGCCTAGCACACTCAACAATAACCAATGACAATCAAAAACGTCATTTACAATTAGTTTTTGCTGATTTAATAATTTAACAATCAAGAGAGCAAAAAGAACGTTGCCGATTAATGCATAAATTAGTAAAGCAAATATTAGTGAGTACTGGTGACTGAAAAGTGTTAACAATTGTTCTCCAAGTTTTATCCGCACTAACCAAATGATAGCTGTCAGCAATAGCATTAATCCACCAAAAAGAATTTCCTTCGGCCAAGGCTTTTGAGAAAATTTCCAACTATTGATCAAACCTCTGATTATAGTATCACCATGAGTTAAATTTGACGGAAAAAAAATAAATCGAGTAGTAAGATATAAGATAATTAAGTAGATAATAATGACAATCGGAATGATTTGCCATCTTTTAGCAAATACAGTAGACAGTATATTTGCAGGCAAAGAGAATCGCGCCAATAAAAGTTGATAAAACTGGGCAAATAATAAAGGAGACCAAATAAATATTAGTCCGGAAGAAGCCAGCCAGCCTTTGAAAAAATTCAAGTTGCAGGTCGGCTTTTTTGTCTCTATCATTAAGAGTATTAGTCCATAGATACTCATAAGTAAAACAAATAAAAGCAAACTACCTAATAAAGGTAGCTTAGTATTTTTTAAAATAAAAAAAAGCACTAGATTGACGAAAGGTAGAAAACTAGCGAATAATAGAAATATTTTAAAATTATTTAATTTAGTAGAAAACATTTAACCAACAACCTTTACCTAAAAATAAAACCCACTATTGATTAGTGGGTTAGTAATTGTGACAGTAATTGACCGCCTTGTAATAGAGCTAAACTATACAAGAAAATTGAAGCAGGTTTAGCTAATAGAATAATCGCTGTATATTTTTTGAAAGACATATTTGTTAAACTAGCCATCAAACATAAAGCATCATCTGGTGCAACTGGTAAAAAAATCGCGATGGCAAATATCTTTTCAAAACGAGATTCATTATCCAACATGTGACTATATTTATCAAATATCTTTTCACTGACTAAATGTTCGATCAAAGGTTTTCCATAATGCCGACCTAAGGCAAAAAGGATTAATGAGCCTATACAAATACCGACATAATTATAAACAAATCCCCAATAGGGACCGAAGATAATGACTCCAGCAGCTAAACTTATACCCCCTGGAATAATCGGGATGACGACTTGAATAATTTGAATCAAGACAAACACGAGAGGACCAACAATTGCTGATTGACCAACTAATTGTTGTAAAGCATTCATATCTTTAAAGACACCTAATTGATAAAAGTAAATTGCCAAACTAATGGTCACGGCAATTCCCATCAATGAGATAATATTTAATAATTTTCTAGATTGTGCAATGCTCATTTCTTCATCTCCTTTGTGCTACATTTGCAGTATAAAGGATTATTGTGTAATTTGTATAGGACTTAAGACCTAAATTACGCAAATCATGAACTTTTTTAAATATTTTACAGTTTTTTTAACTTAAGCTATGCTTAAAGAAAAACAATAAGGGGAAATACCTTTGACTAAAAAGAAAAATCTGATACATGAGTCTGACGGCGTCAGTTTAGAAGAAATAAATGGAACAGTTGTTGTTCCGAAAGATGCTAGCTTTTGGCGGAAACTGCTGCTTTACAGTGGACCTGGTGCTTTAGTTGCAGTGGGTTATATGGATCCAGGTAATTGGATTACATCGATAGCAGGTGGAGCATCTTATAAATATAGTCTGTTGTCAATTGTTTTAATTTCTAGCTTGGTTGCGATGCTCTTACAGAGTATGGCGGCTAAATTAGGCATTGTAACTGGAAAAGATTTGGCGCAAATGACCCGTACGAAAACTGGGAAAGCTTTAGGTTTTTCGTTGTGGGTTGTAAATGAGATGGCCATTATGGCAACAGATATTGCTGAAGTCATTGGTGGGGCAATCGCCTTACAATTATTATTTGGTTTACCATTGATTGTTGGGGTATTGATCACTACTTTAGATGTTTTACTATTGCTACTTTTAACTAAATTGGGATTTCGTAAGATTGAAGCAATTGTAGCAACTTTGATTTTTGTCATTTTTTGTGTTTTTGGTTATGAAGTTGCCGTGGCTGATCCTCATTGGGGAGAAGTGATTCGCGGTTTTATTCCTACAACTAAAATTGCGACGGATCGCTCGATGCTTTTATTAGCGCTCGGTATTGTCGGTGCAACGGTAATGCCTCACAACTTGTATTTGCATTCGTCAATCTCTCAATCACGAGATTTTGATCGAGATAATCCAAGAGAAATGAAAGAAGCAGTCAGATTTACTACCTGGGATTCTAATATTCAATTGACGGTCGCATTTATCGTTAACTGTCTACTATTAATTTTAGGTGGTGCTTTATTTTATGGCACGAATTCAGATTTAGGGAAATTTGTTGATCTATATGATGCTCTACAAAATCCAGCAGTCGTGGGAAGCATTGCCAGTCCGTTGCTAAGTACTTTATTTGCTGTCGCATTATTGGCCTCAGGACAGAATTCAACCATTACTGGTACATTGTCTGGTCAAATTGTCATGGAAGGTTTTATTCGTTTGAAAATTCCTTTATGGATGCGGCGTGTTGTCACAAGACTTTTAGCAATCATTCCAGTAATCATTTGCGTCATTCTGTATGGTGGAAATGAAGAGGCGGTTGAGAATTTGCTGTTATATACACAAGTGTTTTTAAGTATCGCTTTACCTGTTTCAATTATTCCGCTAACCATTTTTACTAGTGACAAAAAAGTAATGGGAGAGTTTGCAAATCCAAATTGGGAAAAATATCTTGCTTGGTTTATTACGATAGTATTAACAATTTTGAATTTATTTTTGATTTATAGTACTTTAAGCTAAAGAAAGAAGGCATAAAATGTTTGAGAAAATATTGGTCGCAGTAGATGATTCAGAAGATTCACTAAAAGCATTTGATTATGCAGTTGATCTGGCCAGCCGATTAGGTTCAAAAATAGCGGTGGCAACGATATTTGAAATTAATCGATTGAATGTTTATGAATATTTGCAGCCAGAGAATTTACGGCAAAAAAAAGAAAAAGTGGTAAATATATCCGAAGATTATATGAAAAAGGCTGAAAAAGCAGGTATTACTGTCGAAAAGGCTTACGTGGATGAAGGCGATCCAGCTCATGTGATTGTAGAAGAAATCATTCCCATTTTTCAACCGGATCTACTAGTTTGTGGTGCCTCTAAGAAAAAAAGTTTTATTCGTTCTGAAGCAAATGAGATGGCTCGCATGGCAGAATGTTCAGTATTGATTGTAAAATAAGAAGACGTTAGCTGGACTCAATGTCTCGCTAACGTCTTGTTTTTTTTAGTAGATTTTGTCGTGTTCGTTTTAAAATTCCTTCAACTAAATTAGTGAACATAAATCCTAGAGCAATAGCTCCTGCCGTAACTAAGACCACTACAATATTTTCCATCGCCGCGGTAAAATTCTGATTCATCATTTGTCGAACCGCCATATAAGCTGGGCCACCAGGTACTAAAGGAACCAAACTAGGTACGTTAAAAATAATTACTGGCATAGACATACGGCGTGAAAAGAAAATACTGATTAGACCAATTACTGTCGCAGCGCAAAAATTAGCAATTCCAGCATTTTGATTAAAATACGTTTCTAATCCCCAGAAAGTCATCCAACCACATGCCCCTGTAAGACCAGTCGTTAAAAATGCACGGCGAGGAATATTAGTTAATACACCAAAAGTTATCGTGCTAATCATACTAAAGAAAAAATTGATAAGTATAGTCAAAAAGTTTCCTCCTTAAAAAAAATGAAAAGCAACAATAATTCCGCCGCCAATGGCTCCTGCAACAAAGAGCGCTTCCGTAGCGCGAGCAATTCCGCTAATTAAATGACCAGCCATAATATCTCTAAAAGAATTGGTAATTGCTAATCCAGGAACCAGAGGCATGATAGAGCCAATAATAATACTGTTCACATTCAGTGCCCAACCTAGTAAAACAAAAATATTTGCTAGCGCACCGATAATTAGTGCGGCAAAAAAATCATTGAAAAAATACATATGTAATTTTTTTCCGAAGAAATTATGAACAGTAAAACCCAGTGCACCAATGATAAAAGTTGGAATAAAATCTCGCCAGTCTCCCTGTAAAATAATCATTAAAGTACAACTGACAATCCCTGCTGCAATCACATTCCACCAATAAGGAAAATCCGCTGTATTATCATCTACAAAATCTAATGCATAATATAAATCTCGTAAAGAAATTTCTCCAGATGCAAACAAGCGTGAACCACGATTGACCGCTGCAACTTTTTCTAGATTAATTGATTGGCGAGTAATCTCAATTAATTGACTTTTTTCTTCAGACGGTGATCCTACAAACAAACCTGTTGCAGTCACATATGTTTGAATATCCTGAAGTCCAGCGTTTCTTGCAATTCGTTTCATTGTATCTTCCACGCGATACACTTCTGAACCAGACTCCATCATTATTTTTCCAGCCCTTAAGCAAGTACTTAAAATTAGTTGTGTGTAGCTACTTTGCTCCATTATTTCACCGCCTTATTCCAATAGTAGGGAAAAATTTGAGTTTAGGCAAGAAAAGTTTTTCTAGTGAGATAAAAATTTGAAAGATAGTGGAATAAAGTAACATGAAATAGTAAAAAAATACATTCATTCTCAATCACTCAGAAAACGACCAAATAGAAGAAAGCATAACGCCTACATCTCTGGTTGAAATTATATAAGATTATTTATAAAGATTATAAAAACGATTTCAATAGCTATTTTACAGAAAACACTCAAGTTAGAATCTATTTAATAAGAAATTTTACATTTTTTGAATAACATTTAAGATAGGGGTTGCCAAACTAAATACTTTGAGTTTAAAATAAAATTACAAGAAAAATAATAACACCTCAGGAGGAAACGTTGATGAGAAGAAAAGTGTACACAAAAGATCAGATTTTGAAGGCCGCTTATGAAGTTGTTGAAGGAGAAGGCTTTTCTGGATTCACCGCCCGAAATATTGCTAAAAAAATGGGAATCAGTACACAGCCAATCTATTTGGAATTTAAAAATATGGGTGATTTAAAAAATACTTTATTAGATGAGATTTGTAACCATCTATATTACGATGTTTTTCCAGAGGTACGGACTGGAGATACGATTATTGATTTAGGCTTAAATTATGTTTACTTTGCCAAAGAGCAAAATAATTTATACAACGCTCTTTACGTACAAGAATACGGTGGTGGGAAAAAGATGCATGATTTTTCTTACAAGTATTTCCGACAATTGGTTAGTGAGCACCCTAAATATAGTAAGTTAGATGAAAATCATATCAATGCTTTACATGTAGGTAGTTGGATTACGGTTACTGGGATTGCAACATTGATGTCTTCAGGAATCATTTCGCCAACACAAGATGAGATTGTTCACTTGTTGAACCGTGCCATCGAAAATGTTTTAGAAAAAGAAGATACATCAGTCTTAGATTCTTTATAATTCTTGACATTTACTTTCAAAGAGGTAAGATAATTTGTGCGGAAGGTTGGCAGAGTGGTAATGCAACGGACTCGAAATCCGTCGAACCGGTTCATCCCGGCGCGCAGGTTCAAATCCTGTACCTTCCTTATATATCTTACAAATAATGCTAGAAACATTGATACAGAGCAATTCTGTTAATGTTTCTAGCTTTTTTTTGTAATTGACTAACTTTCGAGATAATTCACTAGTTCATTCACGTTTTTACGATTTTTTTGTTATATCCAACAGTTATAAGTAGTCTGAATTTCTCGCTTGGTAACTTTTCGACAGTTTCTTTTTCAATTGCCATTTGTATCAATTCTTTCAATTTGATAAAATAGGCATAATTAAATAAGCTTATTCCTTAGGTTAATTTATTCTGCACAATCTGACTCTTGGAGGGGTGGGATTGTGTTTTTTTATTGCAGATCTATAGTTGCATCATATTCATGATAAGCATTATCATCATTAAAATCATCAGTATCATAACTGCTATTAAATTTTAACCGTATTTGGTTAATATCAGTAACGTTTTCTAGGTTTCTTAGTGGAAATGAAGCATAGCCATTAACTTTACTACCACTAAACAAATCTCCAGCGAACGATTTCATGTGGTAACTGCCTTCAGTTTGTTCACCTGTATTTGTATTTAAAGTTGCATATTCCGGAAAAATGCCAACATCTCTTGAAGTATTATCAATGTTAAAGTGAACCATGATAAATGCTGGGTATTCTTCATCAGAGTAATCTTTGAAGTCTTCAACTTTTAGTATACTTACTTCATCAATTGAGACGTTAACCCCAGACCAAGAACTATCCGACCAATTAGTGGCGTAATCTTTTTGATCAATAATTTTTGTTTTTTCTGCACCATTATTAGTAGCTAAATAACTAAATTTCTTATTATTTTTTAAGAGTGAATTATCTTTTTTCTCAGATTTTGATGATGAATCAGATTCATCGTTACTTTCCTTTTTATTTTGTTTATTTTTTTCAATTGGTTTTAATACCATCTTCTCACTTTCTGAAGAATCACTTATTTTTTCAGGTGTTAGGATAATATTTTTCCCTTCACTCCCAACCAAGTATGTTTCATCTTCTGAGTTATCTTTATCGTCGCTCTTCCATGTCAGCTTGTTTTTATCTAAAGTATACTCATATTTAAAATTCATTTCATCGATAATACTTTTAGCAAATTCTTCTCCAATTGATTCCATTTCACTTTTAGCTGAAGATTCCATGTTATTTGAATCAATTGAAAATGTTATAACATGATCAGAAAAGCTAAGGATCATTGATGGATAATCACTTTTCTCAGATTCTACAATCCAATCATTTGCTTTTAAATCTGCTGTTGATATGTTCCTTCCGCAAGCCGCTAAACTAAATACTGCAATGAGCGTTAAAATACTACCAATAATTTTTTTCATTTCTTTCTCCTTTAGGTTCATAATATTTATTTTAAAAGCCTAGTTCATACCAACAAAAACTGTGAAAGGCTTTAAAATACACTTTTTTAAAATTAAGTAAGAAAATTTTTAACACAAGGTATTAAATTGTTCTTGTAACCAAGTTAGTTAGTAAAAAGGCTACAACTAAAAGACCTAAAAACCGTTCCCCAACGTTCATTAGGCTTTATTGCATTTTTTTAACTTTGCGTTAATTTTAACATCACGTGTTAAAAGAGTCGATGAATATTTCGATTTGCTAACTTATTTGCTTTCAAAATAAATATGAGGAGGCGATATTATGCCGGATACAACAAATTTACGAGAGCGAATTATCAAGTTTAAAGAAGCAAACAAACTGGTTTAATTAATGTTAGTAAGTTAGAAGTATTTTCAGCTTTATCAGGTAAAAGAACTGACCCAAAGTCAAATTTAATTATTTCTATATTAAAACAAGCATTTGGCGTTAAGTGAGGAGGATTTGTCAATGCAACAATTCGTTTTGATTTCATTGGATGATCTGAAAGTATTGATATCAGAAAAAGCTATTCCAAATAAAGTGTGGAACTCGCAACATGTTGCGTAATATTTGAAAGTCACATTACCAACTTTATTTAAAGAAACAAGAGCAGGAAAGATACCTGGTGTTCAGGTTGGAAGTACAGCTTAATAGCCTTATTTTGTAGCAAAGAGGGATTGAGATGCAGTTATGATCAAATAATTTCAATTTCAAAGGTAGGTCTTTAATTCAATGTCGGAGACAACAATTACAAGTTGATGGTGATGCATTGAATAAATCAAAATTAATGACTGTCTATCAAAAGGAACAGATAAGTAAAGATCAAGAGGATTTAAGGGCTTTTGAGCTTGAGCTAGGATGAAAAATTTAAATGAAATAGATTAATTTCTCAGTAATTATGATGTGTTTATTAGCCACGTCGGTAATGGCTTTATATAATATTTGGATTTCATATGGCTACATTATTTTAATAAACAAACAAATTAACCACCATGGCTTATTGAAGTTTTTGCCCCAGCAATTGATCAAATCGCATGATTGGTAATGAGGAATTTTGTTTTTTGTAAAGGGGAATCTTTGTTAAATAAAGGCTTATGACAGCCAACTTTAAGTGTTTAAGGTTCCTATACCTTCCTTATATTTTACTTTTTATATTAGCTAGCAATATTGATAGCACTACTGTTGATATTGTTAGTTTTTTATTTAATAAAAAAACAGCCTGAAAATTTCAGACTGTTAAGTACAATTGTTAAATGATTATAGATCCAAATATTTTGTTAGATAATCTGCTAGACCATCTTCAGAGTTTGGTTTATCAGTAATATCATTAGCGACACTTTTCACTTGGTCAGTTCCGTTTGCCATTGCAACACCCCAGCCGGCATATTGCAGCATATCGACATCATTGTGTTCGTCTCCAAAAGCAATGATATCTTTCTTGTCCATTTGGAATTCATCGATTACCCGTTCTAAACCATGGGCTTTTTGAATACCTTTAGCTACTACTTCTAAAATTGATGAAGGACCGCCCCATGTATTGACTTCAATCTCTTGACCAAATTGATTTTTTAGTTCATTAGAGACACTGACTAAATTTTCAGGTTGGCTACGAAGAAGCATTGAAGTAGGATTGCTAGTTAAAGTATCAGTGGTTAATAGATTATCTAAAGTTGCTTGTTCAGAGGCGAATAGACCCTTATCAAAGAAATTTAAATCATCAATAAAAAAGGTATTTCGATTTTCTGCAGCAATAAAGTCTAATTTGAGATTCTTTTTTTCAGCCAATAAGTCAAAAACAATTTTACGATTTATTGCAGTTTCTTGTTCGCCTTTCCATTGTTTGCCAGGAAGATGAACTAGAGCACCATTAAAATTAATCATGGGTGAAGTTAGCTTTAATTGGTGATAAAATTGTTGGCTCATGCGGTAAGGTCGACCAGTTGCAATGACAACTTGATGGCCGTCTTCAACAGCACGTCGCAAAGTTTTAAATGTTTTTTCTGTAATGATTGAATCTTGATTTAAAGTAGTACCATCTAAGTCAATCGCGATTAATTTTTTCATGTAATCTCCTCGTTTCAATTTGTTTAAGTCTAGCATATTGTAACGAAAACACAACTATATCAGGCTTTTTTTCAGTTTCTTGCAAATTTTTTAAGATTTATTGTCTAATTCTAAAGATAGCAGTATAGTATAATTGAGTCATTTTGGACTAGATAGGGAGCGAAAAAAATGAAAGTTAATTGGCGAAGAAATCTCTTCGTTACGTGGATTGGTTGTTTTTTCACTGGCGCCAGTTTTAGTTTGGTTTTACCATTTATTCCAGTTTATGTGGAGCAATTAGGAACCCCAGCGTCTCAAGTAGATATTTTTGCAGGACTAGCAATTTCAGTAAATGCCTTAGGAGCAGCTATTTTTTCTCCATTGTGGGGAAATTTGGCGGATCGAAAAGGTCGAAAAATGATGATGGTACGTGCCGCAGCAGGGATGACGATAACTATGGGTTCGTTAGCATTTGTGCCAAATGCCTATTGGTTATTGATTATGAGATTTATGACTGGAGTCTTGGCGGGCTACATACCAAACGCAACTGCCATGATTGTCTCACAAACACCAAGAGAAAAAAGCGGTTGGGCGCTTGGCACTTTATCAACCGGTGCTTTAGCCGGAAATTTAATTGGTCCATCGATCGGCGGGTTATTGGCCCAATTATTTGGATTAGAAAATGTTTTCTTGATTACCGGTGCGATTTTATTCATCTGTATGATTTTAACTATCTTTTTAGTACAAGAGAATTTTGTTCCAGTGAAAAAAGGCGAGATGATTAGTATTCGAGATCTAACGAAAAAAATAGATCATGTCTCTGTTTTGATCGGTTTATTTATTAGTACTATGATTTTACAGCTGGGAATTACCAGTATTAGTCCAATTTTGACATTGTATATCCGGCAATTAAATAGTCATGGTGGCAATACTTTGTTAATCAGTGGTTTTATCGTTTCAGTTTCTGGGATTTCTGCAATCGCTTCTTCACCGACATTGGGAAAATTAGGCGACCGTATCGGCAATCATAAAATTTTAATTTTTGGCTTGGTCTTATCCTTCTTATGTACTGTGCCAATGGCATTTGTGCAGACGCCTTTTCAATTAGGCGTATTGCGCTTCTTCCTGGGATTTTCTACAGGAGCTTTAATGCCATCTATTAATACGTTGATTGGGAAAATGACCCCAAAAGAAGGCGTCAGCCGTGTTTACAGCTATAACCAAATGTTTAATAATTTTGGACAAGTTATCGGCCCAATGTTGGGTTCTGGAGTTGCAAATACCTTCAGCTATTCAATGGTATTTATTGCGACGAGTGTTTGTATATTCGGAAATATTCTTTTGAGCCTCTTTAATTTTAGAAAATTATTATTCAAAAAAACTGCTAAATAAAAAGCAGTTTTTTGTGATTTTGCAATAAATTAGCAGTGAAATAAATGACTTGTTGTTTGGATTAAGGGGATTAAAAAATGCAGAAAAGTATTTTTAAAACATCAGAATTTTGGGTAGCAGTTCTTAACTTGGTAGTGATGCTATTAGCATTATTTGGTCAAACACGAACGACCATCGTCTGGGTTACAGTAGTTATATTCTTGCTGAATTTTCTTATTTGGATTTATAGGGCATTTAAAAAAGTGAATCTTATAAAATAGAAGAAGTATTTTCAACGATGAAAAACAACCATCGTATGAAACTAGGAAAAAAATAAAAAACCAGTTACAATAGAGTAACTGGTTTTTTGTTGAAAAAATTATGCTTTTTTTGTCATGTTTTGTTTTGGCTTAACGAAGCTAGCAACAATAATTGCCATTAGACCAACAAAAAGTGAAATGCCGGTAGATAATGGGAAATTGTAAGCACCGCTTTGTAAGGCGCTACCAAGATAGCAAACTGCCTGACCAATTAAGAAAGCCCAAAAGAAAGTCACTAAATATTTCATTTGAGACACCTCTTTTCTCATATTTTCTAGTTCAGTTTAGCATTATTTTCTGAAAAGTAAAGGAAAGTCTCAAGAGATTGTTATAGTTTAAACTTGGAGGATTCTATGAAATTACCACAACTATATACGAGAACTTCATATTCTTTGTTAAAAAGCACCTTAACCGTTGATTTCTATGTAAAAAAAGCTAAAGAACTAGGTTACTCAAGCATAGCGATTACTGATGATGATGTGCTTACTGGGGCTGTTGAATTCTCTTTAGCTTGTCAAAAATATCAAATACAGCCGATTATCGGTTTAAATTTAAGTTTTTCTTCTATTGAAGAACGCCATATACTATTATATGCCAAAGATTTGCTTGGTTACCAAGAATTGATGCGAATTTCTTCTGAACGAATGATTGCGGAAAAAATTTTATCCTTAAAAGATCTCAATATCCAGTCTGACCATTTGATAGCAGTCCTGCCAACGTTTATTTCTGAAGAAGAAGCTGATCAGTTACTTTTATCTTTTAAGGAAATCTATCAAGGTATTTCTAGTAATCAAGAAAATATAAACAGTAAGTTACCGCTAGTTGCGCTTCACGAAGTCAATTATTTAGAGCCTCAAGAGGCTTTTGCAATAAAAGTGATGGATCATTTACAAAACGGTACCCATATTTCGAATGAAGAATTACATGTAACAGAAGGTCCAAATTTTTTAACGTCTCATGAAATTTTTGCTACTGCTTATAATGATCATCCGGAAGCGATTGGAAATGCCCAAAAAATAGCTGATGCATGCCAACTAGAAATTCCCTTACATCAAAAACTTTTACCCCATTATCCTGTCCCTGATGGGGAATCAGCCGATAACTATTTAGAGGAATTATGTTGGGAGAAATTATCTGAACGTGTGGAAACTGTTACGGAGGTATATCATGAACGCTTAACAATGGAATTATCCATTATTCATCGAATGGGTTTTGATGATTACTTTTTAATTGTTTGGGATGTGATGGATTATGTTCACCGCAATCAGATTGTTAGTGGTGCTGGACGGGGTTCAGCAGCAGGATCGCTAGTAGCTTATGTTTTAAATATCACAGATGTTGATCCGATTAAATATGATTTATTATTTGAACGATTTTTAAATCCTGAACGAAATTCGATGCCAGATATAGATTTGGATATTCCTGATAATCGACGCAATGAAATTCTACATTATGTTAAAGAAAAATACGGTCGTTTTCACGTTGCGCAAATTGCTACATTTGGTACAATGGCAGCCAAAATGGTTCTGCGTGATGTTAACCGGGTATTTGGGTTATCGCAAAGCGAAGCCAATCGCTGGTCAGCAGCTATTCCCAATCAATTAAAAATTACCTTGGGCCAAGCTTATGAGCAATCGGATCGTTTGCGAAACTTAGTGAATCAAAGCGAACGGAATCAATTATTATACCAAACTGCTTTAACTTTAGAAGGATTACCTCGCCATGTTTCTACCCATGCTGCAGGAGTTGTTATTAGTGATCAAGACTTGGTTAATTTAGTTCCTCTGCAAAATGGCGCGGAAGATATTTTATTGACGCAATTTACGATGGGAGACGTTGAACGTCTTGGTTTATTAAAGATGGATTTCCTTGGTTTGCGTAATTTATCAATTATTGACACGACATTAAAAAACATCCAACAGTTTAATCATGAAACACTTACGTTAAACCAAATTCCATTAGATGATCCAGCAACTTTAGAACTTTTTCAGCGAGGGGACACGGCAGGCGTTTTCCAATTTGAATCTGCTGGTATTCGTAATGTTCTAAAAAAATTGGGACCGACTTCAATCGAAGATATTGCCGCGGTGAATGCTCTATATAGACCGGGTCCAATGCAAAATATCGATACTTTTATTGCTAGAAAAAAAGGAAAAGAACCTATTACTTATCCTGAAGCGGCGCTCCAACCAATTTTAGAAAACACCTATGGCATTATTGTTTATCAGGAGCAAATTATGCAGGTTGCTGCTAAAATGGCTGGCTTTAGTCTAGGACAAGCAGATATTTTAAGACGAGCAGTAAGTAAAAAGAAAAAAGACATCTTAGATGAAGAAAGAGAACACTTTGTCAAAGGTTCTATGGATCAAGACTATAGTCAGCAAAGTGCGGAAAAAGTCTATGATTATATTGAACGTTTTGCCGATTATGGTTTTAATCGTTCCCATGCTTTTGCTTATTCTTTTGTAGGTTATCAAATGGCGTATTTAAAAGTTCATTATCCCGGTCCCTTCTATACCGCTTTATTACAGTCTGTTCGTGGTGATAGTAAAAAAATGCGGGAGTATATTGCTGAAGCAAGTCGTGCAGGGATTGATTTATTGGGTCCAGATATTAATAAAAGTCAATTTAGTTTTACTCTGATAGATAAAAATTTAATGCGTTTTGGTTTAGATGCAATTAAAGGTATTCGACGTGATTTTGTGGCAAATATTTTAAGTAGTCGCAATCAAGGTGGTTCATTTAAGTCTTTAGACCAGTTTTTACTGAGAATTGATGAGCGATGGTTAAAATATGACTACATTGCACCACTCATTTATATTGGCGTTTTTGATAATTTGCATAACAATCGAAAAGAACTATTAGCAGAATTAGAGGGCAAGTTACAAAATGTTGTATACAGTGGAGGCAGTTTAGATCTATTAAATATTATGAGTTTGAAAAAGCAAGAATTAACTGATTATGATTTAGCTGAAAAATTAGACATCGAAGAACAGTATTTAGGTTTTTATTTGTCTGGGCATCCAACAGAGGGTTTTCCTAAGTTAAATAAACAGCGCAATATTCAATCAATTAGTCAATTAGCAGTCGGTAGTCAGGCTGAGATTTTATTCTATTTAAAAGAAATTCGTGAGATTCGTACAAAAAAAGGCGAAAAAATGGCCTTTTTAACCGGCAATGATTTAAGCGGTGAAATTTCTGCAACCGTATTTCCACAGTATTATCGCCGTGTTCGTGAAAATTTGTCGATCAATCAAGTTTATTTATTAAAAGGAAAAGTAGAGCGAAGTAATTATGATCAAAGTCTGCAAGTTTTGGTAGAGGAAATAACCTTGGCGGAATCAGTGGAGAATACTTTATCTGATCAAACCCTTTATTTAAAAGTGACAAAAGACCGACCAGTCAAAGAAACTGAGCAATTGATTGCTGATATTTTAAAAAAATCAGCGGGAAATATCCCAGTGATTATTTATTTCGAGTCAGACGGTCGAAAGATTGCGCTGAGTAGAAATTTTTGGATAGGTCGTAATGAACGGATATTAACTGAATTAGGTGACATATTAGGGGGAGAAAACGTCGTATTAAGATGATTTCATCTGATTTCCAAAAACTTTTTACCGTTGGAAAAGCTTACATCTCAATTGATGGAGGACTTTTCTAACTTTCTTTGATAGAATAAATCGTGAATCAAATTGATGGTTGTTAGTTTGAAATATAATTTGAGGTGAGAAAATGAAACGCATAGCAATTTTAACTAGTGGTGGAGATGCGCCGGGTATGAATGCAGCAATCCGTGCTGTTGTTCGTAAAGGGATCCACGATGGACTTGAAGTATACGGTATTAACTATGGTTATGCCGGTTTAGTTGCTGGTGATATTCGTCGTTTAGATATCGCGGATGTTGGAGATAAAATTCAAAAAGGTGGAACGTTCCTTTATTCTGCTCGTTATCCTGAATTTGCTACTGAAGAAGGGCAATTAAAGGGTATTGAACAATTGAAAAAATTTGGTATTGAAGGATTAGTTGTTATCGGTGGAGATGGTTCTTATCACGGTGCAATGGCGCTGACTCGTCATGGTTTCCCAGCTGTGGGTATTCCAGGAACGATTGATAATGATATTCCGGGAACGGATTTTACAGTTGGTTTTGATACAGCTATCAACACGGTCTTGGAAGCAATTGATAGAATTCGTGACACAGCAACATCTCACGTACGGACTTTTGTTATTGAAGTAATGGGTCGTAATGCTGGCGATATCGCCTTGTGGGCAGGTGTAGCTGGCGGAGCAGATGAAATTGTTATCCCAGAACATAATTTTGATATGGAAGCTATCGCTAAAAAAATTCAAGCTGGCCGTGACCGCGGGAAAAAACATTGTCTAATTGTTTTAGCCGAAGGTGTAATGGGCGGTAATGAATTTGCTGAGGAATTATCAACATATGGTGATTTCCACACGCGTGTATCTATTTTAGGACACATTGTTCGTGGTGGTTCCCCAAGCGCACGTGATCGGGTGTTAGCTAGTAAATTTGGTGCATATGCGGTTGAATTACTAGAAGAAGGTAAAGGCGGCTTATGTATTGGGATGAAAAATAATGAAGTTGTTTCAGCCGATATTATTGAAACTCTTGAAAACAATAAGCATGTCCCTGATTTGTCATTGTTTGATTTAAACAATACAATCTCATTTTAATCTCGTTAATAAATAGTGAAACTATTTAATTATAAACAATCAAGAATGGAGCGTTTTACGTAATGAAAAAGACCAAAATTGTTAGTACATTAGGACCAGCAAGTAACTCAGTAGAAATTATTTCACAATTAATCGAAGCTGGGGCAAATGTATTTCGTTTTAACTTCTCTCATGGTGACCATGCAGAGCAATTAGAACGGATGGAAATGGTACGTACAGCAGTGAAAGAAACTGGTATGGATGCTGCCATCTTATTAGATACAAAAGGTGCGGAAATTCGTACGACTGTTCAAGATACAACAGAAGCTGACTACGGTCGCGCTGGTTACATTAAATTTGAAGTAGGCGATCAAACACGCATCGCTATGGATCCAGAATTAAAAGGAACAAAAGAAAAAATCTCTGTTACTTATCCAGGGTTATTTGATGATGTTCATATTGGTGGTCATGTACTATTTGATGATGGCTTAATAGATATGGAAATCCTTGAAAAAGACCAAGCCAACCGTGAATTAGTAGTAGTTGTTAAAAATGCTGGTATGTTAGGTTCTCGTAAAGGTGTGAATGCACCAGGCGTTTCTATTTCATTACCTGGTATCACTGAAAAAGATGCTGATGATATCCGTTTTGGTTTAGATAATGACATCGACTTTATTGCAGCAAGTTTTGTTCGTAAAGCACAAGATGTTTTAGATATTAAAGAAATTTTAGAAGAAAAAAATATGATGCACGTTCAAATCATTCCGAAAATTGAATCTCAAGAAGGTATCGACAATATCGATGAAATCTTGAAAGTCGCTGACGGAATTATGATCGCCCGTGGAGATATGGGTGTAGAAATTGCACCAGAATTAGTACCTATGGTTCAAAAACGCATCATCAAAAAATGTAATGCTGCTGGTAAATCTGTTATTACTGCAACTCAAATGTTAGAAAGTATGCAAGAAAACCCACGTCCAACACGTGCAGAAGCTTCTGACGTTGCCAATGCTGTCTTTGATGGTACTGATGCAACAATGCTTTCTGGTGAGTCAGCAAATGGTGACTACCCAATTGAAGCAGTTGGTACAATGGCTAGAATCGATATGGAAGCTGAACAAGCATTATCAGAATTAGGTTCATTCCAAATTAATCATTTTGATAAAACAGACGTAACTGAAACAATCGGTTTATCTGTTGCCCGTGCAGCTAAAAACTTGGGCGTTAAAACAATTGTAGCGGCTACTGAATCTGGTCATACAGCCAAAATGATTTCAAAATATCGTCCAGATGCTGATATTTTAGCAGTTACTTTTGACGAAAGAACAAAACGTGGTTTAATGTTAAACTGGGGTGTTTTCCCAACTGTTGCTGAAAAACCTTCAACAACTGATGAAATGTTTGAATTAGCAACTAAAAAAGCGGTTGATTTAGGCTTTGCTAAAGAAGGCGATTTAATTTTGATCACTGCTGGCGTACCAGTTGGTGAACGTGGAACAACTAACGTTATGAAAGTTCAATTAATCGGTTCTAAATTGATTGAAGCACAAGGTGTTGGTGAAAGAACAGTTGTTGCCAACGCTGTTGTTGCTGGCTCAGCTGAAGAAGCAAACAAAAAAGCTAAAGATGGTATGATTTTAGTTGTACCAACAACTGATAAGGACTATATGCCTGCGATTGAAAAAGCTTCAGCTTTGATTGTAGAAGATGGTGGTTTAACTTCTCACGCAGCTGTTGTAGGGATTGCTCAAGACATTCCTGTTATTGTAGGTGCCAAAGATGCTACTGCAACTGTTATTGATGGCGAACTAGTTACTGTTGACCCTCGTCGTGGTATTGTATACCGTGGAGAAACAACAGCAATCTAATAGTAAATAAAAACTCGAAAACCGCTAATTATGCGGCTTTCGAGTTTTTTACTTGTTCATTATTTGTAAGATACTGAGTAAGTTTAATTATTTTTGATTGGTTAAAATTAAATAATTTAGTCTCCTGGTAAAACCATCAACCGTTCAGGTGTAATTTCTTGAAAACGGATTGGTCGATTATAAAATTTTGACAGTATTTGTTTATTAAAAAGTTTATCGCGAGTATCATTTGCAAAAATAGTGCCGTCTTTTAACAACATAAGGTGTTGGAAAATTGGTAAAAGTTCTTCTGTATGATGAGTAACAAAAAGTAAGGTTGGGGCATTTTCTTGTGTCGCTAACAACTCAATCTTATTTAGCAACTCTTCACGGGCAAATAAATCAAGACCATTACAAGGTTCATCTAAGATTAATAGTTCTGGTTCTGCCATTAAAGCCCGGGCAATCAAGACAATTTGTCGTTCGCCTTGTGACAACAAATGATAGGTTTTTCCAATTAAATGACTGGCTTCAAAGAGCCCTAGTAAAGATTTCGCTTTTTTTAAATCTTCTGGTTGATATTTTTGATAAATGCCTATGCTGGCAAATTTTCCGGAAAGAACGATCATTTCAGCTAGTTCATTGGTACGAATGCGGTATTGAAGAGCGGTGGATACCCAGCCAATTTTTTTCTGTAATTCTGGGATTGAAGTTTTCCCAAATACTTCACCCAAGACGGTTAATTTTCCGCTGCTAGGCCATAAGGAACCTGTGATTAATTGCAGTAGCAACGTCTTGCCAGCACCATTTAATCCTAATATTCCCCAATGCTGTCCTGTTCCCATCTGCCAGTTAATTTGTTTTAATAGGTTTCTTTTTTCTCTTGTAAAAGTGACATTTTCAAAAGATAGTATCATTGTCAAACCCCCTCATTTTTTAGCTAGTTTAGCATAAATTGAAACGAAAAAAACAATTTATCGGAATATTTCAAGGTGTCAAGAAAATTTCATTGACAACTAAATTTAACACCTGTATAATAGCGATTGTTGCTTAGAGGTGATGAAGATGAAATGGTCGATTGGTGAATTGCGTCGTTACCAAGATGAGCCTTTAAATTTTTCCGAAACTGTTGATGTTAAGAAGAATTTGATGGCCCGAGATAACGAAATTTTAGATGTGCAACCAGTTGCTGTGACAGGTATTTTATCTGTTGCAAAAAATGAATATTTGTTACATTATCAACTAAAAACTGTTGTAACAGTTCCTTCTGCTAGATCGCTTGAACCAGTTGAATTGCCATTAGACTTGTCAGTTGACGAGATTTTTATGACACGAGAAAATTGGTCTGATTTAGAAGATCGGGATGAAGAGGTTTTAGTGCTTGATTCTGATTCAATTGATTTAACTAATTCGATTGAAGACAACATTTTACTGGCTATTCCTTTGCAAGTTTTTTCAAAAGAAGAAGAAGCTGCAGATGAATTACCAAAAGGAAATGATTGGCAGGTCATTAGTGAAGAAGACTATCTACAACAAAAAAATCAACAACCAGTTATTGATCCTCGTCTTGCAAAGTTATCTGAGTTATTAAATGAAGAAGACTAAGTAGGATTGGAATAGATGTATCTTCATGATACAAATTTTTTAAGGAGGTGGAACACCAAATGGCAGTACCAGCTAGAAAAACTTCAAAAGCGAAGAAAGCAAAACGCCGTACACATTACAAATTAACTATCAAAGGATTAAACGAATGTCCTAACTGTGGTGAAATGAAAAAAAGCCATCACGTTTGTGCCAACTGTGGCTACTACGATGGGAAAGATGTAATGGCTAAAGAAGCATAAGCATTTTTTGATAGAGCTTATTAAACCCCAAGACTAACCATGGAGTCTTGGGGTTTTTCTTTTAAAAAAAACCAATTCATTTCTCATTTATTATTTGTTAAGCTATAATAAGTTTGATATGAGCTATATTTAGGAGGTCTTTGTATGACAAAACAACAATTTGGTGTCGTCGGAATGGCGGTAATGGGAAAAAATTTGGCTTTAAATATTGAAAGTCGAGGATATTCAGTAGCACTATTTAATCGAACAGGTGCAAAAACGGACGAAGTAGTGACAGAACATCCAGATAAAAATTTAAAAGCTACTTATACAATGGAAGAATTTGCATATTCAATTGAAAAACCGCGCCGTATTTTACTAATGGTTAAAGCTGGTCCAGCAACAGATGCAACAATTAAAGAATTATTACCTCATTTAGACAAAGGTGATATCTTGATCGACGGTGGAAATACCTTCTTCCAAGATACCATTCGTCGAAATGAAGAATTAGCTAACTCTGGTATTAATTTTATCGGTACGGGTGTATCCGGTGGCGAAAAAGGAGCATTAGAAGGTCCTTCAATGATGCCTGGGGGTCAAAAAGAAGCGTACGACTTAGTAGCGCCGATATTTGAACAAATTGCTGCCAAAGCAGATGAAGATGGCGAACCATGTGTAACTTATATTGGACCAAACGGTGCCGGTCATTATGTAAAAATGGTGCATAATGGAATTGAGTATGGTGACATGCAATTAATCGCTGAATCATACGATTTGATGAAACAATTACTAGGCCTTTCAGTTGAAGAATTGGCTGATGTTTTTAGTGAATGGAATAAGGGCGAATTAGATAGTTATCTGATTGAGATTACTGCTGATATTTTGACTCGTAAAGACGATGAAGGCACTGGCAAACCAATTGTTGATGTTATTTTAGATGCAGCAGGTAATAAAGGAACTGGTAAATGGACGTCACAATCTGCTTTAGATTTAGGGGTACCTTTACCATTAATTACTGAATCTGTGTTTGCTCGTTTCATTTCAGCCTATAAAGAAGAACGAGTAAATGCTAGTAAGGTTTTAGCAGCACCAGCTGAATATAAATACGAAGGCGATAAAACTGAATTAATTGAAAAAATTCGTCAGGCTTTGTACTTTAGTAAATTAATGAGCTATGCACAAGGATTTTCTCAATTAAGAACCGCTTCAAAAGAATATGATTGGGATTTGCCATTTGGTGATATTGCAAAAATCTGGCGTGCCGGTTGTATCATCCGTGCTCGTTTCTTGCAAAAGATTACTGATGCGTATAAAAAAGATCCAGATATTGCTAACTTAATGTTGGATGATTATTTTAAAGATATTGCTGCAAAATATCAAAAAGCCGTTCGTGAAGTTGTGGCCATTGCGGTTCAAGCAGGGATTCCAGTACCAACTTTCTCTTCAGCAATTACCTACTACGACTCTTATCGTGCTGAACGCTTACCTGCAAACTTGATCCAAGCGCAAAGAGATTACTTTGGTGCCCACACGTATGAACGAACAGATAAAGCAGGAATCTTCCACTATAGCTGGTACCACGAAGAATAATTAACCAAAAATAACTAGGGAATTTCAACAAAATGATCTTCCTTAGTTTTTTTATCTAAGATTTCATGTTAGAATTGACTATAGCTTTTTGAATGATTTATGCCTATAATAACAAAGGTTTAATCAAATCAAAATCGGAGAGGAATTAATTTAATGAGCAATATTCTGATTATTGAAGACGAAAAGAATTTAGCCCGTTTTGTGGAATTGGAATTAAAACATGAAGGTTATGAAACAGAAGTTCACTATAATGGTCGAACTGGTCTAGAGGCTGCCCTTGAATCAGATTGGGATGCTATCTTACTTGACTTAATGTTACCAGAACTAAATGGGTTAGAAGTCTGTCGCCGCGTACGACAAGTTAAAAATACGCCAATTATCATGATGACTGCAAGAGATTCAGTCATTGACCGCGTTTCAGGTTTGGATCATGGTGCTGACGATTATATCGTAAAACCATTTGCGATTGAAGAGTTACTAGCTCGTTTGCGCGCACTATTACGTCGAATCGATATTGAAGGTGATAAGAATGTTGCGAAACAAACAACTATCACTTATCGCGATTTAACAATCGAAAAAGAAAATCGTGTTGTTCGTCGAGGTAGTGAAATCATCGAATTAACCAAACGTGAATACGAATTACTATTAACCTTAATGGAAAATGTGAATGTTGTATTGGCACGTGACGTATTATTAAACAAAGTCTGGGGTTACGAAACTGAAGTTGAGACAAACGTAGTGGACGTGTATATCCGTTATCTACGTAATAAAATTGATGTACCAGGCGAAGACAGTTATATCCAAACTGTTCGTGGAACTGGTTACGTTATGCGCTCATGATAAAAATTTTCAATAAAGACAAAGAACTGCAAGGGCCTTCTCTCACTATTAAGTGGGCCTTTACTAGTTCTTTCTTTATATTCGTAGTATTTACCATTTTTGCGGTAATCACTTATAAGTCGTCTGTGAATTTAATCGTAAATAAAGAACGAGTGAATATTGCCAACACGATTTCCGAAGTTTCTTCTCGTTTGTCAAACGCTGACGAAGAATTGACTTTGGTAAACACCTACCGGACTTTAACAGAATCCACCAGTAGTGATACAGCTTTATATGATCAAAACATGACTTTAGAAGGCAACATTATGCGGATTGATAGTTTTATTTCTGAATTAGGACAACCGCAATTATCGCTCTCTATTTATAATTTAAATAAGAAATTGGTATTTAAAACCCAAGATGTCTATCAACCATTGGTTCAAAAAAAAGAAATGGTACCTAAAATCGTGACTTTAGATGGAGAGAATGGCTTTTTATCAGTGGAACCTGTTTACTCAAAGGAAAGCAAAGAAAAAATTGGTTATGTCCAAGTATTTTATCAGTTGACTGATTTTTACGAAATGCGCAGTAAGTTGTTACTTACCTTGATTGTGCTGGAAATTGTTTCGCTGGTGGTTAGTAGTATTTTAGGCTTTATGCTTTCTTCATATTTTTTGAAACCTTTAAAACTTTTACGAGATACAATGGATCGCATCCGGCAAGATCCGCAGGCTGAAGTCCATGTACCCGAAATCAATTCAAATGATGAGTTAGCGGATCTTTCATCTATGTTTAATGATATGATTGATCGGATCAGAATGTATGTAGAACAGCAAGAACGATTCGTTGAGGACGTTTCCCATGAATTGAGAACGCCAGTTGCTGTAATTGAAGGTCATTTGAACATGTTAAATCGTTGGGGAAAAGATGATCCTGAGATATTAGAAGAATCAATTGCTGCGAGTTTACAAGAAATCAATCGGATGAAGAGTCTTGTTCAAGAAATGTTAGATTTGTCACGAGCTGAGCAAGTAGATGTCTATTATAGTAATGAGGTTTCTAATGCTAAAGAAGTGACTTACCAAGTATTTAATAATTTTAAATTACTATATCCAGAATTTACATTTACCTTAGACGATGATTTGGTTCATGAAAAGGTTCTAAAAATTTATCGAAACCACTTTGAGCAAATTTTAATCATTGTGTTAGATAATGCGGTGAAGTATTCAACAGAGCGTAAAGAAGTACATCTTTCTATATCTTCAACATTTAATGATTTTGAAATTGCCATTCAAGATTTTGGTGAAGGTATCCCGAATGAAGACGTAGACAAAGTATTCAATCGTTTTTATCGTGTTGATAAGGCACGGGCAAGAACAAAAGGTGGTAATGGTTTAGGCTTGTCGATAGCTCATAAACTTTTGGAAAGCTATAAAGGAAGAATTACAGTAGAAAGTTCATTAGGAAAAGGGACAATTTTTAGAATTTACATCCCAATTCAAGAAATAAAAATAGATGATGAAACACAAAATTAGCTTCAGAGTAAAATCTGAGGCTTTTTATTTTATAGTAGAAACGAAAGATGAATTACGAAATTGTTTGCAATGGATGTTATTCATGAATATTAATCGAACAAAATAATAGAACTTTTAGTTTTCGTTCGGTTAATAAAAAATGTAAAAAAATATTACTTTTTTGGTTGCATTAAGAAGGGAAGATTGCTATATTATTATATGTCCCATGAGGGAAGAAACTTCTTGAAATCAAGTGTTGACGGATGGTTTCGCTTATGGTAACTTATAAAAGTTGTTGATTTAATCCAGCAAATTTGTTTTTTTATCTTAAAAATATTTCAAAAAAGTGTTTGACTTTAATTTTGAAATCTGATAAGATATAAAAGTTGCTGGTGCAACAGAAATAGACCTTTGAAAACTGAACGAATAAGACGAACCAAATGTGTAGGGCGTTCCTATTAATAGGAACAAACAATACAAAGCAAGCAATATGCTAGTAACAAGTCAATTAATACAATTGAGCTAACAGTCGCAAGACTGTGCAAACTTTTTAATGAGAGTTTGATCCTGGCTCAGGACGAACGCTGGCGGCGTGCCTAATACATGCAAGTCGAACGCTTTTTCTTTCACCGGAGCTTGCTCCACCGAAAGAAAAGGAGTGGCGAACGGGTGAGTAACACGTGGGTAACCTACCCTCCAGCGGGGGATAACACTTGGAAACAGGTGCTAATACCGCATAACAGAGAAAACCGCCTGGTTTTCTTTTGAAAGGCGCAATTGCGTCACTGGAGGATGGACCCGCGGTGCATTAGCTAGTTGGTGAGGTAACGGCTCACCAAGGCAACGATGCATAGCCGACCTGAGAGGGTGATCGGCCACATTGGGACTGAGACACGGCCCAAACTCCTACGGGAGGCAGCAGTAGGGAATCTTCGGCAATGGACGAAAGTCTGACCGAGCAACGCCGCGTGAGTGAAGAAGGTTTTCGGATCGTAAAACTCTGTTGTCAGAGAAGAACAAGGATAAGAGTGGAAAGTTTATCCCTTGACGGTATCTGACCAGAAAGCCACGGCTAACTACGTGCCAGCAGCCGCGGTAATACGTAGGTGGCAAGCGTTGTCCGGATTTATTGGGCGTAAAGCGAGCGCAGGCGGTCTCTTAAGTCTGATGTGAAAGCCCCCGGCTCAACCGGGGAGGGTCATTGGAAACTGGGAGACTTGAGTGCAGAAGAGGAGAGTGGAATTCCATGTGTAGCGGTGAAATGCGTAGATATATGGAGGAACACCAGTGGCGAAGGCGGCTCTCTGGTCTGTAACTGACGCTGAGGCTCGAAAGCGTGGGGAGCAAACAGGATTAGATACCCTGGTAGTCCACGCCGTAAACGATGAGTGCTAAGTGTTGGAGGGTTTCCGCCCTTCAGTGCTGCAGCTAACGCATTAAGCACTCCGCCTGGGGAGTACGACCGCAAGGTTGAAACTCAAAGGAATTGACGGGGGCCCGCACAAGCGGTGGAGCATGTGGTTTAATTCGAAGCAACGCGAAGAACCTTACCAGGTCTTGACATCCTTTGACCACTCTAGAGATAGAGCTTCCCCTTCGGGGGCAAAGTGA
This sequence comes from Enterococcus sp. JNUCC 77, assembly GCF_054819945.1. Lineage (NCBI taxonomy): Bacteria > Bacillati > Bacillota > Bacilli > Lactobacillales > Enterococcaceae > Enterococcus > Enterococcus sp. JNUCC 77. The sequence continues at coordinate 1,135,820 of NZ_JBTHIG010000001.1, forward strand.
CAGGTGGTGCATGGTTGTCGTCAGCTCGTGTCGTGAGATGTTGGGTTAAGTCCCGCAACGAGCGCAACCCTTATTGTTAGTTGCCATCATTTAGTTGGGCACTCTAGCGAGACTGCCGGTGACAAACCGGAGGAAGGTGGGGATGACGTCAAATCATCATGCCCCTTATGACCTGGGCTACACACGTGCTACAATGGGAAGTACAACGAGTCGCGAAGTCGCAAGGCTAAGCTAATCTCTTAAAGCTTCTCTCAGTTCGGATTGTAGGCTGCAACTCGCCTACATGAAGCCGGAATCGCTAGTAATCGCGGATCAGCACGCCGCGGTGAATACGTTCCCGGGCCTTGTACACACCGCCCGTCACACCACGAGAGTTTGTAACACCCGAAGTCGGTGAGGTAACCTTTATGGAGCCAGCCGCCTAAGGTGGGATAGATGATTGGGGTGAAGTCGTAACAAGGTAGCCGTATCGGAAGGTGCGGCTGGATCACCTCCTTTCTAAGGAAAATTACGGAGACTACACAAGTTTATCTTTATTCGTTCAGTTTTGAGAGGTCTATTTAAAAATTAGATACTTTTAGGGGCCTTAGCTCAGCTGGGAGAGCGCCTGCTTTGCACGCAGGAGGTCAGCGGTTCGATCCCGCTAGGCTCCATTGATGACATTGGTCATCATATTCGTTCATTGAAAACTGGATACAAAAAACAAACCAAAAATTTTTAAAACAAACCGAGAACACCGCGTTGAATGAGTTTTTTAATAGTTCAATTGCTTATTTTTTATTTATTGGAACTCTATCGCTAGAGGGAAGATAAAGACCCAACCGTAAGGTTGATAAGGTTAAGTGAATAAGGGCGCACGGTGGATGCCTTGGCACTAGGAGCCGATGAAGGACGGGACTAACACCGATATGCTTCGGGGAGCTGTAAGTAAGCTTTGATCCGGAGATTTCCGAATGGGGAAACCCAGCATCTTTAACAGGATGTTACTGTTCAGTGAATACATAGCTGAATGGAGGTAGACGCAGAGAACTGAAACATCTAAGTACCTGCAGGAAGAGAAAGAAAAATCGATTCCCTGAGTAGCGGCGAGCGAAACGGGAAAAGCCCAAACCAAGAGGCTTGCCTCTTGGGGTTGTAGGACTCCGATATGGTAGTTGATTGAAATAATCGAAGGACCTGGAAAGGTCTGCGAGACAGGGTAAAAGCCCCGTAGATGAAATTTGAATCACACCTAGGAGGATCCTGAGTACGGCGGAACACGAGGAATTCCGTCGGAATCCGGGAGGACCATCTCCCAAGGCTAAATACTCCCTAGTGACCGATAGTGAACCAGTACCGTGAGGGAAAGGTGAAAAGCACCCCGGAAGGGGAGTGAAATAGATCCTGAAACCGTGTGCCTACAACAAGTCAAAGCCCGTTAATGGGTGATGGCGTGCCTTTTGTAGAATGAACCGGCGAGTTACGATCCCATGCGAGGTTAAGTCGAAGAGACGGAGCCGTAGCGAAAGCGAGTCTGAATAGGGCGAATGAGTATGTGGTCGTAGACCCGAAACCATGTGATCTACCCATGTCCAGGTTGAAGGTGCGGTAAAACGCACTGGAGGACCGAACCCACGTACGTTGAAAAGTGCGGGGATGAGGTGTGGGTAGCGGAGAAATTCCAAACGAACTTGGAGATAGC